>CAWDFW010000012.1:0-63126 GCA_963801595.1 Terriglobia bacterium | reverse complement strand
CAACTGGTGCTGAATCTTGGTAGCCTGAGCCTGTATGACATTCAGAACCTTAGCGCCAACCTGTTTTGACGCCAGCAATTCCTGGATTGCGGGTGCAACGCAGGCTGCCAACAGCAGTGCGCCAGTCACCTTTAACGCATTGCTCGGTTCCGGTAATTACCACGTGAATATCGCTGGTAACGCTACTGGATCGGCTGGGGGCGTGCACTTTCGCCGTGGCCGCTGTGCCTGAACCCGAAACCTACGCCTTGATGCTGGCTGGTCTGGGTTTGGTGAGTCTGGTCACGCGCGCCCGTCGCAAAATCATCTAATCCGTGCTGTCTTGATGGAGCTGCTGTGAAGTACGCCTGGATTGCCCGCAATACAGGCCATTGGCCGATCTGCCGTAGCTGTGATGTGTTGGGCGTCAGCGTCAGTGAATTACGCACACCGTCGCCGGTCAAGGCAGTCTGCCACCGCCGATGTTACCCGCATCGGCCCTACTGCCTTGCTGACCCACATCCGCGCCGGAGTGTGAGCGGGATACGGCAGCCCCAGAATGTGGCGAGAATTGCAGTATCGAGGCATCCGCGTGGGCAAGGAACGCGTGCGTCGTACCATGCAACAGCACGACATTGCAGCTAAGCGATACGGAAAACAGGGGTAAGATCACTTCTCGCGAAAAGTGAATTAAAACCACCTTCACCAACGATGGAAATCATCTGGGTCGCCATCTGCTCCCATAAGCTGATTGCGGCATCCGCAACTTTTTCAGGGTGCTGTACCAGGAGACTTTTAATGATCTGGTGCCGCAGTAAGTCACTGGTTGCCACAAAGTCTCAATAATCGGTCGATATAACGACGTGGGTGAAATGCAGCCGCTGTTTCAATCCGAAATCAGTATAAGAGATTTGCTTAGCCACGTTCGGCATATACTTTTACCTCGACGCTGTGTTCCTGGTGATCGTCAATCAACGGGATGCTATTGTCATGTTGCACTGCGCCATCCAGCGACACGCTGGTTGCGCCCATCCGGTCGCGCGTTTGCAAGACTTCGATGTGGTAGACCGTTTCACGATAGCGGTAGTGCATCCTGAACGTCTGCCACGTTGCAGGCAGGCACGGGGCAAAATGCAGTTTGTCCACGGCTAGTCTCAGGCCCAGCAGCGATTCCACGATCAGCCGGTACATCCATCCCGCCGATCCTGTGTACCAGCTCCATCCGCCGCGGCCGACATGGGGTGACACCGAGTAAACGTCGGCTGCGATGACATAGGGTTCAACCTTGTAGGTCGCCATCCCGGCCGCATCCTGGGCGTGGTTGAGCGGGTTGATCATGCTTGCCAGCGTCCATGCCCGACTGCTGTCGCCCAGCGCGGCAAACGCCGAGTGCGGTCCAGATCGCGCTATGGGTGTACTGGCCGCCGTTTTCGCGCACGCCCGGCACGTAGCCGCGGATATAGCCGGGGTCCAGCTCGGAATTGTCGAAGGGCGGATCGAGCAACTGGATCAGCCCCGCGTCAGGCCGCACGCCGGCACTCTATACCGCATCCATGGCGCTGCGTGAGCGCTGGGCATCGCCTGCACCGGACAGTACGGCCCAGCTTTGCGAGATGGAATCAATCTGGCACTCGGTATTGCTGGCAGAACCCAGCGGTGTGCCATCGTCGAAGTAGGCGCGGCGATACCACCGCGCCATCCAGGGCGTTTTCCTCGATGTTCTGGCCGAGCTTGCCGGCTTCTGTATCGCACAACGCGGCAAAGTCGGGGTCACCATACAGGCGCGCGACTTGGCAAACTGTTTCAGCACATCGCACAGGAAAAATCCCAGCCAGACGCTTTGGCCCTTGCCTTGCAGCCCAACCAGGTTCATGCCGTCGTTCCAGTCACCGGAGCCCATCAGCGGCAGGCCGCGATCGCCGAATCTGAGGCCGTGCTGAATGGCGCGTACGCAATGCTGGTACAGGCTGGCGACATCTGCGGATTGGCCGGGCAGATCGTAGTAGGAGTCTTCGCCGGGGGGAACCAGCACGACCTCGAGGAAATGCAGCGACTCATCCAGCACCGCGGCATGGCCGGTACCCAGAACGTAACGACTTGCAACCAGCGGCAGCCACAGATAATCGTCCGAACAATGCGTGCGCACGCCGCGGCCCACGGGCAGATGCCGCCGATGCTGCACATCGCCTTCCGCGAACTGGCGTGATCCGCACAGCAGCAACTGCTGGCGCATGAGTTGCGGCTGGGTGCCCAGCCGCTGAAGGTGAAGCCTCCGGAGCACATCTTGAAGGTCAAGCTGCTGCCCAAAGCACCGGTGTTTGACGCTCCCAGGCTGACCGTACCGCGGGAAGTTCGTGTCCCGCGGCCACAGCAGCCGGAGGTGGCGGCGCCCAAGATCGAGGTCAACCATTTCACGCCTGCGGTGGCGAAGCTGGTCACGGGGGGAGCGCGGCCGACGTTGATCGTGCATACCGGCGAGTTCGGGAGTTCGGCGACTCCGACGGTAAACGCTCCGATCCAGAAGGTTCAGACGGGGGGTTTTGGGGACCCCAATGGCATTCCGGGACAAGGCAAGCCCAACGCGCATCTGGTGGCGGCCAGCACCGGTTCGTTCGATCTGCCGCCAGGAGGGGGAAGCGGCAACGGAGCGGGCGGGACCAAAGGTATCAAGGGCACGGTTGCAAGCGCCGGTTTCGGCAACGGGATTGCACAAGCCGGACAGGGCGATGGCCGCAGTAACGGGCGGGGCGCCACGGTGCAGACCGCGGGCTTCGCAGCCCAGCAGGTCAGCCAGGGTCCAATTCGGGCACAGCAGGCGGAGACAGGACCCGCGACGACACCTGTGGAAATCATCTCCAAGCCCAATCCGGTCTACACTGAGGAAGCTCGACAGCTCAGGTTGCAAGGTGAAGTATTATTGGAAGTACTCTTCGGAGCAAACGGGCGGTTGCACGTGAATCGCGTTGTGCGGGGAATGGGTCACGGCCTGGACGAGGCTGCGGTTTCGGCTGCCAACAAGATCCGGTTCAAGCCTGCCCAGCATTACAACCAGCCAATCGATTCGACCGCGATTGTGCATGTGGTTTTCCAGTTGGCGTATTAGGCGCGACAGAGAGGAATTAGTCATGCGTACTTGGAAATGGACGCTCACCGCTTCCCTGCTGCTCGGTTTCAGCGCGCTGGCACAGCAGACGACAGCACCCGCGTCGCCCGCGCCGGCCGAGATGCCGCCGGCGCAGCCGAACCCGGCTGCCTTGCAGAACACTCCGCCTCCCGCGACCAGCACGCCCGCGCCTCCGGCTCCGATGCCTGCCGCGGCCGCGCCCACCACCATGGACCAGGTGGTGGATCGCGCCATTGAACGCGAGCATGCACTCATCACTTTCCTGGAGGCGCGCACCCCGCTGGTAGAAACCTATCTGCAGAATTTGCAGCTTGATCAGCAGATGGGGCCGTCGCCCAAGCAGGACCACTACTTTTTCGGCCGCCTGGACCTGAGCGATTCAGTGGATCGGCAGGATTATCTTTCGGGCGAGTCGAGTTTTCAGAGCCGCATGCTGGGCGGAGTCACGAAACTGTTCAAATTCGAATACAAGCCCATCGGCTTTTCCTGGATGATCTTCGCTGACCGCGATGATTTTGACCGCGCCCACTACGATTTCAGGTATGTGCACCGCGAGTTTCAAGGCGACGTGCGCTGCATCGTGTTCGACGTGACCCCCAAGAAGAGCGCGGGCAAGGGACGCTTTCTGGGCCGCATCTGGGTGGAAGACCAGGATTACAACATCGTCCGGCTCAACGGCACGTACGCTCCCCGGCCCCGCAATGCGCAGTTCTTCCACATGGATAGCTGGCGCCTGAATCTGATTCCCGGCTACTGGGTGCCGGCCTACATCTACAGTGAAGAAGGCGACTTCAGCTCGGGTTCGAAGGACAAGATGGCCTTCAAGGCACAGACCCGCATCTGGGGCTATGACCTGAAAAAGAACAACAAAGAAGACGAACTCACGCAGGTTCTGGTGGATTCGAGCGTAAAGGACGAGAGCCCCACGGCGCAGGATGCTTCGCCACTGCAGGCGCAGCGCGAATGGCAGCAGCAGGCGGAAGACAATGTGATCGAGCGCCTGCAGAATGCCGGCTTGCTGGCCCCTCAGGGTGAAGTGGACAAAATCCTGATGACGGTGGTGACCAACATAGAAGTCACAAACAATATCGATCTGCCCCGGCCGGTTCGCACCCGGGTAATGCTGACCTCGCCGCTGGAGACTTTCAGCGTGGGCAACACCATCGTCGTCAGCCGCGGCCTGATCGACGTGCTACCCGACGAGGCCAGCCTGGCCATGGTTCTTTCCCACGAACTGGCGCACATTGTGCTGGGACACAACCTGGGCAGCCGCTACGCCTTCAACGACCGCATGCTCTTTTCCGATGAATCCACTTACCAGAACCTGGGATTCAGGCATATTCCGGAGGAAGAAGTCGCGGCCGACAAGAAAGCAATCGACCTGCTGAAGAACTCGCCGTATGCACAGAAGCTGGATACCGCCGGTTTGTTCCTCCGTGAACTGGCCGAAAGAGGGCCGGCGCTTTCCGCCTTGCTGACGCCCCACCTGGGGAACAGTCTTACCGACCCCAGAGGCGGCGTGGAACGAATGGCGGCGCTGATGACTTCGGCGCCGGCGCTTGATCCCAACAAACTGGACCAGATTCCTGCATTGCCGCTGGGCGGACGGGTAAAGCTCAACCCCTGGGATGACCATGTTGAACTGATCAAGACTGCACCGGTGGCAATTACCTCGGCCCGCGACAAGATGCCGTTTGAAGTCACGCCATTTTTCCCGCGGCTTACCCGCTACGGGAGCGGCCCGGGATCGCCGACCACGGCTAACGCGGCACCCACCAACTAGCCCAATAGGTTGAAGCAAGCGCTGGCCGGGCCGGAAGAAATTCCGGATTCCGGCCTTCGTATTCTTGTGTAGGCGCGAGCGTCCACGCTCGTGCGGCGGTGCCGCCACCCTGTCATCACTGGGCATGCTGCAGCACGAGCGTGGACGCTCGCGCCTACATCAAACTTGCGGCTTTCTTTTTCCTGGCAGCCCGACCGGGCCTTCGTGAGTGCGTTCGCGGAAGCCGCCGCGCAGGCCGCTGGCCAGCGACACGCTGGACTCGCCGAACTTATCGCGCAGGCGATCGGCGGCGGACAGTGCCTGTTGCCAGCGCCGGCGGCGTCCGTCTTCCAGCAAGTCACCTTGTTCGACTTGGGCTTCGAACGACGATGCCTGCACGCCCAGCAATCGCACCTCGGCGCCGGCGCGCCAGTTCTTGCGGAAAAGCAGGCGGATTTCCTCGAAGATTTCGGTGTCGAGCTGGGTGGGTGAAGGCAAGCTGTGCGCACGGGTAATGGTAGTGAAATCCTTGTAACGCAGTTTCAGCTGGAGGGTGCGGGCGTGCAGCCCGCCTTCGCGCAGGCGGCGGCCTACCATCTCCGAGAGACGCATCAAGGTGGATTCCAGCTGTTCGATGCTGGCGGTATCTTCATTGTAAGTGTGTTCGTGGCTGACCGACTTGGGATCAGTGTCGGTGCCGACTTCGCTGTCGAACCAGCCGCCGGCGTCTTCGCCCCGCGCTTTCCCCGCCAGCGCCAGCCCCCATTTTCCGAAGCGTTCTTCGAGAAAGGTCTCGTCGAAACGAGTGAGGTCTCCGACCTTTCGAATGCCCAGGCCGTGCAGGTTCTGTTCGGTGACTTTGCCGACGCCGGGAATCTCGCGCACGTCGAGCGGGGCCAGGAAGTTTGCTTCCTGTCCGGGCACAATCCACAGGACGCCATTAGGCTTGGCGCGGGCCGATGAAACTTTCGCGATGAGGCGCGAGATGCCGATACCGATCGAGCAGTTGAGCCGGGTCTCGGCCTTCATCTTCTGATGGAGCAGGTGGGCGGCGCGCAAGGGCGGACCGTGCAGCCGTTCGGTGCCGGTCATGTCGAGATAGGCTTCATCGATCGAGGCCATTTCGACCTGTGGCGAGAACGAAGTCAGCACCCGGTGGACATTCTCGGAACACTCGCGATAGCGGTCAGGATGGCCGTTCACGAAGATGGCCTGGGGACAAAGCTTGGCAGCGGTGCGCAGCGGCATGGCGGAATGCACCCCAAACTTGCGCGCTTCGTACGACGCCGCCGAAACCACGCCGCGCTCATCGCGTTGTCCTCCCACGACGACTGCCTTGCCTATCAGTTCGGGATTGAACAGCTCTTCCACAGAGACGAAGAAAGCGTCCATATCGACGTGGAAGATCGTCCTGGTGAAAGCGCTCATGGGAACAGCGGGTGGTGCGAACCGATTTTACCAAGACGACCGGGTTGAGTGGTTGTGGCTCAAAAATATCGTTTATAGTCTTCTGACCCTTTTCCAGACGAGGATCTCGATGACTCTGCTTCGCTGTTTTCTGTTTGCGGGCTGCATCGCACTGGCTGCCGATTCACATGCTCAAGAGAGCAACGCTCAACAGTCCAATGCGCCGGAGGGCGCCAAGACCCGTCTGACCCTGCTTTCGCCCATCAGCTCAAAATCTCCGAGTGGCTCTTCGTTCATGGCCAAGGTGGAGGATGCCGTTGCGGTGGACGGGAAGCCGGCGCTGCCCCAGGGGACGCTGGTGGAAGGCCACCTGGAAACGACTCCGGCGCGCCGGATGATGCACCGGGGCGCCTTGCGCATGATTTTCGATCGCCTCAAGCTGCCCGACGGCACGATACAGCCCGCGCACCTGGAGCTTGCCAGCACGGAGAGCAATGCCGCGAAGGCCGACAGCGAAGGAATTGTTCATCCCACGGTGAGCAAGAAGCGCCTGGCCATCCAGCTAGGCGGAACGGCGCTGGTGGCGAAGCTGGCTGACGACATTTCCGAGGAAGCGTTGGCAACCAGCGCGGGCAGCGCACGCTGGTACGGTCTGGCCGCGAGTACGACCTTCCTTCTGCTGCAAAAGGGCCGCGAGGTGAAGCTCAAACCGGGGGTAGTAATCGAAGTTGATCTTGTGCGGAACGGCCCCACGCTGCCCTGAGACCTGAACCTGTGTGGGTCGGACACTCCTGTCCGACGCCTTTGATCTTACCTTTTTGATTCTGACTTTGACTTTCTTGAATTCGGTCTTCCTAAAGCAGTGTGCTGTCCTAGAAATACATGGAATTTCGAAATGTGAGTGGCGCGGGTCGAGCTGGCTGAAACAGCAGGTCCCTCCACTGCGCTCGCTGCGCTCCGCTCCGGTCGGGATGACAATGAATTCAATGAATTTCCGGGACAGTACACCAGGAAGTATCGCAAATCAACATCAACACCAACCCCAAAAGCGTCGGACAGGAGTGTCCGACCCACGCTTTTTCAGACCAGGGCCAGGCTGGGATTTCCGCTGGTGGCCCGTGGTTCGCTCGGAACTCCGCGGAGCTGGCGGGCGCGTTCGTACACCCGAATGTATTCCCTGGCGGACGTATTCCAGGAGAAGTCTTTGTTCATGCCATTGCGCATGAGTTGCTGCCAGGAATTCTGATCGCGGAAGGCCCGCAGCGCTTCTTTAATCACTAACAGCAGGGCTTCGCCGTTGTAGTCGGTGAACTTGAAACCGGTGCCCTTCCCGGTGCGCGGGTCCCAGTATTCGATGGTGTCGTCGAGGCCGCCGGTGGCGCGGACGATTGGGACAGTGCCGTACTTCAGGCTATAAATCTGGTTGAGGCCACAAGGCTCGTATTTGGAAGGCATGAGGAACATGTCACTGCCGGCCTCGATCTTGTGGGCAACCGCGTTGTCGTAGGCCACCTTGACCGCAATTTTCTGGGGAAACTGTTTGCTCAGGCGGAGGAACATGTCTTCGTAGGTCTTGTCCCCGTTGCCCAGGGCGACGATGATCATTTCCTCGCGCGCCAGGCGTTCCATGATCTGCGAGATGAGGTCAAAGCCCTTCTGGGCCGCAAAGCGGGACACGATGCCGAGCACCGGCAGGCGCAAATCGGAATCGGGTCATGCCAAAGGTGGCCAGCAGATCCTGCTTGCATTTGGCCTTGCCGGAGAGGTCCTCTGGCGAGTATCGAGCCACGATGAATTTGTCGGTCCCGGGACTCCATTCGTCGTAATCCACGCCGTTCAGGATGCCGGCCACGGTGGAAGACCGGGAGCGCAGCACGCCTTCCAGGCCAAAGCCAAACTCCGTGGTCTGGATTTCCTGACTGTACTTTCTGCTCACGGTGGTAATGAAATCGGAAAATACCAGCGCTCCCTTCAAAAAATTTACGTTGCCGAAAAACTCCATCTTCGAGATGGTGAACAGGTCCCAGGGCAGGGTGAGCAAAGGCAAAGTGTCGGGCGGAAACAGGCCCTGATATCCCATGTTGTGAATGGTGAAGACGGTGGCCACGTCGCGGAAGGCTGGGTCTTCGGCGTATTGTGTGCGCAGCAGCACGGGGACGAGCGCAGTCTGCCAGTCGTGGCAGTGAAAGACCTGGGGCACGCCAAGAATTTTCGCAGCTTCCAGCACGGCGCGGGAGAAAAGGGCGAAGCGCTCGGCGTTGTCGGGATAGTCGCCGGCAGAAGTTCCGTAAAGGGTGTCGCGATCAAAAAACGGAGGATACTCGACGAAGTAGAAGCTGACTCCGGCGCGCTCACCTCCGCTGACCACGGAACAGAAGCGGTAGCGGTCGTCGAAGGGTACGGTGATGCTTTTGACCACGGTGCGGGGGGCCTGGAGCAGGGTCTGGCGGTAGCGGGGAAGATAGACGCTCACCTGGTGTCCGGCTGCAACCAGGGCCCGGGGCAGGGCACCCACGACGTCGGCCAGTCCGCCCGTCTTGGAGAAGGGCACACACTCCGACGCGGCAAAAACGATGTGCATAGGCGACTCCTTCAATAAGTGCCGGTGCCGGTCGCCGCCGGCACACGCTATCATAAGGGCTGCTCACAGCATACTCTGCTGACGGGGCAAGCGGCAGAACGAACTCGCCAGTCTAAGCGCCGGGAAGCCGGCAGGAAAGTGGGTCAAGGGTGACAAAAATCGCGGCCTTGGAAAAGCGTCATAGCCGGCCCAAACTGGGCCAGCACTTTCTGGTTGATTCCTCGGCCACCATGCGCATTGTGGAAGCTCTGGGCGATATTTCCGAGAGCACAGTGCTTGAAATTGGTCCCGGACGCGGCGCTCTCACTTCTGCCCTGGCGAAACGGGCGCGGAGGTTGATCGCGATCGAAATCGATCGAGTGCTGGCGGCGCAGTTGCGCATGAATTTCTCCCAGGAGCCCAACGTGGAGATTATCGAGGGCGACGTTCTGGCCATCGACTTCCACACCCTGTTCGGTCCCAAGCCCGGAAGCAACCGGCCCGGTCTCAATCATCAACCTGAACCTGTGCGCGTGGTGGGCAATCTTCCCTACTTCATTACTTCGGACATTCTGTTGCGGCTGTTTGAGTACCGGCAATGTTTCGAGATCATCGTGCTGATGGTGCAACGCGAGGTAGCGGA
Organism: Terriglobia bacterium; assembly: GCA_963801595.1. Lineage (GTDB taxonomy): Bacteria > Acidobacteriota > Terriglobia > Terriglobales > Acidobacteriaceae > JAIQFF01. The sequence goes on along the minus strand of CAWDFW010000012.1, from coordinate 53,651 downwards.
CCGCCTGGCAGCCGCGCCGGGACGGAGCGACTATGGCCTGCTTTCGGCCACCGCCCAGCTTTACTCCGAGGTGGAGAAACTGTTCACGCTTCCTCCGGGCGCGTTTTCACCGCCGCCAAAAGTCGAATCCAGCGTGGTGCGGCTCCGGATGGTCGCGAAGCTGGAAAGTCTGGAGGTGCCGGAAGCGGAGTTTATAGCTTTTCTTAAACTGGCTTTCGGGCAGAAGAGGAAGACGCTTGCCAATAATCTCAAAGCGCAATATGCGCCGAAAGTCTTGCGGGCCGCGTTCGAAGAGGCGGGAGTGAAACCGGCAGTGCGCGCCGAAGCGCTGAGCCTGGAAAAGACGGCGGCGCTGTTTCGCGCGCTGGGCGGGTGAAGGTGCGGCCGGTTGATGCGTGGTCGGATGTTAAGTCCCTTTTCTGATAATGAACGGGAGTGATGGGGACGGTGGCGTGTAGGGGCGGTTTCTTGCGCCCCTTCAGGGCTATATCATTTGCCGTTTTCACCCAGGGCTTACGCCCTGGGCTGCATTCTTTGCGCCGCTTCGCGGCTGCACCGGTGAGATCGCCAAATGGCCGCACAGGTCCGACATCCCGCCGTGGCAGGACGCTTTTATCCGCGTGATCCCGACAATCTGCGGGCCGAGGTGGAGTCTTATCTATCGCCGCCGCAGAAAGCCGCTCCGGCCTTGGGCTGCGTGGTGCCGCACGCCGGCTACATGTACTCGGGACACGTGGCGGGCGCTGTGTACGGCCGGCTGGAGGTGCCACAGCGCTCGATTCTGTGTGCCCCAACCACACCGGCATGGGGGTTCCTCTTTCCATCATGAGCGTGGGCGCGTGGAACACGCCGCTGGGACGATGTCCATTGATGCCGAGCTGGCGGGTGATTTGAAAGCGGCGATTTCCACCGCTCAGCGAAGACGATGAGGCGCATCGGGCCGAGCATGGCGCTGAGGTGCAGCTGCCCTTTCTGCAGGTGAAAAACCCCAAGTGCACTTTCGTGCCGATCGCCCTGGGAACGAGCCAATTTGAATTGCTTCAGGGGTTGGGCGCAGCCATCGCGGACGTGGTGCGGGCGCTGGGAGAGCGCGTGCTGCTGATCGCTTCCAGTGACATGAACCACTATGAGAACGACACCATCACGCGAGTCAAAGATCACAAGGCCATTGAACGTATCCTGGTCATGGACCCGCACGGACTGTTTGACGTGGTGATCGATGAAGATATCAGCATGTGCGGCTTTGGACCCACCGTCGCAATGCTTACGGCGGCGCGGCGCCTGGGCGCCGCCAGCACGGATCTGGTCAGGTATGCCACTTCAGGGGATGTCTCGGGTGATCGTGAGCGGGTGGTGGGATACGCGGGCATCCTGGTGCAGTAGGGACCGTTCCATCGAAAAGTTCAAAATCTTTAACCGCAAAGGACGCAAAGAAACCCGCAAAGGGCGCTAAGAAATTCTGGGCTACTCGATTTCGAGTTCGGTGTCCGGTTTGAGCTTGGATGGCGGCGCGGGCTTATCTACTGCTGAGCCGGGGTCCAATCCCAGGTCGCTCAGTTGCAGGCGCAAATTTCCTGGGTTGGTGGCATAGGCCATGGCGGTGTCGTAGTCGATTAAGTCGGCGCGAATCAGTTTTTCGATCTCGCCGTCAAAGTGCTGCATACCTTCCGTGTCTCCGTCGCGCATGGCATCGAGCAGGCTCTTTGCCTTCCACCTCGCCCTTGTCCAGATATTCGCGGGTGCGAAGAGTTGATTTGAGGATTTCGATGGCCGCCACCCGTCCTGTCCCACCTTTTCGCGGGAGGAGCCGCTGCGAGACAATGTAGCGGAAGCTTTTCGCGAAACGGTTGCGAATGGTGTGCTGCTCGGTCAGCGGAAATACTCCGATGATCCGTTCGACGGTCTTCGAGGCGTCGGTGGTGTGCAGAGTGGAGAGGACCAGGTGACTGGTCTCCGCCGCTTCCAGCGCGATTTCGATGGTTTCCTTATCGCGCATTTCTCCCACCAGAATCACCTTGGGAGCCTGCCGCAGCGCGGCGCGCAACGCCAGCGCAAAGCTGGGCGTGTCACTGTGCAGTTCTCTCTGGTGCACGATGGAACGCTTGTGGCGATGCATGAATTCCACCGGATCTTCGATGGTCAGGATGTGGTACGCCTTGGTTTCGTTGATGCGGTCGAGAATCGCCGCCAGGGTGGAAGACTTTCCCGAGCCGGTGGGGCCGGTGACCAACACGATGCCGTTCTTGATGTCGGCAATGTGAGCGAGTTCCTGGGGCAGCTTCAGTTCGTCAAAAGTGGGAATGCTCTTGGGGATGACACGCATCACGATGGCGTGGCTGCCCCGTTGCACGAAGACATTCACTCGGAAACGCGCCGTGCCCGGCAGGCTGTAGGAAATGTCGCACGATCCCTGGTTCCGCAACGTGGCGGTCGCCTGCTGGTTGTCTCCAATCAATTCTTGCGCGATGCGCTGCGTGTCTCCCGGCCCCAGCACCGACATCCCCGGCATTTTCACCGGGACCAGTTGGCCGCTCACCTCAACGTGGGGATGGCTTCCGGGGGAGAAGATCAGATCGCTGACGTGGCTCGAGACCTGAAGCATGGCCAGGAGAAGCGCTGGCGTGGGTGGAATGGTGGCAGGGGCGGCATTGGCAAGGGGCGCCCGGCCCGGGGTAGCCATAAAGACTCCAAGTGTTCTGGGGTATCCATAGCCTACGTGCCGGTGGTGGAGGCCTCAAGTGACGGTGGTAAGTGTTACGGATAATGATGTGAGGGCAGATTCAAACGAATTAGAATTTGTCCATCTTCACGCTCAAGCTTTGGATTTCGCGCGGGGTGACAGTTTTGCGAGATTGAAAAATCCCCACCCTTTTCGCGAAGAACGCGAAAGAGGGTGGGGCACCCTCGGGTTTTAGTCTTGCACCGAAGATTAGCGGATGACCTGGAAATCGGCGCGGCAGCCGTGATCCACCCAGATTCCACGGCGGTCGTAGCCCCAGCTGTAGCCCTGGCGGCAGGAAGAGTCGCTGCGCTGCTTGAGCAACCGCACTCCGCCTCGCGTATCAGCCGAGCAGTAGTGACGGTGCATGTCGTCCGATGAACAGGAAACGACCTGGTCCTGACCTCCCCGGTAGCCGTTCCTGTCCCAGTCGCGGTCGCGGTCCCGCAGCCGCCCCGGCCGCCTTCGACTGCGAAGTCAGCCCGGCAACCGTGATCCACCGACACTCCTCTGCCATCCGAGCCCCAACTGTAACCTTCCCGGCAGGGAGACTCGCTGCGTTGCCGCACCAGGCGAATTCGGCCTCCCGAACCAGCGCTGCAGTAGTGCCGGTGGCCGTCGTCGGACGAGCACGAAATTGTGCCAGTGCTGCCCGGGGCGGGCCCGCGGTACTGGTACGAATCGACGATAAAATCGGCGCGGCAGCCGCGGTCCACCCAAACCCCTCCGCGGTCGAATCCCCAGCTGTAACCCTGGTTGCAAGGCGAGTCGCTGCGCTGCTTCAGCAGGCGCACTCCACCGCGCGTATCCGCCGGACAATAGTGCCGGCGCCCGTCATCCGAAGAACACGAAATAGTCTGGGCCGAGCTTCGCGGGCTAAAGACGACAAAGGCGGCGACCACGAGGCCGAGTAGGATCCAATTCCTCGCACTAAACATTTTCCCCACCTCCTGAACAGTAACGGGCAAGCAAAGTTGCAGCCTATCAAGCTCTGCAGATTCTGGAACCACCGCGCTTGGCTAGCGGGGACTGCCGCGCGGGCTGGGAGCCGACGACCGTCCAGCTCCGCCGCCACTCATGCGCGGACTGGACATCGGGGCCGAGCTGCGCGCCGGAGCACCGCTGTGCATCGGAGCACTACCTCGCGGCGAAGAGGACACGGCTGTGCCTGCGGGAGGCATGCGGACCGCGGATGCAGCCGGCGGCGCATGCATGGCCGTGCCCCGCGGCAAGCTGGCCCGCTCCATCTGCTGAGAGACTTTTCCCAGATTGCGCACACTGCCGCGGGCCACTCCGAGTCCAGCGGAGCCGCCGCGAACTTCCGCCCGGTTCTGGATCTGACGCACCGGGCCCGCCGGCGCAATGCGGTTGACCAGCAACGTCCGTCCCGGCGTAGCGGGCGGTCTGGGTGCGCTGAAGGTCTGGGGAGCGTTCACGATTCGGGGACCAGTGTTCCATCCCGCCCAGGTGCTGCCCGGCTGCCAGAACCAACCATAGGAGTTGAGGTAGGTCCAGGAACCATAACGATAGGGCGTCCACCCCCACGGGTATGCGGAGATCCAGGCATATCCGGCTCCCGGATACCACATCCAGGCACCGTTCATGAAGGGATCCCAGCCGGCCCCGACCAGATAAGGCTGCCACATCATTCCGTAGCCGGGAATGTTGTAGAAGCTGCCGTAGTAGCTTAGATCGCTGGCCCCGTAGCCGTAAGGCGAGAAGCTGTTGGACACGCTGTACTGCTGATGATACTTGTCCAGCTGCTTGTCCCACTCGTCGTAGGGATCGGGTCCCAGATTATTGGCGAGGGTGTAAGGCCGGTTCCAATCAGGGCGAAAGTTGCACTGTGTTTCTTCTCGACCTTAACCCTGCCCGACGCGCTGGCGACCTCGACGTCACCCTTGAACACAGCCACGGTGGCGCTGACGTCTGTCAGCCCGATGCGAAGGTGGGCCGGCTTGGTGAGAGCGAGCCTGTCCTGTCCAAAGGCAATGGTGAACTCTTCCTCTTTGTCGCCTTTGAAATTCAGGTAGGCGGCCTGCCCTCCCCTGAAGTTCCAGGCTCGAGGCCCGGGCGCCGGAGTCGCGCCGCGCCAGTTCAGGAAATTCCACGACCGTGCCGGGAGTAATGCGCAGCGTACTGCCGTCTTCAAACTCGATCTCAGCCCGGGGCGTCCTGCCCGGCGCGCAACTTGGTGCCCTGGGTGACGGGCAAATTGATGAAAGCTTTTTCGTAGCCTTGGCCGGTGTTGCGGTCGATCTGAACGTCTCCATCCACCTGGCTCAGGCGCACAATGCGCGCCTGGGAGTCGGCAAAAGATGGGACCGCCAGCCAGCTCGACAAAACCGCTAAAGTGCATAGAACCGCTATTCGGCGCGTGGACATATGCCACCTCCCAAGACTACCCCGTTACTGTATTAGAACACCTTTTTGAGCGCTTGGTTGTCAACAAATCGACAGGGGAGAAGAAATTGGGCCTAAGGGTTAAACCACTCAAACATCCTTGTCTCCTGAGGATATGGAGGACGGGCGTCCTCGCCCGTCCTGCGGTGAGACGAGCGGGACGCCCGTCCTCCATTCAGTCTGAAATCATCGTTTTACGGCATTGGTTCGCCCCATCATGCGCTGTGCCCTGGCCCGGACGGGGTTGATCACGGTGGTGTCGCTCGCGATGGCCTGCAGAATGGGCGCCACTGCCGACACCTCTTCCAGACCATGGCCGTTGGCTGCTTCCTCCATGCGCTTCAACTCCTCATCGAGCGCCAGCTTCTGGTAACGATGGAAATACTGCAATCTCCGGCCGAATTCCAGCGTCAGAGAGAGGCTCTGGAAGAGCTGGGTTATCTGCTGCACCGCAGCTACGGGAGAGTAGTTGTAGGTGGCGGTCGTACTCCGTCCGGAGCCCTTGTACGTCAGCGTCTTGCGTCCGGTGGACGCCAAGTTCTTTTTCCGTGAATCTATTTCTCCCTCGAAGTAGTGCGCGCGTTCGGCCAGTTCGAAGACCCGTTGGCGGGTGTCCAGCGGCCATGGAAAAGTCCAGGTGGAATGGGTCGCCTTCGGAGTCGGGGCTGAGCTTGCCGTCGGAATCATAGGTGGAGCGGCCGTCGGAAGAAACAGAAATCGCGTAATGCGAAGGCTCGGAACCCGGGGAAATCGAGAGTCAACGTAACGACCGCAGCCTCTTGTGCGCGGGAGGCGAGGCTGAGGCCCACGATCAGAAGCAGCAGGCAGAGGATCTGATGTGGGCGCGAGCGTCCCGCTCGTGCCGGCCTCTGCACGAGCGGGACGCTCGCGCCTACATTTTTGCTCAGAGTCATGCCAGAGAGATTATGCCAAAAAAATGGACGGATGTTCATCCGCCCACGGCGCGTTGGCGCAGCAGCGTGGCCGAGGTGTGCAGATGGCAGATGGCAATGGCCAGGGCATCGGCGGCGTCGGCCGGTTCGGGGACCTGGTCAAGATTGAGCAAGCGGGTCACCATGTGCTGAACTTGCGGCTTCTCCGCCCGGCCGTAGCCCACGACGGCGGACTTGATGGAGAGAGGCGAATACTCGGCCACATCCAGTCCGGCGGAGGATGCGGCCAGCATGGCCACTCCGCGGACCTGTCCCAGCTTGAGCGCGGATTTTACGTTGACCGCGTAGAACACGTCTTCGATGGCGACGTTGTCGGGCCGGTGTTCGTGGATGTGATGACGCCAAGGCGCTCAAAAATAGTCGCCAGCCGCCGCGCCATGGGCTCACGGGGCGAAAGTTTGATGGCCCCGCAAGTCAGGCAGACCAGGCTGTCATTGGGACCGAGTTCGACCACACCGAAGCCGGTGTACTCGGTACCGCAATCAACGCCCAGGACGCGCATGAGAGAAAGTCTATCCCAGTTTCAGACGTTCACTGTTGGCAATCTTGATGGAGGACGGGCGTCCTCGCCCGTCTTGCGGAAATGTTGGCGAGGGAGCGGGGTCTGTGTGGGGACGGGTCTCGGACCCGTCCGGCCGAGCGCAGCTCGGCAACGCTTTGACTGTTGGATCTCAAAGAACAAAACCCAGCCGAGCCTTGCTCGGCCTGGACGGGTCGGAGACCCGTCCCCACACATTGTGCTTGACGGGCGGGACGCCCGTCCTCCATTCAACTTTCAGCAGCACCTCGGGCGGCTTGCTTTTGCCACTTCGTGCTCCTGGCGAAAGGCGGCGTAGGCAGCGCGGGAAGATTCCAGATGCCGCTGATCGAGGAAGCGCGCGTACGCGGACTCATCGAAAATTTCGCGCAGCGTGGCGACAACAGTCATAGAGAAAAATTTCAGGCGTTTCTTGAATCCGCGGAATAACACGGTCGAGCTGCGCTCGACTGGACAGCCGGGGGCGGCTGTCCCCACGTAGGTCAATTCTCTCATCCCTGCTCCTCTGCAAAGCGTGTGGCCACGAAAGGCGATTCTTTTACCCTGGCTTGCTTGCGTCCGGACAGCACCCGCAACCATTCCACTGCAGACTCGATCAGGATCAGTGCGACCATCACGATCAGGGTGCAGGTCACCACGGCGTCCAGACGATCGTTGAAGATCAGCCGTGCATTCACGGCGGGGGCGGACGCCATTTGCGCCGCATGGGAGAGAAATCCGATTCGGGGATTGGGATCAAAAACCTTGTGCCATGACGCGGTAAAAGTGACGGCGACCAGCCATAACAGCGGGCCCAGCGTCACCGCGGCATAACGCGCTTTGCCCATCTTGATGATGATGGTGGTGGCCACGCACAGCGCGACGGTGGCCAGTAACTGGTTGGCGATGCCGAACAGCGGCCACAATGAATTGATCCCGCCAAGCGGATCTTTGACGCCCTGCCACAGGAAGGAACCCCAGCCGGCTACGATCAGGGCGCTGGTGACGAGAATGGACGGATACCAACTGGTGCGGCCCAGCGGCTTCCACACGTGTCCCAGGGCTTCCTGAATCATGAAGCGGCCTACGCGCGTGCCGGCATCGAGCACGGTGAGAATGAACAGGGCTTCAAACATGATGGCGAAGTGGTACCAGATCGCCATCAGCGCCTGCCCGCCCAGGCTGTTGGAGAAGATATGGGCCATGCCCACGGCAAATGCGGGCGCGCCGCCAGTGCGGTTGTAAAGCGACTGCTCGCCCACGGACTGGGCCAGAGCATGCATTTCGGCGGCGGTAATGGGGAATCCCCAGTTGCTGATGGTGGCGGCTGCGGCTTCCGGCGCCTGGCCTACGACTCCGGCTGGACTGTTAATGGCGAAGTAGATTCCGGGCTGCAGCACGCAAGCCGCGATCATCGCCATGATCGCTACCAGAGACTCTGCCAGCATGGCGCCGTATCCCACCATGCGGGCCTGGGTCTCGCGACGGATCAGCTTAGGCGTCGTGCCACTCGAGATCAGCGCGTGAAAACCGCTGATGGCGCCACACGCAATGGTGATGAAGGCAAAAGGAAAGACATTGCCCGCGAACACCGGCCCGGAACCGTCAATGAAACGGGTGAGCGGCGGCATGTGCAGAGCGGGACGGAGCGCAACGATTCCGAGCGCGAGCAGCGAGATGGTTCCGAGTTTTACAAACGTGCTGAGGTAGTCGCGGGGAGCCAGCAACAGCCAGACCGGAAGCGCCGAAGCGGCGAATCCGTAAATGATGATCAGAATCGCCAGCGCCGGGCCTGAGAAGGTAAACCAATTTGCCACGGTGGGAGTCTGCGAAACCCACTGCCCGCCCCAGATGGCGAGCATCACCAGCACGAAACCCAGCGCGGAGGTCTCCAGGACTTTGCCCGGCCGAAGGGTGCGCAGATACACACCCATCAGAAGGGCAATGGGAATGGTCATGGCGATGGTGAATGTTCCCCACGGACTGGCCTTGAGCGCGTTGACTACAACGAGCGCGCAAACCGCGAGCAGGATGACGATGATGCTGATCACGGCGAGATAGGCCACCAGTCCGCCCAGGCGGCCAATTTCATCGCGCGCCATCTCGGTGAGCGACTTGCCGTCGCGCCGCACCGAGAACAGCAGGATGACGAAGTCCTGCACGCAGCCGCCGAAGACCGCGCCGGCCAGTATCCAAAGCGTTCCGGGAAGATATCCAAATTGCGCCGCGAGCACCGGGCCGACCAGAGGTCCGGGCCCGGCGATGGCAGCGAAGTGATGTCCGAAGACCACCCATTTGTTGGTGGGGACAAAGTCGCGGCCGTTCTCCAGGCGCTCGGCGGGAGTGGCGCGCAGGGCATCGAGGGTCAGGACTTTGGCCGCGATGAATTTGCTGTAGAAGCGGTAACCCACGGCATAAGTGCAGACAGCCGCGACCACCAGCCACATGGCGTTGATTTGTTCGCCACGATGTAGCGCGACCGTAGCGAGGGCCAGCGCGCCCATCAGGGCGACGGCAACCCAGATCAGGATGTTCAAGGTTTTCGACATGAGGTTAGCGGAGATATTGTGGCGAATCCCTCGCCGGGGCGCAATCGGCAAGAGAGATTCTGCTGAGGCTCAGACTGCGTGGGGACAGCCGCCCTCGGCTGTCTGGCGGAGCAAGGCTCCGCTGGCAATTTCAGCGGCAAGCATAGTCGAGCTTTGCTCGACCGGACAGCCGAGGGCGGCTGTCCCCACGCAGTCTGTGGCACCGCACCACGCTCGGAACGCCACAAAAATGCACTATTTAATGGTAATCTTTATGTTCCGTTGCAAGCGATTACAGCAGAAGTGTATCCCGCGTTTCACATCGGCTCGGCCGGACGGGAACGCCGGACCACCATCTTGCACGCGATGAGGAGCAGGCAATGAAAGTTGGCATACTCACCGGCGGCGGCGACTGCCCAGGGTTAAACGCCGTGATCCGCGCCGTGGTGCGTAAAGGCTGTTTTCACTATGAAGACGAATTTGTGGGCTTTCTCGAGGGCTGGCGCGGCCTGGTGGAAGACAAGACGATGCCGCTCGATCTCTCCAGCGTGGGCGGAATTCTTCCCCGCGGCGGCACCATCCTGCGCACTTCCCGCACCAATCCGGCGAAGAAGGCAGATGGCCTGGAAAAATGCATGGCCACGCTGAAGAAACACAAGATCGAAGCTTTGATCGCCATCGGCGGCGATGACACGCTTTCTGTAGCCCAGCAACTGCACGAAAAAGGCGTTAACGTGGTGGGCGTCCCCAAGACCATTGATAACGACCTGGCCGGCACCGACTTCACGTTTGGGTTCGACACTGCGGTAAATATCGCCACCGAGGCCATCGACCGGGTACACACCACGGCCGAAGCCCACAATCGGGTGATGGTGGTGGAAGTGATGGGCAGGGATGCGGGCTGGATCGCCATGTACAGCGGCATCGCCGGCGGTGCCGATGTGATTCTGATTCCTGAAATACCTTTCGACGTGGACAAGGTCGCGGAAACCATCCGTTTGCGGCACGCGCGCGGCCGCTACTTCAGCATTGTGGTGGTGGCGGAAGGGGCGAAATTCTCCACCGATGTTGACCCCACGCATGGAGCGCCCATCGTCGTGGACATGGGAAAGGATGAATTCGGGCATGCCCGGCTGGGCGGAATCGCCGCCATTCTGGCGAGGGAAATTGAGCGCCGCACCAATTTCGAGACCCGCACCGTCGTTCTCGGACATGTGCAGCGCGGCGGCTCACCCAGCGCCTTCGACCGCATGCTGGCCACACGTTACGGCCTGGGAGCCATCGACATGGTGCATCGCAACGAATTTGGCTGCATGGCTGCATTGCGCGGCAACAAGATCGTCTCCGTGCCCCTGGCCGACGCCATCGCCAAGAACCGCACGGTTGACCAGGAGACGATCGATGTGGCATCCGGTATTCTCGACAAGCTGACTGCGGACAAAGTGGCGGTGGAGAAGTAAAGAGTCGTCAGGCGTCAGACCTCGGACGTCGGCGAGCAGCGGCCCAATAGGCGGGCGGGACGCCCGCCTGACAGCCGGCGAGACGCCGGCGCTACGCGACCCGAGGTCCGACGTCTGACGTCTGAGGTCCGCCGTCCCGAATGAACATGGCCGGATTCTACGCCCGCCTCGCTCCTTCACTGATTCAGATCATCGAGTTGACCCTGGTTATCGCTGCGTTGGCGATAATTTTTTTTGGCTCACGCAATGCCGGCGGCATCAAGCGACAGCGCGCCGGCTTTGAGTATGTGGAAGACCGCTTGCGGCGGCTGGCGCGGCGCAAGATTCTGTCCATCATTGTGGTCGGGCTGCTGGTGATTGCACTCCGGGTGTCTTTGATTCCCGTGCTTGGCATTCCCGCGCCGCGCTGGAATGACGAATTCAGTTATCTGCTCGCAGCGGACACCTTTGCGCACGGACGCGTCACCAATCCTCCACATCCCATGTGGGTACACTTCGAAAGCTTCCACATCATCCAGCAGCCTACGTATATGTCGATGTACCCGCCTGCGCAGGGATTGGTGCTGGCGGCCGGCGAACGGCTCGGGCATCCCTGGATAGGGCAGTTGATTGTCACCGCGCTCATGTGCTCGGCCATCACCTGGATGCTACAGGGATGGATGCCCGCCGGCTGGGCCCTCTTCGGTGGAATGCTGGCCGTGCTGCGCCTGGGCATTCTCACTTACTGGATGAATGGTTACTGGAGCGGGTCCGTGGTTGCTCTGGGCGGGGCGTTGGTGCTGGGAGCGTTGCCTCGCGTGAAGAAACGTGCGCGCGCGACGGACGCCGTCGTCATGGCCGTCGGCCTTGTCCTGCTGGCCAACAGCCGCCCGTATGAAGGACTGGTATTCAGCCTGCCGATCGCGGCCGCGCTGGCGATATGGATGTTTGGCAGATCACGTCCAGCATTTTCGGTTTCTCTCAGCCGCGTCGTCGTGCCCATCATTCTGGTTCTGGCCGCGAGCGGAGCGGGCATGGGTTACTACTACTGGCGGGTCACGGGCAGTCCCTTCCGCATGACCTACCAGGTGAATCGTGAAACCTATGCGACCGCTCCCTATTTCTTGTGGGAGTCACCGAGGCCCGAACCTGTGTACCGCCACGCGGTGATGCGCGATTTCTATCGCTGGGAACTGGCGCGCTTCGAGGAATACCGCACCCTGGGCGGCGCCGCTTACCGCTCATGGGACAAGCTGCTGGGGTCGTGGAAGTTCTACTGCGGACCTCTGTTCACGATTCCGCTGCTGGCTTTCCCCTGGCTCTGGCGCGACAGGAAGATGCGCTTTCCCATTTTTGCCAGCGCGTTTTTCCTGCTCGGCCTCGCTGTCGAAACCTGGACGATGCCGCACTACGTAGCCCCGGCGACGGGCCTTATTTATCTTCTACTGCTGCAGGCGATGCGCCACCTGCGGCTGTGGCGTTGGCAAGGGCAACAAGCTGGCGTCGCACTGGTGCGGGCCATTCCGGCGATCGCGTGTGCCATGCTGCTATTGCGCGTAGGCGCGGCCGCGGCCCACACTCAGATCGAACCGGCATGGCCTCGCGGCAATCTGGATCGCATGGCCATCATGCGGCAACTGGAAGCCGCTCCGGGGCGTCATCTGGTGCTCGTAAGCTACGGTCCGCACCATGATGTGGATTGGGAATGGGTTTACAACCGGGCGGACATCGACGCCGCGAAAGTGGTTTGGGCCCGCGACATGGGCGCTCGCGATAATCAGGAATTGCTGAGCTACTTTCACGACCGGCAGGTGTGGCACCTGAATGGAGACCAGTCGCCGCCGAGGTTGGAGCCATGAATATTGATTCGTGGCTTACGGCCGGGCGGGTGCGTATTCATGGCCTGCTGCTGGCCGTCTGTCTGTGGACCGTTTACGCGGTGGACATCTCCACGCCAGGGTTGCTCGACCGCAACGGCCTGGTAAAAGGAACGGATTTCCTGCACTTCTACACCCTGGGAAATCTCGCGTTGCACGGCCGCGGAGATCTTCTCTACAACATGCGGGCGCAGGCCGGACTGGCGCGCGAGTTGGTGGCGCAAGCGCCGGATAGTCTGTACGTACCGCTTTACGGGCCGCAGCTGTCTCTGTTCTTCGCGCCGTTCGCACGGCTGCCTTACGGCTGGGCTCTGACGGCATGGCTGGCGGTGAACGTTCTGATTTACGCCTTCTGCTGCCACGCGGTGTGGAAGAGTTGCCCGAGTCTTCAGGCCTATCGCTCGACAGTTCTGATCCTGGCGATTGCCTTTCCGGGATTTTTTCACTTGCTGGCCTGGGGACAGACTTCTGGCCTCGCGCTTTCGTGTTTTACGCTGGCTTATCTCGCCCTGCGGCGGGACCGCGCACTACTCGCGGGATTGGCGATTGGATCGCTCATCTTCAAGCCTCAACTGGGTCTGGCCGCAGCGGTCGTCTTTGTGCTCGCGCGCGAGTGGAAGGTGGCGGCGGGCGCGGTGGCGGCTGCGTCCATCCAGTTGGCGGCGGCCTGGATGCTATACGGCGGCGAGGTCATGCGTGCTTACTTCCATGCGTTGATGCATCTGCGGGAAGTCTTGCCCCTACTTGAACCGCGGCTCTACCAGACCCACTCGCTGCGTTCATTTTGGTCATTGCTGTTGCCGTGGCCGCGCGTGGCCTTTGCCATGTATGCGATCTGTGCAGTTGGCGTTCTTGTGCTTGCGATACGTGCATGGAGGAGTGAGGCCCCGCTGTCCGTTCGCTTCTCCGCGCTGTTGTTGGCCACGGTGTTGGTGTCACCCCACTTGACCGTGTACGACTTGGTAATTCTGGCGCCGGCTTTTCTGCTGCTCGGCGATTGGGCCCTGGGTCATCGCGAACAGAAGGTCGCGCCGCGGATTCAGCAGCTCATCTACGTCTGCTATCTGCTGTTCCTGACGGGACCCTTAGCGCGGATGACTCACGTGCAGCTTTCGGTAGCAGCAATGACAGCACTGTTGTGGATCGGCTGGCGGATTTCTGATCGACAATCTCTCATGTTGTCATCCTGAGCCAAAAAGAAAGGTCAGGGCCTCCGGAAATCGCTTCGCCCACTCTTTTTCACTGTGGATGGCGCTCTCGTCGATTTTTGCCCGCAAGCGGTCTTCCCGCAGCCCGGCGCGCCGCATTACGTGTTCCAGTTCGCGAACATCTTCCACACCCTCCCGATCCCGCTCTTCCGTTCCCGCTTCTCTGGTTCCCATCGCCATGAAGATCCTGGCCGGCCACTGCCGGAAAGCGCGGCTGGATTTCAAGAGCTGCCGGTTGGAGATAAACAAGGACGGACTCTCCAGCAGCAAACGGCCGAATACTCCGGGGCGATCGAGCGCAGTGAAGAGGGAGATGATCGCGCCCAGAGACGATCCTCCCAGCCCCGTATTTTCCGGACCGCGGGCAATGCGGTACCGCTGATAGATGAAAGGCATTACTTCGCTCAACAGAAAATCGGGATAACGCTTGCCCTGAGGCCGCATGATGGGCGGATGAAACGAACGGTAGGGCAGATACTCCCTGGGGCGATCCTTCTGCGCATTGTCGATGCCCACGATGATCAGAGGCGGAATCCGGCCTTCGCGAATCAGGCGATCTGCCGCTTCATCGGCCTGCCAGTCAACCCCTATGTACGAAGTCGCGGGATCGAACAGATTCTGCCCGTCGTTCAGATAGAACACAGGATAGTGCCGAGCCTGATTTTCGGGCGCGTTGTATCCCGGCGGCACCCAGACTCGCAGCTGTCGTGTGTTGCGGAAGATCCGGCTTCGCAATTCATGCAGGCGCAACTCTCCGGCCAGGTCGGGAGAGTCTTCGCTGCCTGAGGTTGAAGGTAAGGTGGTTTCTTCCATGAGGAGTCAGTTGACCCGCCGGGTGTTGCGCATCCACAGGGTTGATGAAAGAACAGCGATGCTGAAAATCAAAGCCAGCGATGACAGGCACAAGACGCACCACGCCGCCAGCACAAAACCCTCAATGTACGTAAGGTAAAGTGCGAAGCCCAATCCCGCCAGAGAGGCAACCGCCAACACTGCCGGAGCCTCTGCCTTGCTCCGATAGACGGTGGCCAGCATCAACGTGGCCAGATATCCGACGATGCCAATCGCGGCCACCGGCACGCCGGCCATGGTCGAGTAGGTGCTGCGGTTCACGATATCGCAGTTGAAATTTTCTCCTATGTCACAGTAGGAAGTCGCCGAGGTGCCGTAGTGATGATAGAGCGACACTGAAGAAACCAGCACGCCACCGGAGGCCAGGAGGGCGATGGAAAGGAGAATGCGCCGGGTAAAATGAGGCGCGGCCGGTGACATCATTGCAGGCTGCATCCGGTCTTGGCAGCCAGCGTTTGCAGCGGCAGGGTGCCTTCCTGACGTTCGCCGTCGGCAAATTCCCAGGTAGGAAAGTGTTTTATTCCGGCATCCTTGCACAGCGGAGCTTCCTCGCGCGAGCCAGGCACGCCACACTCGACATAAGGCACGTACTTGAACGACGACTCGAACATCGCTTTCTGGTCCGCACAATGCGGGCACCAGTAGGCGCCGTACATCTTCGCCGGCTTCGCGGCCAGGCACTTGGCGAAGGCATCCAGCCGCGTGCCCCGCTGGCGTAGTCCCAGAAAGATCGCCAGGGCGAAAGCGGCGACGATCAGAACCGCGACGACAATCTTGCGCGAGGATGATGATTGCGGTGGCACCGGTGGTGTCGGACTTTGGTTGTCGTTCGCCATGGAATCTTTTTATACCACGACGTTTAGGGCTGCAGGCAGAACGTCGAGGCTTTGGCACTGCAAGGTGAGCACTTCCCCATCCACCATCACATCCACCGGAGCATCTAGCTGGAAATCAACGCGTTTCGCCGCCCGCCGTTCCGCCAGCGGATGGTTGATATGAGTGCCGTCGTAAAGCGTGGACAAATTTCGAATGAGCCCCAGACGCCCGATGGGGCCCCAGCGCACGTATTCGATCAACCCGTCGCTCACTTCGGCTTTGGGGGCAATCATCATGGTGCCGCCGGTAAATTTGCTGTTGCTGAAGGTGAGGAACAGACACGGCCGGCGGTCAAGTTCAGGCTCGCCATCCACCCGCAGGGGAAACGGACGCCGCCGAAAACGCGCCAGACTGATGAAAATGGATGACTGGTAACCGATCTCTCCCCAGCCGCTGAAACGGCGGGCACGCAATGTAGCCACGTCGGCGGAAAATCCCATGCTCAGCAGATTGATGTAGTGCAGCACTCCGGTCCGGTGCGTCAGGCGGAGAACATCGCAGGGAGATGAGCGCCGGGCCAGCAGCGCTTCGATGGCAAACTCCACGCCGCGGTCGCTGAAGTCGCGCAAGAATGAATTGCCCGTTCCCAGGGGAAGAAATGCGAGCGTAGGCGGCTCGCCCGTCTCTGAGGGGAAGAGGCCGTTAACGACTTCATATGAAGTCCCGTCTCCGCCGACCGCAATAAATTTGCGATAGCCCTGAGCGTAAGCGTCGCGAACCAGGGAAGTGGCCTGTCCCGCAGCTTTGGTCTCGATCATCTTCAGACTGACGCCGCCAGCGCGCAGGCGGTCGAGCACCGGTCCGACTAGTTTGCGGCAACGGCCTCCGCCCGCGGCGGGGTTCACTACCGCCAGAAAAGTGCTGGAATCGATCACCGTTTGTCGCTCATAGGTTTTAGAGTTCGACCACGGCGGCGCGGCTGAGGGTCTTGCGGATTTCTTCAGCAAGAGCCACGCGCTTGATCTTCATGGCGGCAGTGCGTGGAAAATCTTTTTCCCAGACCACGCATCCGCTCACCCGCTTGAAATCCGGCAGGCGGCGGTTGCGGACAACAATTTCCTGCTTCAGCGATTCGCTGAGTTCCTGCACCTGCCCTTCTGGTCCCGACTCCAGCCGCAGGACCAGTACAAGCATTTCGCGGACCAGGGTCTTTGCCGGCCAGATATAGTTGGCCGCGAAGATGCAGTACTCCTTCACCGGAAGGCCGTCGAAAACCGTTTCAATGTCCTCGGGATAAATGTTCTTTCCGCCTTCGGTGACGATCATGTTCTTCTTGCGGCCGAACAGCTGCAGGTGGCCGCTGGCGTCAAAGCGGCCCAGGTCGCCGGTGAGCAGCCAGCCATCCACGATGGTCTGGGCGGTCAGTTCGGGATCGTCGAGGTAGTGGGACATCACGGTCTTGCCGGTGGCCGCTACTTCGCCGATGCCTTCCGGGTCTGGATTGAGCACTCGCAGTTCCACGCCCGGCAGCGGCTTGCCCACGGTGTCGGCGCGAAAAGGTTTGAGATCGTTGAGCGTGAGCACGGTTCCGGCTTCGGTCAGGCCATATCCGTTGGCCACGGGAACGCCCAGATCGTAGAAGAACTGCAGAGTGGACGGTTCCATGAATGCACCGCCGGTAAACATGGCGCGCAATTCGCCGCCGAAGGCTTTGTGCACCTGGCGCAGCAACACCCGGCTCAACCGCACATCGGGACGCCATCCAGTGAAGAATTTGTTGATGGCAATCGAGCGCTCCAGGAGAAAACGCTTGGGTTTAGACACCGCTTCCAGCTTGGCCCTCAGCCCGCGCTCCAGGTTCTTGAGCACCAGGGGGACCAGGCTGACATAGGTTATTTTGTAACGCACGAAGGCGTCGCGAACAAACTCCGGCCGCAGCGTGCGCAGATGCACCACACATGCACCGCAGACAAATGGTCCGATAAAGCCAACCATGAAATCGATGGCGTGATTGGTGGGAAGAATACTCAGATAGCGTACGCCCGGCCAGAAGGGAAACAGCGCGATCAGCGCCTTGCACTGCTCCAGATAATTTTCATGGGTGAGCACGCAACCCTTGGGACGTCCTCCGGTCCCCGACGAATACACAATGCAGGCCACGTCCTGCCGCTGGCGGGGTACAAACACCGGCTCACCTTTGCGGCGAAAGTCCTCCCAGCGAAAGGCGGCCGCGAGCTCCGCTCCCGGCGGCGCTTCCGTAACCAGAACCGTCTGCACGTTGTACTCTTTGAACTCCGGCGATTGGATGATCGCACGCCACAAGTAATACTCAATCACCAGGACTTTCGCTTTGCTGTGCGCCAGCAACTGCAGGTGCTCGGCCGCGGTCAGCTTGTAATCGAGCGGCACCAGCACGCCCCCGCCATGAAAGATGGCATAGGCTGAAATCAGCCATTTCGACTGGTTGCTCATGATGATCGCGGCCCGGTCGCCAGGATTGAACTCGGCGTCCTCGAGGGCGCGCGCCAGCGGCAACGCTATTTCCTTAAAGTCCGAATAGGTAAGGCGGGTCTTTTCTTTGTCACGGTCCGATTCGATCAGGCAGGTTTCATTCGGCCAACGGTCGAGGGCCTCGCGCAGCGCTGCGCCCAGGCTGTTGTATTTGTCGAGGTTGAGCATTAATGCTTTATTTCACCACAGACAGCCTGAGCCACGGAGAAAAGACTATTTATTACCTCACCACCCGGACCGGCGAATGTCGAAGGGCTGAGAACAGAGAACCATCAACTGATAACCGGTTGTCTTCGCACTGGCTCGTCATTCCGCTATTGCGCTCATCGCCGAGACTCGATGCGGGCTGATGTTCACAGCCGAGCCTGGATCCGGCTGGCCAGCGTTCTGAAGTCAGACACTCCCTGCAGTTCGTAGTCGGGGAGCTCAACGTTGAAATGATGCTCGAGCCGGGTGAGCAGATCCAGAGCCTGCAGGCTGTCAATCCCAAGGGTTTTGAAGAAATCGTCGTCGGGCGTGAGCTTCTCGCGCGGGACTTTGAACTGCACCGCCGCCAGGTTGAGGATCTCTTCCAAAGTTTTCTTGTAGTCTGTCATCGGTCTATCTCATTCTAGCCGAAAGGGTCATGGCAAATACGGCTGGGCGTCTTTGCTCTCAACGAACTTCTTCAGTCCGGCTTCGACCGCGGGCTGGGTGAAGAGCTCGCAGAATATGTCGATCTCCCGTTTCAGCTCCTCGTAAGGAATGGGCTTGATGAATTCCTTCGCCGCGATTGCGGTGCGGCGGTCGAACTTGCCCAGTTGAGCGGCGGTGCCGCGGGCCGCTTTCAGCGACTCGCCTTCCCCCACCACCTGGCTTACCAGTCCAACCTGCTGAGCTTTGGTGGCGTTGAAGCTGCGCCCAGTGAGTAACAGGTCGCGCACCACAGCGTTACCCAGGTCGCGCTTCAATCGCGGGATGCCGCCGAATCCGGGGATTAAACCGAGGCGCAGCTCGGGAAAGCAGAAGCGTGCCATTTTGTCGGCGATGATCAAGTCGCACACCAGCGCCAGCTCAAATCCGCCGCCGAAAGTTATGCCGTTGAGCGCGGCAATAGTGGTCAGTGGCGAGCTGTCGATGGCATTCATCACTTTGTGAATGCGCTCCAGAAACTCACGTACGCCCCGCGCCGCTGCTTCCTTCTCCATCCCTTGAGCGCCGTGATAGAGCTCGCGCAAGTCGGCGCCGGCGCAAAATCCCGATTTCAAGGTGCTATAGAGAATCAGGGCGTGGGCATCGCCCTGCATGCGCTCCATCGCGAAAGCAAATTTCTCCAACTCCTCGAGCGTGAGCGAACCGATTTCGTTACAGGGCTGGCGATGCAGGGCCAGTTCGATGACGCCATCTTTGAGCTCCCAGGAGAGCGTTTCGCCTTTGAATGGTTTCATCGTCTATTGCTCACACTCGCAGCTTGAAGGTAACGCTGGCGGTTCGAGGGCAAGATGCCCTCGAGACAGCCGGCGAGACGCCGGCGCTACTGTCATGAGGCCTGCTTGACTGCGTACATTTCTTCGATTTCACTTTGCAGTTGCGATGCAATCAGGTCGCGCATGAGCTTGCCGTTTGCGGTCAGCAATCCGTTTTCGATGGAGAAAGGCTCGGCGTGCACATAGAGCGCTCGAATCTGTTTGTAGTGCGGCAAGTTCGGATTTATCGCGTCCACCGCGGCCTGTACCTGTTCGCGGGTAACGTCTCCGGTCACGATGACCGACAGGTAGCCGCGGCCGTTGCCCACCAGCACTGCCTGCTGAGCGCCGGGCAAATTCTTCAACAGCTCTTCTTCAATCGGTTCCGGGGCAATGTTATGGCCTGAACCCAGAATGATCAGGTTCTTGATGCGCCCGATAATGCGCCAGTTCCCTGCTCCATCAACTTCTCCCTGGTCGCCGGTATGAAACCAGCCATCGCGCAGCGCTTTGGCGGTTTCCTGTGGACGGTTCCAGTACCCGGGAAAAATATTCGGGCCGCGCACGATGACCTCGTCGCTTTCGCCCAGTTTCATCTCGATGCCGCTGATAGCCGGCCCCACGCGCCCCGGTTCGACATGGCGAGGATCGTCCAGGGTGCAGATTCCGGTGGTCTCGGTCAGCCCGTAAACCTGGAGCACGGGAATTCCTAGCATGTTGAAGTAGAGCTGTGTGTCCAGGCTCAGGGGGGCCGAGCCGCAGATCAGGGCCTTCAGGTTGTCGCCAATCATTTTCTTGCGGATGGTGGGAAAAATTGCTTGGTTCGCCAAGGCGAGCCAGGTTGCATCGGCGAACCGCGCATGCCCATCCCGCCGGCGCATCCATGCGGCCTTGGCGCGACGGTAAATAATGAGTGCGACACCGCCGGTTTTCCAGAGCTGTTCGTCCACCGCTTTGCGCATGCGTTCGAGCAGAGCCGGGACGTTCAGGAAATAATCGGGCGCAGCGCCGCGCATTTCACCCGCCAGCTTGCCCAGATCCATATTCAACGTGAGCAGATTGCGCCGCAGCAGGCAAGTCAGCAGCATGATCCATGAGCCAGCAAAGCAGAATGGAAGGTAGTGGAACACGCGGTCCTGCCCTGGCTTGTTTTCCATGAGCAAATCAAGGCGTCCGGAGGTGCAGCCCAACATGTGGCCCACGTTGCCGGCGGTCAGAATGACTCCCTTGGCCTCGCCCGATGTTCCCGAGGTGTAGATGATGGTGACTGGGTCCGATTCCGCCAGTCTTGGGTTTCCGTTCACGCTGGCGCCGGGGTGGGAAAATATTTCGTCAAACAAATATTGTGGAGGGGCCGCCGGCCAGGCCTGCAGAATGCCGTCGCGCAAACCGGCATCACCGCAGCAGATGACTGACGGGGAGCAGTCCTGCATCATGGCTGAGAGTTCTGCTGCTGCCTGCCGTGCGTAGAGCGGAACTACGATTAAGCCCTCCGCCATGATGGCGAGATCGAGCGCAGCCCAGTCGATGCTATTGTGCGCCAGCAGGGCGCAGCGGTCGCCTTTTTTCAGCCCCTTGGACAACAGGAACGCGCGCGCTTGCGCTACGCGTTTCAGCAATCCGTGGCCATCGAGCCCCCAGCCCGTCTGCTGATCGTGGAGCTCCCAGAGCACCGTCGTGTTTCCGGCGGCTTCGAGCTGGGCGAAAATGTTTTCCAGAAAGTTCATATGCTGGCGTAGGGGCGGGTGCCCTCACCCGCCCGGCGGAGCGAAGCTCCGCCGGAACTTCGAGACCGCCCACAAATCTTTGGCGAGCTGCGCTCGCCTGCCCGGACGAGGGCGTCCGGGCCTACGTGGTGTCGTGTTAGCCGAATGCTTCTACCAGTTGCTTTAGCCCTTTGCTGATCGGCGGCAGGTAATCTTCCCAGCTCCATTCTCCCTTGCGGGTGGGGAACTCGGGATAGCGCCGCTGCACCTCTTCTTCGAAGTACACGCCCATGCGGGCCATGACTTTCAAATTCTTTACCACGGTCTGACCGATTCCCACCGCGATCGATTCTCCCTGCGCGGCCAGCTTTTCGAGCGCTGCCATCAGTTTCGGCTCGAGATCGGGATCGTCCACGTTCATCAGCAGGTCCTGGTGTCCGCGCTCGCGCATCAGGTTGCGGATGCGCTCGTCCATGGTGATTCCCGCCGACGGCACCAGTCCCGGCATCGAAGTGACAATGCCGTGATAGCGCGACGACACCATCATGTGGCAGGCACGCAGAATGCTGACCAGTTCATGCATCTTGTAATCTTCCGAACTCAGCACGGGGATGCCTCCGAGCTTTTCCGAGATGCGGTTGGCCGGGCGCGCGTCCAGGCGCTCTGTGGCGGCCAGAACGACGAAGACCTTGCGCTGCTGGCGGAATGCATCAACCGCGTTGGCGATGGCGGTGAGATAGTGCTCCAGAGCCCGGTCGGCTGCCGGGCCGGAATTATGGAAGTACACCGAACGGTAGTGGCTGTCTTTGTACGCACCGGTCAGGGTGCGCGCGGCAAATTTTGCCACCGACGCCTTGACCGGCCATTCGAAGGGATTGATCGGACACACCACCAGCACCGGGGTGCTGCCGTCCCAGCCGATTTGCCTCAAGATGGCGCGGCCGTATTCAGGGGGAGCGGGTTCGAAGGTCCACGCCGTGTCGGTGCCCAGCTCGGTCGGCACGCCCAGCTCCCGCAGCAGGGTCCGCGATTCTTCGTTGCGCGTGATGACCAGCGAATTCTGGCAATAGCGGGCACACATTTTCGCGATCAGCGGATCCATGTGTCCCGCCTCCGCGCCGTAACCGACGGAGAGCTTGTTCTGGGCGGCGGCAATGCCCAATGATCCGATCATCATGGTGGTGAGCGCGTTGGCGAATTTACTCTTGAACATCGAGCCTTCGCACGCTACAACCCCGTGATGCCTGGGGACTTCGTCGGAAAGAAATGGAGGAAAGATGTCGGGCAGATGCACTTGCCGCGTGCCTTCGAAGTAGCCGTCGGTAAACTTGAAATTTTGCGTCATCACGCTGAAGGCGGTGTTTTCAGCGCCAAGAATGTGGCGGGTCTGGCGCAACATTTCCGAAACCCGGACATCGGAGCCCATGTTGCGCGTGCCGTTATATCCGGCAAACAATAGCTTCAGTTTTTCGCCAGGCTGCCAGGATTTCCCTTTACCCATCATCCAGCCCAGCTTGGCGGCTTCGATGCTGCTGCTAACCCAGGCTTCAAGCACCAGATCCATCATGCGGCGGACCCTCCGGCCTTGCTGGTGGGCCAGTCCCGGTAGGGATAGGTGAAGTTGCTATCGCGGCTGAATTTGAGCAGCGGGTAGCTGTATTGCGAAAACGGCACCGGCTTGCGTCCCAGTTCCTGCGTGACGCGAGTATTGTCGAACACCGTGTTCCACACCAGGTAGGGCATGAACACTTTCATCAGCGAGGCGCCGTAGGCCAGGGAACCGCTGCGGTTGGACAGAAAGTTCACGCTCGAACCGAAGGGGCGCTCGAGAAACGGCAGAAAAAAAGGCCCGCGCTTGTTCTGCACCGCCGCCAGCGTGCTGGTCAACTGGCGGAAGGTCTGCGAGTCCACGCCGGATGAAAGATGATAAGTGTCATACAGCGGCTTTTCTTTCTGATGCAGGGTGGCAATCGCGTTGGCGACGAAGTCCACGTTCACGATGTCGATCTTGTCTTTCGCCCGGAAGGGCAGCACCGGCAGGCCGGCCAGGAATACGAACGCCCTTCACCATATCGAACTGCGTGGTCTCGGGATAACGGCTGTCGCCCAGAACGATGCTGGGACGGAAGATCGTAATCGGTACCTCGGGAAGAAGCTGCCGCATCATGTGCTCGGTAAATTTCTTGGTACGGGCGTAGGGATCGTAATCCGAGCGGTCCCAATCGATGGAGCGGTCTTCGGTGACTATTTCGTCCTGGCGCTTCCCTGCCACCGCCACCGTGCTCACCTGGCTGAAACGGCGCAGGCCGTGATAGTAATTCGACTTCTGCGCCAACAACAGCACCTCGAGCGTGCCCCGCAGGTTCACGTTGAGGCAACTTTTTTCCGACTTGCGATTGAGCGAGGCGGCGCAGTGGATCACTGAATCCGTGGTGTGAATCAGGCGGTCGTAATCGTCATCGGAGAGGCCAAAGTGCGGCGCGGTCAGGTCGCCGCAAAATACCCGCATACGCGTCTGGAAGTGTTCGTAGAAGCGCGGGAAATCCAGATGCAGCTGCAGGGCCTGCCACAGGCGGCCGGCGGCCTCCTGCGGGTCGCGGGCGCGTACCAGCAGGTTCAGCGAAGCGCCGTGTTGCTCCAGCAGGTTGGCGGCCACGTGCGCGCCGATGTATCCGGTGGAACCAGTCAGGAATATCGCCACGTTGCTCCGTTAGTGCCGGTTTTGACCACTTCCCCGTTTTCCGGGACGGTCGCGGGCTGCTGCAGGCTGCGCGCAGGGCGCGCTTCCAGCGGGCGTCCCTCGATCAGAGGATAAGTCCATTTGCGCAGCGCCGGAATGTGGATATTGATCCAGTAATCCCACCAGTCAATCGATCGCGTGTTGTACCCGAATGCCGCCTTCTCTTCTTCCGCCAGGGCGTAGGAGAGTCTTTCCACATTGTCGGCGGAGAAATCCTGCTCATTGTGCAGGATAAACGGTTCGAACAGTTTGATCAGCTTCTCCACTTTTTCCAGGTTGCGTTCGGCGCGCACCAGTGGGGTCTTCTTCAAGGGCAGCGGCGACATGATGCGCTGGATGGATTTCACAATCGCTTTCTGGGCCGGCGCCGACATGCGGTTGTAGCGTTCCTTAGAGACGGGAATAGCGTCCAGGCGCAGCCTTAGCCAGTATTCCAGGCCTTCCTGGGCGCGGTAATGTTTGCGGTGAGCCAGTGAAGTCAGTTCGATGGAACGCCGCATGTCGCAGGGATTGGTCACAGACGTGGCCAGCTGATAAAGCGGGTCGTGCCGGCGCTGCACGATGGCGGCGCCGATCAGGGTCATGCCTCGGCAGACCGAGTCCACGGGAATAATGTCGAGCCGCTTCTTTTCGTTCGAGGGAAGCTGGCGGAATGATGTCCCCAACAGGTATGAAAGCGAAGCGGAAGTATTGATGCCCTCATTCCAGCCCACAAACGGTTCTTCCACCGAAGTTTCCACGATGGCGGGACGCCCCACGGCGATGGGCAAACCGGCACCGTATTTCGCCATCAAGCGACTCGGCCAGACTCTTGGTCAAGGTATAGGTGTTAGGCCATCCCAGTTCAGAGGCGCGCTTCATGCCGGCTTCAGTCAAATACTCGCGCAGCCAGCGAAAGCGATTTTTCCGGATCTGATTGTCCAGGGCCGACCCGTGCAGGTCCTTGGCCGCGTGCTCCTTACTCAAGGCCTGCTGCCGCAGCTCTTCGGTCACCGCCGGGCTCTCGGCCAGTTGTTCCGCCTGCTTTACGAAGGCATGCAGCGATCGCCATTCCACTTCCGCATCGAAGCCGCGAACTGCCGCCGGAGTGTAATCGGGGAACAAGGACTCGCCCACCCGGCCGTCCCGTGCACCCGCCACGTAGCAAGTGGAAAGATGCAGCAAGCCCGGCATGGTCCGACTGGCGCACAAATTCCGTGACGTTCACTGCGGCGTCCACATTAGTGGCCAGCGCATCGCGGAGATCAGGGTTGAAATCGGTCAGTCCTGAACTGTTGATGATGAGGTCGAGATTCTTAAGCAACGCCAGACCGACTTCGGGCGCAAGGCCCAGTCCCGGCTGGCAAACGTCGCCCTCGATCACTTCCACCCGCTCCCGCAGGAAAGTTGAAAGGTCGGCGCCGTGACGGGCGTACAGCGGATCGAAAACGGGAGATTCCTCCACCAGCTTTTCGAAACGCCGCGTGGCAGGATTGGATTTCTGCCGCCGTATGAGCAGATAAATTCGCCCGATCTCGGGCAGCTCCATGAGCGTATTGGCCAGCCACACTTTACCGATGAAGCCGGTGACGCCAATAAGCATGATGTGTTTTCCAGCCAGCGCGCGACGGACCGAAAGCGGACCCGGGTGCCGGACGCCATCGAAATAAACAATCGGCCGATTGAGGACTGGAAGTTGCCGGGAAGCCGGAACCACGGCAGACTTCAGCGCTTCCACGCCTGGCAAACCCAGATCGCGCACCACTCGCTCTGCGGCGCGCCTGCCATCCGGGCCGGAGCCGTTGATGCCGGCGAAGAGTCCACGCGGCCGCACTACCGGTTCCAAGAGTCTGCCGGTAGCAATTCCGTCGCGGAATTCGAGGCGGTTGGCAATCACCCACTTCACTCCCAGATGCTGCGCCAGCGGACGCATGACGTGCTCCAGTCCCTGGCTCACCAGCACGATTTCATCACCGGCTTCGATGCGGGATTTAAGTAACTCCATCCCATCGTTTTTCAGGTAAGGTTGCAATTTGTACTTGAAGTATTCTTCGCCCAGCAAATCGAGCCGGTCGCGACTGATGCCGCGAAGTACCGTGTGCACCATTCTGGTGGCAAAGATGCGGTTGGCGGCGTAGAGAAGCGGCCGCAACACCGCCATCAGCAATACCATCCCGCGGCGTATCCAGCGTTCCAGAAAGGTCTGGGCGTTCCAGGTGAAAAAGGCAACGGGGCGGACCGTGGTCAGGTCCGCGAGGCTGCCTTCCACTCGCCAGTACACACGGGTCGAGGAACGGGGATTGGGGTTGGGCTGTTCCAAATTGTGTTTGTCCCGATACTTAGGGGCCGCCCCCGGCTGTGGGGCCGAAGCCTATTGTAAACAATCGAGCCCAAAGGGCGAAGAAGGTAGAGCCCCGGACACGCTCCCGGGCGCGGACTGAACCGCGAAGGTTACGGTGTCGAAACGGTAGTCTTAGCAGGACGGACGCCGTAAGCCAGAAGCGCCAGCACCCCGCTCACAGCCAACAGCGCCCCCACGGTCAGCAGGCCGCCGCGAAAGCTTCCCGTCCAGGTGCGCACCAGCCCGATGGTGTAAGGCCCGAGAAATCCTCCCAGATTGCCGAACGAATTAATCAGCGCGATGCCGGCCGCGGCCGAGGTCTCGCTTAACATTTCGGTGGTGGTGGCCCAGAACGGGCCGTTCATGGAAAAGGCGGCCATCAAGGTCACGCTGAGAAAGATAACGTCTAAGGTGGTCGAAGTGGAGTAGGCGGCGCAGCCTAAACCGATCGCGCACGCGAACGCCGATCCGGCGAGATGCCATTTCCTCTCCCTCGTCCGATCGGAGTTAGTGGCGACCAGCACCATTGCGACCATAGTGGCCAGGTACGGAATCGCGGAGAGCAGTCCGACCACGAAGTTGCTGGTGCCGGAAACATTGCGCAACAGGCTGGGCAGCCACAGGCCAATTCCGTAGGCAGCCGTGGTCTCACCCAGATACACCACCACCAGAATCCAGACCCTGGCGCTGGTGAAAGCCGCGAAAGCGTGGCTGGAGGCTCGGGGATGCGGTGTCTCCTCGCGGGCCAGCTGTGCCACCAACCAGCCGCGTTCGTCCTCGGCAAGCCAAGTCGCGATCTCTGGCCGGTCGGTAAGATAGGCGAGCACAACCCCGCCCAGCGCAACCGCCGGCAGGCCCTCGATCAGAAACAGCCATTGCCATCCTTCGAGATGGGCACCATGCACGCCCAACAGGAGGCCAGAGAGCGGGCCGCCGACGACCCCAGCCAGGGGCGCAGCCGTCATGAACAGCGCGATGGCGCGCGCCCGCGCCGCGGATGGAAACCAGCGCCGCAGATAAAGAATCATGCCGGGGAAAAATCCGGCTTCGGCAGCCCCCAACAGAAAACGTAGCAGGTAAAAGCCGCGCGGGCTGGCGACAAAAATCATCGACGCCGAAATAATTCCCCAGACCACCATGATCACGGCGATCCACTTGCGCGCGCCAACCTTGGCCAAAGCCAGGTTGCTGGGGACCTGGAAAAAGAAATATCCGGCAAAGAAGATACCGGCGCCCAGTCCATAGACTTCATCGCTGAAGCCCAGCTGCCCCTTCATCTGCAGGGCGGCAAAGCCCACGTTGATGCGATCCAGGTAGGCGACGATATAAAGCAAAAATAGGAAGGGCAGCAAGCGCCGGGTAAGCTTGGCGACGACTCTGGCGCCGAGGTCTATTCCAGTCAGGGATGGCATAGAGAACGCTGTGTCCGCAACACTACGGCCGCTTATCGAATCACAAGATCAGGGCCCCGTACGACGGTCCGGGGCGAGCGCCTGCATGATTTTTTCGACAATTTCATCCTCCGAGCGATCAATGTTTACCGTGATCGCATCCTCGGGCTCTTCCAGCGCGGCGAACTGACTGGCCAATATCGTTTCTGAGGCAAAGTGACCGTGGCGCCGCCGCAGACGCTGGTAAATCAGGTCGTAGCTTCCCTTCAGGTAAACGAACCTGGTCTCGCCGGCGATGTCAAGCGCATCGCGGTAACTCCGCTTGAGCGCCGAGCAGGCCAGTACGAAGTCCCTGCGTTCCGCGGACCAGCCTTCCATGGCCTCGCGCAGCGACCTTAACCACGGGGCGCGGTCGGCATCGTCCAGCGGAATTCCCAGCCTGATTTTTTCAACATTCGCCGTTGAATGGAAACTGTCGGCGTCTGCAAACTCCCATCCGAGCCGCCGTGCCAGCAGCACACCGATGGTCGTCTTTCCCGCGCCGGTTACACCCATCACCACCACGATCACAGGAACTCGCCGGGAAAGCCGACAGGCCGAAGCATGCCTAAGTCTTTTATCACCGATTGACGATTCAGGGTAGGAGGATTGATCGCGTGTGGGGCGGGCGCCCTAGCCCGCCGCGTTTGGCTTGTTCTCTGGGACACTAGAAACTCATCCCAACTCAATCATTTTTTCAGGAACATTCAAACCGTGTGGGGTCGGACACTCTTGTCCGACCCGCACAAGATACAGTCAGTCAGCTGTTGATGTCGGTGGATGGATCGTTCAGGGCGATGAGCTTCCCTGGGGGATAGTCTTTCGCGGTGAGCGGGTTTTCCGGATCCGCGTTCTTAATGGTCAGGACCTCTCCGCTGCGGATGCCCCGGAGAATGAGATTCTGCTCGTCAATGGCGATAACTCTGTACTTCTCGTCGAATATCGCATTGTTGTCCATGACTATTGGATGCTCAAATCGCCGAGCGCGACGCAGACCGCTGTAACTGATTATCTTCCCATTTGTTATGTTTTAATTCTTAAAACTTATTGATCAACCCCTAAAGTAACCCCTACGGGGTTCTCCCTGCAAGGCTACGGGAGCTTGGCAGCCAGCACATCGATCTTCTCGATGGCCGGGGGCTTGGCCAGCAACTCTGGAGCTTTCGCCATCAAGGCCGCGGCCACGCGGCCCGAAAGATGTGCCTGGCGGCCGGCTTCGTTGGGAAAGGCATCGAAGATCCCGAAGGTTGACGGTCCCATCTGGATGGCAAACCAAGCGATCGTCGCAGGTTCCTCCTGCACAATGGCCAAACCGCCGCGGAGAAAGTCAGCAACTTCCTTCTCCTTGCCAGGCTTGGCGTCCAGACGAACCCACAGTGCGACATGAACATCGGCCATAGATAGTTCCTTATGAAGGGCCCAACCGCAATTTCGACTATAGCGTAACTTAAGCTGTAGATTGTCACCGGGCCGTCAAATCGGTCAGATGGAGGACGGGTGTCCCCCCGTCTGGCGCAAACGTTTGTGCGGGACGGGCGGGACGCCCGTCCTCCATCAAAACAAAAAAGGCCGCCTGGGGTAGCGGCCTGTCGGATTGGTTGTGATTACTGCGCCGGCTTTTCGTCCGCCTTCTTCGATGCTGCGGAAGCATGCGTCTTGGGCTTCCAGAAATCCGGGTCGGCCTTGATCCATTCGTCCCGGGGATAGCTCATGGACGGGGATGAACGCAAACAGATTGTGCTGGCTGGTACTCAATCGCCGCGGCCAGCAACTCGCTGAATTTCTTCATACCGTCTTCGCCCATGTTGGCCATGAACTGCTTGTCCTGGGCAAAACTCTGGTCCATCTTCCGCCGCCGACTTCATGGGCGTGAAGACGACGTAGGTGCCGCCCTCCTGTCCGTACTGGGCATAATAGGTGGCCCAGTGGGCTTCAGGGATCTTCTCGTATGCAGCCTTGACCATCTTGACGATGGTGTCCCAATCGGCCTCGTGTCCGGGACGCACGCGGTACAGGGAGATCTCGAAATACCGCATATGGGCGATGTCCACTGCCGAACGCAGGCTGTATTCATCGCTATAGACCAGCGCGGTGGAGTCGGAATCACTCAACAGTTCACCATCGGCGACTCCGGCCCGGTCGAGTGCGGCGGAAAGCGTGGCGTTCTTCTGCGTCGCCTGCACGTCCTTCTCCCAGGCTTCGAAAGAGTCGTAGCCGGTAAAGAACAACACTCGGGGTTTACCCGTAATTGAACTCGCGGCAAAATAGTGTGTCGGCCATTTGGCGCGCGTCATGGCCTGCACGAAAGCGCTTTCGGACTTTTCATGCAGCGCGCCGCCCTTACCTGGTTTAACAAACTCGCGGAAGATTGCAAGCACCTTAGGTGGCGGCATGGTCTCCTGTGCCACCGCAATGCCCACTCCTCCGACTAGCAGACATGTCCCCAACAGCAGCCCTGTGACTTTTTTCATGGATGCTGACCTCCTCGGTCGCGAAATAGATTTGAACTCAGATTTTTTGGAAGGGCCGGCGCCAAGCAACGAAAAGAAGTAACCCGAAGATGAGCGGAGACTAGTCTGAAAGCACCCTGAAGTCAAGCAACTGGCAGGGCAGGGGCACCTCTCCTCAGGCGGAATTCTCTCGAGACTGCCCGGTCCGGCAACTACCCATTGCCTGGGCTTGCGCCGGCCGCAGCAGGCGCGATGTTCTGGTTCATTCGGAACAGGTTTTGCGGATCGAACTTCGCCTTCAGTGCAGCCAGGCGGGCCAGCTTGGCGCCGTAGGCCGCCTTGAGTCCATCGGTGCCTTCGTCGCCGCCGAGGTAGTTCACGTAGGCGCCCGGTGCCGCAAACGGTCGCATGGCGTCGAAGAAGCTCGCGCGTCCAGGCAATGTTCTGTTCCGCATCCTTCGGTTCGGACCAGGCGGAGGTCACCACGAAATTGTAGGGCCAGGAGCGATGGCCGAACGCCGTAGTCAGAATCCGGCACGCGATCCCACGCGCTGTCGCCGTTGTGTTCCAACACGATCACCGTCCGCGGTGACGGGACCCGCGCGAAGAAATCGACTACAACGTCGATCGCGGCGTCGCTTAGCGCCGTCAGGTAACTGGATTTCCAGTAGCTATGGAGGCCGGCGGCCAAAGGAAATCCGCCATGCGCTGTGCGGCGTTGTAAGGCATCGGCTGGAACATGTCGGTGAGCGGAGGTCCGTACTCGCGCAGCGGCCGCAGGACCTTCTCCCCCTCTTCCACCGGCCCGGCGTAGACTCCGCCGAGGCCGACCATCGCCGCTCCGCGTAACGGTGCGGGCGCCGAAGGAGTCATCCGGGAAATGGAACAGAAGCGCGCCTTGAGTCGACTCATCCGGCGCCGCGGTTTCAAGATCCCGCCACCGGCGGATGGCTCCGGCCGCGGCCGCGGCCGGATGGAGGACGATGCCCGCCAGCACCGTCGTCACGGGATGCGCCTGAAATTCGAAGGATGTGACAATGCCAAAGTTGCCGCCGCCTCCTCGTATCGCCCAGAAGAGGTCGTCATTCTCGCGAGCGCTGGCCGTGACGAGGCGGCCAGTCGGCCAGCACCACTTCGGCGGAGAGCAGGTTGTCCAGCGCGAGACCGTGTTTGCGCACCAGCCAGCCCAGGCCGCCGCCCAGGGTGAGCCCCGACACGCCGGTGACCGAGACAAAGCCGCCGGTAGCGGCCAGCCCGTAAGGCTGGAGCGCGTCATTCACCTCGCCCCAGTTGCATCCGCCCTCCACGCGGACGGTGCGCGCCGCGAGTCAACCGTGATGCCTTTCATGTGCGACAGATCGATCACCAAGCCGTCATCGCACACGGCAAAGCCCGCGACGTTGTGGCCGGTGCCGCGAACGGAAACGAGCAGCTTCTCCTGGCGTGCGAAATTCACCGCCTGGACCACATCGCTCCGGGCTGGCGCACCGGGCGATGAGTGCGGGCCGGCGGTCGATCGTGGCGTTGAATACGGCGCGTGCGGCGTCATACGTGCGATCGCTCGGGACGATCAGCTCGCCCTGGAAGCGGGATTTCAGTTGGTGAACGGCAGAAGAAGCAATCATCGCAGCCTCACTTTGACAATAGGATTCGCTTCGCGAAACTCCGGCTCCAGGCAGTTCGCGGCTTCGCGACCCGTGATCCCTCATCAGTTCAGCAAACGCAACACATTAGAGAGCGTTTCAGTGGTCCAGACCCCGGACTTGCATTCGCCAGCATATCAATGTAGGACAGCTATGCTCCCTTCCCGCGGCAACACGGACTGAGAGCGCTAGTTCTCCAGCGCAAAGAAAAAGGCCGCCGGAGTGGCGGCCTTCTGAAAGTGAAAACCGGAGACCAGAAATCGCTTGCCTAGTCTCCCAACACTGGTTCCGCCTCCGACTTCGCCGGAGCGTGCCCGTTGCCGTTGCCCTTAACCGGTGTAAGCGCGCCTAGCGGGATAAAGCCGTTCTCTGCCACCACCGGCTTTTCCTTCAACACCACTTCGCGATAAAGCGCAGCCATACGGGCGTTGTATGCCGGATCTTCCTTCTGCTTGGCATCACGGGCCCGCATCTTTTCTTCACGGGAGTTCTTGGCGATGCCCAGCTTGTCCAGATCATGCTGCTCTTCGTTGGTGACCAGTTCTTCTTTCAGGACCAGTCCGTGCTCGACCGATTCCATCTTCACGTTCTTGCCGCCGGCGAAGATTTCGTGGCGTCCATGCTCGTCGTACCACTTGGTGAGCGTGGCCGTCATGTGCATCTTCTCGATGATGTTGCGCCAGCCCACGCCGGTGTTGTAAGCGCAGAAGGAAATTTCACCTTCCTGCGTGGCGTAAGGAATGATGCACTGCTCGGTGCGGCGGAAGTCGTAGTTGAACAGATCCTGGAACCACATTCCCGCGATGAACAGGAAGTTCCAGCGGTCCTGGCGGCGCTTCATCGACGTCGTCAATGGTGCGGTCCGGACCGACCTTGCCATAGTTCTTGCCAGTGGCATTGAAGTTCTTATCGAACTTCTTCAGCAGGTCCATCAGCTTGAAGTGCGTCGGCGACTGGAAGGGATCGTAGTTCTTCATCAGGCACAGCGCCATGCCGACGACGGTGAGGAACTTGCCGCGAGCGGCGTCGTTGACCTTGGCAATGTCCTTGGCCAGCTGATCGCCCTTCAGGAACGCAGTGACCGGGACTGCTTCCTTGGTTTCCTTGTCGATCATGAGCGCCATGCCGGTACCGCAATTGGGATGGCAGCCGCAGCTCAACTGGCCCCAGTCGTTGTTGGAGTCGTTGACGTGCATCAGGTCGGCCCAGTCAGAGAAGGTCCCCATGAACGAAATGGGGAACCAGTCGCGGGCGGGCTCGCCGAGTCCAGTCTGATTCTTAACGTCGTGCGCCAGATGAGACAGCGTGTAGCGCTGCGCTTCCCGGCGATCGTCAGTGACGGCCTCATCGCGTCCGGTGAAAGACACCGGCTGGAAGGACAGGAAACCGATGGTTTTTGGATTGTCCAGCGCGAACTTGATGATGCGCCCGACCTGCTCGTTGTTGATGCCGTTGACGATGGTGACGACCGGAACGATTTCGATACCGGCCTTGTGCATGTTCTCGATCGCCTTCAACTTCACGTCGAACAGGTTGCCAACCTTGCGGTGAGCGTTGGCGGCGTTGCCGATTCCGTCGAACTGGAGATAGGCGTAACGCATGCCGGCTTCGGCGGCCTGCTGGGCGAACTCGAAGCTCTTGGCGAATTCGATTCCGTTGGTCGCGGCCTGCACAGAGTTGTAGCCAACCTTGCGGGCGTAACGGACGGCGTCGAGGAAGTAGGGCGAAAGCGTGGGCTCGCCACCGGAGAACTGCACCGACATCTGGCGGCGCGGCTTGATGGTGATGGCGTTGTCGAGCATGGTCTTGATGTCTTCCCAGCTCAATTCGTGGACGAAACCAACCTGGTTGGCGTCCATGAAGCAGGGATCGCACATCATGTTGCAGCGGTTGGTCAGATCGATGGTGAGCACCGAACCGCGTCCGTACTTCACGGTCGAAGACCCGTGGTGGTGCAGCTTCTCGTCATTGTGAGCGCGAATGTCGCGGCCCGGGAACACATCTTCCAGGTGTTTTGAGAATTCGGTGTCGATCGACATCACGTCTTCGAAGTGGCCGTGGACGGCGCAATCTTTCACCATCAGGATCTTGCCGTCGCGCTCGACGATTTCGGCTTTGATCTCGCCGACTTTTTCGTTCATCAGCACTTCGTAGGGCAGCTTGCCGTCGAGAATCTGCTGGCGGATTTCAGGCACGCACTTGGGGCACAGAGAATCAGTGGAGCGCGGCCAGCCCAGCGGTGGCTTGGTCTTTTCGTAGGACTTCAGCAGCGGCTTCTCCGACCATTTCGGCGTCGGCGAGGGGTTCTGCTTGATCTTATTCAGGCTGTTGAACACCACCCACGCGCCTTTGGCGGCGACCGTGACTGCTTTTTCCACGTACTTCACTGGCTTGTGCATGCGTTCTCGCTTTCCTCTGCTGGTATGCCGCGGCAAGTTAGTGTTTTACCGGAAATTCCCGAATTGAACCCGGAAATTCCCTGCCGTGGTGTGACCTTGGTACAAGCTTCACCCGCGGAGCGCCGGTTAGCGTCTGCCGCCTGATGGATTAATCTGACCTTATGTTATTGAAGACATGGGAGAAGCACGAGCATATGTCAACGAAAGGGGAAAAATGGGGGTTTAGCGGGAGAATGGCGCATTGTATGGCGTGTAAAGTATTGAAAAATAACGAGTACGTTCACAACTCAGTACAGCCTAAGCGGCAAAACCTTGCTGTAGCGGACAAAATCGTGATCAGTGGTGAAGACTTCCCAGTTACGCAAATGGGCAACCGCGCAAATCAGGAAGTCGATCGCCGATCCCGCAATGCCTCGGGCACGACAGACGTTGCTGATGCGCGCCGCTTCTTCGTAGTCCTGGACCGCAAGTTGGGGCTCGTCAAATGCCCGCAAAGCGTCGCGCACCCGGCGAAAGGTTTCTTCCGCCCGTATTCCCGAGAGCAACTCCTGACGTACAGGACCGACCATTTGGGCGCGGCCGTCGAGGACTAATTCCCGCAACGCGGATTTCAGGTCCTGTTCTCTGGGACTCAGGTCCGATTGTTTTCGTCGTAAAGCCAAAGACCAGACCGGCGTGTCAACCAGCACCATCATGAGCGTTTTCTGCTGCGCTCGGCCTTGTAGTTGTATTTCGGATCGAAATCCACAGTGTCGAAAACATCCAGGATGCGTAGTTGCTTTCGCCGTTTGACGTACTCGGCGAGAGCGGCGGACACAGCTTCTCTTTTGGTCTTGTGCCGGCCTACGCGCCGGGCTTCTTCGATCAAGCGATCGTCAAGTGCCAGATTGGTTGCCATGTGTAAATTATCACACATTAAGATGTGTAAAACAAACCTGGGCTGTGCGTGGGTCGGGTGTCCGACCCACACATAGAGGCTGCTCCTCAGTTCAATCTTCTTCCTGCTCTTTGTATTTTTCCAGCACATCTTCGCGGGAGATCACGCCTTCCAGCCGCCGGAAGTCGGCGCGATGGACTACCGGCACCAGCGGCACCTGGTACACGTGGCGAAGGGCCGCTTCCAGGGTAAGGTCAGGATGGAGATAGGGCAGGTTTCGTATGGGCAAAGTGGACCCCAGCGATAATTCCCCCTTGCCTTCGCCGGCCAGGCGTTTGAGCGTGTCGGAAGTGATGCTTCCCCATCCGCTGGGGCTCATGCGGACGAGAAACGTTCCGGGCAAGTCCTGCACCCGGCGTAGCGCCTGCTCCACGGAACTCTGGGCATCCAGGACAGGCGTGGGAGCGGGTTTCATCGCGTCTTCCACCCGCAACACGGTCTGCTCCCGTTGCTCCTCAAGCGATGGCAGGTCGAGGCCGTCCTGACGAGTGAGCAGATCGAAAATCGGGGTGGGCTCCAGCCCGCGGGAGATCACATAGGCCAGCGTGTTGGCCACGATCACCGGCACGATAATGGAATAGTTGCCGCTGACTTCCAGCACCATGAACACCGACGTCATGGGCACGCGCAGGAACGCCGCGAAAAGCACACCCATACCGACCAGCGCATAGGTGGCGGTGGATCCTGTGAGGCCGGGATACAAGGCGCGTTCTACGCCTCCGACCGCTCCTCCCAGCATGGCGCCGACAAAAAGCGTGGGAGCGAACATGCCGCCGGGAGCGCCGCTCACGAACGACAGCGTGGTGGCGACGATTTTCAGCAGCGCCAGAATGGCCAGCATTTTCCAGGTGAACTGGTCGTGCATGGCCTGGTCCATGTATTCATAGCCCGCGCCCATGACCTGGGGAGCGCCGAGGAAGCCGATTACGCCGATGATCAGTCCGGCCGCGGCCGGCTGCAGGTATTGCGTCCAGCGCGGCCAGGCCCGCAGGCGGGGACGAAAGTAGCCGATGGCCTTGGCAAAGACCACCGCCGCCAGTCCTCCTGCTATTCCCAACACTGCGTAGGCCAGCAACTCGGTGGGCCGCACCAGGCCGACGGCGGGGATGCGAAAGAGAGGCTCCGACCCCAGAAACCAGCGCACCACCACCACGCTCGAAACCGCCGACAGGACCACCGAGCCAAGAATGCCCGCGCTCCAACGGCCAATGACTTCTTCGATGACGAACAGCACCGCGGAAATCGGCGCGTTGAACGCCGCCGCCAGTCCGGCCGCGGCACCCACCGGGGCCAGCAGACGCAAGCGTTCGCGGGAGAGTTCGAGGCGCCGGCCGAGCGCCGAAGCCAGACTGGCGCCGATTTGCAGCGACGGGTCTTCAGGCCCGAGCGACTGGCCCGAGCCGATGGCCATGGCGGCAGTAATAAACTTTCCGATCGCTGTGCGAAAGGGAATGTAGCCGTTATAGATGTAGAGCGCGGCCTTGGTCTGGTTGACGCCGCTGCCGCGCGACCAGCGGGAAAACATGCACCACCAGCACCGCCACGATCAGGCCGACGATCGTGGGCGTCGCAATCAGGCGCCAGTTGTGCGGCTCGGGGGCAGGCCCCAGCAGAGACACCCGCGTCCAGTCAATGGCCAGCCGGAAGCACACCACCGCGAGTCCGGAGAACAGCCCGATGAATACCGCCAGGAGCAGGAAGAAGCGCTCTTCGCGGGAGGTGCTAAGGGTGAACCAGGATCGACTCCCGTGTTTGAGAGCGGAGCCGTCCGCCGGCAACGAAGGGGGAAGACTTTCGCTCGCGGGAGCGCCAGGACCGGTCATCGTTCCGCTCCGCTGCGGTCTTGGGATAGAAAAAGTAGGGCCTGATCCAGATTATCGGGCGTTCCACAGGTGGCTTGAGTCTGCTGCTCAATTTCGAAAACCAGATCCATAACCTCGTCCAGGTCTGCGCCATCGCGTGGCGGACGCAGCTTTGCCACCCGCGGCGCCGAGTCCAGCCACTGTGCTTTCAAAGCAGGCAGGCCGTCAGAGGGCGATCGCGGACCCAGGTCAATCTGTTTGCTCCTGGCGCAGTTGTCCAGGCGTTCGCCGGCAGCCTGAAACGCCGTGCGCACTCGCTTGTTGCGCTCCGCGTCGGAAATGCGTGGTGCGAAGGGATCTGCCTGCAGCACCAGACTGGCGATCTTGAGCGACTGCGCAGCCTGAGTATTTTGAGGATCGCTGCGGACGGCGTTGCGCAAATAACCTTGCGCGGTCCGGTAGCGGCCCAGCCGGAACGCCGCCTGTCCGGCGCCATATAGCGCCGCCTGATTTTCGTGATCGCTTCGCAGGACCTGCTGGAATTGGGCCAGAGCATGCTCGTAGTCCTGGGACTGCGCGAACAACTGGGCCACGCGTACGCGCAAGGTGGGATCGTCGGGCAAAGCGGCTGCCATGGTGATGAGCTCGGCTTGCGCCTGGGGATAGGCGTTGTGCTGCAGCAGAAACCCAATCAATTCAAATTCGGTGTCGCGCCGCTTTGTCTCCGGATCCCCGGGCCACAGCCCGTAGATCGCATTGTGGTAGTACTGGATCGCCTTATCGAACAGTTGTTCCCGCGCGAAGAGGCGGCCCAGGGCCAGATTCACCGCGCCTTCCTGGGGCGAGCGCTCCCATAGACTGATGAGATAGGTTTCGGATTCGGCGGTCCGGCCGGTGTCCCGCAGAGCACGCGCCAGGCTGAGCTGATAGTCGAAGTTGTCGCGGGCATAGCTGAGAGCGGCACGAAAGTCGGTGACGGCGCGTTCCGACTGCCCCGCGATCTGCGCCTGCAGGCCGTGTTCGTAGAGGTGGCGGGCCAGCGCTTTCTCCTGCTCTCGAAAACGGTTGACCAGGCGATTGACCCCGAGAAATGCCAGCACCGTCACCACCACCAGGCCGGCAACGATCACGGGAGGACGGCGCGTCAGGCTCGCGACGTTCATGATTTGACGAAGCGCATCATCAGAGAAGGCAACTAAATTATTCTAGAACACGTAGGGGCAGATGTCCTCATCTGCCCGGTCGAGCAAAGCTCGACTGGCTCCTGCGCGCTGACAAATAGCGGAGCTTCGCTCCGCTGGGCAGATGAGGACATCTGCCCCTACGTGGGCGCTTCCGTGGCCGGCAGCGGCGCTATCAGGTAAGATACTTCGCGCCAACATGAACCGCGAATACCACAAAGGGTACAGCTCCGAATTGCATCGCGACATGGAACTTCTGGTCTTCGGGCACTCCGGCACGCCTCTGCTCGTCTTCCCCACTTCCCAGGGCAGGTTTTTCGAGTATGAAGACCGGAACATGATCGGCGTTCTGGCACCCAAAATCGATGCCGGCGAGTTGCAGGTGTTCTGTCCGGATGCGGTGGACAGTGAGAGCTGGTACAACAAGGGCGTTCATCCCCGGGTGCGGGTGCTACGCCACCTGCAGTATGAGCGTTACATCCTGCACGAGATGCTTCCCTTCCTGCGCTGGAAAAACAATGCCCCCCGGCTGGCGCTTACCGGCTGCAGTTTCGGCGGCTACCATGCGATAAATTTCTCGCTCAAGCATCCCGATGTGGTTACCTACTGCGTGAGCATGAGCGGTGCTTTCGATATCCACCAGTTCCTGGATGGCTACTACGACGACGACTGCTACTTCAACTGTCCGCCGGATTTTGTGCCCAACATGAGCGATGAATGGTTTCTGAGCCATTACCGGAAGATGAATATCGTGCTGGGATCGGCGAACTGGGACATTTGCCTGGACCAGAACATCAAGTTTTCAGCGATCTTGAACGCCAAGGGAATTCCGCACTGGCTGGATGTCTGGGGAGACAACTCCAAGCACGACTGGCCGCTGTGGCAGAGGATGGCGGTAAAATATTTTTCGTGAAACATCGTTTGGGGAACTTGTAGCGCCGGCGGCGCTACGAAATGCACCGGAGGGGTAGGGGTCCTTCGACTGCGTAGCTGCTTCGCGAAGCGAAGCGGCCACTCCGCTCAGGATGACAGGGGGAGGCGACGGTGAAGAAAATCGGCATCCTGTTCGGCATGGAAAATACGTTTCCGCCGGCGCTGGTGGAGCGCATCAACGGCATGAAGGTCGAGGGCGTGACCGCGGAATTCGTCAAGGTGGGCGGCG
Organism: Terriglobia bacterium; assembly: GCA_963801595.1. Taxonomy (GTDB): domain Bacteria; phylum Acidobacteriota; class Terriglobia; order Terriglobales; family Acidobacteriaceae; genus JAIQFF01. The sequence goes on along the minus strand of CAWDFW010000012.1, from coordinate 14,613 downwards.
TGCAGATGGCCGAGCCCAGCGGCTATCGACGTGATCGTCGATCGCATCTCGCACGACATCCCGTTCTATCGCGCGTACCTGAAGAACGCCGCGCTGACCGGCACGAAGGTCATCAACAATCCGTTCTGGTGGAGCGCCGACGACAAGTTCTTCAACTACGCGCTGGCCGCGAAGCTGGGCGTCGCCATTCCGCCCACCGTGCTGCTGCCGCACAAGAAGCATCCCGACCGGCACCACCGATCGGTCGATGCGCAACCTGCAGTACCCGCTCGACTGGGACGAGATCTTCGACTACGTCGGCTTCCCGGCGTTCCTCAAGCCGTATCGACGGCGGCGGCTGGAAGCGACGTGTACAAGGTCAACTCGCCGGACGAGTTCTTCGCCGCCTACGACCAGACCGGCGACCTCTGCATGACGCTGCAGCGCGGCGTCGACTTCAAGGAGTACTTCCGCTGCTACGTGGTCGGGCAGGAGAAGGTGCACATCATGCGCTACGACCCGCGGCGCCGTTTCACGAGCGCTACGTGCAGAATCCGCCCTGCCGATCCCAAGCTGCTCGACCGGGCGCGTCGAGCGGACGCGCTGACGCTCTGCCGCGCGCTCGGCTACGACCTGAACACGGTGGAGTTCGCGGTCGAAGACGGCGTGCCCTACGCGATCGACTTTCATGAACCCGGCGCCCGACGCCGACCTCCAATCGGTGGGCCAGGCGAACTTCGACTGGATCGTGGACGCCGTCGCGGACATGGCGGTGGCCAAAGCGCTGCGTGGACCGGCCCGCGAGTTGCGCTGGGATTCGCTTCTGGCGGGAGGAAAGACCGCGGAAGCGGCAAGCGGCCCCAGCCGAGAAACAAAGCTAACCGCGACTCTTCATTCGCGGTCTTGCAATTCTTGGCGAGCTTTGCGTTAACAGCTTTACCGCAAAGTCGCAAGCCCGCAGTGCGCAAGAACAGTCTAGGCCCCCTCCGGCTGCGCTCGGCTTTCGCAGCCGATTGCTACTGTGCCCGCTTCAGGAGCCGGAACCAGGCCGGCAGCGAGCATTTTCCCCGGAAGGACCCCAGCCCGACTTCACCATCGGGATCGAAGAGGAATACCAGACCGTCGATCCGGTCACGCGCGATCTGCGCTCGCACATCCACGCCGAAATCATCGAGAAGGGCAAGCTGCTCCTGGACGAGCGCGTGAAGGCCGAGATGCACCAGTCGGTGGTCGAGGTCGGCACCGGCGTCTGCAGCAACATCAAGGAAGCGCAGGACGACGTCCGAAGCTGCGCCGCGACGATGATCGACCTGGCCCGGGAGAACGGCCTGCGGCTTGCGCCGGCGGCACGCATCCGTTCGCCGACTGGCGCGAGCAGGACATCTATCCCGACGACGCGCTACCTCAACATCGTCGAGGACATGCAGATGGTGGCGCGCGCCAACCTGATCTTCGGCCTGCACGTGCACATCGGCATCGAGGATCGCGAGACCGCCATCCACCTGATGAACCACGCTGCGCTATTTCCTGCCGCACCTGCTGGCGCTCTCGACCAACTCGCCGTTCTGGCTGGGCATGAACACCGGACTGAAGTCGTACCGCTGCAAGGTCTTCGACAAGTTTCCGCGCACCAACATCCCCGACTACTTTCCCAGCTGGGGCGAGTACGAAAACTTCGTCAACCTGCTGGTCAGCACCAACTGCATCGACAACGCCAAGAAGATCTGGTGGGACATCCGGCCGCATCCGTTCTTCACCACGCTCGAGTTCCGCATCTGCGACATGCCCGATGCGCGTGGACGAAACGCATCGCCATCGCCGCGCTCATCCAGGCCACCATCGCCAAGCTCTACAAGCTGCATGCCGCGCAACCAGGGCTTCCGGCTGTACAGCCGCGCGCTGATCATGGAGAACAAGTGGCGCGCGGCGCGCTACGGCCTCGACGGCAAGCTGATCGATTTCGGCAAGCAGACGGAAGTGCCGGCGCGCGAGCTGATGCTGGAGTATCTTGAGTTCGTCGACGACGTGGTGGACGAACTCGGCTCCCGCGAAGAGCTGAACTACGTCCACACGATCCTGGACGATGGCACGGGGCCGACCGGCAGTTGCGGGTCTTTCGAGAGACCGGCGATCTGAAGAAAGTGGTGGACTACATGATTGAGGAAACCGAAGTGGGACTGGCCGAATCGGAGGCCCAGGCTCCGCTCGAAAAGTAGGCTAATGAACGTTCCTGCCAGTCAGGCCAGGCTGAATTGAGCACGCTCCCTTCGACCCGGAACTTACTCCCGGCGCGCGCAACGCGATTCGAGGTCTGCCTGCGCATCCAGCCGCACGAGAAGGTCACGGTCATCACCGACCGCGCCTGCCTGGAAATCGCCGCCAGCCTCGTGCACGAACTGGAAGCGGTGGGCGCTCCCTACCGGGCGTTCGTGCTGGAAGACGCTGGCGCCGCGGCCGCTCGACGATCTGCCGCGACCGATCGCTGCGAGACATGGAGACGAGCCAGGTCAGCATCTTCGCGGTGCAGGTGCAGCCAACGAACTGCGCTCGCGCATGCAGATGACCGACGTCGTCAACCGCCGCAAGATGCGCCACGCCCACATGGTGAACATCAATCGCCAGATCATGCTCGAAGGCATGCGCGCCGACTTCCAGCAAGTGGATCGCATCAGCACGCAGGGTTGATCGACATGGTCCGGCGAGCGCAAGCCAGTGCGCGCCGACCACGCCGGCCGGCACCGATCTTACCGCCGACGCTGAACCCGGCCTACCACTGGCTCAAGACCAGCGGCATCATCAGCCCCGACAAATGGGGCAACCTGCCCGGCGGCGAGGTGTTCACCACGCCCGGCGAGGTCAACGGCACGTTCGTGATCGACGGCGTGGTGGGCGACTATCTGTGCGAGAAGTTCGGCAGCCTGCGGGAGAACGCCGCTGACCATGCAGGTGAAGGGCAACCGCCTGATCGAGGCCCACTCCGAGAACAGCGAACTGGAAGACGACTTCTGGGCGTTACACCCACACCGACGAGAACAGCGACCGCGTCGGCGAGTTCGCCATCGGCACCAACATCGAGCTGAAGGACGTGATCGGCCACATCCTGCAGGACGAGAAATATCCCGGCGTCCACATCGCGTTCGGCAATCCGTACGGCGCGCACACCGGCGCCCACTGGTATTCTTCCACCCACATCGACGTGGTGGGCAGGAATTTCGACATCTGGGTCGACGAGCCGCAGATCATGCGGAATGGACAGTTTCTGCTGGAGGCGTAGTGGCTGCCGCGTGGGGACAGCCGCCCTCAGCTGTCCAGTCGAGCGAAGCTCGACAGATTTTTCTGGCCAGAAATAAGCGGAGCGTTGCTCCGCTGGACAGCCGAGGGCGGCTGTCCCCACGTGGTCGCGACGAATGTCAGCCTTCTCATGATTCCCGCCCTACGACAGCAGTTCAACCCGAACTACACGCCGGAAAAATATCAGCGGCTGCTCAAGCTTCTGGAAGAACGCTGCGGGGCTCCAGTCAAGTTCCGGGTGTGCGAAACGCCCTGCTTTCTACCCAAGCCTCTTCTGGATCAGATGTGCGAGTATGGCAAGGAACTGGTTCAGCAACTGAACGGCATCGATTATCGCAAAGTTTCATCCGCGGCCATTCCAGAGCAGTTCAAAGTTCCGCGCGAAACTGCCCACCCACTCTTTGTGCAAGTGGATTTCGGGTTGGTGCGGGACTCGTCCGGCAAATTGCAGCCCAGGCTGGTTGAGCTGCAGGGCTTCCCTTCTCTCTACGCTTACCAGGCCGTGCTCTCGCAATCCTACGCAGAAGTTTTCGGCCTCGACCGGAACCTGAAATACCTGCTGGGCGGACTGGATTGGGAGAGCTATAAGAAATTATTGCGCCGCGCCATTGTCGCCGACCACGATCCTGCCCATGTCATTCTGATGGAAATCGATCCCCTGCATCAGAAAACCCTTCCCGATTTTCTGGTGACCGAGAAACTGCTGGGCATCAAGACAGTTGATATTACCGCCGTCAAGAAGGTAGGCAAGTTTCTGTTCTACGAAAACGCCGGCAAGAGAACCCCGATCATGCGCATTTACAACCGCGCCATCGTGGACGAAATGGTGCGCAAGGATCTGAAGATTGCATTCGACCTCACCGATGATCTTGAAGTGGAATGGGCGGGGCACCCCAACTGGTTCTTCCGCCTGAGCAAGTTCTCGCTGCCCTACCTGCGCCATAAGTGCGTGCCCAAGACCTGGTTCCTGGACCGCGTGGATCAGATTCCGAAAGACCTGGAGAACTACGTGGTCAAACCGTTGTTTTCCTTCGCCGGGCTGGGTGTGATCATCAATCTCAAGCCCGAAGACATTGCAGCGATCCCCAGGGACCAGCGCTCCCAATACATTCTTCAGGAGCGCATGAATTTCGAGCCGGTGGTGGAAACGCCTTTCGGCGGCAACAAGGCGGAGGTGCGCATCATGTATATCTGGCTGGACGAATTGCTGCCGGTGATGACCATCATCCGCATGGGCCGCGGAATGATGATGGGCGTGGACCACAATCGCAATATGGAATGGGTGGGCTCGTCGGCGGGATTCTATGCGTAATTAGTCTGGAGGGTGTTTACTTCAATCCCTTTACCACGTAGGCCTGAGACAGCACCTGAGAGTACACGTAAGCATAGGCACTTCCGTCGCTGGAAAAACGAGGGCCGCCCACGCTCGCGACTCCAGCCGGAAGATTCTCCCCGAAGGTTTTCCAGAACTCCATTTTGCCGGTGGTGACGTTCACCCGATACACCCTCGCAGCCCCTTCGCGGCGCTGGCTGGAGAGGGCATACAGCGAAGTTCCATCCTGCGTCCACCCGGAGACGTAATACTTGGAATCGAGTTCCGGAACCGGGCGCAGACCGCTGCCGTCGAGCGGCCAAATACCCCATTTTCCGTCTGGCCCGATGACCGCGACGCTGCGGCCGTCCGGTGACAACTGCGTACCCGCCGTGCCTTCGGGCGTGAGAGGTTTGGCATTGCCGTTGCTCAGATCCATCAGATAATCGCGGACGCCGTGCCCGGCTTCGATTCCGGAGGCCAGCAACTGCTTGCCATCCGGCAGGTATCGCACCGTGCCGTAGCTTATGTTGTCGTGGGTCAACTGCCGGGCTTCGCCGGCGCCGGTCGGTACCAGGCTGAGTGCGCCTCCCTTGGCCGGCTTAGTGATCACCCATTTGTTGTCCGGCGAAATCGCCTCGCCGGTGCCGTCGCCGATCCGCACTGGAGGCGACCCGTCGGTGTCGCGCAGAAACACCGTGTAATTCGGCCCGCCTCCGTCCGCCTCTTCCTCGAACAGAGACTTTCTTGCCGTCACGGCTGATGTCTCGCGGCAGGCGACCATCCGAACCAGCCCAGTTCCGACTTCCTCTTTTCCCCCCGGCGGCAGGGCCGCGAATTCCGAGACGGGCCTGGTGAGTAATCATCAGGGTCAGTCGGCCGCGAGAATCCTGCAGCCACATGCCTCCGGGCACGTTGGTGATGGTGCGCACCTTGCCGGCCAGAGTCACGCCCGCGCAGATTCGCTGCGCTGCCGCTATCGGAGGCAGTGAACCAGATCTCATCCCCGGCCGGTGACCACAGAATTCCCTCGACCGAAGTCCAACCGGTCGAAAGTTTCTTCTCGTGCCCATCCGGGTCGATCACAGCCACCGCACCCTGGTCGTCGCCGCTGGTATTTTCGTGGTCGGCGAAGGCCACGCCACTTGCCGTCCGGCGAAATCTTCGGATGGCTGATCCAGTTGATGCTGTCAAACAACACCTTGCCCACGGGATACTCCAGCCGCCAGTGGCTGGTCTCCGGGACGAAGCGGACCACCGCCATCTTTTCGCCGTCCGCGGCCCAGTCGGCGTCCTGCACATTCTCGAGGACTTCGCGGGGCGTGCCTCCGCTGAGCGGAACCCGGGCGAGCGTTCCGGTTCTGCGCATAGCCGCCTCGATAAATGGTGTTGAGCCGGATGGCCAGTTCTCCGCTCTTGGAAATCGAAAGCAGAGCGGCGTCCTTCAATCCCAGTTCGCGCGAACCGTTGTCATCGGTGCGGGCCAGATACAGCTGGTGGGCGACCACCTTCCCAGGACGCGTCGTACACAATGCTGCCGTCGGGAGTGAAGCGGGCATTGCCGATTGAGCCGGTGCGGAAGGTGATCTGCTGGTATTCGGGTGGAGGCGCGGCGCCGCGGCCTCGTCCCAGCCACCAGCCCAGCGCCGAGCAGGGCCGCCGCGAGCACGATTGCAGCAGCTACACTCGCCAGTTTGCGACGCGATCTCCGCCCTCTGGACCTCTTCCACCGCGGCCTGCGCGCCCGACTTGCTGGTGGCGGAAATCTCGGTCAGCGCTTCCAGGTCGAACGCCAAGTCGCCGGCCGAATGGAAACGCTGCGAGGGATTTTTCTCCAGGCAATGCCGCACAATTCGTTCCAGCCCGGGCGGAACGTTGCGCGCCGTCTCGGAAAGCTCGGGCGTCTCCTCTTTCAGAATCGCGCTCATGGTGTCGGCCGCGGTCTCGCCGTGGAAGGCGCGCTTGCCGGAAATCATTTCGTAGAGAATCGCTCCGAAGGCGAAGATGTCGGAGCGCGGTCGGCCGCTTTGCCCGCGCACCTGCTCCGGCGACATGTAGCCGACGGTGCCCATGATCAAGCCTGCTTCGGTCACGCGTGCAGAGTCGGCGCGTCCGCGCCTGCGACGAGGATTCCGGCCGGATCAGTTTCGCCAAGCCGAAATCCAGAATCTTCACTCGTCCATCGTTGGTGAGGAACAGGTTCTCCGGCTTCAGGTCGCGATGCACGATGCCTTTCTCGTGCGCCGCTGCCAGGCCTCGCGCGACCTGCAGCGCGTAGTCAATCGCCTTGCGGACGGGGAGCGGCTCCATTCCTCAGCCGGTCGCGCAGCGTCTCGCCTTCGAGCAACTCGGAAACGACGTAGGGCGAGCCGTGCTCATCGCCGATATCGAAGATGGAAAGAATGTTGGGATGATTGAGCGCCGCCGCGGCCCGTGCTTCCTGCGCGAAGCGTTGCAGCCGGTCGGGATCGGCCGAGAAAGAGGCTGGGCAGAATCTTGATGGCCACGTCGCGAGTCGAGGCGCGTGTCGTGGGCGCGATACACCTCGCCCATTCCGCCCGCGCCGACCAGGGACTGGATCTCGTAAGGCCCCAGCTTTGTTCCGGAAGAGAGTGCCATGAGTGGGCTGAATTATAGCGTTAAATCAGAACCCGAGGGTGGGCTCTTCGGGCGGGTTTCCAGCAGTAGCGACCCTGGAGGGTGGGAGGACAACGTGGCGCTATACATAGTTGACCAGATACTCCTCCCGGCCTAACATTGACCCGCTACAGGGGCAGAGCTTAGCCATGGACCGCCAAGCGTCAGGCCAAAGTTCGAGCAGTGCGACCATGGTCGGCCAGACGGTCTCCCATTACAAGATTCTGGGCAAGCTGGGCGGCGGCGGCATGGGTGTGGTGTATGAGGCGGAAGACACCCGGCTGGGCCGCCACGTTGCCATCAAATTTCTCCCTGACAACCTCACCGGCGATCCCAAGGCCATGGAGCGCTTCGAACGCGAGGCCCGCGCCGCGTCCCTGCTCAATCATCCCAGCATCTGCACTATTCACGAAGTTGAAGATCACAACGGGCATCCCTTCATTGTCATGGAGAAATTGGAGGGAGTGAGCCTGAAGCAGCGTATCCGTGGCAACCCGATGGACGTCGATGACCTGCTGGAGGTGGCTTTGCAGGTGGCAGATGCGCTTTCAGCCTCTCACGCCAAGGGCATCATCCATCGCGATATCAAGCCAGCCAACATCTTTATTACGTCCACGGGACAGACTAAGGTCCTCGATTTCGGCCTAGCCAAACTCCTGCGGAACGAGAAGTTGGCCACCAGTGAAGAGACCCCGATCGAAGATTCGCTGACCGCGGTGGGGGTGATTCCCGGAACCGCGGTTTACATGTCGCCGGAGCAGGCGCGCAGCGAGGAGCTTGATCCCCGCACCGACCTGTTTTCCTTCGGCGTCGTGCTCTATGAAATGGCCACGGGCAAAAAGCCCTTCACCGGCAATAACGTGGTCATGACCCTGGATGCGGTGCTGCACACCAAACCGCCGTCGCCCATTACTCTCAATCCCCGGCTTCCCAAGGAACTTGAAGCCATTATCGGGAAGGCGATGGAAAAGGATCGCAACAAGCGCTACGCCAGTGCGGCGGAGATGAAGGCCGACCTGCAGCACCTGAAGAAAGAAACCGAATCGGGATTGACCCGTACCGCCGGGCGTGCCACGGCGCCAGTGCGCGTGCTCACCAATACCTTCCAGACGCCGGGCAAACGGCAAAGTTATCTTCTGCTCGCGGTTACGGCCCTGCTGATCACGGTGCTGGCGGCGGTCGGGACCTGGTTCATCAAACATCGGGCGGCGGTCATGGGAGCCGGTTCCAAGAACGCCATTGCGGTGCTGCCGCTGCAGAACCTCAACGGCGATTTCAGCGTGGACTATCTCCGCTTTGCACTGGCGGACGAAATCGCCAACACGCTTACTTACTCCCGCACCCTGGATGTTCGCCCTTCGGCGGTAACCAGAAAATACGTGAGTGCCGACCTCGACCCTCAGCAGGTGGGCCGCGATCTTCATGTGGGCACGGTGCTGACTGGACACTTTCAGAAGCAGGGAAACCATCTGCTGGTCACGCTGGAGGCGATCGAGACCGGGACGGAAAGGCTCCTATGGCAAACCAATCTTACGGGCTCGACTCGGGACCTGATCGGTATGCAGCAGCAGCTGGCCAAACAGGTGCGTCAAGGTTTGCTGCCCATGCTGGGCGCGGCCGGCGGCTTTCTGGAAACCAGCACGCGGCCCAATAATCAGGAAGCCTACGACCTTTATTTGCGCAGCGTGGCCCTCTCCCACGATGCCGCTCCCAATCGGGAAGCAATCAAGTCGCTGGAACACGTGGTCGAACTCGACCCCAACTACGCCCCCGCCTGGGCGGAAGTGGGCCAACGGTATTATTACGATGCCACCTATTCGAATGGCGGCGAGCAGATGTTCCAGCACTCGAATGTTGCACTGGAGCGCGCGCTGGCTCTTGATCCCAACCTGATTGCCGCCGCTTCGCAACTCATCGTAAACCGTGTGGACCGGGGCGAGTTGGGAAAGGCCTTCGAGGCGGCCACCGCGCTGGCCAAGCGGCGTCCGGAGAACGCCCAGGCCCATTTCACTCTGGGTTATGTGCAGCGTTATGCCGGCATGCTCGAGGAGTCCACGCGCCAATGCGATACTGCCCTCACCCTGGCTCCGGGTAACTTTCAATTCCGTTCCTGCGCCTGGGCGTTCATGGAACTGGGCAAATTCGATCGGGCCCGCGATTTTATCCAACTGGATGCGGGCTCGGAGTGGGCCAACTACATTACTCCTTCCCTTTTGCTGCGCGAAGGTCGGACAGCGGAAGCCCGCGAGGCCGTGAAACATATGTCGAACGCTCCTCACTATCACCGCGATCTCATGGAAGCCTGCGTCGGGCTCCGCCCGCCTTCGGAACTGGATCGCATGGCGAAAGATGCTGAAACCAGCCAGCCTTCAGATCCGGATCCCGAGCTTTCCTACTATCAGGGCGCGATTTTTGCCTACTGTGGAAAGAAGGCCGCTGCCTTCCACATGCTGAAGACCGCGATTGAGCTGAACTATTGCGCCTACTCCAACTTGCTTTCTGATCCCCTGTTGCGAGGCCTGCACAGCGATCGGCAGTTTGACGAGTTGCTGACAGCAGCGCACGCCTGTCAGCGGGCGGTCCAGACCCCCAGCACGCCGCCCGGCAAGTGACTGAGGTAGGATTATTCATTAGCGGCTAACCCCTGGTTTCCCGCGCAGTCCATATAACAAAGAGGAACCACAGGAAAAATTTTGCCTCTCATCTCCGCCACCTGCAATCCCATCCCTATGAAAAATGCCGGTCATGCATTTCTGACCCCGCGATTTCTGCGTCCGCACCCTTGGAACCGAAGCGTTCAGAGTGTAGCGCCGGCATCTTGCCGGCTGTCTCGGGGGCGTCTTGCCCCCGTCGGCGGGCGGGACGCCCGCCGCACATCGACGCTACGACGGGCGCTTACTCTCGCCCTGATTCTCTTCTGTATGGTGACTCCGACCCCGGCCCAGGCGCCGGCAGCCGGGCCGAGTCCAGTCGATCCGCTGCCCCCGGACGCCGGGACAGCGGGCCTCAAACAAATGTTGCTCCGCCTGCAAACCACTGCCCGCCTGATGCAGACCACCGCGCATCCCGACGACGAAGATGGAGGCATGTTGACCCTGGAGTCCCGCGGCAAGGGAGACACGGCGCTGCTGATGACTCTCACCCGCGGCGAAGGCGGCCAGAACAAAGTCGGCAGCAACCTGTTTGACGTGCTGGGCGTTCTGCGCACACTGGAGTTGACTGCTTCCGATCGCTATTACGGAGTGGAACAGCGCTTCAGCCGGGTGGCGGATTTCGGATACTCGAAAAATCCCGAAGAAACATTTCAGAAATGGGGCGGACACGATATCCCCCTTAGCGATATGGTGCGGGTGATCCGCACCTTCCGCCCGGACGTGCTGATTGCGCGCTTCTCAGGAACCGAGCGCGACGGACACGGACATCACCAGGCTTCCGCCATTCTGACCAAAGAGGCGTTCCGCGCGGCGGCAGACCCGAAGCGGTTTCCCGAGCAGATCAAGGAAGGACTGCAACCCTGGCAGGCCAGGAAGCTCTACGTCGGCAATGTGTGCGGTTTCGGAGCGAGCACCTGCGCGGCGGAAAATTATACGGTCAGGCTCAATACCGGACAGGTGAACCCCCTGCTGGGCATGTCTTACATCCAGTTCGCGATGGAAGGACTGCGACACCAGCTTTCGCAGGGCGCGGGAGGCTGGACGGTGGAGCCCGGCGATCGCTATACCTATTACAAGCTGGTGGACTCAGTCTTACCGCCGGCCACCGATAAAGATGGCCACGAAAAAGATTTCTTCGATGGCATCGACACCAGTCTGGGAACTTTGATTTCTCCGTCCGATGCCCCGGCCAGGGAAGAGCTCGCGGGAGTCGAAGCCAATATTGCGGAGGCGGTAAAAGCAGCGGATAAGGATCCGGGCAGTGCTGCGGCGCCGTTGGTGTCGGTAGTCGAATCGCTTGCCCGTCTCGAAGGCCGGCTCCGCGGCGGCAACAATCAAGACCAGCTGGCCCGTCTGATTGAGAAAAAAGCGCAGGCCCGGACCGCTCTCAACCTGGCGCTCAATCTTTCTTTGCAGGCCATGCTGGTTTCGCCGCAAGGCTCAACAAAGCCGGCGCCGGGAGAGGACCCCCTGGCCGCGATTTCACCCGGACAGAAGTTTACGGTCAGGGTAAGGCTCCACAACGGCTCGGCGCAGCCGCTGCATCTCCGCTCCTTATTTCTCGAAGGTCAGGTAACGGACAGCGAATCGAAAGAGCGCATTTCTCCGGTGCAGCCGGGGCGGGATTATCAGACGGATTTCCAGGTGGTGCTGCCGGCCAACACTCCGCCTACGCGGCCGGCTTTGCACCGCAACGACGCCGAGCGGGACGGCGTCTATACCGTGGACGAGCCTCGCTATCAGACGCTGCCATTTCCACCGCCGCCGTTTCGCGTGAGTGTTCGTTACGATGTGCCCGGGCTCGGCTCTCGAATTCGCAATCGCACCGCTATGCCCGCCGAGGCCTTGCCAGAAATTTCGGCTCCCGTGCTGGTCACGTTTGCCGACGAGAAGGGCGTTGAGCAGAGGCGCCCGTTGGCCGTCGCGCCGGAATTTTCCGTCGAACTGGAGCCAGGCGAACAGATTGTTCCGATCGCGAATGGCTCCGAACGCAGCGTACGGGTAGGAGTGAGCTCCAACCTGACCGGAACTTCCAGCGGCACGCTCCGCCTGGAGGTCCCCGCAGGCTGGAGGATCGAGCCTGTGGAAATTCCGGTGCAGTTGCGCCAGCGCGGAGACAAAAGACACTTTGACTTCAAAGTGGTTCCCGGCAGCTTGAAAGAGGGGCACACCCAGATTCGCGCCGTGCTGGCCGCCGACGGCAAGAACTACAGCGAAGGCTACACCCTGGTGACTCGCGACGACCTGGCCAGCGCTTACTACTACCAGCCGGCGCTGCAACGCGTGAGTATCGTGGATGTAAAAATCCCGAAGGACCTCAAGGTTGCTTACATTCCCGGCGCCGGGGATGAGATTCCGACGGTGCTGCAGCAGATCGGAATTGACTTGACCGTGCTTCCAGCAGAAAAGCTTGCCGGCGCGGACCTGTCCGGTTACGGCACGATTGTTCTCGGAATCCGCACCTACGACACGCAGAAAGATGTCGCGGCCAACAATAAGAAGCTGATGGACTACGTTTCATCCGGCGGCACGCTGATCGTGCAATATGACGCCGGCGTCGGCGACTTCAACAGCGGCCGCTTCACGCCGTTTCCCGCGACACTGAGCCGGGGCAGGGTTTCAGTCGAGGAAGCTCCAGTCGAGATTCTCGCTCCCGAGGACAGCGTGTTCCACTATCCCAACCAGATTACGCAGCGTGACTTTGACGGCTGGGTGCAGGAGCGGGGCCTGTATTTCATGAGTCAGTGGGACGGTCACTTCCGTCCGCTGCTTTCATCGCATGACCCGGGCGAGCAACCACTCCCAGGCGGACTGCTGCGGGCGCAATACGGCAAGGGCACATACATCTACACCGGATACGCATTCTTCCGTCAACTGCCCGCCGGTGTCCCGGGAGCGATTCGTCTGTATGTGAACCTGCTGGGCGCCGGACACGAGAGCAGTCACTAGTCAGAGGAAGGGGAAGCGTCGTTGGTCGTTGGCCGCTGGTCGTTGGTCGTTGGCCCTTGGTCGTTGGCCTCCACCGGTTATCCAGGTTCGCCGGCATCTCAGCAGCGCCGGCATCTTGCCCGCTGTCCCGAGGGCGTATCGCCTCGGCGCAGAGAGGGCCGCCAACGGAATTAACCGTTCGTCACCGAGAGTCGGACGGCAATCGCTGGCATTGAACCCTGTTCACGGTGCCGCGGGATTTGTTTTGACTAAGCGGTAGTTTTCATCCCCGCGTAACCCGATTTTGTCGTGAAACTCATGGCCTTTGCCAACGACCAACGACCAAGGACCAACGACGCTTCCCCTTCACCGCCCCTGATCCGCGGAATCGGCGTCAGCAGCGCGACCGCGCTGAACATGATTGACATGATCGGAGTGGGGCCGTTCATCACCATTCCCCTGATCGTGGGCGCGATGGGCGGACCGCAGGCCATGCTGGGCTGGGTCCTGGGAGCGATCTTCGCCATGTGCGACGGCCTGGTATGGGCGGAACTGGGCGCGGCCATGCCCAAGTCGGGGGGATCGTACAATTATTTGCGCGAGATTTACGGCTCGCGCACCTTCGGCAGATTGATTTCGTTTCTCTTCATCTGGCAGCTTTCGTTCAGCGCGCCGCTGTCCATTGCTTCCGGCGCCATCGGGCTGGCAGGTTACGCGTCCTATTTCTGGCCCGCACTCGACTATCAGTATGCCGACCGTTTGTGGGAACTGCATCTGCCCTTGCTCGGAACCCTGCAACTGCGGTGGCTGATGTCCGGTGCGACATTCGTGGCTATCGGGATCGTTGTTCTCGCCGTGATCCTGCTTTACCGCAAAATCACCAGCATCGGCTGGATGTCGAAACTGCTCTTGGCCGGCGTCCTGATCACCATCAGCTGGATCATCATCGCGGGATTCACCCACTTCGATGCCGCACGCGCTTTCAGCTTCCCTCCCGGCGCTTTCACCCTGTCGCACAATTTTTTCCTGGGCCTGGGCTCGGCCATGCTCATCGCGACTTACGACTACTGGGGCTACTACAACGTTTGCTTTCTGGGCGATGAAGTAAAAGATCCCGGCAGAACTATCCCACGCGCGCTGCTGCTATCCATTCTGTTGGTAGGATGTCTATACGTGTTGATGAACATCAGCATTCTGGGGGTGGTGCCCTGGCAGGAAATCACGCACACCGGCCAATCGAATCGCGGTTTGTACGTGGTTTCGGTTTTCATGCAAAGGATTTACGGGACCTGGGCGGCCAATCTGGTCACAGCCCTGGTAATGTGGACGGCGTTCGCCTCGGTCTTCTCGCTTCTGTTGGGCTACTCCCGGGTGCCTTACGCGGCGGCGATTGACGGCAACTATTTCCAGGCCTTCGCCCGGGTGCATCCGCAGCACCGCTTCCCTTACGTTTCATTGCTGGCCCTGGCTGGAGTGGCCGTATTCTTTTGCTTCTTCTCGCTGGCCGACGTGATCGCCGCGCTGGTAGTGATTCGGATTACGTTGCAATTCCTGGTGCAGGCCATAGGCGTCATCGTGTTGCGTATCCGGCGCCCGGATTTGCCGCGTCCATTTCGCATGTGGCTGTATCCTCTGCCGGCTTTGCTGGCCTCCATCGGATTCATCTTTGTGCTGGTCTCCCGCACCAACTCGCTGAAGCAGGTCCGTTACGCACTGGTCATACTGATTACCGGAATCGCCATCTACCTGGTGCGGGCATGGCGGAACCGGGAATGGCCGTTCGGTAGCAGTACGATAACGTCCGACGAGGCC
>CAWDFW010000011.1:0-27006 GCA_963801595.1 Terriglobia bacterium | reverse complement strand
TTCGAGCGTGAATTCGAGCCGCGATGACAGTTCCACCGTGTTGGCCAGGGCCTCGGGCAGGTCGGAGAAAAGCTGCTGCATCTGCCGCGGCGATTTCACATGCCGCTCGGAGTTGCGTGCCAGCAGGCGTCCGGCAGTGGCCAGCGTTTTGTGATTGCGAATCGCGGTAAAGACATCGCAGAGTTCACGCTCCTGCGGCGTCGCATAGCAGGCACCGTTGGTCGCCAGCAGCGGGAGTTTGAGCGAGCGGGCAATTTCGATGGCGGCGCGGTTGCGCGCTTCCTGCTGGCGATGAAAATGACGCTGCAATTCCACATAGACGTTGTCTTGGCCAAATATGTGGATCAAGTGTTCCACCGAACGCCGCGCTTCTTCCATGCCCCCACAAGCCAGCGCGGTGGCTAGCGGGCCGTCATCGCCGCCGGTCAGGCAGATCAACCCGCCGGCATGTTCCTGCAACTCATCCTCGCGGAACGGCACCCTTCGCCTTTCTGTGCCCGCAGCTTCATCTTTGTGATCAGGCGGCAGAGGTTCTGGTAGCCGGGGCGGGAGGAAACCGAGGAGGGGGAGACGGCAGGAATTGCAGATTGTAGATTTTAGATTGCAGATTGATTCGGGCCTACGGGATTTTAAATCTTCAATCTTCAATCTAAAATCTGCAATTTCACTGGTCACTTCCGCTCCCATATGCGCCTTATTCCGGCCTTTTTTGCCGCCATGTAGAAACGGGGCGCGCCATAAACGCCGTCGCGGTCGAGCAGGGCCATGGCCGGCATTTGCAGGCGGTGGCATTCGGCGACCAGGTCCTCGGGCAGGGAGGCGCCTTCGAGAAAGCTGAAAGCTGAGCGGGAATGGAGTTCGATGAACATCGCCCGTGGCTGGAGTAATGATGGTTTCGCTATTTATTCGCCATTAATTTGACCATGACAGGGCAGGATGTCAACTAAGAACTGACAACTCGAAACTGACTACTGGTTTTATTTTCGGGACTTTAATCGTGAACTAAGACGCAGCGGGAACCAGTTTATTCAAGGCAGGCTCGCCTCGGCGCGGCGGGCGGGATGCCCGCCGCCACAGCCGCCAGGACGGCGGCGCTACAAGAATCAACTATGCTGGTACTTTGGTGCGCTTGCTGGTCTGCTTGATCGTGACCGGATCGAGGAAGGTCATCATAGCTCTTAGTTCCTCCCCCACTTTTTCGATCTGCTGCTGCTGCTCTTTCTCGCGGATGGCTTCGAACCATTCACGGCCGGTCTCGTTCTCTTTGATCCATTTCCTGGCGAAGGTCCCGTCCTTTATTTCGCCTAGCAACTGCCGCATGGTCTCGCGGGTTTGCTCGGTCACGATGCGCGGCCCGGCGGTATAGTCGCCGTATTCAGCCGTGTCGCTGACCGAGTAGCGCATGTAATTGAGACCGCCGCGATAGATCAGGTCCACGATCAGCTTGAGTTCGTGCAGGCATTCGAAGTAGGCAATTTCGGCTGGTAACCGGCCGCGACCAGGGTCTCGAATCCCGCTTGAGCAGCGCGCTTACTCCGCCGCACAGCACGGTTTGTTCCCCGAAGAGGTCGGTTTCAGTTTCCTCGGCGAATGTGGTTTCGATCACGCCGGCGCAGCGGCCCCATGGCCTTGCCGTAGGAGAGCGCGAGCTGCTTGGCTTTTCCCGTCGCGTCCTGGTGGATGGCCAGCAGCGCGGGTGTGCCGCCGCCTTCCACAAACACTTCGCGCGACCGATGCCCCGGCGCCTTGGGGGCAATCATCGAAACATCCACGTTGGCCGGCGGCGTGATGGTCCCGAAGCGAATGTTGAAGCCGTGGGCGAACATCAGCGTCTTTCCGGCAGTCAGATTGGGCGCGATTTCTTTTTTGTAAACTTCAGACGCAACCGTGTCCGGCACCAGCACCATGATCACATCAGCCCAGGCCGACACTTCCGCGGAGTCCCTACGGTGAGGCCGCTGGCTTTGGCTTTGGCGCGTGATTCACTGCTGGCAGGCAATCCAACTCGCACGTCAACGCCGCTGTCCTTCAAGCTGAGGGCGTGGGCGACCCTGGGACCCGTAACCGATGATGGCGACTTTTTTCGCCCGGATCAATGCTACATCGGCGTCTTTCTCGTGATACATCTTAGCCATTGGTGTTCCTTTCGGTAGATAACAGAGCAGATTTGTACGGAACGTATTGCAGCGGGCCCAGAGCGTATTTCATAAACAGTGCCTCAGGGTAATCCAGAAGCACGCGAGATAGAAGAAGGCGCGGTAAGTGGAGAGCAGATGCTCATGACGGACCAGCAGGCGTCGGAATTGACCAAGCCACGCATGAGTTCGCTCCACAATCCAACGGCGCTTATAACGCCGCAGTTTGCGCCGATCTCGTAGCGCCGTCCCTGGTTGTTTTTCCGGTAAGGCGCAATCAGCTCGATGCCGCGCTTCTGCCATTGCTTGCGCAACGGGTCACTGTCGTAGCCGCGGTCGGCGATCACGCGCTCAGGCTTTTGCCGCGGACGGCCTGCCCGATGCGCCGTCCTACCCGGATCGTCGGAAGCGTCGCCTCCGCGAGCCGGACCTCCGACGGGGGAGGCAGCGTGACAGCGTAGTCTCCCAGAGGAAGACCTCGACCGTCGACCACCACCATCCACTTCGTCCCCTTGCCCCGCTTGGTTTTGCCGACTGCGAGCCCCCTTTTTCGCCGGAGCGAAACTGCCGTCCAGAAACGTTTCGCCCCACCTCAGCAAGCCTTCTTCATCCAACGCCCCCAGCAACGTGCGCCAGATTGCAGCCAAACCCCTTCGTCTTCCCAGTGCTGGAGCCGCCGCCAGCAGGTCGAGGGCGACGGAAACTCGTCGGGCACGAATCGCCACGCCGCGCCGGTTTGCAGAATCCACAGAATGCCCTCGAAACAAGCCCGGTTCGATGCCCAAGGCCGGCCTCGATTGTCCTGCCGTCGCCGGGCGGGGGTAGCATGGGCTCCACCAACTCCCACTGCTCGTCGGTCAACAGCTTCTGCCGCTTCTTCATGACAGAAGCTCATCAGCCAACCCGCCTCAGCCGTAAGTACCTGACATGAGGCCGAACCGATTCTATGCAATAAGGTGTAGTTAAGCCGAGCTTGCCGTAGACCGAATACGACACGCCTTCATCGGCGGCTACTTCGGGTGTTTTGGTCTGGGCCGGGTTGACCGTGGCCGATGTGGTGCCGCGCCGCATGGCAACGATACCGGTTCGCACCATCTCTACGACCCCATAAGGACGCAGCACTTCCAGCAGACCGTCAATCTTGTCTTCGCCACCGGTAATCTCGATGGTGAGCGATTCGGGCGCGACATCCACAACGCGGGCACGAAACACGCTGGCCAGTTCAAGCACGTGGGAGCGGGCTTCGTGGGTCGCAGCCACCTTGATCATTGCCAGGTCGCGAGCGATCGCCGGCTGGTGCGTGATGTTCTCGACCAGCAGCACGTTCACCAGGTTATAGAGATTAGCTTCGATGCGCTTGGCCTGGTCCGGATTGGTATCGACCGTGATGGTCATGCGCGAAACCTCCGGCTTTTCCGTGCGCCCCACCGTCAGCGAATCGATATTGAAGGCGCGGCGGCGGAACAGCGACGCCACACGGGTCAGCACGCCCGGCTTATTTTCGACGTACACCACAAAGATGTTCAGCATTTTTACCTTTATTCGTCCGCGGCGGTTTCAACAATGGGGCTGGGCTGCCGGATCATGTCGTTCAGAGACGCCCCGGCCGCGACCATCGGGTACACGGTGTCTTCCTGCTCAACCTTGAAGTCGATCAGCACCGTCGGCGTCGTGCTCGCGTGCCGCCCGCACCGTCGGCAGCACCTGCGAACGCTCGGTCACCGCCATGCTGCAGATCCCGTACGCCTCGGCCAGATGTTCACGAGTCGGGGTTGAGCAGCGGCGTGGCTTCATAATTGCGCCCGTAAAAAAATTCCTGCCACTGGCGCACCATGCCGAGGAAGCCGTTGTTGATGATCGCAATGTCGATCTTCAGCTTTTCCTGCTGAATGGTCGTGAGCTCCCAGATAGCCACTGAAAGCCGCCGTCGCCGACGATGACCCTGAAGATTTGCATCCAGTCGTGCCGCCCGGCCCCGATGGCCGCCGGCAGGGCAAAGCCCATGGTCCCCAGTCCACCCGATGTAATTAACGACCGCGCCTTTTCGCGCTGAAGTATTGCGTCTTGATTCCCTCTGGTGCCGCCGACGTCGGTCACGACTACGGTGTTGCCGTTGCGAGTCTCGCGCCACAGGTCGTTGATGACGTGCGCGGCGTATAGATGTCCGTTGTCGGGACTCTGGATCGTCCGGTACTGCGGAATCGCCTTTCAGCTTGTCGATGCAATCCAGCCACTCGGTGTGATCAACCGACTGCACCCGCGGTAGCAGTTCTTTCAGAATTTTCTGCGGAATATCTCCGACCAGCGTGATACATCCACCTTTACGTTCTTGTTGATTTCTGCGGGATCGATTTCTATGTGGATCTTCTTGGCATCCTGCGCGTACGTCTTGAGATTGCCGGTGCACGATCGTCGAAGCGCATGCCGAGGGCGAGCAGCAGGTCGGCTTCCTGAATGGCATGGTTTACCAGGCTTCGCCGTGCATTCCCATCATGCCCAGGTTCGGAGGATGCGAAGCCCGGAACGCGCCCAAGCCAAGAAGAGTGACGGGCGACCGGAATGCCGGCTTTTTCCGCCAGGGTCAGAACTTCCGCCACGGCGCCCGAGACGATGATGCCATGGCCCGCCAGGATCAGGGGCCGCTTGGCTTTGTGGATCAACTCCAGGGCCTGCGCGTATTCGGTTTCCTCGGGAGACAGGTCGGGGCGGGCTCGGGCAGCTGTGGCCGGGCGGCTTCCCAATCGAACTCGCAGGAAGACTGCTGCGCGTCTTTCGTTATATCAACGAGTACGGGGCCAGGGCGTCCGGAACGGGCCACATAAAATGCCTCGCGCAGGACCTGAGCCAGTTCGCTGGCGTGGGTGACGAGGTAATTGTGCTTGGTGATGGGAAGCGTGATGCCGGTAATGTCGGTTTCCTGAAAAGCGTCGGAGCCGATCAGCTTGCTGCCTACCTGTCCGGTGATGCAAACGATAGGGGACGAATCCAGCATCGCCGTGGCAATGCCGGTGACCATGTTGGTCGCGCCCGGGCCGGAAGTTGCGACGGCGACGCCGACTTCGCCGCTGGCGCGGGCATAGCCGTCTGCCATATGTGTGGCGCCTTGCTCGTGACGCACCAGGATGTGATGGATATCGCTGTGTTTGAGGGCGTCATATGCCGGCAGAATTGCGCCTCCCGGATAGCCGAAGACGTGCTTCACGCCCTCGCGCTCCAGGCATTCCCACAGAATTTGTGCTCCCGTTTTTGTCATCGACCCTGTCCTCAATCTTGGATCTCTTCAGCCGCCACAAACCACGTGGGGACAGCCGCCCCCGGCTGTCCGGCCGAGCGCAGCTCGGCTGATTTTGTGGCGCCGCAACATCCCTGTCGAGCTGCGCTCGACTGGACAGCCGGGGGCGGCTGTCCCCACGCGATCCTTGCTGCTGCTGGCAGCTCCATCACTTCAAGCCAGCCTGTAATCATACTCCCCAGAGATAATCTTCCTGCTCGCCCTCGTGGGCGGCATGGGCGGCGTGCGCCTTTTCTTTCGCGCCTACCGCATCAGGATGCGCCGGCTGATCTTCCTTGCTGACCGCCGCCATCCAGGTGGACGCCGTCTTGCCGGCGCTGTCGGCAAGAGTAGCGGTCCGGCTGGGCACATCGCGCACTAGCTCCAGCAGGTGACCATCCTCGATGGTCTTGATCTTGTCAGCCAGGGCCACGAAACGGCGGTACACATCGTCCAGTTGTGCCCGTTCGAAGGTGACCCCCAGCTTCTCGTAACGCACCCGCAGGGCGTTCCGGCCCGAGTGCTTGCCCAGCACCAGTGAGTTGCGCGGAGCGCCCACCGACTGCGGGGCAATGATCTCATACGTGGATGGGTCTTTGATCATTCCATCCTGATGAATCCCGGCTTCGTGGGCAAACGCGTTTCGCCCCACGATGGCTTTGTGCGGCTGCACATAAACCCCGGTAATTTCGGACAAGAGCTGGCTGGACGGAAACAGCTGTTCGGCAACCGCCGCCGTTTCATATGGATAATGTTCCGGCCGGACCCGCATCACCATGATCAGCTCTTCCAGGGAAGTATTCCCGGCGCGTTCGCCGATGCCGTTCACGGTGCATTCCACCTGGCGCGCACCCGCCCCTATAGCTGCCAGTGAGTTTGCCACGGACAGGCCCAGATCATCGTGGCAGTGAACCGAAATGGTCACACCCTCGATGCCCCGCACCCGTCGGCGCAGCGTCTGGATCAGTTCGGCAAATTCATGGGGCACGCTGAAGCCGACCGTGTCCGGAATGTTCAGGGTCGTCGCGCCCGCCTCGATCACCGCCTCCAGCACCTCGCACAGGAAGTTGATGTCGGTGCGGCTGGCATCTTCGGCGGAAAACTGCACATCGTTACAAAACGCCCGTGCCTGCTTGATGCCGTCCCTGGCCTGTTCCAGGCACTGCCGCCGCGAAATCTTGAGCTTGTGTTGCAGGTGGATATCGGAGGTCGCAAGAAAAGTGTGAATACGCGGGCGGGAAGTGCCATCGAGGGCGAGCCAGGCCCGTTCGATGTCACCCGGACAGCTGCGCGCCAGCGCGGCGATCACCGGGCGGCGAATCTCGCGCCCCAGCGCCCGCACCGCCTCAAAGTCCCCCTCCGACGCGATGGGGAATCCTGCCTCGATGATGTCCACACCCAGGCGGTCGAGCTGGTGCGCCATACGCACCTTCTCGGCCACGTTCATACTGCAACCCGGCGACTGCTCTCCGTCGCGCAAGGTGGTGTCAAATATGGTAATACGCTCTGCTTGAGCCAAGACTTCCTCCCCCGGCACTACCGGCCGTGCATGCAAAGCATGCAGAAACTAAAAAAGCCATCATCCGATGCGGTGGATGATGGCCTCCTGCTGATCTTGGTTTTGCTAAATCATCCGCCGCTCATTGTTTCGTGGGGTGCAAGCACCAGGCCAGGAATGGCCACGCTAAGGGCGAGTACCAGCACTCGCACCTCCTGGGCCACGCCGCTCACGATTACCGGACGATCCATAGAATTCAGCCTGATCTGTATCTCAATAGGGTATCGGCGTCTCCTTTTCCTGTCAATCCAAATTGCCGTTTGGCTCTATCGCTTTTTTCGATGGATCGACTTTCGATGGATCGACGCCGCGGACGTGTTCCTCGAATATCTGCCGGAGCCGGTTGCTCAGCGGTTCCGGCTTGCTGCTCGAGCCTTTGACGATGAAGACCTCGTGGCACTCCGAGCATTCGCCGGAAGCGGACATGCCTACCTGGAGTGTCGCGATCAGTTCTGGTTTTTCAAGCATGCGCCATGCTCCCACAGATTTAAAGAGCGGATATTATCGGCGAAGGCACCCCCTCCCTCCGAAATCACCACGAACCACGTAGGGGCAGATGTCCCCATCTGCCCGGCGGAGCGAAGCTCCGCTAATTCGCATCAGCTAAAAACCTGTCGAGCTTCGCTCGACTGGGCAGATGAGGACATCTGCCCCTACGCATTTGACCCTCCTTCCGGATGGGCTTAACATCCCGGTGTGTTCGGGGACATGCTCGGGAAAAATCTCAGCCACTACCGCATCGTGGAGCAGATCGGCGCGGGCGGGATGGGAGTGGTCTTTCTCGCGCACGATGAGCAACTGGAACGCGATGTTGCCATCAAGGTTCTGCCGTCCGGCACCCTGGCGGACGAGGCTGCCCGCAAGCGCTTTCGCCAGGAAGCCCTCTCCCTGGCCAAGCTCAACCACCCTAATATCGCCACCATCCACGACTTTGATACCGACGGCCAGACAGACTTTCTGGTCACGGAATACATTGCCGGGGAATCGCTCGACAAGAAGCTGGCTGCAGGAGCGCTGCCCTCGAAGGAGGTAGTCCGCCTGGGCTTGCAGCTGGCTCAAGGCCTGGCGGCGGCACACGCGCGGGGCATCATCCATCGCGATCTGAAACCCGCCAACCTGCGTCTCACCACCGACGGACGCCTCAAGATCCTGGATTTCGGCCTGGCCCAGTTCGCGCACCCAGAAGGCGACCTCGCGGTGACCGCGAGTCTGACCAGTTCGCAGCAGATTACGGGAACCCTGCCCTACATGTCTCCCGAACAATTGCGCGGCGAACCTTCCGACCGCCGCACCGATATCTGGGCTGCGGGCGCCGTGCTCTACGAGTTGGCCACCGGCAAGCGTCCCTTTCCGGAAACCCACGGGCCCATGCTCATCAACGCCATACTGAACCAGGAACCGGAGCTGCCCAGCCGGATCAATCCGCAAATATCGGCGGGGCTGGAGAGCGTGATCTGGAAGGCGCTGCGAAAGAACCGCGCCGACCGTTACCAGTCCGTGGGCGATCTTGAGGAAGATCTGGAGCGGCTCACGGCCGGGGTTTCGCCCCAGACCCGGGGGCCGGCGCGACCCCTCCACACGCGGCTGCTCTTTTGGGGAACGGCTGCGTTGATCTTGTTCGCACTCGGCGCCGCTTACTTTCTTCGCCACCACTCCCCGGGAGTCGAAGTCAGGCTGGTTCCTTCCGCCGCTTCGCGGAGCAGTGTCGCCATCCTTGGATTCAAGAACCTTTCCGGACGTCCCGACACTGCCTGGCTCTCCACTGCACTCTCTGAAATGCTCACCAGCGAACTGGCGGCCGGCGAGAAGCTGCTGACCATCCCGGGAGAAAACGTGGCTCGGGTAAAGAACGATCTCTCGCTGCCTGAAACCGACACCCTGGCAGCGGACACGCTCGCCCGCGTGCGAAGAAATCTGGGGAGCGATTTTGTCATCCTGGGCTCGTACCTTGACCTGGGAGACGGCTCGGATGTCCGGGTTGACCTCCGGGTGCAGGACGCGAAGACCGGCCAGATCGTTTCCACCGTGACCCGTCGCGGCAGCGAGTCTCACCTGGACGAGTTGATCACGCTGGCCGGCTCCGAGTTGCGCGGCAAGCTGGGAGTGGGGCCTACGGCCGCCGCGGAGGAGGTCGCGGTCAAAGCTGAACTTCCGGCCAATGTGGAAGCAGCACGCTTCTATTCGGAAGGTCTGCAGAAGCTGCGTAATTTCGAACCCCTGGCGGCGCAGGATCGGTTCGAGAAGGCGGCGGCGGCCGACCCGCGGCACGCCATGTCTTACGCCTACCTGGCTTCCGCCTGGAAGGCGCTGGGCTACGATCAGAAAGCAATCACAGCCGCCCAGAAGGCGGTCGAATTTTCCAGCGGCCTGCGGCGCGAGGAGCAGTTGCGGGTGCAGGGACAGTTCTACGAAGCGACCCATCAATGGGACAAAGCGATTGAAACCTATCGGTCGCTTTACCAGAGTGCGCCGGACAATCTGGATTTTGGTTTGCGTCTGGCCGCGGCGCAAATCTCCGCCAGCAAGGTTTCTGATGCCATGGGAACGCTATCCGAGTTGAGAAAGCTGCCTCAGGGACAGGACCTGCGCATCGACCTGGACGAAATCATGGCGGCGAACGAGGCGTCGGACTACAAGCGTGCCCTGACCCTTTCGGCGGAATTGGGTGAAAAGGCGAAACAGCAGGGTGCGCGATACCTGGTGTCAAAATCTCTCCAGTTTCGTTGCGCCGCGCTGCGCAACCTGGGCGACCCCAGGGGAGCGATCCCGATCTGCCGCGAAGGCCATGATATTTCGGCCGCGATCGGCGATCGCGCCGGGCAGGCCGCGGCCATCAATACCATCGCTAATGCGCTCTACGACCTGGGCGATCTGGCAGGAGCCAGGAAGATGTATGACCAGGCCGGCGCCATCTATCGCGCCATCGGCAGCAAGGCCGGGGTCGCCGCCGCCACTGACAACGCGGCCAGCGTAATCAGCGACCAGGGTGACCTGATAACGGCCCGGAAGATGTCGGAAGAAGCGCTTGCGCTATATCGCGAGGTCGGCGACCAGACCGGTATCGGGACGACGTTGAACAATCTTGCGGCCCAGATGGTGCAGGCCGGTGATCTGGTTGCAGCGGAGAAGAATTTTCAGGCGGCACTCGATATCTGGCGAACCATGGGATCGCCCGACGGCGTAGCCACCGTACTCACCAACCTGGCCGACATCCGGATGGCTTTGGGCGAGATCGCCGGGGCCAGGAGCGCTTACCAGGAATCGCTGGAAACCTTTCGCAAAAACGGAGAGATGAGCAAGTCGGCCTATCCACTGGTGGGAATGGGTGACGTCTATGCCGCGTCCGGCGATTTCGCCAACGCCAGGAAAAGTTATGAAGAGGCCCTCGCCCTGAGCCAGCAGGCAGGCGAAAAGCATGAATCGAGTGTGGCGCTGGCGGACCTGGGATCGCTCGCCATGCAGCAGGGTGACCTCTCCGCGGCTCGCGAGAAATATCAGGAAGCCATCAAGCTCCGGGAGTCAATTGGAGAGAAGAGCGGCGCAGCTGAGATTTCTGTTCTGCTGGCCAGCCTGACTATAGAAGAAGGGAAGCCGGTGGAAGGCGAGGCGTTGGCCCGCAAAGCTCTGAATGAATTCCGCATTGCGAAGGCTGCAGAATCGCAGATTTCGGCGTATGCCGTCCTGGCCCAGGCCCTTCTCGCCCAGGGAAAGTCAGGCGCGGCGGGCAAAGAGATCACGCTGGGCAGGCCTCTGGCAGCAAAGACACAGCAACGCCTGCTGCGGCTGCAATTCGAAATTGCCGCCGCCGAAGTTCGGGCAGGCGCAGACCTGCAATCGGCCACGACGGCGCTGAACAGTGTGGCCCTGGAGGCGGAAAACCGCGGCATCCGCGGCCTGGTTTACGAAGCCCGCCTGGCGTTGGGAAAGGCAGAGATGAAGTATGGGAAGCAGGCTGCGGGGCGGGAGCGTCTGGCCGGAGTCGAAACAGACGCAGCGTCCGCCGGCTTCGTGCTGGTTGCCCGCAAGGCGGGAGCGTTTCGGCAGGGCAGACCTCAGGCGTCAGACGTCGGGCTTCGGACGTCGGACCTCGGACGTCGGGCGTCGTGGGCAACGATTCAAGAGGCGCCGCCAATGATGGCGCGGGAGCCTGGGAAGAGCCGTCTAAGAGCACCGTGGAAGAGCGGCGCTTTAGCGCCGCGTCCCAGAGGAGGAGGCGTCGGGCTTCAGCCCCAGTGGCGCCACTGGGCCTAGAAGGCCGGCGTGTGTCGCAGAGAACGCGGCCCTGTAAGGGCCGCTCTTCCACCACACCAGCGTGGTCCGAAAAGTGTGCGGAAGGAGAGAAAGCCGCACCACAGATCCACGCGGATAAGGCAAGAAAATAAAAGGTTCTGATCCGTGAAAATCAGTGAAGATCCGTGGCCGATTTTCCCGAAGCCCGAAGTCCGACGTCCGGCGCCCGCTTTCCGAGGTAACGAGACTCTGGCAGGTCCTTCCGTAATCTCCTCTTCACGGCGCACAAGGAGGATACTCATCCTGTGAACGCCCTCCCCCAATCTAATCCCGATCGATTTTCTGATCGTCCTCCTGATCGTCGGGCGCCGCGCTTGAATCTGTCAGATGTCACTCATGCCGTGCTTCGATTTGAAGACGGCCACCGTACCCAGGCACAACTGGAAGTCATCTCGCTGACCGGGGGCATGCTCTCCCTTCCCAAACCGGCGGTTCGCGAAGCACGCGTTAAGCTGATGTTTGTAACCCCGACCGGGCCCGTGCTCGGCACCGCAGAAATGCTGAACCCGGTTTCAGGGAACCAGCAACCCTTCCGCTTTGTTGGGCTCGATGGCGACGATCAGAAACGGCTGCAGGAATCGATCCAGTCCTCGTTTGGTCAGGTCAGCAAGGACCAGGAGTGGATCGACAAGTACAGGGCCGCACTCGACCACCAGGGCCCGCCTCGCCGGCGCCTTTTCAGTTCGCCCCTGGCGACTTTTACCCTGGCCCTGCTCTCTCTGGGAAGTGCGATCTACCTCTTCGGTATCTTCAACATCCTGAATATCCATCTGCGCTAGCGCCCTGTCCTGGAATTCGTTGAATTAATATTGTCATCCCGACCGGAACGGAGCGAAGCGAGCGCAGTGGAGAGCCTGCCCTGAGCGAACTCCGAGTGCACACGAGGGGGAGTCGAATGGGGACCTGCTGTTTCAGCCAGCTCGACCTGCGCCCCTTACATTTCGATATTCCATGTATTTGGAGAGCCCACTGGCGCGGGCGCGCTACCAACCGTTTCAGTGCGAGTTGAACGATTGCACCGCTGCGTTCTCGTCCTCGAAAATCTCAAACAGATTCAGCACGCCAATCAGCTTCAGGGTCTGCACCACGAATTTCGACGGCGTCACCAGCTTCACTCCGCCGCCCCGCTGCTTGGCCGAGGCCATGGCTTTGACCAGGATCCCGATTCCGCTGGAGTCAATCATTGGCACTTCGGCGAAGTTGACCACCAGGCGCGTGTCCCCGGCAGCAAGGGCATCGTCCACCGTCTGGCGAAAGCTGTCCACTCCAGGACCCAGACGTAAAGCACCGCGAATCTGTACGATCTGAACCTCGGAAAGCCTGCGGACGCTGATTTCCATTCTCGCTCCTCTGAGTGTTCCTTTGCGCCCTTTGCGGCCCTCTTTGCGCCCTTTGCGGTTAAAGGGTTTGACCTTCTGCCTGAGCCGTCTAAGAGCTTAACCGCGAAGGTCGCAAAGGAAAGCCGCAAAGGCCGCAAAAGTAGGCCCCATCGCCGCCGTCCCGGAAACATTGACAGGGGCAGGGCGATTTGTTAGATTGCCCGCTCAACTTACGGGAGCCGCCGCGAATTTGCAAGTGCGCGGGACCCGCACCCTCCCCCATTAGATTCGTTGTCTTGCGACCGGCAACGGGCGGCTGCCAGAACAAGAAATGCCGAAGTCGACCTCTGTCGATGTGCAGGCCCGGTTCCTGAGCGCCCTGCTCCAGGAACGTGAAGTCCAGCCACGCGCCTTCCTGCTGGCACAGCAAATCACGGAAATCCTGCCTGGCGCCGCCGCCGTGGTCTATCTTCTGGAAGATGACCAGGAAATGACGCGCTGGTCTCCCAAGGCAGTCGCCGGCGACATTCACCTGGACGATGACGCGATCCCCATCGATTCCGGCACCCTGGGACTTCTCGCCAGGGAGAGCCAGCCTTTGCTTCTCTCCGGAGCGAACCTGGTCCGCGAAGACTACGCTCACCTGCACGCCCGGCGCAGCCTCCTGTCCCTGGCCTACGTTCCCATGATCGTCAACCAGACTCTGATCGGGGCCGTGGAAGCAGCCACTTTTGACGACGTCATCAATCCCTCTGATCTCTCCGGGTTGGTCGAATTGGTGGAATATGCCGCTCCCGCGTTTTCGAGCGCGGTCCACTACGAGGGCGAACGTAACTCGCATCTCGAATCCATTTCCCGCCTGACCCAGCTCTACGACGTGGAAAAAGTCTTCAACTCCACCCTGGAGATGGACGAACTCAATCCCATCATCACCGCCAAGGTGCGCGAACTCCTCGAGGCCCAGGCAGTAAATCTCTGGCTGGTGAAAGATGAGCAGGAACTGCTGCTGATGGATCGGGCGGGCGAGGATGCCACCTGCGAGGTGGGTGCTTCGGAAAAGACAGGCGAGGGCTACGTGTCGGCAGTCTCGGACTCAGGCGAACCTTTGATCATCGAGGATGCGGACGACGAGCGCCTGCAGCGCCGGAATGCGGGGCGGGAAGACGGCATCTTTTCGGCCATGGTTGCACCCCTGGTGGCCAAGGGCTTCGAGGTCGGCGTCATCGAAGTCATCAACAAGTTGAATGGAACTCCCTTCGACGAGGACGATCTCTTCCTGCTCAGTTCCATTGCAGAGACCGCGGCATCGGCGCTGAACAATGCCGGGATGCTGCAGGCCGAACGTAAGGTTGAGATCCTCGAAACCCTGGTCAAGGTGAGCGCGGAAATCACCTCCACCCTTGATCTGGACCGGGTGCTGGACGCGGTTGTGACCGGACCGGGCGCGGTGATTCCATATGAGAGAGCGGCCATCGCGCTCGAGGAGCGAGGACGGCTGAAGGTCCGCGCCATCACCGGCATGCCTCGGATTAATCCCCAGGACGCGAACGTGGTCCGCCTGCAGGAGCTGCTGGAATGGGCGTCACTATCCAATGACGCCGTGTCTTTCTCGCAACACGGAGAACAGTTCGAAAATCCACGCCCTGAGACCCAGGCCAAGCTCGGCAAATACTTCGCCGAGACCGGCATGCGCGGCTTTTATGCCGTGCCCCTGACCGACGACGACGGCCGGGTCGGAACGTTGTCATTCGAGAGCAGCGATCCCGACTTCCTCGGCCCCGCCCACCTGGAGATGATCAAGATTCTTACCTCCCAGGCGACGGTGGCGCTGCGCAACGCCTCGCTTTACCGCGAAGTTCCTTTCATCGACCTGTTGAAGCCGGTGCTCGACCGGAAACGAAAATTTCTCGCACTCGAGAAACGGCGCCGGGCGTTGCTGGTGGCAGGCGCGGCGGCGGCGCTGCTCTTCCTGCTGATCTTCCCGTTGCCGCTGCGTGTGGTAGGCGACGCTTCGGTCAGTCCCACGCAAAGCGTTCATATCCAGCCTGAGGTCGAGGGCGTGGTGCAGCGCGTTAACGTTCGGGAGGGCGATGCGGTGAGCGCGGGAACCGTGCTGGCCACGCTTTCGGACTGGCAGTACCGGGCTCAACTGGCCGCCGCCCAGGCCAAGTACGAAACCGCGGTCTCGCAGATGAATCGGGCGTTGAACAATAACGACGGCGGCGAGGCCGGCATTCAGCGCATCCAGGCGG
The DNA here is from genome assembly GCA_963801595.1 of Terriglobia bacterium. Taxonomy (GTDB): domain Bacteria; phylum Acidobacteriota; class Terriglobia; order Terriglobales; family Acidobacteriaceae; genus JAIQFF01. The sequence continues at coordinate 12,181 of CAWDFW010000011.1, read as the reverse complement.
ACTTCTGGGCCTCGGAGCTGGCCCGCGCCCGCGAGCGCCTGGATCGTACCCAATTGCGTTCCCCCATCAACGGCGTGGTCGCCACCTCGCACGTGGAAGACCTGGTGGGACGGAAACTCATGCCCGGCGACACTTTTGCTGAAGTCGTCGATACCTCTCGCGCCATCGTGGATGTAGCCATCGACGAAGACGACGTCCTGCTGCTTCACCCCGGCGAGAAAGCTTCGGTCAAGCTGGACGGATTTCCCACCCGCACCTTCCACGGTGCAGTGACCGTCGTTAGTCCAAGGAGCCAGGTGCAGGGATCCGATCGCGTCTTCTTCGCCCGGGTAGCGGTGCCCAATCCGGACGGCGCCATTCGCGACGGCATGCAGGGCCGGGCCAAAGTCGTCACGGGATGGAGTCCCGCCGGAAAAGTGCTCTTCCGCCGCCCCGCCATCTGGATCTGGTCCAAGCTATGGTCCTGGTTCGGCTGGTAAAAGCTTCGGCTGGTAAAGGTTAGGCCGGCGTCCCGCCAGCTGTCCGGCGGGCATCCTGCCCGCCGAGTGTGAACGGAGAGTCACACAGGTCAGAAGTAGGAGGGTTTATGAAACAGGTTATCCGGCTCGCGATCTAATGACTATAGCACTGACGCTGAACGCCTGCAACGATTCGAGCGAAACCTCGCGAGTGGCCGCGGCGGCTCCGGTGGCACACCCCGCGCCCACGGTTCCCGTCGAGGCGCCTCCCCCAGATGACAGCGCCTTCGTAGCCTCGGGTCCCATCGTGGTCGAGAACCAGGTGGACGTAGCCGCTCTGCGTGAAGGTGTCATCGTCTCCATCCTCGCCGAGCCGAATACTCGCGTGCGCAAGGGCCAGCTGCTGGCCCGTCTCGACGACCGCCAGATTTCCGCCGACCTCGACGCGGCCGCCGCCAAGACCCGCTCCATCCAGGCCAACCTGAAAAACTGGGAGGCGGAAACCAAGGTACTCGAGTCCGATCTGTCCCGCGCTCAAAAGTTGTGGGAAGCCGGCGTCTTCACCAAAGAGACGCTGGAGCACGCACAATATAAGGTGGAGGCGGACAAGTTCGAAATCAGCCGCGAAACCGAGATGCTGACCAATGCCCAGGCCACCGAACGCTCGCTTGAACTGGAAAAGGAAAAGACCCGCATCACAGCTCCCTTCGATGGGATCGTCGCCCGCCGCTATGTCCGGGTGGGACAAAAAGTTGCCATCAGCGACCGCTTGTTCTGGGTCACCGCGGTGTCCCCCCTTGAAGTCAAGTTCACCCTTCCGGAACGCTTCGTGGGCAAGCTCAAGAATGGGCAAACCGTGAGCGTCGAGTTGGCCGACGGCTCGTCGGCGGTCCGTCACACCGCGGCAGTCCGGCAGATCAGCCCGGTGGTCGATCCTTCGAGCGGCACGATTGAGATCGTTGCCCGGCTGCAAGGCCCTGCGCCGGACCTCAGGCCGGGAATGCTCGCCACCATCCGCCTCACGAACCCGAAATGAATATCCTCGAGGCCCTCGAGGTAGCGCTGCCTGATCTCCCGGCGCAAGCCGCCCAGCGCCGATTCCCCAAGCTGGATCCCCGCGTCATCTCCCGGGAGCACATCGAACAGGGTGAACACGTGGTGCTGGCCAAAATGCCCGGAAGCGACGTTTATCTTCGGTTCACTCCGGACCAGTGGCGGCTGCTTCAGCTGTTTGATGGAGAACGGTCTTACGCGCAGATTGCCGACCTGATCCACCAGCAGGCTAACGTCGCTTTTACCGAGGACGATGTGCGGGAGTTCGCCGCCAGCCTGGAAGGCCAGGGCGACCTCTTTTACAGGACGCCCCTCGAGAAGAACATCACGCTCAGGCAAAAAATGAGCAGTGAGCGGCAGAAGCGCGGCCGCTTTCATGTCGCCGATGTCACCGACATACCTCTGCACCGCTGGCCCCACGCCGACGACTATCTGACTACGATCAAGCCCTACCTCGAGTGGGTTTACACCTTATGGTTCACCCTGCTGACCCTGGCCATGTTCGGAGTCATGATCTGGATGTGGACGGACAAATTCGGCGAGATCTGGAGCGACAGTTTTGCCTTCTATAATTTCACCGCCAAGAGCAGTTGGGACCTGCTGGAATTCTGGTTCCTCTTCGGCGCCATGGCTTTTTTCCATGAAACAGCCCACGGCTTTGACCTGCAAACATTTCGGCGCTCGGGTGGAGAGTATGCAGTTTCTCCTGATGTATTTTGCTCCGACCTTCATGTGCGACTGCACCCAGGTCTGGATCGTGGGCGACAAGAAGGCGCGGATTTCGACCATCATTGCCGGAATCTGGGCCGACCTGATGATCTGCGCGGCCGCCACTTTCATCTGGTGGGGCACTGCCACCGGGATGTGGGTCCACGACTTTGCTTACAAAGTCATGATGGTGACCGGAATCGGCGTGACCATCCTGAATCTGAACCCACTCATCAAGCTGGACGGCTACTATCTTTTATCGGAACTGATCAACGAAACCGGCTTGAAAGAGGAGTCCACCGTTTATGTCTCAAGCTGGGTACGCAAACATATTTTTCGGCTCCCGGCCGAAGTCGAGTATGTTTCCGCGGCACCGCCGGATGTTGTACATCGTTTATTCGGTGCTTTCCGGCATCTATAGCTATCTACTCATCGCCGTTCGTGGTGGTTTTCGTTTACCACATCCTCATAAATCTACACACCCGAGTGGGCCTGGCTGCCCGCCCTTCTTCTCGGCCTTAGGCTCTTCAAGTCGCGGATCGTCATGCTGGAGCGATTCATGAGAACTGTTTACCTCGACAAGAAAGAACGAGTGCTAGCCTGGTTCACTCCTGTTCGCGCTGCGGTTTTAGGGCTGGCGACCCTGGCGGTGTTCTTTGCGCCCCTGTGGCCGGAGTTCGTCGATGGCCGCTTCGCGCTGGAACCGCTGCGAAGGACACTTGGTCCACACCGAAGTCCCGGGACCGTGGCCGAAGTTCTGAGTCGATGAGGGGCAGCTCGTTGCCGCTGGCGCCCCATTGTTGCGCCTTCGCAATCTGGAACTGGAGTCGGCCGCCGCCCTGGCCGGAGCCGATCTGCGGAACGCCTCCGCTCGCGCCGTCCGGGCCGGCCTGAGCTACGAGAATTTCGGCCCGGCGGAGCAGGAACGGCAGCAGTTCACCGTGCGTCAACAAAGCCTGGCGGAAGAAATCAAACGTCTCGAAGTCATCAGTCCTATTCGGCGGCATTGTCACCACCCCGCAGTTGCACGATCTGCTGGGCTACCTACCTGAAAGCCTGGAACCGAGGTGGCCGAGGTGGCCGACTTGTCCACCATGAGGGCCCGCATCTACATTCCGGAATTCAGCATGCGGGATGTTCGCCTGGGTGCTCCGGTGCGCCTCCATGCCGAGTCACAATTCCGGCCGTGGTCCGGAACCCTGGTTTCGCTGGCACCTGCTTCCTCCCTGATCGAAGCAGGACTGATCGAGAAAGCTCAACTGGAAGGCATTCGGGCTCCCAGATTCTATGTGGGTAACGTGGAGTTGCAAAACCGGGGCGATTTCAGAGAGGGGATGAGCGGCAACGCCAAAATCCAGGTCGGTCGTCGCAGTGCGGCCGAATTTACCTGGCGCTTTGCCCGAGACCTTGTGGGCCGCCGTCTATGGTGAGGCCCCCGCACGATTCCAGCCGTCTATGGGACAAATGAAGCGGGGCCGCGACCTTCTGCAGCCCCCTTGTGGCGCACGAACCAGACAACGGCCAGAAAAATCACACAACCCTACGCTTTCGCGCGAACCGCAGCCTTAACCGTCGGGCGAACCGCGGCCTTGACTGTCGGGCGTACAGCTGCCTTGACCGTGGCACGGACGGCGGCTTTGACCGTTGGCTTCACGGCTGCTTTAACCGTGGGACGCACGGCTGCTTTGACTGTCGCACGTACAGCAGAGCGGGCAGCGGGTTGCACTGAGGGCATGAAGCTGGGAGTGTTGGCTGGCGTGGCCAGAATGGCGCTCTTCACGGCTGACCGCTGGCTGATCAAAGATTTCTTCTGTACCGACATGACGTCCTCCGTCAAACTTGAATTTTGATGTCTTGACCGCGGGCCAATTTGTTCACCCTGTCCGGTGCGTTTTTGTTGTAAGCAACAGCCGTGCCAAACCATCGCACACCCCTCAGTTTGCAGGATTGTCAATTAAGTCAATGAGATACGCTTCGCAGGGCCAGCGGGAATTTCGGCTCGAAAGCCCGCCCTCTTCCTGAAAGGTTAAAAATTAACCGCCGTAGGTCTAATAATTAACCCTGAAGCCCATACTTCCGGCACAGATACTTCATTTTCTGGGCATTGATCTGGAGCAAGGCAGCGGCGGCCACCTTCTTGCCCCCGGTCCGGCGCAAAGCCGCCTGCAGATATGCGAGTTCAATCCGCGCAATCTCGTCGTCAAACGAGATGCCCCCTTCAGGGATGAGCAGCGCCTCCTGCTTGGCCGTACTGCTGTAAAGAATCTGCTGGGGCAGGTGCTTGGCCGTGATTACGGCACCCGACCCCATGATGACCAGCCGCTGCACCAGGTTTTCCAGTTCCCGAACGTTGCCCGGCCAGTGATATTCCTCGAGAATTTCGAGCGCGTCCGAATCCAGTCGCTTGAGGGGCAGACCGTTGGCGGCGCAATACATGCGCAAAAAGTGGTCCAGCAGGATGGCCACGTCTCCCGGCCGCTCGCGCAACGGGGGCAGAACGATGGGGACCACGTTGATCCGGTAATAAAGATCTTCCCGGAAGCGGCCAGCCCGTACCGCTTGCTCCAGGTCTTCATTGGTGGCGGCGATCAGCCTGAAGTCGATTTTCTTGGTCGTCCGGCTGCCGATCCGCTGCACCACATGTTGTTCCAGCACGCGCAGCAGCTTGCTCTGCAAAGTCAGCCCCAGCGTCCCAATCTCGTCCAGGAACAGGGTTCCGCCATTGGCCGATTCGATATGCCCGGCCCGGGACTCGTGGGCGTCCGTGAATGCTCCCTTTTCATGTCCAAACAGCTCGGCCTCGATCAGGCTCTCGGGCAGGGCGGCGCAGTTTACGCTTACGAAAGGCTTGTCCCGCCGCGGGCCGCTGGCCACAATGGCCTGCGCCACCAGCTCTTTGCCGGTGCCGCTTTCCCCGCGCACCAGCACGTTGACCGCGCTCTCGGCCACGCGGCTGATGGCGTCATACACCAGCCGCATGGGCTCGCTGCCCCCGATCAGCTGGCAAAACGAGTTACGCTCCCGGGCCTCTTCGCGCAGCCTGCGGTTCTCAATTTCGGCGGACCGTTCCTCCAGCGCGGCCCGGAGGACTGCCTGTACTTCCTCGAAATCTACCGGCGCGACAAAACATTGACCGATTCCCGCCTGTTCGAACTGCCTGCGCGAAGTCTTGTTGTGCGATCGGGTAAACCCGAGCAGGACCAGGTCCTCGTCATGCTCGCGAAGCTGGCGCACCAGCCGCAGCATCTGATCGTCGGAAGCATGGGCGGTTTCAAGGTCCAGAACAACGGCTTCGACGGTGGCCTCGGCGAGCAGCGGAAGCACCTGTTCACCCGAATCGAGCAGCGTGGTATGGAAGGCGGAGGCCAATACTTCCTGGGCCGCCAGCTGCACCGACTCGTCCGTGGTGACGACGGCAATGCGCGGGGCTGCGCCGGTGGGAATAGTATCCATCGCGACCGGCATTATAGGTCAATTTTTCACCCAAGGTAGGGTAATTTTGGACCAGAGACCGCGTGGGGACAGCCGCCCCCGGCTGTCCGGCGGAGCGCAGCTCCGCAGGCTTTTGGTTCTAAGAATGAGCCTGAGGGAAACCGACCAGTTGTCCCGATGGGCAAACCCTGGCGAGCTCCGCTCGCCCGGACAGCCGAGGGCGGCTGTCCCCACGCGGTCTCAGCGCGGAGCATAGGGGTTGGCGAAGGGTCGATGCCAGAGCCAAGGGTAGTCGCTCGAATCAGCAACAAGGCCACGCCGCATGGGATTATCGATCACATAGCGTATTTTCTGGTCTAGATTCTCGGATGATCTGATCACGTGATCGAACGATTCCGCCTGCCAGACATGCCCTGTTCTTCCCAACGCCCGGTTGATCTTGTGGGCCGAAACCCCTTTGATCGGATTTGTGATCTTCGCCAGGGAATAGACCTCCGCCGCCTCCACGTCCACCAGAGGCGTAAAGATCATATGTACGTGGTCAGGCATGACGACAACTGCGCGCAGATCGAGGCTCCTGCCGTCGTCGTGCAGGCAGCAATCCAGCACGACGCGCCGGAGGCACTCAGGAAGAATCCATTTCCGATAGGTACAGAACGTCAGGAAGTGAGGCTTGCAGTCCCGTTGCAGATGCGGAAGCTGGCGACGATAGAACGCCTTCGGCATAAAAAACCACGTGGGGACAGCCGCCCCCGGCTGTCCGGCGGAGCGCAGCTCCGCAGGCTTTGATTCTAAGGATGAGCTTGACGATAACTGACGAGGAAATCAGGCCCAGGTTTCAAAGTGGGAAAATGACATCTTGCGAGATCCGCTCGCCCGGACAGCCGAGGGCGGCTGTCCCCACGCGGTCTCTGCAAAAAAATGGGGAGGCGGGACTGAACCCCCGCCTCCCTGGGGAGAACTCTGTAGATTAGTTACGAACCGCTATCAGACTGGCCGGCCTCCGTGGGATGCAGCACGCGGAAGGTGTTGCCGCCGTTGGACCAGACCAGCACCAGCGCGTCCTGCCCCGTGGGCACGCTGCCCAGCGCTTTCTGCACCTCCGCGGCGTTCTGCACCGGTTTGCGATCGACTTCGAGGATCACGTCGCCCTGCTGCAACCCGGCGTTGTCCGCGGGGCTGCCCGGTTGTACCCGCTCCACCACCGCACCGCGAAGGTTGTCCGGGGCCTGCAGTTGCTGGCGCACATCGGGAGTGATGTCACCCAGCCCGATTCCCCAGCGCGGTTTTCCGTGGCCCGCGTCCGAGGTTTCATTCCCCGACTTGTCGCGGCTGCCCATGGCTTCGAGAGTCACCGGAGTGGTGACGGTCTTGCCATCACGCATGACTTGCAGATGAATGGTCGTGCCCGGATTCTGTTGTCCCACCACCACCTGCAACCCGCCGGCGTCGGTCACTTCCTTGCCGTCGATCTGGGTGATGACGTCGCCCACTTTCAATCCCGCTTTGGCGCCCGGCGAACCTGGTTCGACCTGGGTCACCACCGCGCCTATGGCACGATCCATGTGGAAAAACCGTGAGTTTTCAGGAGTGACGTCGGAAATTCCGACTCCGATGTAACCATGCGTCACTTTGCCGAACTGGATCAGCTTCTCCACCGTGGGGCGCACGATCTGGGTGGGGATGGCGAATCCCATGCCGGAAAACGAGCCCGAGGGCGAGATCAGGAAAGTGTTGATCCCAACCACTTCACCGCGTGCGTTGACAAGCGGCCCTCCTGAGTTTCCCGGATTGATGGCTGCGTCAGTCTGAATGAACTGGCCCGGCTTGCGCGCGTCGTCGGACGACGGATTCGGCCGGTTCAGCGCGCTGACAATGCCGCGCGTTACGGTGAAGCGAAATCCGAACGGGTTGCCGAAGGCCAGCACGGTCTGGCCGGGATGCAGCTTCGTGGAATCGCCCCAGGGCACGTTGGGCAGGTCGTGACCTTCGATCTTGATGACGGCAAGGTCAGTGAGCGGATCGGTGCCTACCACCTTGGCCGGAAGAATCCGGCGATCACTCATGGTCACGCGAACGTCGGTGGCGCCATCGACCACGTGATTGTTGGTGACGATGTATCCGTCGGGCGAGATGATTACGCCGGTGCCCAGCCCGTGCTCAATGCGCGGCTGCTGCCGCTGCGGCATCTGCTGTCCAAAGAACTGGCCGAAGGGGCCGAAGAATTGCTGCATGTCCTGTTCGTCGCCGCCGGTCATACTGGCCTTGGTGCGCGAAGTCACCGTGACGTTCACGATGGCCGGGGTGACGCGCGCGGCCAGGGTTTCCATGGCATGGTCGAGCGAGAGCAGCGCGCCCACGCTGTTGTCATCGAGGGCGGTTGTAGTCGGACCCGGCATCGCCGCCCGGGCCGGCATGGCCTTCACGAAATCGTAGGTCACGAATGAGCCCACCATCGCGATCGTCAGAACGGGCACGATCAGACGGAGGCCCAGCTTGTTTTTCAAATTTGCTATCCAGCTTTTCATTTCTTCATCTCCTGATTGACAACTAATTATTTAGTTGATCATCGCAAAAAAACTCAAATCACCCTGGCGATGATTTGCTCTGTCGTTAATTTCTGTCCCGGTCCAATCAGCGTCACCTGCCAGACACACAGGTCCCAGACCACCGGGCCGGAGGCGTTGTATTGCCGAGTTTGCACAAATTCGGTTCGCATCACCAGAAACACAGTCGGAGGCGCGACCCTGTCGTTCGCCATGCTGCTGCGAACCAGCATTGGCGGCTTGGCCCGATGCTGCACTGCTTTGGCTGGGACGACATCAGCCTGGCTCGTTCTGCTTGAAGGACTTCCTGGCGCTCGAGGTCGCGATCGTCGAACCCTGATTTTCTTCTCGCAAGACTTTTCCGATCCGACATGTTCGGGCCCGATCTCGAGTTTCGCGGGAATCACCTGAGCACCCGTGTGCGATAACTGACTCGGCTCAAAATCGCGGGTTGCGGCCGCATTCGCCATAGCCGGGGCATTCTCGAACGAAACCAGCCGGGTGGGCGCATGGGACAACGCCAGCAGGCAGACCAGCGACACGCCGCCTACCAGGACGGGCGCCGGCCTCCACACTCGCGTGGCCCTGGGGCGGTCCACATCCAGGATCTGCGATACCCGCAGGATGACGTTCCGCAGCCGGTCAACCGCGGCCTGCGCCAGGGCGAGCCCGCGCCGCAGGAAACTCTTCTCGGCCAGAGACACCAGGCACTCCGCGTAGGCTCGCGGACTGGTGGTGCTGGCCAGGACCAAGTCATCGCAGGCCATCTCGCGTTCGAGCGCCAGCTTCTTCTCGATCCACCACACCGCCGGATGAAAGAACAAGAGCGCGCCCAGAATTTTCTGGACCAGGTTGGTCCAGTCATCCCGCCGCCGCAGATGCGCCAATTCATGCAGCAGGATGGTGTTCAACTCCGCGCTAGAAAGTTCCTCGCATCGTCCAGGAGGGAATGACCACCAGCGGCTTCGTGAACCCGATAGCGGTCGGCACTCGCAGGCGATCTGACACGCACAGTGTCACCGGTCTCGGGGAGTCGAACTCTTCCAAAGTCCTCCTCAGCGCCGGGATCGAGGGCCGCGACATCAACCGGCACACAGCTCTTGCGGAGCCGCTGCAGATGCCAGAAACCAAGGCCCACTCTGAGCAAACCTGCAGCCGCCATCAACAACCACGCAGCGAATATGTAGAGCGCCCACGAACCCGGCATGGTGATCTCGGAGCGCTGTGCCATACCGGCGCCGCTGGCAGCCCAATTGCCGAAAAGTGGAAGCGTCGCGATCCCCAACAAAGCTGCGAACCACACCGCGAACCGCGTGTTCGAATTCTGCGGGCCGATGGCGCGCAGCACCAGCCAGGCCAGCAGCGCGATCACCATGCCTTCCGCGGTGCAGTTCAGTATTCTCTCGGCGGAAAGCTGGGCCACGGATTGAAGGTTGAGCGCCGCGGTCATCATTTCTCTTCTCTCGCCTGCAACAATTGCCGGAGACGCGCCAGTTCCGCGGCTTCCAGTCCCTTGTTTTCAGAACCGAGGTCTTCGAGCAGGTTCAGCACCAGCAACTCATGAGAATTCTTGAAGAAGCGGCTGACCAGGTGCCGGATTTCGGAGCGCGTGGCTTCTTCACGCTCCATGATGGGCTTGTAAATGTGCGCCCGGCCATCTTTAATGTGCTCAACGTAGCCCTTGTTTTCCAGCACCCGAATGGTCGTCAGAACTGAGTTGTAGGCCAGCGCCGGTCTCTCGGGAAGCGCATCGAGCACCTGCTGGACCGTGGCCGAACCCTTCTGCCACAACACGTCCATCAACCTCAATTCGGCTTCGGTAAGGGTTTCAGACCTTCTGGGCGGCACGGGCCATCTTCCTCAAGGTTGATTAGACGAAATACATGGCACAAACGTCAACTAATAATTTAGTTGCCAGCCGGGATTGTTTGGTTGTCTCGGGAGGCTGGGGCGGCTCATTTCCGCGGATCAGCCATCCATTGGGGTGGAAGAGCGGCCCTTCCAGGGCCGCGTTCTCGAGCCATACGACGTCGGCCTTCAGGCCCAGTGGCGCCACTGGGGCTAAAGCCCAACGGCCGATGGCTACCCAACGCGGCGCTAAAGCGCCACTCTTCCACGATTCAATCGCCATGCTGTTTGGCGCTGAGGAAGCGGCCTTTCCAGGACCGGTTCGCAACCCGAACCGGACTATTCGTCGTCCCCACGCCTCCCGGGTCTGCAGGAAAAGATCTGACAGCGAATTTAGCTGACCCGTCAGGCCTCTCCTTGGGGTTGGACCAGCATCTAGCCAGTTAGGTACCCACCTTGCAAGCCCAGGCGGTGGGGGCTTATAACTCCAGTAATTCCTATTATCCTGACGGGTGGGGGGCGTATGAGTTTCCGCAACATGGTCGAGGTCCCGACGGGGATTGTGCTCGTAATCTCCCTCCTGGCGCTGAGCGCGGCCGCGCAGGACAAAGACAAAAAGGAATTTACCTATACCGTCGGGCCCAGGGCGGTTGTTTCCATTACTAATAATTACGGCCCTATCACCGTCCGGCCCTCGCCCAACCGGCAAGTCGTGGTCGAAACCGTGACCCATTCCGATGCTGTCAGCCTGGTGAATGAGCAGCACGGCGACCGAATCGAGCTTCGGTCAATGTCCACACGCCAGGGCGCCAACCTGGTGGACTACACCGTGCTGGTGCCGGTGGATGCCTTTGTCAGTCTGCGTTCCTCCGACGGAACCATCCGGGCGCAGGGATTGCGCGGCGATGTCATCCTGGAAGCCGCCGCGGGCTCGGTGGAGGTCACCGATATACGCGATGCTCACCTGCATGTAAGAACTCTCACCGGGCCCATCAGCCTGACCGACATTCGTGGCAGCCATCTCGATATCCACTCGGTGAGCGGCAACGTCAATCTGCGTAATGTGACCGGACCATCGGTCGAAGTAAACTCAGGCAGCGGGCTCATCTCCTATGAAGGAGATCCCGGCCCGGTGGGAGAGTATTTGCTGACCAGTCATTCGGGAGACCTGGATGTCTCGATACCCGCCAGCGCTTTGGTCGATATCAAGGCGCGCTCCATCAAGGGCGGGGCCGATCCGGACTTTCCCATTGCCAACGGTTTTTCCGCGGCCCGCACTGGAAATCTCTTGCTGAAACCAGGGACGATCACCGGTTCCCGGTTTGAGCTGCGCTCCTTCCGAGGCAAAATCCACCTCAAGCGCCCCTGAGTTGGCCTTTGGCCTTTGGTCTTTGGCCTTTGGCAAAAGCATTAGCCGCGGATTTCCGCGGATTTTTACGGATCTAGATCTAAATCCATTTCTTTTTGGGCTATCTCTTTTTTGCCTTATCCGTGTAAATCCGTGCAGATCCGTGGCCGGGATCCTGCCAACGGCCAACGACCAAAGACCAAAGACCAAAGACCAAAGACCAACATAGGGTCCGACCCACTGACCCCATCGCTCTGGTTACTACCGCCTTAAGACCATCGTGGATAGCCGACAGCTGCAACTGCAGCAACACCGATTGCCTTTGTTTCTAATCTTCGATGTAGAGTTTAAAGGCATATTCCTGCGGTAATCGTTATGCGGTCATTCTCGAAGCGGATAGCGTTTCTGTGCCTGCTGCTGACGTTGTTTTCAGCAGTGGCATTGGTTGCGCACCATCACTCGAGCGCCAGCGACGCCGCAAAATGTACGATCTGCGCCACCGCCCATTCGGCGGCCCCGCAGGTTTCGGCAGTCCTGCCCAAGCGCACGTTCGTTCGGGCATCGATTTCCCGCTCTGAACCGGTTTCCGCCAAGCAGCGCCTCGTAGCCTTCGCGCTCAGTGTTCGCCCACCTCCAGCCGTCTAGAAATTTTAAAGAGCTGATCAGAACAAAGTGCGCATGGAGCGCACCTCTTTCCATTTTTTCTTAGACTTTTGGAGGAATCATGCTGGCTTCATATAAGAAGTCGCGGCTTGCCGCTTTCATGGTAGTTCTCTCACTCGCTTTGG
>CAWDFW010000010.1:0-112230 GCA_963801595.1 Terriglobia bacterium | reverse complement strand
TCTGCGCAAGAATCTTGAAATCCAGCCACAGAGACCAAGTGTCGATGTATTGCATATCGAGTTCCATCCATTTGTCGAACGGAAGCGAGTTACGACCGTTGACTTGCCACAGGCAAGTGATTCCCGGCTTAACGCTGAATCGTCGCCGCTGCCAGTCTTGGTCGAACAATTGATAGTCCCGTAACGCATGGCCCGCGGCCCCACCAGACTCATGTCGCCATTGAGCACGTTAAGCAGTTGCGGCAATTCGTCAATGCTGCTCTTTCGCAGGACACGTCCCAGGGCCGTAACGCGTGGATCCTTCTTGATCTTGAATACCGGACCGGTCATGTCATTCATGCTAAGCAGATCATCCTGGAGCTGTTCCGCGTTGGCAATCATAGTTCGAAACTTGAATATTCTGAACTGACGTTTATTCACGCCGACGCGCACCTGGCGGAAGAAGATTGGACCAGGGGATGTGCATTTAACGAGGATCGCGACAATCACGAACAGCGGTGCGAACAAAAGAAGGAGTAGTCCTGAACAGACACAATCCAGAACTCGCTTGACGACGCCGGGCCCAATCCTGGCCGGGCCAGCAACCAACACTTGGGAGTTCGCGTCCCAGTCGGGAGCATGAGGGTGTGAACTTCTGAAGTTAAAGATCTGGGAATCAAATCGAATTGCTATCCCGTGTTGTTCGCACAAATTGACGAGTTCAGCAGCATGTTGGTAGTACGACCGTAAGGGCAAATAGATTGCGGCTTCATCAACGACATGGTGCCGTAGCAAATCAGCCAAATCTGAAAACGTACAGCGGCGCGTGTTGCCAGCTTTTTCGAATGCCGTGATTCCGTCCCAATCGTCATCCACGAAGCCTGCAATGTCGTACCCGAGCTCTGGGTGACCGGTGATCTGGCTGGCAAAGTCCATCGCCCTTTGGTTCGTGCCGAAAATCAGGACGAACCGTCGGTTCCGTCCCCGGCGACGCAGGATCGAAAGCAATGAGCGAGCCAGCAAACGTCCGGAAACCATGAGGCAAGTTGATAGAGCACAGAAGAGCACGACAAACCTGAGCGTTATCGTGTGAATGTGGAACGCGGTTGCAGATAGCAGCAAGAAAGCTGACGCAAGCGATGTGGCGGTACATACTTCGATAGTCTCAGCGCGGCGGCTGGTCAGCCTTTTCGAGACGTACAGACCACAAAGAATGAATATCCTGTGCCAAGCACCCAGGAGGAGTGCGAATAGCAGACAACTACCCAACTGAATGCGTATGGCCATGCACTCAGCCAAGGTCATACCGCTGGTGTGAGGGTCGAGAACAATGGCTGTAAAGACAAAGACAGCGGTCAAAATGCAAAGGTCAAAAATCTTCGCAAGATATTTCGCAGCCTGTCGTCGAGTGGGAATCATGGCAAGTCTTACTGGAAGGAGCAGATCAAAATGAGAAAGCGGTGTTGGGTTGTTCGCCGGTCGCTAGAGCAATCGGTAGAGTTTTTCCGGTATGGGGAAAGTGCGGTTATTTAGAACGCTGCCGAGCACTCGCACACTGTTGGCTTCCAATGCCTGTTTGGCCTTCTGGGTTGCTGCGCGTCGAGTGGAATTCGCTTCCACCACGAGAACTACACCGTCTGCCAATCTGGCCGAGAAGGACGGCATCGTTATACAACCCGACGGGCGGAGCATTGATGACGGCATAAGCGAAGGCGTCACCTAGATCCCGAACGCACGGTCGCAACTGGTCTAAAGTAGGGCCGGCACTATTCGCGGACACCGAGTCACCGCAAAACAGCCAAAGATTATCGCCAACCTTCCGCGATACCATCGGGGCACTTGGCTGCTCCGACTCAAGCGGAACCGGTTCAAACAGCCGCCCAACTCCCGGAAAACGGAGGTTGGCGTCCACGATGCAGACTTGCGAGCGAACTTGTTCCGCCAGGCTACGGCCTACACGGGCGCATACCAGGTTGTGCCCATCCGCCTCCTCGATACCACAGAAGACCACCCGCCGTGGACCATGATGGCCATTGCTGCTGTCCGCCAAGAACAAACACTGCACTAGCTTCAGGATCTCTTCCCGCGCAAGCGCATCCAGGACACGAGGTTCGACCTTGTGGCTAGCCCCTTTGTCGGCGCCATTCGGGTTCTTTATGACCGAAGGAATGCGGAAGAGCTCTTGCTCTTGCTGGACGCGTTCTAAGATTTCGAAAGTTCTGCTCATATGCCTTTGTTCCTGACGCGAATGATCCGGGCTGGCTTACACTGACGCCCGCGAGATGTTGGTTGAAATCCCTCCGGCAACACCACAAACCGATGTGCGAGGGGGATCGGAAGTGGATGGGATCGAGCCCGAGACCTCAGGTTGAATATGCCGCACCGCGCTTAAGCAGTACCCCGTGCCTGTTTGCCAAACCAGCCATGGCGAAAAATCCTGCGCAAGGCGAGCCTCGGGGCCGGCCTGTTTCCGAGACCAGATGGATCCTTGGGTTGTGTCGCCGGAGCTGACGACTGGCTCATTCTCCTCTGCAGTGCTCCTAAAACTCTGCTCGCCAGCAACTTCCTCGATGATCTTGCGATCAATTCTCTTCTGACCTAACCCAAAGGCAGTGGACAAGGCACCGAAGCAGATGTTGTTAATGGTGCGCGGATTTCCACCGCTTTCCTCGGCAATCAGCTGCAAAGCCTCTCTCGTGAACAACGGCTTGCCCTGGTAGCCAGCCACGCCCAACCGATGGTTGATGTATTGAGTTACCTCATCCGCGCTGAGCGGATCGAGGAAATTGGTCGCTGAAATTCGCTGTGTTAGCTGGAGCATTCCCGGCTTCGTCAGCGTGGTGATCAGTTGGCGCTGACCTGCGAGGATAATCTGTAAGAGCTTGCCCTGAGACGTCTCGAAGTCTGAGAGCAAGCGAATGCTCTCCAGGACGGGTTCACTCAAATTCTGGGCCTCGTCGATCACCAGTACGAATTGCCTGCCCGCCCTGGCTTCCCGCACCAGCGCATCATTTAGCTGGTAATGCATCGAAGCCACGTCGGAAGCCGGAGAAATACCGAGATCGTGCAACAAATATCGAATCAGATCAGAAGGGTCGCAACAGGTCTGGAACAAGAACACGGTCCGCGCCGATGCCCTCCTGAGACGCTGCAGCAATTGGAATAGTAGAGTAGTTTTCCCCATCCCCGGGTCGGCAATCAACCCCATGAATCCGCGGCCTTCTTTAACCCCGTACCATAGTGAGGCCAGCACCTCCCGATACATATGGTTGAGATACAGAAAGCGCGTGTCTGGACTGACACCGAAGGGCTGCTCCAGCAGGTTGTAGTAGTCAAGGAACATTAACTTAGCTGCCGTTCCTTGGGGATTGAGGCCAGTACAGGTAAATCCAGCATCGTAGAGATATCCTCCGGAGTCCGGAACGATGGGTCGAGGAAATCAGCCGCAAATGCTAGTCCGACGCTTCCGCTGCCAGCCAGAAAGAAACAGAGAAGGACGTAGTTGAGAAAAGACCGCGCGGGTAATGCAGGCGTGGTTGCTGGCTCCGCGATACCGACGTTCAGGATTCCGCGCGCGTCCAGGGCGTCGTTAATTCGGGCTTCTTCCTGTTTTCGGCGGTAAAGAAGATAGTTGTCCTCTTCGGTCTTGGCCGTTCGCAGCAGACCTTGTTGGACGATCGCGTCCTGCTGCAACGCACGAGCGCCATCGCGGTACTTCACGAGGGCGGTCTTGGTTAGCGGCGGCTCGGGCTTTCAGGCCGCTGAGTTCGGTCCGAGCCTTTGCTATCTCTGCTTTGATCCATTCGTAAGTTGGGTTCTGGTCGGTGGTCTCATCGCGAACAGGCGCGTCCTTTTCTCCTGCTATCGTAGCCTGAGTATCGCGAATCTGTTTTTCGACTTCAATCACCAGTGGATATGTCGGCTCGAACTTCGACAGCAGCTCTGACCGCTTAAGTTCCAGCGATAACAAAGTGGACTTCATTTGCTGAAGCAATTGCGGATTGTCCGAGGTTCGGAGTTGTGTGGTGAGCCGGGGCGGGACGGAGCTCGCCTGTTGCTCCAGGGCTGCGATGCGTTGTCCGGTTTCCGCAATGGAAGCCTTGGTCTGGGTCAGAGAAGCTTCCAGTTCACTTGCCTTTTGAAGGGTAAGATCGCGCTCGTACGGCGCAGACACAACTCCGCGCTCACGAGTGAAGTCGTTAAGACGGCCCTCAGCGGCATCGAGACCGTGACGGAGCTGTGTTGTTTCCTGGTCAAAGAAAGTGAATTCGCCTGAGGGCCGGTGTACCTGAAGATGTTTCTCCAAATAGAGGCTGCCCAACGAATTCAGCACCCGGGCGGATAGCTCAGGATCGGGCGACTCAAACGTGACAGAGATGATGTTGGTCTTGCGCAAAGGCTGTACCTTCAGATGCTTGCCCAGATCGCGCACAGCTTTCGCAATCTCCACTTCCGCCTTGGGCTTACCAAGAGTCGGCAGCCAGGAGTGCCATCTTGCTTGCAGTCCATTTGCGAGCACGACCTTCCGCAGCAAGTCCGTGCCGTTTAACAGCTCAACTTCGGAGTTCAGTTCCGATTCCGCAATCTCTTCCTGCATCATCTGTTGCGGACTGTTCGACTGCGAGGTCACCACCGGATCCATGCGTCCGTGCCGAACCAGTATCTTCATCTCCGCTTGATACGAAGGCGACAAAGCACCGGACAATACGATCGCAAGCAGTAGGATGCCCACGAAAGAAAAGGTCAGGAGCCGACGCTGACGGAACAGGACTGCGGTTACGTCACGCAAGGTAATCCTGCCGTACCGCGGCTCGTCGATTGTGCTAACAGGCTCTAATTGCATAGTCATATCTCTCGTCTCAGAACGTTGCGGGGCCCATGTACGCGCTCATGCTCGTCGTAGGCAGGTAACGCTGGATTTCGAGATCTTGTTTTGTGGTACGAACACCAGGTCGCCTGGCAAAAGATGCGGATCTTCTTCCAAATTGTGCGATCCCAACATCTGCTTCACGTTGAACATCCTCGCCTCAACCAGATCGCGGGAGACATGTCGAAACAGCACAACTTGCGAGTGCTTTGCTGCCGTTGTGATATCACCGGCAATGGCCAAGGCCTCGACCAGAGTGGTGTCGCTGCGCAATTCATACTTGCCGGGATGCCCAACTTGGCCGGCGACGATAAAGGAAGGCTTGTCAAAGTCCTTGAGGGATACCGTGATGACCGGCTCATGGAGAATGCCACGGTATGCGTGTCGGATCATCTCGGTCAGCTCGGGGATTGTCTTGTCCTCCACTTTGATATCTCCCGCCCCATCCAGAGTGATAAAGCCATCGGGCTGGACGGTCGCCAACTGGTCGAACTCCGGTGACAACTTGAACTTGATCTCGATGACGTCGCTCTTCCGCAGTCGGTAGCGCTGGTCTCGTTGATGAAACTGCACATCGGGAGAAGCAGTTTGCGACGGCTCAGGTTGTATATCCAGTGCTGGTCCCGTTTGCGTAACTTGTCCAGCCTGTCCGCCGGCGAAGGTGCAGGTGATAAGAATCGCCGTAGTAAGTATGGCGACAGTTCTACAAGTCATTGTGACCTCGTTTTTGAGACAAGCTAACCAGCGATGAGGGCTGGCAAGTACGGAGATCTGTGGCATTCTTCGCATTAGGGCCAACCCGCTCCACCATCTTCGAGTCGGCACCCAGTTTGCGACGGTCACTCCAAGAATGCACTTCACTCAAAAGTGGAAGGAATGTTGTTACGCCCGTGTTGGTCGACGCGCTGGTTACTATCTTTATCATGGCGCGAACGGCCAAAAACGGCAACCAGTGGACTTCGTTTGCCAATCCGTGCTCACCTTCAATATGCGTGCTGTACGCAGCCAACATGCATGCTGTAGGCAGCTCCGCCCTCTCAGTCCCAAAAGGGGACTTAACTATCTGTCGCTCAGCGCCATTTAACCAGCCGTCACGCTTTCGATGAAGGGTCCCTCGACGGTCGCGTCTGCAAAATTCCCGGCTACCGCGAATCCGTTGAGCTGGTAGCAGGCCTCAACTCGGCATACCAGCCCTATACAGCGAAGTTTCACTGGACGGGGCACAAGATCAAAAGCTGGCAAGGCAAACTCAACAACTACCTCTGCTCCCGGCGGCGGGCACTTCGCCGCCAAGATGAACATCCCGCTCTGTCCTATGTTTCCGCAATGGCCAGCGTCGTAATGTTCCACGCTGTCGGCCCAGCGGAACAACACGGGTAAGACTATTTGGAATCGGCGGGAGGTTCTCCGCTCTATTGAATGATCCACTTTAGTCCGCTGCCCCTTGAGCGATTGGCCTACCATACCGTGATCGCGAGAAGGACGCAAGTGGGTAATAGTCCAGGGTTCCGGGTACCGTGCCCTACCGCTGAAAGGAACTACCAGTCACTTGTTTGAGGGTCTGTGGAGACCAAAGCAACAGACCCAGAGCCCACTCCTATACTAGGGCACTGCTCGACGGGGGTAGAGTGGGAAGTCCCCTTAAAAGAGACGATCGAACTGATTCGCGCAGGGATGATAAGACTTTTCCACAGACTATTTTCCACATTGTGCTTGCGTTAAGGCATTTCGTGTGCAAAAATTAGTTTTTCAATCCAGTTCTTCCGTTTTTCATCGGCCCTCTTTTTTCGTTTTCCGTCGGCCCCTCTGCGTTAATGAATTTTTCAACCCAGCCTGAAAAATTGATCATGATACGCCGCAATCCCCTTCGAGTTCAACCCGATCGACACCAATCCGAGTCTTCGTGGCTGATCGGAACCGCATGGGCAGCCAACTTCTGGCGGAATCGCTCGGGACGAGACCCTAGGTTTGAGATAGCTGCTATCGCCGCACGGCCGGACTTTCTCCGTGGCGGCACCGTGCAAGGCCGACGTCGCAATAATTAGCGTAGACGTCGACATCGCGACAAATAGGGGCTACAGGTGGCTCGCACCCTCAACGCGCGTCAGCCCGAAATTCGTCTTGTGATCCTGCTCGAAGTGAGCGCGCGCGAGTCGTAATTGCCGCATTTCGCTGTGGTGCGACTGGCGTATTCTGTCGAACCGAGCCCTTGTCCGATCTCGTCAACTGCATCGAGCGCGTAAGCCGCGGCGAAATTTGGGCCAGTCACAATCATTCCGAGTTCTTACTCGAGGCGCTGAGAAGTGCGCCATCGTGCGAGGGAATCGGAGCCGCCAAAATCGACTTGCTCTCGCATCGGGAAATGCAAGTAGCCGAGTGTGCCGCTCAAGGACAGAGCAACAAGCAGATCGCCGATCGCCTCGGGCTTAGCGAGCACACCATCAAGAATTACTTGTTTCGTGTCTTTGAAAAACTCGGGGTGTCGAACCGATTTGAGTTGCTGTTTCTGCTCTTCAAGGAGTGCAATGGCCCAGTCGGGGGTCGTGCCGTTGGAGTTGCAACCGAGCCGGGCAGCCCCATAGAGATCTATCTCAAAGCCGCCGAAGAAGGTTCCTTAGCCGCCCAGTTCGTCTTGGGCCTGGCTCATTTGGAAGGCTATTGCATTGAAAAGAATAGCCTTTCTGCGTACTACTGGCTTAGGGTGGCGGAAGCAAGTTCCTCCGAGCTCGGACACCGAAGCCGTGCCCTGGTCGAGCAGCTTCGAAGCACCGTGAACACCGACGAAATCGAGGCTGTAGAACGGAATGTTGCGATCGCGGTAAAAAACAATAAGCTTTTCATTCACAAACGCCCGGCTGAATTCATCAAGCGGAGGGCAGATCCGCCGACACTGCGGAAAGTAATATAGGGTTGTTGTAAGCGAGAACAACTGATCGAGCGGACAAAGCTGTTCTAGATTTCCGATTTATTCTTTTGGGGCTGAGGTATGAAGGACGTCTACGAACTTCTGAGACAGAAAGAGCTTGAGATCTCGAGGTTGGAAATCGAGGTCGAGGCGTTGCGCGTGGTTGCGCCACTTCTATCAGAAAACCAGGAAGTAAGCCCCGACGATCAGCCGACTGCGACCCGTTCAACCACTCCATCCCAGTCCACCAGGGTTCCAAAGGCAATAAACGCCAATCCCCAGCCCGAGCACGCGGCTGAGTGGAAGGAACAAGTCAAAAGCTGGTCCTAGCCGTCCCGACCAAGTCTTTGGTATGCGGCAGATGGACCAGTCGAGAGCTATTTCGTCAATACCTTCACCAGGTCAGAACAGGAGTTTGTCGAGGCATAGAAGCGGGCCGCAGCCTCGGCGTCCTGGTCATACCATAGACAGATGGTATTTTTGGCCATTTTCTTGGCCATTTTGCCTGCTCCTTTCGCCCACCAGCGCGAACGTCGTGCCAGGCGGGCCCACTGCGTTCCTCGACGGGTCGCCAAACGGAAGTGTCTGACCAATGCCGTGTTTCAGTTCATCCGAATCGGGCTGGCGAGTCATCCTGTTATCGCTTTCTTCTGGTTCAAACATCGCCGCTAAGCCGCTTCCAGCACCGACAAGATATTCCCCGCCGGAGCCCTTAGCTGCCAGTTTTGACAGTTCCCGGCACGCCCTGACAGTTCGATACTCGCTCCTCTCAGAGATATGAAGAGGAGATATGAAACGAAGCTGGGTTTGTTTTTTCTTCGTCATCTCTTTTTTCCAGGCGGCCGCGGCCACCACCGCTCCTGCACGTGAGTCCATTCCCCAGCCCAGTTCCGTAGTCACCGTCGGTCCCGGAACTGTTACTTCCGTCCGCGTGCTGGACCTGGCCTTCGCCGGTAGGTACTTTGTGGTTACATACGGAACTGATCGCGGCGGGGTGATCGAAGTCTTGCATCGCGGGAAGGTAGTGGTCGTGCCTGGAATGCACGGCATGATGACCTACGGAACCCACCCTGAAACGATTATTGATTTTCGAGTCGTCGAACGTTAACCACGAGACTCACCACAACGAATTCCAAGTCGACCACACTTCCCTGTGTTCCCAGACACTCCTAGAATCGGGAAACACGCGCTCGTTCCCCCGCAACGCTGTGCCCGGGCGGATCCAGCAACATTCGCGCCACACAAATCAACTAACTGACTGTCGAGACTGATGACAGTTCCCGTAGCGCCTGCGGGACTTCGGGCAGTAGTGAGCTACGTCGAGTGCGATTAGCTTTTGAAAGTTTTCTCGTACCGCGGGCCGAACGGGGGTTAGGGGACGGATCCAATCTGCCGGGCGAGCGGAGAGTGATCGAGAGCGTTGACCTCTGGTACAGCAAGGGCAACTGGAGCAAACGCCCCAAAGTCAGCCTGTACGGAGCCCACTGAACCAAAACTCACTGGTCTGGGCCCAAATTGCCTGAAGGCAAAAGTCGGGAGGAACGCCCGGTACGGACCGGCTGTTGTTCTGAGCCAGCCAGGCGTTCTTCCCGGACGCGGCTGTCCCAGGAAGGCCGACGACCGCTAGTTACTTCGACACGTTCTTGGGGGACCTCTTTGTGAGCGTACTCAGCAACAGTTCCGCCGAGGGAGGCGCAGGCACGGCTTTGTTGAACACAACGTCCTTCGCGCTCACTTCCTTGCCGTACAGTTTCTTGTTGGCGTCGTTGTCTGGACGAAGAGTTGATCCCGCCAGCGATACTCCAGCGAAGAGTCCCCGGGCGCGCGAGTACGAGAGTATTTCGGCCCGCAGGCTGGCGTCTGTTTCAGCTGAAGCATTGCGTCCCACGGGTCCAGCTGCTGCCGAAATATCGCCCCCGAGCTTTACTTTGCTGCCCAGAATATTGGAGGCCGATTTCGGACTCATGAGCAAAAGGACAAAGTCAGTCGCCTGCCCGCCCAATTGCAATCCGAAGCTGCCGCCTTCAAGCGCCATCATGGTAGGTGCGCTCCACGGACCGTGGAAAGTCTTGCCGCCCCGGCAGGTCATCACTCCGCGGCCGTAGCTGCCACCGATTCCGAAAGCCAATTTGAGGACCGAGGGCAAAACCACAACACAGTCCGCTTTATCTATAGTGTCCTGCGGGACGTTGTCTGGAATATTCATGATTTCACTGATGACTGTTCCCGCGTTCGCTACCCGCTCCTCTTCCTTATCCTGGCCTGCGGCAGGCAACACCAGCAAGGCCAGAACGCTGAAACTCACAATAATCGTTTTCATATTTCTTACCTCAATTCAGGATTTCTCGTCCGTCAGTGACTTCCAGATGTATAGCATTGGGCCGGGACCGGAGGAATGCCTGCATCATAGCAAACTTCTGACCTTGGGCGGCCAGGGCAAGGCATCGGTCCCCGGGTTCAACTGTGCTGGGTTCCTTTTGCGCCCTTCTAACGATTGTTCGCCGGTTTGGAAGGCTGGTGTCTCGATGTTACCAGGAGTCAATGGCGGTACCGATGGAGCAATAAATCTCTCCTAGCCTATTGGAACGTGATGACGACTTTCGCCGGGGCGTGCCCTTCTTCTACGTAAGCGATGGCACCGGCTGTTTCAGTCAACGGGTAGCGTCTGTCGATCACCGGGGTCACTTTTCCGGCCTGGATAAGTCCACAGAGGGTCGTCAGGTCGTCTCTATTCATTTTCGCAATGAAGAATGTGAATTTCTGCCTCGAGAACGATGACCAAGCGAATGCTTTGAATAATCGGATAAACACTGCCCAGAGTTTCTTAGGCGCTCCGGCCATAACACACTTGCCATTCGGACTCAGAACGCGCCTCATCTCTGACAACGTGCGGTTTCCCACGTTATCGAGAAGCAGGTCGTAACGTTGGCTGTCCTGAGTGAAATCATCGCGTGTATAGTCAATGACCCGGTCGGCGCCGAGGGAGCGTACCAATTCAACATTCTTCGTGCTGCAGACGCCGGTTACGTTAGCCCCAAATGATTTCGCGATCTGCACGGCAAAGGTGCCGACCCCTCCCGCCGCGCCGTTAATCAATACCTTCTGTCCCGGCTGAAGGTGTCCTTCGTCGCGGAGCCCCTGCAAGGCAGTAAGCCCTGCAATCGGCACGGCGGCCGCCTGGTCGAAGCTCACGTTTTCCGGTTTCGGGACCAACCTGTCTTCGGGTGCACATGCGTATTCGGCAAAGGCGCCTTTGCAAACCCCGAACACGGCTTCTCCTGGCTTGAACTGCGTCACCGTTCCCCCGACCGCTACTACCTGGCCAGCGACATCCACGCCGGGTCGTTGCCTCTTCATGCGCCAGTCCAGCGGATTGACGGAAGCGGCGCGAACCCGTATGACGACTCCGTTGTTCTTCGGAACCGGCTGTTCGAGGTCCTTCATTTCGAGGACCTTTCCCGATTTGGCCTTAGTGTAGACGGCGGCTTTCATGTGGGGTGAGATGGCAGTCGCGATCTGTCCTACCCAATGTGACGCGAATCACAGAATCGTCCAGGTTATGAGTGTAATGGCGATTTTTCGCCAAGTACGTCCCTCCACCTGATCTTTTAGGCCTCCCGAAACAGGAAGAAAGCCACGCCAAACGCGACTATCGCCAGAGCCCAAAAGGCAGGTGAATGCAAAACATAAGTCGGGCCGCCTGCCACTGCGATCAAACCAGTTATTCCTCGTTCCCGAGCGGCTGATGTGGCTTTCATATGAATCCAAGTGAGAAAGCAGAGATAAGTGATTGCGGAAGCACAAAGTCCGGCCACAATCGGTTTCGAGTAGGCCATGCACGGATTGTACGGCAGCGTCGATGAGTGTAATGGCGATTTTCGCCAGTTATCCCCTCCGAGATGCCGCCAACTCATCGGCTTTCATTGACTTGCCTTTGCACCGCGCCTAACATTGCCCCGATTCCATGATCGGCCAAACCATCTCGCACTATCGCGTCATCGAGAAGCTCGGCGGTGGCGGGATGGGTGTGGTGTACAAAGCCGAGGACACTGAACTTGGCCGCTTCATCGCCCTGAAATTCCTGCCCGATGAATCAGCCCGAGATCCGCAGGCGTTGGAGCGCTTTCGTCGTGAAGCGCGTGCTGCCTCTGCTCTCAATCATCCCAACATCTGCACCATCTATGAGATCGGCAAACACGGCGACCAATCCTTCATTGCCATGGAGTTTCTGGAAGGAGTGACGCTGAGGCACAGGATCGCCGGGAAGCCATTAGACATCGAGACTGTACTATCGATCGGAATCGACGTTGCTGATGCGCTCGATGCGGCCCATACCAAGGGCATCGTGCACCGCGACATCAAGCCAGCAAACATCTTTGTGACTGCCCGCGATCATGCCAAGATACTCGACTTCGGCTTGGCCAAGGTGGGATTGGCAGTCCCCCGAGACGACGCGGCACCTGCCTCACCCACCGTGAGCGAAGAACTACTCACCAGCCCCGGTACGGCGATGGGGACGGCGGCCTACATGTCGCCGGAGCAGTCGCTAGGCAAGGAATTGGATTCTCGGACCGACTTCTTTTCATTTGGCTCGGTCTTGTATGAGATGGCGACGGGAACACTTGCCTTTCGAGGAGAAACGTCAGCCGCTCTTTTCGATGCCATTCTGCACAAGGAGCCGACCGCTCCGGTACGACTCAATCCGAATTTGCCCCCGGAGCTTGAGCGCATTATCCACAAGTGCCTGGAGAAAGACCGCGAGCTACGTTACCAGCACGCTGCGGATATTCGAAGCGACCTAAAACGGCTGAAGCGGGATACGGATTCCAGCCACTCGCGCAAGGTGAGTGAGGCCCCCTCAGCGGGTCCCATACTCGTCGGGCCAGCGGCGGACCGACCATCCAGCGGAGCAGTTATTCTTGCTGAAGCTAGACGTCATAAGGGCGTGCTGGCGCTGATACTGGTCGGCTTGGCGCTGTTGATGGTTGCACTGGGGATTTATTTTTTCCGGATGAGCGGACGCAGGATTGACTGGAATCTCCAGGCTATGAAGATCAGCCGAGTTACCCAGAGCGGGAATGCCACCAATGTCGCGATTTCACCGGACGGGCGCTATGTGGTCTACGTCCTGAGAGAAGGGGAGAAACAAAGCCTCAACGTTCGTCAAGTAGCTACCGGCAGCGATGTCCAGATTCTGCCGCCGGATGAAGTTGTGATATGGAGTCTGACCTTCACGCCGGACGCCAACTACATTGATTTTGTCCGCTCTGAGAAGCCCGACTTCACGAACACCCATCTCTATCGGATGCCCGTGCTCGGCGGAACACCACACCTCGCGATGCAGGGAGGTATCGATGGCGGATCCAGTTACTCCCCAGATGGTCGGCAGTTCGCTTTTTTGCGGGCAAACTCGGGTCTTGGAAAGGTCGATGTCTTGATTGCCAAAGCCGACGGGAGTGACGAACGGGTGCTCGCTACACGTCCCTACCGTGACGAGTCTATCGGTGTAGCGTGGTCTCCCGATGGCGAAACGGTTGCGTTCACAACGTCGGAGGCCACGAAAGGACTTCGTTCTGTGCTTTGGGCCGTATCGGTTGCCGATGGATCGGTCCGCGAAATCTACTCAACACCGGACCCCATCGGCAATCCGCGCTGGATGCCCGACGGAAGTGGTCTCGTGGCTCCAATAGGGAACGCTGGTCATGCGTTTCGCGGGCAACTTTGGTTCATCTCCTATCCAAAAGGAGAGGCACGCCGCCTCACCAATGACCTGATGGATTACCAGCTCTGTTGCTTGGACCTCACGCCGGATGGCAAGACTCTTGTCGACACCGAGCTGTCAACGGTCTCCGACTTGTGGCTCGCGCCCGGCGAAAACACCGCAAGAGCAAAGCAGATTACTACGAAGGAGTTTGCTGTCGGAGGCTTTTCCTGGATGCCCGACGGCCGCATCATCTTTGCCAGCCAGGATGGCAATCTCTACAGGGTAAATCAGGATGGGAGGGGGCGTACTCGGCTGACGCCCGATGATAGTCCCAACTGGGACCCGTCCGTTTGTGGCGATGGGCGCTACATCGTCTACGCCGCCTACCGGGAGCAAAAACGCGGGATATGGCGCATGAGTGCCGATGGCTCAAACCCCATCCGCATCTCTGACGAGACGTTTGCCACAGGCCCGCAATGTTCCCCAGATGGCAAATGGGTGGTCTACGTGCGAGGCCCTTCCTGGATCCCGGTAAAAGTTCCCATCACGGGGGCGAAGCCTCCTGAGGTACTCGCACAGGACTTTGAAATTGCTTTGGGCAATCCTCTCAGAATCTCTCCCGACGGAAAGCGAATCATGTATCTCGCCTCACCCGAACCTCCTGAGAACCCCAGTTCTCCCTCCGCCAATCCATATCAACTGAAGGTAATCCCTTCCGATGGCGGAGCCGACTTGTACAAGTTCGACTGGCCAGCCTCAGCAAGTGCCCCCCGTTGGGCGCCTGCGGGTGACGCCGTTGAATATGCGTTAACCAGGAGCGGCGTCTCTAACATCTGGCGACAGAAATTAGGAGGCGGACCGCCGAAACAGATCACGAATTTTGAATCGGGACTGATTTTCGACTTTGACTGGTCGCATGACGGCAGGCATCTGGCACTGACTCGGGGCAGCGAGAGCAGCGACGTCATCCTGATCAGTAATTTCCGGTGATCCGCCTGCGTTTCCGGTGCGCCATCTACAGACCTGCCGCGCGATAGAGGCTAGTCCACTGAACGATTGGTCGGTAACCGGATGTGGTTGCAATTTCCCTGTCATGTATCATCGCCGCGCCTCCAATTGACGTAAACAGGCGATTCCACGCAATATAAAAAGGCGCCCACTTTTACGATAGGTTGTGATTGTGTCCGCACCACCAACCTAGCGAAAAGGAGCGCCTTTATGAGTCAAGAGAAGTATATCGGCATGGACGTTCATCAGGCCACCATTTCGGTTGCCGTGATGGATGCTCAAGGCAAGCTGATCATGGAATGCCTGCTGGAGACCAAAGCAGCCACGATCGTTGAGTTCATCCAGGGACTGCAGGGAACTCTGTCGCTGACCTTCGAGGAAGGAACGTCCGCTGCCTGGTTACACGACCTTCTGAAACCCCACGTCAGCCGATTGGTGGTCTGTGATCCGCGAAAGGCTGCCCTGTTGAAAGATGGCAACAAGAGTGACCGGATCGACGCGCGCAAGCTGGCGGAGCTGTTACGCACCAACCAACTGAAGCCGGTCTACCACGGAGAGCATGGAGTGCGCACCTTAAAAGAGCTGGGGCGCAGCTATCTGACCCTCACCCAAGATGTCACGCGGGTGATGAATCGGATCAAAGCCCTGTACCGCAGCTGGGGCATTCCTCCCGAGCTAAAGCGCGCAGTGCGTGAGTGCGCAAAGAACTTCAAGGCCGCGACAATTCTGATCGAGGACAGGTCATCCGGCAGCCAGCTGATTCAAGAACTTCTGCGCGAGGGTCTTTATGCGGTGAAACGGTATGAGCCAAAGATGGACAAAATAATGCGCATGCACTCGGTGACCAGTACGATCGAGAACGGCTTTGTGTACCTCCCGGGCAAGGCAGAGTGGCTAGGGGAATACTTGCACGAAATGACCAGTTTCCCAAAAGGGAAATTCGATGATCAATGTGATTCAACATCGCAAGCGCTGGACTGGATCAAGAGTGGTTACTGCCATTACGGCTTTCTCAAATGGCTTGAACTGGAGGCAGGGAAGCTCAAGGCCGGGAGCATCGGATGACGACCTGTCCGACGCATGCTGGCAAAGGTGCTTCCGATTTCGGTCAGCGACCAAAATACGGATCGGCTGTGTCAGCGTCGGCATCGGATCTGGAGAAGGTTACGAGGGCGTCATTGAATTGTGGATCCTTAACCCGTTTTGATGGATTCAATTCAGGGCGGCTTCGGTCGCCCTTTTTGTGCCTCGGGAAGAGAGCAGAGCACCTTACCGTTTTTCCCGATACCACCAGAAAATCTACTGCCAACATCTCACCGGGTTTTTGCATCTCCATATTGGCAAAACCTATTTGTCAGGAGATACGAATATGAGATTCAGAAGGCGAGAACCACTTCTTACTGTACTGCTCAGTACCGGACTTCACCTGATTGATTCCCTTCGAGAGCGACTACCGGACGATGTCGATGAGATCAAGGACCGGGTCAGGGATACGTATGACATTGCGTCCCACCGGGTTGGTCGAGCCACGGACGCTCTTCGTGGTGAAGAAGAGTCCCACATGTTCGGCAAAGTCGGTGCTCTGGTAATTGGAGTTGGCATCGGGGTGGGCATCGGCCTGCTAATTGCACCGAGCAGCGGCGAGGAAACTCGAGACGACATCGCCAATAAGGTTTCGGATTTCGGCGACAAGGTCCGTGGGCGCACCGGAAAAAAGCCGCAGGCCGCAACTGGAACTCACGGCGAGTAAAGGCCGCGTCGTACCGTGCAGTGCGCCCTTCATCATTTGGGGGGCCGCTCCTCAGCACGGAAGCTCAGTCCGGGCTCAATGAGTTCTATAAAAAGGGATGTCAAGAAAAAAGTTCTGCCTCGACCGGAGGCGAGATTTGTTTCTCGAGATCCAGCCCACTGAAGTTGCGCTTCTCTGGAGAAGCTTGGCCGATTGCCCATGCTCATAAGTTTCCTCCGCGGATGATGGCGATGCCATCGAGTTCGACAGAGCGGCAAGCCAAACTGGTACTCAAGGTCAACCATGGTTCTATCCGAGGCTCGTGGCCTATGGCTATTTCTGGTTATCCGAGGGGGCATAGCGTGTAATGTGTGACTCGGTGCCCAAGCACACGGGGCCGATCTCATTATTCCATTCGCCGCCGCAAAACCATGAAGCAGGTAGAGATTCTTATCCTTCTTCCCCCATGTAGTGCATGCGCTGAAATCACTCAGTTCGGTGGCTTTAACGGCCGTATCCCAACTTTGAAAAATTCCGCAAATGCCTGAAGCCCCAATGCGAAGCCCTTTAGATGCAGAAGTCGACCGATGCTGACTAGCCGACGTTACTCCCGCTGCATGGGTCGCCCGGCAAGTCCATGGACCCATGCGACGGGGGTGTACGGTGAAGTTTGCAACAATGACCGCACAGTTTCCTGTTTGCCGACAACTCACGACGTAACCGGCAGGTTCTAGGTCTGTGAGTAATTGATCGTTAACGCGGCATTTTGGTGATTCGAGATTCACCTGGGGGCGGCATCGCGAGAAAGAAAGGTCGCCGAGACATCGAGCGGCTGATGTCGTGCCAGGGCCGAGCAAAGTTATTTCACAGTTTTTAGCCTCGAATTGCTGGCAGACTCAACGCAATTCGTAATACCGCCTGTTCGTTCGACAAAGTGAGTGATGGTGAATTGCGGGGCGCAGTTCACGTCCAGACCACTGAAGTTACCCGTTACTGTGGCCGACTGGAAACCCGCGAAAGAGGCGTCTTCCAGATGGACACCGTCGCCGCCATTGCCGGTTACTGTCGCATTATCCCGAAACACTGCCGTGGAGCCGCCGAGGATTGTCATGCCATTACCGCTGCTCCCACTGATGGTACCCCCGTGGAGTAGCAGCGTGGACGCGCCCGCCTGAATGCCAACCCCGTTGTTGAGAAAACTGGAATTGGAAGCTACGAAGTAAGCCCCGTTGAGGGCGATCCCTTGAGCCGCGTTGCCTTGGAAGACGTCATTACTGCTGGACATTTGCGAACCATCGCTCACGTTTGAACCGCTGCCCCCATTGTTCTGGATCACATTGCTTTCAAGAAAGGCATGGGAACCACGACCTACCCCTACACCCGTTCCTGCACCATCCTGAATCGTGTTCCCAGTCAGGTAGCAGACACTTGCGGTATTGCACAGGACTCCACCGTTCCCGCCGTTGATTGTGAATCCCTGCAGGGCCACGCTGTGCGAGTCCTCAATATCCACGACCAGCGGAGTTTCCCGCGGAGCGATCCGTGATTGAGGCTCCCTTCTTGGTGATCAGCGTCAGTCGATCCATGTGTTGAATCAATATGTTCTCAATGCAACTTCCTACGACAGATACCGTATTTGGACCCTGCGGATTGGCAGCCGCCAACAGTTTCACGGCGGTGCGAATCGTCTCTCTCCTATCGCAGTTCACGGTTAGGTTTGCCGCCTGAAGGTACTGGCTCGTCGTTCCAAAGGCCACCAACAGAAAGAACGCAAAAAGACCTGCTCTTTGCCTCATGATGTTTTCCTCTCTTATTTCTTTGTTTGTGTTCGTATTGATCCTGCATGGCCGGTCGGGGAAGTTGCGGAATCGGTTATGTGGCTAGTCAGAGGGGTGCCGCCTCCCCATCCAGCCATCGCGAAAAGGAGGCGGTCACAGCTATCTCTTAGGACTTGCCAGTAATTCTGCGGAGTTGGTTTTCATGAAAAACTCCTTTGTGCTTTTGCAAATCAAATGACCTCAGCTCTATCCATCGCCTATGGGACTACCGTCACCTCCACGGAGCCCGACATTCCGGAGTCTAAGGTTGCGGTGACCGTGACAGTCCCCGGAGCAAGGAGATTGGCGTGTCCTCCGAGGTACGGATAAATGTCGATGACTCCGTCCGGCGTGGCAGTCCAGGTGGCAGGGCCACTGACGTCCAATGTGCCGCCATCGGCGAATGTCTCGGTCGCGAAGAAGTCCGTCTCCCGAGTTGCAGATAAACTGAACGGGCCCGCCGGTGTGATCGTGACGTACTGAGGGATTCCCACAAAGACGGTCATGCTTCCTGACTTGCCGCCAAAGACGGCAGAGATCGTGGCGGTGCCATTGCCCGTGCTGGTGACCAGGCCGTTGTTCACAGTTGCGACCGCGCGATCCGAAGTGGCCCAGGTAGCGGAACCCGTCACATCTTGGTAGGAGATACCACCGGGATATCCGCCATACCCTGCACCCGCGCTCAGTTGAGCTGTGGCGGCCAAGGCCATGGCAGGCAAGGAGCTGGCGGTCACGCGGATCGACAGAAGAGGATGTTCTTTGGACCCCGTGTCTGGATTTGAATAACTGCTGCCGCATCCGGTCATCGTCAGAATGAGGATCGGAAGAATGAGCAGGGCTGGAACAGACAAGCGGTTAGGAAACGAAGAGACCTTTGACCATTTAAGAGGTCACTCTGAGTCCCTTTTCAAATCGTGTGTTGTTGGTGTGCATAAGCAGCTCTTTTCCCTTCGGTCACCTTCGTTTTCTCAAATCCACCAATTACGGGGGCGCATCGGCGGGGGACACATTCCTACAAATCACACCCGCCCGCAATGCACCGCGCTTCAATTGCTCTTCAACCCTTCTTCAACAGCCAAGTCGCTGTAAACGCATGAGTTATGTTTAAAATCGTTTGACGCGGTCGGTGCCTGCTGCTACTCTCACCAGCACGAAGTTGTATGCCTGCCCCTGTTTCCACTCCTCGACGACTAGCCTTTGGCGTTTATGAAGCAGACCTGCACTCCGGCGAGTTGCGAAAGCGCGGCCAAAAGGTACGCCTGCAGTCGCAGCCCTTCCAGTTGTTGGCCATGCTGTTGGAGCGTCCAGGCGAGCTGGTAACTCGGGAGGAGATTCGTCAGAAGCTTTGGTCGGCAGATACCTTTGTTGACTTCGACCACAGTCTGGGAACGGCCATCAACAAGATTCGGGAAGTTCTGAACGACTCCCCAGCGGAGCCCCGTTTTGTAGAAACCCTTGCCCCGCCGTGGATATCGTTTTATCGCGCCGGTCGTTTCCGTTGCCGAGTCCACCCAGGCGGTATCGCCGACGTTGCAGTTGGATTCTGAGCGGGATGTGAATGAGCCAAGTCGGAAAAAAGCGACTTCACACAGGCTGATCTGGGCTCACCGCCTCCGTACTGCTCATTGTTATTGTTGTTTCCGGCCTGGTTACTTGGCGCTCATTTCGCCACCATCCAATCGGTTCCATTGCCGTGCTTCCGCTCGCAAGTCTGTCGACCGACCCGGGCCAGCAATTTCTCGCCTATGGCGTGACCGACGAACTCACCACGAACCTGGCCCAGATCCGTTCGGTCCAAGTGAGTTCACATACATCGTCCACGGCTTGTTCCAGTACGCAGAAAACTGCTTCTCAGATGGCGCGCTGCCTGGGTGTCGACGCCCTGGTCGAGGGTTCGGTAGTGCGATCCGGCGATAGGGTGCGCCTCACGGTTCAACTCATTGACGCTGCCTCTGATCGCCATCTATGGGCCCAAACTTACGACTCGCAATTGACCGACATCATCACCACCCAACGCGAAGTGACTCGCGCGATTGCAGCGAGCATCTCGGCCATTCTGACACCGCAAGAGCAGGCTCGGCTCTCGCAGCCGCATCCCATGAACCCGGAGGTTTCCGAGCTCTATTTCAAGGGTTCCTACTACTTAAGCAAGCTTGATCTAGATCGGGCCAAGGAAACATTCAGCGAGGCGACCCGGCTGGACCCGAAAAGCGCGGACTCCTGGGCAGGATTGGCTGACGCATGCCACCACAGCGCCGCGAATGGAGGCGGTTCCGCTGATCTCGTCCAAGCCCGTGACGCGGCCAACAAAGCTCTGGAGATCGATCCTTCCCAAGCGCAGGCATTGATGGTGCTCGGCATTCTTTCCTTTTCTGATTGGAAACCGACTGAGTCCGAGGCGTTCTTCCGGCGTTCCATCGAATCACGTCCGAGCTATGCCATGGCCCACATGCTATTCGCCGTGACGCTAGCGCACTACGGACGGTCTGAGGAAGCTATCCAGCAGGCTAAGTTGGCAAGCGCTCTTGACCCGGTTTCGGTTCTGACAAATTCGATGGCGTGGCACGTTTACTTCTGCGCCCGGCAGTACGATGAGGCCCTGCGAATTATCCTCGGAGTGATGGAGGTTGATCCCGCGTTCGGTCCGGCCTATTTTCGGCTGCGCATAAGTTGGGAGCAAAAGGGTGAGTATCAGAAGGCCATCGACACGAGCGTTCGTGGCCGCATTGTCGAAGGAGAATCCCCCGAAAAGGCAAACCGCGACGTCGCGGACCTGCGCGCGGCTCTTGCCTCCGGTGGGGCGCGCGGCTATTGGCAGCGCAAATTAGAAATTTTGCTACGGGATAGAAAACCTGATGACCGGGGTGGTTTTTCCCCGATCGCTCGTTGTTACATGCGTTTAGGGAAACGCGAGGAAGCCCTTCAGACGCTGGAAAAAGCATACCAGCTGCGGGACTCCCGTCTCATCCTCTGGCTCCCCGCTTACGAAGAGTTCGACCCGTTACGCTCCGATCCTCGCTTTCAGAAAATACTCCACGGCCTTGGCATTCCGTGACTCCCCTGGCTTTAGTCCGCCAGTTACTGCCATATGGAAACACCTTCACCTAGTCGATCCCGTTGTATACTTCACCCGGCGCGATAAGTGGTTCGACATCCCGCCCTCGCCGGCCCGCTTCAACTTTCCCTCTTCGGCGAGGCATGTAGGCCAAAGCTAAGAGTGGAGATAGCTGTATGCGCCGCCCCCTCCCGTTCTTGAAGGATCACAGCTGCGTATTGTTCCTTCTGAAGAGGGAGAGTGTCCGTGCTGCATTGACTCGACTGGCCGCCGGTTTGGGGATTTGTATGGCGCTGGTTTCCTCTTCCTCAACTTCGCATGCGCAAACTCTGAGCGGAATCAATGGCACGATCAGTGATCAAAGCGGCTCAGCCATTCCCGGGGCCCAGGTAACGATCACAAATATTGACACCGGCGTGCGCAGGATTATTGAGAGCGGTTCGGTGGGGAGCTATTCCATCACCGACCTGATCCCGGGCACCTATACGGTTTTGGTGGAGAAGCCGGGATTCAAGTCCTCGATCCAAAAGAATGTATTCGTGCAGGCGGCGGCGAAATCGACTGCAAACGCTGTGTTGACGGTAGGTGATGCCCGCGACACTGTTGAAGTGACCGCCCCAGAAATTTCGCTCGAAACCGAGCAGCCGTTGCTCGGCACGACGATTCAGCAGAAGCTTCTGGAGGAGTTGCCGCAGGTAGTCGGAGGAACAGTTCGGCAGATTGACGCATTCCTATGTTTGGCCCCGGGAGTCAACGTTGTCCGGATGACGGACGGTACATCGGCGCCGGGAGTATCGTCTGTCGGGCGCATTAACGGCGGGTTGACGCCGGGAGTATCGACTGACGGCCGCATTAACGGTGGACTGGATTTTCAGAACGCGGTGGTCTTTAACGGAGTGCCCATCGCATTCGCGGAATTTCAGGGCCGCCAGTACTTCATCAATCCTCCCTCTGATATGGTCAAGGAATTCACCGTGCTGCAAGGCGCCTTTTCCGCGCAATATGGCCTTGGGCAAGGTGTTGCCCAGTATCAGCTTCAGTCCGGAACTAACAGAGATCCATGGAAGCGCTTTTGGGGTCTATCGCGACTCCTTCTTCGATGCCGCCGGAGCGGTCAACGATGTCAATCCAAACAATCGCGGAATTATCGGCGAGCCCAATACAGACCACGAAATTGATTGGGGCTTCAGTGCGGGCGGCCCAGTGCGGATTCCCAAGCTGTACGAAGGACGCGGCAAGACATTCTGGTTCGCGAGCATCGAAAAATTTCGCGAAGCGTCGGGGCAGCCTCCGGTAACGGTTCCGACGCCGGCAATGGTGAACGGAGACTTCAGCGGGCTGGTATTTCCGGGCAGCGCCGACCAGATTCCTGTTTTTGTTCCCATCGCCTGGCAGACAGACCCATCGCTGATGCCTGCAGGATGCACTCCCGGAGCCGCGCCCGGAGAGCAGTTCCCGGGAAATGTCATCCCACAAAATTGCTTCAGCACGGTTTCGAAGTCCCTGCTGAGGTTTGTTCCCCGGCCGACGTCGCCAGGCGAAATTGACAACTTTCAACCGGGGTTTGTTCCGATTCTTGCTCACACCGTTTGGGGTTTTACCCTCGACCACAATATCAACCCCAGGCAGGCCATTCACGGAGCGTACTGGCGCAATCGAGAACAGATAGCGGGTGGTTTCGTTGACAATCCACTGAACAATACGACCGCCAACAACTGGTTTGGCAGCGGGCTAATAGTGACATACTCTCATGCAATAACATCTCGGACTGATGGTGACTGGGGGTGTCAGTTGGACCACTGAGATTTTTGACTACCATCAGCAGAAACCCCTGGCCAGCTTTGCCGGCGCCGAACCCTCTCCCGGCGGGGAGGTGTTCCTGCCCGGAATCAACTTTGTTGGGGGTCCCTGGCAGCCCGTGAACTGGGGCACACTTGGGTGGCAGTACTCTCTCAATCGCAAACACGGACTGGGAATTGCCAACAATTGGCTATACACGCGCGGCCGTCACACCATCAACTTTGGAGTGGACATTCGCCGTACTTTCCAGGATGACCAGGAGTGCCAAACTTGTTCGGGCAATATCTCCTTCGAAGCTATGACGACGGCTGACCCGGTGAACGATGCCGACGGTATCTTCACGGGCAACGGGTTTGCCAGTTTCCTGCTCGGCAACGCAGGCGGAGCGCAGCGCTCGTATGCGCCGATGACCAGGCTGCGCAATTTCTATGTCGCTCCCTATTTTCAGGACAACATAAAGATCACTCCGCGCCTTCACCTTGAATTTGGGGCTCCGTTGGGATCTGGCTTTTCCGTTCTCGAACGACAACCAGGTCAATCAACTTGCTTTCTTCAATCCCTTCATTCCAAATCCACGTGCCATTAACCCGGCTACCGGCCAGCCGCGGTTGGGGGCGCTTCAAGTTCTGGGCAAGAACTGCATCGGCTGTGCGGGGTGGGATCACCCCGATATGCAATGGCGACACTTCAGCCCTCGCCTAGGATTCGCGTATCAATTGAATGACAAAACTGTCTTACTGACTGGCCTGTCGTTCAGCTTCCTGAACACTGGTGCCTTTGAGTACGGGACTAATCAGGTGGCGGTGAATTTTGGGAACAGCCTGGACGGCGCTTTCGGTGTGGACAGTAACCAACAGATTCCCGGACTAGGTCAATGGGATACCACGCCGCTACCCTCACCTTCCAAACCCTCCTTCGCGTTCAGCCAGACACCTTCATCCTTAATCCCAATGAGATTCACCGGCACGTGGACCAGGCCTACAACGAGTTGCTCTCGATTGGAGTGCAGCGCGAATTGCCGTGGAACATGTTCACGATCCGTGTCCTACGTTCACAGCCACGACTTGCACCTGCCGGCGGCCTTGATCCGACGGAAGTCAGCTGGATCCTAAAATTCCGGCGACGCTGTGCCCCGACGGTCTGTTGCAGGAAACGGAGTGCGTGTTGGCGCAACAGTTGGACAAGCGACGCCGGACAGGCGGTTCTGAAAGATCTCGGTTTCGGGCAATTCGACGGGCTCTATACACCATACGAGAACTACATGAATGACTGGGGGGACAGGCCGCTCATCCGGACATTAGTTCCGTACCCGCAATTCCGCCTTATCAACAATCCGTTCGACACCACGGGCGCAGACAAATATGACGCACTCCAGATCAGCTTCCAGAAGCGCACGGGCAGTGGTTTGACCCTGCTCGTGGCGTACACGTTGTCGAAGACTATCGCAAACACAGACAGCAGCGTATCGAGTTCCAACGTCAGGGGTCTGAACCAATTCAATCCGGAGGCGGAGTGGTCGGTCGCCAGAGACGACCGCACTCACGTGCTCAGTATCAGCCAGGTTTACGAGCTTCCGATCGGGCCGGGGAAAAAGGTCTTGAACCAGGGCGGAGCGCTCATGAGGAACCTGCTGGGCGGCTGGTCGTTTTCCGGACACTACAGCTACGCCAGTGGCACGCCGGTGAAGATCATTGTGAACGGCCGCCCCCTGTTCAACAACTTCAACCGCGCCAATATCATGCCTGGCTCTTTTGACGTGAACTGGGACAATTACTACAAAGGTCTGCCTGTATTCAACGTAAAAAAGTTTCAGTTTCCAGGAGCCTGGAGAGTGGGCAATGCCGTTCCATTCTATTCCGGCTTGCGGAATCCATACGAAGGCAACGAAACCCTGGGGCTTTCCAAGCGCTTCTTCCTCGGCGAGAGGGTCAGCGCTGAGTTGAGAGTGGAATTCGACAATGTCCTCAACCGAATGAGAGTTTGCGGTGGCGACAAGATGAATACCGACCCTTATGATGTTCCCGGGCTCGACCCCAACAATCCCGATTTCACTTTCGGAATTGTCTCAGCCGGCGCGGTTTGCCAGGGCAACACACCAAGACGCGGACAGGCTTTCTTCAAGATTACGTTCTAGATCAAAGAACGTTCGTGCACCGGCCGGGTGCCCCATACTTTCGCGTACTTTGCGGATGTGTGGGCGCGGACGCCAAGTCCACTCGTGGCTTGAGATAAGATTTCCATCATCAATGCTGAGTGTATTGGCCCGCGGAGAGTAATTCCCCAGGCGAGCTACGCTCGCCCGCCCGGACGAGGCGTCCGGGCCTACGTGATTTTCATTTTGCCACGCTCCCTCCTCCCCCGCGTTGACTTGCTACTTCGCCCCACCTAACATGGCTGCCTCATCTTTTTCGCTTTGGCAGAAGCCATGATCGGACAGACCATTTCGCACTACCGCATTGTCGAGAAGCTGGGCGGCGGCGGCATGGGCGTGGTTTACAAAGCGGAAGACACACGGCTGCATCGCTTTGTCGCGCTCAAGTTTTTGCCCGACGAGGTGGCCAAGAATGCCTCGGCGCTCAGCCGCTTTCAGCGCGAGGCGCAGGCCGCGTCCGCGCTGAACCATCCCAACATCTGCACCATTTACGACATCGGCGAGGAGAACGGCCAGGCCTTCATCGCCATGGAGTATCTCGAGGGCGTGACCCTGAAGTATCTGATCGCGGGGCGCCCGGTGGAACTGGACACGCTGCTGGGGCTCGCCATCGAAATTGCCGACGCGCTCGATGCCGCGCATGCCAAAGGCATTATTCATCGCGACATCAAACCTGCCAACATTTTTGTCACCCAGCGCGGGCATGCCAAGGTGCTGGACTTTGGCCTGGCCAAGGTCACGCCGGCGAGCGGCAGCATGGAAGCCGCCGGCGCGTTTTCTCAGGCCACCGCCATGAGCCAGGACCACCTGACCAGTCCCGGTTCCACCATGGGGACCGTGGCGTACATGTCTCCCGAGCAGGCCAAAGGGAAAGAACTGGATGCGCGTACCGATCTGTTTTCCTTTGGCGCGGTGCTGTACGAAATGACGACCGGCACTCTGCCCTTTCGCGGCGACACTTCGGCGCTGATCTTCAATGCGATTCTGGAAAAACTTCCCACGCCTCCCATCCGGCTCAATCCCGATCTGCCGGCGGAGATGGAACGCATCGTCAACAAGTCGCTGGAGAAGGACCGCAATCTGCGCTACCAGCACGCCGCCGACATGCGCGCCGATCTGCAACGCCTGAAGCGCGACACCGACACCGGGCGGGCAGTGGCGGCCAGTTCGGGAACTGTGGCCGCGGTGCAAGATTCCCCTTCCGCTCCGATTGCGTCCCCGCCGGGATCCGGATCTTCGGTAGCAGCCCGGCCAGTATCATCTGCGGCGGTGCCGGTGGCCGAAGTTGCGGCCCAGCCCCCGCGAAAATTGTGGAAGATTGCAGCGCCCGTAGTCGCGCTGCTGGTTGTCGTCGCAGCTGGATTCTTCTTCTACACGCGGCGCTCCCAGGCCCTGACCGAAAAAGACTCCATCCTGCTGGCTGACTTCGTCAACACCACCGGCGACACTGTCTTCGATGGGACCCTGAAACAGGCGCTGGCGGTGCAACTGGAGCAGTCGCCGTATCTGAACGTTATGCCGCAATCGCGAATTCAGGCCGCTCTGCGCTTCATGGGCCGCTCTCCCGACGAGCGCCTGACCAATGACGTGGCGCGAGAAATTTGTGTGCGGGAAGGCGTAAAGGCAATGCTCACCGGCTCGATTTCGGGACTGGGCAGCCATTACGTGATTGACCTGAACGCAGTGAACGCTCAAACCGGCGATTCATTGGGCCGAACCCAGGCGGAGGCAGAGAGCAAGGAGCAGATACTGAAATCGCTGGATAAGGCAGCGTCCGATCTGCGGCAGAAACTGGGCGAGTCCATCGGCTCGGTGCAGAAATTCACCACTCCGCTGGAACAGGCTACGACTTCTTCATTGGAAGCACTGCAGGCCTTCACTCTGGGACAGGCAGAGCACCAGAAGCTGGAAGACGAGAAAGCAGTTCCGTATCTGAAGCGCGCCGTCGAACTGGATCCGAATTTTGCCATGGCGTATGCCACCCTGGGCGTGGTTTACGGCAACATGTCGCAATCCGTCCAGCAGAGAGAAAACCTGACCAAGGCCTTCGATCTCAAGGACAGGGCGAGCGAGCGGGAAAAGCTCTACATATCCGCTCATTATTACAGCGAAGTGACGGGGGAAATAGACAAGAGCATCCCGATCTATGAGCAGTGGAAGCAGACTTATCCCCGGGACACGGTCCCATGGGACAACCTGGCGCTGGCTTATTCCTCGACTGGCCAGCACGAGAAGGCAGTAACGAATGCTCTCGAAGGCATGCGGCTGGACCCGAATGATCGTTTCGCATATCAAAATCTTGCCGACGCTTATGAACGCCTCGGCCGCTACGACGAAGCTGCAGCGATTCTTGATCAGGCCGCGGCACGGAAAGTCTCTTCGCCACTCGATTCTCTGTCGCGCTACGATATGGCGTTCCTTCGGGGAGATCAGGCCGGCATGCAGCGCGCCATGGACGCGGTCAAGGGAAGTACGTTTGAGCCCATTCTGTTCCTGATCAAAGGGAACGGTGAATGCGCGGGTGGGAAAGTGAAGGCTGCCCGGCAGGTCTATGTTCAGGCCGGGATTCTAGCGCAAAAAGTTGGCATGAAGGAACTCGCCGCGGCGCTGAAAGGGATAGAGGCGACGTGCGACGCTGAAGTGGGCTATCGAGAACAGGCGAAACAAAAGGCCGCGGAGGCGCTCACCATCTCCGACGACCAGAATTCCCGCGGAACCGCTGCCGGAGCTTTGGCCCGGGCGGGAGACAGCATTCGATCACAGAAGATAGCTGACGAACTGGCCCAAAAATATCCTACCGACACCCTCCTGAATTCGGTCTGGTTGCCGGGTACGCGGGCGGCGATTCAGATAGAAGCCAACCAGCCGGCAAAAGCTTTGGCTCTGTTAGAAGCAGCGAAGCCTTATGAATTGGGCTCTCCGCCCGGAGGCGCGACCTACTGGCCGATGTTCCTGCGTGGCGACGCCTACCTGCGCCTGGGCGATGGCGCGAAAGCTGCCGCCGAATATCAGAAGATTCTGGACCGTCGCGGCATCGACCCAACCAATTTCCTCTATCCGCTGGCCCGGTTGGGATCAGGCCGGGCGTATGCGCTGCAGGGAGATAAGGCAAAGGCCAAGGAAGCTTACCAGGACTTCTTTGCCATGTGGAAAGACGCCGACCCCGATGTCCCGGTCCTGAAGCAAGCCAAAGCCGAATACGCCAAACTGCAGTAGCCCAATGTAGGCGCGAGCGTCCCGCTCGTGCCGGGGAGCAGCCAACCGCGAAGTCGATAAATCTTGAATGGATCGGTCATCCGGGCACTGAGGTCGAAACGAAAATGCGGTTATTGCGACACCCTGCACGAGCAGGACGCTCGCGCCTACATTGACCTGATATGATGACTTCTCCCTGACCGTCGCGGCGCCGCCGTCGTGAGCGGTCATAATTCATGCGCATACGACGCAGACTCCCCATCTGGTTTGGCGTTGTGCTGGTCGCCCTGGCCATCGCCCTGGCAGTTGTGCTGCGCCAG
The DNA here is from genome assembly GCA_963801595.1 of Terriglobia bacterium. GTDB lineage: Bacteria > Acidobacteriota > Terriglobia > Terriglobales > Acidobacteriaceae > JAIQFF01. The sequence goes on along the minus strand of CAWDFW010000010.1, from coordinate 83,699 downwards.
CATGCCCCGCCGGAACCTGCCCGCCTGCTGCCGGGCGCGGACGGCTATCTGTACGTCAATCTCAAATGGGTGCGCCGCGCCAACGTTGCCGGCCAGTTGCCTGACGTCCCCCATGAACCGGAGTACCAGGAGTTCATACAGGCCACCGGATTTCAGTTCGAGCGCGACCTCGACCAGGCTGCCTTCGCCATCCATTATCCAGTCAAGCGGAAGCTGCAGCCGGCGATCCCGGAGCCCGCAAGATTTTCGGAAGTGTTTGTGGGCAGAATCGATGGCGAACGGTTGCGGGCTTATCTGGGCAAGATCTCAGGGTCAGTGGAAAACTACCGGTCGGTGGACATTTACAGCATTCCGCTCGAGGGCCGGACGCTGCGGGTTGCGGTGCTGGGTTTCGACACCGTGGCGGCATCGAATCACGATGATCCCCTGGTGATTCGCGGCATCGTGGACCGGTCGCGCAAGGTGGCTTCTCCATTCGGCGGGCCAGCGCTCCTGCGGCGGTACTACAAGTATGTTCCGCTGGCCAGCCTGGCTTGGGCGGTCTTTAAGGTCGATCCGGTGGACGGGTCACCCAGCAGGAATGCGCTGTCGTTCCTATTCACCAGTCCGACAACGGTGGTCGCTTCCGCCCGCTACCTGGGGAAGGTGCATTTCCGGGCCGAGGCCTTTACCGGCAGCAAGGACGAGGCCCAGAGACTGACCGAGCAGTTGGGGACATTTCTGCAACTCTTCCATACGGCCGAGGGGACAGTTTCGACGCCAGGCAGCGATCCTGATGTAAAAGCATTCTTCGACGGATTAAAAGTGCAGCAACGTGATGACCGCACCGTGCTGACAGCGGCCATTCCGCCCGGCTTCATTCGCAAGGCAGTGGCCTCGCCCCCGGCAGAAGTCCAGCCGGCGCCATTGCCTCCTGCCAGCAAAACCAAATAACTGTAACCTTCCGATTCTCCAGCGCATCTCTGGATGGGTCAGCGGGAATCGTGTGAAGGCCAAATGGAGGACGGGCGTCCCGCCCGTAGTGGCCACTGCCTGACGGGCGAGACGCCCGTCCTCCATTTTCTTCATAACCACGTGATTCCGGTATTGACTAGGGCGCCTTCGCTGGCAGCGGGTACAATAAATACGGATGTCTAACCTTCCTCTTCCTATCGCCGCCTTCCTGGCCGGGCTGGTTTCGTTCCTCTCGCCTTGCGTGCTGCCGCTGGTTCCGGGCTACGTTTCACTGATCTCGGGAGCGGGCGTGGAGGAGCTGAAGACCCAGGAATCCCGCCTGCTGGGCAAAGTGATGCTGAATTCCATCGGCTTCATTCTAGGATTCAGCGTGGTCTTCATTTCGCTGGGCGCGATTTCGACTGGAGTGGGACAGGTCCTGGCGCGCTACAAATCCACGCTGGCGCAGGTGGCCGGCGTGGTCATTATCATATTCGGATTGCACCTGACCGGCCTGTTCAAGATCAAGGCGCTGTACACGGACGCGCGCCTGCATAGCGTGAAAGGCGGAAGCACTCCCTGGGGCGCCTTCCTGATCGGCTTTGCCTTCGCTTTCGGCTGGACTCCCTGTGTAGGCCCGATCCTGGCGGTCATTCTGGGTTTTGCCGCGGCCCAGGATTCTGTCGCCAAGGGCATCCTGCTGCTGGCGGTGTATTCAGCGGGACTGGCTGTGCCCTTCCTGCTCACTTCACTGGGAATCGAACGCTTTCTCAGGTTCTACAAGCGCTTTCGCATGCACATGCATGCCCTGGAAGTGGTCAGTGGCGGGTTGCTGATTGTCCTGGGCGTGCTGCTGGTATTCGGACGCTTCACCATCATCTCGAACTATTTGTCGTTCCTGAATCGATTCGCGCTTTAAGAGGGAGTTTTTCGTGAAACGCGATCCAGTGGTCATTATCGTGGTCGCCCTGGTGGTGACCGTCATGATTGTGTTCGGGTTTCAGGTGGCGCGGCGAAACTCGGGTGCGACTGCCAGCGCGAGTCCCAGCATGAACGGCCAGGCGGCGCCCGACTTCACCCTGGAATCGCTCGACGGCAAGACCGTGCATCTCTCTGATTTTCGGGGCAGGGGCGTGCTGCTGAATTTCTGGGCGACGTGGTGCCAGCCCTGCAAGATTGAGATGCCCTGGTTTGCCGAGTTGCAGAAGCAGTACGGGCCGCAGGGCTTGCAGATTGTTGGCATCGCCATGGACGACGCCAGCCCCAAGGAGATCGCCGAGTTCGCCCACGACCTGGGCGTGAACTACCCCATCCTGATAGGTAAAGAAGAGGTTGGCAACGCCTATGGCGGAGTGCAGTTTCTCCCCGCTACTTTTTATATCGGACGCGATGGCAAGGTAGTGGACAAGGTTTTTGGCCTGAAGGGCCGTGGCGAAATTGAAGACAGCATCAAGAAGGCGCTGGCCCAGGGTCAGCCGGTACAGGCGCAAAAGTAATGTAGCCTGCGGCTCCCCGACCTTCTAACATTCTCCTGATGTCGATTCTACGAAAGCTCGGTCCTGGCCTCGCCCTGCTGGCCGCACTGTCGGTTGGGCACGATAGCCTGGCTGGTTCTTTCGCCAACCAGGATATTCCGGGAAGAAGGACTCCCTCGGTTTCGATGGCGCCCTCTCCGGTGATTACGGTCACGCGGGGGCGGCCCAACACGGTGAATCTGCGCTTTCGTGTGGGTACTGGCTTTCACGTGAATTCGAACAAACCCAAGTCGGAATTTCTCATCCCCACCGTGCTCAAGTTGAGCGCACCGACGGACATTGTCATTGGAAGAGTCACGTATCCCGCGGGCACCGACATGAGTTTCGCCTTTGCTCCGGAGGACAAACTAAGCGTTTATACCGGAGAGTTCCCGGTGGCGGTGGATGTGCGTCCGCTGGCCGGCGTGGTCGCCGCGCGCTATATGATTCGTGGCGAGCTGAGGTATCAGGCCTGCGACAAGGCCGCCTGCTATCCCCCCAAGAAGCTTCCCGTACAGTTTGAAGTCAAGGTCATCAAAGGCCCGCCGCCGCATCGCCGGAATCCGGGACAAAGCCCACACGTTCATCTATAACACCCTGCCTTTGCGCTCTTTGCGGCTACCCTTGCGGTCCGTGGTCCAGCCTCGTCCGACGAGCCTTGAACCACGAAGGACTCGAAGGTACACGAAGGAAACCCCGGAAAATAAACCTTCGTGATACTTCGTGTCCTTCGTGGTTTATGCATTTGCCGTGTCATGCCACGAACCCGATCCACTGCCCAAGCTCTGTAGCGGGTCAGTTTGTTGAGCCAATCTCCGCTTGAAACCTCATCCCACCAGAGTACAATTGACCACAGCGCGACCGCACTTCGGACGAATTGCATGGCTCTTGTGCCCGGGCAAAACCCACGGAATCCGCAAGCCTCCACCGAGCTTTTGGCCCCTGAATTCCTGCCGCCCGCGGCCATGCCGGAGCTGGATTTCGGCAACGCATCCGGCGGCGCCAGCCTGGCGGACTACGTCAGCCAAACCGTGTTGCAGACTTTGCCCAACGATCTGACCCGGATGATCTACCTGGCTTCGCTGCGGGACTGCAACAGCGGAATGTATCTGCATCCCGAACTCTCGCATCAGCGGGGAGTGGATGCGGCGGATGGGGCGCTGCGGGCCTGTCATGAGCAGGTTTTTCGCCGCCTCTTGACCACCCGATTGCCCGAGTACGTGATTCAGCTCCAGGAATATGTCCGATATACCAGGGGCGAGACTCCCACGGTGCTGAAGACCTGGAAGTCTTTACAGGCTTACCGGGCGACGGTTCCGGTGGACGCGCCTGCCACTTCGACGGAATTATACTTTCTGAATGTCACCATCGCCCTGGAAGTGGTGGGCAAGGAAGCGCCGGAAGAGCTGTCACTCTAGTGGGTGGCCCCGCCGTTGGATAACTGTTCGAAGGGCAGCCAGGCATTGATGACCCGGCCGATTACCGAGGCCTCCCGCGGCACCTTGAATCGCCTGACCGGTTGGCGGGAGAGCGGATAGGGCAACAGAGTCAGTTCTTTACCTTCCAGCTGGCACCAGCAGCAGCTATGCCCGTCGGTGTGCCAGACCAGGTAAACCGGACGTTCGCGGATGGTCTTCCATTCAAACACCTGGATCGCGTTCTGCATGACATCCACTTCAACCAGAGAGCCGGGCGGAATCAACTCACCCATGGTGTCGTCTTTGAGGCCGACCACGGCGTAGCGATATCGTCTGGGATCAAGACGCTTGCGCAGGGCCGGAGGCAGGGTAGCCAGTTCCTGCGGGTTCAATTTGAGCAGGCTGGTTTCGTGACTGTTGAAGCCGGCGTCGAAGTTCAGCTGAAAGCGGAACCCGGATTCCCGCATCGGCGCGGGATCCATCCGGGACAATCCCGGTTCCGCCGGGCCGGCGTATTGCCGCACCTCGTTCAGGTCAATTCCGAAAACCAGCAGGAGTTCCTCGAGCGAAACTTTCAGGCAGGCGGCCAGACTGAAAAGCTTGTGAATGCTGGGGACGGACCCGGTTTCGATGTCGGCCAGGGTGGAGTGTGAGACGTAGAAGTCAGCGTTGCCCTTGATGTCGGCGATCGACCGGCTGATGCGTTCGATGTCGCTGGATTTCACAAATCGCTCTTCGCGCAATTCTCGAATCCATTTTCCCGAATCCATGTTAGTGGCCCTGTTTTCCCCAGTCTCAAGCGATACTTTGCGAATCCACGGGAGCTTCCGAACGGAACTGCCGGCACCCTGCTAAAAAGAGAAAAACAACCCCCTACTCTTACAACCGCTAAACTTTTTTCAAATGGAGAGAGCAGAAAATCAACGAATCAGCAGCCGGCGCGCTCCATCGCTACCCGCTTGAATCTTCAGCCCGCCATCAAAGCCTGCTTGGTGTCCCATTGCCCTTGCTGCCGAATCCGATTGAGGTACGTGAGCAATTCCGCATACGGCATTTCGACCGCCGGAAGCGATAACGTCCAGCCCGGGAAGAGCCACTTCAGCCATAAACAGGGCTGAACCAGCGACAAGTTTACCCGAAGCCGCAGCGCCCCATGAATCAGTTCCTCCGCTTCCCTGGCCAGCCTGGGATTTCCTTCCGTTCTCGCCAGTTGCCCTAACTTCATCAACATAGCGGCATTTTTCCCCACCAGATCCAGCGCGTCTATCGCCAAAGCCAGACGCTTTCTTTGGAACGAACGGAATTCCCGCGGAGCCAGCGCCTGCTGCAGATACTTCTCTTCGCGAGGGATCGAGCAGGATGCGAAATACCTCGGGATCGACCCGTGTACCTTTTCCCTTCCCAATCTTCCAGACTCTTGATGGCGGGCAGCCCGGGACGAAGCACCGCCCAAACCAGAAACAGAGACAAACCACTGGCCAACAGAATTGCTAGTGTCGATACCATTTGTTTACGTGTTCAGTCAGAGCATCGTTCCAATTCGCCAGGTCGGTGCCGGGCAAACCACCGACCGGCTTTCCGCCCCGGGGCCGAAGAAAATAAAAGGCCCAGATTGCAACGCCGAGATTATATGCCGCCGACCTCAGTAACACAAAAGCCGTGTCCGTAGACCGCATGCAGATGAGCGCGAAGCTCCAGTAAAGCCAGATCCAGGGCGGCAAAGACGCCGAAACCGGCAGCGATTCCCACTGAATAGTTTTGCCAGGTCAGGCCCAGCCGCGACATGAGGGCAATGGCCACGATCAGCAGGCACACCTGCAGGAACCGGGCGGAGCGCTCAGTCAGGATGATCCACTCGAGCGCCACATCGGTCCCGGCCGGCCCCTTGGTCCAGATCAGCATGGCCAGGGCAGCGGCGGACGCGACGACGGCTGAGATCCAGAGCACTCTCAGAAAGAGTCGCAGGAACGGATAAGGCTGAATGAAATGCCAGCTGATTTCAAAAACCACAGCCAAAGCCAGCACGATCGCCGCGGCCTCACCCCACCAAAAAACGCTTGAGTATCGATTCCCTGATTGTGGAAGAAAGTAGAGGATGGCATCCCGTGCGGGCAGCAGAACGGTATAGCTGAAGAAGAAAGGAAACTGTCCAACCAGTCCACGGCGTAGCATCACCAGGGCGATTACACACTGCATCGCCAAGGGCACGAACCAGAGGACAAACGTCGCCAGGCGGGAAAAATTCATGGGCCGCACTGGAAGGCTACTCGCAAACCAGACAGCCCACAAGTAATTTTGCGCTTACCGAGACCTCAGATCAATTCCCTTTGCAGTGGCCCGGTGAGCACATGGGGGTCGGAGCCCCTCCGTCAGCAAAGGAAGAGATTGAGACAGCGCTTAGAAGCACCAGAGTTGCAAGCATCAGACGAACCATCTTCTTCATGAGAATCCCTCCATGGGATAGCGACCCGCTCGGGAACAACCATATTTTTTCTGGGACAGGAAATCCGAAGTGTTCGAAAAACACGCGATGGGAAATGTGCGTCCGTCGGTATACCGACAAAATGTGCCGCAGGCGTGGCCGGCTTAAACCTGGGCCTTGACGAGTATTCCCTTGTCCTTCTGCCTGTTGCACGCGCCACGGCCGGGGGAGCCGGGTAAAGTGTGGGGTCCGTGATGGCTGCCGGCTTTCGTCGGTCAACCGACGAAAAGTCCCGATTCTCAGTCCAGAACGCCCGAAAAAGTATCCTAAGTGCGCATTTCAAGCCAATCTGTCGAAACATGTGCGTCGCGAGGAACAGCTCGCTCCGGTGTGGCCCCGACGGACCAGCGCGCGGATCTTTTGACTCGGTGAAGCACCATGTGCCGGCAGGTTAAGAAGTGCCGCGCGACTGCCGGCTGAAGTGTTGCGGACGTCCGCTTGAAAAAGCGGGGCGCTGAAGGCCTGATTCCGGTCAGTGAAGTCTTCGGGTTTTCAGTGAGTGACTTTCATCCATGAAGTTGCCGGACGCGATGTCGCTGGAGGGCTATGCGAAATTTGTTGGATGGCGAAGAGTGGACGCCGCGGGCCAGTACGGTGAACAAGCAGCCCACAAATCATTGGAGCGGGCGCGGCGATGCACCAAGAGAAGCAGCAACGGGTCGCCGCTCACTAAGAAGGAGTCGGGCTAGTATCGATGGATGAACGCGACGGCAGCGGTTCGTGGTCTCTTCAGAATACCTCGCGCAGGACCTTCACTTCGCTGGATCGAAGCCGGCGCAGATCCCACACAGCGTTGTGACTGGGACGCCCGGGCCGACAGTATCAGAAATATTCTGGCCCGCTGCGGATACACCGTGACCCAGCTCTCGGCCGCCACTCGCAGGCGCCACGGAAGCAAGTCACCATATTTCATTCCAGTAACGTTCCTGTACAAGGTCAGAAGCGGGGTCACGCCGCATGTTTGCCAGATCGCGGCCTTGAGCGATAACACCGGATATCGCTTTGCTGACTGGTTGCGGATGTTCGGCTTTGACCTGCGGCAAGTCCCTCGCCTGCAAATGCGCCTGCACACGGAGCGCACCGTTCTGATCACACCAGACGAAGAATGGTTCCAGCCTTCGCCCTATTACGACGGAATCTGCAGCGCCTCCTGCGCTGAGGCGGAGAGATGGAACAGCAGCGGTCGTTACCTGTTGGCCAGGATTGGCACCGCGGACGCGCTGGTTTGCCCGGAACTGATGCCGGGCAGTGTGGTGCGGGTCGATCGCTATACCCCGCGGATGAAGGACGCCGGCTGCGGCCCCAGGGATGATCGCTTCTGGCTGGTGGAGCAACCCGGCGGACTCACGTGCACCCAGTTGCGATGGATTGACGATCAGCAAATCGTGCCGCTGCCCTGCCGTCCGCCTTGGGGAAACTGGCCGCTCCGTCTGCCTACGGAGGCTCGAGTTCTTGGCCTGGTCGATACCGGCCTTCGTCCCCTGCCGCTGCCCTGCAATGCCGGGCAGACCGGGTTGGCATCGCCCCCGCTTCCCGGCGGTGAAGAAAAAATGCGGTTTTCGGAATTGCTCCGCATCTCTCGCGCACGCACCGGCCTGACCTTCCGGGTGGCTCATGGCCTCACTCGCGCCATCGCGCAGATTCTCGGCGACCCGGAATATGCCATCGCGCTGGGTTTGCTCTCCGACTATGAAGCCATGAGCAAATTGCCGCGGCACATCGCCAAGATCATGAGTCTCTGCGTCATCTATTGCATGGATGTTCGGGACCTGATGCAGGCCGCGGGAATGGGGATCGACGATTCCGCGAAATTGCCTCTGCCCCTACCCGATCGCCATGCTCAAATTCGCCCTGACTTGCTCGACCATGGGGTGGACCATGAGGCAGAACATGGCGGTCTGAACCGCTACGCCCATTCCGCCGGCGGTCAGCCTTAGCGGGCCTGGGCGGCAGTAATCTCGAATGAAGCCTTACGCTCCTCCACCCTCGGCGCCACCAAAACTCGCGTAGGCCCGGACGCCCTCGTCCGGGCGGGCGAGCGCAGGCGTCGCCGCGTAGTCAGTAACCATAGATTGGTTACTTACCAAAGTACAAAAACATCCCTGGCGTCGTATGACTCTGGTGCTTTGACGCTGGCGTTCCGTGACCCTACGATGATGGTTGCACGGGAGCCCCCGCTTCCCGCCATTCTCTCCCAAAAGATTCTGTGGTGAAGGGTGTCGCTGAACGCTGCGGCAATGGAGGCTGGACCGGGAATGAAAGTCGATCACAAAACGAAGTTTTCACACAGCACTCCGATCGGGCAACGCGGTGCCCGCGGCTTCAGCCTGCTTGAAATGATGATCGTGTGCTGCCTGGTCCTGATTGTGAGCGGGATCTCTTTCATGGCGGTGCAGCCGGCCCTGAAAGACGCCCGGGCGAACCAGGCGTATCAGGACGTGCTGATGCCCCTGCGAGTGGCCCGGCAACGCGCCATCGCGGAGCGCAAGCAATACATCGTATGTTTCGGCGTGGCTGCGCCGGCGGGCGCTCTCACCCCGATGGGCGCACCGACGGCGCAAAGCATCCAGCTCTTTCGCTGGGATGCGGGAACCGCCCTTTCCTCAGCGGCACAGATCTCGAACATCAAGCTGCCCACCGACATGCAAATGCAGGTCATGGTCGGGCTGCCCAATACCGCGGCCACCGTGCCCGACGGTTTTGGCAATGGCGGCGTCGCCATCGATTTCGACCAGGGCGTGGCTGGCGGCGGGATCAAGAACCAGGTGATGTTCATGCCCGACGGTTCGGCGCACGACGTGAACGGAAACTGGAACAGTGGGGTTATTTACGTGTTGCGCCCCGGAGATTTGTACAGCGCGCGCGCAGTCACTCTTTACGGAGCAACCGGAAGAATCCGAGGGTGGCGCCTTTTGACCAGTCCGGGAGGGGCCAAATGGTTTCAACAATGAGCAAGAGCAACTACATGCCGGTTCCAAAGAAATACCCGCAACAGGGATTTGCCCTGCTCGAAACTCTCATCGCCATCGTGGTGCTGATGATTGGACTGCTGGCGGTATTGGCGACCTTTGCCATGGCCCTCAGCAACACTACGGCAGTGCAGAACGACAGCATCGCCCGCCAGAAGGCGGCGGAAGCAGTCGAGAGTATTTACACGGCGCGGCAAACCGGTCAGCTCACGTTTAACCAGATCCAGAATGTGGGCGCGGGCGCGGGGATATTCAAGGTGGGATTCACGCCCATGATGGACCCGGGGCCGGACGGTCTGGATAACACCGCCGACGACGTGGCCGCCGTCCCTGTCCGATTGCCCGGAGCCAGTGGGGTGATCACTAACACTTCCGCTGACGTGTTGATTGACCTGGGCAATTTCACCCGGCAGGTGCAGATTGCAGACGTGCCGGGAAGCCCCAACGTACGGCAGATTACCGTCAACGTCCGTTATCCGGTGCCGCAGGGCTGGTTCAAGACTTATCAGGTGCAGGCTTTGATCGCTTCGTTCCGCTGAGGAGAAAGATGAGATCCACAGGACAAAAAATCCGCGGCTTCAGTCTGGTTGAATTGCTGATCGCCATGGCCCTGGGCCTGATCGTGCTGGCCGCCACGACCCAGCTGTTCAAGAACGGAATGGACGCGACCCGGCTGGTAAACCAGTCTTCGGAAATGCAGCAGAACGTTCGCGCCACCCTGAACCTGATCGCCAAGGACGTGAGCATGGCCGGTTCTGGCCTGCCCGCCGGCGGTTTGTCGCTGCCCGCGGGCGCCGGATCGGTGGCTTCCTTCTTTGCCGTGAGTCCTGCTCAGGCATGGCTGGCCAACAATGGCTATCCGAACAAATTTATGTTCGGGATTATCCCGGGGGCCGGCAATGGCATCGAGCTGGGCGGGCCGGCCAACATCGCGGCCACCGGAACCCCGTCGGACGCGATCACTGTCATTTACGCTGACTACGCTTTTCCGCTGAATCAGTACTCCACGGCGATCCCAGCGGCGAACCCGTTGGGGGACAAAGTCACGTTCACGCCGCCGGCGCTTCCTCCAGCAGGCTTTCCTGCGATCCAGTCTCCCACCGGAATTCAGGTTGGGGACTTGATCCTGTTCACCAACAATCTGGGCAGCGCGGTGGGCGAAGTCACGGGAATCGCTCCCGGAGCAGGTACCAGCACTGATATCAGTTTCGCTAATGGGGACCCGCTGAAGATAAACCAGACGGGCGCGGCCAGCGGGAACATCAAGTCCATTATCGGCGGCGGCACCACCATCGGCACCCGCATCTGGGCGGTCACGTATTTCATCGAAGTTCCGGCCGCGGCGACCAGTCAGCCCCCCCGGCTGATGCGCCAGGTCAACGGACAGGCGCCTGCGCCCGTAGCCGACAACATTATCAATCTCAAAGTCACGTATGACTTGTGCAACGGGACCAACGGTCCGGCCTGCTCCGGTGTGGCCAATCCTCTGGTAGCCCCTTTCTCCCCCAGCCAGATTAATAAAGTGAACATTCAGGTGATGGGACAGACGATCAACTCTTACGGCAACAAGTCCAGAAGCACGGTTCTGACCACTTCCGTAAGCACCCGCAGCCTGTCGTTCAAGGACCGGTACAACTAGAAATCGTTATTGAGGAGAGAGCTGGAGTTTCAGGAGATCATTACTATGCGTAGCATTAAGGGCCGATCACGGGGATTTACACTGATCGCGAGTTTGCTGGTGCTGGCGTTGTTGTCCGCCATCGCGATCAGTCTTCTGTTCATGGTCCAGGGCGCCGGCCAGGTTGGAAACAACGACCTGGAAACCAACCGCGCCTATTACGGCGCCGAATCGGGCATGGAACTGCTCACGGCGAACCTGGCCGCGCTCTACCAGCAATCGCAGGCGCCAACTCCGGCGCAGCTCACAGCCCTGGGCAACAATCCGCCGACCAGCGCGATGATCGGCTCTATGAATTACCAGGAGAGCGTGACCTGGACGCCGGATGCCAACGGGAACCCAAAAGCCACCACCAGCGTGATCAGCTCAGGAACCAACGCGGGACTCACGGCGGTGATCGTTCCCTTGACCCTGAAAGTCAGCGCTACCCGGCCGGGCGGCGCGTCGGTAAATATGACGCGGGGCGTGGAAGTGGCGCTCATCCCGGTATTCCAGTTCGGTGTTTTTTCCGACAGCGACTTGAGCTACTTCGCCGGCCCCAATTTCAACTTTGCGGGGCGAGTGCACACCAACGGCAACCTGTTCCTGGCTGAGGGCAACGGCAACAACCTGGTGCTGGATGACAAAGTGACCGCCGTCAGGGAAATCCTGCGCGACCGGCTGGCCAACAACTTCCTCACCAATGCCAACTATACCGGTGAAGTGTATGTGCTCAACCAGAGCCACGGCTGCGACGGGGACATTGCCACCGCGACCAATCCGTTACTGAGTCCGCACTGTTTGAAATTCAGCGTGCCTCTGGCTAGTTGGAGCGCCGGTATTCCTCTAGCCGGCACGCAGACCAACCCCGTGACCTGGAAGGACACATCCACAACTGTTTCCGCGACGAAATTTGGCGGCTGGATCGGAAATAACACTTCGTTGTCAGTGCAGCCGCTGAGTCTTCCGTTCGTGCAGGGCGCCAATGGAGCGGCGCAGCAGATTGCGATCATTCGTAAGCCTCCGCTCGGCGAAGCTGCCGACATCGGCGACGGGCTCGTCGCGCGAGTACAACAAAGCCAATCTGCGCATCCTGCTGGCCAGCACGCAGGCTGATTTGCATCCCGACCGGCCCGGCCTTCTGGCGGAAGACATCGATTTGACTGCCGGCGGCTGCGTGGCGTCACCCAGTGGCCTGGCAGTCGCGGTAAAGGGAGTCGGCGGCGCAGGCACGGGAACCACCAGGGTTGCCATGGCATCTTCCGGACAGGGGGACGCTGGCTGGGTAGGAGCGCCGACCTTGTCGCTCTGCGGCGCTAATCCGTGAATCCCTGGAACCTGGTTGACGGCTGGTTGCGGGTCGAGTATCAAAACGCCGCCGGCGCATGGGTCGGGGTCACGCACGGAGTGGCTGCAGCTCGGATTTGCCCGCGGACTCGTTTCTCCCACCAAGCCGGTAGGAGGAGGAGCCGGGTCAAATCCAGTGCATCCGAACGCCATTCTGATATTCCAGCAACAGGCTGACCGGGATGCGAGCGGCACGCTTAACCGCCGCCGACAATCCCAGGAACATTTTCGAGGCTGCGGGCCCACCCAATACAGCTGGTACCCCATCAACTTATACGATCCGCGCGAGGGTTTCCCCCGCGACGCAGCCCCGGCGGGCATGGCGAATCCTGCCTGCTATGTCAACGGCATCATGAACGCTGTTGAATTCGACGTAGGCAACTTCCGGAAATGGTTGCTGGGCACCGTCCCTGGAGGAAGCGGGCCGTTGGTCCAGTACAGCAGCCAGAACGGCTACCTGGTGTACTTCTCCGACCGCCGCGGCATGCGGCCCGACCCCAACAATGGAAACATCACGTCGGGAGAATATGGCTTCGAAGATGTCATCAACTCTGCCTCGCCCACCGGAACTCCGGATGGGGTGTTAGAGGCGGCTGAGGACGTCGATCAGAACGTTGGCACCAACCCTGCAGTTTCGGTGTGGGGCAGCGTCAACGTCGGCTATGGTCAGCGACTCGGAGTCAATGCAACCAACGGCAATCCTTATCAGAACGTAAATTGCTCCACTCGTGGCCGGCAGAACATCGTGACCGGCGCGCGCCATGCGCTGAAACTGGTTGACGGCAGCCTGGGCAACGTCCCGGTGCGTCCAGACACGGGTCTGGGTGGCTTTACGGTCGCGTCGGAGAACCCGGTTTACATCCAGGGAAATTACAATTCCGACAACACGGATCCTTTCTGGAACAATCCTCCGCCAGCCGTGGTGGCGGACATCAACCACTCGGCCGCCGCCGTGATCGCTGACGCCGTGACCGTGCTGTCGAATAACTGGTCCGATACCAACAGCATGCTGAACCCTCTGAACCTGGCGGGACGGGCACCTAACACTCCGACGTACTATCGGCTGGCTATTGCAGGCGGAAAGAACATCAACTTCCCGCAACCGGCGGGCACCGGGCAGGACTTCGGCACCGACGGCGGAGTGCATAACTTCCTGCGCTACATCGAGTCCTGGGGCGGATCCGGCGGGCTGTACTATCGGGGATCGCTGGTCAGCCTCTACTACTCGCAGTACGCGACCGGTACGTTCAAGTGCTGCACCCTGGTGTACGGTCCGCCGCCGCGCTACTACTACTTCGACTCGGCGTTCCTGGACCCGGCCAAGCTGCCTCCAGGCACCCCGATGTTGCAGGACGTAGTCAACCTGACTTACTGGCAGGACTTCAAACCGTACTAGCTCAGAAAGTCCCGGACACCTGGGCGGGTGCGGCCCAGCTCGCTCCTGGAGGCGGGCTCCCGGTCGGCAGATACTTTGCGGGGCTGTGCCAGGCCTGGACGAGTCGCCTGTCCTCCTATGTGGAGCGTGGGGCTTGGCGAGCGGCGGTGCGCTCGTGCAGCGCCAGCGTGACTACGCGCAGCATGTCATCCCAGGGCGCGGGTTTGCCGGTCCAGATCTCGAATTGGCGGGCGGCCTGGTGGACGAACATCTCGATTCCGGGAATCACTTCCGCGCCGCGGCCTTTGGCCAGCTTCATCAGGCGCGTCTCCTCGGGGTCGTAAATCATATCGAAAACGTATCGCGCGTTGATCTCGTTTTCATTCAGCGGCGACTCGCGCGTATTTCCCATGCCGACCGGAGTGGCATTAATGATCACATCGAAGGTGAGCTTTTTCAGGTCGGCGCGCTTGGCGATACGCGCCCTGGCCTGGTGGGCCAGCTTCTGCGCCGGGGCAGCAGTGCGATTCAGAATGTAAACTTCGGCGCCGCGTTCCTTGAGCCCGAAGACCGCGGCCCGGGCCGCGCCGCCCGCGCCCAGCACCAGGACTTTCGCTTTTTCGATCGTAATCCGTTGCTCGAGCGGCCGCACCACGCCCGCGGCATCGGTGTTGAAGCCGTAAAGTTTTCCGTCCTGCGCCCGCACCACGGTGTTGCAGGCGCCGATTTTCGTGGTGTGAGAATCGGTGTTGTCGAGGTGCTTGAGGATGGCCTCTTTGTACGGCATGGTAATCGACAGCCCGTGAATCGGAATATCGCGCACACAGGCCAGCAGGTCTTTCAGGGTCTTGGCATGAAGCGCGAGATAGACGCCGTTCACATTCTCCCGGCGCAGCGCGGCATTCATGATGGCGGGCGAGAGCGAATGCGCCACCGGATCCCCGGCCACGCCGTAAATTCTGGTGGCTGCATCCATCTGCTCGATGCGGTAGGTGTTGCGCAGCTCCTGGGCGGTGGTCTGGCCGGGCGCGGTCTTTTCGTCGGGGCTCACGGCGGCAAAGGTGAATACGCTGCCCGCCCGCACCCCGAGCAACCGACTGATGATGCCTTGCTCTCCCATGCAAAGCCCGACCAGAGAATGGCGGTCGCCAAATTTCTCCAGGAATTTCATCATGGTCACGTTGTCGTAAAGAGTCGTGGCCGTGCCCACGACCTTGTAGAAGTCGGCCGGAATCTTCACCATCTTTTCCAGCGTCTGTTCCAGATTCTTGGTGGCCCGGAAATCGTGGTAGGAGAGGATCAGGGCGGACCGCGTACGCAGGCGCTTCACCTGCTCAGGCTTGCACTTGGCGGCGCTCTGCAAGTTCGATATCGAGCAGCTGGCAGCCCGCCGCGCCGGCCTTTCCCAGAATGTCCAGCTGGGCGGCCAGGGAGCCCTTGAACTTTCCCCCGCTCGCGGTGCGCCGGCAGGTGGCGATGGCGGTGACGTGGGGATGGTATTCCATGAAACGCTTGATCCTGGGAAGCGCAAGGGCGGGTCGGGGCAGGTAATCTAACCTGAACTCCAGAAAGGTGTTATCCCGGACCAGCGCCTCGGCTTTGTCCACCAGGGCGGCGGGATCCTGAGTCGGTGACGGCCACGCACACCCGGGGCAGACGCAGGGGCAGGAAGCGAGCCACGTAGCTGTTGGGGGCAGCAGTCATGATCGGAGAACGACTGGGGATATTACAGGCGCGTAATTGCAGATGCAACAACGGATTATCGCAAAAGGTCGCAGGCAAACTTTTGAACGTACCCAGATAACACCAGCGTAACCTTGACCGACCCCTATCCCCTTGTTACTGTGCGACTTGAAAGCCCTTTTATTTGCAGGAGTTAGCGGGAGAAAGCCGGCGGGGGCCCCGGCCTCGACTTCGGAGGTAACATGAAGAAAACAGGACTGTTGCTGTTACTGTGCCTGACGGTGGCGGCAGCGGCGCAGCAAGCCGATTCCGCTCCAGCGGACGAGGCGGCTCCGCGAAACACCGAAATCGTACTCACTCGGGACGCTTTCCCATCGAGCGGTGCAGACTCCGACCAACGCCGATATCAATTGCGGCGGCTTCGTCAACAAAGAGCTGGTGCCGAACTCAAAGTTCGTGGCCGGTGGCCTGGAGAGTCCGAACACCACCAAGTTTGCCACCAATGACACCGGTCTTCCTGGCGGGCCAGGGCTACCAGACGGGGCAGCAATACCAGATCGTGCGTGAACTGGTGGATCGCAAACCAGTACGAACTATTTGCCGGTCAGCGGTCGATGCTGAAGGCCATGGGCCAACCTTATTCTGAACTGGGCCGGGTGCGCATGTGGACACGCGCGGCAAGATGGCGGTGGCGCGCGTTGAATTCAGCTGCGAACCCATGATTCCGGGCGATATCGCGATGCCGTATCGTGGAAAAGCCCGCGGTCGCATTCCATCTCGCCGGAGCGATTTGACCGCTTTCTGCCCAACAACGGCAAAGCCAGCGGCCGCATCGTGCTGGCCAAGGATTTTGACCTGCTCCTGGGAAACGGTTCGAAGATCTATATGAACGTGGGCGCCAACCAGGGGGTCAAGGTCGGCGACTACTTCCGCGCGGTGCGCAGTTATGAAGCTGACCTGCGCGATCCAGTGGACTCGCTCTCCTTCAAGGCATCCACGACCGACGACACGCAGAGAAATCCGCCATCGATCGAAGGCAACATATCTCACCAAGACCAAGGGACCTTCGATCCACGTGGCCGACATGCCGCGGCGTGCGGTGGGCGAGATCGTGGTCATCAACACCACTCCGACAACCGCCACCGGCATGATCGTGTTTTCGCTGGAGGATGTGCACGTCGGCGACAATGTGGAGCTCGATCAGGAGTAGTTTCCTTCGTTGAGAAACCTGTTTCAGGGAGGCTTCGGCCTCCCTGATTTTTTTGCGTGTCATCCTGAGCGAAGTAGCTGCTTCGCGAAGCGAAGCAGCTGCGAAGTCGAAGGACCCCTCTACTCGGAACACCCATCGTGTTACTGGCAGCCTCAATACTTTAAGCGGCAGGAAATCCCAATATAAAAGCTTCTCATCCCACATAGGGGTCCTTCGACTCGTCGGGATCGTCCGCAAGCGGACGATCCTCCTCGCTCAGGATGACATTTCTTGGGGGGTTACTGCGGGTCGGCGAAGATCTCGGCGGTGAAGGCTTCCAGCTTCGCACCCGTCTGCCACGAGTCTGGCGGCAAGCCGGCTTTCCTGGCAGGTTTGTTCGAGAAAGGTGATGCGGTCCCATCCGTGCTCGAGCGGG
The DNA here is from genome assembly GCA_963801595.1 of Terriglobia bacterium. Classification (GTDB taxonomy): domain Bacteria; phylum Acidobacteriota; class Terriglobia; order Terriglobales; family Acidobacteriaceae; genus JAIQFF01. The sequence goes on along the minus strand of CAWDFW010000010.1, from coordinate 66,696 downwards.
CACCTGCGGCAGCAACAGGCCGCGAGAGTGGCCCGAGGCTGATCAGCAGTCCGTGGCGTCCAACTTCCACCTGTTCCGGCCGAAGCGGATGCAGGGGCGAGAGCACGCTGAGAGAGACGCGCACTTCCAGGGCCTGGTTCCGGGTGACGGGCGGAAAACGCGAGTCGTCAAAGGCCGCGCCGCGTGCGCTTTCTGCCACCGTGCGGTAAAGAGACGTGACGGGAAACACGTAACCGACACAGCCCCTCAGGTCACCGCGGTAAGTAAAGAGTGGTGAAGGCGCCGCGGGGCTCGGCCAGGTGCGGAGAGGGCGGTACCAGCGATATTTCCGACGCTCCAGGGTTGCCGAAATTGCCTGGTGGGCGAGTCGAAGCAGCAGGCCACGCTCTTCGGGCGAAAATTCGTCCAGCGGCGGGGCGCCGGAGACGCAAGTCACGTGAGAGGAAGGACCATCAGGTGGCGGGCACATCGCGTTTCCTCCGCCGGCTGAGGACGAAGGCGCGGCGACGGCGGCTTCTTGACCACCTGGCGATCGATCTTTGACCAGAACGCTACAAAGTAATCGAGCGCCGACACCAGCGACAAAAAGACCATGAACCAGATGGCGACCACGCAATCCAGTGAACCGGGAAAATGTAGGGCCTAACCGGCCATTCCTTCCAGCGGTGGTCGAGGATGACGGCGACCACGGAAACGATCTGCACCAGCATCTTGAACTTGCCCAGATCGCTGGCCTCGATGGTGAAGCCTTCCGAAGCGGCAATCGAACGCAAGCCGCTCACCAGAAATTCGCGGCCAATGATGACCACCGCCATCCAGGCCGGAACCAGGCTGGGATTGAACTGGACCAGGGCGATAAACGCAGCCGCGATGAGGAGCTTGTCGGCCAGGGGATCGAGCAGTATGCCCATGGTCGTGATCTGGCCGCGGCGGCGGGCCAGGTATCCGTCAATCCCGTCAGTGATGGATGCGGCGATGAACAGGGCCGACGCCAGCAGTTCCTGTTCGCCATCAAACGCCCGGAAATGGTTGGTGGAGAGCAACCAGATCAGCAGCGGGATGCTGCAGATACGGGTCAGCGTGATGGAGTTGGGCAGGTTCACCGCGGCACAGGCCGCCAGCGGCTAGAGACAGGGCAGGCGACAGCTCATTATCCTCCACCCGGAAGAGGGAATCAATGAAGCAAAAGGGCAATGGGAATCACGTGGGGACAGCCGCCCTCGTGTCCAGGCGGAGCAACGCTCCGCCACTCCCGTGGCCGATCTGTCGAGCTTCGCTCGACTGGGCAACCGCGGGCGACTGTCCCCACATGGTTTGCGGCTTATGAGTCGGTGCCGGTCTTGCCCAGACCCAGATTCTTCAACATGCCCATTCCCTCTTCCAGCATCGACGAGCTCTGAGGGACCTGGCCGTTGGGTGTAAGTTTGTCGATCAGCATGGGCAGTAACTGGGCCAGGTGGGAACTGGCGGCGTCGGGCGCAATCCCTGCCTTGGCGGCGAGTTCCTTTACCTGATCGCTGCCCAGGACATGCTGAATCTGATCGGCTGAAATGGGGAGGTTCTGGCCCGTGCTGACCCAGGAAGTCACCAGGCTGCCCAAACCTTTGTCATGAAATTGCTGCAGCAGTCCGGAAAGTCCGCCGGGCTGACTGTTGATCATCTGCATGATTGAGGATGCAATCGGATTCGAGCTGTTGGCCAGCATACCGCTGACCTCCTTGCCCGCCATATCTTCGAGAAAATTCATGATGCCTCCTGATGCTGACTGCGGAAGAATTGCGCCGGGGCCCCAGGGACTTCCGGCGCTCTTGAGACAGATCCTACTTCTGCTTGGCGATGATCATGTCTTTGATCTTCGCGTAGGTGGCGGAGGGGATGATCTTTTTGCGAGTCAAGTCCGTCTTCTTGGCATAAGGACGGCCATCGATGATCTTCTGCGAGTATTTCTCGCCGATGCCGGGAAGTGCGTCCAGTTGATCCTTGGTGGCCGAATTGATGTCCAGCAGATTGGCAGCCGCCGGGGCCGCCATGGCGGAATCGGTATTGGCCGGCTTGGCGGCCTTAGCGGGCGTGGTTTGAGCCGCCGTGGCAGTCGCGAATAGGGCGATTGCGCAAATTGAAAAAAGAACGCGAGTAATCAGGCTCTTGCTCTTCATAATTTCTCCTTAGTCCTTTTCCGATGCTTTGTAGCCGGCGGCCTTGGCCTCCGACTCGCTCATGAATTTTCCGGTCTTGGTCTTGCCGTACCAGCGGCCACCTTTGTGATAGACGCCACTATCGGTGTTGACCCAAACCATGCCGCCCGCCTTAGCAGCCGAGATCTGCGAATCGGAAGAGCTGGCGGTTGTGGTCGCGGTTTTGTGACTCGCCCTGGTCGCTGGGGGAGCCATTGAATTCGAAGGGGCAGCTTGAGAAGGAGCGACCATGGAACTGGCCGGGGCCGCCGCGGGTGCCGGCGCAGACTCTGAGTGACTGGCGGGAACTGGACTGGCAGCAGGGGCTGCCGCCACGGCGCCCGAATCCATCTCAGACTTCTTGCCCTTGCGGGTCTTTTTGGTCTTGGCAGCAGTTGCCTCGGTGGTTGTCGTGCTGGCCGACTCTGCCGCTGGAGCCGCTGCGCCGCTCTCTGTCTCTGCCGCTGCCGCTGTCTTCTTACTCTTGCGGGTCTTCTTGGTCGCCGCAGGTTCGCTGGCGGTTGTGCTGGCCGATTCTGTCGCCGCCGTGTCGGACTTTTTGCTCTTCTTGCTGGTCTTTTTCGCCGCCGTTTTGCTGCTGGCTGAACTGTCAGAGCTGGCCGCATCGGTGGCGCTGGATTCTGCTTTCTTGCTCTTCGTCGATTTTTTCTTGGCCGAGGTGGTGGAAGCTGAAGTGTCCGCGGCTGCGATCGGCGGATGAGCTTGCATCCTTCTTCGTCTTCTTCTTTTTCTTCTTGCTGGTTGTAGTGGAAGCCTGGTCGTCGGTGGAACTCGCCTGGGGACGGGCCATGGCGGAAATCCCGCTCAGCACAAAAAACATGCAGAGCGCGAGGGTCCACATACTGAGCCTGGTGTGCAGTCTGTTCATGATTTCCTCTCTCGTTCCGGCCCGGTCGCAAGGAACTTCGGAAGCTTGCCTCAGGGGCGCTGAGCGCTTCCCGACCGGCCGCAAAGGGCGACCATGATGACACTTCGACCCCTAGCGGTCAATCAGGGATTCCCTCTGGAAACATGTGGGGCGGGCGCCCTCGCCCGCCGCCTTTGAAGTTAGATCTTGGTGGCAGAACTTGTTGGAAGGGGATTTCCAAGAAAGCAGCATTCAAGGCAGAATCAACTTCAAAAGCGGCGGGCGAGGGCGCCCGCCCCACATTGAAGGTCGTTTAGGCGTAGATTCCGCGTTGGCGGATGGTATAAGCCACGCGATCGATGGCCAGCATGTAGGCAGCGATGCGATTGTTGACGCCGTGGGTCTCGGAGAAGCGGACCACATCCTCAAAGGCGCCCTTCATGATGTGCTCGAGCTGCTCGTTGACCACCGATTCCTTCCAGAAGTAGCCCTGGCGGTCCTGCACCCACTCGAAGTACGAGGTGGTGACGCCGCCGGCGTTGCACAAAATGTCGGGAATCACGAAGACGCGCTTATCGGCCAGAATATCGTCGGCGGTCGCGGTAGTCGGACCGTTGGCGCCTTCGGCCAGGATCTTGCACTTGATGCGGTCGGCATTGCGGCTGGTGATCTGGTTCTCGGTGGCTGCCGGAATGAGAATTTCGCACTCCGAAACCAGCAGTTCAGCCGGGTCCTCGGCCATGGCTCCAGGGAAGCCGTGGATGGTGCCGTTGCGCTGGCGGAATTCCCACAGCGCCTCCGTATCGATTCCGTCGCGATTGACCAGGCCGCCGTCCACTTCCACGATTCCAATCACTTTGTAGCCGGCTTCAGTCATCAGGCGGGCGGCATTCGATCCCACGTTGCCAAAGCCTTGCACGATGACCCGCGTGGACTCGGGATTGAGTCGGAGCTTCTTGACCGCTTCGTCGCATACGATCATGATGCCGCGGCCGGTGGCTTCGCGGCGGCCGCGGGATCCGCCAATATTGATGGGCTTGCCGGTCACTACGGCAGTCACGGTCTGGCGCATGTGCATGGAGTATGTATCCATCATCCAGGCCATGGTTTGTTCGTTAGTGTTCATGTCGGGCGCGGGCACATCTTTTTCCGGCCCGATGAACTCGACCAGCTCGGCGGTGTAGCGGCGGGTCATGCGCTCCAGTTCGCCCTGCGACATTTTGTGAGGATCGCAAATTACTCCGCCCTTGGCTCCACCGAAAGGAATGTTGACCACGGCGCACTTCCAGGTCATCCAGCTGGCCAGGGCGCGGACTTCGTCCAAAGTGACATCGGGCGAGTAGCGCAGGCCGCCCTTGGCCGGACCGCGGGCAATGGAGTGCTGCACCCGGAAACCGGTGAAGACTTCGAGCCGGCCATTATCCATCATGACCGGAATGTGCAGGATGATCTCCCGGGTAGGGTAGCGGAGGACCTTCATTATGCCTTCGTCCAGGTTCAACTTCTGGGCCGCGAAGTCGAAACGGGCGGCTTGCGCCTCCCAGGGATTGATTTCCTGTTCGAGGGAAATGGTCTTCAAAGCCATGGCTGGTCTCCGTTGGTGCGGTCAGACAGTAAGATGCTGGCCGGCGCCGGGTGATACATCCCGGAGTAGGCGGGCAAACGTTCAAAGTATATGCAGGGCCGGGGCGGCGAGGCAAGTTACGGAGTATGCAGCAATGCTAACCACTTTGGTTGTCATCCTGAGGGAAGAGGATCGTCCGCTTGCGGACGATCCAATGAGTCGAAGGACCCCTACCGGCTGATATCCCTGGTAAGAATGGGATCCTTGCTGAGTACAGTTTCAAAAGACCCTTGAGATGCAGGCGTCCAGTTCCGCTTATAGGGGCCCTTCGACTGCGTAGCTGCTTCGCGAAGCGAAGCAGCGACTCCGCTCAGGGTGACAGGGCCTAGATTTCTATTTCCAGTCCTTCCGCCGCCGCGCGCACTTTCGCATAGTGGTTGCGGGCTTCCTCGACAACTTTATCGATGCAGGCGTCGTCGTGGTCGGGATCGTGGTGAAACAGCACCAGTTCCTTGGCGCCGCTCTCCATCACGACGTTGATGGCTTCGCGCCAGTGGCTGTGCCCCCAGCCGCGTTTGCGGGCTTCGTACTCTTCCGGCAGATACTGCGCGTCGTAGATCAGGACATCGGCGCCGGCGGCGAGCTTGCGCACATTTTTATCGAACTGCGGGTCGCCGGGCTCGTTGTCGGTGGCATAGACCACCACGCCCTCTTTGGTTTCGAGGCGGTAACCCATGCAGCCCTGGGGATGATTGAGCCACATGGCTTCGACCATCACGTCGTCGAGCGGCACCCGGCCCTGCTCCAGGTTGTAGAAACCGCGCTGGGCCTTCATTTCGCTCATATCCACGGGAAAGTACGGGGCGGCCATCTGCTCTTCCATCACGCGTTTCAGAGTGCGAGTGCGGCTGGAGGAGTGGAATGAGAAACAGTTTTCCGGGTTCTCGTAGAGGGGGCCGAAAAAAGGGATGCCCTGGATGTGGTCCCAGTGAAAGTGCGACACAAAGATGTGGGCGCTAATGGGCTTGTCTCCAGACTCGCGCTGCAGCTGCTGCCCCAGCGAGCGAAGCCCGGTACCGCAGTCGAAGACGTAGAGATTGTCGCCCAGGCGCACCTCGACGCAGGAGGTGTTGCCTCCATAGCGCAGGTTGTCGGGCTGGGGAGTCGGCGTCGATCCGCGGACGCCCCAGAACTTGATCCGCATACGCCCCCGTGGCAGATTTGACCTGACTCGCCATCTTCCAACGGTTGCGCCCTCACGTCAATTCATTCGCTGGTTACTCTGGTTTGGGTTTGGCCAAGATGGAGGACGGGCGTCCCGCCCGTCGAGCGCAGTCCGATACCAGACGGGCGGGACGCCCGTCCTCCATTTCTTTGGGGTCATCTCGACAACGTCATACGCATTCCGTAACGAGGCCGCAGGGTGATGCTGGGCAGCGCAGCTACCGGATGGCCAGGAAGCAGGCGCAACTGGAAGCGTTGCCCTATCGCCGCCAGGAGCAGGCTCGCTTCCATCATGGCGAACGAGGCTCCAATGCACAGGCGTGGGCCGCCGCCGAAAGGGAAGTAGGCGAAGCGGGGGAGACGCTGGGCTGCCTCTGCCGTCCAACGCTCCGGGTTGAATTGCTCCGGCTGCTCAAAGAAGCGGGGATCGCGGTGCAGGATCCACTGGCTCATGACCACGTTCGCTCCCACGGGAAGGCGGTAGCCGCCGAGCTCCACTTCTTTCGCGACGGTACGGGCCAGGCTCCAGGCCGGCGGATACAGGCGCATGGATTCCTTCACCACTTTGTCGGTGTAGGGAAGGCGGGGCAGGTCTTCCAGTTGCGGAGTGCGGCCGCCCAGGGCCAGGCTCAACTCCTCCCGAAGTTTCTGCTCCACCTCGGGATGCTGGCTGAGCAGATACCAGGTCCAGGAGAGAGATACCGCAGTGGTCTCGTGACCGGCCAGCAGGAAGGTGAGGATTTCGTCACGCAGCTGGCGGTCGGTCATGCCGCTGCCATCTTCGTCGCGGGCCGCCATGAGCATGGAGAGCAGGTCGCCGGTGTCCTCCCCGCTGGCCCGCCGCTGGCCAATGATGCGGTTCACAATTTCGTCCAGCTCGCGCACCGCGCGCTTGACTCGAATCATCGCCGGCACCGGAACGTGGCGCAGCGCGGGAGGCAGAATCATGCGGCCACCGGAAGTGTGTCGCATCAGGATGTTGAGCGGCTCGTGCCACTCTTTCCGTGTCTGCTTTCACCTCCACGCTGAAAAGCACTTTGGCGACGATGCGCATGGTGAGCTGCATCATCTCCTGATGGATGTCGCGCACTTCGCCGTCCTGCCATGTGGCCAGCATGTCTTCGGTATAGGCAGCCATGGTGTACCCGTACGACGCCATCCGCTCGCGATGGAAGGCGGGCTGGGACAAGCGCCTTTGCCGCAGCCATCCCGAGCCTTCGCTGGTCAGCAGGCCTTCGCCCAGAAACCAGCGGCTGTTCTGGATGACTTTGTCCTTGGCGAAATTCTGCGATTGCGACTACCAGGACCTGCTCGATCAGGCTGGGATGATTCAGGAAATACACATCCATCCAGGCGGCGCGGTAGTAGAAAATATCGCCGAATTCGCGGGCCCAGCGAGTGTAGATCGCCAATGGGTCGGCATTGAACAAGGGGAGATTGCCGATCAGGAACCGCGGCGGAGGGCCGGGCGGACGACGCAGGACTGCGGGCATAGGGAGTCTGGAGATGGAGGACGGGCGTCCGTCCTCCATTTGATTTTACAGGCTCTCCCGCTGAGTGGTCGTAGAGGCCTTGTCTATAATGACTAAACCCAGAATGACTCAAGCCATGCTTCGTCCCGATTACAAAGAATTCTCCCGGCTCGCCGGAGAGGCCACGCTGGTGCCGGTGGTGAAATCGGTCGCGGCGGATTTGTTGACGCCGGTCTCCGCCTTCCTCGCGATTGCCGCCGATGAGCCCGACGCTTTTCTGCTGGAGTCGGTGGAGCGCGGCGAGCAGATTGGACGTTACACGTTTCTGGGAGCGCGTCCTTACATGCAGGTGCGGGCGCGGGGTGGCGACATCGAACTGTGGCGCGGCAGGAAGAAAGAAAAGCGCCAGGGAAACGCGATCCAGGTCATCAAGGACTTGCTGCGGCAGCATCGTCCCGCCACGGTGCCCGGGTTGCCGCCCTTCACTGCAGGCGCGGTGGGCTACTTCGCTTATGACGCAGTGCGGCAACTGGAAAACATCGGCGAACACGCCAAAGATGATTTTCCCCTGCCCGATTGCATATTGATGTTTTTCGATCGCCTGCTGGCATTCGATCACCTGCGCCACCAGATCCACATCATTGCCACCGCCGACGTGTCGCGCGAGAGTCCGCGCCAGGCCTACGACCGGGCGGCCAGGGACATTGCGATCCTCGAAAAGAAACTGGCTGCGGGATTGCGGCCGGCGAACTGGAGCAAGGGCCCGCGGCCGGCAAAGGGCAAACTGAAAGTTCACGCCGGAACCAGCCGGCAGCGCTTCATCGCTTCGGTCGAGCGCGCCAAGGAATACATCGCCGCCGGAGACATCTTTCAGGTGGTGCTTTCGCAGCGGCTGGATTTTACGCCATCAGTCGAGCCCTTTGATGTGTACCGCGCCTTGCGCCGGGTGAATCCTTCTCCTTATTTGTATTTTCTGCGCATGGGGGACACACATGTTCTGGGCTCTTCGCCGGAGATGCTGGTGCGGGTCACGGGCCGCAAGCTGGAATATCGCCCCATTGCGGGCACGCATCCGCGGGGCCACGACGAAGCCGAAGACCAGCGGCTGGCGGAGCAGATGCTGCATGACGAGAAAGAGCGTGCCGAACACGTGATGCTGGTCGATCTCGGACGCAACGATCTGGGGCGGGTGAGCGAGTACGGATCGGTCAAGGTCAAAGACCTGATGTACGTGGAACGCTACTCCCACGTGATGCACATCGTGTCGGCGCTCGAAGGCAAGCTGCGCCGCGATCTGGATGCGCTCGATGCCTTCGCGGCGTGCTTCCCCGCGGGCACACTCAGCGGCGCACCGAAAGTTCGCGCCATGCAGATCATCGAGGAACTGGAACCGACGCGGCGCGGGGTATATGGCGGCGCAGTGCTGTATGCGGATTTCGACGGCAACCTGGATTCATGCATTGCCATCCGCACCATGCTGATGCAGGGGAAGAAGGCATTCCTGCAGGCGGGCGCAGGGATTGTCGCGGATTCCGATCCGGCGCGGGAGTTTGAAGAATGCATGAACAAGGCACAGGCGGTGTTGCGGGCAGTGGAGGCGGCGCGCGGCGGGAGCTAGCACGACCCGCGAACTACGCATTGCCGCAGCCTGCGTAGGCCCGGACGCCCTCGTCCGGGCGGGCGAGCGCAGCTCGCCGGGGTTGGCGGTCTGCAGGCGAAGGACCCTGCCAGGCTTTCGCCCGGCTGGACGGGTGGGGGCACCCGCCCCTACGTGGTTCGTGGTGGATTAAACTAGAAGCCAGGAAGGCAATCATCTTATGAACAGCTTTGGCAGCCGGTCGGCCCTGCGCGTGGGCAGCAAGGAATACGAGATTTACCGCCTCAAGGCGCTGGACGAAAAGGGCATCTCCACCAGGCATCTTCCCTACTCTTTGCGTATTCTTCTGGAAAATTTGCTGCGCACCGAAGATGGGCGCAACGTGACCGCGGATGACATCAAGGCGCTGGCCGCATGGAACAGTAAATCCAAGCCGGACAAGGAAATTGCGTTCACTCCCAGCCGCGTCCTGCTGCAGGACTTTACCGGAGTTCCCGCCGTGGTCGATCTGGCCGCCATGCGCGATGCCATGAAGCGTCTGGCCGGCGATCCCTCGCTGATCAATCCGCTGCAGCCGGCGGAGCTGGTCATCGATCACTCGGTGCAGGTGGACGAATTCGGCACGCCGCAGTCTTTCCAACTCAATGCCGAGCTGGAATTCATTCGCAACAAGGAGCGCTACGCCTTCCTGCGCTGGGGGCAAACTGCGTTTCGCAATCTGGCCATCGTGCCGCCCGACACCGGCATCGTGCACCAGGTGAACCTGGAATATCTGGCTCGCGTCGTCTTTGTGCAGGAGTCAAACGGAAAGCGTACCGCCTATCCCGACACTCTGGTCGGCACCGATTCGCACACCACCATGATTAACGGCCTGGGCGTGCTGGGCTGGGGTGTGGGCGGAATCGAAGCCGAGGCCGCCATGCTGGGACAGCCCGTCTCCATGCTGATCCCGCAAGTGGTCGGCGTGAAGCTGACCGGCGAACTTCACGAAGGCGCTACCGCCACCGATCTAGTCCTCACCATCACCGAAATGCTGCGCAAGCACGGCGTGGTGGGTAAGTTCGTCGAGTATTTTGGGCCGGGACTGCCCGAACTTTCACTGGCTGATCGTGCCACCATCGGCAACATGTCTCCCGAGTATGGCGCGACTTGCGGCATCTTCCCCGTCGATAAAGAAAGCCTCGCCTACCTGCGGCTTACCGGCCGTTCCGAAGAACAGATTGCGCTGGTCGAGGCCTACTGCCGCGAGCAAGGCCTGTTCCACGACGAGAAAACGCCCGAAGCAGAATATTCAGAGCTGCTGACCCTTGATCTGCGCACCGTCGAATCCAGTCTGGCCGGGCCCCAGCGTCCGCAGGACCGCGTGGCCCTCTCGCAAGCGGGAGAGTCGTTCCGCACCGCGCTGCCTTCGCTGATCAAGCCTAAGTCGTCGGCTCCGGTGGCCGCGCCTGCGGCCGTCGCCTCCGGCAGTGCGCCGTCTGGAAGCGTTCCGAAACAGGTGGACCGCTGGGAGCAGGAAGGCGGCAGCCCCACCGCCATCGGCATCGACAACCACAAGGTTGAAGAGCACGTTCCGCCGGACGTGAAGAAATCGCTGCGCCACGGCAGCGTGGTGATCGCCGCCATCACCTCCTGCACCAACACTTCGAATCCGTCCGTGATGGTGGCGGCCGGACTGGTAGCCAAGAAAGCGGTGGAGAAAGGATTGACGGTTCCGCCCTGGGTAAAGACGTCGCTGGCGCCCGGATCGAAGGTGGTCCGTGATTATCTGGAGAAAGCCGGGCTGCTGCCCTATCTGGAAAAAATAAAGTTCCACATCGTTGGCTATGGATGCACGACCTGCATCGGAAACTCCGGGCCGCTTGCCCAAAGAAGTTTCGGAGGCGATCGACGAGAAGGACTTGGTCGTGGCCTCGGTGCTCTCGGGTAATCGGAACTTCGAGGGCCGCATCAACTCCGAGGTGCGGGCGAACTACCTGATGTCGCCGCCCCTGGTGGTGGCTTTCGCGCTGGCCGGGCGGATCGATCTCGACCTGCGCACAGATCCCATCGGCAAGGGCAGAGACGGCAAGGAAGTATACCTGGCCGACCTGTGGCCGCCGCAACGCGAAGTGGAGGAGACGATACGGAAATCCATTTCGTCCGACATGTTTACCAAGAGCTACGGCGAAGTCTATGAGGGCGACGCCCAGTGGCGCGGACTGCCCGTTCCCAAAGGTGAAACCTACGCCTGGGAGAAAGATTCCACCTACATTCGCCGCGCCCCTTATTTCGACGATATGTCGCTGCAACCCGCTCCGGTTGAAGACATCAGGAGTGCGCGGGTGCTGGCGGTGCTCGGCGACAGCGTCACCACCGACCACATCTCGCCCGCCGGCTCCATCAAGCGAGACAGCCCGGCCGGCAAGTACCTGATCGAACATGGCGTAAAGCCGGGAGACTTCAACTCTTACGGATCGCGGCGCGGAAATCATGAAGTCATGGTGCGCGGCACTTTCGCCAACGTGCGCCTGCGTAACCAGATGGTTCCCAGCCTCGAAGGCGGATTCACCCGCCACTTGCCCGACGGCGCGGAGATGTCGATCTTCGATGCTTCCGAGAAATACATCGCCGAAGGTGTGCCGCTGGTGATCCTGGCCGGAAAAGAGTACGGTTCCGGATCCTCCCGCGACTGGGCCGCCAAGGGGCCACGTCTGCTGGGCGTGCGCGCCGTCATCGCTGAGAGTTACGAGCGCATTCACCGCTCCAACCTGGTCGGCATGGGAATTCTGCCGCTGCAATTTCTGGCGGGAGAGAACGCGCAGTCGCTGGGCCTCACCGGCGAAGAGGTCTTTGAGATTTCCGGCGTCAATGATCTGGTCCGGAAGTTTGCTGCGGGCCGGCAAGTGAAAGTGCGCGCCGGTCAAACAGAATTCAACGCGCTGGTGCGCATCGATACTCCGCAGGAGGCGCAGTACTACGCCAACGGCGGCATCCTGCAGTTCGTGCTGCGCCAGTTGATTGCCAGCAAGCCGGCGCCCGTGCACGCCTGATTCGGATCGTGTAGGCGCGAGCGTCCCGCTCGTGCTGTGTTCGAACGCCGCACGAGCGGGACGCTCGCGCCTACACACGCTTATGCCTCTCGTCGAAATTCGCAATCTGACGAAAGTCTTCCCCCTGGGCGAGTCGATGTTCGGCGCTCGCGCCCACGGGAGAAGTTCGCGCCGTGGACGATGTGTCGCTCGACATTCACGCCGGCGAAACCCTGGGACTGGTCGGCGAATCGGGATCGGGCAAGAGCACGCTGGGCCGGCTGGTACTGCGCCTGATCGAACCGACTTCCGGCAGCGTGCGCTTTGAAGACCGGGACCTACTGGCGGCCAGTCATGGCGAGATGCGCCGCCTGCGGCGCGACATGCAGATCATCTTTCAGGACCCGTTCGGGTCGCTTGATCCCCGGAATGAATGTGGAAGACATCATCAGCGAGCCGCTGGTGATTCATGAAGCGATGAGCGTGACAGCGCGCCGCGCCCGCGTATCCGAGTTGCTGGGTGCGGTCGGACTCGATCCCTCTGTCCTGCCTCGCTTCCCGCATGAATTCAGCGGCGGGCAGCGGCAGCGCATCGGGATCGCGCGGGCGCTGGCACTGCGTCCGAAATTTATTGTGGCCGATGAACCGGTCTCGGCGCTCGACGTCAGCGTGGGCGCGCAGATTGTCAATTTGCTGGCGCAACTGCAACGCGAGTTTGGCCTGACTTATCTCTTTATCTCGCATTCCATGCCGGTGGTGCGCTATCTCGCCACTCGTATTGCGGTGATGTATCGCGGAAAGCTGGTTGAGGTCGGCGATACGCGGCAGATCACAGAGCAGCCGCAGCATCCGTACACCCGCAGCCTGGTCGAAGCCACCCCGGAAATTGCTGTGTAACGCCGCGAACCACGTAGGCCCGGACGCCTCGTCCGGGCGGGCGAGCGCAGCTCGCCTGGGGTTTTTGATGGTCGTGCCAGCGAGCGCCGGGCGGCTTTGGCGAACTGCCTGCGGAAAACCGGCCGGGCTTTGCCCGGCTGGGCGGGTGAGGGCACCCGCCCCTACGTGTTTTCCGTGAAATCATCTATTCTTTGTACCTGTGTTTTTTTTGGAGGCAATATGAAATTGTGGTTTGCCGTGCTCCTGTTGTCCGTCGCCGCTTTCGCTCAACCATCCAAGAATCCTGTGACCGATGTCCTGCGCGACTCTCTGGCCAGCCGTCAAAAGAACACCGTAGCGGCCGTTGAAGAGATGCCTGCTGACAAATTCGGATTTAAGCCTACGCCTGACCAGATGTCGTTCGGCCATCTCGCCGCGCACATCGCCGAAGCTAACTATTTCTTTTGCGCCAAGGTTGGCGACGTGCCAGCCCCGAAGGTGGAGGAAGCAAAGGAATCCGACGGCAAGGACAGACTGGTCGCTGCGGTAAAAGCGTCGTTTGATTTCTGTGGCACGGCGCTGGCGAAAGCCGAAGACGGGAAGCTCGGCGATTCCATCCAGGATTTTGCCAAAAAGACGAAACCGCGCGCCTGGGCGGCGCTGGCTCTAGCCGGCAGCTGGGCTGATCACTACGGCGCCGCTGCCATGTATCTCCGGCTGAATGGCCTGCTGCCTCCGACCGCTCAGAAGAAGCCGGAAGAAAAAAAGTAATGCGGGTCGAGCGTCCTCCCGGGGTAACTGCGGTGGCCGCTGTTTTCCTTCTCTCGGGGGCCTACCTGCTGGTGGTAGGCCTCATCATGCTGGCCCGTCCCGCAGTCGTTTCGATGGCGGCGGGCGCAGCTTTGCTCGGCGGGCTCGAACTGGCCGGGCCCTACATGTTTCTCGTGGCCGCCGCAGTTGGCGTGACCGTCGCGCTCGGTCTGTGGTGGCTTCACAGATGGGCCCGGTGGCTGGCAATCCTCATCGCCATCATTGGTGTGGTGATGCTCCTGCCCAGCGTTTCCAGCGCCATGCTGGATTTTCGAATTGCCCGGCTGGCCTGGGGTGGGCTGGGAACGATCCTGCGGGTGATGATCGTGTGGTATCTCTTTCAAGAGCCAGTCAAGGATACATTCGCGGATAGATAACCGATGTTACATGATAAGTACTGTAATATCAATAATATATGTTATAATATTACTTATATAATTAAATCATCCATGGTATAATTAGAAATGGCCTTGAGCATCAAGAACGACGAAACTGAGCGCCTGGCCCGCCAGGTGGCCCGCGAAACCGGCGAATCGCTGACCGAAGCCATCCAGAACGCCCTTCAGGAGCGGTGGGAGCGGTTGAAGGCGAGGCGGCGCAGCCAGGTCCTGGCCGGCCAGGTGGAAGATCTGCTGCGGCGTGTCGATGCCCTTCCCAATCTAGATTCCCGGCCCGAGGACGAAATCCTCGGCTACGACGAGCACGGAGCGCCGCGCTGATGGTGATTGATAGTTCCGCGCTGCTGGCCATCTTTCTGGGGGAACCGGAGCGCAGGGAACTTCTCGATTCCATCCTGCAGGCCGAAACCAGGATGATCTCCGCCGCCAGCGTACTGGAAACCGGGATCGTGCTGGAAGCCAGGCGTGGCGAATCCGCGGGACGGGAATTCGATCTGTTCGTGGTGCGCACGAATCTGCAGATCGTCGCCGTGGATGGCGAACAGGTCGAGATTGCGCGTTCCGCCTGGCGCAACTATGGAAAGGGCCGCCACCCGGCAGCTCTCAACTTCGGAGATTGCTTCGCCTACGCCCTGGCGAAGTTTGCCGGCGAACCCTTACTGGCAAAGGGAAGTGACTTCGCCGCCACCGACATTGAACTCTGCTCGAAGGCTCAGAGTGGTTAGCGCAAGGGCCTGACTCGCATGCCGGAACTGCCGGATATCGCCGCTTACATCACAGCGCTCGAAGCACGCATCGTCGGACAACCGATCGAGCATGTGCGCATGGCCAGTCCTTTTCTGCTGCGTACCGTGCAGCCCCCGGTAGCAGATGTGGAAGGAAAGGTCGTTCGAGAACTGCGGCGCATCGGTAAGCGCATCGCAATCGGAGTGGAAGGCGATCTCTGGCTGGTACTGCATCTGATGATTGCCGGCCGGCTGCACTGGCGGCCTCCCCAGGCAAAGTTGGCTGGACGCAAGAGCCTGGCAGCCTTCGATTTTCCCACGGGCTCTCTGGTGCTGACCGAGGCCGGCACGAAGCATCGCGCATCGTTGTCAATCGTCGCCGGCGAGGAGGCCTTGCAAGCTGTGGACCCGGGAGGGATCGATGTCTTCACCAGCGATCTCAACTCGTTTCGCGACGCTCTTACGGTCGAAAATCGCACCCTCAAGCGAGCTCTTACCGATCCGCGTATTCTCAGCGGCATCGGTAATGCGTATTCGGACGAAATTTTGCACGCAGCCCAGCTGTCGCCGGTCACGCTGACGCACAAATTGCAGCCGGAAGAATGGCAAAGGCTGTTCACCGCAACCCGGGACACACTCCGGCTCTGGATAGACAAGCTGCAGGCAGAGGCGAAGGCTGATTTTCCGGAAAAGGTGACTGCGTTTCGTAAGGAGATGGCGGTCCACGGACGCTATGGAGAGCCTTGCCCGAGGTGCGGCGAAAAGATCCAGCGCATTCGCTACGCGGACCACGAAACCAACTACTGTGCGCGTTGCCAGACGGGTGGGAAGCTTCTGGCCGATCGCAGTTTGTCCCGGTTACTGAAATCGGATTGGCCGAAGACACTCGAAGCGCTGGAGTCGCTCAAGCGCCGCTAGAACCACTTCTAAAGATGTGGGGTGGGCGCCCTCGCCCGCCGCCTTTGATCTTGAATCCTGATCTCTGATTGAATCGTGGCCCGCAGCGTATCCCAAATTCCTGAGTCAAAAGCGGCGGGCGGGGCGCCCGCCCCACACGAGCCGCTACTATTCTTCTTCTTCCTTCACATCTCCGCGCGCGGCTTTGGCCTTCTCTACAATCTTTTCCTGCAGCATTCCCGGTACGGCGTCGTAGTGGTGCATTTCCATGTTGAAGCTGCCGCGGCCCTGCGTCATTGAGGTGAGATCGACGCCGTAGGTGAGCATCTCGGCCATGGGCACTTCGGCTTTTACCACCGTGTTGCCGCCCTTGTTGTCCATGCCCTGGATGCGTCCGCGGCGGCTGTTCAGGTCGCCCATGATGCTGCCGGCAAAATCGTCGGGCACGGTGATCTCGACCGCCATGACCGGCTCCAGCAGCGTTGGCTTTGCTACCTCCATGGCTTTTTTGAACGCGATGCGGCCAGCCATCTGGAACGACATGTCGTTCGAGTCCACATCGTGATAAGACCCGTCGTAGAGGATCACGCGGAAATCCACTACGGGAAATCCCGCCAGATAGCCGCGGGCTGCAGCGTCTTTGATTCCTTTTTCGATGGCGGGAATGTAGTTCTTGGGAATGGAGCCGCCGAAAATGTCGTTGACGAATTCGAACTCGCCGCCGCGCGGCAGCGGTTCCATCTTGATTTTGCAGTCGCCGTACTGGCCGTGTCCGCCAGTCTGCTTTTTGTGCTTTCCCTGGACATCAGCCTTTCCGCGAATGGTCTCGCGATACGGAACTTTCGGAGCTTTCAGAACAACTTCGGTGTGGTACCGCTTCTTCATCTTGGAGACGACCACTTCAATGTGCTGCTGGCCCGTCCCCGCGATCAGAAACTCCTTGGTCTGCGGATCGCGGAAGAAGCGCAGCATGGCGTCTTCTTCCATGAGCTTATGGATGCCGGGGCCCAGCTTGTCCTCGTCAGCGCGGCTCTTGGGTTCGATGGCGAAGGTGATGGCCGGCTCCGGCAGGTTGACTCGCGGATACTGGATCGGCGCTGACTTGTCGCCCAGGGTGTCGCCGGTGAGCGTGTCTTTCAGTTTGGCCACCGCGCCGATGTCGCCGGCGTGCAACTCCGTCACCGGCACCGCGGTTTTGCCCTGCATGATGGAGATGTGCGCGAACTTCTCCTGGGATCCGCGGCTGAAGTTCAGCAGCGTGGCATCATTCTTCAGGACTCCGGAAAAGACTTTGAAATATGAAATGCGTCCCGCGAAGGGATCGGAAACCGTTTTGAACACGTAGAGCGACACCGGCTCCGAATCAGTTTCGTGGCGCCGCGGGGGCTCTCCATTGCTGGACGAGGCCGGGTCGCCCTGCACCCACTCATGCTCCGAAGGCGCAGGCGTGTAATCGACGATGAAATCCATGACCCGGTCGGCGCCGATGTTGCCCAGGCCGGAGCCGAAGATCACAGGGAAGATTTTGTCTTCGCGAATGGCGTTGTGCAGCGCTGGAATCAGGTCTTCTTCCGGAATCGTCCCTTTTTCGAAAAATTCTTCCAGCAGCGCGTCATTGCCTTCAGCCACCAGTTCCACGAGTTTTTCGTGCTGGGCCTGGGCTTCGTCCTTCATGTCGGCTGGAATCTCAACTTCTTTTCCTTTGCCGTTGCCGCCCAGTTCGTAGGTGTAGGCCTTCATGGTCACCAGATCGACCACGCCGCGAAAGTTCTTCTCTTTGCCGATGGGCAGTTCGAG
The DNA here is from genome assembly GCA_963801595.1 of Terriglobia bacterium. GTDB lineage: Bacteria > Acidobacteriota > Terriglobia > Terriglobales > Acidobacteriaceae > JAIQFF01. The sequence continues at coordinate 49,283 of CAWDFW010000010.1, read as the reverse complement.
TGGGATGACGGCGCGTCCGAACGCATTGGTCAGTGATTCCAGGACGCGGTCGGCGTCGGCGCGGTCGCGGTCCATGCGGCTGGCCACGATCAGCCGCGGCGTTTGATATTCCTCGCAGTAATTCCATACCCGCTGGGTGACCACTTCGACGCCAGCCACGCCGTCCACAACAACAATCGCCGCGTCCACTACCGGCAGCACCAGCTTGGCTTCGTGGACGAACATGCTGAAGCCGGGCGTGTCCACAATATTGATCTTGGTCTTGCCCCACTCCACGTGCGCCAAGCCGGCGGAAATGGACATCTTGCGGGCGATTTCTTCCTCGTCGTAATCGGTGGTCGAGGTGCCGTCGTCCACGCGCCCCTGGCGCTGGTTGGCGCCCGCCGCGTACAGCATGGCAGACACCAGCGAGGTCTTGCCTGCGTGTCCGTGTCCAATCACCGCTACATTCCGGATGTTCGCGCCTTCGTAAGCCTTCACCGGTTCGCTCCTTGAGAAAAAGGCGGGCTCATATGGAACTTAGAGAAGAGGACAACTTATAGACCGAAGCCCGGCAGCCTGTCAAAACCTAGGATGCTACCACAGCGGAATTTGGCCGCTCAAGGGAACCCGGTAGTGGTGCAGTTTCGTGATAAACCCTGACAAGTGCATAAACCACGAAGGACACGAAGTATCACGAAGGCTCTGTTTTTCAGGGTTTCCTTCGTGTACCTTCGTGCCCTTCGTGGTTCATGTCTCCAAACTGAGCCACTACCCAAGTGTGGCGAGGGCGCCCGCGCCACATGGGCACTTTACTTGATGCCGATCACCATCGAGTCGGGGCCCAGCAGGTGTTCGACGCGGGTTTCGCGGAAGCCGGCTTCCTTCATCCATCCCATACAATCGGCGCCGGTGTAGTCGAAGCCGCCCGGGGTTTCGATCAGCATATTCAGGCTCATGAGCAGGCCGAACGCATTTTTGGAGCGGTCGTCGTCAATGATGCCGTCATAAACAATCAGCGCGCCTCCCTGGGGAATCGCCGCAAAGGCCTTCCCTACCAGCATTTTCTTTTCTTCGAGGTTCCAGTCGTGCAGGATGTGTCCCATCATCACGACATCCGCTTTGGGCAAATCCGCCTCGAAGAAACTGCCGGCACGAAACGCCACCCGGGAACTGAGGCGGTTATCAGCCACGTATTCTTCGAAAGTGGGAGCAACTTCGGCCAGATCGAAACCGATTCCCGAGATATGCGGGTTGGCCAGCGCCACCTGCACGATCAGATCTCCCTGAGCGGTGCCGACATCCACCGCGGTTTTGTAGTTCTTCCAGGGAAACTTGCTGGCGATGAGGCGGTTCGCCCCGGTGCTGATCCCGGTCATGGCCTTGAGAAAGCCTTTCAGATTTTCCGGGTCGGCGTAGAGCGCTCCAAAGAAATTCGGGCCGCCGCCCCTGGCCTCGTTCTGTAATTCTCCCGTCCGCAGCGCGGCCGTGAGATTTCCCCAGAAGTGGTACAGCCGGCGATTCGCCATCTCCAGAATTCCACCGACGTAAGTCGGCTTTCGCTTATCCAGAAATTTGCCGGTCGATGGCGTGTTCGAATACTTGCCGTTGACGCGCTGCAGAAAGCCGAGCGCGACCAGAGCATCCAGAAAATCACGCGCTGCTCTCGGATGCAGCCCCAGCCGGCCCTGCAGGGAATTCAGGTCCTCGGCGCCGTGGGCCAGCTCGGTGAATACTTCCATCTCGATCGCGCTCAATAAGGTCTTGGAGGCCCAGAATCCCAGGCCCACCTGCATGATGGCTTCTATGTTGGGTTCGTTCATTCGACGGATTGTATCCCAGACCAAATTGGATTGTGACGAGTTCGACAAAAACGCCTTGCCCGACGTCATCCTGAGGGACTTCAGTCCCGAAGAGCCTGCCCTGTGCGAAGTCGAAGGGATCTGGCGTGCAGGGCGCAACTCCGGCCGCCTGCACATCCGCTACACGCCAGATGCTTCGCAAGCTCAGCATGACGCCTAAGGCGTTAAACTGGAATTCCATGGGCGATGCCAATCCAGCCGATCATCCAGTAAAAACCGTCTCGCTTCTGGGAATTCCGTTCGACGCGAATTCTTCGTACCTGCGGGGTCCGGCGCAAGCCCCGCAGGCCATTCGCGATGAGCTGTACTCCGGTTCCAGCAATTTGTGGACCGAGGATGGCATAGACATGGGCCGGCCAGGCTCCTTTCACGACGCCGGGGACGTCGCCTTGCCGGACGACCCGGCCGCGGCCTTCCTCGCGATTGAATCCGCCGTCGATCACACTTTGAAACTCGGTCATCCGCTGATTTGTTTAAGCGGCGATCACTCGGTGACCTATCCCACGATCAGGGCTTTTCACGCGCATTATCCTGACCTGACCATCCTGCACTTCGACGCTCACCCGGACCTTTACGATGTGCTCGATGGCAATCGCCTCTCTCATGCCTGTCCCTTCGCTCGCATCATGGAGGAACATCTTGCTCGCCGCCTGGTGCAGGTGGGCATTCGCACCATCAACCGCCACCAGCTCTGGCAAGCCACCAGATTTGGCGTGGAAGTCATCACCATGCGGAACCTCGATCGCTTTGCCAGTTTGAAGTTCGAGGGCCCGATTTTTATCAGCTTGGACCTGGACGTGCTCGATCCCGCTTTCGCTCCAGGCATCTCGCACTATGAGCCAGGGGGAATGTCAGTGCGAGAGGTGCTGGGTTGCATTCAGGGCTTGAAGGTGCCCGTCGTCGGCGCCGACATTGTCGAGTACAACCCGACCCGTGACGTTCATGGACAGAGCGCCATGGTCTGCGCCAAGTTTGTGAAGGAAATTGCTGCCGCGATGCTTCGCCAGTACGAGTCCGCGCCAGGAGTCTGGCCGTAGAACGCCTGGCCTCAGATTGATCGGATTTCGTGCGGCCCTACTCTTTGGACGCGCGCGCTGTCCAGAAAGTCCAACCGCATTTTACCGATCCGGCAACCAGAAGCGCTCCACCAGACATGGCCAACGCCACAAACAAACTCGTCCACTCATTTCCGTTGTGTGGCGCAGCAGCTACTCTGGGCAGATGGAGGATGAGCACCCACAGAAAAAACATGAGGCCCAACAAAGTCGCCGACAGACGAGCCGCTGTCTGAGTGGCGATAGAGAGCGCCGCAGCAACAAATGCCACACCGATGAAATATGCCCAGAACAGGCGGCCCGGAATCCACGCCGGCACCAGGGTCGCAATGAAGCGGGCATACAGGAAATGTTGGACTCCGAACACCAGGAGAGGCGCGGCAAACAGGATTCGTCCCAGGTTCATTACTCCGGCCAGAACCAGCGCCGCGCCGCACAGCGCCAGAAGTTCAGAGCCGCTGGTCCACGGGCCCGGATCGTGAATATTCGCGGCCAGCCTGGGAACATACGCTAGCAGCACACGAACAAAGAGCAGGATTCCCAACGAAATTGCGGCGCAACGGGTGAAGGCCCCGGTTGCAATACCCACCGCCGCGGCGACCAAAATGATCGCGGTGACCCATCCCCAAAACGGGGATGTCGGGGTCCAAGGTGGGCCGAGCGCGGGTGCCGACGCGGCGAGCGCATGGACAAAATATTGAATGGCAAATGCCCCCATGGCAATGGCAAAGAACGCGCGACCCAGGTTGGTCAGGTTTTTCATAATGTGCTTGGACTGTCCGCCCGCTGTTAGGTTAACGTGAATCCGACATCCTAACCCTTGGGAGTGATCGATGAACAGGAGCAGTTGGTTGGTTGGACTCGTTGCGGTCCTGGCCGTGGCCGTTTCCCGCGGACAGGTTGGGGCACAGAGCGCCTCCTGGCCGGCGCCTCAGGAGGGTGATTTCGTGGTCCACGACTTTCACTTTCAATCGGGTGAGACCATGCCCGAAGTGCGATTGCATTACACCACCCTGGGCAAGCCGGTGAAAGACGCCGGCGGGCGCACCACCAATGCGGTCCTCGTCCTTCACGGTACGGGAGGGGACGGACGAGGATTGCTGCAACCCATCTTTGCCGGGGTGCTGTTTGGGCCGGGCCAGTTGCTGGACGCGACGCGCTATTTCATCATCCTGCCCGACAATATTGGTCACGGGAAATCCAGCAAGCCCAGCGACGGCATGCACGCACACTTTCCGCAATACGACTATGCAGACATGATTGCCCTGCAACACGAACTGGTCGAGAAAGGTCTGGGCGTAAACCACCTGCGCCTGGTAATGGGCACATCGATGGGCTGCATGCATTCCTGGATGTGGGGCGAGACCTATCCCGGCGAGATGGACGCGCTCATGCCGCTGGCCTGCCTGCCGGTGCAGATTGCCGGACGAAACCGCATGTGGCGAAAAATGATCATCGACGGAATTCGCCAGGACCCGGATTGGAAAAATGGCGATTACAGCAGCGAGCCTCGCGCCGCCCTGCAAATCTCCGCGGATATTCTGCTGATCGCGGGCAGCGCTCCGCTCCACATGCAAGAGGACCTGCCGACACGCGACGCCGCCGACAAATTTCTCGAAGCATCCATGAAGCGCCTTACAGCCGGACTGGACGCCAACGATTTTCTCTATGCGGTAAGCGCTTCACGAAACTATGATCCATCGCCCCGGCTCGACACCATCAAAGCGCCGGTGATGTTCATCAATTCCGCGGACGATTTCATCAATCCTCCTGAAATGGGGGTGGCAGAACGCGAGATCAGGAAAGTGAAGCGGGGTCAGTTCGTGCTATTGCCTGCATCCGAACAAACCCACGGGCACGGCACACATACTCACGCCGCGGTGTGGCAGCAGTATCTCAAGCAGTTACTCGAGGAATCCCAGCCTTGACCGGTTGCGACCCACCCACTGCCAGTTCACCACTTCTTGAATATTACGAACACCGCCAAGACGATCAGGGCAAATCCCACGATGTAGTTCCACCTGATTTGTTCGTCGAGATAGAGCACGGAGAACACCGAGAAAACAGTCAGGGTGATGACTTCCTGGATCGTCTTGAGTTGGACGGCGCTGAATTCGTAAGATCCGATGCGATTGGCGGGGACCTGGAAACAGTACTCGAAAAAGGCGATGCCCCAGCTGATCACAATAACTTTGAACAAGGGCGCCTGCCGGAACTTCAGGTGGCCGTACCAGGCGAAGGTCATAAAGATGTTTGAGATGGTGAGCAAGACGATCGTGGTCATAGTCGTTATGCTGCCTGAAAGGGTGGTCTCATTTCCAGTTATGCAACGAAAAATCGAGTTTGCAATTCCATTTGGCGGCCAGCTCCCTTGAGGGTAAGATCAGCCGCGAGTTGGTTTAACCTATGTTTCCGCAACTTACCCAATACGCGGACCTTGGCTTTCTGCTGCTGCGGCTCATGGTTGGCGCGGTCTTTATCACCAGTGGCTGGAGTCATCTTAAAGACCCCGAGAAGCGCGGCCAGAGCATCGGCATGAGCAAGAGCTTTACGATTTTTCTGGGCGCCGCGGAAGTGGCCGGAAGCCTGGGCGTCATCTTCGGTGTCCTGACTCAACTGGCGGCGTTGGGACTCATCCTGATCATGCTGGGCGCGATCCAGAAGAAGATTTTCGTGTGGCGCACCGGTTTCTGGGGAGAGCAGAATTCGGGATGGCACTACGATCTGATGCTGGTGGTGATGAACCTCGTCATAGCGTTCACCGGTGGCGGGCGCTGGGTGCTGATAAAGTAACCGGCTGCCGCGGGCGCGAGCATCCCTCTCGTGCGGCAGCAGAGTTGAAGCATGCCACCCATAACCGCAGCAGGAGCGAGGGCGCTCGCGCCTACATCGCCCGGATAGAGGACACTTGCGCGCGGGGCCTGCGTCCCCTATGCTTGTGGCCGATAGTTGTGATCCGACCATGTATCGCCTGACCGCCAGAGTGCTGCTCGTGTTTCTGCTCTCGGGGATCTTTGTCCCCGTAGGCCTGGCGATCTCCGCCCCCTTGCCTCATGCCTGCTGCATGCGGAAGACGGCGCACAGTCATGGCTCCGAGGTCAGCGAAGTCCAGGCCGCAGGCGGCCAGAATCACAATTGCTGTCCCCCGATCGCCACCGCTCACTGGGCCGAACTGGGGCCGGGAATTGATCCCGGCGCGCATTCTCTGCTGGCCTACCTGTCGCCAGACCCGCATCCGGCATTACGCAGCAATCTGGTTCACTCTCTTCGTCCCGTCCGCGGGCCCCCGCTCAGTTGACCAATCTGCTCTGACCTTACACCTGGTTGATTTGCATCGGCTTGCCTGGTTGCCCGTCTGTTTCCGCTTTCCTTGGCGGTAAGCAGCGCTGGCGTTTCTTGGCCTGGGCCGTGCAACAACCTGGCTGGCTATCGGGAATGGCGTCCTTGCCCTTCCGGCGCGGGCGAGCCCTGCAAGAGCCGGGGATGGCGGCGCTTCAAAAATACTGGCGGGTGAATACGCATGTCTCGTGTGTTGTGGGCTGGATTGATTATTGTTCTGCTGCTGGGCGCCGGCCTCTGGATCTCCGGCCTGGTACCCCATTGCTGTGGCGCGCGCCAAACGCCCAGTAAGACGGAAGCCGCGCTGGCCCGGCGATTGCGCTCATGGTCATTGCCGCCGGGCGCAAAGCAGCGCCGAAATCCGGTAACCAGTTCGCCCGAGGTGCTGCAGGAGTCGGCCCGGCACTTCGCCGATCACTGCGCTTCCTGCCACGGCAATGACGGCGGCGGCAACACCGAGATTGGACAGAATCTCTATCCCCCTGCGCCGGACATGCGGCTGCCGGCCACCCAGCAACTCAGTGATGGCGAGCTCTACTACATCATCCACAACGGCGTTCGCTGGACCGGCATGCCGGCATGGGGAGAACCCGGCAATGACAACGACCAGGACAGCTGGAAGCTGGTGGTATTCATCCGCCACTTGCCCAGCCTGACCGCCGACGAACTTCGCGACATGGAACGTTTTAATCCGAAAAGCGATGCTGATCGTAAAGAAGAGAAGGAAGAACAGGAATTTCTGAATGGTGGACCGGCCGAGGATCGGCCCCCGAAATCCCGATGAATAACTTCAAGGAGACAAACGTGAAAAAGCGGGCGTTGATGGTAACTCGGATTCTGATTTGCACTCTGCTCCTGGGCTCGCTGGCCTTCGCTCACGGCGGCATGGAACACATCCTGGGAACGGTCACCGCGATGACCGACCATTCTCTGTCAGTAAAGACGCGCGACGGGTCAGCCAGGACTGTCGAGTTCGATGGCGAAACCAAATTCGTGAAAGGCGATGCCCCGGCCTCTATCAAGGACGTTCAGGTCGGAAGCCGGGTCGCGATTCATGCTCACAAGAACGACAACTCGCTGCATGCGGCGGAAGTCAGGATCGGCGCCGACGCGGCGAAAAGCCCGCACTAGATCTGGATATGTGTGGAGGACGGGCGGGACGCCCGTCCTCCATCGGCATCGGGAGAAGAGCTATGACTTACAAGGGAGCCTTGGTTCTTGCCGGGCTGCTGTTGAGCAGCCTGATTGCCTTCGCCACCATCTTTGGCACGGTCAGTGGTCTGATCCACGACCCGCAGCACCGTCCGGTGCAGGGGGCGCAGGTCACACTGCACGCCGCCAATTCCGCGTGGACGAAGTCCGTCAGCAGCAACGACTCCGGCGAATTTCGTTTCGACAGCGTTCCCCTCGGCGAGTACACGGTGACCGTCGAATTGGCTGGCTTTGCTGTGGAGGAGCAGAAACTCGTCCTCAGCTCAGGTCGCGACATCCGTACCCACTTTTCTCTGACCGTTGCCCAGGCCAAGGAAACGGTTGAAGTCAAGGACGCATCCATCGCGATCAATCCCGAGTCCTCCACCACGGCGACCCTGGTGAGCCGCCGGCAAATTGCGCAAACTCCAGGCGCCGATCAGACCAACAGCCTGAGCATGATCACGAATTATGTGCCCAGCGCCTACATGGTCCACGACCAACTCCACATTCGTGGCGGACACCAGGTCTCCTGGTTGATTGACGGCGTGCCCGTGCCCAACACAAATATTGCTTCCAACGTTGGGCCGCAGTTCGATCCCAAGGACATCGACTACCTCGAAGTACAGCGTGGCGGCTACTCCGCGGAATACGGCGACCGTACCTACGGAGTCTTTAACGTCGTGACCCGCTCCGGTTTCGAACGCGATCGCCAGGCCGAACTGGTGACCAGTTATGGCAGCTATAATCGCACCGAAGACCAGTTCAGTATCGGTGACCACACCGACCGCTTTGCTTACTACGCCAGTATTTCCGGCAATCGCACGGACCTGGGTCTGGAAACGGGAAGCACCGAGATACTGCATGATCTCGGCGCCGGGCTCAGCGCTTTCACTTCCCTGACATTCAATAAGACCCCGAAGGACCAGCTTCGCCTGGTTGCGTCGGCTCGAGGCGATCACTACCAGGTCCCCAACGATCCCGACCAGCAGGACCTCGGTATTCGTGACGTCGAAAACGAGCGCGATGATCTGGTTAATTTTTCCTGGCTGCATGTCGTCAGCCCGTGGACCGTCCTGACGGTCTCGCCCTTCTACCACTTCAACCAGGCCCACTACATTGGCGATTATGTTGGCCAGCCCGACCCCGACGTGGTGATTCCCAAGGATAACCGGGGCTCGAACTACATGGGGGGCGTGGTTTCTCTGGCCGTCAATCACGGCAAACACAATTTTCGTGGCGGATTTCAGGTTTTCGGAGCGCGCGACAACCAGCTCTTTGGAGTGGTCACAAGCGATGGCAGCAATCCGCCCCTGAGCCAGCGCGAAATAGTGTGGGGGAACGTGGAAGCGCTGTTTCTGGAAGATCAGTACAAACTCACCAGTTGGCTGACCATCAACGGCGGAGTACGGCTGACGCATTTCGGTTCGACCGTCAGCGAAAACGCTGTCGATCCGCGCATTGGCGCTGCGCTCCGCGTGCCGCGCCTCAACTGGGTCTTCCGCGGCTTCTACGGGCATTACTACCAGGCCCCGCCGCTGCTCACGGTAAGCGGTCCGCTGCTGCAGCAGGCGGCGCAGCAGGGATTTGGTTTCCTGCCGCTGCGGGGCGAGCGCGATGAGCAGCACGAGTTCGGTTTGACCATCCCCGTGGCGGGATGGACCTTCGATCTCTCCAACTTCCGCACTGGCGCAAAAAACTTTTTCGATCATGACATTCTGGGCAATTCCAACATTTTCTTTCCCCTCACCATCGATCGCGCCCGCATCCGGGGATGGGAAGGCACGATGAACTCGCCGCGCTTCGCGGGACGCGCCCAGTTTCATGCGGCTTATTCTTATCAGTACGCGGAAGGCGCGGGCGGAGTCACTGGCGGCCTGACCGACTTCGAGCCGCCGGACGAAGGCTACTTCTTCCTCGATCACGACCAGCGCCACACACTCTCTACCGGGGTTAATCTCGCGCTGCCGTGGCGCGCCTGGGCTGACTTCAACGCTAACTACGGCTCCGGTTTTGTCGATGGCGAAGGCCCGGAACACCTGCCCTCGCATGAAACCTTTGACCTGTCGCTGGGGAAATCGTTTGGCGAGAACTGGGACGTGCGCCTGACCGGGCTTAATCTATCCAATCACCGCTACTTGCTGGACAACAGCAATACGTTCGGGGGAACCCACTATGTGAACCCGCTCGAGGTCTCGGTTCAGGTGAAATACAGGTTCCACTTTTAGAGCGGCGTCAGGCGTCGGACCTCGGCGTGCATCCGGCGCGCGCGAGACTTGGAGAACACGAGCAAATGAGATTCATTCTGGTCTTGCTGGCTGTTGGCGGTGTCGCAGTTTCCGCGATGGCCTTGCGCGAACACTATCGGACTGACACTTCGCCCTGCAGCATCAATGAGAAATGGGACTGCGGGATCGTGAACCACAGTCCCTACGCCGTGCTCTGGGGCGTGCCCGTGGCAACCATCGGGATTGCCGGCTATCTGCTGCTGGGCGCACTGGCGCTTAAACGGTGGTATTCGGTGTTGTTGCCGCTGGCCTTGGGAGCACTTGCTTTTTCCCTTTATCTGGCACACATCGAAGCCCACCTTCTGGGCGTCTGGTGCATTTACTGCGTAGCATCACTGGTCGTTATTTCAGTTTTTAGCCTTCTGACGTTAGGCGCAGTTGTAAACCGGGGCTGGCGAAAAAAAGTAACCCACTGAGGACACCAGGGGGCATCAAGAATTTTTCGCGCGGGCGCAAATCCAGTTTCAACCATCGCTCTTCTTCAGTCCGCCCCGCCGATTTTCTTTAGCGCTGCCAGCAGTTCCTCATTATTGGGCGCCTGATCCAGCGGATATATCCTGGCGAAAGCAATCTTGCCCATCTTGTCCACGATGAACACGGCGCGCTCACAGATGCCGGGAAACGGCTGCTCCTTGCGCAGAATTCCAAACCGCTCCGAAACCTCGCCGTGCGGATAGAAATCCGCGCACATGGGCGTGTGCATCAGTCCGATTTCCTTTTTCTGCCAGGCAATCTTGCTGGGAATCGAGTCCACGCTGATGTCCACGACCTGGGCGTCGAGGCCGGCAAATTTGTCGCGGTCGGCATCGAATGCCGGGACCTGCGCCGCGCATGTCGGCGTCCAGTCCAGTGGATGAAAACTCACTACGACGTTTTTCCTGCCGCGGAAGTCGCTGAGTTTTATCTTCAAATGGCGTTCGCCCTCGACCGCGGGCAATTCAAAATCCGGGGCTGTGTCTCCCACCTTCAGGGGCATGTTCTCTCCTGTGCTCATGTTAACTAGCAACTCCCGCGGCTTCCGCGCCGAGTCTCGTTCGCCTTCGCCACTATTGGAGGCGCGGCAAGGTCCTTCAAAATTAACACTCCTTTAACAACTTCCCAAACTGTCGCAGACTATGATTTCGCGATGCCGCAGGAGCCTCTCGTCATAGAAGACATCCCTGGGCCGAAGGATGGGCAGCGCATTTTGCGCCTGACCGGCCCTTTGACCATGACTACACTGTTCGATTTCCAAGCCCGGGTCCGCGCCGATAACTCGCGGGCGCTGCTGCTGGATTTCAGCAAAGTTCCCTACGTGGATTCCGCCGGGATTGGAGCGCTGGTGGGCGCTTACGTCACCCACGAGAAGGATGGGCGCGGTCTATACCTGCTCGGCGTCAACGAACGCGTGCATAGCGCACTCAAAGTCACCCGGGTCGAGCAGTTTTTCCACTTTGTCGATTCACTGACCGCGGTGGAGTAAGCCGTCAGGGAATAGGGTAGTGGTGCAGTTTGGAGACCGTGAACCACGAAGGGCGCGAAGTTACACGAAGGAAACCCTGGAAAACAAAGCCTTCGTGATGCTTCGTGTCCTTCGTGGTTTATGTACTTGCCGTGTCTTATCACGAAACTGCACCATACCGGGATTAGCGGCCTGCTGCCCGGGGCTGGCTTTGTGATTTATCATGGGACATGGTTCTTCGTCTTCTCGCCGCTCTTTTGGTGCTTTCGACTACCTCACTCGCCGGTATCAGCGACGATGTGCGCGCGGCCCTGGCGCGGAATAACTATTCCGGCGCCGAGACCCAACTGCAAAGCTATCGCGGACAGCAGGGTACAACGCCCGATTACGTCGAAGCCCTTTCCTGGATGGCCCGGGCCAGCCTTCAATCCAACCAACTGGATCGTGCCCAGACCTATGCCCGCGAGACCGAGAGTCTGTCCCGGCAATTGCTGACCAGGCGAGCCCTCGATGCCGAGCCCCACCTGCCGACTGCTCTCGGGGCCGCCATCGAAGTACAGGCCCAGGTGCTGGCCAGCCGGGGAGAGCCTGCCCAGGCAGTCGCTCTGCTCCGCCACAGCCTGGTGGCCTACAGAAATACCTCCATCCAGGCGCGGTTGCAAAAGAACCTCAATCTCCTGGCGCTGGTGGGACAGCCAGCGCCGACGCTGGCCATCGCGCCGTACCTGGGCCCGAAGCCGGTGACCCTGGCCGAACTCAAGGGCTCTCCCGTGCTGCTCTTCTTCTGGGCACACTGGTGCTCGGACTGCAAGGCGGAGGGTCCGATCATTGCCCGCATCCGGTCCGAGTTCGGCGCGCGCGGGTTGATTCTGCTGGCGCCCACTACCCTCTACGGATACAAAGCGCGCGGCGAAGATGCCGAGCCCAAGGAAGAATTGCCCTACATCGAATGGGTCTGGGAACAGTTCTATCCCGGGTTGCAGGCCGCTCCTGTCCCCGTCAGCAAAGAGAATTTCAAGGTTTACGGCGTCAGTACCGTGCCCACCATGGTTTTGATTGACCGCGCTGGCCGCGTGGCGCTTTACCATCCAGACGTGATGCCCTATGAGGAACTCCGATCAGCTGTCGAGAAAGTGGTTCGCTGAACTGAGAACCGGGAACGACTAACTGAAAACTGGCTCGTCCTTCCGCTTCTCTGGTTTCAGTCTTAGGGTCCCAGTTTCAAGATCGCAGTTTCAAGATGTTTCTCCCGCCATCTACAATCTGCAATCGCATGAATGACGCCCGCATCGCGGAGTTGCTCGAACCGTTCCTGGGCGACGACGGCCGGAGCACGGCAGCACTTTCCCTCGCCCAAGTGCGCCTTATATCGATGTACGTCGATTTACTTCTGCGCTGGAACGACCGCGTCAATCTCACCGCGATACGGAAGCCGGGGGAGATTATCACGCGCCATTTTGGCGAATCCCTCTTTGCCGCCAGACAGTTGTTTCCCCAGCCGGAAGTTGAGACGGGCACGACGGCGCAAGTAATCGACATCGGATCCGGAGCCGGCTTTCCCGGCCTGCCAGCCAAAATATGGGCGCCGCACATTCGCCTGACGCTGATTGAGTCAAATCAAAAGAAGGCCACATTCCTGCGCGAGGTGGTTCGCCATCTGGGCCTGGCGAATGTCGATGTGTTTGCCGCGCGCGCCAAAACGTACCTTGGAAATCCGGGAGATGTGGTGATGTTTCGCGCGGTCGAGCAATTCGAAACGGCTCTTCTGGAGGCTGCCGGTTTAGTGGGACCCAGTGGCCGCCTGGCAGTTCTCGTCGGAAAATCACAACTGGATCGAGCCCGGCAGCTCTTGCCGGGCCTGCGGTGGAGAGATCCGATCCGCCTGCCACTTTCATCCAGCCGCTTACTGATCATTGGAGGTAACGAACCAGGGTAGTTAATAGAACATCTTCAGGTGGGATAAACGTGGTGATTTTGGCCTGGTAAACAGAAGATCACAATGACTATGGAATAATTTGTGGGATATTTCTGGTATTTCGTGCCGCCAACGAGAACATCGAGTGTTAAGAACCATTATTGTTAATCACCTGTACCATAGTAGTAATAAGTGGTAAATAACCTCGCGTTAGCTAGGTAAGGCCATCGCTGCAGCGACTTGGTTGCAATAAAGTGGCAAAAAATGGCACTTTGGAAGCAGTTCTGCCGCGGCCAGCACTGGTGTCTAATCAATGCCACTTGTGAAATGTTCCACGTGGAACAGTGGTCTTATTGGCGACACCCAAAGCAAGGTCGCCAAGCGTACAAGCCTCGGGCACATTCTCGTCGCGAAGAGTATCGGTAAAGGCCGCTTGCCGAGCTTTGCTCGGCCCGGAAGGGTCGGAGACGTCCCTACACGATGCTTCCCCAAGGAATTGGGTGACCAAGAAAAAATTGTGAACTTGATGTTCCACGTGGAACATTGCGCCCCTGATTTCAAGTTTTCAATTCGAGGATGTTCCACGTGGAACATTTCCTGTGGAAGTTGGGGTTTGATTATCCTGCAACCGCCTCATTGCTCAATGCGATGATGGTCCCACCGCAGTTGCACCAAAATACGTCATTGCAATCGCGCATTGCTTCGGCCTATTCTGCGAACATCTCTGGATTCTCTAAAATCTAAATGGGACGCATCATTGCCGTAGCCAACCAGAAGGGCGGCGTCGGGAAGACTACGACCGCCATCAATCTGGCCGCATCTTTCGCGGCCGCTGAAGTTAATACTCTGCTCGTGGATTGCGATCCCCAGTCGAATGCCACCAGCGGACTGGGCCTGGTCAGGGATCCGGAGCGGATCTCTACCTATCATCTACTGATGGGTGCGGCCGGACCAGAACAGGCGGTACAACCGACTGAGATCGAGCAGTTGTGGCTGGTGCCGGCGCACAAGAACATGATCGGCGCCAATATTGAACTGGTGGACGCCGAACGCAGGGAATTTCGTCTGCGAGACGCCTTGTCCTCTTGTTAAAGAGCGCTATCAGTTCATCGTGCTCGATTGCCCACCCGCGCTTGATCTGCTCACCCTGAACGCCCTGGTGGCCGCCGACGCGGTGCTGATCCCGATGCAGGCGGAATATTTTGCGCTGGAAGGCATCAGCGAACTGATGGATACCGTGGAACGCATCCGCAGCAGCTTCAATCCTGAACTCACCATCGAGGGCGTGGTCCTGACCATGCTCGACGAGCGCACCAACCTGGCGCAGCAAGTCATGGCCGAGTTGAAGCGGTTCTTTGGCGAGAAACTCTGTGAGACCACGATTCCGCGGAACATTCGGCTGGCGGAGGCTCCCAGCCACGGCCGGCCGGCGCTGCTGTACGATCCGCGATCCAAGGGGGCGGAGAGCTACATCCGCCTGGCCAAGGAGATTATCGCGCACCACTTGCCGGTGGAAGCTGCGGTACCGGTGCAGGAGATGGACAAGACGGCCTAGTAGATTGATGATCATCTATATTATAAATTGATGTTTATCTATGTGATTTTGCGCGCGGGCCCGTGTATTTGCCCGGCCGGACAGCCGGGGCGGCTGTCCCCACGCAGGCACCGCGAGATTCGAGGGACGCATGACAACAACGGCGGAGAAGGTGGTTAGCGAGACGGAGAAGGTCGCTCCTGACAAACGCAGGGCTTTGGGAAGAGGACTGGATTCGTTGCTGCCGGGCGGGCCGCGGGTGGTTTCGCCTGCAGCCCTGAACCCTGCGGGCGCGGTGGCGCCGGCTCAAGCGGGCGGGGCGCCCGCTCCACACACCCCCGGCATGTCCGACGCGCGGGATGCTGTCGTCCAGATTCTGCTGGAGCACATCGAAGAAAATCCCTACCAGACGCGCAATCACTTCGGTCCCGAAGCGCTCGAGGAGCTGGCCAACTCGATCCGGAGCAACGGCGTGGTGCAGCCGGTGGTGGTGCGGCCTGGTGCGGACGGCCGTTACCTCCTGATTCTGGGCGAGCGGCGCTGCCGCGCGTCGAAGCTGGCGGGGAAGACGACCATTCCAGCGATCGTGCGGCGGGTTTCCGACCAGCAGGCGGCGGAGATGACGGTCGTCGAAAACCTGCAGCGGCAAGACCTGAATTGCATCGAGCAGGCGGCGGCGTTTTCCAAACTGAGCCGTGATTTCGGATTGACCCAGGAGCAGATCGGGCAGCGGGTTGGAGTCTCGCGCGAGTCGGTGTCGAATTACATGCGGTTGCTCAAGCTCCCGGCCGCGGTGCTGCAGCACCTGCAGGAAGGACGCCTGGGATTCAGTGAGGCCCGGGTGCTGCTGCAGTTGCTCGATCCCGACCTGATTGCGAAAGTCGCCGACGAAGCGGTGCGCAAGCATATGTCAGTGGCGCAACTCGAAGAACTGGTGGACCAGACGAATGTGCCCCATGGTGAAAGACGAGACCCCGCACCGGGCGCGCTGGGTCGATCCCAACGTGCGCGCGGCGCAAACCGAGATGGAGCGCGCGCTGGGAATGCGAGTGCGCATCCGCGACCGCAAGGGAAAAGGGAAAATCGTGATCGAATACTCCACGCTCGAGGACTTTGATCGCGTGGTGGAGATGTTGAAGGGAAGATAGGACGACTTTCGAGTTTCTGGTTTCCGGTTTCTCGAATTCCCACTCCGGACTGGTTGATCCCGAGCGTGGAACCCGTCACCACTTTCCCTGTAGAATCGAGGCTTGCGACTCAACATCGAGAAACTGGTTTATGGCGGAGACGGGCTGGCGCGCCTTCCCGCCGACGATCGCGGTCCTGGCAAAGCGGTATTTGTGCCGTTTGTCCTGCCCGGCGAAACGTGGAAGCAACTCTTCGGGAAGAGAAGCCCGGATTCGCGCGCGCTCAGCTGAACGGAATTCTTACCGCCTCTCCCCGGCGTGTCGATCCGCGATGTCCCTACTTTCAGCGCTGTGGCGGATGCCACTATCAGCACACCGACTACGAACATCAGCTTGAGATCAAAGCTGCCGTCCTGAAAGAAAACCTGCGCCGCATTGCCCGGCTGGAACTGGATACCGAGCTGCAGGTACATCCTTCTCCGCCGTGGAACTATCGCAACCGCTCCCGTTTCAAAGTGCAGAGCGCGCCGCAGTTCGCCCTGGGCTATTACAAGTTCAACTCCCACGAATTGCTGGCGGTGGAAGAGTGCCCGATCAGCTCGCCCCTGATCAACCGTGCCCTGGCTGCAGCGTGGCAACTGGGGCGCGCTGGCAGCATTCCACCCGGGGTCCAAGAAATCGAATTCTTCGCCAATAGCGATGACACGCAACTGCTGGCGGAGGTTTACTGCTTGCCCGAAACCGCAGTCGAACCATTTGCGGCGGACCTGAAGAGTGCACTGGCGGAAATTTCCAGCATCGTGTTCTTCGCGGCCCGGTCGGCGAAAACTGAAGGCCAGGGCGAGCCGAAGCATCTCGGCGGCAGCGGTCACCTTACTTATTCGACCCGGCTGGCTTCCTATCGTGTCAGCGCGGGGGCGTTCTTCCAGGTCAATCGTCATCTGACCGACGAACTGGTGGAGATTGTTGTTCACGAGCGGGCGGCGGGCGGGACGCCCGCCGGACAGCCGGCGGGGACGCCGGCGCTACGGGGACTGCGCTTGATCTCTATGCGGGAGTTGGGCTTTTCTCTTCCGTCCTGAATCGGGAATTTGAAAGGGTGATTGCCGTAGAGTCGTCACCGACTTCCCATGCCGATCTGCTATACAATTCGCCCGCGAACGTAAAAGCGGTTCGCGCCACCACGGAGCAGTATCTGGAAAATGTGGCGGGCAAATTGCGCCCCGAGTTGGTGGTGGTAGATCCACCGCGGAGCGGGTTGGGCGAAAGGGTGATTAAAGGATTGGTGAAGTTATCGGCGCCTCGCATCACTTATGTTTCTTGCGATCCGGCAACTCTTTCGCGTGATCTGGCTCGCCTGCTTCTCATCGGGATACCGGGTGGAGGAGGCGCACCTGGTGGATTTATTTCCTCAGACCTACCACCTGGAAAGCGTCTTCCACCTCGTCCGCTAGTACTAACCGAGACCACGTGGGGACAGCCGCCCACGGCTGTCCGGCGGAGCGAAGCTCCGCTAACTATTCCAAGCAAACCGTGTCGAGCTGCGCTCGACTGAACAGCCGGGGCGGCTGTTCCCACGTGAGCCGTAGTGAATCCACAGGTGAACCCGGGTCCGGTTGCGCGGCGAGAGTCAGGCGGGCGGCAGCCTTTGCTGTGGGCTGCGCTGGCCTTGGCCGCGGGAATTGCCGTGGGAGCTCACGCCTGGCGACCGCCAGTGTGGTGGGTGGCGGCGTGGATTGTCTTTGCTTTGTCGGGCGCATACCTGTTCCGGCGACGCGGCCCCCCCGCGTTCATCCTGGGATCAGGGGCGCTCTTCTTTCTGGGCGCGCTCATGGTTCAAGTGCGCGTCCCGGATGACGCGGGTTCCGGTTTGCTTCGCTTCGCCGACGGGTCCGAAGTCATCGTTACTGCGCACGTCACCAAAGAAGGGGCTCCGCAAGAGGACGGTCCGGGCAGCGTCCGGCAAAGGCTGGAGGTCGAGACCGAAGAGATCGCCCGGGGCGACGAGAAGTTTGCCGTCAACTCCGGCTTGCGCATAAATGTCTATCAACCGCTGAAAAGCGAGTCTGATCAGGCCGCGGATGCCGCGACGCCTGTTCCGTTACGGTGAGCGCCTGCGGTTTCCCGCCAAAATCTCCACTCCGCGCAACTACCGCAATCCCGGGGCCTTCGACTACCGGGGATATCTGGCGGAAAACGGGATCGTCGCACTGGCCTCTGCCAAGGCCGCGAGCGTGGAAGTCCTTCCCGGATTTGCCGGCAGCCGGGCTGAATTCTGGCGGGCGCGCGTCCATCGCAGCATCATCGACAAAGTCCACGCCCTGTGGCCGCAGCGGCAAGCCGCGCTCATGGACGCCATGGTGATTGGCGAGGACGCGTTCATCAATCGCTCCACCCGCGCCGACTTCCAGCGCTCCGGCACCTATCACGTGCTGGTGGTCTCGGGGATGAACGTGAGCATCCTCGCCCTGGTGACGTTCTGGTTCCTGCGGCGGCTGCGGGTGAGCGATCTGCTGGCGGGCGCCATCACGGTTGCGCTCATGATGAGTTATGCCTGGCTGACCGCGCTGGGCGCGCCGGTCTGGCGGGCCACGCTGATGCTGGCTCTGTATCTGGGCGCGCGTCTGCTCTATCGCGGGAAGTCCATGCTCAACGCCATCGGGGCGGCGGCGCTCGCTCTCCTGATCGTGAACCCGCAAGTCCTGTTCGGCGCCAGTTTCCAGCTGACCTTTTTGTGCGTGTGGCTGGTGGCCGCTGTCGGCATACCCATTCTGGAACGCACCACGCAACCCTTTATCCGAGGCTCGAGAAATATCGATTCCATGTCCTACGATTTTGTTCTGCCGGCGACAGTCGTGCAGTTCCGACTGGATCTGCGAATGATCGCAGGGCGGCTGCGGCGCTTTGCCGGCCGCCGCATAGCCCTTGCCGGTGTCTGGCTGGGACTGCGCGCACGCTGCTGGGCGTGGGTGAACTGCTGCTGATCTCGGTGGTCATGCAGATCGGGCTGGCGCTTCCCATGGCCTACTACTTCCATCGCGCCACGGTGGTGGGACTGTCCGGCCAACATGCTGGTGGTGCCTCTGATGGAACTGCTGATGCCGGCGGCGGTCGCAGCCATGGCGCTGGGTTATGTTTCGCACGCCCTGGCCAGGATTCCGGCGCTGATTGCCGGCTTCGCCCTCGAGGGCATTGCGGGCACGGTGCGCTGGCTGGGCGGACTGCGGATCGCCGATCTGCGCGTGCCCACGCCGGGGACTGCCGTTGATTCTGCTCAGCGCCCTGGCCATCGCGCTGGCCATGGCCCTGGTGCGCCGCCGCCCCTGGCTGGCCGCAGGCGGATTGGCGGCACTGGCTCGCCAGCGCCCTCTGGATTTCCGCGGTCCCGCCGCGTCCCCAGCTTCGCCCCGCGGTGTTGGAGATGACCGCCATTGACGTGGGCCAGGGAGACTCGATCCTGCTGGTCTCTCCCACCGGCCGCACTCTGCTGGTGGACGCCGGAGGCCTGCCGCAGTGGGTGCACTCGGATCTGGATATCGGCGAAGACGTCGTATCGCCCTACCTGTGGTCGCGTGCCATCAGCCGCCTCGACGCGGTGGCCATCACGCACGCGCATGCCGACCACATGGGCGGGGCCGCGGCCATACTGGCCAACTTCCGGCCACGCGAGTTGTGGCTGAGCGATCCCTCGGACCCGGAGATGAACGCCCTGCTGCAACAGGCCCAGGAACTGGGGGTGCGCGTCGTCCCTCGCCGGGCGGGCGATGAATTCGACTTTGGCGGGGCGGAAGTGCGAATCCTGGCTCCCGGCGCGCAGGACCTGGCCGCGCGGCGCAACGATGAATCTCTGGTGATGAAACTGGTTTACGGAAAAACATCGGCTCTGCTGGAAGGAGACGCGGAGAAACGCTCAGAACAGCAAATCGCGGAGGAGCAACCGGAAGCCGATCTGCTCAAGGTGGCGCATCACGGCAGCGCGACTTCCACCATCCCTCTGCTGCTCGACCGGGTGCATCCCCGATTCGCGGTGATTTCCGTGGGAGCGCGCAATACTTATGGTCACCCGCGCGGAGAAGTTCTTGCCCGGCTGGGAGAAGCCCACGTGATGACCTACCGCACCGATCTTGACGGTGCAGTCACGTTCTACCTGGACGGCAGGACTGTCATCCCTGGTCTTCCTCGGGCGGAAGTCCACTGATATCGATTTCCGCGGTTTCATCGCTGCCCGGGGCCTGGCGATATTCTTCGATCACGCGCCGCGCCCGGCCGGCATCCTCTTCGCGCACCAGAATAATGGTGCCGCCGACTCCCGGGAGAATGTCCTGCTGGGCGTCGATGGATGTGATGTCGGAATCGATCCCGGTGGACTCCAGCAGGCCGTGCACGACCATGGCTTCGGACTCCTGTTCCGTGTCAAAAACCCGCACCAGCTTTTCATTGGGATTGGGGCGCGCAGCGGGACGTTGGTTCATAGCTCCTCCGATCGGGGCGGCAGGCGGCGGCACGGATCATGGATACCGGCATCGATATAGACGAGCGATATCGATCCCCGCTTGGGCTTCCGTCTGTCTTGCAGCACAGTGATTGTAACCCGGCTGGCCGGGGTAACCGAAGTCCTACACCCCGGAGATGTTGTATTCGCTGGCGAATGCCCACAGAATGGACCAGTGGAGATGAGCGCAACGCCCGGTTGCGGCAGTGCATCGAAAAACACTGGAGATCCAGTGCCGGCACGTTTGTGGGTTCTGACCCGTCTGGGGGCGTAATGAGTACACGGGAGCGGGCTGAACTGTCCGCGCACCTGACCGAGAAGGAACAGGAAGCCAGAAACATCCGGCGACTGCAGCTCATGATGAGCATGGTCATGTCGGTGATCAGCCAGGACGTCAACCTCACCGTGGAAGAAGCCTCAGAACTGGTAGCCGGCGCCAGGCGCGCCGCGCTGGCCATGTTTCCCGACAAGGAACTGGCCTACGACATCCTCTACAAACCCCGACTACAGCGCCTGATGAACGAACGCTTCCGGCTGCAGTAGATGCTGGAAGGGTGTGGATTCCGGTGTCAAGAAACCGGAAACTAGAAACCAGAAACTTTAGCCTGATCTACCCGACCTAGCTTCCGGCTGAGAATCCGCCCACATTGGCGACCGTGAGCCGCAAGATATTTGTGGGGATTTACCGGAGTGTCGTTGATGCGGACTTCGTAGTGGAGGTGGGGACCGGTGCTGCGGCCGCTCTCGCCGACGAATCCGATGGTGTCGCCGCGATGCACGTGCTGGCCGGGCATGACGGCAAAGTTGGCCAGGTGACCGTAGCGGGTGGTGATGCCGTGACCGTGGTCGATCATGACGGCGCGTCCGTAGCCGCCCATGAAGTCGGCAAAGGTGACTACGCCATCGGCGGGCGCCACCACGGGCTGCCCGTCCGTTGATCCAATATCGATACCGCTATGGAAAGCGCCTTCTCCGTTGAACGGATCGATGCGCTCGCCGAAGGAGCCGGTCACGGGACCTTCAACCGGCCAGAGATTGGGAGCGGAATTCGCCCTCAGCCAGTCGGCCGTGGTCACGTTGCGCGTGAGTCCCAGGGAAAGACCGGTCATGGTAGCGCCGGTCAGCGCGGAAGTCCTGAGCGCATAAAGCTGGTCGAGCGAAGAGACGAACTTGAACGCCGGCCACGTTTTCTGAAGAGGCCGTTACCAGGTTGGGATCGGACTTCAGACCATACAGCGAAGAAACTTCACCGGCCAGCGAACCCAGCGAGGCCACCTGGATATCGCGCTCCTTGGCCACCTGCTCCAGACGGGAGTAACGGTTACGGAGATCTTCCCGCTCGGTGCGGAGCTCGTTGTAATGCGACACCTTCAGCAGCATGCGCAGGTATGAACTGGCGATGCCGGTCAGGCTCAGACCCACAATCGACGCACCTACCAGAAACACGTACAGGTAGTGAACCGGGATCGGGATCTTGCGCAGCTGACCGTCGTCACCGCGTGCCACAAAAAGAATGTAGAAGCGTTTTTGCAATTTGTTCCTTCCGTATAGTTGATCAGGATCGGCCCAATGTGGGCGGCTCGCGGTTACGAGAGCCCCATTGCCATCCTGAATCCGGGCCAGCTTCCGAATCTTGCAACTCCAGCCGTTTTACGCGCCCGAACCCTACCGGAACCGGGATGGCCGAAAACCGTGTCTGCAATCCCTACTGAATGCAGCACTTAGTTCGGCCACAAGTGTTTGGACAGCTTCGCAACGGTAACAAAGTAGGTTCCCCCCTGTCAACGTTGGCGGCCTTACCAACGCCGGGTATCGCGGACTGCCCGGAGGGACCTGTTACTCGGTGGTGACTTTGGGAGGGAGGGTAACGTGACCGTTGTGCCAGTCGTGTGGGGACGGGTCTTTGACCCGGCTAGGTCGAGCGAAGCTCGACAGCCAGTGCCTGGAACTCGACGGCCAACCATGCTTGCCGAGTTTCGCTCGGCCCGACCAGGTCGCGCCATGATATATATGATTGCGGCGTGCCCCTGCCCGAGAGAGCGCTGATCCGCCGCATTCGCGGCCAGGTTGCAAAACGACATGCCAGCTTCTCGTGGCATCGGCATCGGGGACGACTGTGCTGTGGTTCCCATCCCTCGCGGTCATCAAGTCCTGGTTACCACCGATTTCAGCCTGGAGAACATCCACTTCAAGCGGGCGTGGCACCCGCCGGAGAGCGTGGGGCACCGCTGTCTGGCGCGCGGACTCAGTGACATCGCTGCCATGGGCGGGGAGCCGCAGGCGGTGTTTCTTTCGCTCGCCCTGCCACGGAGCTTGCCGCAGGGCTGGGTGGACGGCTTCCTCAGCGGCCTGCTGAAGCTGGCTGGCGCAGTTCAAAGTGGAACTGGCCGGTGGCGACACTGCCGAATCTCCCGGCGGAATTCTGGCCGATATCGTCGTTCTGGGCTCGGTGCCGAAGGGCAAGGCGGTGCTGCGTTCGGGAGCGCGTCCGGGTGACCGGATCTACGTGACCGGCGAGCTCGGCGCTTCAGCGGCGACGCTGGATTTGCTGTCCCGACAGGAAAGAAGCTTCGGCCGCTGGACTATGGCAGGCACTTTTATCCCATGCCTCGGGTTGCGGTCGGCCGAGTTCTCCGCGAAAAGGGATTGGCTTCCGCAATGATCGACATCAGCGACGGGCTCTCTACCGACCTCGGCCATGTATGCGAGGAAAGTGGGGTGGGAGCCGAGATCGAAGCGGATTCTATTCCGCTGGCCCGGGTGGGGAAACCAGGGCGGAGAGTTGATCTCCGCTTGGCGCTGCACGGCGGGGAAGACTACGAATTGCTGTTCACCGCGCCTGCCAGAAAAAAAGGTTCCGCCGCGGATTGCGGGGGTTGCTGTCCGGCAGATTGGCGTGGTCACGCGGGGCCGGAAGGTCTGGCTTCGGGACAGGACAGGGCGTAAGGCAGGAATTGGCGCCGCAGGGCTGGGAGCACTTCAAGAAAGCGCAGACCACGTAGGGGCGGACGGCCCTCGTCCGCCCGGTCGCGAAGTTCGACCTTGTCGCCCGGGCCATCAGCATCAGAGAATAGTCGAGCTTCGCTCGACCAGGGCGGTCGAGGGGCCCGCCCCTACGTGGGTCGTGTGGATACGAAGGTCACCTCCTCTGCCTCTACTTTCCGCGACCGAACGGGACTAAAGTATTCCCATGCAGTTCTCAGGTATTTCTCGATTCGTCATTTTGGGTTTTCTACTGTCAGTTATCGCCTTGGCTCAGCAGACCACCGCCGGCCGCAGCCGCCGTGGACGACGACTTCATCCAGAAGCAGTTTGGATCGACCTGCAAGCTGATGCCGGGGCCGCAGCCCATGAAGGCGGACCTCAACGGCGACGGCATCGAGGACCTGGTGGTCGCCGCCCGTTGCACCAATCCGCTGGGCGGACCAGGCCGAAGACAACTTTACGGTGATCGATCCTTACAACCACTTCTTTGGGTATGGAAACCCCAAGATCACCAGCCAATTTGCCTCGGAGGACCCTGCCACCCGTGGCCTGGTGCTGCTGGTCATTCATGGCGTCGGCCCGGAGGCCTGGCGCGCGGCTGTGCCGAAGGCGAAATTCGTGATCATCAATCTGCCTTTCAAGCAGGTCGCGGTGAAAAAGCTGATCGTGAAAAAGAAACCGACAATGGCCATCTATGCCGAAGAAACCGGCGGCGACCGGATGACCTCTGCAACCTTTTGGGACGGCAAGAAGTATCGCTACCAGCCGATTGGCTCCAGCATGGGGGATTGAACTGGCGCCGGACGTCGGACATCGGACTTCGGCAAACCCTTGGTGCTCGAGGTCCGAGGTCTGACGCCCGACGTCTGAGGTCTGCAATGAATCTGGAAGAGAAGCTGGAAGAGCTAAAGAAGCGCGACCGCCTGGCTGCGGAGGGCGGCGGAGAGCAGCGCCGCGAGCGCCAGCATAAGGAAGGCAAGATGTCGGCCCGCGAGCGGGTCGAGTTTCTGCTCGACGAAGGCACGTTCGAAGAGACCGACAAACTGGTCACCCACCGCTCGACCGACTTCGGCATGGCCGAGCAGAAGTATTTCGGCGACGGCTTCATCACCGGCTACGGGCGGATCGAAGGACGGCTGGTGTTTGTCTTCGCCCAGGACTTCACCGTCTTTGGCGGATCGCTCTCCGAAACCAACGCCGCCAAGATCGTCAAGATCATGGACCTGGCCGCCAAGATGGGCGCGCCCGTGATCGGCCTGAATGATTCCGGCGGCGCCCGCATTCAGGAAGGCGTGGTGTCGCTGGCGGGATACGCCGACATTTTTCTGCGCAACACGCTGTACAGCGGGGTGGTGCCGCAGATTTCCGCCATCATGGGGCCGTGCGCGGGCGGCGCGGTGTACTCGCCGGCCATCACCGATTTCATCCTGATGGTGGAAAACACGTCGTACATGTTCATCACCGGGCCGGACGTGATCAAGACGGTCACGCACGAAGAGGTCACCAAAGACCAGCTGGGCGGCGCTCACACGCACAACGAAACTTCCGGCGTGGCCCACTTCATGGCGCACGACGACGCGGAATGCCTGTCCATGGTGCGCGAGCTGCTGAGCTTTCATCCCGTCGAACAATATCGATGACCCGCCGCGCCGGCCGTGCACCGATCCGATCGACCGCGCCGACGACGCGCTCGACCAGCATCGTTCCCGACGAGTCGAACCTGCCCTACGACATCAAAGACGTGATTCACGCCGTCGTCGATGACGGCTATTTTTTCGAAGTGCAGGAGCACTACGCCAAGAACATTGTCGTCGGCTTTGCCCGGATGAATGGACGTCCGGTCGGAATCGTGGCCAACCAGCCGGCGTTTCTGGCGGGCACGCTCGACATCAACGCGTCCACCAAAGGCGCGCGCTTCGTGCGCTTCTGCGACTGCTTCAACATCCCGCTGATTACGTTTGAAGATGTGCCCGGATTCCTGCCCGGCATCACCCAGGAGTACGGCGGAATCATCAAGCACGGCGCCAAGCTGCTGTTTGCCTTCGCCGAAGCCACGGTGCCGAAGATCACGGTGATTACGCGCAAGGCCTACGGCGGAGCGTATTGCGTGATGGCGTCAAAGCATATCCGCACCGACGTGAACTACGCGTGGCCGACGGCCGAGATCGCGGTCATGGGGCCGGAGGGCGCGGTGGACATCGTCTACAAGCGCGAGCTGGACCGGGCCGCCGAAGCGCGAGGACGCTTCGCCAGAAAAAATCGAAGAGTTCCGCGAGCGCTTTGCCAATCCCTACGTGGCGGCGGAACGGGGATATGTGGATGCGGTCATCCAGCCGCGAGAGACGCGCAAGAAGCTGATCCAGGCGCTGGCGATGCTGGAAACCAAGCGGGATAAGAATCCGCTGAAGAAGCATGGGAATATACCGCTGTAGGGCACGCGTGTTTCGATGTGGCCGCGGGCGACTCGCCCGCGAACGATAGCGGAAGCTGGAAGGTCTCCCCGATAGAAACTTTATCATCCCGACCGGAGCGAAGCGGAGTGGAGGGACCTGTTGGCGGTTAGTATGACGATCAGCCCCCCCAGCGGCTAAAGCCGCCTTCCTCCGGTGCCTCATTGGCACGACTGAAGTCGTGCCCTTCCACGGGCCTTTATCGCACGACTGAAGTGGTTGCGGAAAAACTCACCAATGTCGATCCTTCCGTGGAAGAGCGGCCCTTCAGGGCCGCGTAAGTCGCCAGAAATGTGTGCCGGCTTTAGCCCCTGTGGTCGCTTCGTCCGGGCAAATTGAGTTTTTCCACCACCTCTGAAGTCGTGCCCTTCCACGCTATTCGCCGAAGTCAGGATCCAGCAGTTGGCTGGTGTCGCACTCCAACAGCAATCGCGGGGACCGATCGATTCCTCGTGCAGGCTTCGGCTTTGCCTTCCCAGTCTTTTTCGTCACCCGGTAGTGATTGGGGTTCGCGGCGAAGTCCAGCTTGGCGGGTTTGGCGACTATTTCGAGGGCTGGAGGCGCAGTGGGGCGAAGCAGGACAGACAAACGCGAATCGTCGAGGTGGCGGGCCTTGGGGGAGGCTGACATGAAGAGTTCGGAGTGGCCATCAAAATTAAGAGTCCCGAGGTGGTGTTGAACCTGTTCGCCTCGGCCAGTAGCTCGCTTTAGACCCTTGCTGACCTGCTTTCGTGTCTCCTTGCGAAGACGACGGGCGCGATCTTTGCTTGGGCTCCGGGCTTACCGCCAACCGGAAAAACTGTTCAACGCCTCGGGACTCTATCTTGCCTCTGACGGATGTTCCTGTTCGCCTCGACCAGCGCCTGGCTATAGACCCTTGCTGACCCTCCCTGACTCATCTTGCGATGCTTCAGAGTGATCTCGCTCGAGCCCCGGACGCCGCACCAACCGGGTAAACTTCAGAACGTGTCAAAGAACGAGGTTGTTTTTACTCCTCCTAATTTTATAGTCAATAAAAAATGGCGGGATTTATCTCGTTTGCTTGCAGGCGAGTGCAGCCTCTCCACAAGGGGGTGACCGGATTTGGTGCAGCGGAGCTTGCGGGCGATGCTTCACGCTCCTGGGAGCACCGCGATTTTTCGCGGAATTTGGTTCGCGGAATCGGATTGGCGCAATAGCGTCGGAATTTCTGCGGTTGTGAAAATTTCCGGGGAAATCAATCGTGATGCGGATTTGATTCTTGCCAGTGACCCGCGTAGGCCCGGACGCCCTCGTCCGGGTGGGCGCGCAACGCGCGCCTGGGTTTGGCGGCCTGGCGGCGGAAAGCTGGCCGAGCCTTGCTCGGCTGGGCGGGTGAGGACATCCTTCGACTTCGCTCAGGCACAGCCTCCGCCCCTACGTGGGCGGCGCGTGTGTCGTCGCGGGCACTTAGCGCGCTTTTGGCTTGGCAGTACAATCGCCCGCGGGGAGGAACTCTCTATGGCGATATTCAATGAACCTCATGGCCGGGTGATTGATGCCAACTCCGGTTCGGTATTGCGGCTGCTTGGAATTGCGGCGGCTGCGTTTGTCGTGGTGATTATGCTGTTTGCCTCGGTGGCCCGCGTGGATTCCGGGCAACGTTGGAGTGCTCACGCTGTTTGGGCGGGTGACCGGCGAAGAGCTGCCGGAGGGAGTCCACCTGATCAATCCCTTCAAGTCCAACCATGAGCTTTCCATTCGCACCCAGGAGCTCAAGGAATCGGCCAGCGTGCCTTCGAGCGAAGGGCTGATGATCAATCTGGATACTTCGCTCATCTACCACCTCAATCCGGAGAAGGCCGCCGAGGTGTATCCAGAAGATTGGCCCCAATTACCTGAATGTGCTGATCGAACCAAATTTGCGGGCGGCCATCCGGGAGGCGACCGCCGCGCACACCGCCAACGCGCTGTACACCGGAGAACGCGAAATGGTGGGCAAGCAGATTTTTGACCAGCTCACCACGAAACTCGGAGAGCGTGGAGTGCTGGTCGAAAGCGTGCTGCTGCGAGACATTCAGTTGCCCGTGACCCTGAAGGCGTCGATCGAATCCAAGCAGCAGGCCGAGCAGGAAGCGCTGGCCATGAACTTCCGTCTGCAAAAGGAAACGCAGGAGGCGCAGCGCAAGCGCATTGAAGCGGCCGGCATTCGCGACTTCCAGCAGATCGTGGCGCAGGGGATCAGTCCGCAGCTGCTGGAGTGGAAGGGCATAGAGGCGACCGAGACTTTGGCCAAGAGCGCGAACGCCAAGATCGTTGTGATCGGAAATTCCAAGAATGGGTTGCCGTTGATTCTGGGACAATAATTCTGGGCGACAATAATTAGGGAGGGCGGGACGCCCTCCGGACAGCCGGCGAGACGCCGGCGCTACCTGGCATGGCTCATCTTCTTGAAGTGCGGAATCTGGTCGTCGAATTTCCCCGTTCAACCCAGGGCGGAAGCGGCTGGCTGGTGGCGGTCCGCGATCTTAGTTTTTCAATTGCGGCGGGCGAAGTGCTGGGGCTGGTGGGTGAATCTGGCTCGGGGAAATCGGTTACGTCATTGGCCTTGATGCGACTGCTGCCTCCGCACGCTCGCATCGGTGGCGAGATTCGGTTTGGCAATGGCAGCGGGGTGAGCGACCTGCTGCAGCTGTCTGACACGGCCATGCGTCCTTTGCGCGGTTCCCGGCTGGCCATGATTTTTCAGGAGCCGATGACCGCTCTGAACCCGGTGATGCGGGTGGGCGACCAGATCGCGGAAGCCGTCCTGGCCCACCATCAAGTCGCGAAGAGCGAGGCCTGGAAGCGGACCCTGGTTGCCATGCAGGAAGTGGGCATCGCCGATTTCGAACGCCGGGCGCGCGACTATCCGCACCAGCTTTCGGGCGGGATGCGGCAGCGCGTGATGATTGCCATGGCCATCGTCAATCGCCCCCAATTGCTGATTGCCGACGAACCCACGACCGCGCTCGATGTGACCATCCAGGCACAGATTCTCGACCTGCTGGCTGAACTGCGGACGAAGTTTGGCCTGACCATGCTTTTCATTTCCCACGACCTGGCCGTGGTTTCGCAGGTCGCCGACCGGGTGGCGGTGATGTACGCCGGCAACCTGGTAGAGCTGGGGTCGAAGCGCGACATATTTCAGGCGCCAGCGCATCCCTACACGCGCGGATTGCTGAATGCCGTGCCCACGCTGAAGACGGACCGCGGGCAGCCCCTCGAGACCATTGAAGGCGCGGTACCGCCTCTGCATGCGGTCCCGCCGGGATGTCCCTTTGAGCCGCGCTGCGAGTTTCGCGTGCCGGAGTGCGCCCGCGGCCTTCCGCCGCTGGCGGAAGTTGCCCATGGACACTGGGCAAGATGTCCGGTGGTGAACGCTCCCATGTAGGCGCGGGGGGGGCCCGCCCGTGCTGGCCCGTGCACGAGCGTGGACGCTCGCGCCTACATTTCGGCACACGGCCATGCTCTTCAGGTCTATAATCGCCAGTTTGTCCGGTGATCTGTGCGCGTCCTTTTAATAAGCGATATTCATAGCAACCTCGAAGCTCTGGAAGCCTGCCTGGCGGCAGCCCCGCCGCACGACATGGTGGTCAATCTTGGGGACATCGTCGGCTACGGCGCCAGCCCCAACGAAGTGATCGAACGCTCGCGCGCCCTGGGACACATTTTCGTGCGCGGCAATCATGACAAGGCGGCCAGCGGCGCGATGGATTTGAGGGACTTCAATCCTATCGCCGGACTGGCGGCGTTGTGGACCCGCGATCAGCTCACTCCGCTAAACCTGAAATGGCTGCTGGGGCTGCCCCATGGTCCAATTCAGACCGGCGAACTGCCCGGCGTCCAGTTTGTGCACGGGTCGCCAGTGGACGAAGACGAGTACGTGGTGACTTTGCGCGATGCCATTGAGCCGCTGCTGACCTCGGTCACTCCGCTGACATTTTTCGGGCATACCCACCTGCAGGGAAGTTTCTGCACCAACAATGTTGCCAGTGATTATTTTCGTCCGCAGTACAACACCGTTGGGCAAAGTGAGAGCCCTGGAGGTTCCGCTTAAGGAAGGCATGCGTTACATGGTGAATCCCGGTTCGGTGGGACAGCCCCGGGATGGAGACTGGCGCGCGGCCTTTGCCGTGTTTGATTCCGACGCCCGCATCGTGACCTTCTGTCGCGTGCCCTACAATCTGAAGCAGGCCCAGGACCGCATCATCGCCGCCAACCTGCCACAGCGCCTGGCCACGCGGTTGGCAGCGGGAAGATAACAAGTCACTTCAACCACCTCCGCCCGGCATTTACTCTTCGACTTGCAACCGTCAGCTTTGGGTGGAGCAGGGCCTTGGCCCTGCAATATAACGACATTGAGATTGAAAAATAGGGCGGCTTCAGCCCCCGAGGAAGTCATCGTGTGGAAGGGAATCGCTTTTCTTGCAGTAGTTGCCATCGTCGCACTCAGTGGCGGCCTTTCGCCGGCGAACAGCGCCCCCGGACGAGCGCCGGCTGACGACGAACAGATGCATGTCAGCATCGGCGGCGTGGACCGGATGTATCTGCTGCACGTTCCAGAGTCGCTTCCACAGTCCGGCCCGGTGCCGCTGGTGCTGGTGTTCCATGGCGGAGGCGGCCACGCCGCCACCATGCCGAACTTCACCCATTTTGACCAACTGGCCGACCAGGAGGGATTTCTGGTGGCGTATCCCGAGAGTTTCAACAAGAGCTGGAGCGACACCAGGGGGCTGTCTCCGGCCGATGATGTCGGTTTCATCCGCGCCGTAATTGAAGAATTACAGCGCACCCACCGCGCCGATCCCAGAAGGACTTACGCCGCTGGAATTTCGAATGGAGGCTTTTTTGCGAACCGCCTGGCCTGTGACTTGACCGGCGAACTTGCGGCCATCGCCGCCGTCGCGGCCACCATGCCCGACACGCTGGTGCCGGCGTGCCACCCCTCCGCGCCGATTTCCGTGCTGTTCATGCATGGCACCAAGGATCCACTGGTGCACATTGAAGGCGGACCGATGCTGCGTAATCGCGGAGTGGCGATTTCCCTGGCGCAGGCCACGGAATTCTGGCGCAGTTGGGACGGCACGTCGCCCCAGCCTGTAGTTGAGAACTTGTCCAACCCAGACGGACGACGGCACCAGCGTGCAGCGCGAAGTCTATGCCGGCGGCAAGCAAGGCACGGAAGTGGTGGTTTACGTCATCGAGGGCGGAGGCCACACCTGGCCCCACGGGCCGCAGTACCTGCCCGCCTTTCTGGTCGGCAAGGCCAGCCGCAATCTGGATGGCACGCAAACCATCTGGGAATTTTTCAAACGCCACACTCGCTAGTGCAGGAGAGAGAGTGTGTGGGTCGGAGTGTCCGACCCACACGTTGGCAATGTAAACTTTCGATATGCCCTCTCCATCGCGAAGTTTATTCCCTGCCTCACATGCCAAGGCCCCCGAGCGCCACCTGATCGCGCACAGCGACGGCGGCGCGCGCGGCAACCCTGGTCCCGCCGGCTATGGGGTTGTGATTCAGGATGAAAAAGGACTGAAAGTTGCCACGCTCAGCCAGTACCTCGGCCACCAGACCAACAACTTTGCGGAGTACCAGGGCCTGATTGCGGCGCTGGAGTATGCCATTGAGCACGGACACAAAGCGCTCAAGGTGATCAGTGACTCCGAGCTTCTGGTGCGCCAGATCAAAGGCATCTACAAAGTGAAGAACGCAACCCTGCAGGAACTTCACGGCCGCGCCAAGGAATTGATTGCTCAGCTGGAGTGGTTCTCCATCGATCATGCCCTGCGCGAACATAACCGCGAAGCGGACGATCTGGCCAACCAGGCGATGGACAAGGGCACGGGCCGTGTGGCGCCGGCGCCTCGTCCGCGGCCGTTCCGGCAATACCCCAGGAGTTCGAAGGTGTGGTCCAGGGTGGAGTGATCAAAATTCTGAACGGCCAGTTACCGGAAGGCACGCGAGTTCAGTTGCGGGTCAAGAAATAGCGGACGGTGTCGCTGTGGGCTGGTTCGGGCCAATGCAAACGGTCAGCAGAACAGCAGGTCCCTCGACGTGTCCTCACCGCGCAAGCGCGGCTCGGAGCGGCGCTCGGGATGACAGGTGCGGAGGACTAGAGACGATACGGCGGGGGGCTATTCTCTGCAGCTGCGCTCGCGATGACAGTGGAATGACTGTCAGCTAGGCGCGGCCTTTTTTGGCGGCGGCTGCGGTCAGGCCCGCTTTTTCCCAGGGGCGCTTGGGGCGCTCTGCCTTGGGCTTATCGCGGTCTTTGATGCGATCGTACTGATACGATTCGCTCACCGTGCCCAGCGATTCGTTGTACAGGACGGGTAGTCCGAGGCCTTCCTTCAACTCTTCGGTGAATTGCTGCAGCGCCTTGAGGTGGTCGGCGCTGGCCGGGACCTCGGTCTTGGCGGTCTTCAGAAACTGCTGGTAGCCGCGGTTGACCAGTTTGGAAATCTCGCTGCCGATCAGGTATCCAGGGTACGCAAAAATCTTCACGCCGTCGTCGCCGTCTTTCTGGATGGCAGCCGACACGTTGTACTTCCTCAGAAAAACACGCCCCTGCATGCCCGGCGCTTCGATCAGGTCGAAGCCGTGCTCGCGCAACCAGCTCAATGCGTCCTCATAACCGCGCTGCTCTACCTTGGTCGTCATTCGTTTGGAATTCCAATCCCTTCTACGCTCCAACCTTCCAGCGCTCCGATCCACATTCGATCAGATGCCAATTCGCGGAAAGAGTGCATTTCCGCGTTCTGGCTGCATCGAAGCAGCCTCTTTTATAATCCAATCATCCGTTGCAAAAGCGTTAATTCGGGCCTGCGATACGTTACGATGGTCACGGCCCCAGCGTAAATCCATGCGACCAGTCCCGGCAAAACGAACGGAAGTGCCTGATTCTTCGAACGCTGCGCGTGTCCGCGCGGAGGCAGAGACGAGCGGGAATCATGCCATTCCGATCGGCCGGCGCAGCCTCGAACTCATCGGCAACACTCCGCTTTTGCGCCTGGAGCGCATCACTCGCGATCTGCCCGGAATCGAGTTGCTGGGCAAGGCCGAATGGTACAACCCCGGCGGATCGGTGAAAGATCGCGCCGCCTCGAACATCGTCGCCCAGGCCCGTGCCAGCGGAAAATTCGGTCCCGGCAAGACCCTGCTCGATTCCACCAGCGGAAACACCGGCATCGCTTACGCCATGATCGGGGCCGCACAGGGCTTCCCGGTGACTCTGTGCATGCCGCAAAATGTTTCGATCGAGCGCAAGCACATTCTGCATGCCTACGGCGCGCACATTATTTATACCGACCCCGGCGACGGTTCCGACGGAGCCATTCGCGCCGCGCGCGAACTTTACGCCCAACACCCCGACAAATACTTCTATGCCGACCAGTATTCCAACGATGCCAACTGGCAGGCCCACTACCATGGCACAGCCAACGAAATCTGGCAACAGACAGAAGGACGCGTCACTCATTTTGTTTCCATGATGGGAACCAGCGGGACCTTCGTCGGCACCACGCGGCGTCTTAAGGAACTGAATCCCGCGATTCGTTGCATCTCGCTCCAACCCGACTCGCCCTTCCACGGGATTGAAGGGGCCAAGCACATGGCCAGCGCCATCGTCCCCAAAATTTACGACGCGCAACTGGCCGACGAAGACATCGGCATCTCGACCGAGGACGCCTACAGCATGGCCAAACGCCTGGCCCGCGAAGAAGGACTGCTGGTCGGGATCTCGGCGGCTGCAGCGGTCGTAGGCTGTCTGCAGGTGGCGCGCAAACTGGGCAAGGGCGAGCGGGCAGTATTTGTGACGATTCTGTGCGATTCCGGCGACAAATATTTGAGCGAGAGATTCTGGGAAGACGAATTGAAAAACTTCACCACGGAGGACACGTAGGATCACGGAGGAGAATCTTGGGGTTACTCCGTGATCTCCGTGTCCTCCGTGGTGATCTGAGTGTTTTATGTTGAAGATCCCGCGCAAAGAGTACGAAGCTCTCAGGCGGCACGGCGAAGAAACCTATCCCCATGAGTGCTGCGGCGTCCTGCTCGGCCAGATGCCCGCGAACGATGACGGCGTACGCACGGTGACTTCGGTCGCACGCGCCGGCAACACGCGCACCGATTCCGCCCACAACCGTTACAACATCGATCCCAAAGAACTGATCCGCATTCAGCGGGAGGGGCGCGAGCGCGGCGAAGATATCGTCGGGTTTTATCACTCCCATCCTGACCATCCCGCGCAGTGGTCGCAGACCGATCTCGCGGATGCGCATTGGTTCGGCTGCTCCTACGTCATTACCAGCGTGGAGAAGGGTAAGGCCGCGCTCACCAATTCGTTCGAACTCGACCGGCAGCGACGAGGACGACAAGAAGCTGGTGGCGGAGAAGATAGAGGTTGGGTAATTCATGTGTAGGGTGGGCGCCCTCCCCGCCGCCTTTGACTTTGATTTTGGGGTGGGTGCCGTTTGTCTCGAGAAGCAAAAGTAGCCTCTAAAATCCAACGCAAGAAAAATCAAAGGCAAAGAGTCAACAGCTACATAAGTCAGAGGCAAAAGCGGCGGGCGAGGGCGCCCGCCCTACCCGGGCTGAATCCCTCCCCCTACCTGTGGCATCATGTATAGCCTATGCCCAAGATCCAGATCCCTACCCCCCTGCGGCAGTACACCGGCAAGCAGCCTGCGGTTGAAGTCAAGGCCGGCACGATCGGCGACGCCCTATCCGACCTCGTCGCCCGGCACCCTGATTTGCGCCGGCATCTTTATACCGACGAGGGGAAGCTGCGCGCTTTTGTGAATGTGTACCTTAACGACGAGGACGTTCGTTACCTGCAGAAGGAAGCCACGGCGGTCAAGGATGGTGATAGTATTTCGATTGTGCCTTCCATCGCCGGAGGGCTGAATTGATTGTCGAATTGCCGGATTTTAGGATTGTCGAATTGAAACCTGAACTCAAAGTCACGCCGCTGTTGTTGTAGTCCCTCCTGTCGATAGCTGTTCTCAATTCGTCAATTCGTAAATCCGACAATTCTTCAATTTCAAGAGGTTCTCAT
Organism: Terriglobia bacterium; assembly: GCA_963801595.1. Classification (GTDB taxonomy): domain Bacteria; phylum Acidobacteriota; class Terriglobia; order Terriglobales; family Acidobacteriaceae; genus JAIQFF01. The sequence goes on along the minus strand of CAWDFW010000010.1, from coordinate 14,569 downwards.
GGCCACCACACTCGAAGTCAAACCCGAAGCCGTTACCCTGAGCAACGACGAGATTCAGCGCTACTCGCGCCACCTGATCATGCCCGAGGTGGGCATGGAAGGGCAGCTCAAGCTGAAAGCCGCGAAAGTGCTCTGCATCGGCGCGGGCGGCCTGGGCTCGCCGCTGGCGTTGTATCTGGGCGCGGCCGGCGTGGGCACGCTGGGTATCGTGGACTTCGACGTTGTGGACTACACCAACCTGCAGCGGCAGATCATCCACTCGACCGCTGACGTGGGCCGCAAGAAGCTGGATTCGGCGGCGGAGAAGCTGAAGGCCATCAACCCCTTCCTGAATATACGGAAGTTTGACACCCGGCTCTCCAGCGAAAACGCGCTCGAACTGTTTCGCGAGTTCGACATCATCGCCGACGGCACCGACAATTTCCCCACGCGCTACCTGGTGAATGACGCCTGCGTGCTGACCGGAAAGCCTAACGTGTACGGCTCGATTTTCCGCTTCGAAGGACAGGCCAGCGTCTTCGCCACCAAGGAAGGTCCGTGCTACCGCTGCCTCTATCCCGAGCCGCCACCGCCCGGACTGGTGCCCTCCTGCGCCGAGGGTGGAGTGCTGGGCATTCTGCCCGGACTGGTGGGCGTGATGCAGGCCACCGAAGTCATCAAGCTGATTCTGGGCAAGGGCGAGTCGCTGATCGGCCGACTGCTGCTGATCGATGCCCTGGACATGAAGTTTCGCGAACTCAAGCTGCGCAAGAATCCCGATTGCCCGGTTTGCGGGACCCATCCGACGATCAAGCAGTTGATCGACTACAACGAGTTTTGCGGAATTCGCGGCGAGGAGAAGCCGGTGGAAACATCAGGCGTGGAAATGCAGGTGGAAGAATTGAAGCGACGGCTGGACGCCGGCGACGACCTGTTCGTGCTCGACGTGCGCGAACCCCACGAATACCAGATCTGCAATATCGGCGGACACCTGATTCCGCTGGGCGACCTGCCCAAGCGGGTCAACGAACTGGATTCCAGCCGTGAAATCGTGGCGCACTGCCGCTCCGGCGTGCGCAGCGGCAAGGCGGTGGATTTTCTCCGTCAGGCGGGCTTCAAGAAAGTGCATAACCTGGCCGGAGGAATTCTGGCCTGGGCCGATCGCGTGGATCCCAAGATGCCGAAGTACTGAAGGGCGTTCGTCAGTCTTCAGTCGTCAGTCTTCGGAGCCCGCCACGACCCAAAGGTCGATGAAGCCGCCGTCAAGTTGCCAGGATTTATCGAAGGGAACCCTGGCGTCTTTTTACGAGATGCAACTCGAATACGAGATGCATCTCGAAGTAATCTTCGAACGTGCTTACTGAAGCAGTGTCCCCCCGTTAACCGGCTCTTCTCCCGGTGCCAGAACTACGGCCGCCGCCACGCGGTCACCTGGCTCAAGGTGCAACAGCCGTACGCCCTGGGCAGCGCGGCCGGATTCGCGGATGGTGGTTGAATCCATGCGGATGATTTTGCCGTACTGGCTGATCAGCATGACTTCGGATTTCTCCGTCACCTGAGCGATGCCTACGACTTTGCCGTTGCGTTCCGTGGTTTTGACATTTATGACGCCCGAGCCGCCGCGTCCCTGCAGGCGGTATTCGTCGGCAGCGGTGCGTTTGCCGTAGCCGTTTTCGGTAACGGAGAGAATCAGTCTGCCCTTTTCCGGCACCAGGTCGGCTATCTGTGCGTCTGTCGCGGGCGCTTTGGTTGGATCGACTTTCGCCGGGACATCTGCCTTTGGCGTAGTCGCCATGCCGACCAGGTAGTCGCCCTTTTCCATGCGGATGCCCCAGACACCGTATGCCTGGCGGCCCATGGGGCGGACGTCTTCTTCGTCGAAGCGGATGGCCTGGCCTTCGTGCGTGGCCAGGAACACGATCTGCTGGCCGTCGGTAAGATTGGCTGCGACCAGTTCGTCTCCCTGCTCGATGCTGATGGCATAGATGCCGTTCGAGCGCACGTGGGAGAAGTCCTTGAGCTCGGTCTTTTTCACCAGGCCGTTGCGGGTGGCGAAGAAAATGTATTTTCCCACCTCTTCGAGATGGCGGACTGTGAGCATGGTACGCACCGTCTCGCCCGGTTGCAGGCCGACCAGGTTGCCGACGTGCTTACCTTTCCCGGCCGCGCTGACGTCGGGAATCTCGTACACCTTCAGCCAGTAAACGCGTCCGGTGTTGGTGAAGATCAGAATGTAGGCGTGGGTGGAATCGATGAAGAGATGCTCGACGAAGTCCTCGTCGCGCGTCTTCATGCCGGTGCGGCCGGTGCCCCCGCGGCGCTGCATGCGGTAGGTGGAGACCGGTGTCCGCTTCATGTAGCCACCGTGGCTGACCGTAACTGCGACTTGCTCGTCGGCGATCAGGTCTTCCAGATGGATTTCGGCGGCTTCGTCTTCGATCACCGTGCGGCGGTCGTCGCCGTAGAGTTTTTTTACTTCTTCGAGTTCTTTCACGATCACGGCGCGCAGTTTCTTTTCCGAACCCAGAATGGACTCGTACTCGGCGATGTGTTCGCGGGTGACCGTGAGTTCCTTCGTAATCTCGTCGATGGAGAGCTTGGTCAGGCGGTGCAGTTGCAGTTCTAGAATTGCGTCGGCCTGAATTCCGGTGAACGGCTTCTCCGGGTCGCGCTTCGGCGTCCGGCCGGTGACGTTGATGTCAATCTTCTTGCCGCCAAAGTAGGAAACCAGGTTCTCGCGGGCCTCGGCGCGGTTGGCGCTGGCGCGGATGATGGTGATCACGTTGTCCAGGTGATCGAGCGCGGTCAGGTAGCCTTCGAGAATGTGTTCGCGGTCTTTGGCTTTCGAGAGCAGGAAGGCGGTGCGGCGGCGGACCACATCGACCCGGTGGTCGATGAAGTGCTTGATGGCCTGCACCAGGCCCATCTCCTTGGGCTGTCCGTTCACCACCGCGAGCAGGATCATGCTGAAACTTTCCTGCATCTGGGTGTGCTTGAAGAGCTGGTTGAGCACGAGCTGGGGCTCGCCGTCGCGCTTGAGTTCGACTACGATGCGCATGCCGTCGCGATCGCTTTCGTCGCGAATGTCGGAGATGTCATCGACAACCTTGTCGTTGACCAGTTGCGCGATGCGCTCCACCAGGCGCGCCTTGTTGACCTGGTAGGGAATTTCGGTGATGACGATGGCCTTGCGGTCTTTGTTGAAAGTTTCGATGCCGGCCTTGGCGCGCATCATGAAGCGGCCGCGGCCGTTTTTGTAGGCATCCACGATTCCCGTCTTGCCGTGAATAATTCCGGCAGTGGGGAAATCGGGGCCTTGCACGAACTTCAGAATTTCGGCGAGCTGCGCCGTGGGATTGTTCACCAGGGTAATGGTCGCATCCACAATTTCAGTCAGGTTGTGGGGCGGAATTTTCGTCGCCATACCGACCGCGATGCCGTCGGATCCATTCACCAATAAATTCGGGATGCGCGCGGGAAGAATGTCGGGCTCGATTTCGTTGCCGTCGTAGTTCGGGCGCATATCGACGGTGTCTTTGTCGAGGTCGTCGAGCAGCGCCGTGGCGACCCGGGTGAGTTTGGCTTCGGTGTAACGATCTGCGGCCGGGGGATCTCCGTCCACCGAACCGAAGTTGCCTTGTCCATCCACCAGCGGATAGCGCATGGCAAACGGTTGCGCCAGTCGCACCAGAGCGTCGTACACCGCGAGATTGCCGTGAGGATGGTATTTGCCCATCACGTCTCCGACGATGCGGGCGCATTTACGGGTGGACTTGTTGGGCGCCAGGCCCATCTGCTGCATGGTGTACAGAATGCGGCGATGCACCGGCTTCAATCCGTCGCGGACGTCGGGCAGCGCGCGCCCGATGATCACGGACATCGAATAGTCGAGATACGACTTCTTCATCTCCTCTTCGATATTGACGGGTTGAATGTTGAGCGCGCCGGGGATGCCGGTGCCATCTCCGCCGCCGGGCGGAGGGGTCAAGGGGAGTTCAGGATTCTGATCGTCAGCCATAAAAGCTTCTAGCTCCTAGCTTCTAGCTTGGGTGGAGCGGACACTTCCTTCGACTTCGCTCAGGGCAGCTTTGTCCGCTGCCTTTGACTTGCCCTTTTCTGTGCGTTATTGACAGCGATCGAATTCAAGTCAAAAGCAAATTCAAAGGCGTCGGACAGAGCCTGCCCTGAGCGAAGTCGAAGGGAGTGTCCGACCCACACCAGATTGTTCAGTCATGTTTCCGCTCTAAATAACTGCATTTACAGGATGTTACGGTGGATTCGCGATGTGAGAATTATACCATGAGCGGGACCCTTTCCGGATGACGAATCCGGTTCGCCGCACCCTGGTTGCGCGGGTGGGATAATCGGGCTTAAATGGTCAACCCTATGGAGACTTTGAAGGGAAAGATAGCCCTGGTTACGGGCGGCAGCCGAGGTATTGGAGCAGCCGTTGCGCTGGCGCTTGCGGGAGCGGGCGCAGACATCGCAGTCAACTTCAGGACGCGCTCCGAGGACGCCGATAAAGTCTGCGCCGCGATCAGGAAATTAGGGCGGCGCGCTCTGGCGATTCAGGCTGACGTCTCGCAATCCGACAAGGTGAAGAAGATGGTTGCGCAAATTGAAAGCGAGCTTGGGGCGGTGAATGTCGTCGTGAACAACGCCGGAATTGCCCGCCAGCTCAAGCTCGAGGACATTGCCGAAGCGGACTGGGACGAACACATCGGGGTGAACCTGAAGTCCGCATTTCTGGTGACCCAGGCAGTGCTGCCTCAGATGCGCGCCCAGCGCTGGGGGCGAATCATCAACATTTCTTCCACGGCAGCCCAGACGGGCGGGCTGGTGGGACCGCACTATGCCGCGTCCAAGGCGGGAATGCTTGGGCTGACGCATTCTTATGCCGCGCTGCTGGCCAAGGAGGGCATCACGGCCAACACGGTTTGCCTGGCGCTGGTGGAGACTGACATGCTGCGCGCGAACCCGCGCGCCACATCCAGCGTGATTCCGGTGGGGCGCTTCGGCAACGTGGACGAAGTGGCGTCGGTGGTGCTGCTGCTCGCGGAAAACGCCTACATGACGGGACAGACTGTCAATCCAAACGGAGGATGGTACATGAGTTGATGGAGGCTGGCGCGGCCTTGATCTACGATCTAGGCTGACTCGGCCAGAGCGGTCGAGGCTTCGGCATCCGCCGTGATTGCCCACTTCAGGGTTTCGATGATTCGTGAGTTGCTCTGGCGGTCTTTTACCGCAACCCGCAGCGCGTGCAGGACCCAGGCGCTCACTGATTTCGCCGGCATCTCGTAGAAACACATCCTGGGTACGGCAGCGCCGGCAAACTGTGGCAGCGTTCGGTCCGCTCTCCGGCAAATGGCAGAGAATAAAATTCGCGGCGCCGGGAACCACTTCGATTCCGAGCGCATGCAACGCGGCGGCCAGGTTTTCACGCAGCACTCGCGTCTCGCGATAGCGGGCCGCGTAATATTCCGGATCGCCCAGCGCATTCACCGCCGCAACCTGGGCGGGAAGACTGACGGCCCAGGGCGGCGTGATCTCCCGCAGCAAATTGGCGGTTGCCGGCGCTGCGCATAAATACGCTGCCCGTGTTCCCGAGAGAGCGTACACCTTGGACATCGACTTGCACACCATGACGTTGTGGCTGCGCGCCGCAAAAGGCTCGAGCGATTCCCCTTCGCCGGCATACTCGACATAGGTTTCGTCCACCCAGACGCGCGTCCGATCAGGAATCCGGGCAAGGGCGGATTCGAGTTCGCGGCGCGGAATGTGCCGGCCCGTGGGGCTGTTGGGGTTGACGATCACCACGAGATCGTAGCCGGCTTGCAGACGGGTCTCTAACTCTGCTGTCTTTACGGAGTAATTGTTGGCGCGATCGAGCGGCAAGCGATCCACCTGACAGTGCAGGATACGTTCGGTGATATGACTGTATTCCCCGTAAGTGGGATCGAGCAGCAAGACCCGGGAATCCTGATTCAACCAATCCCGGAAGCAGAGGAAAATCAGCGCCGACGAACCAGCCCCGGGGACGATGCATTCAGGAGGCAGGTTGCGGGCGCGGGCGATGGCGCGAATCATGCCGGCACAATTCGTTGGAGGCGAAGTGCGGAGCAGCCACGGAAGATATTGGTCGAGGGCTGCAACCACCCGCGGCGAGGGCGGAAACCATGCGTCCAGAACGTCCGCATTGATCACGTCGCGGCTGCGCTCGAGGTGGTCGAACTCCTCTCCAATGGCTTCGAAGAACGCGCCTCCGTGATGGCACGCCGCGCGGGAGTGAAAGGGGATTTCCAGTCGCCAGTCCGACCGTTGCTCCAGCCATCGCAGCAGGAGTGAGTGCTTTTCTGCCTGGTCGGCCAGTTCTGTCACCGGGGCACTGAGTAATTCGTAGGTGACGGCACCCGACTGAGTTCGCCGATGCAGGGTGCGCAAGCCGGCCTTGCGGTACAGCCCGAGCAACTCCCGGCGTCCGATGGCGACAATTCGCGTCCCTCCCAGCGACTGCACCCAGCGAAAGGCGGCGTACATCAGCAGGCCGGCGCAAGCCAGGCCGCGGTAATCAGGCAGGACCGTCAGCAACCGGACTTCATACAGGCCGCTATCGAAGGGGAAATCAAAATCCTCGCGCTGGAAATACTTATCGACCGAGTAGCTGGGGCCGCCCGGAGAAGTGATGCTGACGAATCCGGCCAATTGCCCGTGAACGGACGCCTTCAGGTAGGTGTTGTGGGCATCCAGTGAATCGCTCAGGCAGGCATCGCTGTTTTCCTGGTGCTGATGAAGCTCGCTGGCATACACCTGATGACGCAGCCGGTAAATTTCCTGGCGGTCGGCCTCAGTCGCCAAATCGATCGTGATCCGGTCAGCCACCTGGGTCCTCCCGGGAACGCCGTTCATACTTGATCTGGAGCGAGAAATTATAATGTTTGAACGGCCTTGGCAAGACCGGCTTTTTTACGGTTGCCCGGTAAACGATTTCAACGCTTTTCCCCCATCCACATCTAAAATTTCTGCATATGGCAGTCCTGATTGTCTTGTTCGGGGCGTGGCTGGTGTTGCGGGGAATCGGAGCGCTGGGCGTGGGTGCGCTTGCTACCTGGCAGCACTCAGCATGTTATGCGCTGGCCCTGATGTTCGTGTTCACGGGAATCGCGCACTTCAACCGGTTGAAGCACGATCTGGTACGGATGGTCCCGGACGTATTTCCGCGGCCGATGCTCCTGATCTATTTAACCGGCGTTCTGGAATTTATGGGCGCGGTTGGATTGTTGTGGCCGCGGTTCCGTTCGCTCGCGGGCATCTGCCTGATCGCGCTGCTGATCGTAATGTTTCCCGCCAACGTAAGCGCTGCCGTGAAGAAGACCACGCTGGCCGGCAAACCAGTGACGCCTCTCTGGCTGCGGGCGCCCATGCAGGTCTTGTTCATCGGGCTTTTGTGGTGGGGCACTCGCAGCTAGGGCGCGAGCGTGCTCCCCGAATACTTTAGGGCCGGACCACTACTTCGTTAGCGCTGGCGGGCAGCACAAACTTCACTCCACGCTCCTGGTTGAGCCGTAACGTAGCGGGCACGTCGAGATCGGCGATCTGTATTTTCCGGGTCCAGGAGCCGGTGGTCCAATAATCGGCCTTGGAATAGATCGTCCCGCTCATGATGGTGTATTCGCTGACTTCCTCTCTGCGGCCGTCGTGGAATACGAGGACGGCGGGCGGAAGCTCGCGCGCCTTTTGCGCTGCGTCCTTACTTGCCCGGCGCTGATCGTCCGGCGGCAGGCGAAGACAAGGCGGATTTCTCCGAGTAGTCGGGCATGGTTTGTCCGCCGGACGCGGCCTTTGCGGACATGGTGGTGCGCACAAAGTGGTCACCCTGCCATTCGATCAGCAAGGATTCGCGGGCAGCCGGAGGCGCGGGTGGCGGGGCCGGTGTCGAGGCCGGAACCACGATCACCTGGGGTTGCGCGGCCGGCTGGAAGTCGTTGCCCGCATCGGAATCAGGATAAAAATACGGATACGGAAACAGCAGCGCGCCTCGTCCTGGCGCATGCCCCTGATGGAAGCGCGCGGAACCGCCAGCCATGACGTGACCCGGAAACCCGGCCGCCGATGGGGCGCTACCGGCCGGTCTGATCCCGGCGGAGCCGGCGCTTATACCAAAGCCCGCTGCGCCTGTGCCGCGAACCTGGGCGCTGACTGGCAATATCGAGAGCGCGGCGGCGGCGATGGCGAGAGTAAACCGGCTTGGCATCTACTTGTTCGCTTCAGGGTTCGGTGGTAACCGGAAATCGATGCCGCGATCGTCGTTCTGCTGCGCGGTGGACGTCAGGTCGAGGTCGGCAAGCGCGATCTTGTGATGGCGTCCCGGCGTCAAGTCGTACAGCATGTCTCCAATCACGGCGTAGTTCTGAACTTCCAGCTGGTGACCGTCTTTGAAGATCAGCACGGTCTGAGGCTGGTCGGGGACAGGAGTTTCGACCGGCGCTGGTGTTGCAGCCGCCTCGGTCTCATTCTCGGAGCGGCTCGGAGGCCGCGAATAGGCGTCTGCGTAAGAGCGTGCCGCCTGGCCCGGACCGCGGCGGTCGAAAATGGTGGGGCCTCCACGATAGTCTTCTTCCCGCTGGTCTTCCCTGGGACCGGTTCCTGGGTCCGCGGCATCGTCGGTTTCGGAATCACCGACCACCACCGGATAAGCATAAGGTACGTAAACCGCCCCACCGCCAGGGAAAAACTGCCCGCGGCGATGATGATGATTACGCTGGCCTCGCGAAGGATTCGGACTCACCGGAAACAGAGGGCAACAACCTGGCTGATTGAAGCCTGGGTTGTTGAAGCCTGGGTTATTAAAACCTGGGTTCCTCGGCTGAAGCCCGTTCGGTCCGAGCGATGTGATGCTGGCGGGCACGCCGGGTGTGGAATTCAGGTGGCCGCCGGAGTTGATCGAAGTCACTGATGCTGGGGTCCCGTTGATCTGCCCATTCGCACCAGGAGCGATGAAAACCAGTCCGCCCAGGACCAGAGCCAGTACCGCTCCCGTGGCTGAGTTCAGCCCCTTCACATGCGAATCATACCCCAGTTTCCAAACCATGGCGCAGCCCCCTGAACAAAAACCCGCCTTATGGTTAGAGCCTTTGGAGCGCTGGACAGTTTGTCTATTTTTTGTCAACTCCTAAGTGATTGAAGGGTAAGACTGTGACGATCGTCACCTTCACGCCACGCGAGCCAGTTCCCACAAACTCCAGGCAGCATTCGCCACCAGCAGGCTCCAGACGGCCGCCATGGCGAGTTGACGATGGCGAGTCTCCAGCAGATCGGCGGCGATGCCGGCCACGAACACGAACAGGAAGGGGACAGCGATGAATTGAAAACCCAGGCCGGGATAGTGCGGTGTACCCACGGCGAGTGCCAGAGAGAGGGCCGCGACCAGCAGAGGCGCGGTGTTGCCGAAGTAGCGCGCGCGAGGCCAGCAGAAGTAAGCCAGCAGCGCGACCGGCAGGGCCAGCACCAGCGCAGGACTGCTTTGTCCCAGTTGCTTCAGCACCTCCTGATATGCCTGAGGCATGGTGTAGGCCTTCCACGAGATGCCCAGAAACGACGCGTGCCGAATTCCCTGCCAGAAAGCGCGCGCCCGAAAAAAGTAGGACGCATAGATGAGGACAACAGCAATTCCGCAAGCCACCGCCCAGATGGCCAATGCGGCCAGGCGCCGCGTAGGGGCCAGGTAAAGCATGAATGCCAGCGCGACCGGCACAACCACAATCAGGGAAAACTGTGAGCCCACCGCGAGGGCCAGGGACAGACCCAGCAGCATGATGCGCCGCCAGTTCCACAGCACCACTTCACGCGGGGCGTACAAAGTGTGGGCCACGGCTATGGCGGTGAAGATAGCGCCGAACGCTCCCCAGGCAGCGCCGGCTTCAGGCTCGGCAAACCACAGCGCGCAAGAGCGGAAAATTCCGGGCGAAAAACAATAAAGGGCCAAAGCCACATATCCGCCGGCATTGCCGAAAAGGCGCCGCGCCACGTACCACAGCGACGCCCCGAGGAGCAGGCCAAAGCCAAGGTACGGGACCGCCGCTGACCAGTGCAGCGCGCGAATATTTTCCGGCTGGAGCGCGACCGGCCGCAGCCACAGCGGGGCCGCCGCAATCAGATACCATAGTGGCGAATGGTGGGCATCGTATCCGCCGTCCCCGAAGGCCAGGCGGAGCGCCGGATCCATTTCGTCCGCGGAGTCCTCCTCACCCCGTTCGGGCGCCCTGCGTGCATCCGCACTGGGCGTTGAGCCCAAGCTTTCCCACAGTGTGGTCCCACGATCAAGCCGGTAAATCTCCGCGGGATTTACCGCCTCATGGCGCACGCCTTTTTCCACCAGCCAGAGACACTGTGCCAGAAACGCCAGCAGCAGGCAGGCCGCCAGCACCTGAGGCCGGCCAAATCTTTCGGAAGTAAAGAATCGTCCCATGACGAACCGGCGAGTGTTTTACCATGGCGGGGGACGAATCGGGAAACTTCCTCAGATGAGCGAACCAAAAATGGATGAACCGCAAGGCCGCCGGCCCGGCGAACTTGATGGGGCTTCTCCCGCTTCTCCCGCGCCCGGCATCCCCTCCGGCTTCGAGCTGACGAAGCTCTCTCCGTTTGAAGCATGGATGCAGAATATGTTTATCGGACGCGACGGCCTGCGTCCGGTGTGGCGGCTCGTGCTCTACCTGCTGATCTACCGGGGCCTGCGATTCTGTCTTTACGTTCTGATCGCTTATGGTCTCCCTGACGTGTCGCGGCTGTGGCTGCAGACTGCAGCGGAACTGGGGCTCGCCATTATCGTGCTGCTGCCCGCGCTGTTCATGGCGCGCATCGAGGATCGAGCATTCGGTTGCTATGGCCTGCCGCTGGGCAACGCCTTCGGCCGGCTTTTCTGGATGGGCGCCCTGTGGGGAATGTGTTCGCTCACATTGCTGATCCTGGCATTGCGCGCAGCTCACGTCTTTTATTTTGGGGCAGTCGCACTGCACGGCGTGCGCCTGCTGAAGTTCGCCGTGTTCTGGGCCGTGTTCTTCCTGATCGTGGGTTTCTACGAGGAATTCTTCACCCGCGGATATACCCAGTTCACCTTGACCCAGGGGGTCGGCTTCTGGCCGGCGGCGGTCTTGCTGTCGCTGGGTTTCGGCGCGCTGCATCTGGAGAACCCGGGAGAAAACTGGGTGGGAATTCTGGCCGCCATGATGATCGGCTTTTTCTTCTGCCTGACTCTGCGGCGCACTGGCAACCTCTGGTTCGCGATTGGCTTTCACGCCTCGTGGGATTGGGGCGAGAGCTACCTGTACTCCGTCCCCAACAGCGGCTGGACGCCTCCCGGCCACTTGCTGCCGCTTCGCTGCAAGGCCCGCGCTGGCTGAGCGGAGGTTCGGTCGGGCCGGAAGGCAGCGTCTTTCTCTTCGTGCCTGCTGGCGCTGCTGTGGGTGGTTTTTGACCGGGTGTATCCCAAAGTCAAGTGTGGAGCGGGCGCCCCCGCCCGCCGCTTTTGAAGTTGATTCTGGCGTTGGAAGCTGACGTTTGCTGCGGCAGAACAGAATCAAAATCAAAAGGGGCGGGCGAGGTTCCGCCCCCACACTTTGGAACGATTCAACTACCAGGAATAGTGCACGGTATAGGTGATCACCTGCTCACCGTCGGGCGCGATGGTTACAGGAAACTCCACGGTCTGGCTGTCCGTCTTGGTGAACGGGTCCGACTTCTCGGCGATCTCCCAGTTGCTCCAGCGGTAGAGGTGCTCGACGACGCGGATCTCGACAGAGCCCCTGCTCCTTGCGATTGCGGACCTTGATCTCGAACGACTCATCGAGCCAGTTGCGCTCGGTGTCGATGCGATAGTCCATTCGCCGCCGCTCGCCGACGAGGTCGAAGGCGTCGCCGGTATAGACGCGGACCGTCTCATCCCGCGGCGTGTGGTCGATCGTGTTCTCGCCGACGAACTCCAGTTGGCCGTCGTGTCCCGGCGATAGAAGCGCATCCGCCCCTTCGGCAGCGGAATCCCCAGATGATTCTCTTCGGAGTTCTTGAACTCCTCTCATCACCCAGACCTTCGGATTGGACTGCGTGCCGTAGTCTCGGTCCTGCGGAGGTTCTCCGGACGGTAGCGCCGATCCTGGGGCGATCGCGCCCCGTCATAGACGTAGAGTCGCTGGGCCTGGACGCCCTCGGCCCGCAGGAACTCGACCTGCTTGGTCTCGCGGTCGTGCAGCGTCGTCGGCCGGCCAGGGTGTAGAGATGGTACTCGTCGAAGGATCTTCTCGCGACACACGGGGCCGCGGCCGCTGCGACCACGCCATCTTGGCGCCGCCATGCCGCCGCTGGCGGGCGGCCTGAATCTTGCTCACGTCGCCGGCCATGAGCTTGATGTGGGCGTTCTCGAACGTCTTGCCGCTCTGGTTGTCCATCGTGATCCAGCCGATCACGTCGAGCGTCGCCCTTCCGCGGACTGGGACCGTCCGAGACCACATGCTGTAGTCCGCCTCCCAGCTCATGCCGCCGTGACGTAGGTGATTTCGGCGTCGAGCTTGCCGGGCTCGTTGGTCTGAAGCAGCCAGTTCAGCGTCGGCTTGAGAATCGGTGTCGCCGGAGAGCGCCGGAAACAGCGGCTGCCCGGGCAGTCCGAAGCGCAGCTCGCCGTCCACTTCGATGATGGGCTGAGTGGAAGAAGGCTGCTGATAATTCTGCGCGTAGTAGCTGCTGGGAATGTATCCGCTGCGGACGATCTTGCCGTTGATGATTTCCTGCTTGTCGGCGCGCTGCACCAGGAAGTCAATCGTCTTGCCTTCGTAGAACGAAAGCAACAGCTCCTGCGAGATGGGATCGTTGCGGTAATTCTGTTCCAGCATTTGCAGGCTGCGACCGGCGGGATCGCGCAGGATGACGGAGTCCGGCTCCAGATGGCGAGGCTATGCCGGCAAACTGCGCATGGTTTACGCCCGGCCCGAGATCGAGCGGCACGTACTCGCGCGCCACAAAGAAATTCTGGTTGTAGATGGTAAGTGTGGGCTGGTGGCTGCTATCGGCAGCTTTGTCTTGTCCTATCACAAACCCGCACAGCAAGAGCAGGATCGAAACAAATCTGATCAGCAGCAACTTTTTCATTGTCGTTTCCCCTTTTCAGTCGGCGGGAAGAAGGTCTTTCCCGTCCTATGGGAAGAACGCGGGGGGAGGGAAACTTGCAGGGTGTTTTTAACCACGGAGGACACAGGGGACACGGAGGTAACCCTGGGTAACCAGCACGGTCGCTGCCCAGCAAAAGAAAAAGGGCGACCCGATGGGCCGCCCTTTAGCCTTGCCTTTAAATCCGTGAAAATCCGCGTGAATCCGTGGCCAGGAATTGCCTAAATATCCAGGTTCTTCACATCCAGCGCGTTGTCTTCGATGAACTTGCGGCGGGCTTCGACATCTTCGCCCATGAGCGTGCTGAAGATGGTTTCGCACTCGGCCAGGTCTTCGAGCTTGACCGAAAGCAGGGTGCGGCGTTCGGGGTCCATGGTGGTTTGCCAGAGCTGTTCCGAGTTCATCTCGCCGAGGCCTTTGTAACGCGTCTTGTCGTATCCCCGGCTGCCGGCTTCCTTGATGTATTCAAAAAGATCCCGAGCGTTGGTTTTTTCGACCACTTCAGTCTCGATCGCTTTCTTCCTGGAGACCGGTTTCGGCGCTTTTTTCTTGCCGGAGTCTTCGGCTTCCACCGCGACTTCTTCACCACCGGCTTCTTCGTCGTTGCCGGCGGAGGCGTCGCTGACAGCCTCGATCACAAACGGCGGCTCCATGTAGGGCTCGACCTGCTTGAATTTGGACAGCAGCTGCCGGTACTCGGCGGTCGAAGCCAACTCCCAGTTGATCAGGTGCTCAGCGCCCTGGGAGTTGACGTACTTTACCTCCCATAAATTGTGCTCTTCGTCGAAGCTGGGCTCGATGCTCTTGAAGTCGCGTTCTTTCTGCAGCTTCTTCAGTTCTTTTTCCAGTTTCTCGATCTTTTTCGGCGCGGCCTTTTTCTCGCCTTCAAAGTCCGCGCGCTTGGAAAGATCGAGCCGGGGAAGAAGTTCGGTGATCTTTTCGTCGCGCAGGCGCTTGTTCACCTTGTCGAAAAAGCCGAAATATTCCTTCAGGCCGCTGGCGAATTTGGACAGCCCGGCGCCTTCGAGCTTGGCCGCGCCTTCGCCGTAGCGGACGATGATGCTGTCGGCGGCGCGCTTCAGGATAATTTTGTCGAGCGCGTCGTCGTCTTTGATGTACTGCAGGGTCTTGCCCTTCTTGATCGAGTACAACGGCGGCTGCGCGATGAACACGTTGCCGCGCTTGATCAGCTCCTGCATGTGGCGGAAGAAGAAGGTCAGCAGCAGGGTACGGATGTGGCTTCCGTCCACGTCAGCGTCGGTCATCAGGATGATCTTGCCGTAGCGCAGCTTGGTGAAATCGAAGTCGTCCTTGCCAATGCCAGTGCCGAGGGCGGTAATCATGGCGCGAATTTCTTCGTGCCCCAGCATCTTGTCGTAGCGGGCTTTTCGACGTTAAGGATTTTTCCCTTCAGCGGAAGAATGGCCTGATG
>CAWDFW010000009.1:0-33139 GCA_963801595.1 Terriglobia bacterium | reverse complement strand
CGCGCCCCAGGCTGCCGTGCTGGTGGATGAGGCTTACTTCGAGTTTCACGGCGAATCGCTGCTGGAATACGTGGGCCAGGTGCAGAATCTTTTTGTGGCGCGGACATTCTCCAAGGCCTACGGCATGGCGAGCCTGCGAGTGGGAGTGCTGGCGGGCGCGGCGGAGCAGATACAGGGCCTGCGGCGCGCCTGCTCGCCGTACAACGTGAATGGAGTGGCGCTGGCGTGCCTGCCGGCGGCGCTGGACGATCACGAGTATGTTCGCGGGTACGTTGCCGAGGTGGTGTGGAGCCGCACTCGGCTGGAAGAAGAATTCGGAGTCCTCGGAATTCCCTTCTGGCCAAGCCAGGCCAACTTTGTGCTGGCGCAAATCGGGCCCAGCACGCGAATTTGTCCGCGAATGCGGGCGCGCGGAATTCTGGTGCGCGACCGGTCATCGGACCCGGTTGCGATGGGTGCGTCCGCATCACCGAGGACGACGGAACACACCGAAACGGATTTGGTGCGTTGCACGAGACCCTGAAGGACATCGGCCGGGGAGAAAGCAAGCCGGCATGAGGCGGGCTGCCATCGGCGCAAGACGCAACGAAACGGCGATCCGGGCTGGTGCTGACATGGACGGCGGCGGCCGGTACGAAGTTTCCACCGGGATACGGTTTTTCGATCACATGCTGGAATTGTTCGCGCGGCACGGCGGTTTTGACCTGAAGCTCGAATGCAAGGGCGATCTCGACGTGGACCAACACCACACAGTGGAAGACGTGGGCATCGCGCTGGGCGAGGCGTTTGACAGCGCATTAGGCGACAAGAAGGGGATTCTGCGCGCAGGCTACTTCCTGATGCCGATGGATGAGACGTTGGGGATTGCGGCCATCGACTTTGGCGGCCGGGCCGCGTGCATGGTCGAAACAAGGGTCAAGGTGCGGGTGGTGGGCGATCTGCAGACCGAACTTGTCTACGACTTCTTCGAGGGCTTTGCGCGAGCCGCGCGGGCGAACGTCCATCTCAAAGTCATGTACGGACGCAGCAATCATCACAAGATCGAGGCGCTGTTCAAGGCTTTTGCGCGCGCGCTGCGGTTTGCCTGTGCGCGCGACAGGCGGCTTGCGACAATGCTGCCCAGCACCAAGGGACTTCTATGATCGCCATAGTCGATTACCGGGCGGGCAATCTGGTTTCGGTAAAGAAAGCTCTGCGATCACCTGGGCTTTGCCTCGGATATCACGAGCGATCCGGAGACCGTGCGACGGGCGGAGCGGATCGTGCTGCCTGGTGTCGGACATTTCTCGACGATGCAGCGGCTGGCGGATTCTGGATTACGCGGCGCGATACAGGAATCGATCGGGCGGGAAGTGCCCTTCCTCGGAATCTGTCTCGGGATGCAATGGCTGTTTGCTGGGAGCGCGGAGGCCCCGAAGGTCAAGGGGCTAGGGCTGTTTGATGCCGTTTGCGAGCACTTTCCGGATGGCGTGAAGTCTCCTCACGTCGGGTGGAACGACTTGTCGCCCCGCGGTAAGACTCGGCTGTTCGCCGGGGTTCCGCACGAGGCCTTCGTTTATTTCACACATTCGTATCGGGCACCGGTCGTGGATGGCGTGATTGCGACTACGAATTACGGCGAGCCGTTCGCAGCGGCGGTGGAGCGCGACAATGTTTTCGGCGTGCAGTTCCATCCGGAGAAGTCGGGCGACGCAGGTTTGCAGATCCTCAAGAATTTTTGTGAGGCGGCATGCTGACGAAGCGTATTATTGCCTGCCTTGACGTATCGCATGGGCGCGTCGTAAAGGGCGTGCAATTTGAGGATCTCATCGACGCCGGCGATCCCGCGGAGCTTGCGGTGCGTCATGCAAAGGCGGGCGCGGATGAGATTGTGCTGCTCGACATTACGGCCACGCACGAGCAGCGTCCCATCCTGCTCAATGCAGTGCATCGGGCGGCGCGGGAGTTGTTCATACCCATCGCGGTGGGTGGGGGGGTGCAGTCGCTGGCGGATGCTTCGGCGATTTTCGACGCTGGTGCGGACAAGATCACGTTGAACTCGGCGGCCGTGGCGCGGCCGGAGTTGATCGCCGAAATCGCTCAGCGATTTGGATCGCAGGCGGTGGTGCTGGCGATAGACGCTCGGCGGGGGAAAGGCGCACCAGAATCGGCCGAAGTATACGTCTCGGGCGGGCGCAAGCGGACCGGACGGAACGCGATTGCGTGGGCAAAAGAAGTCGAGAATCGGGGCGCGGGGGAGATCATGCTGACCTCGATGGACCGCGACGGAACGCGTGCGGGGTTTGATTGCGTGCTGACCGCGGCGGTCGCGACGACAGTTTCGATCCCGGTGATTGCGTCGGGCGGGGCGGGTTCGGCGCAACATTTTTGCAACGTCTTTCGTGAGGGTGCGGCCGATGCGGCGCTCGCAGCGAGCATTTTCCACTATGGCATTCACGATGTGCGTGAACTCAAGCGTCATTTGCTGGAAAACGCCATTCCTGTGAGGCTGCCATGCTGATTCCCTCGATCGACCTGATGGGCGGCAAGATTGTGCAACTGGTGCAGGGTGTAAAGAAGGCGCTCGAATTCGACAATTTCGACGAATGGATTGAGCGGTTTCGTCCGTATCCGATCGTGCAACTGATCGATCTGGACGCCGCGATGCGTCAGGGCGAGAACCGGAAACTGATCTCCTAATCTGCGAGCGGATTCCCTGCCAGGTCGGGGGCGGAATTCGGACCGTGGAGCGAGCTCGAGAAATGCTGGCCGACGGCGCCTTGCGAGTGATTGTCGGATCGTCTCTCATTAAGGATGGAAGCATTCAGACGGCCTTTGCCAAGAGCTCGCCGACGACGTGGGCGCAGACAAGCTGATTTTTGCGGTGGATTCCAAAGGCGGCAAGGTCGCGGTCCGGGGATGGCGGCAGATCACTGACATCTCCGCTGCCCAAATGATGCGTGCGCTCGAGCCCTGGTGCAGCGGCTTTCTCTATACCCACATCGATACGGAGGGGCTGCTGCTGGGCATGCCGCTGGATGTGGTTTCGGAACTGCGCAGCCTGACCGGCAAGCGCCTGATCGTGGCTGGAGGCATCCGGACACAGGAAGAGGTGGACCGTCTGGATGTCATGGGCGTCGATGCCGTGGTCGGAATGGCGATTTATCTGGAACTGCTGAAAGTGTAGGTGTGCAGACGATCGCGTTTTGCACGCCGGATCCCTTCGGAAGCAAAGAGGCCGTTTTACAACACTTCTTTCGCCCCTTCGGGGCTTACTCGCGGTCCACGTCTACCCACGGCTTGCGCCGTGGGCTGTATCCTTGCGCCGCTTCGCGGCTTTTGCGGACGATCCAAACGCCGTCTTATCTTCCGCTTGTTTATAATCGCTTTTCACCATTCGCGATAATGAGGTCAGCAAACAAGGAACCCATTGGCACTCGACGAGAAAATTTACGAACTGCGGCGCGAGAAGCTGAAACAGATTGAAGCTCTGGGACAGCAGGTCTATCCCCGCAAATACGAGTTCACCCATACGATTCCGCAGATTCTGGCGGAGTACACGGAGAAGACGGCCGAGCAGCTGGAGACTCCGCGAGTCAACGTAAGAGTCGCAGGGCGCATCATGGCCATCCGGCTGATGGGGAAGGCTGGGTTCGCGCACCTGCAGCAGGATGGGCAGCGGCTGCAGATCTACGTCAAGAAAGATGCAGTCGGGGAGAAGGGATTCGAGTTGTACAAACTGCTCGACCTGGGCGATCACATCGGCGTCAGCGGCTATCTGTTTCGCACGCGCACCGGAGAACTCTCCGTGCACGTGGAAGAAATCACGTTTCTCTCGAAAGACCTGCTGCCGCTGCCCGAGAAGTGGCATGGACTGACAGACGTTGAACTGCGCTACCGCCAGCGCTATGTCGATCTAGTGATGAATCCGGAAGTGCGCGAGGTGTTTATCAAGCGCAGCAAGCTGGTGCAATCGCTGCGGCGCTTCATGGACGGTCAGGGATTCGTCGAAGTGGAAACGCCGATGATGCAGCCGATCGCCGGCGGGGCGGTGGCGCGGCCGTTTGTCACGCATCACAACACGCTGGACATGGACCTGTTTCTGCGCATCGCGCCGGAGTTGTATCTGAAGCGGCTGACCGTGGGCGGGTTTGACCGGGTGTACGAGATCAATCGCAACTTCCGCAACGAGGGCCTGGGCTGGAGGTGGAACCCTGAGTTCACCATGCTCGAGTTCTACCAGGCTTACACCGACTATCGCGGCGTGATGGACCTGACCCAGCAACTGATCGAACAGGCCGCGAAGGACGTAACCGGCGGCACCAAGGTCAAGTGGGGCGAGGATGAGATCGACTGGGCGGGGTCGAACTGGCGGCGGTTGACCATGCGTGAGGCCATTATTCAGCACTGGCCCGAGGCGGTGGGCGCGAAGCCGCAGATGTCCGATTTCGCGTCCTCCGAAGGGGTGGAGAATCTGGTGAAGCGCTTCAACTCGGCGCACGCGCATGTTGCATACGATCCCAAAGAACCGGCGGGAAAAACCATCGCAGCATTGTTCGACGCTGCGGCAGAGGAACACCTGATTCAGCCGACAATTATTTATGAGTTCCCTACCGCAGTTTCGCCGCTGTCCAAGCAGAAGGCGGACGAGCCCGACTGGACCGAGCGTTGGGAAATCTTCGCCGGCAAGATGGAAATTGCCAACGGCTTCAGCGAATTGAACGATCCCGAAGACCAGCGCCGCCGCTTCGAACAGCAGTTGCAGGAGCGAGAGCGCGGGGATGAAGAGGCCCATCAGATGGACGAGGACTACATTCGCGCCCTGTCGTATGGCATGCCGCCCGCCGGTGGAGTGGGCGTCGGGGTGGACCGACTGGCCATGCTGCTGACCGACTCGCATACCATCCGGGATGTGATTCTGTTTCCGCTGCTCCGGCCAGAGAAAACCTTAACCACAGAGGACACCGAGGACACGGAGCGGTAAACGCGGTGCCCCTTCTTTCCGCCTTGCGAAATGAATGGGGCACCGCGCTCTCGGAATATGTGAGTACACTGCTAGCCGAACCGGGAGCGGAAACGTCTAACCGGCGAGAGGATCATCAGACATGAAACTACTCTTTGTCTGTCTAGTTCTGACTCTTTCATTTTGCGCCTTGGCGCAAGAGCCGAAGAAGGCGCCGACGCTCAAGAGCATCCTGCTGGAACAGCTGCGAACCACCCACAACCAGAAGGAGTGGTTTGTGCCTGCGAATACGGCGGTCGAGGGACTTACCGCGGAGCAGGCCACCTGGCAGGACGGCAAGGGAAATCACTCCATCGGCCAGCTGACCAATCACCTGGTGTTCTGGAACCAGGAGGAACTGGCAAAATTCAGGGGCGAGGCTCCGGTGAAATTCAGCGGCGACAATAACGAAACATTCAACAACTTCGATAGCAAGAAGTGGGCGGCCACGGTTCAGCAACTCGACCAGGTGCTGACGGACTGGGAAAAGGCCGTCGAAGCGGCGGATGACAAGAAGCTGGAGTCGTGGTATTCCATCATCGCGCATATCGGCACGCACAACGCGTACCACATTGGACAGATCATTTATATTCGGAAGCTGCAAGGCTCCTGGGACCCGGAGAAGGGGGTCAAATAGATTAGGAGGCTGGATGCGCCATTGTCTGCTGATGGTCGCCGCGGTGGTTGGTTTTTCCGTCTCACTGCTGTCCCAGCAACAAGCATGGCCACCGGCGCCGGGCCATCTCACTCTGGAGCTGTGGCCGCACGGCGCGCACGGCGCTCAGCCCAATCCTGCCTCCGAGATGAATACCACCACGGCCAAAGACCACGTGGTGGCCGGCCGCCTTGTGTATCGTGTCGGCAACGTTTCGACACCGACGCTCACGCTCTACCCGGCAAAGGCGACCAGCACGGGCCCGGCGGTGGTAGTTTTTCCCGGAGGCGGATACCGCATTCTCGCCATTGATCTCGAAGGCACGGAGGTGTGCGACTGGCTCAATTCCATCAACGTCACCTGCGTGCTGCTGAAATACCGGGTGCCGGATTCGGGGCCGTATCCCAAATCGCCGGCTGCGCTGCAGGACGCACAACGCGCGCTCGGCATGGTTCGCGCCCATGCGGCGGAGTGGCATATTGATCCGACCCGCTTGGGCGTGCTCGGGTTCTCCGCGGGCGGACACCTGGCCGCAGCGCTCAGCACGCACTTCGATCAGAGAATCTACGATGCGGTGGATGCCGCCGACCAACTGAGCTGCCGTCCCGATTTTGCAGTGATCATCTATCCTGGCTATCTCGCCCTGTCTGAACAGAACTTTGCTCCCAATCCCGACATTCACGTTACAGAAAAGACGCCGCCTTCCATTCTCGTGCAGGCGGAGGATGATCCGGTGCATGTCGAAAATTCTACGGTCTATTACCAGGCCCTGAAGAATGCCAAGGTGCCTGCCGAAATGCATCTGTACGCCCAGGGTGGGCACGGCTACGGCCTTCGCCGCACCGCATTGCCGATCACAAACTGGCCCGCGCCGGTAGAAACCTGGCTGCATACGATTCAGATACTGCCATCAGAGAAGTGATTGACCGCCTGACTACTCATTTCGCAGAAAGCGCGAAATGAATGGGTCACCGTCAGCGATGAGAGTGAGCCGCGATTCTTCATTTCCCACACCACCCTTTCGGCCTCCAGTTGGGGGAGTTAGGATATCTTGAGGTCAAACGATGTGCAGGAACATAAAGACTCTCTTCAATTTCGATCCGCCGGTGACCGACGATGAGGTCCGCGCGGCTTCGCTTCAGTTCGTGAGAAAGATCACAGGTTTTAACAAGCCGTCGAAGGCCAACGAGGACGCCTTTCTGGCCGCGATCGATGAGATTGCCGGTATCTCGAATCGCCTTCTGCGCTCGCTCGAGACAACCGCACCACCGAAGAACCGCGAGGAGGAGGCCGCGAAGGCGAGGGCGCGCGCCGCTGAGGGATTCGGAGCGTGAAGCGTACTGGGACACAATCCTTTCGTTTCAGCCTTTCGTAGCGCCGGCGGCTGTGGCGGCGGGCGCTACTCTCTTTGTCCATGACTTCCGTCTAAAATCGAATGGCTATGCGCTTCGACTTCGACTCCGAAACCCGGCGGCGACTGGGCTACCGCCTGATTGACCAGATTGACTCCTTCTTCTCTTCCCTGCCCGATCATCCGGTACAGCTTCCGCTGGAACAGCGCAGCTATGGACCGCTTCACCATGCGATCCCAGAGATGGGCGAAGATGCGGAAAAAGTGCTGGACGAGCTTTTTCGCGAGATGGTGGAGCAAGGCTTTCACGTGCCCAGCGCCAATTATTTCGGTCTGATGAACCCCACGCCCACTTATATGGGCGTGCTCGGTGAAACATTGGTGGCCGGACTCAATCCGCAACTGGCGACCCTGGCGCGTTCACAGCTGGCGTCGAAGATCGAGATCGAGACCGTGCGCTGGATCGGCGAGCGCGTGGGCTGGGCCGGAGAGTTCAATGGGACTTTCACCAGCGGAGGCAACGAAGCCAATTTCAGCGGGCTGGCTCTGGCACTGGCGGCCAGGTTTCCAGGCGCGGTGGAGGAAGGCGTGGCTGCGATTGGCGGCCAGCCGGTCTGCTACGCGTCGGCGGAGTCGCACCACTCGCTGGACAAATCGGCGGGACTGTTGGGAATCGGACGCAAGGCGCTGCGGCGGATTGCGGTGAACCAGACTGCGCAACTCGATCCGAAAGAACTGGAGCGAGCGATAGCGCGGGATCGCACTGCGGGTCGAAAGCCCTTCTGTGTAGTGGCCACCGCCGGGACCACGAATTCCGGGACGGTGGATGATCTGACTGCCATATCGGAAGTGTGCCGTGCGCAAGAGTTATGGTTGCACGTGGACGGCGCGTACGGGGGCGTGGCGATCTTTTCCAACCAGCATCGCGGCCTGGTGCGAGGCATTGAGCGCGCCGATTCGCTTACCATCGATCCCCACAAGTGGCTGGCCATGCCCTTCGCCGCAGGCGTGATCCTCACCAGCCATCCTGAGATTCTGGAGCGCGCGTTTTCCGTGGCCGCGCCTTATATGCCGAAGGCTGCAGGTGCGCACTTGCCCGACAATTCGCGGATCAGCACGCAGTGGACACGGCGCATGAACTCCCTGAAACTCTGGCTGACCCTGCGGGTGCACGGCAGGCAGGCGTATGAAGAACTGATCGATCGCCAGCTCCGGCTTGCGAAGAGCTTTGCCGACTGGGTCGCGACATCGGACGATTTCGAGCTGGCGGTGGCGCCCACGCTTCCGATCGTGACTTTCCAGCTCAAGTCGGACGGATCACGGCAGCTGTCCACCGAGCATGACGCAATTGTGGAAGAGGTTACGCGGGACGGGAGCCGCTGGATCTCGGAAACCAGAGTCCGGGGACAGAGCGTGCTGCGCATGATGGTGATCAGTTATCTGACCGGAGAGCGGCATTTGCAGGGTCTAGAGATTGCGTTGGCGAAAGCGGCCAAGCAATTGCGAATTCGGGCGGTGGGGTGATTGCGGAGTGGAAAGACCCCACTCATTTCGCAAAAGGCGCGAAATGAATGGGGCACCATCGAGTGCTGGACACGAAAATCCCCCCTCCTGAGGTATCTCAGGATGCACTAGGATTGGTGCACTGTTCGGCCTAGACTTTCTTTCAGTTCGGGCCAATTACAGGCAGCGCTATCGTAGCGTCCCTTTTGCCTCCTGGACGCTGGGTCGGTAGCGCTTTGCTCTTTCCTATAGCGATCGAGCCCAGCTCAGTTTTTCGCGGTCCGCTGTTCGTCCCATTTCCAGGCTGTGGCCACAATTTCGTCGAGCGAACGCCTGGCCTTCCAGTTCAGCATTTTTTCGGCGCGGGCGGGATCGGCGACCAACTCCGGCGGATCTCCGGCACGGGGCGGCGCCATGCGACTGGGCACCTCACGTCCGGTCACGCGCTTGATGGCGGTGAGAATCTCGCGAACGGAATGGCCGCGGCCCGTCCCCAGATTGACCGCCTGCGAGGTCCCGCCAGCGAGGTATTCCAGCGCCAACACGTGCGCTTCCGCCAGATCGCTCACGTGGATGTAATCCCGCACACAGGTGCCGTCGGGAGTTGGATATTTGTCGCCGAAAATCTCGAGCGCTGGACGCTGACCACGGATGGCTTCGAAAGCGGAGGGGATGAGATGAGTTTCAGGACTGTGCATTTCGCCGATGGTCCCGGATTCATCCGCCCCGGCGGCGTTGAAGTAGCGAAGATTCATGTAGCCCAGGCCGTAGGCCGGGCCATAGGCCTCCAGGGCCTGCTCAAAAATTAATTTTGTGACGCCATAGGGATTCACGGGGACGCGCGGCAGGTCCTCGGTCATAGGGACCTTTGACGGGACACCGTACACGGCGCAACTGGAGGAGAAGATAAATTTGCGGACTTTGGAGTCGAGCACCGCGTTCAGCAGGGTAATCCCGTCGAGCACATTGTTCTGAAAATATTTTCGGGGATTGACCACCGACTCGCCCACGTAGGCGTGAGCGGCGAAGTGCATGACGGCATCGACGCGGCCCAGGACCGGGGCCAGCTTGGCCGTGTCCGAAATATTGCCCACGATCAACTCGAAGCCCTGGGCGAGTTCGGCGTGGCCGGCGCCCAGGTTGTCGTAAATGATGGCTTCATAGCCGCGGCGCTTGAGCGCCAGTGCGGCGTGACTACCGATGTATCCTGCGCCTCCAACGACTAGAACGTCCAATCGCTCCTCTTTTTCCCCAGCGTGTCTTGCCCTGAGCAGAGAATCTCTGGAGTCTAGCAGACGGCAACGAGCGGATCTTGCGGTCGCATCCACCTGGAAAAATCTATTTCTTCCTGCCTAATCCGGCCCTCTGGCTTGGCTCGGTCGCCTTGTCCGGAGGAAAGTTGATACTTAAATAATCAATGAAGGCGTTGCGGTCATTGGCGTCCACGAGCGCTCCCCACTTGATCATCTTGTCCACTTCCCTGGACCAGGCTTGCTTGCTCAAACGCTGCTGCAGAATGATGTGCGAATCGTGGCACTCCGTGCAGGCAGTGCGAACCTTAGCCTGAACCGGGCCGGGTGGCAGCTCGGGGGACTGGGCCAACAGCGATGAACCGGCCAGACAAAGAATTGCGGCCGCCCAGGCGCACGGCTTGAACCGCCTAGACGAGCACATGAATCCTCACCTGATCGATGGCGTTATAGAGATATCCGCTGGGATTCCAGGCGGCGGTTTGCGGTTGCGCGCGTCCCTGATCATCGGTAGCGCGGGACATGATCGTGTATTCGCCCGCCTTTGGAGCTGTCCAAACATAGTCCCAGAGGCGCCAGGCATAGCGGGCCTGCTGTGCGCCGAGGCGCGCGGAGCGCCACGTTGTTCCCCCGTCAGTTGAAATTTCCACGCGCGTGACGGCAGCTTCACCCGCCCAGGCTGCCCCGTGAATCCTCAACGCGCGAGATTTCACGGACGAGGCGTCGGCGGGCTGAGCGATGATGGACTTAATACCCAGAGAAGTGATGGGATGGGTATCGGCCGCATTCACTTCGCCTCCGGGAGAAATCGGGTGATTGGGCATGCGGTATCCCGGCTTCATGAAGTTGCCATCAAATTCCTGGTCCAGAACCTTGATTTCCGTCAGCCACTTGCAAGACGCTGCTCCGATCCATCCAGGAACCAGGGCTCGTGCGGGAAATCCGTGATGGCGGGCCAGCGGAGATCCGTTCATGTGGGTAGCGATCAGCGTGTCCGCATCCATTGCTTTCTCAATCGGGATGCTGCGGATGAAGGGCGGCACCTTACCTGGGACTTCATCGAGACCGCGAAACATTACATGCTTGCCGTTGGCTTTTACTCGCGCCCGCTGGAGGAGATCGCCCAGGCGCGGTCCGGTGAAGCGCGCCGTGCCCACCGCGCCGCGCTGCCATTGCACGCCCGGAACCTTGGGCTGATGAATGTCAAGAAATGGGTTGAACCAGCTGACGACGAGGCTGGCGGAGGCAATGAGAAATGGGCGCCGACTTTCGCCGGCACCCGCAGCGGGTCAGAAAGAGTAGATCAAATCAAACTGCATGCGCTTGAGGTAAGGCTCCTGCTCTTCCGGGGTAACTCCGGGCACAAGAATTGCATTCTGCAGGCTGCTGTTCAGAGTACGGCCAATCCACAAGTTGTAACTGGCCACAGTATTCGATCGCAGCTTCCAGAGAGCCGAGATACGGTTTTGCAGAAGGTTCGAAGGCGCCCGGTTTTCGCTTTCGAGGAAGGACGAAATGGCGGAATCCTGCTCCTGACGGTACCAGGCGTACCCAATCAGTATGTCATTTCTATTCTTCAGCTGCCCCAGACTGAAATCCACCTGGTAGGCGTGCGATTGCTTGCCCAGACCAGTCAGTACATTTCCCTGCGAGTCCAGCGGGTGGTCGGCTGCGTTCAAATTGTTTTCGTATTCCAGCAGCAGGTTGATGGGGAAACGACTCCAGCCGGTCTTGATCTGGTTGTTCAGAATAAAGTCGGCATAGAGGAACCCGGAGAGGAAGTGAAGTTTGCCGGCGCCATCCGTGAAGGTCGCGTTGGTAAAGCCCTGGGGGCCGTAAACGCAGGGCGCCGTGGTGGGAAAACCGGAACCGGCAGCGCATCCTGGCCCTTCGCCGGGCGACTGGACGGCGAAGGAAGAGGCGTTGAGGATGGCGTCGGGGAATCGCCAGTCGAGAAGACTGAACGACGCGATGATGTTCATGAAGCCAAAGCTCAGATTGCTCGAGATCTGGCCGCCCACGGCGAACGAGTCGGCGCCCTTGGAGGCTTCGTTGTAAAGCAACTGCATGCCCTGGACGGTAAAGTTCTTGATCACAGGACTTTTGAGATCGAAGGAAAATTTTTCGGTGAAGCCCTCAGGGTTCAAGTCCGAGTCGAAGGTCAGCGGAGTGCGTTGCCAGGTAAAGCCAAATTTGCCGCCGGTGAGGCTGATCCAGTCGTGGGCGACGGGATGATAGGTAACATAGGCACGGTCGATGCCAATGATCTTGCGGGTAAAGAAATTGGTCAGGGTTTCGTTGGTGCTGTTGGAGTCGCCCAGCGATCCCGAAGTAAGCAGGAAACCACCGGTAAAGTCGTCGTTCAGCTTGCCTTCGAGGCCGAAGCGCAGCCGAATACGGGCGCGATTGCGGGTGACGCAAGAGGAGCAGTCCTGGAAAAAGTCTTCGCCCCGGACGCGAATATCGCCGGTGAAGCGGAAGCGTCCCAGGGCTTCCTGCAAAGCGCCGAGCTTACTATTTTCATCCTTTGACTGCTTGTCCACCAGCGCAAGTGCGGTTTTTGCCTCGGTAACGCTGCTGGAAACCTGATCGGCCTGGCGTTGGGCCTCGGCGGCCGACTGCTGGGCTTGCGCGGCCGTGGCCTGCGCCTGCTCAGCGCTGCCCTGCACTTTTTGCGCGGTGGCGCTGGCCTGTTGCGTCGCGTCGAGGAGTTGCTGCAGCTGGGACTTCAGCTGCTCGAGCTGTTGGCGCTGCTCCTCTGACTGCTTCTGCTGCGCTGCCAGGGCGTCGCGCAGCTCCTGCACTTCATGGCTGGTAACGCGTGCTGGACTTACCGCCTTTTTGGGAGGGGATTTCGGTGCCGCAGCAGCGCGACTTGCATCCGTCTGCGCCATGGCGCTGCCCACCACCACAAAGAGTGCACTGAACCACAAGATCGGTTTCATCGCTTTCTCCGTTCGTTATTTGAGTCTCCCGTCATTCTTTTCGCGCTTGTGGCCCGGTGCGGCACCACGCGAAATACAAAACAACCGGGCCAGGAAATCCGGGATCTCATGCTCTGCTCCAGAAATAGTGGGATGAATCGTTGGACAGCTAGGTAGGGCGACAACAACAACCCGGGGAGGGTCGAGGCACCCACAAGTGTGGCGGTGGCGGGGCCGGAAAGATGCGGTTTTTGGAAGTTATCAGCAAAGCCTGGTTCATTCCTTATGCGGATACTGCCGTCGCTCAATATGTTCCAAATCTATATCTCTAGTATCTCTATCAGTTAAGTAGTGTATAGCATACAGGAACCTGGTAAGGCAAGCCTCAGGTATCAAAACAAGAGGAAACTACCTCTCAGTCTTCCCGGCTCCCGCGAGGGTTTGCCGAAAGCACCATGGGCAGCACTCTCGCATCCTCGCTCTTATTCTTGTGCTGGCCCAGGCGTTTGCCGGCTTTGACGAACTTCGGGTCGACGATATCGGCCAGGGTGGTGTGCTCCAGAATCTTGGCCGCGGCGTTGCGGACCTCCATGAAGACCTTGTAGAGAGCGCGGTGCTCGAGGTCGCTATCAATCAGACTACGGAGCTGCTCGGCATCGCCGAAAGGCGCCAGAGGGCCGTCAATCAGGCGAATGATCTCGCTGAGACGAATTTCGGAAGGAGGACGACGCAGCTGGTACCCGCCCTTGGCGCCGCGCACACTCTCGACAATGCGGGCGTTCTTCAATTCGAGGAGAATGAGTTCCAGAAATTTTTCCGGAAGCACCTCTTCGTAGGCGATATCGCGAATGCGGATGGCACCCTGGTTGTAATGGCGGGCCAGCATCATCATGGCCTGCAGGGCGTAGAGGCCCTTCTGGGAGATTTTCATACCGCTCTATGATGGCATAAAACCCTATCGGGTTGGTGGGGTTTATTTGTTATGGAAGCCGGGCGTCCCGCCCGGCGGGACAGGCGGGCCGCCCGGCCTCCATACCGCTTCGGCTAGTTATGCGCAGGACCTGGACGGTGATGTTGTCCGGGCCGCCGCGCTTCTTTGCGGTGTCCACCAGGGCATCGCAGATTTCAGCTGCAGTTTTCCCGGCGACCGCGCTTTGAATCTCGGCTTCGCTGAGCAGACTCCACAAACCGTCGGTGCAGAGCACCAGCGCGTCCCCTGATTCGAGAGCGACCGGTTGCGGCGGAGAATCAGGCGTGACGCTATTCCCCGCTCCCAGGGCGGCGGTGAGGATGTGGCGCTGGGGATGAGATTCGGCCTCCTCGGCGCGGAGCACGCCGTTCTGAACCAATCGGCTGACATAGGAGTGATCGCGGGTAAGACGTGAGATGGAAGTTCCGCGCAGCAGATACAACCGGCTGTCCCCTACGTGCGCAAAATAAAGCTGATGGTCGAGCAGGGCCATGGCGGTGCAGGTGGTTCCCATGCCATGGAGGTCGGGATACTTGGCGGCGTATTCCTGGATGCTCTGGTGCGCGGTCTGAAAACCCAGCAGGAGCCAGGCGCGCGGGTCACCCTGGACCGCGCTGGCATAGACCTGTTCAATCACTTCGACCGCAATGCGGCTGGCTTCCTGCCCGCCTTCGTATCCGCCCATGCCATCGGCCACAATGGCCAGCCGGCCCTTCGTGGGAAACTCCGAATCGCTGGCCGGTTCCCAATAGGAATAGCGGTCTTCGTTATTTTCTCGCTGGCAGCCGACATCGCTGAGGCCCGCCAGCTCCACACCGGGCCGAACTCTCATTCCACCCCTTTTACTTCGCAAATACCCAAGCGGATTCTGGATTATACCGGACGAAGCGCGAATCGATAGTGAAGCTTGGTCTGACTGTTCGTTCGTCGGAACAGCGACTGAGCCGGGAGCCATGCAGATTTTTCCGCTGAGACACGATTCTGTCGATTCTGTCACCGGCAGGTGCCTTTCCGCTATTGAGTGTCACACCGAGAGGACGAATTTTCGAAAACCGTGCGGCTGACTGCACGTGAATTATGAATATCCGCTCGCACTGTCCTACAATGCCTTCGAGAGACATCCACTCAGAGGATCAGGAACCGAGGCAAATGGCGACGGCAGCAACGGTGAATCAGGCCAGAGGAGCACGAACAGATTGGCAAGGCTGCTGGTCCGTGCGTGATGGTGCTTTTTGGAGCGTCGGGCGACCTGACCAAGCGCAAGCTGGTACCGGCCCTGTTCAACCTGGTAAAAGCCAAGCTGCTGCCCAGGAATTTTGCGGTGGTGGGCGTGGCCTTTGATGCTTTAAGCCGCGACCAGTTTCGCGACCAGGTAACCGGTTTTCTGCATCCCGAGGACCGCGGCACGGAGGCCTGGGAATGGTTCACCGAGCGGCTCTACTATCAACGCGGAGAATTCGCCGATCCGGCCACGTACTCGACCCTGGCCACACAACTTGCCGGGGTGGACAAGGAACACGGCACGCAAGCCAATTACCTGTTCTACCTGGCTACGGCGCCCAAGTTCTTCGCTCCGATTGTTCAGCAACTGGGCAAGGCCGGGCTTTCCGACCAAAAGGACGGATGCTGGCGGCGGGTGGTGATCGAAAAGCCTTTCGGGCACGATCTCGACTCGGCCAAGGCCTTGAACCGCGACGTTAAGGCGGTGCTGGCGGAAAACCAGATTTACCGCATCGATCATTACCTGGGCAAAGAGACGGTGCAGAACATCATGGTGTTTCGCTTCGACAACGCCATCTTCGAGCCCATCTGGAACCGCCGCTACATCGACCATGTGCAGATCACGAACGCGGAAACCGTCGGAGTCGAACTGCGCGGCGGATACTTTGACACGGCAGGCACGCTGCGCGACATGGTCCCCAACCACATCATGCAACTGCTGAGCCTGACGGCGATGGAGCCGCCGGTGTCGTTTCAAGCCGATGCGGTCCGCAACGAGCAGGCGAAGATCCTGCGCGCAGTGCAGCCCCTGGATTCGGAGGATGTGCTGCATTCCAGCGTGCGCGGGCAATACGGAGAAGGAATAGTCGGGGGAGAAAGAGTGGCCGCTTACCGCGCCGAGCCCGGGGTGGCCCCGGAATCGAAGACCGAGACCTTTCTGGCCTTGAAACTGAACATCGACAACTGGCGATGGGCGGGCGTTCCGTTTTATGTCCGCACGGGAAAACGGCTGGCGCAGCGTCACACGGAAATCACGATCCAGTTCAAGCGCACGCCCTTCGAGATTTTTCGCAACGCCCCGGTCCACAAGCACACCAACCAGCTGGTGATGCAGATACAGCCGGTGGAAGGAATATCGCTGAGCTTCGGGGCCAAGGTCCCCGGCCCGGTGTTGCGGGTGGGATCGGTGGACATGAGTTTTGAGTACACCAAATATTTTGGGGCGGATGCGTACACCGGCTATGAGGTCCTCATCTATGAGTGCATGATCGGAGACGCAACTCTTTTTCAGCGCGCCGACATGGTGGAGGCGGGCTGGAGCATCGTGGACCCGATTCTGGACGTATGGCAGGCCCTGCCTCCGCGCAGATTTCCTAACTATCCCTCGGGCACATGGGGCCCGGCGGATTCCGACGAATTGCTGGGCCGCGACGGCCGGCAGTGGAGGAAAATCGAACCATGATTCTTGCAGGCGACATTGGCGGAACCCGCACCCGGCTGGCTGCCTTCGAAACCGAAGGCACCAAACTGAAATGTGTGGTCGAAAAGACGTACCCCAGCCAGGAGCGCAGCGGCCTGACCGAGGTGGTCGCTGAGTTTGTTAAGACGGAAGGGATTCCGGTGCACAGCGCGTGTTTTGGCGTGGCCGGCCCGGTGCGCGGCGGGCGCAGCAAAATATCGAATCTTCCCTGGACCATCGATTCGCGCGAACTGGCGGCGCAACTCAAGCTGGCTTCGGTGGGGCTGATCAACGATCTGGAAGCGTATGCATACGGGGTTGATGCCCTGGAGTCAAAGGACCTGGTGACCCTGAGGGCAGGCGTCGGAGGACGCGGAAGGAAATCGCGCAGTGATCTCGGCGCGGACCGGGCTGGGTGTGGCCGGCCTCTATTGGGACGGTTTCCGGCATCATCCATTTGCCTGCGAAGGTGGGCACACCGATTTTGCGCCCAGGAACGAACTGGAAGTCGAACTGTTCCGCTATATTTTGAAGAAGTATGGCCACGTGAGCAGCGAGCGCGTTCTCTCCGGCCCGGGAATCAAAACCATTTATGACTTTCTTCGCGACAGCAAGAAAGCCGAGGAGCCGGCGTGGCTGAAAGAACAGATGGACAAGACGCACGATGCGCCGGCCCTCATATCGCAGATTGCGCAGGAAAAGAAAGCTCCGATTTGTGAGCAGACTTTTTCTATTTTTGTGAGCCTCTACGGGGCCAAGACCGGGGATTGCGCGTTGACCTTCATGTCCACAGGAGGAATTTTCATTTGCGGCATCATTGCCGCGAGAAACCTGAGCAAGATGCAGGATCCCGCCTTCATGGAAGCATTCCTGAGCAAGGGACGCATGCGGGGCTTGCTTGAGGACATGCCGGTGAAAGTCGTGCTGAACGACGATTGCGGGATCATGGGCGCCGCACGCTATACGCTTATCCAAAAGGCGTTTGGGAAGGCGAAGAGCGGCGGGAATTAGCAATTGGCCCTTGGCAATTGGCAATTGGCTAAGTTGCTAATTTGCTGTCCCAGAAATGGATTCGGAATATCAAAATGTAAGGGCGCAGGTCGAGTTGGCTGAAACAGCAGGTCCCTCCACTGCGCTCCTCGCTCGCTCCGGTCGGGATGACATATTGATTCTACGAATTTCCGGCACAGGACACTACCTGCCAAGTGCTCTCAGTCGGAATCCTGCAGTAGTTGCGAAATACCATCCAACGGAATTCTTACCCAGGACGGCCGGTTGTTGAGTTCATATCCGAGCTCATAGACGGCTTTGTCCAGAAGATGCACGTCCAGCAACAGGGCCAGCTCTTCCCTTCCCGCTGGGAATGAAGATTGCGTCCCCGGAGACTTCCAGATAGGTTCTCAGAAAAGTTGCCGACACCCACTTTTGCCAGTACTGGGCCCAGTGTCTCAGTGCCTCATGCGACGACCTTTCGGCATTTCCCTCCTGCAACAAGGGCGCGTATGCGGCGTAGTGGAACGAGCGCAGCATGCCAGCAACATCCTGGAGCGGCGAACGCTTCTTGCGGCGTTCCGCGAGCGAGCGCGCGGGCTCGCCCTCGAAATCGATGATGACAAAGTCGCTGCCGGTGAAGAGGACCTGGCCGAGATGATAGTCGCCATGGATGCGGGTGAGCATGGCAGAGCCCTTCAGTTGGGTGAGCAACTCGAAGCGGCGCCGGGCAATTTCCTCAAGCTGGAGAATTTGTTCTGCCTCCTGCCGGGTTTGGTCAGGCATTCCACCCTGGAGACGACGAAGCAGGTCGAAATTGGTGGTCAGGAGTTGTGCTGCTGACTCTGCAAACATCTGATGATCGGCTTCGGAGGATGGCTGGGGCGCGAAATCGGGGTCGTCGGCCGTGGACGACAGAGCCAGGTGAAGCTCGGCGGTCCTGCGACCCAGGAGCGCGGCCGAGTCGAGATAGGTACCGATTCGCCGCCTAGCCTCATCCGGAACCGGCTGACTGCACAGACCAACGAGCGGCGCATGAGGGATTTCGCCGGCGACGAGACCACCGGACTGCGGAACTGCTCCGTAGTATTCCGCCAGAGCTCGCAGAGTGAACTGCCAGGCATCGCCTTGATTTGCGACGTAGCCCTGGAGCATGCCCAGCGAGCTTGTGGCTCCCTTTTCATCCAGGTATTCGATGTATCCGGCGAGCGGGGGCACATTTCGAAACGACGATTTCTCCATCAGGAAGACACCGATCTCCAGATCGGGGTTCAGTCCTGGTTCGACGCGGCGGAACATTTTCAGCACCAGACGTTTGTCATAGACCACCGAGCTGTTGCTTTGCTCCGCGTTCATGAGCGACGGGAGTGAGCGGTCCCTGAGCGGGCCGCCAGAGGGATTCCAGCGCGGAGGTGGAGATGGCGCGAATCTGCCCTCTGATTCCGGGCCACGACGCACGGTTGGCAGATGGCGTCGAGTAAATGAGTGAGAAATTGCTGGTCGGTGAGGGCGTCCTTGAGGACGATTTCTTCGGAGGAGTCTGCCGGATGGATCCTCAGCGATGAAGCCTGGCCTTCACTCGAGATGCCGGAGAAGGGGGATGGCGTAGGTTTCCGCGGGGCCGCTCGGCGTAGTTGACCCGCGCAAGAATCAGATAAGCATTTACGATGGTGAGCGGTACGATGTCCGGGATTTCGACGGATTGAATCGGGCGTGCTTTGCCCCCAAACCAGCGTTGCTGCAGCAGAAATTGCGGCAGGGCAGCGGGAAGCTGAGTCTGGAGGGCGGCGAGGAAAGATTTTTCCGGAGATGAGTTGGCGGGCATGACGAGTTGCCTGTGCTGGAGTCGTCGTGTACCCGGTAGCTTAAGAGTGCTAAAACCAGCAGCGGCCGAACTGGGCGATCACGAACAAAGTGAACCTCAGGCGCTAAAGCGCAGATCGACCGTTCCCAGACCGCGTGCGTTCTTTCCGCAATCAAAGCGCTCCGCTCACAATTTCTCCTGGCATCCTAGAGCGGGGAAAGTTCGTCCTCGCGTTCTTTTCCTTCCTTTTTTTCCGGGGCGAAGCGTGCCTCCAGAAATCTTCGGGCCAGGTCCTGGCCGCCGAGGCCAAAAGCGATGGCCAGACCCAGCATGACCGCTCCCAGCACGATGGCGAAGGCAAAGAGCATGGTGGAGTCCGCGAGACCGAGTTCCTCGAAGACGGCGGACGCGGTGAAGACTGTAATCAGGACGCGGGCCGCGGCGCTGAGCAAGCGGGGCGAGGGCATGTCGGTGTTGACGGCCCAGAGCAGGGCCGCGCGGGAGAAAAAGCTAGCGGCCAGCAGGCCGATGAACAGGAAAATCAGAGAGACCAGCAATCGGGGCAGGAAAACGAAGAAGCGGGTCACGTATTCCTGCATGCCCAGGATGCCCAGCGCGCTCACACCCACCAGAATGAAGCCGAGCCAGGCGGTCCAGAAAGCGAAGCGGCTGACCAGTTCCGTGGAAGACGGTAGCGCGGCCTTGTTGAGCAACTGGGTAGCCCCGGCGCCCTCGGACAGTTTGTCAAACTTGATGAGACGCAAAAAGCTGCGCAGGATCGCCTTCACCAGGTATGCGATGACCCAGCCTACGAGCACCACGATCAGCATCACCATCAGGCGAGGCAAGAAGCGGGCGAATTCGCGGACCAATTCCTGCGTGGCCTGAGTCAATTCATGAACAATCATTTCGCGCATGGTGACCTCACTTTTTTCCGTTCCACAAGTCCAACAGCGACGGTTTCAGACGTTCGCAGGTCAGGCAAAAGTTCTCAATGTTCTGCTCTACCTGCTCTCCGGAAGCGTCCCGGTTTTCGACCAGAAAGGTAAATGCCCGCCCGCGGTAAAGCGGGGCCAGCGCCTGGACGATGTGGTCCCGGCTGATGACAGCCTTGTGATACGAAGCGGCGAATTCGTAGATGGTGCGGGCCCAGAGCTCGTCTCCATAACAAAAATCATCTTCTTCCGGGAGAGCGGCGATCCTTTGCAACTCGGCCAGCGTGGGCGGGGAAAGAATCGACTTGAGCACGGGTTCCAGTTCAGCCACTCCGGAGCGGAACATGGCCAGGAGCCGCTTGCGATTTACGCGCAGCGGCTCCAAAGTCACTTCCTGTTCTCCGTCCAGAGTGGGGACAGGTTGTGAATCACTTTTCCCGCTCCAGAGCGGAAAGTTGGTTTCGAGCGACCAGAAGAGAGCGCCGACGGTTTGGCGCATGGCGTCCACCAGGTCGGCGGAGCGGGTATCCAGACGGGGTTTGACGCCGAGAAAGGATTGCGCCAGCCGGAAGCCCCCGGTAATAGCGGAAATCGTCAATGCGATTTCGGTGCCGGTCTGTCCGACTTCGTGGACCCAGATTTCCTGGGTGAGAAAATGACTGGCCAGCGGACCGGAGAAGCTGAACTCCGAGGCGTAAGGCTCCCGCACGCGCTTGCCATAGAAGGCACGGGTCATGGGATAAACCAGGTTGCTCATCAGCAACCCGTCAAACTTATGACGGCGGTAGAGCGGGGTCACAAAATCAACATTTCCCTGGTACACGGGTCGCAGCAGACGCTCGATCCATTCCGGTTCGATGGTGGTGGTTTCGGGTGAGACTACGGCGCAGGCGGAGACGCGCAGCAGTTCGGCCGAGGCCAGAATCGTGCGTAGTGCGGTGCCGGTCGCCGGACCTCCGGCATATTCCGCGCTGATGCTGTGCAAGGTGCGGAGAGCGTTCAGGTCGGTGGAGTGCTGCAGGTCATTGATCGAAGCTCCGCGGACCAGATTGGGGGTCTGGTCTCGCGAGCCGCCGTCGGCGTTCACAATTACCGCGCGTTCCCGGGGAAAATACTTGAGGAGGCCGGCACGGATGGTTTGCACCACCTGACCGACGGTGGCAGCATTATTGTAAGTGGGCACACCTACAAGAATGTCGGCCTCGCCGACATCGATCAACTGGCGAAGAAACTCATCCGTAAGAATGCTTTCCTCGGCCAACTCGCGCCTCCGTTAAAATTCCTGCCTGAGGATCTCGGGCTCAGATCCTGCGCAGACGGAACCAATAAAACTGGTATGGGCCCAGGGTCAGGAGATAAGGCAACTCCCCGACCCGGGGAAAAATATTTCGGCCAAACATCTCGATCAGGATGTTTCCCTTGAACTGGCGCAGATCGAGTTCCACCGCCTGGGCGGTGCTGGAAACATTGTTCACTACCAGGATGGACTCTTTTTCCAATTGTCGCACGTAGGCCAGAATCCGGTGGTTTGCGGGATAGAGAAACTCGATCGAGCCCCGGCCAAACACGGGCGTGGATTTGCGCACCTTGATGATACGTTTCATCCAGGAGAGAAGCGAGTGGTCAAAACGCTTCTGGGACTGGACGTTGACCGCCTGAAAGCCATAGACCGGATTGAGCATGAGCGGCGAGTAAAGGCTTTCGGGATCAGCGGAAGAGAACCCGCCATTCCAGCCGCCTTCCCATTGCATGGGAGTGCGGACTCCATTACGGTCGCCCAGATAAATATTGTCGCCCATGCCGATCTCGTCGCCGTAATAGATGATGGGAGTGCCGGGCAGCGACAGCAGCAGTCCATTCATCAACTCAATGCGGCGGCGATCATTGTCCAGCAGAGGCGCGAGCCGGCGGCGGATACCCACGTTGATGCGCATGTGCTTGTCGCGGGCATACTGGTCGTACATATAGTCGCGCTCAATGTCGGTGACCATTTCCAGGGTCAGTTCGTCGTGGTTGCGCAAGAACAGGCACCACTGGCAGGACCCCGGAATCTGCGGGGTCTGCTTGAGAATCTCCGTGATGGGCTTGCGGTCTTCCAGCTTCAGGCCCATGAACATTCTGGGCATAAGCGGGAAATGAAACGCCATGTGAAACTCGTCGCCCTCGCCGAAGTAGGCGCGCAAATCTGCCGGCCACTGGTTGGCCTCGGCCAGCAGCATCTTGCCGGGATAGTGGTGGTCAAGTTTAGCGCGTAATTCTTTCAGGACAGCATGGGTTTCAGGCAGGTTCTCGCAAGAAGTGCCTTCGCGCTCGACCAGGTAGGGGACCGCATCCAAGCGGAAGCCGTCCACTCCCAGTCTCCACCCAGAACTTCATCACGTTCCACATTTCCTCGCGGACGGCCGGATTGTCATAGTTGAGGTCGGGCTGATGACTGAAGAAGCGGTGCCAGTAATATTCTTTGGAAACCGGGTCCCAAGCCCAGTTCGAGAGTTCCGTGTCCACGAAAATGATGCGAACGCCCTGATACTTGGTGTCGGTGTCGCTCCATACGTACCAATCGCGCTTGGGATTGTCCCGCGACTTGCGCGACTCCTGAAACCAGGGGTGCTGGTCGGAAGTGTGGTTGAGCACCAGTTCGACGATGACGCGTATGCCGCGCTCGTGGGCAGCCTGGAGAAAAGTCTTGAAATCTTCCAGATTGCCGTAGCTGGAGTGGACCGAAGTGTACTCCGCGATGTCGTAGCCGTCATCGCGCAGCGGCGAGGGGAAGAACGGCATCAGCCAGATGGCATTGACGCCCAATTCCTGGAGGTAGTCGAGCTTTTGCGCCAGGCCGCGGAAATCGCCAATGCCGTCCGCGTTGGTATCGAAAAATGTGCGCACGTGAACCTGGTAGATGATGGCGTCCTTGTACCAGAGCTGGTCCTGAGACATGGGCAAAGCGTTTCTCTCCCGCACTTCACTGCTGGTTATACAAAATAGTCCACGCCGTTTTCCGTGCGCACACGCCGCCTGATGCAAAAAATGTGGGCGGGCAGGCGCTGGGGATTGAGTTCCACGTAATTGCGCGAACCGCGCCATACATATTTCGTGTCGGTCAGCAGATCGTGCATCTGATAAGGCTGGCGTGCGTCGAGGTGGAACAGCGTCCAGCGGCAGATCGATCATGCCGGCCTGCGTGCGATAGGGATCCAGGTTGACGACAGCGACGATAATGTTCAGCAGGTCGTCGCTCACCTTGCTGTAAGAGATGAGCTGTTGGTTGTCCACAGAGTGAAAGCGCAGGCTCAAGTCCGCATGCAAGGCCGGATTTTCGCGGCGAATCTGGTTCACCCTGGTAATCAATTCCGCCAGGCTTGCGGAGTCGTCCAAATTCCAGTGGCGGACCTGATACTTCTCCGAGTCGAGGTACTCTTCGCTTCCGTCACGTACCGGGAGGTGTTCGCCCAGCTCGAAGGCGGGACCGTAAATTCCATAATTAGCGCCCAGGGTCGCGGCCAGAACCAGACGGATCATGAACGCGGGGCGTCCGCCCTGCTGCAGAAATTCAGTCAGGATGTCGGGAGTATTGGGCCACAGATTGGGGCGGAAATACTCGCGGACATCAGTCTGCGTGAGTTCCGTGAAGTATTCCGTCAGCTCCTGCCTGGCGTTGCGCCAGGCGAAATAGGTGTAGGACTGGGTGAATCCCAGCTTGGCCAGCTGGTACATCACCTTCGGCCGAGTGAAGGCTTCCGCGAGGAACAGGACGTCGGGATGGCGGCTCTTGATGTCGGTGATCAGCCACTCCCAGAAATCGAAGGGCTTGGTGTGTGGATTATCGACGCGGAAAATGCGGACGCCCTGCTCGATCCAGTAGAGTACGACGCTTTTTAATTCTTCCCAGAGCTCCGGGCTTTTTTCGGTCTCAAAATCAAGGGGGTAAATGTCCTGATACTTCTTCGGCGGATTCTCGGCGTACTGCACGGTGCCGTCGGGACGCATGCGAAACCATTCCTGGTGTTCCTGTACGTAGGGATGATCAGGCGCGCATTGGTAGGCCAGGTCGAGAGCTACTTCCAGGCCCAGCTGCCTGGCTCGCGACAGAAGCTGCTTGAAATCCTGGAGAGTCCCTAATTGCGGATCGATGGCCTTGTGACCGCCTTCCCTGGCTCCGATGGCCCAGGGGCTGCCCACATCTTCGGGCAGGGCTTTCTCAGCGTTGTTCTTTCCCTTGCGATTCACGCGGCCGATGGGATGAATCGGGGGAAGATAAAGAACGTCGAACCCCATTGCAGCGACGTAGTCCAGCCTTTTAGTGCAATCCTGCAAGGTTCCGGGGCGCCCGGGTTGAGGGGACGACGAACGCGGGAACATTTCATACCAGGCGCTAAAGCGGGCCCGGTCGCGATCGACGATGACCGCCAGCTCCCTGCCATAGCTGGTGGCGCGGCTGCGGTCCGCATGCCGGACCATCAGGGCCTTCAGCTCCGGGCTCGACGATTTTTCCACCGCGCTGGGGATGTCCGCCGCTGACAACCTGCGTAGCTCGGCGGCTGCCGCGGCGAGCACGATTTTGTCCTTCCCCGTGGCCCGGGCCGCGGTTGCTTCGATCATGCTGGACTCCAACCAGGATGTCCACGGATATGTCTTGCGCGGCTTCGAACTTTTTTACCAGATCGCGGCTCCAGGACTGGAATCGGTCGGTCCAGGCTTGCAGGGCATAGAGATGCCGACCCTGAGTCGTGACGCTGAACTCTCCCTGCCAGAGATCATTGGGCTGTGGTTCCATCGGAAATCTCTTGCCAGTCCGGATGCGAGGCAGGTTTGTAGCGCAAAACGGCGTGCAAAATATCGTGCCCGTCAGCGAAGATGTCGGCGGTGACTTTCACCCGATCACCCACGACGCGCTTGATGGGGAACCGTCCGCAATCGACTTGCGGCTGGACATTCTCGATGACGACGCGGCGGGAGACGGCCGGCTTGATGGTGCTGTTGCCTTCGCCCGTCATTCGCGGTACCGACCTCCCGCTTTAGAATTGTAGCGCCATTTGTTAAAGACAGGCGAGGTACATCCAGAACCCGTCGGAGTGGAAAACAGCGATTATTCGGCCCGTTTTTCAAATTTATCACATGCCATGGCGGATCGCGCGCGGCCTTTGACACTCCATTGGACAGGGTGAGCCAGATGAGACAACGGGCATCCGCGATTATCGACGGCGACGTTTGCGCTCGGCATCAACAGATAAAGATGGCAGCTTCAAATCCCGCCAGTGACAGGTCGGCGAGCGCTGTGGAGCAGGCGCGCACAACCGGACTGGGACCGCGACTGCCTCCGTAAATCGCATCGCCTGTCCACAAGGCCAGCCGCCACGAGTGGGCGGCAGTCCGCAACTGGAATGGTCTGCGCCTCTGGGGAGAAATTGAACGCCAGCAGGGCCCCGCTGCCTGAGGGATCCGAGCGTTTCATCACCAGCCACTTTGCCTGCTCATCAAACTGGATCTCGGTGAGGTCCTTGCGGCAATTCGCCAGGCTGGGATGCTGCTTTCGCAGGGAAATCAGATCGCGGTAGAGACGCAGAATCTCGGCGTGCGGAGAAATCGCGGTCTTCGACCAATCCAGTTTGCAACGCTCGAAAGTGCTCCGGAGCCTGCGGATCGGCGAACTCGCTCTCCGAGTAGTGCGACCCCATTTCTTTTTTCCGCCCTTCGCGCACTGCCGCAGCCAGGCCGGGATCGTCGAAGCTGGTGAAGTAGAGAAAAGGCGCGGTCTCTCCGTATTCCTCCCCCATGAACAGCAGCGGCAGGAAAGGCGAGCTCAGGTGAGCACCGCCGCCAGCTTCTGTTGCTCCGGCGGAAACCAGAGCTCGAGAGCCGTTTGCCCCGGCTGGTATTGGCGACCTGATCGTGGTTCTGAATGAAGCCCACGAACTGCTCGCCTGGCCGATCCTTCGAAGAGCTGCCGTAATGGCGACGGCGATAGCGCGAATATTTCCAGTCGAAGACAAAACCGTCCGCGATGGACTTCGACAGATCAGCGACGGCGCCGAAATCCATGAGAAAGCCTTCCCTTTGGCCGGTAAGCAGGGCATAGAGCGCGTGGTGAAAATCGTCGTGCCACTGCGCGTCGAGCGCGTACCCTCCCGCAGACGCGGGGATCGAGAATGCGCACATCATCGAGGTCGCTCTCGGCAATCAACCAGGCCTGGCGCTGGAGGCGCCGCGCCTGATCCTGGAATGCCTGTGATAATTCGTCGAGAATGTGGCGAGCGCCGAAGTCGTAGATGCCATGGATGGCATCCAGGCGAAGCGCGTCCACGTGATATTCGGTGAGCCAGTACAGGGCATTATCGATGATGAAGCGGCGGACACCATCGCTCATCGGGCCCGTCAAAGTTGATGGCCTTTCCCCAGGGCGTGTGATGAGTGTCGGTGAAACAGGGAGCAAATTCGGGGAGATAATTTCCCTCGGGGCCGAGGTGGTTGTAAACCACGTCCAGCACAACCGCCAATCCGTGCTGATGGCAGGCATCCACAAGCTTCTTCAGGCCGGTGGGACCACCGTAGGAAGACTGGGGCGCGTAGAGGCTGGCGCCGTCATATCCCCAATTTCGATTTCCCGGGACCTCCGCGACCGGCATGATTTCAATCGCGGTGATGCCGAGATCGCGAAGATAGGGGAGTCGCGGAATGACGCCCTCAAAGGTCCCTTCTTGGGTAAACGTGCCGGTGTGGAGTTCGTAGATGATGAAATCTTGCAGAGGGATTCCAGACCAAGCCTGGTCGGACCAGCGGAACGACGTGGGATCAACGACGCGAGAAGGACCGTGCACGCCGCCTGGCTGCCAGCGCGAAACCGGGTCAGGACGTTCGCGCTCGCCATCGAGCACGTAGACATAGTCCGCACCTTCGCTGACCTGCGAAATCGTGGCCGTAAATTCCGAGTCGGACGACTGCTTCATAGGAATCGTACGCGGATGTTCGCCTACGTTTTCGCCCATGACGCGAACCGCCAGGTTCGTCAGGTTCGGCGCCCAGACCCTGAATTCGACGCTGTCGCCGCTGCGAACCGATGCGCCGAACCGAAGTCCCCATTTCTTTTCGGCGAACCTATCTGACATCCGTGGGTCCCTCGACTTTGCTCTGAACATTTACCAGCATGGCAATCGGCAGGTGTGCAAATGCGCCGGCGACCGAAAGCGCGAGGTCTCCGTCTCGCCTCACCGAAGAAACGGTCTTTCCCGTGAACACGTCGCGATACTCGCCGGCGGGAAGCTGCCTGCGCAGGATGACCTCCGTGTTTCCCCAGGTCTCTGCACCCAGCGGCATTGGCGCATGACCCCCAAGTTGGGTAAAAAACCGTCCGGCCAGCACAACGACGGTGGCGCCGCGAAAGGAGCGGGCGAAAGCGATCAGGTGTTTATTTTTTTCTCCAGCGGCTCGCAACGGCACGTAGCTGCCCTGGGCAAACAACGCGCGATGTTCACGGCGAAAACGCAGGGCACAGCGGGTCACATAGAGCTTCAAGCTGCCGTCCGCCGGGCTGGCCAGCAACCGATCGACAAGTGCGGCAGGGTCATTGGACCCGGCGCGTGAAGTTGCGACAGCAGAGCCTGCAGCCGGTCGTAGTCAACCGGGCGGCGATTGTCCGGATCGGCCAGGCTGAAGTTCCACACTTCCGTTCCCTGGTAGAGATCGGGCAGGCCCGGCGCCGTGATCTTCAACAGGGTCTGCGAAAGCGAATTGAAAATTCCGGCCTTCGCGATTCTGGCCTGAAAGGGCCCAAACTGATCGAGAAAAGGGCTGCTGGCCGAATCGTCCAGAATGGCATCCAGAAAACTGTGAACCGCAGCTTCGTACTCAGTATTTGGGCTAATCCAGCTGGTATTGACTTTCGCCTCTCGCAGGGCTTTCTCCATGTAGGTATGAATCCTGACAACGAAGTCCGCGCGCGCGGCGCCGTCCATGGCGGTCAGGGGCCAGGCGCCCAGTAGAGTCTGATACAGGAAATATTCCTCGTTGGCGCTGGGCACGTTCTCGCCGGCCACCTGGATTTTCTTTTCCTCATTCAACCGCTGCCAGGTACGGATGGCGCGATACCACTCCGCCGGAATTTCCGAAAGCACATTGATTCGCGCCCGCACGTCCTCGCTGCGCTTGGTGTCGTGGGTGGAGCTGGCCAGCATGGCATTTCGCCAGGACT
Organism: Terriglobia bacterium; assembly: GCA_963801595.1. Classification (GTDB taxonomy): domain Bacteria; phylum Acidobacteriota; class Terriglobia; order Terriglobales; family Acidobacteriaceae; genus JAIQFF01. The sequence goes on along the minus strand of CAWDFW010000009.1, from coordinate 4,911 downwards.
GGCGGCGAGCCAGGTTTTTCGCATGAAAGTGAGTCAGCGCCACCCCGAACCGATCGGGAGATCCGCCGACTTCGTTGAGCGAAAGCAGCGGGCAGTAACGATAGAACGCCGTGTCCTCCAGGCCCTTGGCCATCACCGGGCCGGTGAGCTGCTGGAAGCGCATCACGAACAGGCGGCGCTCGGCGCGATCGGCGTCGCTGATGCTGTCCGGATCGTTGAGCAGCAGCAAGTCCTGGATGAAATCGAAAACTGACCCGCTGGTCGCCGGATTGCGGCGCTTCGCGGTCTTGATGGCATTGCGGATGTAGCGTTCGTCCTGCTCGTCAGGATGCTGGGTGTCGCTGCGAATATAGGTGCGGTACACGGGGAAACAGGCAATCACTTCCCGCAGGGCGTCGCGCAAACTCTCCAGAGTGAAGTCACGGGAGCGGCGATGCTGCTCGGAAATGCGGTCCAGGCGGCGGGAAAGCACGTTGAGCTCGCTGGACATGGAAACCTGCATGACCAGTCGCTTGCTTTCGTAGATCAGGTCAGGATAGCTCTGCGACCACCCGGTAAACTTGCGGTACAGCCGCTGGAAGAAATGGGCCTTGGAAGCGTCCACGAACAGTCCGTTGAGCAGATTGAGAAAGCCGTAGCCGGTGGTGCCCTCGATGGCCCAGCCCGGCCGCAGTTCTTCGTTGCCCACCAGAATCTTTTCCGCGGCCAGGTAAAGACGCCGCCGGACACCGTGGGCAGGGCTGTCCGCGGAGGTTTGCATGGGCAGCGGGGCCTGGGCCTGCAGGTCCTCGAAATAGCGCAACGGGTCGAACAAACCGTCGGGGTGGTCGATGCGGATTCCAGACACCAGCGATTTCTGTATCAGGTCGAACGGGATGCGATGCACGATGCCAAATACTTCCGGGCTCTCCACCCGGATTGCGGCCAGGTCGTTAATGTCGAAAAATCGGCGATAGTTGATTTCGTCGGAAGCGACGCGCCAAAAACTCAAGCGATATGCCTGGTCATCCAGGATTTTCTCCATGGCGTCGAAGCTGTGCGGGTGCCCTTTGCTGCCATTGATGATGGTCAATACTTCCTTCAGGCAAGCGCGCACCGCATCACTGTCCTCAACCAGCGCGGCCATCCGGCGGCGGATGACCTCTTTCTCGCGCTGTCGTTCCCGGACTTTGAGCAGTTCAGTGTCCTCACGCAGCGGGAGATGGGAGATAGCGGTGAGGATGCTCTCCAGCTCCTGGACGTAGCCGTCCGTGTCCGCGAGTTTTTCTTTCGCCTTGATCAGAATGCGCTCCAGCAAGGGGGACCACGAACGCGGCGCCAGAGGAAAGTGGATGCCCAGCGAATCGAGAACAAACCCGCCGCCGTCAAACAGGACGCGAATGGATTGACTTTCGAGGACCAGGCCAAACTGGTCGGGCAGAAAGGGCAACAGGACTTTATTGGCCAGCTCGGGTTTGGGAGGGTTCCAGTCAATATCGAAGTGGCGGGAATAGTCTGAACTCGGGCCGTTCTCCAGCACATCCCACCACCACAGGTTCGAGGAGTGCGTGATGCACATGTGGTTGGGCACGACGTCCACCAGCAAGCCCATGCCGCGCTGCCGCAGGCGCTCGGCGAATTCGGTGAACTGTTCCTCCGAACCAATTTCGGGATTGAATCGAGTATGGTCGGTGACGTCGTAGCCGTGCATGCTGCCGGGATGGGCCATCAGAAACGGGGAGGTGTAACAGTCCGTGATTCCCAGATCGTGTAGATACGAAACTACAGCGGCTGCCTGGGTGAAGGTAAAACGCAGATTGAGCTGAAGACGATAGGTCGAACACGGGACATAAGCCGGTTCTAGTGAAGCTCTGCGGTTCACTCAATCGCCTCGATCGAAGTCTGATAGTACAAATGGGCTGGGGTTGCCGCGGGTATCCCCAGGTTTTTTAGCAGTGCTGAAATGTGGCTCCGCCAAAGCGGATCTCTCGATCACCTGCCGCGCGCCCGAATGCAGTATAAACAGATGGCGCCAGTCGTGCGGAACTCGAAATGGATACGCGGCATCAAATAGCGAGTCTTGCTGATAACCTAGGTTGACCGGCAGTAGTGACAGTCCCAGAGATGCAGGGGCAATCGCAGCGGTTGTTCGTTGTGACACACGAGAAGAGATAGAGAGAAAATCCACTAGATTGCCCTACTCGCTCCCCGTCGCGCGTGTACTGAGGCGAAAATCCGGGAGATTTGATGGAACGGTACGTATGCATTCATGCCCATTTTTACCAGCCACCGCGGGAGAATGCCTGGCTGGAGGCAGTGGAATACCAGGATTCTGCTTATCCCTATCATGACTGGAACGAGCGGGTCACGGCGGAATGTTATGCCCCGAACAGCGCCTCGCGGATTCTGGATGGCGATGGCCGGATTCTTCAGATCGTCAACAACTATTCCAAGATCAGCTTCAACTTCGGTCCCACCCTGCTTTCATGGATGGAGGAGAAGAGTCCGGCGGTGTATGAAGCGATCCTGACGGCCGACCGCGAAAGCCAGCGGCTCTTCTCCGGCCATGGTTCGGCCGTGGCCCAGGCCTATAACCACATGATCCTTCCCCTGGCCACGCGCCAGGACAAATACACTCAGATTCTTTGGGGTGTTCGCGATTTTGAAAAGCGCTTCGGCCGTCATCCCGAGGGGATGTGGCTGCCCGAAACCGCGGTCGATCTGCAAACCCTGGAAGTCCTCACCGAGTTGGGTATCAAGTTCACGATTCTTTCTCCGTACCAAGCTGGAAGGGTGCGGCCGCTGGGTGGGAGGGCATGGCGCAAGGTTGATGGCGGCAGAGTCGATCCTTCGATGGCTTACGCAGTGCGCCTGCCTTCGGGACGAGCCATCAGCGTGTTTTTCTACGATGGCCCAATCTCCCGCGCCATCGCTTTCGAGGATCTCCTGGCCGACGGCAAGCGGTTCTCTGACCGCCTTCTGGGCGCATTTTCCGATGCGAGAACATGGCCCCAACTGGTTCACATCGCCACCGACGGCGAAACCTACGGGCATCACCGGGCCTATGGCGATATGGCCCTGGCGTTCGCCCTGCAGAATATTGAAACCAGCCAGGTGGCGCGCCTGACCAACTACGCGGAATATCTGGAAAAGCATCCGCCCACCCAGGAAGCCAAGATCATCGGCAACACATCGTGGAGCTGCGCTCATGGGATCGAACGCTGGCGCAGTGATTGCGGCTGCAATTCAGGCGGTCATGCTGGCTGGAACCAGCAGTGGAGGGCGCCTTTGCGGCAGGCGTTCGACTGGCTGCGCGATACCGCCGCCCCGGGCTATGAAGCTGAGGCCAAAAAACTTTTCGAAGATCCCTGGCAAACCCGCGATGCCTATGTCGATGTGGTGCTCGACCGGTCGCGCGAGAACATTATCCGCTTTATGACCACACAGGCGAAACGGGAGCTTTCACCGGCAGAAACCGTGACCGGGTTGAAGCTGCTTGAGTTGCAGCGCTATCTGATGCTGATGTACACCAGCTGCGGATGGTTCTTTGACGATCTCTCTGGAATCGAAACGGTGCAGGTCATTCAGTATGCCGGCCGCGCCCTGCAACTGGCTGGGCAATTGTTTTCCGAGGACTTGTCCACGCCATTTCTCGACTTGCTGGCGAAGGCCCGCAGCAATCTTTCCGAGCAGGGCGATGGACGGTCTATCTACGAGCGCTACGTTCAGCCCGCGATGGTTGACCTGGAAAAAGTCGGCGCTCACTACGCCGTCAGCTCGTTGTTCGAGGAGTACGGGCAGAACACGCGCATCTACTGCTACGACGTGGAAAAGATGGACTACCGGGCATCGCGGCAGGGAAAATTGCGGGCGGTGCTGGGACAGGCCACGCGTCACCTCGGAAATAACATGGGAGTCGGACCAGGTCACTTTTGGCGTGCTGCATCTCGCCGACCACAGTGTGATTGGAGGAGTGCGGAAATTCCAGGGCAGCGAGGCCTACCGCACTCTCGACCAGGAGCTCGACCAGGCGCTGTTGAGCGGCGATCTGGCGGAACTGGTGCGGTTGATCGACAAGAACTTCAGCTCCGGCACCTACACCCTGCGCCTGCTCTTTCGCGATGAGCAGAGAAAAATACTTGGCATCATCCTGGAAGAAGCGACCAACGAGGCCCGCGCCATGTATCGCAATTTTCACGACGAACATGCGCACCTGATCCGCTTCGTGACCGACCTGGGAGTACCGCTGCCCAGGCGTTTCCGGCTGGCGGTGGACTTCACGCTGAATTCTGACCTGCTCGATGCGTTTTCGGCGGACGACGTGGACCTTAAGAAATCCCGTGAAATTCTGGAGGAGATCAGGCGCACCGGCGTGACGCCCGACGCGGTGACTCTGGAATTTGCCTTGCGCCGCACCATCGAGCGGCTGTTCACCCGCTTCGTCGCCAATCCCATGGAGCCGGGCTTGCTGTCACGATTGCAGGAAACCATTGCTCTGGTCCTCACGCTGCCGTTCCAGGTCCGCCTTTGGGAGGCGCAGAACACGTACTACAGCATGATGCGAGGAATCGCGGGCGAAGTCAGAGAACGCGCCGAACGCGGAGACGGCGACGCCCAGGCCTGGCTCGATGGCTTCGTCAAGCTGGGTGAAGACTGAAAGTGAGAGTACAGATCAATGCGGCCGTCGGCGTGGCTTAACGAAGTGTGGGGAAAGACTTCGCTGTCATCCTGAGCGGAGCGCTGCTTCGCTAATGCGAAGCGGCGCGTAGTCGAAGGACCCCTACCCACCGCACAGTGCGCTTCGGACTGACGCTTTGGAGTTGAAACAGAGGTCCTTCGACTTCACCGGCTTGTTCGCAAACGAACAAGCCGGCTCCGCTCAGGATGACACGATGAGTTTGGTTGATTTCGGCGCCCTTCTCTTTTCGTTCG
>CAWDFW010000008.1:0-116441 GCA_963801595.1 Terriglobia bacterium | reverse complement strand
AGCCCGGGTCGTCGTCCACCTTCACGGCGAGGATATTGTCCTGGCCGCCGAATTTGACGAACTTGGTGGTATCCATGCCGATGGCCGTGACGCCGTTTTCATGCTTGCCGATGGATTGCCCGTTGAGGAAGAAGTCGCCCGGCCTGTCTCAGTCCGTCGAATTGGAGGAAGACCTTCTGGCCGTCCGCGCCGGCGGGCAGCTCGAAGCGCTTGCGATACCAGCCGATGCCCGTTTTGTCCGCCCCGGTCGCCGCCGCTGTGGCTGATGAACGCGCCCATAGGAGTCCGGTCTCGTTCCACGTATGCGGCAGGCTGACGCTGGCCCACGCCGAGTCGTCGAATGCCGGTTGATCGGCTCCGTTTGCGTCGCCAAAGGCGAATTTCCAGGCGGGATTGAAGTTATAGGTCGCGAGTGGCGAGGCGGGGGGCTGAAACACGACCGGCTTGGCGGGGCGGTGGCCGGAGCTACGCGGCCTCCTACGTCAGCCGCATACACTTGGCTTGCCCAGAAACATGCCATCAGAACCGCAACGTAACCCAGTGTTCGCAGGTGCTTCGTCATGACCTCTGTTCCTTTCCCGAGACGTTGTACTATCGGCGGAGTCCCTTTCCAGGAGGCAATCAGCGATAGTGATAGAACCTCACCCGCATCACGGTCGGCGGAGGCGTGTTTCACCTGCCGCGGCGGCGCGGCATTGCGGCGGCGCACGGCCCAGCGGAATCTGCGTGCCCGCCTGGTTGTTGGCCGCGGCGGCGGAAACGTCGTAACCGCGCCCCATGATGTCATCGCCGTTGAGCCGGCGCTGACGTACCCATTTGCCGTTCTTGAAGGCGCCGCGATCGATGGTGGCGGCGGCGGCGATGTTTGCGCCGATGTTGTTGGGGAAACGCGGAACGGGTACGAGCCGTTGGTCGCGAAGTAATACTCATCGGGACGCGGTGTTGATGATGAGCACGAAGGGGGTGTCGAGGAAGGCCAGCGAGCGCGCCGCCGGTACGTCCGCCGCGCCGTGCGGCTGGGGCCGGTTGCCGCCGCGGCCGGCGCTGTGCCTGCCACGCCGCCGCCACCGCCGCGTCCGCCGGGGCGGGCGTGAAATCGAAGACGTACCGGCCCATTTCGACCTTTCCGGGATTCTGCCCCGGCTCGAGTTTGATCAGCTTGATCGCGTCCTTCCTGCCCTTGCGCATCGGCGATCGCCCCGGAGACCGAGTTGAGGAATCCATAGGTCCGCGCAAACGGGCTGTCCGGGCTCAAGCTGTCGATCCCGAAGGGCGAGTAACACAGGACGTTGAGCTCGGTGAAGGCGATCCAGCGCGTTGGTCATCCTGCCGGGTTTCGGGGTTGAAGGCGGGATTGCCGTTGCGGGCGAAGGTCTGAATGATCTCGGCATACTGTGGCAGGTAGATGTCCGGCGCCAGGATGTCGATCGCCGGCCCGCCGGCGCGCCAGATGTCATGCACGAGCGGCTCGGGACCGCCGCTGGGATAGTCGCCCGGTCCCGAGGTCGTTGGGCTGCACGATCCATGCGTTGACGTACATCGGGAGCGGATATTCCTTCTTGCCCTGCTCGGCGACGTAGCCGATGTAGCGGGCGTAGTTCCACGCCATGAAGATCTCGTCGGTGTGGTTGAACAGCTCGGCGTCGGCGGCCCGCGGCGGACGGTCGGGGCTGTTGGGCACCGGCTGATCGTTCGCCGGACGCGGGACGTTCTTGCCGAAGACTTCCTCCCATGTGCCGGAGGTCTTGTTGCCGGCGGCGTCCCAGATCTTCTTCAATTCCGGCAGCAGGTTGTCCTTGTTCTGTCTGGAGATAGTCGGTCAGCTCCGTGGGGACCGGCCCGGCGAAGGCGGCGTTGGCCGCGGGGCAGAAGTCGCGCGTGCTGCCCATGACGCCCACTTCGTTCTCCACCTGCATCGCGATGACGGTGTGATGCTTGGAATCGACCTCGCGAATGTGCTTCATGACGGCGGCGAAGGCCCTGGCGTCGGCATCGCGATTGGCCTGGCTGAGCGTCGAGAGAATCTCCAGCGTGTGGCCCTCGGCCATTCACCACGCGCGGGAAGCGGTCCTGGTTGGCCTTGACCCACGCGGGCGGGAAGTGCGACAGGCCGTTCTTCCAACTGGCCATCCAGAGAACGATCAGCCGCACGTTGTTGGCGCGGGCGGCTTCGATCTGATAGTCGATCATCGAGAAGTCGAACTTGCCTTCCTCGGGCTCGACCAGGTCCCAGGAGACGACGGTCAGGATGGTATTGAGATTGGCCTTGGCCAGGCGCAGCATGGTCCGTCTTCATGGCCTCGAGATCCGAGGAACTGGTATTGGCCACTTCCCCGGCGACGCAGATGAAGGGCCGGCCATCGACGATGAGCTTGGTCATCCCGTCGCGTTTTTCCAGGTGAGGCATGTCCGAGGTCACCGGCGTACCCGCGCAGCCGGAGGTCGATCCGATCGTAACACATCAGCAGCCAACACGGCCAGAGTTGTCTTTCTCATGTTCCTTGCCTTTCTGTAGGGTCGATCCTGCCGAGGTCCGGCCGCCAGGGACGTTCTACGGCGTTGTCTTCGGCTCCACCAGCCGGATGTTCGGCTTCGGCGGCGCTTTCATGCCGTCGCCGAGATAGAAGCTGGGATGCGGCGGCTGGTTGTACGCCACGTTCTGCCAGGCGATCGACGAGCCGGTACTGCGGATCGTGCATCAACGTGTAGAGGCGATGCTCGGTCGGGATCGTCGTCGTGTAGATGCGCAGCGCGGAGCTGTCGGTGGCCGCGGAGGATGAGTTCCTCTCTCCAGTCGCCGAACAGATCGCCGCTGAGGACGGGCCGGCCGCTGCCGCGCATCCCTGCGCCGTCAGCAGGTTCCGCGATGTGGCGTTCTGCCAGTCCCACTTGGAGATGCGGTTTCCGCCGAGCACCTCGCGCAGCGGATCGCCGTCCCACCAGATGACGAAACTCGAATTGCCTCCACCGGCCGGCCCCCGGGCGGAGATCACCTCGCCCTTGCACGAGTGCAGTCCGCCGGGAATTCCCCACATCTCCTCGCCGGGGTAGCGCGGGTCGACGTCGCCGGTCACACCGCCGCCGACATCCTGCCCATCCGGGGTGCCCCAGAGGATCTTGCCGGTCCGGGCGTCGTACAGCGCCGCGCCGGCGGTCCACTTGTCGTACTCGCCGCCTTCGTTCTCGTGCGGGCCGAAGACCTCCAGGCCCGGACGATTCGGGATCGAGGTCGCCGACGTGCAGCGAGTCGCCATGGCGCAGGCCCGTCGTGAACAGTCCCTTGCCGTTGTCGTCGACGACCATCGCGCCGTAGACGATTTCGTCCTTGCCGTCGGCGTCAACATCGGCGACGGACGAGGTTGTGATTGCCCATCCCCGAATAACCGTAGACATGGGCGCCCTTGTTCGTGCCCGGCGTCATGTTCTCATCGACGGTGAGCACGTTGCCGGTGACCGCGACGACCTGCCGGTGCTCTTTCACGCCGTCCCGATCCCACACCATCCATTCGCCCGGCTGCGCGCCGTTCCAGGAGCCGGCGTTGTCGGTGATCTTGTTCAGTCCGACCGCCGGATCGACGGTCGCAGCTGGCGGTGACGTAGGGCTGGCCCTTGTTGGGGTGCGTGGCGGAATCGAAGACCCAGCGAGAGGTGAGCTTGCCGTCCCGCCAGTCCCACGCCGCCAGCACCGAGCGGCCGTAGTAGCCGCGGCACATGATGACGCTGGGACGCACGCCGTCGAGATAGGCCACGCACGGCCAGGAACCGGTTCATGCGATTGCCTGTCGTGCGTCGTCTCCATGCCCCCGTTGCCGCCGATGCCGCCCCAGCCGTCCAGGGGCTCGCGGGTCGGGGATGTACTCGGCTCGGCGCCAGCTCGGCGCCGGTCCTGCCGTTGAAGATCGAGAAGTACTCCGGCCCGTTCATGATCTTGCCGAAGGTGCGGGAACCTTGGTCGCGATCGACCCAGTCGGCGTTGGGATCGCCGATCACCTTGCCGGTGCCGTCGACCGAGCCGTCGGCGGTGCGGACGGCGATTTCGGCGATGCCGTCGCCGTCCAGGTCGTAGACCATGAACTGGCGTGTCGTGCTCGCCCTCGCGGATGTTCTTGCCCATCTGGATCGTCCACAGGAGCGTGCCGTCGAGCTTGTAGCCCTGGAGGACCGTGTTGCCGGTGATTCCGGTCGACGCGGTGTCCATCGGTCTCTGCGCAGCCCTTGAGGACGATCTCGTACTCGCCGTCGCCGTCGAGGTCGCCGACCGACCCGTCGCCGGCCTGGTTCGCTCCGGCAGCTTCAGCGGGATCTCGAAGTACTGCCGCACCGGCGCGCATTGGCGGCGATCTTGTTCAGGAACGGCTTGCTCATCTCGCCTTCGACGCCGTTGACGACCGGCGCGAACGAAGTACGCGTTGTCCTTGGTCGGATCGACGCCGGTGTCCTGGTAGCAGGTCGCCTTGGTGATCGGTGCGCGTGTTGAGCTTGACCGGCTGGGCGCTGCCGGTGGCGCGATAGACGTTGAAGGCGATGCCGTCGGGGTCGGTGCCGAGCAGCCGCCAGCTCACGAAGACCTTGCCCTCGCCCTGGTTGACGGCCACCACCCCCGGCCAAGGTACTCCATCTGCCTCTCGCGCGAGCTACTTTCGTCTGTCCCTTGCACAATCCAGAGCTCCATACCCATGCACGGCAGAACAAAGAGGCTCGTGTCTGCGCAGTACCTTCGCTGTTGTCAGAGTCATCATTCTATGCTCCTGAATTCCGATTCATGCTGTGCGTGTTCTACCCGCAGGGCCTGCAATACCGCAGTCGCCCTCAAGAGGGACCAGTCTCTCACTGTAGGTGCGATCCAGCCAGCTCTTGGGCACCGGGACCACGCAGATGTCCAGCGAGCGATTGTCCGGCGCCAGCATGGCGCACTGGACCTCGATCTTCGTGCTGTCCAGGCTGAACGTCGGGTGGACGTGATCGCTGGCCGTCGTTTTGTGGCCGAGGTCCGCCAGCAGGACGGTCTCGCCGGTGTGACGATCGATGAGCCAGAGCCGATACTGGAAATCATCGAAGACGGCCCAGCGGCCATCGGGCGAGCCGGCGACGTGCCAGTCCGAGCGGCCCGTGGTCTCCGACGGGCACCTGGCCGACGATCCGCATCTCGCGAGTTCGAAGGTTGACGATGCCCACGCCGGTGGGATGCTCGGTGGTTCCGGCGATTCCCCAATCGTCGAATCACGCCGGGCCGGCGATGACCCAGGATCGCGATGGCCACTTCGTCCTTGTTGATGGCGGCTTCGTGGGTGATCCATTCGTAAGGTGCCTCGGGATAGAGCGGCCGCAGGCCGGTGCCGTCGGCATTGACAAACCAGGTCCGCTGCGGCGCCTTGCCGCCGGTTTCCCAGCAGAAGATGATCTCGCCGGGGGTCGACGGGATTGGTCTGGACGTGTCCGATCTGGAAGCCGACGTTGCAGACGATCTTCACTTCGCCGGTCTTGAGATTCATGCTGCGCAGCCCGCTCGGACCTGCACCCATGTTGCGCTGGCCGTTGGCCTGCTGCAGCGTCTGGCCCTCGGACAACTGAGCCGTGCCCGGGCCGGTGACGCTGAAGTAGGCGAGAGTCGTCGTTGGCATCGATGCCCATGTTGCCGCCGGCGTTGATGCCGGTCGGAACGGTGCCGCAGACGCGTTCGTAATTCGGCGGCGGCTTTCATCGTCCCGGCCGTGCTGTCGGCGAAGAGCTCTGGCGAGGTCGATCTCGATGATCTGCTGCCCGCCATTAGCCGGCCCCGGCCACCTCGCCGGCCAGGCCGGCGTCGCGGGCCGCGTTGCCGTGGCCGGGCGTGCCAGGTGCGATTGCGGCAGTCTCGCGCCGGACCGTAGCGGAGCCTCGCTCCTCCGCCGCGCCCGAAGCCGCCCGCCCGGATTCCGCATGATGAATAGCTTCATCGACTTGTGGGCGTTGCACAGCATGCCCATGTAGCCACTCTCGGTGACCTGCACGATGTCGCCGGTCTCTTCGTTGACCGCGAACGCCTGCGGGCCGGTCCCGCGATTCCCGCGGAAGATCAGCCACTTACCGTCGGCGGTCCATTGCTGATGGGTCTGGTAGATCTTGCAGCCAATGCAAGTTTTGCGTGAGCAGGGCCTGTTCGCCGCGACCGAAAAAGTCGCCGCTGTCGGGACGCTCGGTGTCCACCCCGCTGGGCAGCGGCAGGCGGCGGCCATCCGCGGCGGTCTCGCTGGTGCCGGTAAAGTCGAAAAACCAGCGCTGCCCGAAGATGGGATAGTCGCCCTTGAGCCGATTGCGATTGAACGGATCGTACCAGTGGCCCTTCACGTAAGGAGCGTCGCGCTGCTGTTCGTAGCGGCGCCATTCCGGCATGGCGGTGTCCCAGCGGTCGGGCTGTGGAGAGAAGTTAGCAGATTCTGGCGGGATTGGTTCCGCTGCCGATTCAACCGCGGTGACTTCCGGAGCTGGACCATTCATCCCCGGATAAGGCGTGGTTGGAGCAGCCACCGCCGGCGTGCGCGGCGTTCCCGGCAAACCGGACGGTCCCTTGTTTTCGGGAGCCAGCGCAGTCAGCGCCTGCATCTGAAGCTGAAGAGTTGAAAGCTCGCGCTGGTTCAGCTCCAGTCGTTCAATCGCCAGGGTGTTGAAGCCCGGCCTGGTCAGTGTGAGTTTGTAGATCCCGAGCTCGACATCGCGGAGCCGGAAGATTCCTTCCGCACTAGTAAGTGTTTCGTAGTGAGCGCCGGAGACGCTGCGCAAATCGAGGTGCACACCGGGAACCGCCCGTCCCTGCTGGTCCCGCACGATTCCCTGCAGCGACATGATGTTTGCGGGACGATGCTCCGGAATCTGGCGATCGGGTGCGGCTTGCGAGCTGGATTCCTGCGCCCGCGGCGCGACCAAAGACAACAACGAAAGCAGGCAGAGAGAAACGGGCAATCGCAGCGTGAAAGCATACGGCGACCTGGACCACAGGAACCCGTGCCAGCATCGGCCTGTCAGCACCCGTCGCCACCATCCCAAGGAGAGTTATGTCCTTTCGTACCATAGCGATTCTTCGCATGCAACAGAACAGCGGCCAGTGACTTTGGTTTGTCACTGGTACCGACACAGCAAACCCAAACCTCCCGCAGACTTGCTAAACTCGCCCGACAAGGGAGTTGCGAATATGTCGCAGGCGGCAACGGCAGTCGAAGGAGAGCGAGTGGGGAGGTGTGGCGACCCCTGCGTAATGGTCATTTTCGGCGCGGCCGGCGACCTTACCCGGCGCAAGTTGATTCCATCGCTTTATAACCTGGCGAAATACAACCTGCTGTCGCGTGAATTCGCGATGATTGGCATTGCGCGGAACCCGATGACCACCGATGAATTCCGCGCCAAGCTGGTGGCGGACCTGAAGGAATTTGTGGACGGTCCGGTCGATGCCGACCTGCAGGAATGGTTCGAGCGGCACGTGTTCTACATTACCGGCGAGTTTGCCGACCCCGGTACCTACCAGCAGCTAAAAGATCTTCTACTGAAAGTCGATAAAGACCATGCCACTCACGGCAATTATTTCTATTATCTTGCCACCGCCCCGGATTTCTTTGGCACCATCGTGCAGCAACTGTCCGCCACTGGCCTGATGAAAGAAGAAAACCATCAGTGGCGCAGAGTGATCATCGAAAAGCCGTTTGGACGCGACCTGGATTCCGCCCGGGCGCTGAACCAGCAACTGCTCAAGGAAGTGGATGAAAAACAGATTTACCGCATCGACCACTACCTGGGCAAGGAGACGGTCCAGAATATTCTGGCCTTTCGCTTCGCCAACGGAATTTTTGAACCGATCTGGAACCGCCGCTACATTGATCACGTGCAGATTTCAGTGGGCGAAACCGTCGGCGTGGAACAGCGCGGGGGCTATTACGATACCGCGGGCGCGCTGCGCGATATGGTGCCCAATCACATCATGCAGCTCATCAGCCTTACCGCGATGGAGCCGCCGATTTCCTTCCAGGCGGATGCGGTGCGTGACGAACAGGCCAAGATTCTGCACGCGGTGCAGCCTCTGAGTTCCGAGGACGTGTTGACCCGGACGGTGCGCGGACAATATGGCGAAGGCCAAATCGCAGGCCAGCACGTTCCCGCGTATCGTTCCGAGCCTGGCGTGCCGCCCGATTCGCGCACCGAAACTTTTGTCGCGGTGAAGCTGCAAGTGGACAACTGGCGCTGGGCGGGCGTTCCCTTTTACCTGCGCACAGGAAAACGCCTGGCCTCGCGCAGCACTTACATCGTCATCCAGTTCCGGCGGGCGCCATTTGTACTTTTCCGCGACACCGAAGTGGAAAAGCTCATGCCCAACCAGCTGGTCCTGCATATCCAACCGGAGGAAGGTATCGCGTTGCGCTTCGCCGCCAAGACGCCGGGGCCGATCATGCGCCTGGGAACGGTGGACATGGATTTTCACTATTCCGACTACTTCGGCAAGCAGCCCAGCACGGGCTACGAGCGCCTGCTGCACGATTGCATGGTGGGCGACGCCACGCTGTTTCAGCGGGCGGATATGGTCGAAGCCGGGTGGAGCGTGGTCAGTCCGATGCTGGACCTTTGGAAAGCTCTGCCGCCGCGCAATTTCCCCAATTATGCATCCGGGACGTGGGGGCCGAAGGAAGCCGAAGATTTGCTGGAGCGCGACGGGCGGCATTGGCGAAACTTCGAGCAGTAAGCCGGCAGGCCGGAACGGCGCGTTGGGCATGGGGTCTGGATTGGGGAGGGCACGACTTCAGTGAACTCGTGCCCTTCCCGGTCCACCGTCTTTAGAGATCGCTCTTTGCGTTGAAGACCGCTTCGTGATCTCCGCTACTTGCTCTTCATCTCGTACACGCCGTCCCAATCCGCTTCTGGCGCATTCTCCATGTATTCGAGAGCGCGCTGCAGGAAGATTTGGGTCGGTCCATCCTCAGGAAAGGACGCGAGGAGTTCCCCGAAAGTGCCGGCGGCGTCGCGCCAGTTCTGCGCATGATACGCCTTCATGGCGTTCTCGAAGCGGGTGATCAGCGCCTCGTATTTCGGCCTGGCCGCTTCTAAATCCATCAATTCGTAAACTACCACCGGTTGATGCTTGCCTTTCACCCGGATTCGGTCCAGTTCGCGGCAGACAAAATGGTCGGCAACTTGCCTGTAGGTTCCCTCGCTGATGACGATGTGGGAGCGATATTGCTTGGTCATGCCTTCGAGGCGCGATGCCAGGTTGACGTTGTCCCCCATCACGGTCCAGGCCAGCCGCTTGGCCGATCCCATGTTTCCGACGTTCACCGGGCCGGTATTGAGACCGATTCCGATGGCGATCTCCTTGCGACCTTCCCCTACCCATTTTGAGTTGAGCATCTCCAGGCCATGAATCATTTCAAGCGCGCAGTGGCAGGCGCGCAGCGCGTGATCGCTCTGCGGGTACGGCGACCCCCAGAATGCCATGATGGCGTCGCCGATGTATTTGTCGAGCGTGCCCAGGTTCTTGAAGATGACCTCGGTCATTTCACCCAGGTATTCGTTCAGCAGGCGCACCAGTTCGTCGGCGGTCATGCCTTCGGAAAGGCTGGTGAAGCCGCGAATATCGCTGAACATGACGGTCAGTTCCTTGGTCTCGCCGCCGGGGCGAATGTATTTCTGCGGATCTCTTTCGATCAGCGCAATTACGCCGGGTGACAGATACTGCGAGAAAGTCTTGCGGATCTTCCGCTTTTCGCGTTCCTCGAAGATCATGCGGAAGCTTGTGATCACCGCGTAGTTCGCCACCAGAGTGCCGGCGGGGATGACAAAGCTGAGCCACCTTCCCATGGAGGCGAAGCTGAAATAGACGAACCATCCGAACACGGCCAGGGCGCACACCACGGAGAGGGTGGAATAGAGCGGCTTGATGCGCGCGAACCAGGCTCCGAATCCCAGGCCGAACAGCACGATAAAAGCGGCGTCGATCAGGTCTTCGCGAATTCCTCGAGTGAGGAACGTGCGCCCCGGCTCGCCGCTGTGCAGCAGGTTGTCGATGATATTTGCGTGGACCTCGACTCCCATGTAGCTGGCGGTTCCGCTCTGGAAGGGCGTATTACGCAGGTCGCCGATGGCCATGGCGGTGGCGCCCACCAGCACAATCTTGTCTTTGAGAGCGCTTGGCGGGACGGTGCCGTCAATCACATCCGTCATGGAATATTGCTGGTACGTCCGGTAGGGTCCGGTGTAGTTGATGAGAGCGGTGCCGTCGCGCGACGGCAGCAGCAGATGCTTTCCGAACTGGATACGCTCCAGTCCGGTCTCCGCGATGTAGGCGGCGATTTCCTGGTCGGGAATTTTTTCGTACTCCCGTACCGATTGCAGGGCGAGCGAGGGAAAGAAGTCCTGGTCCTGGTAACGCATGATGAGGAGGGCGTGGCGAAGCGTGCCGTCGGGGTCAGGATTGATATCAATGAATCCGTACGACGATGCGGCTTCGGCGAGTTTTGCGATGTTGGCTTCGGCCCCGGCGGCGACCGTGCCCCCGTTCTCGATCCATGATTTGCCCAGGTCGAAGTCGCGTCCGTCTTTGGATTTGACCTTGAGCACCTGCGGAAATGCCTTGGCCCATGCGACGTTGAAATACTCTTCTGCCTTTTTGGGATCGGACAGCCGGGCCCGCTGCTCGTCCAGAAAAAGATGTCCGAGGACCACGTTGCCGGACTGCTTGAGGGCTGCGGCGAAGACGGCATCCTGGTCGCTGGCCGCCTCCAGGTCTCGGATTTTCTTCAGAAAGGATGGCGGGGCGCCGGGCGCGATTTCCGCCTGGAGTTTCTGCAGGGCTGCCAGCGCCGAGTTGCTCTCTGGAGTGGGAAAGGTGGCGTCGAAGGCGATTACGCGCGCGCCTGCACTTGAGAGGCTTTGCACCAGCTGGGCATATGAGTTTCGCGGGAGAGGAAAAGATCCCAGCTTCTGAAGAGTTTTTTCATCAATGCCGACGATTACTACGCGATCGTCGTGCGGCCGCGTGCCGCGCAGGGCAAATCGCAGGTCCAGAGTGCGAAGCTCGATATTCTGGAGAAAGAGGAAGCCGGCGCGACGATTGCCGCCAATGCCGGAATAGGCAAACAGGACCAACCCGGCCAGCGTGACCAGCACGGCCAGCGCAAGATCCACCTGGCGGGCCGAGACTCTACCCAGACGCGCCGACCAACCCCGATTGGCTTGCGGTGTCATCCCGGTCTGGCGGGGTGTACGCTGGCCACCCGCAACGTTGTTTCCACCCGGCTTACTTGTTGCATTGCGACGGCGGCACGCCCACCGGACAGCCCGGCGGTCGCACCGGCGCGGTAGTCGTTCCCCGATCCACTGCGAAGGTAAGACCAACCGCGGCCCCGGCGAATGCACCCATCAGCAGTGCCCAATGCCACGGACTTGTAACTCCGGCGGTCGCCCCCGGCAAGGGCACGTCCGGAACATCGGTGGAACCCATGCTCGCATTCTGCACATCGCGCGGCGTCGGCTGCGACTGGTAGCCGCCCGGGGGCACCTCGCTGGTGATTTCAACCATCTGGCCAGCCGTCAGGGTCACGGCATTGCCGGCGTTCGCGGCGTTGGATGTGTTGTTCAAGGCCTGCGCGCCGTTCAGCGGCGTGACGCTGACCACTCCGGTGTAGCAGATTACGGTCGTCTTGTTATTTCCGTACTCGACGTAGAAATCGGTGCCAATCACGCCGATTACGGCGTTGGGCGTGTGCACTTCGAATTTTCCGTTGGGCTGCGTGATTTTTACGACTTTGCTGCGCAGCCGGCCCGCGTTCATTTCGAGCGAGGTCTGCTGCGACGCGGCATCATGCTGCAGCACGCGCAATTCACTGTTAGAGCCCACGCTGAGGATGGAACCATCATCCAGTCCGGCGCGTACCCGTCCGCTCGCGGCCGTCTTGAGCAGGTCATTCCAATCGAGCTCGTCCTTGGCCTTGGTGGTCTGTTCGTTTTTAGTAGCGGCAGGAATCAGAGCTTTGATTTCACCCGCGCGTTGTCCAGCCGCGGGCGGCGCGCCCAGGGCAGGCAGTGAAGACATCAACAAGCAGAGAGCTCCGGCGATCAGGCGTTTGAAGGTGTCCACAATAATTCCCTTTCCCCAAGCAACAGCCTATTTTTTGGGCTTAGGCGAATTGTGCCAGAGCGCTGGGGAAAGTCAACGTTACGGAGCCCTGGGAGTGACCACTGTGGTTACACTAAGGTGTCGGCCCTGTCGTTCTCGGGCCCGCTGCGTATTAAATTCCTTCCAGCGGCAGACTTGATGATCGGGAAAGAGATTCCCCTGGCTTATCGAAACCGAATGGAGCGTCACCCGCTGCGATCCGGGATGGTGTTAGTTTGTGTGTCTTCCCTGATCCTGGCGGGCAGTCTGCTGATGTCATGCGGCGGGGGAGGCACGATAGCGCCTTCCTCTCCATCCGTGACGCCTACCCCGCTCAGCGCGGCTGACGTCCAGCAGGTGGTTCAGGACGCGGTGCAATCGGCAAATGCTCCGCTGGTCATTGCCGTGGCCGATCGGGCGGGGAAAGTCCTGGCTGTTTTCCGCAACGCCGGCGCGCCCCTGACCTCAACCGGCAATTTCGGAGCCACCGTTGACAGCAATGAACTGGCCGTAGCTCTGGCCCGCACCGCCGCGCTATTCAGCAACAATCAGGCGCCGCTCTCCAGTCGAACCGTTCGCTTTATCAGCGGCATTCACTTTCCTCCCGGAGTTTCGAATGCGCCCAACGCGGACCTGTACGGGATCGAGAACACCAATCGGGGCTGCCCCCTGAATGCCAGCTTCCTGGCGGGACAGAACATAGATCCGGCGCGGTCGATCGACGGGCTGAGTCCGGGTTTAGGAGTGATCACGGGCAAAGCCGATGCCGATGACAGCAATCCTGCAGCGGTAAATCCAGGAGGCGTGCCGCTGTTCAAGAATGGCGCCGCTGTGGGAGGGGTTGGAGTAGTGAGTTCATCGGCGGCGATCGCCGAATTTGCCGCGTTCTCCGGCGCCTCGCAAGGGGGCTTCCTGCCGACTGTGGCGCAGCTTCCTCCGCCCGGGGTGGTGATTATCGGCGGCATCGCCTTGCCCTTCGTGAACCAGACGACTGCGCCCAGCGGTGTGGGGCCGGGATCCGCGACGGGGACATTCGTCGTGGGACCGCTAGCGGGAAGCTTGCCGCCGGAAGGCGATCTGGTGGGACCGGTAGGCGGTGCGTCGGGACTGACTCAAAGCGATGTCGCGGCCGTCATCAATCATGCGGTTGCCACCGCGGAGCTGACGCGCGCCGTCATACGTCTTCCTTCCGGTTCGCGGTCTCGGATGACGATCGCCGTGGCCGATCTCGATGGCACGGTGCTGGCTCTGCACCGCATGCCCGACGGGACCGTGTTCAGCATCGACGTGGCAGTGGCAAAAGCCCGCAACGTGATTTACTTCAGCAATCCGGCGGGCACCCCGGATCTGCCTGGAGTTCCGGCGGGCACGGCGGTCACGAACCGGACGATTGGATTCGGCGCTCAACCGCTCTTCACCCCGGGCATCGATGGATCCGGCCCTGGTCCTTTCTTTAACTTGTTTCTTTTTGACTTGGCACACCCCTGCACTCAGGGTTCACAGGCCGCCAACGCCAATCAGAACGGAGTCGTGTTTTTCCCCGGCAGTCTGCCCCTCTATAAGAATGGTGTGCTGGTGGGAGGATTGGGCGTGAGTGGCGACGGGGTTGACCAGGATGACTTCGTCACCGCCGCCGGCGCCAAGGGTTTCGAGGCGCCCACCGCGATGCGGGCCGACCAGGTTGAAGTGGACGGCGTGCGACTGCCCTACCAGAAGTTTCCGCGGAACCCCACCGACTGAGCCGCAGCCAGCCAGTGTGGCAATGTCCGCGCCTTTAGACACTGGGCTGGTAGGTTGGCTTTGCGTCCTTTGCGTCTTCTCTTTGCGTCCTTTGCGGTGAAGATTTCTGGACGATTCAGGCAAAGTCAAACTCTTTACCGCCAAGGCCGCAAAGAGAAGCCGCTAAGGACGCAAAGAACACACCAGATGTAGCAGACGGCAATTTTAAGTTGCAAATCACGAGCTGTGTTGGATAAGGTTCTACCTCGCCTTCAGCCTGTTGCACTGACGCATCCCATGGTTACCGACTGCCACATCCACATCCAGCCGCTTGAAATGTTCAAGCCGGAGGCGCTGGCGCTGTTAAAACATAAACGGCCGAATTTCGATCAGATCGCGGAATTCTGTCACTCGCCAAAAGCTTTCCTGAATTATCTGGATGCATGCGGCATCGGCCGGGCGGTGCTGATCAATTACGTCGCGCCGGAGGTGATCGGCTTCGGTCCCGAAGTCAACCAATGGGTGGCCGACTACACCAGGGCCGAGCCGGGACGTCTGATTTCATGTGGCGGCCTTCATCCCCGGCACTCCCCGAACATCATGGCGGACGTCGAGCAGATTCTGCGGCTGAACATCCGCATGATCAAGATCCATCCTCCCCACCAGCTGCTGTTTCCCAACGACTATCTTCATGGCGTGAAGGAGCTGGAAATCATCTATCGCGCGGCGGAGGCCAACGGAGTTCCGGTCATGTTTCATACCGGAACATCGATCTTTCACGGGGCCCGCAACAAATATGGCGACCCTATTTACATCGATGACGTTGCGGTGGATTTTCCCAGGCTGAAAATACTGCTGGCGCACGGCGGCCGGCCGCTCTGGATGGACACTGCGTTCTTTCTCCTGCGCCGCCATCCCAACGTCTATCTGGACATCAGCGGCATCCCGCCCAAGACCCTGCTGAAGTACTTTCCGCGGCTGGAGGAAATCGCGAGCAAGACGCTGTTCGGCACCGACTGGCCCGGCCCCGGCGTTCCCGACATCAAGAAGAACCTGGACGACTTCATGGCGCTGCCCCTGAGGGAAGAGGTGCGGCAGCAGATTCTGTCCGGCACTGCTGCGGGAATCTGGCCCGAATAAAACAGCAGTCAGGTTCGGGTCAGCCGTTCGATCAGGGCTCGATGCTGCGGATAGAGCTTGACCAGGTCCGATCGCTTGCCCAGTTCGAAGTCAGCGAAATCGAAGCCCGGCGCCACCGTGCAACCTGCCAGCGCGAACGACGTGGCATCTCGAACCTCGGAAGCAAACCACCGCCCCGCTTTTACGACTTCCTGCAAGACCTCACCGGCATCGGGATCTCCGCCCAACTGAATCCCGCAGTAACTGCCGTCCGGCTCGATCACATGCACGGTGATTGGAGTGCCGGCATAGAAGTGCCACAGCTCATCCGATCGCAGCCGGTGGAAGGCGGAAAAATTGTTGTTCTCGAGCAGGAAGTAGATTGCCGTGGAAACCAGCCGCGGCCCGGCGAACTGCGGCGGCAATGCGTCCCTGGGGATGGAGAGCTCCGAACGATAAGTCTCGCGATAGTACCCGCCCTCAGGATGAGGGATTAGATTGAGCCGGTTGATCCAGTATTGCGCGGCCTTGGGCATGCTGAATCTATTTTAAGAGACGGAGCAGACCTCGCGGGCGAGTCGCCCGCGACCACATGGGCTCACTTCGGCTTGACGCTGAAGTGGCTGGCTATGCATTGCCAGCGCCCATCCAGGTTCATCCAG
Organism: Terriglobia bacterium; assembly: GCA_963801595.1. Taxonomy (GTDB): domain Bacteria; phylum Acidobacteriota; class Terriglobia; order Terriglobales; family Acidobacteriaceae; genus JAIQFF01. The sequence goes on along the minus strand of CAWDFW010000008.1, from coordinate 100,829 downwards.
GTATCGGTAAAGCGGCCGCGGCGTTCCCAGGGCTTGCCCTTGTCCACTCCCCTTTCATAGTAGGCACCGGTCACCACCGCCGTATTTCCGTAGGAATGAACCACCATGTTGGAGGATTGGAGAACTTCGGGACGGTAGGACTTGTCGGCCACGGAAGCCACGATCTGAGATTTGTTGTAGAGCGTGCCCTCGGCCACGGTCATGACGAAATCATCCGCCAGCAGGAGCCGCACCGCAGGCGCATCATTGTTCAACTCGGCCCGGTTCCACAGATTCTCCATCGCAATGACCTTCGATGAATCCTGTGCGCCCGCCGGGGACGGGACAGTCAAGCACAAGCCCATCGCGATCATGATAAGGATTCGTCTCATGAGGTCTCCGTCGCGAGTGAGGTGAAAGTATATAGCGGAAGCGATCCGCTTCCGCAAAACACGGAAGACCTCTTGAAATGCGCACGAGAATGCGACGTATTCGACCCGCGCTGAAGTTCTGGCGTGAGGGTGTGCAGGCTGCCGCAGCGCAGTCCAGCCGCCCTATTTTTTCTTGGGAGCGGAATCGCCCTTGGCGGCAAAGGTGCGCACAAATGTCACCACCGCGTGAATTTCGTCGTCGGTGATGTTGCCTTTAAAACCCGGCATGTTGCCTTTTCCCTCGGTGACAGACTGAGTGAGTTCCGCGTCCGATTTGCTCTGGACCGCCGCGGACCGCAGGTCGGCTACCTGCAAACTTTTGCCTACCGGCGTGTTGCCGCTACCGTCCTGCCCGTGGCAGGTGGCGCACTTCGCCTTATACACATCTTCGCCGGCCGTATTACCCTGACCGGCGGCCGGGCTTGCGGCCATCATGATGGCAATCACCAGCAGGGCCACGGTTATCCATGCGCCAACCAGCGGCGGCTTCCTGTTCGGTAGTTCCATAGTCCCCCAAGAATCTGCGTTACCCAGTCGGATCTGCCCCCCGCCCGGTCGCGTGAAATCACGTCATTCTAGTGGTTCGGCCCAGGCAAAATCAACGGCGTGGAGTCTGTCCCGCTTCGTCTCGTGTCCCCTCTCAGGATTCGGCATCGTACGAATACGTGTACGCTAGCGGGCAGACGCCTCCCGCTTTCCTTTTTTACGATGGCGCTCATCCTATGAGAGAGGATGTCAAGCGAAAACACTTCTCCACTCTCTCCGTGAGACCTCGATCGGTGCTTGCATCCAGGCCCCTTCTTCTTGGAGAGGGTTTTGGTTTTAACGCCTGGAGCGCCACAGAGTACGACAGGAATACGGATCGCAGTTGCTGGTCTCCCTGGAGTGGTTTCATGCGACGGTCCCGACACCATTCGTTGCGAAGCTGCGCAAGCCAACCGTTGGCTTAAGTGCCAACCATCATCCTATGTGAGGCTCGAGGCCTATGGCTTTTTTGGGTTATCCGAGGGGGCATAGGATTGACCCGGAGACTCGGTGCTGCATGCAGCAGCACACGAAGTGCCTAATGAGCGCATGGATACTCTCCCTCGAACCCGAGCATCGCAGAACCGATGGGCCACCACCGAGGCATGAAAACCTTGGAGATCACCTGCGTTCTGGGCGACGCTCAAGCTGCTTGTAGCTTCAGTTGTTCGGCGTCGAAACGTTCCTCCTTCTTCCAGAGTGTCAAAGCAATGGCCGCGATCTTTCGCGCTAACGTCAGACGCGCCATCTCGGGCTTCATTCCCTTGGCCAGCAATGCCACATAGAACTCGCGCAACGGACCCACCCCACAACTGGCTCGGGTCGCGGCTCCTTTGAAGATCTCTTTCATCTCATGGTTGTGATTCCGATTGAGACCACGAATCTGTTGCGGTTTCTTCGCACGTTGCAGTTGTCCGCGGACAAAGCGGTATTGCGCACTGTCGCGCGTCTCAATACCCAGTCCACTATAGGTCCAGAGTTGTCGTTTGCTGCGGAAGCGATGCGGCGTTTGCATCAGTGCAATCAAGCGGGCGGCCCGAATCGGACCGATGCAAGGAATCTGGCGCAGCAGTTTCGACGCTTTATGTTTCCGGCTCTCCGTTAATAACTCAGGGCGCAGGGTTCGTCTTAGCGCCTGCAATCCATCCAACTGTTGATAGAGCAGCTCGGCCCGCCGGCGCACCCCCGCATGCTCGATCTTCTGTAGCCACTCTTCCCGATAACGCGGAGCATAGACCTGGGTACCGGCACAAGGGATGCTCCAGCCGCGATACAGAGCTTTGATCCGGTTCATTACTCGATTCAGATCTTGGCTGATGGTCTGATAACTACGCCCCAGCTCGCGCAGCGTCCGCAGCCCGTGTTCCCCGTGATAGACCGGGCGCAACATCCCGGTGCGCAACAAGTCGGCCAACTTGCGCGCATCGATCTTGTCGCTCTTGTTGCCTTCCTTTAAGAAGGCATTGTGCCGCGGATCGCAGACCACCACTTGCGTCGCCTGGGGTTGCAGCAGATCATAGAGCCATGCCGCCCAGGTCCCTTCTTCCCAGGTCACATGCAACTCGCCCCGCAGACCGTGGATAAACTGCAGAATGCTGCTGGGTTTGGTTTCCACGATCGACTCCATCACCAGCTTGCCACTGCCGTTCAGCACCGCGATCACGGTCGCTTCCTTGTGCACGTCCATGCCGATATACTTGATGTCGCGACTCATTCAGTTGCCTCCTTGGGGGAAAGATCATTCGCGTCTAACGGAGTCTTTCCCTCAAGGTACAGTGCCATTCTTTCGTTGCTTTTTCTAGCTTCCTTCTGCCGCCCCACAGTCCTCGACTAAATATTTCCGAGGCCGCTCTCTCATAATGCATTGACCCGTCGCGGTAACGGGTCAGGAGATGGCCGATGGCATCCCATGAGTTCTCCTCTTCGATTTCCGGGCGGGCCATTCCCCAATGGCAACTGGAATACGAAGCCGCCTTAAATGAAACTAACCACAAGGCTCTGTTCAAGCGAATCGAGGTCGCGGAAGCTGCTATCCTCGCCCGCCGCGAAGTTCTGGTCCAGAGTCCCGATGGTTTCGCTGAACGGCAGGAAACCAAGTTGGCCCTGGACAAACTGCGTCGGATGAAAAAGGAAGTCCTGAAGTTTTCGTGAAATAGAAGAGGCCCTTCAACCCTTAGAATCCGCCTGACCCCGCTAGTCCCTCAACCTGATCGATTTTGCCGGTCTCTTCTCGGGCGCTGTGTTGCGCCGGCGCAGTTACAGCGTCCGCAGCGAATCGATTATCAGGCGGCGCAAACACCCAGCTTCGAAATTCCAGCCCGCCGGGAGCGCCAGCTACTGCTTTTGGACTAGACAACCGAAAGCAAACGATATAAAAAGAAAGGGCAATCATAAGCCCTGGTTTCGGAACAAACGTGCTCAACGAAGAACGCCGGCGGGCCATTATCGAAGATCTGGAGCGCGATGGCCGTGTACTGGTCGCGGACATGGCCCGGAAATTCGATACTTCCCAGGTCACGATCCGGAAAGATCTGGAAGTCCTGCACGCCCACGGCCTGGTGCACCGCACCCACGGAGGCGCTTTGCCTGCCCGCGAAGGCGCGCTGGAGGATCCCTCCCTGCGGGAAAAAGAAAAGCTGCACCGCAAGGAGAAGGTGCGGATTGCGGCTTCCGCGGCGGCCCAGGTCAAGGAAGGCCAGGTGGTGATTCTCGATTCCGGCACCACCACCACCGCCATCGCGCGCGCATTGCGAAACTTTCATAACGTTACGATTATCACGAACGGGTTAAACATTGCAGCCGATCTGACCGGGGCCCCGGTCGAAGTGATCCTGACCGGCGGCACCGTGCGCAAGAACTCTTTTTCGCTGGTGGGACCGATCGCGGAGGAAACCTTGCGCGGATTAAATGCCGATATTCTTTTTCTCGGGGTGGACGGCTTTGATGTCCACTATGGGCTCAGCACGCCCAATCTTCTCGAAGCCAAGGTAAATCGCGTCATGGTTGAAGTTGCGAAGCGAACTGTCGCGGTGTGCGATTCCAGCAAGTTTGGCCGACGGAGTCTGTCCATGATCGTCCCGCCCACGGCTTTGCAGGAAGTCATCACCGACCACGGCATTCCCAAGTCCGATCTTAAGGCTCTGAAGAAGATGGGCATTGAGGTGACGCTTGTCTGACCAGACTTTGTCTGACCAGGAAAAGACCGGGTCGTCCGCGGCGGCCGCCCCGGGCGCCGATTCCCTGGCCGAAATTCTCTCCCAGCCCCAGTTCTGGGGACGCTGCCTCGAAGGGTTGGAGCGCGAAGGATCGCTGGCACAAATCCGGCAGCCCTTTCACTCCGCCCGCCAATGGCTGTTCATCGGCTGTGGCTCCAGCTACTACGTTGCACTTGCGGCGGCGGCAGCCTGGAGCCGCATCACCGGAATTCGCGCTCGGGGAATTCCAGCTTCGGAGTTGCTGCTCTTTCCCGGCCTGGTGCTGGCGGATTCAGAAGACCTTGCCGCGGTTGTGATTTCCCGTTCAGGTAGTACCTCGGAGGCCGTGCAGGCGGCGCGATTGCTGGAGCGGGAAAAGAACATTCGGGTGCTGGCCGTCACCGGCACGCCTGACCAACCGCTCGAGCAGATCGCCACCGCCACCCTGCCGCTTCTGCCCTGCGATGAGCAAAGCACGGTGATGACGCGGTCATTCACCTCGATGCTGCTGGGCCTGCAATACCTGGCCGCCTGCCAGGCCGACGATTCCAGTTTGCGGCACTCCCTCGGCAAATTACCCGGCTTGACCCAGCCGGCCATGGACAGTCTGCATCCCCGGGTCCGCGACTTTGTCGGCGCCCGCCAGTTTGCCGATTACGTTTGTCTGGGCCAGGGACCGTTCTTCGGCCTGGCTTGCGAGACCGCGCTCAAGATCACGGAGATGTCGGTATCTTATGCGCAAACCTTTCATACTATGGAATTCCGCCACGGGCCCAAGTCGATTGTTGGGCCGGAGACGCTGATCATATTCCTGCTGTCCGAGCAGGGATACGACGCCGAGTGCGATGTTCTGCAGGAAATCAAGGAGCTGGGAGGGACGACGCTGGCGGTTGCCAATCGCGCGGACAAACGCGCCCGGGCCGCCTCCGACCTGCTGGTCGAATTTGATCTCGACCTGCCGGAAGTGGCCCACCTGGCGCCTTACGTGTTTGCCGGCCAGTTGACCGGCCTCTATACCGGACTGAGGAAGGGTCTCGACCCTGATCATCCGCGCAATTTAAGCCGGGTGGTGGTACTCGATGAAGAGAAAGCACTTCCCTGAAGTAACTGGCGCCAGAGTTACCAACGATAGGCCAAACTCGCGGGAATAGCCCGTTCGTGCCATTCCCAGGTCCCCCCACTAACGATAGGCTGTTCATGAACAATCTTTCGGGGGAGGGCTTGTTCGACGAGCGTCCCATGACTCAAACGAGTCTGGGACGTTTTGTTTTGCGGCCTGCAGAGTCCAGCCGCCCGCCGCCGCGCCTGCATCCATTGAACTGATATATTGACTTCGACACCCTGCCCGGGGGGCAAAACTGGCAGACGCACGGACTGAATCTGCCATAGCTGGAATCGCTCTCGGACCGGCAACTCTTTCAGACCAGCAATTTCGAGCACCGTTTGGAATTACGTTTCTTAATCTCTGCGGCATCCAGGTTCGCCTGAAGACTCAAATTTGCTCCAAGGCGTATACTCACGCCGCCCATGAACAGAGCACGTCAGATCGTTTGGTTGCGCCTTCTATTCGTCCTTTACGTCGGAATGATACTAGGTGGCTTCGGACTCCACTTCTGGACCGTTAAGGTAGTTCACCATGTCGAAGGACGCGGCTCAGCGATCGTGGCATTGATCTTTCCTGTTGGAGCCGAAATCTATTGGGCAATCAAGGAGTGGCGCGCGGTCGGATTCGCTAACGTTTACACCCTCGCCGTCATTGGCTACGGCGCGCTCTGGCCACTCATGGTATGCGCATTGAGCGCTCTGGAAAAAGCGACTGAGAAGCAGGATTGAATTTGCTTTTCCGCGTGGGCGCCAAGCAGACCTTTGTCGATCACAGTCAGTGTCCCCTGATTCTCGTGAGTCGTGGGGTGAACACGGCAACCTGGATCCGTGGGACATCCTTCACGGGAGCGGAAGCTGCCAGCAGAGTGGCAGGGAGAGCACAAGCAGGTCACGATTCGGAGGCGGTGGCAATCGCAGAAGAATCGCCCGAAGTCAACTGATACACTGTTTTCAATCACTTCCTGCGCTCGGGTGGCGAAACTGGCAGACGCACGGGACTTAAAATCAGTCCACCGCGTTTGCCAAGTTTCGCATTTTCTTTGGTTTTCAATGCATTAGCGCCGTTTCGATTCCATTCACGTGAGGTCATGTGAAGTCAAATTGAGGGGCATTAGTACACAGTTCGGTACACAGTTTGTTCGATTCACGCCGCCAATTGACAACAGGGGAATGCAATCAATTCTCCGGATAGTCGACTATCCGGCGATTGCGACGCACACTCCTAGCACACAAGATCGAGACCAGGAACACCGAATCGCCTATCACCCGACTGACCGACAGTCAGTCGTGAAGGACTCCTTTTTGGCTTGAGCACGGACTCTCGATTACCGAACATTGGAACGTTGTACCTTCGGTTGCTTCTTAGGACGAGGCGTGGCACGCGCTTTCTCAGGCTTCACAACGATCTTCTTCGAGCCCGGTCGGTAAATGGTCGTTGCGATCAATTGTGCTCCCTGCATCGACACCAAACTCAGTCGGTCAGCTACTATCGACCGGCCCGTCAAACGATCTGGTACTGCATTGTTGCCGTCACGTTGCCACAACGGCTCTGGGCGCTCGGGCACGCTTCGAAAGAGTTGGCGCTCAAGTTGACGGACAGCCCTGTAGGGATTGGTCTTCACCTTCATCGGAAACTCCTAATTGTAGGTAGCGCGCTCCATGTGGTCAATTCACCGTTTCACCCGAAAATAGCCCCAAGAGGATGATCCCAAATCATTTCGAGACGCCGATACTGTCTGCCGCTCGCTGGCATACATCCAAGAGGAATTTCGGCACATCTTGGAATGTCGACTGTTGCAACGGAACGATGTTGCACTCCAAAAACTCTCGGTTCACTTCCTCTTTCTCCTTTTCGTCACCCTCACTTTTGAGGACCCAGAATCCGGTCGGGCGCCTTCCCTTTAAGTGCGTTGCAGCTTCGGTCAATAATGGATCCAAAGCCCTGTCGCGGAATGAGTGTTCGGAGAGCCCGACAAACAGACCTAAGCCGCTCAACAGTACGTGGCGCAGCAACGCAAGCCATTCATCGTGCGGCTTTCCGAGGCGGAGGTTGATCGACTTCAGCCCAAGTACCACGAAATCGCTGCCGTCTATATCCAGTGCAGGATGTGGCAGGAAGCCGTGAGGATGATAAATTCGAACGTCCTCGGCGCCCAAGCCGAGCTTGGACAGGGCACCACACGAGCGGAAAAAAACTAGTCTAGGCCGCCCACATGCTTGCATGACCTCGGAGGAAATGATGTCAGCGACATCAGGCCGCCGGCCTGACCCGTCGCAAACGGTGATCCCGCCACCTCGGTCAGGTTGCCCTTGTTCGACACGCTGAACACGTTGACGGTGCTGTCGAAGTTGGTCACGTATAACAGGTTCCCGTTTGCGTTTGTGGCCATACCTGAGGGCGAAACCGGACTATTCATCGGAAATGCGCCCACGAGCGAGAGGCCGCCGCTCTTACTCACCTTGAACACCTCAACCGTGTAGCTTTCCTGGTTGCTTACAAACAGCAATTTATCCGCCTTGCCATGGATGTGGTTCAGCAGCACCACATTCGAGTTGATTCCGAGGGTGTTTTCGAACGGCGAGCCGGGGAGCGGCGTCAAACTTCCATTGGACGCAATGGAGTAGCCATCCACGATGGTGCCGCTGGGGTTAGCTTCACCGCCGTAAAGCAAGGTGCTGGCGCAGTTGATGTCTACTCCGGCTACGCCGTCTACTCCGGCTACACCGCCCGCACTTGATGGAAAGCCGCCGATCGAGGTCAGCGAACCGTCGGAGGCGATACTCCACATCTCGACCTGGGAAAACTCAGCCGCCGCCAGAAAGCTTCCATTCGGGCTCACACCGATCCCGTCCGACTGGGCTAGCACCGGGAACGGAGAGCCTGCGATGGGTGTAAGGGTTCCGTCGCTGGCGATGCTAAAGACGGTAATGGAATTACCGTTAGCCGCCATCAAGAACTGGCCATTCGGTGTAACCGCAAGCGCAATTCCCGCAAGGTCGGGGGAACCACCAACAGGAAACGGCGATCCCGGCACAGGAGTCAAGGTCCCGGTGCTTGTATCGATGGTGAACACACTTACATCGTTCGAGTTGGTGTTAGACGCAAACACGAAATTGCCAACGCTCGTCGACTTGGCGCGATTGGTAGCGAAAAGTCGAGCAACACCGCCAGTCCCTCCGGTCGCGAACGGGGATCCGGGAACCAGGGTAAGCGTGCCGTTCGAGGCCACGGAGAAGCCTGAGACCGTATTGGAGCCAGAAATGTCATCGTTGGTGTAAACGAAGTTGCCCTGCGCCGAGGCCGACCCGGCAAACAGCAACATCAGCGCCGCCAAACAAACCATCTTCCTTACCATATGAATCCTCCTATCGAAGTTCCAGCATGTTGATTCACCTGGTGTGTCTGTCTTTGGCTTATCGCCGGAAAGGCGGAGGCCAGGAGGACTGCTGCTAAAAGGAAATGCTTCATAGAATGTTCCTTTTTTGGGGGGGTTAGTGCCGTTTCTGGAGATCCTGCAGGGTTCGGCCTGGAAGTTACTCGGAGTGTATTCCCGATCCCTCCTGACTGCAATGGCCCGTTCGTGCAGCCCTGTTCTGCCGATTGAAAGTCGGAAGCTGTGACTGGCGGCGACGGAGGCGCCCTAAAACACCCTCCGCCCTGTTTGCCGCTCCAGACCCGCCAGCCACATGACACGCGGCAACGTCATTCCCGATACAGCCGTTCAAGAAGCCGCCTCTCGAGCTCCGGCTGCACCTGCGATTCCAGCTCGGCCACCATTTTCAAGGCTTCATGCACTTGCTTCTGCAAATCCTTGAAATCTTTCTCGAGCGCCGCCTGCGCCTGAATGCGTCCCAGAACCAGAGCGACGATTACGTGTTCACCCGCGAGGATGGCAGTCCGGTACGCGATTTCCGGGGAGCCTGGGAAGGAGCATGTGACGAAGCGGGCATTCCTGGCCTTCTGTTTCACGATCTTCGCAGAACCGCTGTGCGGGGTCTGGTGAGGTCAGGAGTTTCAGAACATGTCGCAATGAAAATCAGCGGCCACAAGACGCGTAGTACATTCGACCGGTACGACATTGTTAGCGATGCCGACTTGAAGGACGCTGCACGGAAGCTGGATGTTGCGCGTGAGGCTCAGAAGGCAGAGATCGCTTCTGCCAAGGCACAAGAGGAGCACATCGGTACACAGTTCGGTACACACTTTGCTATAGTGAACCGATCCTCAACCGCTAACTAGTTGATTCCATTCTTGCCCGGGTGGCGAAACTGGCAGACGCACGGGACTTAAAATCCCGAGGAGAGAAATCTCCGTGACGGTTCGATTCCGTCCCCGGGCACCATCGTTTCAATCACTTACTGCACCATAGGTGCCACCGGACTGGAGGCACTTTCTTGCCCGGTGGCAGTGGTGGTGGCACTAGGCGGACAGAGTTTTTCGAGCGCTGCGGCGCGATGCTCTGGTGAGAGATGCGCGTATCTGGCCGTCATGGTGATGGAGAGATGACCCATCAGCTCTTGCACCGTCTTGAGGTCCACACCGGCCATGATCAGGCGACTGGCGAAAGTGTGCCTCAAGCAATGCCAGGTGAAATCCTTGATGCCGGCCTTTCGTATCGCTTCGCGGAACCAGTCAGGACGTTTAGCGGGAAACACACGCCCGCTGCCCACGCTGCGTTCATACATCATTCCCATAATGGCCAGAGCCCGGCTGTTGAGTCTTACGAAACGACTGCGCCCATTTTTGGTTTGAGACAGATGCACGGTACCAGCGCCAAGGTCTATTTCGCTCCAATCGAGCGTTAACTGTTCACTCATGCGCATCCCGGTCATCAGCGCGATTTCAAATTCAGGGATGCGGTCAGCGTATTCTCTCTCCATCACTGCCCGCAATTTGATTTCTTCTGCTGCTGACAGGTAACGGATGCGTTCGTTGTTTTCCTTCCGCTGTCGCACTAGGCGTGTTGGGTTCGTCTTTATCTTTCCCAAGCCTTGCGCCAGACGATAGGTGAGCTTCATCAAGGCCAGGTAACGGTTGCGCGTGGACAGCGTCCATTCCGACTGCGACTCCAGCCATTCCGTAATCTCTGATGGTTCGATGTCTTCCGCTTGACGTGCGCCGAACTCCGCAACAAGTTTTGGCATCCGCAATGCGTCATGACCACAGCTGCGCTTGTTGGCGCGGGACCACGCCAGCGCGGATTCTGCAATTTCAGCAAACGTGATTTTCTTGGCGCGGATGTTAACCGGCATCTTCGCGCCTTCCCGGGTTTTGGTCCGGCGCAGTTCCACGGTTTTCACAGCCGCGGACTTGGAGCCGATCTTCTCCCGTCTGCGCCGCCCGTCCGCATCGAAGTATTGAATCCACCACACGCCAGAGCCCGGAACCTTTTCAAACACACCACGTTGTTTTTTCTCGGTAATGCCGATTGCTGTTTTCATGATGCCTTTCTCCTCTTCTTGCTTCCCCCTAGATTTTCCCGCCACCAATTCCGCTTGGATTCTCGCTGGGAAGGTAACGCGCAAATGGTTGAACAATACTTCTGACCTTTTTTGGTTGCGAAAAAGTACGGCGACTTGCAACTGGGGTTAGGACAGAAGAGCGCCCGCGCCCGACTGTGGCGGAAATAAAAAAAAACAGCGTGCATCGGGCTAGGTGTATCCGGCGGGCGTCCAATATCCAGGTGGATCAGTGTGGCGTTTTCGGCTGCATCTATGGGTATAAACTCATCCGCCTTTAACGTCTTCAGCTTTTCAACGATTGCGGGATGAGTGATTGCTCGCTGATGGAACACCATCTCCGCCGCCCACGAGTACCACTCGAAATGCCACAGATCAGGGGCGGCCCAAGCCTTCCGCAGCAGGGGCTGCACCTGACGCAGCGCGTCAAGGACCTCGGCTGATGCCGGCAGAACATCCGGGTATTTAGACAGACTGCGAAACTCCCCGCCGGGATCTTCATTCGCAAAATCATCGAGCAGCCGCTCCGCTCGTTTCTCAGAAATCACGCCTAGAATTTGATGCCTGGATTTCCGGCTAGACTTTGATGGTATATCACTTTCTTGTTGTGGGGCATTCATGTGCGGTTAATATAGCACCAGCACGAAAGCCATGCAACATCAAAATCTAGTCACGGTAAAGGCACCAAGGGAGCGGCGAATGCAAAACGAAAGCACACCTACACCGGCGAACGGAACGAAGAAACAGGTTGCGGAGCATCTGCAGGTTTGCCTGCGAACCGTAGAGAACTACGTGGCATGGGGTTTGCTCAAGCCCGTGTATTTCGGCGACAAGCCCATGTTTCCGTGGTCCCAGGTTAGAAAGCTGGAGCGGACCGGAGTGTCGCATAAAGCCCAGCGGGAACGGCAGGAGGAAGTTACCGCGTAATTGTTTGTAGGACAGGCGCGCCCAGCGGAGACCAGACGCGCCAATGGTGAAAGGGACAAGACCACAATGGAGGAGTACCACGGTGATCCAGGCCAAGCCTAGTGAACCCCGCCAAGCCAAGTCAAGAGAAAGAGGGCCTAACCTCGCAGAGCAGAATCCCGAGTCGCTTATTCATTGGGCGGCCCTCGGGCTGGAGCGCTGCGCCGAACGCTTTCGCATTTTAGCGAAACTTTCACACGGCCGGAAATCCCATCGTTGGTCGAACATGGCGCACAGCGTGGAGTCTGCCGCCACGAATCTTCATGAAGAATTGCGGCAGATTCCGGTCAAGGGAGGGGTCCAGTGAGGCAGGGAGGCAGCTTCGAGCTGCACTTGCGCCATCGGCGGCAGAAGCTTTGCCTCTGTGGACACGTCGGGAGCGATCACAACATTTTAAGTTGCAAGTTGTGTAACTGCGAATATTTCCGCCTGTCGGCATACCAGCCGGCACATTCTGCTCGCGCTGAGAAAAACAATGACAACTGATGAATACATCCGTGAAGCGAAAGAAATCCTCTGGCGCTATGACATCAAGTTCCGCACCGCTAATTATGGCCTTCACTTCATGATCGAGCACGAACGCCGTCGCATCGATTTCTGGCCGACTACGGAGCGATGGATTGCCCGCGGATTCCACGATGTCCAAGGCTGGGGGATTGTGGCCTTGTTGGACTATATGGGGCGGACAGTCAAGGTTCCTATGGACGAAAGACAAACTAAAAACCAAGGAGAGAGCAATGCCATTCAACGAAGTTAGCATCATTGGCCGCGCATGTTCCGATCCGGAACAGAAAGGCTCAGGCCCAGCCAAATTCCGGCTGGCCCATGGCGGGGGAAAGTCCAAGGCGGGAAAAGAATACCCCGTGCAGTTTTTTTCCGTTACCTGTTGGGACAAGACCGAGGCCGCAAAGGTGAAGAAAGGGGCGAAGCTGGAAATTTCCGGCCGGCTCCATGATGCTACTTGGACCGACAAAGACGGGGCGCGGCATTACGGAACCGACATCGTGGCGGAAGAAATCGCGCTGGAGGATGCCAAAGCGAATCCGCAGGTTCCCCAAGCGGCGCAGCCGATCAGCAATGAGGATATTCCCTTCTGATGGAGAACTCGGAACAATTCCTGGCGGAGTTCAAGGCGCAGCCGAACTGGTTGCTGTGGCGGCACGAGGTACGGAATGGAAGCAAGCCTACCAAAGTTCCGTACTCCGTGCGCGGAGGCTTAGGCTCATCTACCGACCCCTTGACCTGGGCGAGTTACCCGGAAGCGCTGGCCGCAGTCAATGGTTTTGACGGACTAGGCTTTGCCATTACCGATGGTAATGTCCTGATCGACTTGGACGGTTGTCGCGATTCCGCCACCGGCACGATTGAACCATGGGCGCAGAACATCGTGGAATTCCTGCAGTGTCCCGCTGAAATTTCACCGTCCGGAACCGGCTTGCACATCTACGTCAAGTCTCCGAACGCTCGCTCACTGAAACGGATGTTCAATTCACCGGGAGAGCAAAAGAAAGGCATCGAAGTTTATGCTGGCGGGCGCTACAGCGCGATCACATTCAATCATCTTCCCGGCACGCCGCTGCGAATTCCGGAAGTGGACCTGGCCAACTTTCTCGGCTGGCTAGAACGCGGTGACTTTGATCCCGATGACCGCAAGATTCTATCCGCCTGTACGCGCTGGGAGCAGGATGACAGAACCGTGCGCCCCAAGACTCTGGATCTGGAGCGCTGGCTGAGTGCGTGCCAGGTGGAAGTGTTGAAGCAGAAATCGGACGGTACTCGGTTGATTGTCTGCCCTGGTTCTCATGGCGATTACGACAAGCGCGACGGGCGCGCCTTTGTGAAGCAGATGGCCAGTGGAGCGCTGGCAATGGGATGCCTTCACCAAACCTGCTCACTGCACAACGACCGCAACCGTTGGACCGATTTCCGCAAACTGGTAGAACGCTCGCTTTCTCCGCAAGCGCTGCTGGCCGCACGCACCATCGTCCATGGCGAACGGGAACTGGCGACCATTCGATTGTCTGAGGTCACTGCCAAACAGCAGCAGTATTTGTGGCAAAACTATCTTCCGACCGATCAGCTTATCGCCATCTATGGACCATCCCACACCGCCAAGAGTGTTATCGCACTGGACCTGGCCGCACGCATTACCAGCGGCGCAAGCTGGCCGGATGGCACGGTGAACAGCGTTTCGCCCAGCAAGGTGCTGCTACTGTCGGCGGGAGAAGATGCACTCGATACCGTTCTAAAACCCAGATTCGCGCTGGCCAACGGCGATCCCGACAAACTGGTGATAGTGACGGCATCCAGGCCCGTGGGCTCCAACCTTCCCATTGAGCAAGAGATGATTGCGCTTGACCGTGACATTGAGCTACTGAGAAAGCAACTGGAAGCTGACCGCGATATCCGGATGGTCGTAGTTGACCCGATTACAAATCACTTAGGTACACGCAAGCTCAACGCCGAAGAAGAAGTCCGCCCGGTTCTCATGCGGCTGAAAATGATGGCCGAACGGTTGACCGTCCCGGTCATCATCATTGGACACTTGAACCGGCGGGAAAAAGGCACAGCCGCACTTGACCGCATGTTAGGCGCGAGGTCTTTTTCCGGAGTGCCGCGAACCATCTTTTTCACCGGGACCGATAACCAGTCTCCCGACAAACACGCCTTCGTTCTGGTGCAGGAGCGCGGAGTCGGAGCACCCGCCTGGAGATTCCATACCGAGATGGTTTCCAGTCTCATTGACGGATGCGAAACAAAACAAGTCAGAATCTCATGGGACGCGACAACCGACGCCACCGGAGCCGATGCCGTCGATCCTGTTCCCGAAAACGAAAAGACCATGGAAGAAGAAGCAGCCATTGCAGTCCGAGATTTTTTGCGCCAACAGCAAGGCACCGCGCCCGCTCAGGAATGCCAGAAATATCTCGCCGACTCCGGATTCGCCAGCCTCAACCTTAGCCGCATCCGCCGCCGCGCCGGAATTGAATATCTTCGCCCGGCCAAGGTGGGCGAAGCCTGGAAATGGCGCATCCCACCAACTGCTCGGATCATGTAAGAATCCCCGTCTCGACAAGTGTCCGCCTCCGTCTGGACAACTTTTCCCTGTGACCCCGTGGCTGTGTCTAGACGCGCCTCGCGAAGCCAAGAATATAACGTATATGTTGTTGTTCAGACGGGGGTTAGCTATTAGCCTCCCGTCTGGACAACGCCGTCTGGACAAAGGGGGTCACTGGGTTGTCTAGACGCAGCCGTCCGGCTTTTGTCCACACGCCAAATTGCCTCCGCAGCCGTCCAGAAAAGTCCTTGCCGGAAACAAAAACTAATTCCTTAAGGCCCGAAATCCTTGCTCCAGAAATGTGCGTTGTGAAACGGTGAGATTGAGCACGGAGTGGTGCGGTGGATGAACTTCCCGCAATGACCTCGATTGAAGTGCGCCGCCTGAAACGCTGGCTGAAACGTGGACCGCGATTGACGCGCCAGGGACGCGCAGAATTCGCACGCTGGCTGCTGGCGAACGAGTTGAGCTGGAGGATGCCAATTGCGCAAGCTCTGCAGCCGCAACGGGATGTTGAATCCCACGCGTAGCAATACAAAGTTAATTGCTTACATGGAGTTATGTGCGATGCGGTTGCGCGGTGGCACTACAGGTGGCAGTAAGACGGTCTGAAAGGAGTGATCTATGGCGAGTGACGCACATCTAGCAGAGTTTCCCGGAGCAGACGTAACGCAGGCTGTATTCCAGGACTCAGTAGCGAGCAGCCTGCTGCCCGAGCACGAGCAAGTCCAAGAGGCTTGGGAGAAGGACAACCCGGGCGAGGACTTCCCCGGAGTTGACGCACTGAACGTTGACCGCGAGCAGTACGACCCAGCCGCAGAAGGCGAGCCGGAGCAGGCGGGTGAGCCCGGAGAGGCACTGGAGCCAGCCACGCCGCAGGAAATGGCGTCCTACGCACAAGGGCTGCGGCAGTTCGACGCGTTGCCACAGGCGGAGCAGCTTTCCCAGGCGAACGACATGCTGGCGGCGGCGTATGAGTCTGCGCGGGATGGTATCAGCAGGAGTGAGGCGATTGAGTTCTGCAACCAGATCGGGCCAGCGCTAGGGGCCGAGGACCTAGCCAGTAAAGTCGATCCTGTCGTATTCGCCACATTCTCAGAAACCTGGAGTAACCATCTGGCGACGAACCTGCGATTGCATCCTGCGGCACCAGCGTTCATGCGAGCGCTACAGTCCGGCGATGACAACCAGGCGCTACAGGCAGCGGCCAAGCTGTGCAACAACGGCATCATGCTGGAGTTCTTCCGGGATCATCTGGGGGCTGCAATCGGCCAACCTGAGTACGTGGCGAATGCTGATCCTTTGGAGCTGGCGGCACAGTGGATCGTAATGGGCGCGAAGGCGATGGGCTGGGGGCAGCAGGCGCAGCCCAGGCAGGGGATGAACATGACCGACGATGACTTTGTTGAAGGTGCGCGGGAGTATCACCGGCAGCATGGGGGGCTGTAGCAAATTCTCGAAAGGGGATCATCACATGGCTAAACAGGTAAAGAGCAAAGAGGAATTTACCATCGACGGCGCAAGCCTGGTAGGGATGACCAAGATTAGCTTGGCGCAGCTTGAAACAGTTGGAAAGTTAATAAACGGCTTAATCGAACACGTAGGGAATTTGCATCAGCAATGGAACGCCGAAGCCAGGGAGGGCAAGTGAAAACCATGGACGATCTCACCGTCGCGGACCTGGGCAGTGTCTTCCAGTCTGGATTGGAACTGCTGAAGCAGGAAAGTGCGCTGGCGAATCTCGGTCCGTGCGTGGATCTTCAATACCTTCTGCTGGCGCTTGAGGAGTTGGCGAACCGGAAGCCGAAGGGTCGGGAGTCTACCTTGACCCTGGCCGAGCTGGTTGGCGTGGTTGAACGTGCAGAGCGACTTTTAAGTGTTACGAACTGAGGAGGATTCACAAATGGGCATAGTCAAGAAACTTGGACGGCCAATCACGGGTAGCAGGAAGCAGATGTCACCCACTCAGCTACGCGGTGAAGCAGGCAGTCTGGAGCAAGCGGCAAGTCAGATCAGGCAAGCGCCGGCTCCGTTTGCTGGTAATGGTGGCTTGCGTAACCCACCGCCCAGCAACATGCAGTTCCGGGTAGCCCAGCCTCACGGCAGCGCAGCACCAGACTTGCGACCAGGGAGCCCTCACCGGGCAGCGCCGCGCAGTGCTCCTCCGTCGCAGGCAACCATGAACCAGAGGGTGGGACATAAGGCGGGTTATCGCGCAACCAAGCCGCCATCGGATGGCGCACCCGGGCTGAAGGTGCCGAAGTTTTCAAGCAACCAGGACATATTTTCGCCCGATGTTATGGCGAAGTACTACGGGAGGCTGTGAAAAATGGCAGTCAAAACCTATACATCAACATCAACGTCATTTCACCTGACGGCTACGCAGGAAACGAAGCAAGCGTCTTCGGGGCAACCAGGGCATTCAGGCCGCGCCGCAATTATTCCCGGCAAGGTTTTTGAGTTTATCGCTGGCCGATACTCGACCGCTGATGCTGGGGAACAAGCGTTGTTGGATGCAAAAGTGGCTGACCCACATAGTGGCATTTCTTAAACTGGGGGACCAATGGCAGTACAAACTTTTCGCGTTGTTTACAACTCTACGACCGGCGACGTGGCAGTTTATGTGGCGGCCACGACGAAGGAGAACGCGGTAGCAGCGGTGAAGGCTTCGAGCTTGGCGGTGCGACAAATCGTCAGCGTTCAGGATGTCGGGGGACCGATTGACCTAACCGGCAGCTAGAGGCGGGAGGCCGTAATTGCCACAAGGAACAATTGGTTTCGGCGCAACGCTCGAACGGCCAAAGGAAAAGACGAAGCCTCCGATTCGCACGCGACTGGTGCGGGATAGCAAGCGCCATGTCGTCGGGCAAGTTTTTATCGCGGCAACCGAGGAATGGGCCGGAGCCTGCGAACAGTGCGGCGAGACGCCGAAGGACTGAAAGCGCATGGCGGATAAAAAGTCAAAAGAACTCTTGGACGCGCTGGACCCACGGCGGCGGAAGTACGTCGAAGGTCGTCTCGAGGGTAAGGGCCGTCCGCAAGCGGCGCTCGATGCTGGCTTCACGCCTTCGATGGCGGAAAAGGCAGCCACCAAGATTGAGAACCGGGACGTGCGGCGGGCCTTTCAGGAACTGGCGCGGCAAGCGGTGCCTACGGAATTAATTATGCAGCGGCTGCTCGAAGGCGTAAGCGCTACCAAGGTACGATGCATCATTCGTGGTAAGAAGGTAGTTAGCAAGTTTGAAGTGCCTGATTACAGAGAGCGCCGAGAGTATTCCGAGTTAGTAGCTAAATTTTCAGGCAGATATGTAGAGCGAAACGAGATGTTACTCGATGCGGAGGTTGACTTAGTTGATCCCAGTGAGCGAGTTCGGGAGTTACTCGAAAGAGCGGATTCTCGGAGCGTTGCAGTATCTGACGGAACCCGAGAAGCGTGATTTAGCGCAGGCGCTCGAAGCCGAGTGGCACAATGAGCTAGATGCCCGCTGCGCCGAAATTAAAGTCGAGCAGCACGGGCCGAACCTTGTCGCCGACCCTAGTTCCGGATGTTTGTTTTGGCTACAGAATCTTACGTTGACGGAAGATGAGCATTGGCTGGCGAAGCGGACTGCGCCGAAAGCACCTTTCCCGCGAAAGACGTATTTCAACCATGTGCTAGGCGCAATGCAGCGTCCGCTGGTTGAGCATTCGATTCATTGTCAGCAGCTCTATATTCCGAAATCCAGGGAAATGATGACGAGTTATTTGGCGATGGGCTATGTGGCCTGGTTGTGTCAATGGCATCCCAACATTTTCGTAGTGTTGCAGTCGCAGCAGGAAGCGAAAGCCGAAGAGCTGATTCGATATTGCCGGATTCTGTATGACAACCAGATGCCCTGGCTGAAGGCCAAACATCCCGTGGTGCGGTCGAACGCTTTGGTGCGCGAGTACGCCAACGGGTCCCGTATTCTCGGATTGCCCAAGGGTCAAAATCAGGTGAGGTCACTCCATCCCTTCCTGTATTTGGCAGATGAGGCGGCATTCCTCGAAGAGTTTCGCGAGTGTGTATCGGCGGTGCAGCCGGTAGCGAAGCAGATCATTGCTATCAGTACGGCGAATCCTGGTCCCTTTGGGGACGAATGTGTGCGCGAGTTTTACGTTGCGGAATCATCCGCGCCCTTCGGCCCGCGTCCAGACCCAATTCCGGAGCCAGCACCCGCGCCGGAGCCGGAGAAGACACCGGAGCAAGTAGAAGAGGATTTTCTGTCACGGACCCTGAACCCTGTTACGCCGCAGTTGGAGTATTTCGTGCGTAAGCGAGACGAAGAGCAATTGAGACATCGGGGGCGAGAATAATGGGCAATACACTGCAAGAAATTTTTGCGCGGCTCAGTGGGCAAGGGCAAGACATGCCTCCCGACATGCAGAATGCGCTCGAGACTCCGGACCTTGGGCCTGGCGGTGGGGTTGCGCTGGGCGGAACGGGCGGTGGTGGATCAGCTCCTCCCGGTTTCAAAGGCGCACCGTTGCCGCGCCGAGGCGGATTGACGCAGCAGCAGATTCAATTACCGGGCGGCGGTTTCGAGACTGAATCGCAGGCCCAGAATCAAGTACCCGACACCAGCGGCCTTACGCTCGATACTACTTCTACGCCATCGAGTATTCATCAGCCCGGATTTCTCAGCGCATTGACTTCCGCTCCGCCGGGAACGCCAGTTACCGCGAATCCGCAACTTAGCACCAAGGGAAAAGTTTTGGCTGCCCTGGTAGGTATTGGCCAGGGTGCGCTGGCTGGTTATGCAGCGGGCCAGCAAGGCAATCCTCGACAAGGTTACGGAGGTTTTGGCGCAGGCTTTGATGCGGGCTCGCAGTTGTCATTTATTCAGAGTTACCGGCGTCAGCAGCAGCAAGAAGCCCAATTGCAGCAGAAGATTCAGCAGTGGAAGCTGGAACAGGAGCAGCAGAATCAGCCGATCCAAAGGCAGCAGCAGGCGGCCACGTTGGCGCAGACTCAGGCCAGCACGCAGAAAGATATTCAGCAAACGCAGAACCTGGCGAATGCTCCCGACAAGCTTCCCGACTTGCAGCACCTTTACGCGCAAGCGGTCCAGAGCGGCAACATGGCGCAGGCGCAGAAGTATGCGGACGCGATTCAGGCGATACAGAAAGAACCGACACCGAAGACCCCCAACCGGGATGATGAGGCCATTCGTATTCAGGGCAAGGACCCTAAAACTTGGACGCAGCCCGAGAAAGATTTCATGCGCGGTTACAACGCTTGGGTGCAGGCGACCAAGGTGCAGCCGGGCATGGCGCGGGCGCAAGTGTTCGTGCAGGGGCGAGCGGTACAGACGGAAGACCCGGAGACGGGCGCGAAGTATTACGAGCCTGCGGGCGAAGCCATGAGGAAAGGTTCTATAGCTGGAAGCACCAATCTTCAAAAGAATGCTTTCACTCCCGCTGCCCGTATCAAGGATGTGGAGCGGGTTAGTTCGGGAATTGAAAGCAGTGTTGACGCACTCGACCAGGGCAACGCGCAAAAAGCGCTGATCGCTAACGCCCTGACCGATCCGGCAAATACTACCGCCAGCCAATTCGCCAAGTCGAAGATCGCCAGCCAACTGTCGCCGAAATCCCGCGACTATGTGACCAACGTTCTCAGCATGCGCGAGCAGATCATGGGGTTGAATCAGTTGCTTACCGGATCGTCGGGGACTTCCGATTCCCGCATCAAGGCAATTTGGGACACCTTGCCCAACGGCTCGGAGCCTGACTCGGATATGGGGCGGCGCAAGATGAAACTGGTACGCGGAATGATTGGGAACGTGAAACAAGCTTTCCCTATGATGCAGATGATTCCGGGCGGACAGGATTCGAGCGGTCAAGGCCAGGCCACGCATATCTATGACCCCGCAACCGGGACGTTGAAGCCGATCCAGTCGAGGCAATAATGCCGGATAGCATCGTACAAATCGAAGGCGTCGGGAACGTTCAATTCCCCGCGTCCATGTCAGATGAGGAAATCGGGAAGGCGGCTCATCGACTTTATACCAGCGCGGCGGCACAAACGATTTCCGCGAGTCCTCCGGGCGTTCCTAATCCACAAATGCAGCCGCAATCCTCGGCCATTGACCAGGGCATGGGATTTCTCGGAACTACTGGGGCAGATGTGGGTCGCGGATTCGTGAAGGCTACAGCCTATGCCCCGCCGAATCTTCCGCAAACACTTCTGTCAAAGGCTCTGCATCTTCCCATGCCCGACACGGAATTACGGAACACGGGGGAAAAAGTCGGCGGCGCACTTGAGCAAGTCCCGGAAATGATGGCGACGGGCGGAGCATTACGAGGCGGCGCGACTGCACTGGCAAGTAAGCTGCCACTTCTCGGAAAACTGGCAGCACCTGCCATGAGAATCGGAGCGGAAGCGCTGAACACCGGCATGAGCGCAGCGGCCCACGGTCAACCTGTCGCTCAATCCGCTGCTATCGGTGCAGCGGGCGGGGCGGTCGGCGAAGCATTCTCTGCGGTTGCTCCCAAACTTGCCGAGTCCGCACTGGGTGTAACTCAGCGTCTTCGGGGGCACGGCCGGACCATCGGCGAAGCAGCTCTCGGAGAAACTTCTGCCATTCGCCCAGCTACGCTGGTGGGCCAGGCGGGCCGAAAACTTGGTTCGCTCACCAGAGAACTGGAAGCGAATGCCGACGCGGCCGGACAATCTGGCGTGACGGGTTCTACCAAACCGGCCCTCGATTACCTCGACCAGCAGATTGCCAAATTCCAGGCCCGCAACAGTCCACTTGCCGAACGCATTCAGGCGATCAAAGACCAACTCACAACAAACTCCTATACGGGGAGCGCTATTCCGCAAAATCTTGCTCCGCGAGAACTTCTTGAACTGAAACGCGGAATTGGGGACGCAATCAATACTTGGGAGCCATCTCTTAAAAAAACCGCTACTCCCATTGCCCAGCGGGTATACGGGCTACTGGATGCGGAACTAGACCGCACAGTGCCAGGCGCGGCCGCGCTGAATCAGCGGCTTTCGAGCCTGATTCCTGTCAAGCAGCGTGCGGGCATCGTGAGCAATTCTGCCTCGCTGCCTCAACGAGCCGCTCACAGGGTCGCGGCCCACACGGGTGCATTGATCGCGTCGGGCCTTGGTGGCGCGGAAGGGTACAGGAGGGGAGGCGTTCCTGGCGCGATCGCTGGCGGCGCGGCGGGTTTGGTCGTTCCCGAGATGCTGAGTTCACCGGCGGCGCAAATGGCTCTTGCGCGGCTGCTCAAGGCGGGAGTGCCGGAAACTCTTGCTCGCGGACTGGTGGCATCGGGTGGCAAGTCCGATTCGGATAAGACCGACAAAGAGTTCTTTGATGAAGCGGCGGAAGAGTACAGAAAGCGACACGGCAAGCTTTAAGTTCCCGGCGGCGTAACTCCGCGCCAGCGGGAAAAGCGTTCGAGGCGAAGGCACTCCCCAAGGCTTCGCCTCCGCCTTTTCAACCATAGGAGATTGGAGGAAGCATGGCCGTGCACAAGATATGCTTTGCTGAGCTACCCGCAGACGTGCAGAAATTCATACTCCAAGACCTTCTTCGGAAAGGGAAGGATAACCGGCAGCAGACAATATCCAAGCGATTTGAGCGAATGGTACGAAGAATATCGGAGTATTTGGCAGCATCGCGTTCTTAGCAACGGCATGTATGGTTTTGGTCATTTCCGGAGACTCGACCCATACTCCGGCAGCTTCCACATCAACGAGCGTGGTAACGAGAATGGAGTCGCTCTGTTCGATCAGAAGATGCGTCAGGCAAAGCGTGACTCGCTTACCCTTCAGTTGTTCAAGTCGTGTCATAGCGCCGCGAATTATACCCCTGTTTAGAGGACAGGCCGGAACCCACATGCTTTCTGACATTATCCAAACTGTATCCCTGGTCGTGAACCTCGCCATTGGGCTTTTTATGTATTTCTATATTCTGCGCAAAATTAAGAGGTAGTGTGGCCGCGAGAATCAAGGAAGATGAAGCACGTATTCCCGGCCCGGACGCTCGATTCGTTGCTCTTTCGAGAGAAGCATGGCCCGCCAACTCTTGGCTAGTGGCGGCTCCAGCAGTTCGATAATGGGCAAAGCGTGCTTAGAGTATCCCCAGCAAAGGAAGACCGTCGCGCATGAGCTTTTACAGACTGGGCAAGGATACAGGCTGGGGCAAGTTTCGTCGGCTACGCGATAGGTCCCATGGCGGGGGCAGGCGATCTGAAAGAAGGCAACCTTGCGATAGCCATGGCCTAGTAATTCGAGTCGCAGCCCATTCCAATCTCGCTGCGGGGTGGGGCCTGGAGTCTCCGGCGAGTGCCGTCCAAATTGCAGGCGCATGCGTTGTTGCATGGGAAACAGTGTACAACGCCTAGTCGCGTCTTTTTCGTTCCCAGCATCGCTTGACGGCCTCACGGTTGAGTCGGAGATGCACTTCGCAATACCACTTACTCTTTTCGCAGACAGGCGTAAGGCACTGCACGCAGATGATCTGTCCGGGCTTATGGATCGCAGGCTTGATGGTCGGCTTCTCTGTCTGCTCGGGGCCCGGCAATGTTGTGAGGCCGGCAGGCGCGAGTCTGATGACAGGTCCGAAGGACCTTTTAGTCGGAAGAAAATGAATCTTTGCCAGCCTGATGCAATACCCGGAGTGCGGGCTCTACCCGACGCCAGTTGATGCCCACGGCGGCTTCAATTTGACTGATCGTCGGCGGGTAATTCTTGGTGCAGATGAACTCGGTCAGATACCGATATACCTTCTCCGCGTCATCGTTTGATGGTGCGGTCATAACTCCCCCTCATGCGTTTCCAGTTAGGCCCGCCACCATAGAGCAGCGTCGTAGCTATGTGCGAATGTCCCAGCAGCCTTTGTATGTGGGTCAGATGGACCCCGTTCTCCAGCATGTGGCCAGCGCAGGCGTGACGAAGAGAATGCGGGTGCATGTTCGATAAGCCTTTGGCTTGGGCGACGTGTTTGACCATGCGCCCTATGCTGCGGGTAGTCATGCGAGCGCCGCGCCAGTTCAGAATTAGGGCAGTCGCATTCTTTCTCTCAGCGACTGTCTTTCGGCTCGGCAAATAGCTTTCCAGCGCTTCAATGGCATGTTCGCTCATAGGGACGGTGCGCTCTTTCTTGCCTTTGCCCCTAATAATCAGCTCATCTGGCTTGATACGATCATCGAGATTCAGGCCGATCAATTCCGAGTTGCGAAGGCCCGAACCGTACAGCAGTTCCAGTGCCAGGCGGTCGCGCTCAGGCCAGGCGGAAGGGACGGCTTCGCCGTCAAGCATGTGCTTCATTTCTGCGATTGTCGGGACAACCGGAATACGCGCCCGACGGCGCGGGCCGCGAACCGCGTCGGCAAAGTTATCCTCATAAATGCCTTCTGCGGTCGCCCAAGATACGAAACTCTTGGCCGCGGCCAGGGCTTGGCAGATGGAACTATCGGAAAGCCTTTCAAGCCGGAGAACCCCGACGAAGTTTTGCAGGGAGAAGGCCGTGAGCGCTTCAGGTCCGGCGTCCGGTGCCAGTGCCTCTCCCAGCCGTTTCAGTGCTCTGTGATACGCAGTAATCGTGTGCTCACTGCGACCGCCCGCCTTCATCCATTCAAGGAATTGTGCAAAGTAGCTCTGTAATGTCATAGGCTCCCGTCCTTCCGTGCTCGGGGATGCGTGTCGCGGTAGGCTTGTTTCAGGTGGCCGAGTTGATGACGGATATAACGCTGCGTCACTTCCGGCGAAGCATGGCCCGCAAGGTTCATCAGGTCGAACGTGTCCATTTCCTTTTCTGCGCATTCCGTGAAACACGTAGCCCGCCACCTGTGCGGAGAACTGGCGACCCCAAGAACCTTCTTACTCCAACCTTTGGCGATATTGCACAGCTGCTGCCGAGTCATAGGGCCATTGGCATCGGCCGCCTTCCTACGGTGGTATCCGAGAAACAGATAAGGCGAGATGCGGTCGTCGCGGAGAAAGTAGTAACGGGCATTGTCGATGTATTTTTGTATTGCCTCCGCAGTTCTCTGTGACAGCGGAAGTTGATGCTGCTTTCCGAACTTGTCTTTGCGAATAGTTAAGCAACGTTCCGGAATATCGACATCGCTCAGAAGTAGATGAGCGACGGCGTTGGCACGCGGGCCACTATCGCGAAAAAGCAAGAGGATGGCTCGGTCGCGGATATGAAATGGATCGTCCTGGCCGATGGCCGCGATTACCCGTTCCAGATCGTTAGCTGTGGGAGCGCGGGGAACCCGGACCCAGCCCTTGGGGGCTCGGACGTTCGCGGTCGGTCGGGCTTTGATGTATCCGCCAACGACGAGAAAGTTATAGAAGTTGCGCAAAGTAGCCAGGCAGCGCCACAGCGTGGCATCGCTCGCGCCTTCGCCCTGCCACTGAGTCAACACAGCCTGTAATTCGTCGCGGGTCACCGCAGCGAGATCCTTGTTTACCCGCTTTGAAAACTTCTGCATGTCCTGCAAGTAATTTGAAATGGTCTTGGGATCGAGACTGCGGGCCTGCAAATAGTCTGTAAAGGCTGTTAGCCAAGCTGCGACGTTCTCTTGGCGCTCATGCTCGGGGGTTTCAGCGACCCCAGGATAAACTTGAGCGGAAATAGGTTGGATGGTACGGTTTTCAGTAGCCACGTTTGCCTCCTGTAAGGCGGACTGGTTAGCGTCGGGTCGGGGTTTTGACCCCGGCCTGGCGCGTTTTCGTTCTACGGCCACAAACGTTAGTCCTTCATGGCCCTCGTGTCAAAGAGCAAATCTAGCCTGGTGGCACTACTGGTGGCACTTTGCTTTTCGTTTTACTGCCATCCGTTGCGCTGTCCTGCGTTTAGTCCCATACGTCCACTCTGTAGTTTCATCGAGTTGCGCTGTCCTGCGTTTTCATGCGTTCATTCAGTTGGGACTTAAAATCCCGAGACTCGAAAGAGTCGTATCGGTTCGATTCCGATCCCGGGCACCATCCTACTCAAGCAGATACGTCGATAAGCAGGGCGTCGGCATCGACGCGGCTAAGCCGATTCTTACCGTGAATTCTTACCGAACGTGCCCGGTTCCTGCTTCTACATGCAGAACGGGCCCACCGTTTCATGTGAGCCCGTGGTCGTTCCCCTTGTTAATTAAGTGAACAAGATCAGATCGGCCGACTCCGGAGTGGCCGGTTCTCGCCGAGAACCTCGACGAATTTCTGTGGAAAACCTTCATTTAATATATACGGGGTGACACGCAACCCGACCATCAGTATGCTGAGTCTAAGCAAAGTCGTTCTTGGTCGGAACCAAGCTTCCCCCAAAGCGAAGGTTCAGCAGTATGACGGTCTCAGTCGTTCCCACGTCTGTGTTTCTGCTCGCCGAGAACCGTCTTCTCCGAGAAGCTCTCGCGCGGATTCTGAGCAAGAAGAACGATATCGAAGTAGTCGGGTCGGGATCGTATTCCGCAACCGTCTTAAGCGATATTATGACGGCCCCTCCAGATGTACTTCTGTTCAACCCTGTCGATACCCGTTCTGATCTGAGTTTCCTCGCGGCACTGCGAGAAACGCTGCCGGGAGCGAGAGTAGTCATGATAGGCATGGAGCTGAACGGCGAACTGTTCATCCAGTCCTTGCGTGAGGACATCGCGGGATACATGCTCATGGATGCGACAGCCGCGGAAATCGTTGCTGCCGTGCGATCGGTCGCCAGGGGCGGCGCGGTGTGCCCGCCGGAACTGTGCCAGGTATTGTTCCGGTATGTTGCGGGTCAGCGAGGATCGTTCCCCAATTTTGCGGCAAAACACGAGCTCGGCCTGACTCGCCGGGAGCAGCAGTTAGTAGGAATGGTCAGCCGCGGTTGCACGAACAAAGAGATTGCGCAGGAACTGGGTCTTTCCGAGCAAACCGTGAAAAACCACATTCATCGCATGCTTCGCAAAGTCGGCGTAAGCGATCGCTTGGAAGCCGTCGAGATCTGCCGTACTCACGGTTTCCCTCTGACATAACTTCATCGTTTAGTCTCCTTTCTCTGTAACCCGTCGGATATCTGACGCCAGATTGGTACTTGCTGGTACTGCTCTGGCTTCCGACCGCCCCCTGTTGAACCTTCAGCTGGTACCGCATCGCCTAACTTCCAATCTCGCTTGCTGATGCCAAATTGAACCTTACATGTTTTCCCCATTGAGCGGAAACTGCTGCGGAGGTCGGGCGTGCGAAAAATCACAGTGTTGGTCGCGAATCAACCCCGTCTGATGCGGGAGCTAGTGATGGCAACCTTATTGGACCAGCCGGACCTCGAAATCGTCGGCGTGCTGGAGGACGAGGGCTCGATTGTTGGCACGGTCGAGCAATCGCGTCCCGACTTTCTGATCGTCTCATTGGGCGGCTCAGGGAGAACGGCCACACCTCTGCGACGTATTGCTGGATCAATTTCCCCATATGCGGGTGCTTGCGCTGGCCGCGGAGAGCAACAACACGGCTATTTATTGGGCGAACATCGACATTCGATCGACTTGGATCGAGAATTCGGAAGAAAGCATCTTGAGTGCGCTGCGTGGCAAGCTGAGGGCGAGCGCTGTACCCCTGGAAAATAACTCGCACGCCAACTGACAGGATCGCGGGACGAGGCGTCTAACAGGTCATTTATCAATGGGTTACCTCACATGGCCCTGTAAGTAAGGTGGCGAAGCTGTATCAGGGGATGGACTGCAGGGATGCACGATATGAATCAGCAAACGGATTTTTCGGAGGCTCGCGAAATCGCTAACTTCGCCCCTGCACGGATCGTGCAGGAACAAGCGCCCTGGTTTGCGGCATACACGTGCGCGCATCACGAAAAGCAGGTCGCTTGTCAGTTAAAGGATCGCCGCATCGAGTGTTTCCTGCCCTTCTATCGTGCTGTCCATCGCTGGAAAGACCGGCGCAAGGAACTGGATATTCCCTTGTTTCCCGGATACGTCTTCGTTCAGCTCCCGGCGGAAGATCGTCTGCGGGTGCTGCAGGTCCCCGGAGTGGTGCGATTCGTCAGTTTCGGCGGCCGCCCGGCGCCGGTGGACCACGCGGAGATCGAGTCGCTCAGAAGTGGAATCGGCAACGGGGTTCGTGCCGAGCCCCATCCCTACTTGAAGATCGGACGGCGGGTTCGGGTGAAGCATGGCCCTCTGGCTGGGACAGAAGGAATTCTCGTGCGCAAGAAGGACAAGCTCAGGGTAGTCATTTCTGTCGACCTGATCATGCGCTCGGTCGCGGTCGAAATCGAAGCCGCCGATATAGGTTGACGAACTGCCGGGCCACGATCCGGTTTGTGAACTCAAAATCGCATCTCTGCCCCTTTCGACAGTCAGGGAACGCGGCGAATTCTGGAGGTTGTTGTGACGGTCCATCGCTCAAAACTCGTCCTGAAATTGCTGGTGTATGCCGGCACGGCGCTGGGTGTCACCGTGCTCAATCTGGGTGCACAGGAGAGGGTGGAATACGGCAGCGTCCCGAGGCAGAAGACGGTGCAAAGCCAGGCCGAGATGGAAGCGGACCAGCTTGTTTCCCTGTCCGCCGACAAGATCATTCAGCTTCTTCGGGACGAGCCCGGGCTGCTGCTACAGGTCAAGAAGCGGCTGGTGCGCAAGGCGTTCGAGCAGGGACGCCTGCTCGACCCCGCCGACTTGAATGACGAAGCCTTGTTCCGATTGTTGAGGGAAGACGAAGACGTCCGCATCCTCGCGACCCAGGAGATCGAAGACCGCTCCTACATTCGGCCCAAACCCAGCAAGGAGGAGCTGGCGCAGGAGGCCTACCGGCAGATGCAGCGCGTGCCGTTGCGCACACAGCAGAATGAGAATCAATCGTCTGCTTCCACTCCTGACCTGCAGAAGACCGCTCAGAGCCAGGAGGAAAAGTACTGGTCGCGCCGCGACGATCAGAAGACTCCTTCGGGGCAGAATTCGCTGCCTTACCCGGTTCCTCCAGATTTCTCTCCCTATCCTCCCGACGTTCCGCAGCCGCAGCCGCGCAATCCTGCACGTGAACTCAACCGCACACAGATGGAGTCGGCACCGGACTCTTTTGACAACCCGTTCGATCCTCTCATCACGGATTCCAGCCAGATGCCGCGTGTGCGCCCTGATGAACTGCCGGGCCTATTGCGCGCCTCGGTCACTGAGAATCCCATGGCGCCGCCAGTAGGTGACGTGCCGCGCCCGCTCCAGGACCGCGGAGCGGCGACCCAGCCTCGAATGCAGCAGCCTGACACGAGGAGCAATTCCAGCCCGGTTGTAGGAGAATTTCCCCGGCAGGCCAGCCTTGAGCCGCGCTACCGGATGACAGAACCGGTTCCGGACCTCACTCAATCTCGAACCGTCATTCGGCACCGCCCCAATCCGTACGCGAATGTGCCTTCGCTCTACGACCTCTATTCCCAGGTATCCCGCCGCTCGCCAGTGCTGGAGAGGTTTGGCGCCAACGTGTTCCGCGCCGGCATGGGCAACATGGATGACCTTCCGATGGATTTGCCGGTCGGTCCGGACTACGTTCTGGGGCCCGGGGACGGCCTCAACATCGAGCTCTGGGGAAGCATTGCCCAACGCCTGCAGCGAGTGGTGGATCGGACCGGACAAGTGGCACTGCCGGAAGCCGGCCCGTTGCTGGTTTCGGGCCACACTCTGGGAGATGTGCAGCGCGTCATGCAGGGCGTGATGCGCAGCCAGTACCGGGACGTGGAGGTGGACGTTTCGCTGGCCCGGTTGCGCACGGTCCGAGTTTACGTGGTGGGCGACGTTCAGAGCCCGGGCGCGTACGATATCAGTTCCCTCTCCACTCCGTTGAACGCCCTGTACGCCGCCGGTGGTCCCACGGCTGGAGGCTCGTTGCGCACGCTGCAACACTACCGGGGCAAACAGCTGGTGCAGGAGATCGATGTTTATGATCTGCTGCTGCGCGGCGTCAACGGCGATCTGCAAAGGATCCAGTCCGGCGACATCATCAGGGTTCCGCCCATCGGGCCCCAGGTCACCGTCGAAGGCATGGTGCGGCGTCCCGCAATCTATGAACTTGGCGGCAAAGCCAACCTGGCTGAAGTCCTGGAGCTCGCCGGCGGCGTCCTGCCTTCCGGCGCCCTGCGCCATATCGATGTGGAACGCGTGGTGGCCCACGAAAGCCGCACCATGCTGCGTCTTGATCTTCCCGAGGGCAACAACCCCAAAGCGGTTGACAAGGCTCTTGAAGATTTCAGCGTGCAGGGAGACGACAAGATCAGGATCTCTCCCATCCTTTCCTACAGCGAGAAGACCATCTATCTCGACGGGCATGTCTTCCATCCCGGCAAGTATCCCTACAAGGACGGGATGACGGTCACCGACCTCATCCACTCGTACAACGATCTGCTGCCTGAGCCTTCGCGGCGCCACGCCGAGATCATCCGCCTGCAACCTCCGGACTACACCCCGGTTGTACTGACATTCAATCTCGGCGATGCACTGGACGGGCAGAACAAGAACCTGCTCCTGAAACCGTTCGACACCGTGCGGGTCTTCGGGCGCTATGACTTCGAGGATCCTCCGATCGTGAGCGTGAGTGGTGAAGTGCGCGACCCGGGTGATCACATGACCAACGGCGTCACCCATCTGCGGGACGCTGTCTTTCTCGCGGGTGGTGTGACCCCCGATGCCGAACTGAACGATGCCCAGGTCTTCCGCCACACCAGCGACGGCAAGGTGCACGTGATCAGCGTGAATCTGGCTAAGGCGCTCTCCGGTGAGGCGCTGAACGATGTCCTGTTGGAACCGAAAGACCGTGTGTTTATCCACAAGAGTCTGACCAAGACCGATCCGCCGGCGGTCATCGTGCAGGGAGAAGTATCCCGGCCGGGCAAGTATCCGCTGGGGGAGGGCATGACGGCCGCGGAGCTGGTACGGCTGGCAGGCGGCCTCAAGCGCAGCGCCGACAGCCAGAAGGCTGATTTGACCCGGTATCTCGAGCAGGACGGCGAGAAGCTGGTCTCCCAACAACGTACCGTGAATGTAGCCAAGGCCATGTCGGGTCTGGCGGACGATGACCCCACGCTGCGGGCCGGCGACGTGCTCACCATTCCCCAGATTACCGGCTGGAATGACATCGGCGCATCGATTGCCATCAAGGGCGAGGTCATGCGCCCGGGCACGTACGGGATTCAGGAAGGAGAAAAGCTGAGCTCGGTACTGGCTCGCGCAGGAGGCTTCCGTGCGGGCGCCTATCCCTACGGAGCTATCCTGGAACGCGCACAGGTGCGGGAGCTGGAAGAGAAAACGCGGGCGGATCTGATCCGCAGGGTGCAGGCCGAAGGTACTTCCCTCAAGCTGGTTCCGGACCTTGATCCGGATCAGAAGATCGCCAAGGAAGCTTCGCTGGCACAGTGGCAAACGGCCCTGGAACGATTACAGAACACTCCGCCGGCAGGACGCCTGGTAGTGCACATTTCAAACGACGTCGGCCACTGGGTTAACACGTCTGCTGATCTGCAGATTCGTGCCGGAGATGTATTGATCATTCCTAAGCAACCCAATTTCGTGATGGTGGAAGGAGCCGTATATAACCCCACCGCAATCACCTTCAAGCCCGGCCAGAGCGCGGAGTGGTATTTGAAACAAGCGGGCGGCCCCACGCAGATGGCAAATAAGAAATCGGTCTTCGTGATTCGAGCCAATGGATCGGTAGTAGGCGGGTCAGGCGGGATGTGGGGCGGCGGGGCCACAAGCGCAGAACTGCGGCCAGGAGACATGGTCGTGATGCCGGAGAAGGCAATCGGTGGAACTAGTAAATGGAAGACCATCTTGCAGGTCTCCCAGTTAACGTCGGCAATTGGAATTGGGGTTCAGGTCGCTCGCGGATTCTGAGCAGGCGGTAACGAGAATGAACAATAAAGACGAGGGAGCAACTGCTTGAGGCCGGTCCTTACCAATCCGGAGCTGGAACGGGTCCCGGCACGGCCCCGGCCTGAAGTCTCGCCGGAGGCTGACGGAGATCGCAGGGAGATTGTCGCCAAGCTGGAAGTGCTGTGGGAGAATCGCCGCTCTCTTTTTCGCGCTGCCGCCTGCGGGCTGATGATCGCAACCCTGATCGCCTTCCTGATCCCCAAGCAGTTTGAATCGACGACCCGTTTAATGCCTCCCGACGATTCGTCGGGCGCGGGCATGGCAGTTCTGGCCAGCCTCAGCGGCAAAGCGGGCGGACTGGGATCCCTGGCGGGAGACATGCTCGGAGTCAAGAGCACCGGAGACCTGTTTGTCGGCGTCCTGAAAAGCCGGACCGTGCAGGATGATGTGATCCAGAAAATTGATCTGAGAAAAGTTTACGGGCAATCGCGCTGGGAAGATGCGCGCCGCGAGCTGGCCTCCAATACCTCGATCTCGCAGGACCGTAAAAGCGGCATCATCACGATCACGGTAACGGACCGGGACGCTCGCCGCGCGGCAACATTGGCGCAGCAGTATCTCGAGTCCCTGAACGGGGTGGTCAACCAGGTAAGCACTTCCTCCGCGCGCCGCGAGCGCATCTTCCTCGAGGGGCGGCTGCAGCAGGTGAAACAGGACCTGGAGCTGGCGGAAAAGGACTTCAGCGAGTTCGCGAGCAAGACCGGCGCCATCGACGTCAAGGAGCAAGGCAAAGCGATGCTGACCGCCGCCGCCGGACTGCAGGGCGAGATGATCGCTGCCCAGTCCCAGCTCGAAGGCTTACGGCAGATCTATACCGACAACAACGTCCGCGTGCGCTCGCTGAAGGCACGGGTGGCTGAGTTGCGCGCTCAGTTGGATAGGGTCGGCGGAAAGCAGGACGTCTTCAGCGACGTGGTCAATCCTGATGCCGGAAATTCAGACGCGGCAAAGACGAAGGATGACTCGCTCTATCCCTCAATTCGCAAGTTGCCTCTGCTGGGAGTCACGTATGCCGACCTCTACCGCCGTTCCAAGGTGCAGGAGGCGGTATTTGAGACCCTGACCCAGGAGTATGAGTTGGCAAAAGTCAGAGAGGCCAAGGAAATTCCCAGCGTCAAGGTGCTCGATTCTCCCAATCTCCCCGAGCGAAAATCGTTTCCACCGCGGCTGGCGATCATGTTCCTGGGGGCAGTGTTCGCGCTCCTGATGGCGGGAGCGTGGGTGCTCGGCCGGGAACGATGGGAAGCGACCGATCCACTGGACCCGCGAAAGCAGCTCGCAGCCGAGGTTTTCCACGCCGCCAACGCGACCATGCCGTGGGCGCAGCCCAATGGATCGCGCTTCCAGGCGGCCACCCATCGAGTGTGGACGCGCTACGTGGTCCGCAATGGCTCCTCAGGTAAGCCGGAATCTCCAGCGCCCCGAAGACCGTGATCCCTCTCCAGGCCTCCGACAGTGAAGCTGAAGTTTTCAACATTCGTGCTAATTCTTCTCTGCCTTACTCGGGCGGCTCCGGCCTTCGCGCAGGACACAAACGAAACCCAGGACACTGCAGTGGAGAAGAGCGAACCGGAACCGAGTAGAGTGGCCTGGACTCCAGCCGGTTTGCCTGGCAGTCAATCCGCACCGAAGAAGTTTGTGCCCGGGCAGTTCACTCTGGACCTGTTGAAGGACCAGAAACGGTTGTGGACGGCCCCCTTCCGGCTCCATTTTTCGGACACCGCCTGGCTGGTGCCGCTCAGCGGAATCACTGCCGGCTTGCTGGTGACCGACACTGACGTCAGCAAGAACATGTCGCGAGACCCCAAGAAGTTGTCGAATTACACCACACTTTCGAACGCTGGAGTTGCCGCCCTCGTGGGCAGTGCCGGAGCCATGTGGCTGTTCAGTTACCACAATTCGAACGAGCACTGGCGGGAGACCGGATTGCTCTCGGGTGAAGCCGCATTGCAGAGCATGATGATGACCGAGGCGCTGAAATACTCGTTCGGACGCGAACGGCCAACGCAAGGAACCGGCAACGGACGCTTTTTCCAGGGTGGACAATCCTTTCCGTCGCAACACTCGGCCGCGGCGTGGTCCATTGCGAGTGTGATTGCGCATGAGTATCCGGGGCCGCTTCCTACTTTCCTGGCCTACAGCACGGCGGCGATGGTGAGCTTTTCGCGGGTTCATGGCCGCACCCATTTTCCTTCGGATGTCCTGATCGGAGCGCTCATCGGTGAGTTGACCGCACACCAGGTGTACTCCCGTCATCACGATCCCGAAATCAGTCCTGCCTGGGTGAGCTGGACTAGCAAGGTTCGGCAGTCGCTGGCAGAGCCGTCAATCGGAAACCTGGGTTCTCCCTACGTGCCGCTTGACAGCTGGGTTTACCCCGCGTTTGACCGTCTGGCGGCTCTGAAAATCATCGACAGCGGCTTCGCCGGAATGCGCCCCTGGACGCGCCGTGAGTGCGCTCGCCTGGTCAGGGAAGCCGCAGAGCGGATCGGCGACACCGGAGGGGACAACAACAGCTTGTACCGGGAACTCGCAAAAGAATTCAGCCCTGAGCTTGACCAGGCTTCCGGACCGCGCGCCGCGCTCGAATCCGTTTACTCTCGCGTGCTGAACATCTCCGGGCCCACACTCACCAACGGCTACTACTTTGGACAAACCAATATCAACGATTTTGGACGCCCCTACGCCGAAGGATGGAACACCGCCACCGGGTTGTCGTTCTATCTCACCAGCGGGCCCTGGGTCGGATACTTCCGCGGCGAGATGCAAACCGCGCCCAGCGATCCTGCGCTCCCCCTGGCTGCGCGGCAGTTCATCAGCGACGTGGACCACCTGCCGGGTATTGCTCCAGGAACACCCACGCCTGCGGTGCAGCAATTGCGTCTGTTGGACGCTTATGTCGGCCTGACCTTTTCTAACTGGGAGGTGAGTTTCGGTCCCCAAAGTCTTTCCTGGGGACCGGGTGCCGGTGGAGCATTGCTATTCAGCGACAACGCTCCGCCGATCAATATGTTTCGCGTCAACCGGGTAGCACCCATGACGATTCCGCTGGTGTCGCGCTTTCTCGGTCCCATGCGGCTGGAGTTTTTCTTCGGACAGCTGACCGGCCATCATTTCGTTGGAGAACCGAATTCCTCCGCCGAGGGCAGCTACGGCCAAGAGCTTCGTTCGCAGCCCTACATTCACGGACAGCGCTTCAGCTTCAAGCCCACCCGCGACTTCGAGTTCGGATTCTCCCGTACCACCATCATGGGCGGTCCCGGCGTGCCGCTGACCCTGGGCACCTTCAAGAGCAGCCTGATCAACCTGGGGAATGGTCTTCCCGGCTCAACTTCAGATCCCGGCGATCGCCGGTCCGGAATGGACTGGTCGTATCGTTTACCCAAGTTGCGCGACTGGCTGACTTTTTACGGCGACGCATTTACGGACGATGAGTTTTCGCCCATCGCCTACTGGGACCGTTCGGCCTTCCGTGCGGGTTTGTATCTTTCGCACTTTCCAAAGGTCCCCAAGCTCGACCTGCGAATCGAGGGCGTGTACACCGACCTGCCCGTCGGCGGCCCCATCGGGCACGGTTTCTTTTATTCCAACACCCGCTTTCGCGACGGCTACACCAACGACGGATCGTTGATGGGCAACTGGATCGGACGCGACGGGCAAGGCGCACAGGCCTGGGCGAACTACTGGCTTGGCGCCAGGAACCGCCTGCAATTCTCCTTTCGCCACCAGAAGGTGAGCCAGCAATTTGATCCGGGCGGCGGCACCATTACCGACTTCGGGGCGCTTGCCGACATATGGACAAGTCCGCAATGGGAGATCTCGACCGGCTTGCAGTATGAGGCCTGGACATATCCCGTGCTGCGGCCCGGACTACAAAAGAATTTCAGCACCTCCGTCCAGGTGACCTTCTGGCCGAAGTCCTGGACCCGGCACTCCACTTCCCACTGAACCGATCTTCAAACTGTATGGTCAGCACATCAGTAACGCAGCCTGATTTAGCGCCGGACGGTGACGTTCCTCTCCACGAAACGCAGAGCGGAGAGGTCAAGGCCGCCGGCGTGCTCGCAGGCCGGGCGCGGCTGGTGGCCTACAGCATCGCCGACCAGGCCTTCGCAGTGGGCGGAATGTTCCTGGCCAACGTCGCTCTGGCCCGCGTGCGCAGCAAAGAAGAATACGGAGCGTTTGCGCTGTGCTATTCCGTCTTCACCTTTCTGGCGGGACTGCACAATGCGATCATCCTGGAGCCCTTCACGGTCTTTGGGTCCGGTCGTTACCATCAGAAGTTTCAGTCCTACGCGCGCCTGATGCGGAGGAGAAACGCGGCCTTATGCGCCGGCCTGTCGGCCCTGCTTCTTCTAGTTTGGTTGATATTGCGGTGGATCGCTCCCCAGTTTGCTTTACCGGTGTTCCTGGGCATGGCCCTCACATCCAGCGTTCTGATGACCGGGACATTTATCCGCCGCGCATTTTACATCGAGCGCAGGCCCGACCTGGCGGCGGGATTTTCCATTTCCTTTTTCATTGCGCTGGGAATTCTGCTGGCACTGGCAATTCGAAATCACTGGCTCACAGGTTTCACCACCTTCACCATCGCCGCCCTGGGCTGGTCCGCGGCCGCGCTGGTGATGCGAAGAGTGATTCCGGGGCGCAACGCTCCACGGGACTTTCACAAACTCGAAACCGGATACTGGAGCGAGCACTGGAAGTATTCGCGCTGGGTCCTGGCGACTGCCTTCGTGTTTCAACTCATGACCCAGGGCTACTACTGGCTGGTGGCGGGCTTTTTATCGGTGAAAGACCTGGCCAGACTCCGCGCCATGCACCTGCTGGTCACGCCCGTCGATCAGTTGTTCATCGCATTCACTCTGCTGATCCTGCCCATGATGGCGCATCGCTACGCCACCGGTCAGCCCGGCGCGCTGATTTCACTGTGGGCAAAGTATTCGCTTCTGTTTCTGGCGATCACCGCGGCCTTCGCCGTGGCGGTCCGGGCCGTGAGCCTGCCGTTATTGCATGTGATTTACGGTGGGAAGTTTGACGAACTCTCCCGCCTTCTCGCGCTGCTGGTGTTCGTGCCGCTGATCATGGGAGTCGGCAATGCCACCAATGCCGCGCTGAAAGCGATCGAACGGCCCAGCGCGGTGTTTTACGCCTATGTCGCCAGCGGTCTGGTCACATTCCTTGCCGGAACTCCGCTGGTGATCCATTACGGATTGCGAGGCGCGGTGTACGGCATGCTACTGTCCGCCGCCGCTTATACATTGATGTTGCTTGCTTTCTGGTTGCCGTTCCGGTTCCGGACGGCAGGTCAGAGTCGTACGAAGGAAGTTATTTCATGTTAAGCCCAGACGCAGGAGTCGCGGAAAGACATGACATGCAGGGGCGCCAGCGGGGATTGGTCTTTCTGGTCATGGCGCTTTACGTCTCGTGCTTCCACTGGATGTACATCCATTTTCTATACCCCTCATTTGAATACTTGGGTTACAACTACGATCCTCCGGCTTCCGGCTATTTCGCTTTGTCTATCGTTCTGAGCTTGAGTCCTTGCCTATGGATGCCCTTGAAGCTCACAAGGCCCTCGCAATTGGCCTACTGGGTCCTGTACGTGACTGTGCTGATTCCTTCGATGTTTGTGCCACTCTATGCGGGATACGAGTCAACACGTGAAGTTGCCGTGATGATGGCCATGTTCTTCCTCGCTTTTCTGTTGACCGGACTTGGCTACCTGTTTCCCTTGTGGAAACTGGATCGAACTCGGCTCCGTCCACGCACGTTTTGGAGGATGTTTGGTTTCATAACCATAGGACTGACAGCCTGGTTGGTCATAGTCTTCCGACACAGCCTCCAAATTGTTTCCTTTAATGACATCTACGATTTGCGCTTTGCGGCGAACGATGTGGCGGACGGCACTCTCGTGAACTACGCGTTCATGCCTCTCACCGGCGCGATCAACCCTTTCTTGATGGGATATGGACTCTTTTACCGCAGGCGATGGATTTTCCTGGTGGGCGTGGCTGGTCAATTACTCGTCTATAGTGTTCTCGGCACGAAGGGTTCCGTCCTGTCCATCGTGTTTGTTCCCGGAATTTACTTTCTCCTTAAAATCAAGAGGTTTTCCTTTGGACTCAATCTGGCTCTGGCATCTTTGGCCCTGATAGCAACGGCCTGTCTGCTGCTTTCGCGGCTTGACCCCGAACCGGGAACCATCAGCGGCATCGTGCTGTTTGTAGTGTTTGCCCGCACACTTAGCATGGGTGGCCTGTTAACCGCGCAGTACTTCGATTTTTTCCTGCGCAATCCCTACACTTACTGGTCTCACTTGAAGGTAGTGGATTGGTTCATACACTACCCGTATCAATATGGAGTCGGTCAGGAGGTGGGCGTCGCCTATGGAGGTACGACAGCCCTCAATGCTACGACTCACTTCTACGCGACCGACGGCATTGGAGCAGCCGGCCTGGCAGGCCTTGTGGTCATAGGGTTGGTGTCGGCTTCTGTCTTCTGGCTGCTCGATTCCGCGGCGCAGCATCGCGACCCGCGGCTGGCAGTTTTGATCACCAGCTACGCTGCGTTTAATCTGGCTAATATTTCCATGTTCACCAGCCTGCTTTCCGGTGGTCTCGGCATGCTCATGCTTTGTCTTTATCTCTTGCCCCCTGGGGCCCGGAATTCTGCTGGACAGTTTCGGATCCATGGTCAGACAGCCCCGGGAGTAAACCGTTCGTTGAGGCTTGGGGATATCCCCACGTAGCGTTGTCGATGGCCACGCATGATGAGTGGCGAGTGTAAACAATGGAACTGGCTGAATTTCTGACCAACAGCTTCTGGGGTACGGTGATTCGCTCTCCTTTGCGACTCCTTCCCAGGAATGCAGATGTTCCCATCTTAAGGGGCCCTCTTCGTGGCAAGCGCTGGATTATTGGTTCGCACCGGCATGCCTGCTGGTTAGGCATCTACGAAACGGCGCTGCAGAAATTGATCATGCGGAGAGTCGTTCCAGGATCCATCTTCTACGACGTCGGCGCCAATGCTGGCCTGTACACGCTGTTGGCAGCCAGTTGCGTCGGAGAGGGGCGCGTTATTGCCTTCGAGCCGGTTCCGGCGAATGTCGCCAGCCTGCGGAAGCACATCGGGCTCAACCACCTGGAAAACGTGACGGTCTTCGATGTCGCGGTCTCAGATCGTAGCGGCTCGACCGGTTTCGCAATTGGGATCACCTGCGCCGATGGACACATATCGTCTCAGGGCAATCTTCAGGTCCAGACCGTGACTCTCGATGGACTCATTCACGAACACGATGTCCCGCCGCCGAACTTCATCAAAATGGACATTGAAGGAGAAGAGTTCCGGGCGCTGCAGGGCGCCAGAGAGTGCTTTGCCCGATTTCGTCCAGAATTGTTTCTGGCCACGCACGGCAAGAATGTCCATGAAGAGTGTTGCCGCCTGCTGCAGTCATGGCACTACGAGATCACTGTCCTCGAACATTGGGAAGCTGAGCGTGCCACTCTGCACGCAACTCCAACTGCGATCATTGGCGAGAGCCGTTCTTAAGACATCAGGCGCGACTCATTCTCACACCCATGCGAATCGTTTTCATTTCCGAGATATTTTGTGACGGGATGGGATATCTCGAGAACGTGCTGCCAAAGTACCTTGCCCAGCAAGGGGCGCAGGTCGAAGTCGTGGCCTCATCCCTTCCGCCGGAACACCGGCAGGGCGCTTCCGAATCCACCTATCAAGACTTCGTGGACAAGAGGCCGCCTGGGATTTACCAGACATCGGATGGCATTCGGGTTCACATCCTGCCGGCAACCAAAGTTGCTGGGCATATTCGCCTGATGGGGCTGGGCAGGAAATTGGCCAGTCTCAGGCCCGACGTGGTTCAGACCATGACCCCGATCGGCTGGATTGCCGTGGATGCCGCCTGGTACCGTCTTGCCCTCGGGTACCGTCTGTTTTCCGGATGTCACTATCACGCCTCCGTTTTTCCCCTGGCGCAACGGCCCTCCACCATGCTCAGCCTCGCGCACTTGAAGTGCTTTTTGCAGAGGGCGGTCCATGGAAGGATTGCCAGCGCGGTAACGGAGAAGTACTACGCCATTTCGCCCGACTGTGCCGATGTTGCAACGCGGTTCTTCGGTGTGCCGAAAAACAAGGTTGTTGTCGGTCCGCTGGGCGTTGATACCGATGTCTTCCATCCAACGACCGCGATGGGGGAGGAATCCGCCCGGGCCCGGTTACGAACGCAGTCGGGATTTTCTGAACACGATGTTGTCTGCATTTACACCGGACGATTCAGTGAAGACAAGAACCCTCTTCTCCTGGCACAGGCAATCGCCCGGCTGGCAAGCAAGGGGTACGCCTTCAAGGCGGTGTTCGTGGGAAATGGCCCACAGGCAGCCTCGATTGCAGAGTGTCCCGGCTGTGTGACCCATCCCTTCGTGCCCCTCGGCGAACTCGCGGATTTCTACCGGTCTGCGGACATCGGGGTTTGGCCCGCTCAGGAGTCCATGTCCATGCTGGATGCAGCGGCTTGCGGCCTGCCGGTGATCGCGAACGACCAGCTGCAAGCCATGGAGCGCATCGAAGGGAATGGCGTGGCCTACCGCTTGCACGATCTTGACGATCTGGAGCGAGCCCTCCTTACCCTGGAGGACGGCGACGTCCGAAGACGACTGGGTTCTGTCGGGGCGCGGAAAATGGCAGGAGCATACAGTTGGCGCTCGATTGCGATTCGGCGCCTGCAGGACTACGAAA
The DNA here is from genome assembly GCA_963801595.1 of Terriglobia bacterium. Taxonomy (GTDB): domain Bacteria; phylum Acidobacteriota; class Terriglobia; order Terriglobales; family Acidobacteriaceae; genus JAIQFF01. The sequence continues at coordinate 60,471 of CAWDFW010000008.1, read as the reverse complement.
CTGCTCTTCGCAGGAAAGACGTTCCGGCGGAAGCTAACGCAGTGCGGACACCGTAGAGTCAAACCTTTGAAGACATCCACCAACACGAACGGCCCTACCTCATTGCGTGCAAACAACTCCCTCGTGGAGCACTACGCCGAATACTATTCCGCGAACCAGGGTCTGACGGAGTGGCGGCGATTGGGTGCGACCGACAAAGCCAACAACATCGTGGAATTGTGCGCGAGTCTTCGCCAGCATGAAATTCTGGAAATAGGCTGCGGCGACGGGGCGGTGCTCGAAAGGCTTGCGGCTTGCGGGTTTGGCAGGCGGTTGACCGGGCTCGAAATTTCTCCCAGCGCGATCCGCTGCGCCCGGGCCAAGAAGATTCCCGGCGCGAAATTCGAATCGTACAACGGATCGGACGTCCCGTTTCATGATCAGGCCTTCGACCTGGCCATTCTCACGCACGTGCTGGAACACGTGGAGTATCCCCGGCGGTTGTTATATGAAGCAGGCCGCGTAGCCAGGAATGTTTTCGTCGAGGTCCCGCTCGAAGACAATGCCCGCCTGCCCAAAGATTTTGTGCCCGATGCCGTGGGACACATCAATGTTTACAACCCGCGCAGTATTCGCCATCTGGTGCAGAGTTGCGGGTTCAAGATTTTATCAACCAGCCTGATGCACAGCTCGCTTCCGCTCTACGTCCATCGCAAGGGCCGGCTGCGCGGCTATCTGACCTATGCGATGAAAGACTTTGGGCTTAAGTGCTCTTCGCGGCTGGCGAGTCAGCTATTGACCTACCACTATGCTCTGGTTTTTACCGGGAACCTGGAGAATGTCAGGAGTTGAGGCGATGCAACTGCACTCGCATGCCGACTTTCGATCTCGCTATAGGGGTCCTTCGACTGCGCGTCTGCTTCGCATAGCGAAGCCGACACTCCGCTCAGGTTGACATAGATGATCCAGAATTCAGTAGGGCTCGATAGCTTGCGCAACAACTGGCGCCTGGTAAGACGCACCTGGCGCGCCTGGCGTGGGCAAGACTTGCTGCAGCGCCCCCAGATGAGATGCCAGACCTTGACTCTGGGCAGCAGTGGATCCGCCTGGAGTATCTGCCGGAATTCTTTGTCGGCGCTGAGCGTCGTGTATTCCGTGGGAGTGGGCGAGGAGATTTCCTTCGACCTGGAATTAATCCACCGGTTCGGAGTGACCGTGCATGCGTTTGATCCGACTCCGCGCTCCATCGCGTGGGTTCAGTCGCAAACGTTGCCCCCGGAATTCGTTTTTCACTCATACGGCATCGCAGGGCAGGATGGCATGCGAAGGTTTGTTCCCCCGTCGAACCAGAATTTCGTATCGCACACGCTTCTGGAACGCGAGACTTCCTGGCCGACGGTTGAGGTGCAAGTGCGCCGCATTTCCAGCGTGCAGCAGATCCTGGGTCATGCCCACATCGATCTGCTCAAGATGGATATCGAAGGCGCGGAATATGAGGTCATCGACGATCTGCTGGCCAGCCCGGTTCCGGTCCGTCAATTGCTTGTCGAGTTTCATCACCGCTGGCCCGAAGTTGGCCTCGCGAAGACACGGACTGCGATCCGCAAGCTCAATGCGGCCGGGTACAGGATATTCAGCATCTCGCCGTCGGGAGAGGAATATGGCTTTCTTGCGGCGGGCGCAGGCTGACCCTCAATTGCCGGCGAGGCGCTCACTCACCGTCGTCCACGACAGACCCAGAGAGTCGCGGTAGGTTCCCGGCAGGTGAATGCCGATCCTGGGGAAAGGCAGCCACAGGCCGCGAGTGGAGATTTCTTGAACCTCGAAGTCGGGAGACAACAGATCGCGCACCGTCTCCCGGTCAAACTTTTGACGCTGGATCGCGGGCAGCCCCTGCAGCCGATATTTAAAACTGTGGCGGTTGGGAACGGTCAGAAGAAAATACCCGCCGGGTTTCAGCACACGGGCGATTTGCCGAATCGCAGCAGCCGGAGCGTCAAGGTACTGGAATGACTGCAGCGATACCACAACATCAAAGCTGGCAGCGGCGAACGGAAGGTGGTTCAGGTCGCCGCGGAAGTAGTCAGCGGGATAGTAGCGGGCGGCGCGAACCAGCGGGCGGGCGGAAAAATCGACGCCGACATAGCGATGCCGGCTGGCAATATGGCGCCGTAGTATTCCGTCGCCGCAAGCGGCATCAAGAATATCCAGCGACTTTCCCCTTGCGATGTGATCGATGCTGCGCGCCGCCCATGAATAAAGATATCGGTTGCCCAGCTCAGCAATCAGGACCCGAAGCGGTTGCAGCCAGGCCCGGTCGGGACGTCCCGAGTAGGTGGCGTTATAGCTCTGCAGCCTTTCCACTTCAGGTGAGTCCGCGAGCAGGGATTGCAGCGGCAGAAGATCAAACACTCCATCCGAGGCTGAAAACTCGCGGCGGCAGAGGACGCAGCGCAGGCGGCCGTCAACCAGGTCGAGGGTTCCGAGGTCGTCCGGGCACGCGAGTTTCTTTGCGGTGACGCCCCTCATTGCTGGAATTCTACATGGAACAACTTCGGGGCAATTCGCGGTGCATGTTTCGCTGACCCTATGTTCCGGTAACTCATGCTTCGTCAGTCTGTGATCAAGATGTTGGAGGCCTGTGACAACAGCATTGCCGGAGCCTGCGCACGGCTGGTCCCGGATCGCTCCACCCTGCTGATCTTTACCTTTCACAGCCTGTTCACATCGCCGCAGGAGATTGATCGGGGCCTGCTCGATCCACAGCAAGGAATCACGACCCAGATGTTCAGGCAATTCGTCCGCGACTTCAGGAACCACAGCTACCGTTTCGTCTCTCCACGGGAGATTCTGGATGGCCTGGAGACCGAGGCCAGGGCCGCGCTCATCACCTTCGACGACGGCTACTACAACAACATGAGGGCCGTGCCGCTGCTGGAGGAGTTTCACATCCCTGCCGTGTTCTGCATCTCCACGAACCACGTCGAGACGGGAAAAGCATTTTGGTGGGACGCCTTGTACCGCGAAGCTCGAACCCTGGGATGGTCAGCCTCGCGAACGGATCGTGTTCGCAGTGCGCTCAAACTGCTTCGCACTCGCGACGCCGAACGCCAACTCTGCACCGAATTTGGCGAGGCGGCACTTCGGCCCGTTTCTGATCTTGACCGGCCCATGACCTCGAATGAGTTGGCAAGGCTGGCCGACCACCCCCTGGCGCACCTTGGCAACCACACTCTGGACCACGCCATCCTCAGCAACTATTCCCACGCTGAGATAAAGGAGCAGATTGCCGGCGCGCAGGACTTTATCCGCGGCCTGACGGGCAAGAGCCCGGAGCTGATCGCTTATCCCAATGGCAATGTGTCGCCGGAAATCGTGCAGACGGCGCAAGATGCAGGTTTGCGGTTGGGAGTAACCGTGCAACCCGGCCGAAACCGGATCATCGACACTCGTTCCCGTCAAAAGGCCATGGAACTCAAACGTTTCACGCTGTGGGCACAGCGCAACCTGGAATCACAATGCCGTATTGCACGTTCGCGCTTCAGCGTGCAGGCGGCGATTTCCGGGTTGCGAGGGCGATCCAAGGTTGCGTTCGCCTGAGACCAACATGCTTCCCCTGGATCGGAATCTTCGCGTCTTGCAGGTGCATAATCGCCACGCACCCGGCTGGGGCGGAGAAGAAACCGTAGTGGACCTGGAGGCTGAGCTCCTGCAGAAGTGGGGCCACACCGTAGAACAGTTTCAGGTTTCGAATTCTTCCTTGAAGCAGGCATCCGCAGTCCACCAGATGCTGGCGGTTCCCGGGTTTCTCTGGTCCCAGACCAGCTACCGACGACTGCGACAGAGCATCGCACGGTTCGCGCCTGACGTGGTTCATGTGCACAACACTTTTCCGCTGCTGAGTCCAAGCGTCTTTTGGGCGGCTGAGCATGCGGAAGTGCCGGCGGTGCACACCCTGCACAATTTTCGCCACACCTGCGCCAACGCCGTGCTGCTGCGCAATGACAAGCCCTGTGAAGAGTGCGTTGGAAGGTCATCCTGGCCGGGGCTGCGTCACCGTTGCTATGCCGGCAGTTTCGCCCGCACCGCCGCCGTCTTGGCAATGAACGCGCTCCATTGGAGACTCGGGACGTACACCCGGAAAGTCGGGGCCTACATCGCGCTCAACGACTTCAGCCGTGACATCCTGCTCCGCGCCGGTTTGCCGGGTGAGAAGATGACCGTCAAACCGAATTTTGTGCCGGCCTCGAGTCTGGCTCCTGCTGCCAGGTCTCTGCGAGTTGTTTTTGCCGGAAGCATGACCCGCCATAAAGGCCTGCATGTGCTCTTAAAGGCCTGGGGCCAGGTTCACGTGGAAGGCAGCGAACTTCTCCTGATCGGAGACGGGCCGGAGCGCGAAGGGCTGCAAACACAGTTCTCCGGCGCCCACGGAGTTTCGTGGGCGGGTAGTCTCAGTCACGCGGAAGTCTTGCGCCGCATCGGCGAAAGCCGCGCATTAGTGCTGCCGACGCTGGCGTATGAAAATTGTCCCATGGTGCTGCTGGAAGCTTTTTCCACGGCGACTCCCGTCCTCGTGCCCGAACTGGGCAGCATGAAGACGATGGTCAGCCAAGAAAGCAATGGCTTGATCTTCCAAGCGGCAAATCCGGCCGCGCTGGCAAATGTTCTGCAGAAGATGTTGCTGGCGCCGTGGGATGTCTGGTCGCGATGGTCGGCCCGAGCCCACCGGGCTCACGAACTGCTCTACAGTGAAACCAGCAACTACCAGCAGCTTCTTGCCGTCTACCGCTCGGTCATCGCGGCACACGCCGACGCGCACAGCCTGCAGGGCTCGAACCAAGTGGCGGTACCCACGGATGCTCCCCGCTCCAGTGTTCCTTTCGAAGCGGATTGATTTTTCAAGCACAACTCTAACTCAACTCTCAAGCAAGAGGTGCACATCATGAATCAGCAAATGCGTGTTCTAGTTACGGGTGCGGGTGGTTTTATTGGACATCACTTGATCAACCGGCTAAGTGCGGACGGTCACTGGGTTCGAGGCGTGGACATCAAAGAGCCGGAATACGAAGCCACCCAGGCTGACGAGTTCGAGCTTCTGGATCTCCGCAAGTTCGACAATTGCCTGATCGCCACGCGTGGAGGCATCGATCAGATTTACAACCTTGCGGCGGACATGGGCGGCATCGGGTTTATTTCTGCCAATCATGCAGACATCGCCCGCAACAATACGTTGATCAATGTGCACATGCTCGAGGCCAGCCGGCTTCAGGATGTGAAGCGATTTCTTTTTTCTTCCTCGGCTTGCGTTTACGCGCAGTCGAAACAGATGGATGCGGCAGTCGATCCCCTGCGCGAGGAAGACGCTTACCCAGCGGACCCGGAGCCGGGCTACGGCTGGGAGAAGCTCTACGCCGAGCAGCTCTGCTTGTACTTTGCGCAGGATTATCGCCTGGATACCCGCCTGGTGCGGTTCCACAACGTGTACGGCCCGCTGGGGACCTACGACGGGGGCCGTGAAAAGGCGCCGGCGGCAGTGTGCCGGAAGGTTGCGCTGGCCGACGACGGTGGCATCATCCACATCTGGGGCGACGGAGAACAGACACGGTCTTTCATGTATATCGAGGATTGCGTGGAAGGTCTCTTGCGCATCATGGCCTCCGACTTCGACAAACCCCTCAACCTCGGGACCGATCGTTTGATCACGATCAACGGCCTGGTCGATCTGGTTGCAGATATAGCCGGGAAAAAACTGGCCCGGCAACACGACCTCAGCAAGCCGCAGGGAGTTCGGGGCCGGAACAGCGACAACAGCCTGCTGCGCAAAGTGTTGGGATGGGAGCCCTCCATCTCTCTGGAACAGGGTCTCGCTGTGACTTATGCCTGGATCGAGCAGGAACTGGCAAAAGCGGGCCGGGTTCGCCAGCCCGCAACGCAGAGTACGCGTCGAATCGCGTAGTGACCAGTTTTCTTCCTGCCAGCGTCCAGCCCCACAGATTGCCGAACCCATGCGAATCCTGATTCTTGGAATTAACTACTACCCGGAGCGCACTTCCGTCTCTCCTTTCACCACCGGACTGAGCGAACACCTCGCCGCCCAGGGCCACAGCGTGAAGGTGATCACGGCGTTTCCCTACTATCCTGACTGGAGGATTTGGGATGGATACCGGGGAAAGCTCACGCACAAAGAAAACGTCAACGGCGTTCACGTTCGGCGCGTGCTCCACTTCGTTCCCTGGAAACCCAGCCGGCTGATCGAGAGGCTGCTCCATGATTTCTCATTTGCAGCCACCGCGTTAATCGGTGGTTTGGGCGAGGGCAAGTACGACGTGATTTACTGTTCTTCTCCGCCTCCGGCAGTCGCTCTTGCCGCTTATGCCATCTCCCGGCTGAAAGGGGTTCCTTACACCATCAAACTCACGGACTTGGCTTCGGAAGCAGCGCTCGCCACCGGAATTCTGCGGCCCGGCCCACTGGTTCGACTGGCCAGGAGGCTTGAAGACTTTCTCTACCGGAATGCTGAGGCCGTATTTTGCCTCTGCGACGCATTCGTTGACAGTCTTCGTGCTCGTGGGATAGCCGGGACTCAACTGCATCGCATACCGGACTGGGGTGACACCGAAAACATCCGGCCCGGTCCGGGGAACGGCAGATTTCGCGCCGCCAACAGAATTTCCGCCGGCCAGTTCCTGCTTCTGCATACCGGCAATATGGGCAAGAAGCAGGATTTGGTGAACCTGGTGCGCGCCGCCGAACTGACGCGCCACGATGAGCATCTGGTCTGGGTCATCGTGGGCGAAGGAGAAGACCGCGAGCTGATTGAATCAGAAGTCCAGGCCCGCAAGCTTGGGAACGTCCGCCTGCTGCCGCTGCAGCCGCGTGAGGCCTTGTCCCGAATGTACGCGGACGCCGATGTTTTGCTATTGAACCAGAAGGCGTCGGTCAAGGATGCCGTCATCCCCTCGAAACTGCTAACCTACATGTCGGCGGGACGCCCCGTCATCGCCTCGGTTGACGCCGGAAGTGAAGCGGCGCGCGAAATTCGCAAGGCGAAGTGTGGATTGATTATCGCGCCCGAGGACCCCATGGCACTTGTCGACGGCGTTGCTGCTCTCCGCTCCGATTCCGCCTTGCGCATGTGTCTGGGAGCCAACGGACGCACTCACGCGGTGGCCCATTTCACCAAGGCCAGTGTGTTAGGCGCCTACGACAGGTACTTTGAATCCCGTTTTGCCACCCCAGCTGCCGAAGTGCTGCTCAAGGGCGGCGCGGCCGCTGCTGACTAGCGATCACTTCATTTCCGTTTCAGTCCCGTGAGGATTCTCTCGAGCCCAGATCTTTGCCCCTCCCGCGTTTGGCCTCAGCCGCTATAGGAAGGATGGTTTCCCAGCCATGTTTCTCGCATTACGTCTCTATCGTTTTCTTCTGGTGACTGTCACCTCTTTATTACCCTTCGCAGCCTTTGATCTGGGCTATCGCTTGTGGGCGATTCTCATGTCCTACCTTGACCGTCCAGTCCTGTACCCCTCGACCGGACATTTCAATCTCATCCTCTTGTGTTCGTTCGTCTGGGCTTTCATGGCGGAACGCTACCGCGTGACCCGCATCGACGAACTCTTCCGGGAAAGAACCGGAGGAAAAGCTGCCACGTCGGCCGTGCTCGCAACCGGCGTCGTCCTGCTGGCCGTTCTGTTCTTCAGCCGTGATGATGTCGTCCCTCGCGGCCTTTTTGTTTGCGGCATCTTTGTCTTGTTCGTCCTTTCTCTCGCCGTGCACGCCATATTCCGGGCATATATCAGAAAGAACCGGGAGTGGGGCACTCCCTCACGCATCCTGGTTGTCGGCGGCGATGCATTCGCGCACGAGGCCGCGGAACGTCTGGAAAGGCTCTCCTGTGCTCCCTGCCGGGTCACGGGATACGTCTGCCTGCCGGGCCAGGAGCCGGCCGCCACCGGAAGTCCGGTTTACCGCTTCGATGAAATCGGCGGTCTCAACGCTACCGGCCGATTCAATGAAGCTGTGATCGCCATTCATCCCGCGCAGTTCGCTCAGATTCCACAGATCGTGGAGGCCATGGAAAAACTCTCCCTGCCGGCTCGTGCCATCGTCGATCTGGGAGAGGGCATCGTAGTCCGGGAAAGGCTGTTTCAGCTTGGCCGCATGCAGATGCTGGATCTCACCAGGACGCCCGCGGACTCGCTGGACTATGCCTTGCTGAAGCGGATCTTCGATGTCGCTTTCTCGCTCACGGTTCTGGTCCTGACCGCGCCCCTGTTGATCCTGATCGCAGCGCTGGTTCGCCTTACTTCACCGGGGCCGATTCTGTTCCAGCAGGACAGGGTCGGAATGAACGGAGAGACTTTCAAGATGTACAAATTTCGGACCATGCGCGTGTCGCCGGTGCAGCAGAGTGATACGGTCTGGACCACGGAGAAGGATTCACGCCGTACCCCCATCGGCGGGTTCCTGAGGAAGACGAGCCTGGACGAACTTCCCCAGTTCTACAACGTTCTGAAAGGCAATATGAGCGTGGTGGGACCGCGGCCGGAGCGCCCGTACTTTGCGCAAAAATTCCTGCAGCACGTCGCGCGTTACAACAACCGTCACTGCCTGAAAGTTGGTATTACGGGGTGGGCCCAGGTCAATGGTTGGCGCGGGGATACATCGATTGAGAAACGAATCGAACATGATCTCTACTACTTGCAAAACTGGAGCATGAGCCTGGATCTGCGGATCATTGCAATCACGATCATGTCCGCCTTGGTCCACAGAAATGCATATTGACGCCCACCGTCGGCGCCCTGAACTATTGCACCAAATTGAGGTTTGCAAGATGATGGCAGATCTGCGCGCCGAGGCGAAAGCCGCAGAGGAGTGTGGCTGCTCGATGGAACTTTTTGCCCTACAAAAGCCGAAATGGGTGGGCTGTTATCTTCGCTTTGTCCTGGTGAGGGCCAAAGGTCGGGACTGGTACGACAAACGTTTCGAGACGAGCAGCCACTTGCCATCGCTGGACACCAGTAAGCCTCCTATCCAAGCTCAGGTAGACGAGGAATCCAGGGACCTGATGATGATTGAGAACTGGCGGTAGTGGATTGACTTCAGAAGCGACTTTGCCGCAGTGCCAAACCTGGATCGCTACTCGGAAACAATCCCGGCGGCTTGAGGGCCTTTGGGGGAACTGCAACTGTTTAATATCGCGCCTGGCGGAAAAGTTTAAACTGGCAGCGGCGTAAGGAGAGGAGCTGTCATGCGAATCATTTCCATGTCGCGACAGGAATGCAGCGGGCTCTTGCAGCGGGTATCCATCGGCAGGCTGGCTTGTTCGTTGAACGATCAACCGTATGTGGTGCCAGTCGCATTTTCGTACGAACCCGATTGCATCTACATCTTTTCGACCTTCGGCAAGAAGATTGAGTGGATGCGGAAAAATCCAAAGGTTTGTCTGCAAGCCGACGAAATCGGTGATCGATGGAACTGGAGTAGCGTAATAGTGACTGGAACCTACCTGGAACTGAATGTGCCACAATACCACACCGCTCAGCGAGAACATGCGCGGGAACGACTTGCGGCGCAGTGCTCTGAATGGTGGCGAATCCCTCTGTCGGAAGCACGCGACAGATCGCTGATTTCTTCGATGGAGACTGTGTTCTTTCGCATCGACATTAAGGCGATCAGCGGACTTCGTGCGATCCCGGAAGCCGAGGAGCCGGCTCATCAGGAATCCGGTCATTAAAAGGGAGTTTGGGGTTCGGCTCGCCCGTCTTGAGCAACCCAACCACACATTTAGCGCTGAGGACTTAAGCGAGAATGCGTAATTCGGGTCTGAGAGTGCGGGAGGGAAGCACGAGTCTCAGGCTGCAAGGGCCCTCCACTCGGCTTTCAGGCGCTCAATCAAACACGCGGAGTTCATTTCCGAAGTGTCGCGCTCCGCTCGGCATTCCACGACTTTCCGACGCCACCCAGCGACAGTTCCTGCCAGGCGTGCTCCGCCATTGGCCTGCTGGGCAGTAATACTTTGCTTACCTGATTGAAAGGTTACCCTGCGGTGCTGTACACCTGGGAGCTAAGGGTGATAAGGGCAGCGCGCTGTAGGAGACATCATGAACATTCGAATAGCTCTCTGGACCTTGTGCATGGCTGGTGCCGGTTTCCTGTTGGTCGGAAGCACGCCATCCCCCATCGGAGTTACCATCCTGGGTTTAATTACCGGAGCCGCCACCGGAGTGGCCCTCGGGATCATGTTTACTCAAAGAGCTAAACGCAGGCATACCTGATAACGAGGCGATCGCGCGCTTTGTCCGCCTCAATGACGTCGGAGGTTTCATCCTCGTCGATGTCTGATGCTCTTAAGCGTGTTCCGCCCTGCCAGTTTTCCGTCGAGAGGCTCGCCGTCGTTTCCACTCTGCGGCATTTCAAGCGCGCTTCAACAAATAGGCTGGCTTACGCGATCAGTGGAAGTGGTTGACCAGCATGATGGTTTGTTCCCACTGATCGATTTGGAAGAAGATGACGGACTTCCCGTCGGGCGAGACAGCCGGCTCGACGGCACGCTTTTCTAAGGACATGAGGGAGAACACTTTCCTGGTGTCGAACTCATAGAAGAAAAGCACACCCTTTCCTCCGTTACTCTCGGTAATGAAGTAAATTCCCGCAGGGCCCAAGGCCCAGCTAAAGGAATCCAAACCTGGAGACTTGATCACCAGAGTTTCTTCTCCGCCCCCTGCCGGAATCTTCCATATCTCATCACCGCGGACGCTCTTGGAATAGTACACAAAACCGTCGGCACCCTCGTTCGGCCAAGTTCCGCCCGCCCTGGTCAGCTGAATTGGCGTGCCGCCGGCGTCCGGCACTTTCCAAATTTGATCGGGCTCGTTGCCGCGGTTCGACGAGAAGTAAATCCATTTGCCGTCACGCGACCAGATTGGGAACGACGTTGTCCGCGCCGGGAATAGTGGGGATGAAGCGTGGAGGGCCCCCAGACAGGTCAACCCTATAGATTTCGCTGTGCTCGTTCGGGCGATAGTCGAAGGCCACGGAGCGGCCGTCATTCGACCAGCGGGGAGTTCCGGCCACACCATTGAGGAATGTGAGTTGCACTGGATTGGAACCGTCGCTGCCGGCCGTCCAGATTTCGTCGTAGCCCGTTTGAGTAGACTCGTACGCTAACTTTTTGCCGTCGGGAGAGAAAGAGGCAATACCAATAAAGCCGGCGGAGGGAAGTATCAATTGAGCCGGTCCGACCGCATGCCGGGGATCGGTGAGGCCAACCTTCCGCAGGTTGACCTTCAGAGCCTCGCTGCTATAAGCGAGCCGATTTCCAGTTTGAGCAATTGCCGGAGCCGTGGCACGAGTACCAACTCCTTCTACCCGTCTGGGAGCCCCCCCGTAAACCGAAATGCGCCACAGACTACTCAAGCCACCGCGATCGGAGGAAAAAATGATTTCCCGGCTGTCCGGAGTCCAGGCCAATGGGCCCTCCATGGGGCGGTTGTCTGATGTCAACCGCTTTGCTTCTCCGCCGGCAGTGGGAACAACATACAGGTCATCAACCAGCCCGGGGCCGCTGGCCCGAAGGAACGCGATGGATTTCCCGTCGGGCGAAAAAGCTGGGCACCAGTCGCTATATTTAGGAGGGGGAGAGGTTAGCGGCTGCCGGGAGGAATCCTGCAATGAGACGACAGTGATGGTAGGCCGCTTTTCCGGTGTAGAGAGCGCGCTGACCGTCAGGTATCTACCATCTGGAGACCACGAAAAGAATGGCAGCATGCCGATGTGTTCCTTAAAGACGCTCTCCTCGGAATAGATCTCCCTGGGCGTCCCTCCGAGAGCGGGGACGACATAGATCGTGCGGCCCCCTGGGTGGCCACGGGCAAAGGCAACCGATCGCGCGTCCGGTGACCAGGTCGGGCAGCAGTCGTCGGGGTTTGACGTCAGGCGCAGAGGCTTCTCTCCGCCAATCATTGTTGTATAAAGTCCTTCGCTCCCGTCGGGTACGGCGTTAGACGATTTGAACGCCACCTGATTGCCGTCAGGCGAAAAAGCGGGACTGTCCTCCATCTCAGACCTGCCCGTGAGGGGCACGACTTCTACCGTGGTCCCGCTTTGCCGCTCCACCCTGGAGAAGTAAAAAACAGTCATCGCGGACGCAGCCAGCAGGACGATCGCGCCCGCCGCCCATTTCATCCAGCCGGGGATGCGCGCGGATTTCCTGGGCGGAATGCCCGCCGGCTGCTGGCTCGCCCACGACCTGCACTGGAGCGATGAATCGGTAGCCCAGTTTCGGCACCGTTTCGATGAAGTGGGGACCTTCGGCGGAATCTCGCAGGACTTCACGCAAGCGCTTGATGACGGTGTTCAGGCCGGTGTCGAAGTCAACAAAGGTGTCGGCAGGCCACAACGCATTACGGAGCTGTTCGCGGGTCACCAACTCTCCCGGATGCTCCAGGAGTTTCAACAGGACTACAAAGGACTGCTCCTGAATCTTGATCCTAACGCCGCCTCGGCGCAATTCGTGCGTGCGAGGGTCAACCTGAAATGCGTCGAAGCGATACATCGAGAAACCTGCTGGTCGTGCGTTTTATGGCGGGGAACCGCCGCGAGTCTACCACAACTTCTCCCGACCCCTCGACGCTGCCGAACTTGCCCGTCATCCAGCTGAGTCGGCAAGAGTTCCGGTGCCACATTAATTCCAGATTGGTTTCAGGGCCAGTCCATGGTGGCCCTGCCTGACATGACCGAGTGTTGGCGCTCCCGCAACCGCGGGCGGAGAAAGCGCCATGAAAAGGGAGGGGATTTGGTGGGAACCTCTTGGCTGGATCCCGCGGGTTTTTACCTTGATCGCTTTCCTGGTGGGCCTGGGCAGAGCGCAGGCGCGGCTCGCTGTCCTGGGAGAAAACAGCCCGGGAAACGAACATTCGGAGGCAATCCCATTCACGCTGCGCGAAGGTTATCTGATCGTTGTGGAAGCGCGGATTGGAGCGCACCGGCATCTCAAGCTCGTTCTGGATACGGGCGCAACCCATAGCGTACTGCGGCCGGACCTGGCAAAAGTCCAGATGGTTTCGCGGCGGACGGTGCGCATCGTCAATCTCGATCATGTGCTCACGCAAGAGCTGGCGGAGATATCGGACTTTGCGCTCGGGCCAATACGAATACCGCTTTTGCCGGTGATGCTGAACGATATGGGTTATCTGCGCGAAAGCGTCCCCGACGTCGATGGACTCATCGGTTTGGATGTGCTGCGGGGACGAAGTTTCAGCATCGATTTTAGCCGAAGGAAGATTATTTTTGGTTCTGCCCCGAGGTTGCGATCCAGCGCGAAGATGGATCATGGATGAAGCCTACCTGGCCGTGGAACTTCAGATGCTGAACCGGCCCGTGCGTCTTCTGCTGGATACCGGCGTCAGTGCAATTCTGCTCTACCGTGACCGGATGGGAGATCGATTGCCGGAACTGAGAGTGGAGAGGCAGATTCGAGGGGCCAGTCTGGGTGGAGCCGCGTCGCTCGAGGTCGTCACGCTGCCGCAGGTTCAACTGGGCGGCACCGACCTGGAGCGGCGCGCAGTGTTGTTGCGAAACTCGCCGCCGGGGCTTCTGCCGCGAGTGGACGGCTACCTGTCGCTGACCGCCCTGGGAGCTCGGCGCTTCAGCTTCGACTTCGAAAGGAAGATCTTTAGTTGGGAGTGAACCGCGACGGCTATAGACCCTGCAGCGCGAAAAAGGGAGAACGGTTCGATTCGGCACGGAGCAGCGCCTAAACCCTTCGGCGTTCTCCGAAATAAGGAGCTCGCGCCTCTGGTTACAGCTCGCCCTATGCCTGACATAAAACGGCTGAAAATAGGCTAAACTACCGACCGTCACAGGTCAGGCCGCGAGAACCGGGGATGGTTGTAGGTTGCGCAAAGGCGTGGAGAAGCGGAGCCCAAGCCCTATTGGATTGGGTTGTCGGTTTTTTTCCGGAGCGGCTCAATTCCAAGGTGATTCTGCTTTGGGTACTGGCCTGCTCCCTGCCCGGGTTCTCGCGGCAGAACGATAGCACGCTTATCCCGACCAAGCCCAGCGTTCAAGTTGATCTGGCCCCTGCGGAGTACCTGGGGCTCTCCCGCGGGGCCCGGCTGTCGGGCGCCGCTAACGTTTCGCTGAATTTTCTGGACGCTCGCCACGTCCTGCTGACTTTCAATCCGAAGAAGCTGTTCACACGCCGGCCCGAGTGTCCGCCCAGTCACGATGACCGGCTGATGCACGTTGCGGTCCTTGAGGTCCCCAGTGGAAAAGTGATCAAGCAGGCGGAGTGGTACCTGCATGACGCGCGACGCTACCTCTGGGCGTTGGGGCCGGGAAGAATCCTGCTGCGACGCCTCAACCGGCTGTACGAAGTCAATGCCGAGCTTGAAGAAAAGCTGGTTCTCGACTCTCCCCAGGAACTGCTTTGGGTGTCGGTCACACCGGGTGGTAAGCAGATCATCACGGAAACAACCCTGACCGCGTCGTCAAAGGACAGCCAGTCCAAGGACAAAATCCGGGCGAGAATTACTTTCCTCGATTCCAACTCCATGGCCGTGCAACGCGTCATGGAGTCGCAGGGCACGATCAATCTGCAGGCGACCGATTCAGGTTTTTCCGATGTGAGGAATTACGGAGGCGTGTGGCTGGTGCGTTTTGGCCCAGCGGTGCGCGATCGCGTCAACATCACGCGGGTGAAAGCGCGGCGTCCGCCCAACATTCTTTACAGCAGCGCGAACACCATGCTGGTCGGCCGCTGCTCGCTCTCCGGAAACGACTACATCGTCAGCGCGTTCACGGTGACCGGAACTCACTTGTGGAAGCAGCGTTGGAGCGAGTGCCGGTACACTCCCGCCGTAGCCATGAGTGAAGACGGCAGCCGCTTCGCCGCCAGCTCCCTCACGGTCTTGTCAGAGGCCGCACCTGCGGACGGAAATGGCCCCGAGCTGGACGGCCTGGAACAAACAGTGCAGGTCTTCGATACCGCGGGCGGCGCTTCAGTGCTTTCGGTTCGAGTGGCGCCGCCAGTTCTGGACGGTGTGAACTACGCGCTTTCACCAGACGGGGGACAACTGGCAGTCTTGCAGGCAACTACTCTGAACATTTTTTTCCTGCGGGAGATGTCCGCGGACGAGCGCACGAAGTATCTCGCGATCAAAGACGATACTCCCGGCTTGTATGTGCCTCCGCCGCGGGCCAACGGAGATTCCGCTCCTGAAACGATTGAGATTTCGGCCGCCGACAATTCGGGCGCGCCGGCCACCCCTGCACCCACTCCACCTGTGACTACAAGTGTGGCGAAAGCGTCCCCTGGACCAACTGGAACACCTTCGCCTTCTGCAGCGGCCGCGAGCGCGGTGCCGCGGACGGATGGCCGCGCCAAGTCTGATCCGCCCACATTGACTTTTCGGACCGGTACCCAGGTGGTGGCGTTGGACGTGGTCGTAACCGACTCGCGGGGCCACGTGGTGAAGGGCCTGCAACAGAGTGATTTCAGCATCGGGGAAGATGGCAAACCGCAGGCACTGCGCCACTTCCGGGAGTATTCGCGGGAGCAGGTTCCACCACCGCCTCCGCCGCAGGCAGAAGCCGCGAAGCTTCCCCCGAATGTCTTTTCCAATTACACCCAACCGTCGGAGCCTGGTTCGGTGACCGTGGTCCTGCTCGATCTGCTCAACACGCCAATGGCAGACCAGAGCTACGCCCAGGCGCAACTTATAAAGTTCTTGAAGACTAAGCCGCAGGATGCGCAATTCGCTTTGTGCACACTGAGCAACAAGCTCCAGATGATCCAGGGTTTCACCCATGACGAAAGGGTCCTGCTGGCCTCGGCCCGCGGCAAGAAAGCGTCGTTCCGCAATAAGTCTCTGCTCGACTCTGATGCCGCGCCGATCTCGATCGAAGCAGGGCGGACCACTGCACAATTTGTTCCCAACCTGGACTTTTTTGTGCAGGCGATTGAGCTGCAGCAGTCGGAGGCCCGGGTCGTGGACGCAGACCGGCGAATGATGGTTACCGTGGACGCCTTTGCCCAGTTGGCACGTTATCTGTCCGGCATCCCGGGGCGCAAGAACCTGGTGTGGTTGTCAGGCTCCTTCACCCTGGGAATCTCTCCCGACACCGGCGGGCAGGACCCTTTCATTCAGGCGCGGAACTACAGCGAGAATGTGAAGCGGGTCTCGAACCTGTTTGCCGAGGCGCACGTGGCCGTGTATCCGGTGGACGTGCGGGGACTGGTGACGGACCCGATGTTCAGCGCTACCAGCAACGACACCCTCGCGCCTCTATCCATGCAGGGGTCAACCCCTGGAGGCCCCGCAGGCGGGGGCGGTGGAGATCAGTTCGCCGGTGGCAAACGAAACGCCAGCACCGCGGTACCGATCGCCGCCATGCAAGCCTCGGCTGACCAGTTCGGCCTGGCCCAGATGGGCGAACATGCCACCATGGACAAGCTGGCGGCGGAAACAGGCGGACGCGCCTTCTACAACACTAACGGCATCGCCAAGGCGATCGACGCGGCCAACGAGCAAGGCGCGAACTATTATGCGCTCTCCTATACGCCCGCCAACAAGAACTACGACGGATCGTTTCGCAAAGTGAAAGTGTCGCTGGCCGGGAAGAAGTATCACCTGGCGTATCGCAGCGGCTACTACGCAGTCGATCCCCATGCCATGGCCAAGCCGGAAAAAGATCTGGCTTCGAGCCTGGCCATGGCCGCCATGCAGCAGGGATCGCCGCAGTCCCGACAGATTGTGTTCGGGGCAAAAGTAGTTCCGCTGGGCCAGCCCAGGATGGTAAAGGATGCGCCCGCCCTGAGTGCCAAGGCGCCAAAAAAGAAGCGGAAGGGAGAAACGGAGCCGGTCGCGATGCAACTTTATTCCATCGACTATGCCGTGACTCCCGCAGACCTGCGCTTCAATCCCATGCCGGATGGGACCTATCACGATGTCATCAATTTCATGGCGACAGCTTTCGACGAAGAAGGAGCACTGGTGGCGAGCCAGATCAGCCAGGTGGCCGCCGACCTCAAGCCGGAGACGTTTCGCGACATCCAGTTGGGTGGGGTTCGCGTGCATCAGGAAATCGATGTTCCCGTCAAGAGCGTCGCCCTGCGACTGGGAGTGGAGGACGTGGCCGACAGCCATATTGGCACCCTCGAGATTCCACTGCCGGTCAAGGCCCCGCCGGATGCGCCGGCGGTAGCGCGGCGCTCCCTGCCTCCGGTTGAACGCGATTGACCTTGTAGCGCCGGCGTCCCGCCGCCTCAACGGATGATCAGCAGGCAATTTCATTCTCACTCACGACACATTTTTCAGCGGCGGGCGGGACGCCCGCCGGACAGCCGGCGAGACGCCGGCGCTACGCAGAACCTAGCGCTCGGTTTATTCTCTGCAATCCTTCGCGGAACATTTCCGTGTCCACTCCCATGCCGATACGGAAATGGTTGGGCAGGCCGAAAAAATGTCCGGGCACGGCCGAGGTTTCATACTCGGTCCGCAGCCGGGCCAGGAAGTCATCCACGTTGCCTTGCGTCAGGCGCAGAATGGCAGTTGTCCCAAATTCGGTGCGGGGAGTAGAGATGCCTTTCTGTCGCGCCAGGAACTCTCTCAGCAGCGCGCGGTCGGCTTCTACAATCTTGCGTGCGCGCTCGCGGATCCTGTCCAGATGTTCCAGGGCCACAACGCTCAACAGTTCGGCGGGATGCGCGGGAATCGATGCAAACAGATCGTTCAGCCGCCACATGGCGCGCGCCAGGTCGGGCTCTGCCAGGATCCAGCCACAGCGCAGGCCGCTCAGACCGTAAACCTTGGTCAGGCTGCTGGTGACGACGAACTCCGGTCCCAGAAGATAGGCGGTCTTCGGAGTGTTGGTGTAAACCGCGTCGAGATAAACTTCATCGACCAGCACGCGCGCTCCGATGCTGCGCGCCAGTTCGCCAATCTCACGCAACACGGAATCGGGGGCCAGAACGCTGCTGGGATTGTGCAGGTTGGTAAGCACGATTAATCTTGGTCTTCGGCGTGATCGCACGACGAACTTCGGCGGGATCGAGCGCGTACCCGTTGTCTTCGTCGCGGACGAAAGTCTTTACCGCAGCACCCAGATACAAAAGCGTGGAAGTAAGTAACTCATAGGTGGGTTGTTCGATGAGAACCTCGTCGCCAGGATCGAGCAGCGCGGCCATGGCCAGATGATTGGCCATAGAGGTGCCGGCTGCAGCGACCACGCAATCGGGATCGACGCCGCATTTCTTCGCGATGGCGTGCTGCAGCGGAGCGTAGCCATACGTGCTGTCGCCGTTGATCTCCAGCTGATCGATGGTTACGGGAAGCTCATGCAGGGGAAACGAGCCCACGCCGCTGGTCGCGAGATTGTACTTGGCGCGGCCCTGGGTCTTTGCCCAGAGCATGTAATCGGAATGTCGATGTCTCATAGGTTCGGCGCCGACGGATTTTGCCGCGCCCTGCGACTCCAGTACAAATATACCGGGAAGCCGGCCAGCAGAATGACCAGGCCGATGGCAGAATTCGCCGGGAACGTCGCGATGGTTGTGATCACGATGGCGGCACAGGCCAGTACGAAAAGTCCTGTAGTGTAAGGATGGCCCGGAGCCAGATACAGCTTCTCAGGTGAATTCGCTACCCTTCGCCGGAATACAAACAGCGACGCGGCCGTCAGGCCGAAAGAAATAAAATCCACGGAGATCACGTAGTTCAATATCTGCTCGTAGCGTCCTGAAAGCGCGATCACAGTGGCGGTCACGCCTTGCAGCACGATGGCCACAACCGGAACTCCGGTGCGGGGAGAAAGCCAGCCGACGCTCTTGAAGAAGAGGCCGTCGCGCGCCATGGCGTAGTACACCCGTGGCGCGGTCAGAATTCCCTGGCTCAGAAAGCCCAGCGTGGAAATCGCGATGCCGAATGCAATCCACTGCGCGCCCCGCTCACCCAGTGCGGCGCGCATTACGGCCGACGCGGGAATGCGAGTGGCGGCCAGCCCGTCCGGGCCGAGCACGCGCAGGCAAACAAAATTGACTGCCAGATAAAGGACCACCACGCCGATCACGCCGATGATCAATCCGCGGGAGAGATCGCGGCGGGGATCGCGCATCTCGCCGGCCACGAAGCTGGCAGTCTGCCAACCGCCGTAGGCGAAGGCAACCGGAATCATGGCGGCGCCGATCGCGCTGCCAAGTCCCAGCGAAACCGGGCGGTCGAGCAACGGCAAGGCGTGCACCGTGCCGCCGCCCCAGAGCATTCCCACCACGACCACGGCGGCGATGGCGGCGGCCTTGAGCAGCATGAGTACGCTTTGCACATTGCTGCCGGCGCGCACTCCAAAGCAATTGATCGCCGTCAAACCCAGCAGGGTCGCGGCGGCGATCGGCCCATCGCTGACTGAGAGTCCGGTGATCTCGCGATAGTACCGGCTGAATGTGACCGCCACCGCCGCCATCCCGCCGGTCTGAGTCACCAGAAGAAGCACCCATCCATAAATAAAAGCCACCGAGGGATGGTAGGCCTCACGCAGATAAAGATATTGTCCGCCCGCGCCCGGCAAGCGTGACGCCAACTCGGCCCAGATGAAGGCGCCGAGCAGGGCGAGTCCTCCGCCCAGGAGCCAGACGCCGAGAATCAAAAACGGAGTGTGGACGCGGAGCGCGACAACGTAGGGATTGATGAAGATACCGGAGCCGACAATGCCGCCCATGACGATCATGGTGGCGTCGAATACTCCGAGCAGCTGCCGGGGCTTGACGGGATCCAAGAATCAGCCTGCCATTTGTCGAGTCCAATCAGACACGTCGCGGCCTACTACGGGACTTGACCGCGATCACCTTACCACAGCCCTCTATGATGCCAAGATGCGCTGAGTTCGCGTGCCCTGGGCTGACATACAGTGTGCCCAATAATAAGGAGCGAGGCCGGCTACTTTGCCATTCCGTCGTTGGGCTTGGTCAACAATCCTCGCTGCCGCATCCAGTTTGCCAGTAAGGCCGGCCACTCGCCCAAAGCAGGATTGCCCAGGGCGAGACCAACTCCATGCGGACCCTTCTCGAAGACATGGAGCTCCGCTGGAACCCCGGCTTTGTGCAGCGCCACGTAAAAGCTCACGCTATTCTCCACCGGCACGACGTCATCATCGCTGGTGGCGAAAAGAAATGTAGGCGGAGTCTGAGGCGTGACCTGACGTTCGTTGGAGAGTTCCTCGACCAGCTTGGGATCGGGGTTATCGCCCAGCAGATTCCTGACCGACCCCTGGTGGGCGTAAGGCGCTTCGAGGGTGATCACCGGATAGCCGAGGATCGCGAAATCAGGCCGGCTGCTGACGCGATCGATGGGGTCGGCGGCTGCAGGATTGCCGCTGTCGAAGTGAGTCGCGGTGGTCGAAGCCAGATGTCCGCCCGCCGAGAAGCCCATCATTCCGATGCGGTCAGGCGAGATCTCAAATTCCCTGGCCCGGCTGCGCACCAGCCGGATTGCCCTCTGCGCATCCCCCAACTCGATCGGGTGGTGATAACGCGGTCCCAGCCGGTACTTGAGAACGAACGCGGTGATTCCCAGCGCATTGAACCAGTTCGCGACTTGGCGGCCCTCGTGGTTGGAGGCAAGGAATCCGTAACTGCCGCCGGGGGCAACAATCACTGCGGTGCCGGAGAGGTTATGCCCCCAGGGACGATACGCAGTGATCGTGGGCTTGTCGTCTTCGTTCTGTCCCAACGCTCCTGGAGCGCCGTTTTGCCACAACAGAAGGGTCTGCGGCTCAGCCGTGAGATCGTGGGCCACCTGACCAGGAGCGAAGGTTGCGGAAGCAATGAAAAGAACAATGAGGGCACAGGTTCGTCTTATCATCAGAATCCTAATGTGACAGGCCTACATAATTTCCGTAGCCGACGATCACCGTCGATCCCACCAGCAACAGGAGCGCCAGAGCCAGCAGCCGGCCCGCCTGCACTCCTGCGCCTTTCCATTCTTTCAAGCCGATGCCCCACAGGCTGCTGAAGATGATGATGCTGGCCATGTGCAGCGTCCAGCTGGAAAATTTGTACTTGCCCATCTGGGTCTCGCCCATCGAGTAAAAGAAGAACTGGAAATACCAGGTAGTGCCGGCCAGCGCGCAGAACAAATAGTTGGCCAGCATCGGAACTCGCGCCCCGTCTGCCTTTCTCGAAGCCGGCGCATCTGCTAGCGCCACTGACGACTGTGCCCGCAGCTTGGCGGACGGCATATGCTCAACCACTTCCCTGCTGGGCGCATCGACGGCGGTTTCGATGATGACCTCGTGCGTGATCTTGCTCATCGGGCTCGCGCGAAATCGAAGTGAAGTACTGGTAGCCAGTCTTGTTACGGACATTCAGAATGACGCACCAGATAAAATTGGTGGTGAAGCCTCCCAGCAACACCACGACCAGCACCGGCAACCCCTGCCACAAATCCGGGGTTCCATGCTTGATCGTGAGCGCCTTGATGGGATCTCCCGCGGCCAGGCCGTAGGCGAAACATGCGCTCATCACGCCCGAGAGGACGGCCACGCCAACGCCCTTCTTCAAATCGAATTCCTTGATCGTCTCCTTCTGCTGTTCCGGCGACATGGCCCGCTCTTTGTAGATGCCCGCCAGCCCCGCTGCCGCAATGCCGAGCAGGCAAACAAAAATGCCCAGCAGAATGATTCTCCCGGAAGACGTCCCCACGACCTGGGTCATGAATTCACCGCGGAAAATGGGCGGGATCAGCGTCCCGAAGGCGGCGCAAAGGCCCAACACGACAGCCATCCCGAGCGACAGCCCCAGATAGCGCATGGTCAAGCCAAAAGTGAGTCCGCCGATTCCCCACAACAGACCGAAGAAGAATGTCCAGAAAATAACCGTGCCCGGAGTTTCGTGGAGCACCGGCAACAGGTCCCGGGTCATGAGCAGGGCAAAGAACCACGGAGCGATGATCCAGCTGAAAAAGCCGCCGGCCAGCCAGAATGTTTCCCAGGCCCATCGCTTTACGCCGCGGTAGGGCACATAGAAGCTGCCGGAAGCCAGACCGCCCAGCCAGTGGTACAACACGCCAATTACGGGATTTGGATTCATATCATCCTCGGGACCTGGACTTCAGCTGTTCCACTTCGCTCAGCACACTTGAACGCATTCGATTCCGGTCAGGGCGCCGAGCTTCTTGAGCTTGCTCGCAACGTGCCCCACTCCTACCGCGCAGTGATGCGCCGGGCCGTGCACGTTCCATTCATTCATGAAATTTCTGGCGCCAATAGAGAACCGGTAGCGGCTGTTGGTGTTCCCGATTTCCAGAATCGGGCCGGCAACGGACTCGCCTTCGGCCATCAGCAGCTTCAACTTTCCATCGACGGTTTGAATCACGGACAACAGCGTTACCGGACCATGCTTCACCGACATTTCCACCGACAATCCCCGGCCCACTTTGCCGTGATAGACCTTCAGCGGGCGAACCTTGGTCTTGCCTTGGGCGATGGCGATGTGTCCCGGGCCGTCGTGTCCCATGAGCAGAATGTCGTCCGTAAAATCCGCAGCGTAGTATTCCGTGAAAGACCCGCCCGCGCCGAAGCTGTCCATGATCTTCATGGCCTGCGCGTTCTTGATCTCGTATTCTCCCGCCACCGGAATTCCCCGCGCCGTCAGCAGGCTGGTGCCAAGGATAATCGAGCTGATGGCATCTTCGTTCTCCGGATTGCCCGTCCCCTGGTAGTAGTAGGCGAGAGAGCCCAGCTTGTGGATCTCGACCAGCCGATCGAGGGCCACCGAGGTGCGCGCCGCGCGCTCCAGCTCTTCCTGCGGGCAATCGGGCTGGACGTCGAAGCTGACGCGAAAGTCCGCCACCCGTCCCTTGATTTCAGCATCCGAAACCTGCCGCCGCAGCGCCGACAGTTCATCCACTTCAACCACTTCAATATGTCCGCCGAAATGCGCGCACTGCTGGGTCAGGTCAGAGTAGATGTCGAGCATTCCGCCGTAGTAATGGCCCATCACGCCGAGGCGATTGTGTTCCATGGTGTGGGCGACGCGGGCGGCTTCAACCCACTCCGTGATTTCGGTCGCGGCCACCGGATCGTTCTCCAGCGTGCCGGTCACCTGGAAAAAAGGAATTTTGCAGCGGTTAAAAACATTGGCGATTTCCGGCACCGGACAAGCCTGGCAGTAGGCCAGCCATTCGCCGGTCATTTTGGTGCGGTCGCCCAGGCCATTGAACCAGTCATAGTCAATGGCCGCGGCAGGGCTCAGATTCAGGATGATGACGGGGACCCTGGCCCGCCGGACCACCGGAAGCACGGTCGAAGAGAGCGCGTAAGTTGTGACGTGGAGAAAGATGAGATCAACATCGGCGCGCCGGAACTCATGGCCCGCCGAGAGGGCTTTCTCGGGCGTGTCAATCAATCCCAGATTCACTACCTGGGCGCCCGCCCGTTCGAGCTTCTGAGCGACTTGCCCGGCGTATCCCTTTAAACGCTCTTCCAGGCCGGGAAACTGCGGCCAATAGGCGTCCAAGCCGATCCCGAAGAGCCCAATCTTCGGCTCGGCGTATGCTCTGGGCTTGTCCATTGGCGAATTTGTGCCGGCACAAATCCTACTCGCTGCAAACGGCTGAACTGTAGTATTCTGCGTCGGTCGTTGTCAATAGTAAGTTTATTTTCCTATTGAATTTTGCTCAAGATCCCCGCACAATGCTGCGTGCTTCCGCCGGAGGATTCGGATGAATCGATATCGGCCATCCCTGTTGCTGGCTGTGTTTTTCTGTGTGATCGCAGTGTCCACCTCTTTGGCCCAGGCGCCGGCAACAATTGGCCGCTCATTGGGACAAAGTTACCGGAGTCTCCAAGACCACCGCAACTCTGCAGGTGGTGGTAAACCCGCCGCTGCGCCGCGGGTCGACGATCCACGACAACGCCTTCAAATCGCTGCACGACATTCAGGCCGATTACGTGCGCTACGTCCCCTGGCTGCCCTATCCAAAACTCGGCAGTGGCGGAACTCGAGCCTCCGGCGAACGGAAAGACTTCGTGGGATTTTTCGCTGATCGATCCCATGACCATCGATTTTCTCGAGGCCACCAAGGGCCACTCCGTCATTCTTAATTTCAGCACGATTCCGGCCTGGATGTTCAAGACCGACAAACCGGTGACCTACCCGGCCGACCCCGACCAGCCGGTATGGGATTACACGCAGGGCACCGAGCTCCGCGATCCTACTATGAAGGAAGTCGGCGACTACTACGGCCGTCTTTTTTCATGGTACACGCAAGGCGGATTTACCGATGAGTTGGGCAAACGGCATGAGTCCGGATATCACTACTCCATTCCCTACTGGGAGGTGCTGAACGAAATTGAGTTCGAGCACCAGATGACGCCCGAAACCTACACCAAACTCTATGACTCGGTAGTTGAATCCATCCGTCGGGTTGCGCCACAAACCAAGTTCGTGGGCCTGGCGCTGGCCCAGCCTTCGACGCATCCCGAGCAGTTCGAATACTTTCTCAATCCCAAGAACCACAAGCCCGGCATTCCCCTCGATTTCATCTCCTATCATTTTTATGCGGTCCCCACCGGCGATCAGGACCCCGCCATGCAGCCCTACACGTTCTTCGCCTATGCCGACGGCTTCCTTAGTACGGTGCGCTACGTGGAGACAATCCGGAAAAGGCTTTCGCCGGAAACCAAGACCACGATTGACGAAATCGGCGCCATTTCAGCCGACGACGTGATGCAGGACCAGCCCGGACACGTGACCCAGCCGATCCCGAATTCCTACTGGAACCTGACCTGCGCCCTGTATGCCTACATCTTCGGCGAGTTGACTCGCATGGGAGTGGATGTCGCGGGCGAGTCGCAACTGGTGGGCTATCCCACGCAGTTTCCCTCGGTTTCGATGGTCGATTGGAATACTGGCAAGCCCAATTCGCGCATTCAGCGTGTCTGAGCCTCCTGCGCGAAAACTTTGGACCGGGCGACAAGATCGTGGAAACCGAGCCTTTCGACCGGTCGGTGAATTCGTATCTTTATTCTCTGGCGGTGGTGAAACCGGACGGCAAGCGGCGTATTCTGCTGGTCAACAAGCGGGACCGTCCGTTTGAGATCACCGTACCCGGCGCCACCGGCGGCCAGGAAGACTACGTGGACCAGACCACGGGCTTCGATCCTCCGGCTCGGCCAAGCTGACCAGCGAGAAGATCACACTGAACGGCCTCGCGGTGGCGGTGGTGACGCTTCCCTGAACCTGTAGCGCCGGCGTCTCGCCGGCTGTCTCGAGGGCATCTTGCCCTCGGGCGGGACGCACGCCCCGACTGCGAGCAGCCGCCGAGACGGCGGCGCTGCGAGAATCTGACTTGAGGAGATCCGATGCCGCGAGTAGCCTTTCGCTTGCGAATCAAGGCCGATGCCATCGCGGGATATGAAAAAGATCATGCCAACGTGTGGCCGGAATTGCTGGCCAAGCTGAAGGAAGTCGGCATTTCGGATTATTCGATTTTTCGCCGCGACCAGGACCTGATCCTGGTCATGCGCGTGAAGGATTTCGACGCGGCCTGGGATGCCCTCGCCACCGACCCGGTAAACCTGCGCTGGCAGGCGGAAATGGCCAAGTATTTTGAGCCGGTGCCCGGCCTTCAGCCCGGCGAGCGCTTCGCTATGATGAAGGAAGTCTTCTACATGGAGTAGCGGGCTGTCCTTCATGGCGACCTCTCGACGGGTCTTTCTCACCGGACTGTTCGGTGCGACGGCGACCGCGTGCCTGGGTCAAGGCGTCGCGCCCCACAAGGCCGCGGCGCTGCCCCGGGGCAAACCGTCCGGCCTTCCCTTCAATTCCACGTTCACTGATGTGGCCGCGAAGGCCGGCCTGCGAGCGGTCACCGTTTACGGCGAAAGCGATCGCAAGGAATACATTGTCGAAACCCTGGGCTGCGGCTGCGCCTTCTTCGACTTCGACAACGACGGCTGGCTGGACATTTTTCTGCTCTCCGGCACTCGCCTGGCCGACGCCCCTGCCGGGCGCCAGCAACCGGCTCTTCAAGAACAACCGCGACGGTACTTTCACCGACGTAACCGAGCGCGCGGGACTGCTGAAGACAGGCTGGGCCTGCGGTGTCTGCGTGGGCGACTATAACAATGATGGCTTCGAAGACCTGTTCGTCACCTACTGGGGACAGAACGTCCTCTACCGCAACAATGGCGATGGAACGTTCACGGACGTGACCCGCGCCGCTGGACTGGCCGACTCCAGCCAGCGTTGGGGGACCGGATGCACCTTCCTCGACTACAACCGCGACGGGAACCTTGATCTGTTTGTCGCCAACTACCTTGATTTCGATTTGCAAAAGGCCCCCAAGCCCGGCCAGAACGCGAACTGCCGCTGGCTGGAGACGCCCGTAACCTGCGGCCCGCGCGGCTTTCCTTATGGCCGGCACAGTCTCTACCGCAATAAAGGAGATGGGACATTTGCCGACGTCAGCGCGGCGTCCGGAATTTCCGCCGCCCGGAATAGCTATGGGCTCACTGCCATCGCCGGCGACTTCGACGACGACGGCTGGCCGGACATTTACGTCGCCTGCGACTCCACTCCGAGCCTTCTGTTCTTGAACAATCACGACGGCACGTTTCGCGAAGAAGGCGCCATTCGCGGCGTCGCGTACGGCGAAGATGGCCAGGAGCAAGCCGGGATGGGCGCCGCTGTCGGCGACTACGATCTCGACGGCCGCCTCGATATCTTCAAAACCAATTTCGAAGGCGACACCCCGGACCTCTACCGCAACATGGGCAAGGCCAATTTCGAAGAAGCCAGCCGGCGGGCCGGGCTGGCGGTGGAGAATCGCTTCGTATGCTGGGGCGCCGGCATGGTGGATCTCGACAACAATGGACTGCCTGACCTGTTCATGGTGGCGGGACACACTTTTCCGGAGATCGAGAAACGGCATCCTGAGTTCCCCGCGAAAGATCCGAGGATGCTGTTCCGCAATCTGGGCAAGGGACGATTCGAAGAGCTTACCGACCAGGCCGGGGCCGCGATCCTGGAATCGCACAACAGCCGCGGATGCGCCTTCGGGGATTTCGACAACGACGGCGATCTCGACATTCTGGTGATCAATCTGAATGAGCCTCCGTCGCTGCTTCGCAATGACGTCACCGGCAACAATTCCTGGCTCAAGGTGAAACTGGTCGGGACGAAATCGAATCGCAGCGCGATTGGCGCGCGGGTGGTCGTAAAGACCGGAGACTCAACTCAGACCCAGGAAGTGCAGAGTCAGTCGAGCTTTCTGTCCTGCAATGATTTTCGCCTGCATTTTGGCCTGGGCCAGGCCAAGAGCGCCGAAGTAAAGATCCGCTGGCCGAATGGCGACTGGCAGACCCTGCCGAACGTGGCGGCGAACCAATTGGTCACGGTAAAAGAAGGCACTGGGATTGTGCCGCCACGCAACCCCGCAATCATCACCACAACCCACGTAGGCCCGGACGCCCTCGTCCGGGCGGGCGAGCAACGCTCGCCAGGGTTTGTATTGCTTGCGCCAACACCTGCCGGGCTTGCCCGGCCGGGCGGGTGGGGGCACCCGCCCCTACGTGGTTCGTGGCGCGCGACGCCTCTATTTTGGCGCTGTCGGATCGAGTTGCTGGGGCGTGACTTCGTCCGGCGAGAAGATTTGTTTTCCGGCCTCTTGCTGGCTCGATTTCTGATTGCGCAAGCGCTGAAACTCCGCAAAGGCCTTCTTCTGCTCGGCCTCGTGGCCCAGCATTCCCTGCACTTGCGAAAGCCGGTACCAGGCAACCTCGTTTCCAGCGTTCAGTGCGACCGCCTTCTGCAGGTGAGGCAGCGCCAGGTCCGGCTTCTGCAGCGACATGAGAACTGCGGCCAGTCCCAATTGAGCTTCTTCGAAGTCGGGATGGTATTGCACAGCCAGCTCAAAGAATTTCTGTGCTTCGTCGAACTCGCCCGCATTGCGATGAATTTCTCCCAGCTCATAAGCGGCGTTGGCATTGCCAGGATCGACTTCCAGTTCCTGCGCGAACTCCTTCGCTGCGGCGGCCATATCATCCGGCGTATTGCTTTGCCGCGAACGCGCCAGCAGGGTGCGCCCTATCCGGTAATGAATGCCCGGCCGCCGGGGATCCGCGGAAAGCACCTGACGATATTCGCTGATCGCCGCGTCGTTCGATCCCTGGCTTTCGTAGGCCTCGGCTTCAGCCTGATGCCTCCACACCGATGCGGGAGCCACCTGCGCCAGCTTCTGCATGTTCAGGAACGCAAAGTTTCCGAAGATTCGCCCGGTGTGGTAGAGGACCTCGGGATCGTCTCGGGTAAAGACGATTCAGTTCCAACGCCACCTCGACCGCATTGCTGTCGCGCCGGAGGCCACTATAGGTGCGCAGGAGTTGCAGGCCGCACATGCGTTTGATGGGAGGGTCGGTGGACTGCCGAAAACACTTTTCCAGACCAGGCAAAGCCTCGCTGTAGCGGCCCAGCTCGGACAGCGACATGGCCAGCAACGCGCTCGGTCTTCGGCAGTGCTGGCTTGAGCTTCAGAGCCTGGCGCAAGGCGGAAACCGCGGGCTCGTACTTCCTCTCCTGGAAATAGATGAGCACCCAGGTTGGCATGCACTTCCGCCACTCCCGGTTCCAATTCCCTGCAGCTTTTCGAAGGCAGCCTCGGCCTCCGCGTAGTTGCCCTGTGCCAGAGCCTGCTGACCCTGCGCGGAGTACTTCTCGATCGCGTCCGTGGACTGCGCCGCCGCATGACAGCACACAGCAGCCACCAGGATCCCGACTGAACCAGCGAATTGTGGAGAACGAACCTCATCAAAGGCGAGTGTACCTCAACAAAAAAATCCGCCAAGCCGGAACTGGCCTGGCGGATCTTAAAGACAGATTACCCGGGGGTTAGAAGATTAGCTTGCCTCCGAGTTGGATGATGCGGCCAGGGCGGGCAGCGAGCACCTTGCCGTAGGCCGTGTCATTGGGATTGTTGTCTATCGGAGCGCCAATTGACGTAGCGGTGTTCGGGTCGTATCCATATTGCGCGTGGTTGAAGACGTTGAACGCTTCAGCACGGAACTGGAAGGCCACGCGCTCGGTAAATTTGAAGTCTTTGCCGATGCCCATGTCCCAGTTGTTGATTCCCGGCCCGCGCAGGATGTCGCGGCCGCTGTTGCCGAACTGGCCTGCGAGCGGCTGAGTGAAGCACGCCGTGTTGAAATACTCGTTGATGCTCTTGGTGAAAGCCGCTGTTGGGGTTGCAGCCGGGGACCAGGTTGGCCCGCTGGGTGAAGGTTGTAAGCAGACCGAAATTGTCGTTGGCGAGGATGGAGTACGGGAATCCCTTCTGGAAGGTGGTGATGCCGGTGACCTGCCATCCCCCAATCGCCAGGTCGGCCGCCCGGTTCATATTCCCGCCGAAGCGCTTGCCCCGGCCGACCGGTAACTGGTAAACGACGCTGGTCACGAAGCGATGGTTCACGTCAAAATCAGAACGCCCGTAGTCGAGCGCCTGATTGTGCTCGTTCATGTGACCCGCGAATGCGTTGGTAGAGCCCACACCAGCGGCCGCGGATTTGTCGTCCAGACTTTTCGCCCAGGTATAAACCGCAACCAGTGCGATGGAACTGGAGCGACGCTCAAGCTTCACATTGCCGGCGTTGTAGCTGGAATATCCATTCCATTGGCTGCCAAGAAAACCCAGCGAAGAGGTGATATTGGGGAATGGCCTCCGGGCCGACTTTGGGCAGTCGCCAACCGTGGGGTCGCCACCCGTGCTTGGGTCGCAGAGCGCAGGATTCGCCGGCGGCAGACCTTGGCCATAGTTGGTGCGGTTGAGCAGATGGGTGCCCTTATTGCCTACGTAGTTGACTTCCAGGGTAGTGTTCCTTGCCAGTTCACGCTGGACTGAAAGAGACCATTGCTGGACATACGGGTTGCGAGGGAACTCCGAGATGATTACGGCGAAGAACTGGCTGCCGTCCAGCGCCGGAGTCACCTGGTGGAGTGGGACCGCAGGAAACATATTATCGGTCAACTTCGGCAACGTTGGATCCACGTTCGGATTGGGGGAAGCGCGCACGACAAACGGATAGATGTCGCCAGAATCGTCAATTTCGCGAGTCTCGGCGGAATCGAAGAAGAGGCCGTATCCGCCTCGAACCACCGTCTTGTCGGTCAGTCGATAGGCGAAGCCAATCCGCGGAGCAAATGGCTTTTTCGACGCCGCCGGCGGGATTATTTCGGCCGCAGTAGCGGTAGAAGCCATTGCCATCAGGCGCAATCGGGCCGCCCAGTCCGGTAACGTCTGCAGTGCCCAGGTCCTTGTCGGCGTAACACAGTCCACCTCCCGGATTGGCACGATCAAACCAGAACATCTTGTTGTCCTGCTCGAAGGGAACAGCTGCGGTAGTCCCAACGCAGTCCCAGGTTCAGGGTGAGGCGGTTGGTCATTTTCCAATCGTCCTGAACGTATGGCGCAAAATACTGGAAGTGATACTGGTTCAGGTTGCCTGCCACTCCCGCTGGACTAAATGGCCCGGGCTGGAATGTAGAGGCATTGTTGTAGTAGCCGAGCAGGAAGTCGGCCACGGAATTGCCGGTGCCGCAGTCGCCCGTTGCGTTCGGGCAGCCGCCGCTATTCGAAGTGATCGTATCGTTGTTAAAGCCGAATTGACCGAGGAAGTCATTGGAAAGATCTCGCTTCTGCACCCAGCGGCGATAGTCGAAGCCCACCGCAATGGTGTGCCTGCCATGAGTCATCGAAAGCGAATCTGAAAATTCCCAGGTCGGTATGTCACTCGTTGTAACGTCATTGCCCTGGCTGCCGAACGCAGTGCCGTTTATGCCCTGAAAATTAATCCCCGGGTACATAGCCGCATAACTGGGCAGGTCCTGGAACACACCCGTGAGACCGAGCTTGGTTATGTCTGAATCGGAGGCAGCTATTCCACCCTGGATCGAGATTGGCTCCAGGCGGCCGAAGCGGAAGTTGTTAACGATGTTATGGGTGATAGGAATAGTGTGCGAAATCATCCAACTCTCGGACTTCTCGTTGAAGGTGCCGATGCCGAATGGAAGCGAGACTGAACCGTTGATGTTCTGGTTCTCGTACTGCGCGGTGGTAAAGCCGAAAGAACATCGAGCCGAAACGGCCCAACTGCTGGTCGAGCTTATAAGTCTGTTGGTTAACCGTGTTGGGCAATGCGGTGGTTAGGCGATAGTTTCCCCGACAACCGACGGGACAATTCGGAGCCGGGAAAAGACCCGCCCCGATGGCCACTTGCGCCAGGCGTGAAAAACTGCTGCTCGGAATAATGTTGCCCGGGAACGGGGCGCCCGTAGTGGGATCAACGGGCATGCAGAACGTGGTCGCGCTAGGGATGCAGCCTGGCCGTAACCGGTGTCAGTCCTGAAGCCGAAAAATCTCCTGAAAGCCAGGCAGGGTTGGGAACATTGAACGTGTCCTGGTTGATGCCGTTGCGAATGCGCCAGCCTTCGTAATTCGACCAGCAAGAAGGTCTTGTTGCGTCCGTCATACACTTTCGGAATGTAGATCGGACCGCCCAGGACGAAGCCGAATTGATTTTGTCGCAGCTCCGGAGATGGCAGACTGAAAGGGCGGCTTTGGCGTCAAAGGCATCGTTCCTGAGGAATTCGAAAGCAGTGCCGTGGAGTTGATTGGTTCCGCTCTTGCTCACGATGTTCACCTGATTGGCGCTGAACCCGTATTCCGCGGAGTAGGTTTCGCTCTGCACTTTGAATTCCTGAATCGCGTCCTGCGACAGAATGACCGCCGGTGTGTTCAACGCGGTGTCAGTGTTGACCAGCCCGTCCAACGTGTAGTTGTTGGATGTCGGCCGGCCACCATTGATGCTGATGGCGTTACCCTTCTCCCTGCCGCATCTGGCCCTTGCTCGCCGGTAGTCTGCACGGCGCCCGCGCCAATGAACAGCAGGTTCAGGAAGTTGCGGCCGTTGAGCGGCAGCTGCTCCACCTGCTTCTGGCTGACGAGTTGCGAGACTGCAGCAGCTATCCGTATCCAGCGAGACAGCGTTGGCCTGCACCTCCACCGTTTCCGAAACCTGGCCGGGTTTCATGACGACATTCACTCGGCCTGCTGCGCCACCGCCAGACGTGATGTCATCGCCACCGCCTTCTGGAATCCGGGCGCCTGCACCGTAACCCGGTAGATTCCCGGCTGCAAGTACGGGGAGGTAAAATCGCCCGTTGACGCTGCTCTCGGTATGGGCTGATTACACCGGTCGCAACATTCGTGACGTCGACATCGCATTGCCCACGCACCGCACCCGAACTGTCGGTGACGGTTCCCAGGATTGTGCCGTTGGCGCCTCCCTGGCCGTACAGCAAGCCCGCCGACGCTACGACAAACAGACATACCACCAGACTGTGGACTCTCATGGTCGCATTCCTCCTGTGCCTCTCGGGCACTGAGCGGTCAACCTGGACCCGGCAGGGAAATATTTCGCGCAGGATCTCCCTGCTTCGACTGGGCGCACTGTAGCGACCGGGAATTATCGTTGTCAAGAAAAAAGTGAATTTGTTTCTCTATTGAATGTCACTGATCGAGCTGCTTTCGACATTTGAGGTGTTGCGGTTGTCGCAGCAAACCCTCAGCGGCCCCCGGTAGTGGGTCAGTTTGGAGACCATGAACCACGAAGGGCGCGAAGGTACCCGAAGGAAACCCTGGAAAACCAAGCCTTCGTGATACTTCGTGTCCTTCGTGGTTCATGCACTTGCCGGGTCTTATCACCAAACCGGCCCACGACCCGGTCCCCGGTATATTCCACGAACCTGGGACTCTTTAGGCGAAAAGCGGCCGTCCAAGTTATATTCGTTAGGTATTCATCGCCGGCAGCGAGGCACAACGCGATTGACACGCTCAACTCCCAAGCGGCTCTACCTGATCCCGGTACTTTCGAAGGCGCTCGATATTCTTGAGCTGCTGCAAAATGAGCAAGGCCCGCTTGCGCTCGAAGCCATCTACCAGCGGACCAATATTTCCAAGACCACGGTTTATCGCATTCTGAAAACCTTTGTGCATCGCGGCTATCTGGCGCAGTCGCAGGACGGCCTGTATCGCCTAGTGGCGCGTCCCAAGAAAGCGCGCTTCGGTTTTGGCAGTCAATCCGCGGAAATGCCCTTTTCGGAAGCAGTGACCGACAGCCTGAAGGCCGCATCTTCAGCCGCCGGGGTTGACCTGATCGTGCTCGACAATCGCTACGACGGTTCTACTGCTCTGCACAACGCCGACGAATTCGTGCGCAACCGGGTGGACCTGGTGATCGAATTTCAGATCGATCAGCATGTTGCGCCAGTGCTTGCGGATAAGATCGATGCCGCGGGTATCCCATTGATTGCGGTGGACATACCGCATCCCCACGCCACTTTCTTCGGGGTAAACAACTACCGCGTGGGCTTCGAGGCCGGGGAATGCCTGGCCCAGTATGCGAAGAAACTCTGGGACGGCAAAGTGCGTTGGGCCCTGGGATTAGACATCGACGAAGCGGGTCCGCTGGTGCAGAGCCGCGTGACCGGAGCATTTGAAGCCATCCGCTCTCGACTACCCGGAATCCCCGCCGAATTTCTGGTCCGCATGGATGCCCGCGGATTGCGCGAGAAGAGCTGTCAACTCGTGCTGGATTTCCTGCGGCGTCACCCGAAAGACCGCGGCATCCTGATCGCCGCCGCCACCGATACCAGCGCCTTGGGCGCGGTGCAAGCGGTGCGCGAGTTGAAGCGCGAGAAATATGTCGCGATTGTCGGACAGGATTGCATTCCCGAAGCGCTGAAAGAAATTTCCCGCGCCGACAGCCCGCTGATCGGCTCAGTTTCCCACGAAGCCCAAAGCTATGGTCCCCGCCTGATCCATCTGGGCCTTTCGCTGCTCAGCGGCCACCGTGTTGCACCCTACAATTACGTCGAACACAAACTGGTGACCGGTTCCTGGTTGCCGGAAAACAGCAAGACGGCCTGAACCCGGAGCTGTGTGGGTGGGACACTCCCTTCGACTTCGCTCAGGGCAGCCTCTGTCTCGACACCTTTGACGTTGATTTTTCTTGTTTCCCGTTGCTCTGCCGGAGTCTTGGGTTACAGACCGGGTAAGCTAAAAAAAACCTGACATCAAGGTCAAAATCAAAAGCGTCGGACCAAGCCTGCCCGAGCGAAGTCGAAGGGAGTGCCCCCCACCTGGCATATTCTCTTATAGAAACTGTTGCCCTATTGCATCAGTGGAGTATGATAGCTGCGACTTTCGGGCGTGGGTGGGCAGTTTGGGTATGATGAAACCGTCACCGCGTTCCGGAATACTTTTCCGCTGAGAGCGTCTCCATGCAGGTCAAAACAAGTTTGCGTTATCTGGAAGACCGTTGGGACCAGCAGACTGCGCGCACTCTCGACCCACCGGAATTGCTGCGCTACCGGTCAAACCTGTTGGGCTCCGATCTTCGCATCACGAATTTTGGCGGCGGAAACACCAGTTCGAAAATACAGCAAGTGGACCCGCTCAGCGGGAAACAAGAAGAAGTATTGTGGATCAAGGGCAGCGGCGGCGACCTGGGCAGCATCAAGCTGAGCGGACTGGCGGCGCTCTACTCCGAAAAACTGCAGGGACTGGAACACAAATATCGAGGCGCAGAGTACGAAGATGAGATGGTGGACATGTATCCGCTATGCGCCTTCGGCAAAAACAGTGTTGCGGCTTCGATTGACACTCCCCTGCACGGGTTTCTTCCCTTCCCACACATCGATCATCTGCATCCGGACTGGGGCATAGCCCTGGCTGCTTCCGCCAACGGGCGGGAAAAGATGGACGAGTTCAATCGCCGGTTTGATCATCATCTCATCTGGGTGCCATGGCAGCGCCCGGGATTCGAACTGGCAATGATGCTGCGGCGCGCGGTGCAGGAGAGTCCAGACTGCGACGGCGTGGTGCTGGGCGGTCACGGCCTGTTTACCTGGGGAAATACGCAGCAGGAGTGCTACGAGAACACAATAGGCATCATCGACCAGCTCGGGCAGTTTGTTGTGGACCACGTGGACCGGAAGGGCACGAGCTTGTTCGGCGGGCCGCGACACCAGTCACTGGAAAACCGGCGTGATCTCGCGCTCGATATTTTTCCCTTCCTGCGCGGACGGGTTTCGGGTGCACGGCGCGTAATCGGGAACTTCAGCGATCTGCCGGAGGTACTGCGCTTCGTGAATTCGGCGGAGGCTGCGCAGCTGGCGTATTTAGGTACGAGTTGTCCCGACCACTTCATTCGCACCAAGGTTCGCCCGCTGTTTGTTCCCTGGCAGCCGGACGCGAGCGTGGAAGGACTGCGCGAGCAGATTGAGTCCGCGCTGAAAAACTATCGCCAGGAGTATGCCGAGTATTACAAGGCATTCGCCCAACCCGATTCACCGGCCATGCGCGATGCCAATCCCACCGTGGTCCTGATTCCGGGCATCGGCATGTTCAGTTTTGGAAAAAGCAAGACCGAGGCCCGGCTGACGGGCGAGTTCTACGTCAATGCCATCCACGTGATGGAGGGCGCGACCTCGCTGGACACCGGGAACGCACCCGAGACTCTCCCCCAGGCTGGCGCAGCCGCGCCCACCAGCGCGTTCACCGTTCATGCAAACTATGTAGCTCTGCCCCCGTCGGAAGCGTTCCGGATCGAATACTGGCAGTTGGAGGAAGCCAAAATTCGGCGGCAGCCGCCGGAAAAAGAGTTGAGCCGTCAGGTGGTCCTGATTGTGGGGGGCGGCAGCGGGATTGGTCACGAGGTTGCTTTGCTGGCCGCGGAACGCGGAGCGCACGTTGTGGTCGCGGACCGAGATCATGAAGCGGCGAAGAAAGTGGCAGAGGAAGCCAGGGGGCTGGCGGGAAAGGAAGGCGGGCTGGCCGTGGCCGTCGATATCCGCCGGCGCGATGTGATCCGGCAGAGCTTGCGAGAGCTGGTGGCGGCATACGGCGGCCTGGATGTGCTGATCAACACGGCCGCGCTTTTCCCATCGTCAAAAGACGGTCAGATCAGCGACGAACAGTGGGGCGTGACACTCGACGTGAATGTCACGTCCAATTATCTTTTGGCCGATGAGGCCGGGCGTATCCTGCGCGACCAGAATCTTGATGCCTCGATCGTCCTGACCAGTTCCGCCAACGCTGTCGTCCCCAAGCGCGGCAGTGAAGCTTACGACGTAAGCAAGGCAGCGCTCAGCCATCTGGTGCGCGAGCTGGCAATTTCGCTGTCTCCGAAGATTCGAGTGAACGGTATCAGCCCGGCCACCGTGATCAAGGGATCCACCATGTTTCCGCGCGACCGCGTGATCGCATCCTTGAAGAAGTATGAGATCCCTTATGCGGACTCGGCCGGCGACGAACAGTTGCGAACCCTGCTCGCCGAGTTCTACGCCAAGCGCACGCTCACTCATCGTCCGATCGATCCGAAGGACTGTGCGGAAGCAATTCTCTTTCTGGCGGGACCGAAATCACCTTGCACCACCGGCCACATCATTCCGGTGGACGGCGGACTGTCTGAGGCCTTCCTGCGATGAATGAGGTTTCGCACGATCGGGGCGCGGCGGGGACAAAAAGCGAGAACGCGGGCCGAGATCGAAGCCAGCACCCGGTGCTGGTGGCCGTGGATCTGGGCGCGGAAAGTTGCCGTGTCTCCCTGCTGCGCTGGATCGACGGTCAACCGGAAATTCGCCTGGTGCACCGCTTCGCCAATTCCGCCCGCAATGATGGGGATGGCCTGCGCTGGAACATTGCCGCCATCCGCAAGGGCGTGGAAGAAGGGCTGAGGGCCTGCGCCCAACTCTCGCCCCAGGGAATAGCTGCCATTGGAGTGGACGGCTGGGCCGTGGATTATGTACGCCTGGGGGCGGACGGGCAACCGGTGGCTGACCCTTTTTGTTATCGCGACGAGCGCAACGTAGGGGCCAAAGACCAGGTGCTTTCCCGGATTTCCGCGGACCGGCTTTACCAGCTCACCGGGGTCCAGATCATTACTCTGAACACGCTGTATCAGCTGCACGCGGATCGTGCCGCCGAGCAGAATCTTCCGTGGGTGAATCTGCCGGAGTTTCTGCTGCACCAACTGGGCGGGAGGCGCGTCTCCGAATACACCAACGCCACTCATACCCAGTTGTTGAACGTGCAGGACCAGGCCTGGTGTCCTGAAATCTTTGCTGCCGCCGGTCTCGACCTGGGCGCGGCGCCGCCGCTGGTGAAACCTGGGACCGAGATTGGCCGGCTGCAGGGCGGGATCGCTTCCCTGCCGGCATTTCGCGACACCCGCCTGATCGCTCCCGCCTGTCACGACACGGCATCGGCTATCGCGGGAATTCCAGCCCGGGGCAGCGATTGGGCTTTCATCAGTTCCGGCACCTGGTCGCTGGTAGGTTGCGTGCTGGATTCCGCTTGCGTCAACGCAGCCGCGCGCAGCAGCAACTTCAGCAACGAAGGCGGCGTAGGCGGAAAGATTTATTTTCTGAAGAATGTAAACGGCATGTGGCTGCTGCGCCAGTGCATCGAGCATTGGCGATTGCAAGGTCAGGTTTGGACCGTAGAACAGCTGGTAGAAACCTGTGCAAGCTTCGACGCACCCGAAAACCTCATTGACGTGGACGACCCCGATCTGCTGTTGCCGGGCGACATGCCGGGGCGCATCAATGCACAACTGAAGCGAGCCGGCCTGGCGTCGATTCCTGAAGGCCCGGACATGGCGGCCAGGATGACCAACCTGATTCTCCACAGTCTGGCTGCACGCTACGCTGCCGTTTTGCAGGATGCGGCGCGAATCACGGGGAGAAATTTGAAGCGGCTATACATCGTCGGCGGGGGAAGCAAGAACACGGTGCTGAACCGCCTCACGGCCAGGGCAACCGGGCTTCAAGTCGTGACCGGATCGACCGAAAGCGCGACCGTCGGCAACTTCGCCATACAACTGGCAGCGCTCGAAGGGAATTACACTAACGGCACTGGAGTGGCCGCGGACGCTGTGGCGGAGTGGGCCGGCATTCTCTCAGCGTTACCCATCGGTGTTTCCAGCAACGACGCGCCTGGAAATACCATCCCCGCTCATACCGTGGTAGAGGTCGAACGGCCAACTGGAAAGGCACTCGCATGACCGAAAAACCGGAAGTACTCATTCATCGTGCTCTCGACAATTTTAATATCGAGCTGCCCTCCTGGGGTTTCGCCAACACCGGGACCCGCTTTGGAAAATTCATTCAGCTCGCGGCTGCGGTCACGATTGAAGACAAGTTCAGCGACGCCGGGCAGGTGCATGCCCTGACCGGCGCTTGCCCGACGGTGGCCCTGCATGTGCAGTGGGACCTGCCCAATGGTTTGAAGGATGTTGCCCAGGTGGAACGCCTGGCCGAGAAATACGGAGTGCAGCCCGGTTCAATCAATCCCAACGTTTTTCAGGACCAAGAGTACAAGTATGGATCGGTGGGCAACCCGGACCCAGCGATTCGCAAGCGCGCCCTCGATCACATTATGGATTGTGTGGCCATTGCCCAGGCTCTCGAGTGTCGCGACGTTTCACCCTGGTTTGCGGACGGCTCCAACTATCCCGGCACCCAGAGCATTCGAAACAGAATCGGATGGTTTGAGGAGACGCTCAAAACCGTGCATGCCGGCCTGAGTCCGAAACAGCGACTGCTGATCGAGTACAAGCCGTTCGAGCCCGCTTTTTATCACACTGATGTTGCTGACTGGGGCATGGCTTTCCTGCTGGCGCGCACGGCGGGTCCACAAGCTTACGTCCTGGTCGATACCGGCCATCATTATCAGGCCCAGAACATCGAGCAGATCGTGGCCTGGCTGCTGCATCACGGGATGATCGGCGGCTTCCATTTCAACGACCGCAGGTACGCCGACGACGATCTCACGCTGGGCTCCATCGATCCCTACCAGATCTTCCGCATCTTCCATGAGATTCACCACTACGCCTGGGAAACGGGAGCGCCCGCGGACGTGGCTTACATGGTGGACCAGAGCCACAATCTCAAGGGCAAGATGGAAGCCATGATTCAGACGGTCTGCACCGCGCAGGAACTCTATGCCAAGGCAGCCATCGTGGACCACGCGCGGCTGGCGTCATTGCAGCAGAGCTGTTCGCTGGTAGAGGCCGAGGAAACTCTGCGCGGCGCCTTCTGGTATGACGTGCGGCCTGTGCTGCGGGAATGGCGGCGCAGTCACGGTCTGCCGGAGGATCCCATGCAGGCCTTCCGGGAGAGCGGATACCTGGAACGGATCACGGCCGAGCGCAAGGAGCGCAACGCTGTTTCCGTGACCACCTACGCGTAAGCGCGCGTATGGAGGACGGGCGGGGACGCCCGGCCTCCATTATTGTTTTATTGTTTGATCAGTTCCGCATCGATGGTGATGGACACTTCATCGCCCGCCATGGCAGGGGCCCCATTGACTCCGAAATCCTTCCGGCTGATTTTCGTGGTCGCGGATGCGCCCATGTGAAGATTTCCTCTCGGGTCTGTCACGGGAGCGGTGGGGCCATCGACGTCGAGCACCACTTCCCGGGTCACGCCATGAATCGTCAGGTCACCCGTGATCTTCAGTTTGCCCGCGCCTGCTGATTCGGCCCGCTTGGACTTAAAAGTGATGGTGGGATATTTCTCGACATCCAGAAAGTTCGGGCTGCGCAGGTCCTTGTCCCGCATCTCAACGCGGGTATCGACCGTGGTCGCGTCCATCGTAGCTTCGAGCGAAGTCTTGGCTGGATCGGAGGGGTCATAGTTCGCACTGCCGGTGACCTTCCGGAATTCACCCCGGACCGTGGAAATGCCCAGATGGCGAACGGCAAATTGTGCCGCCGAGTGGTTGGGATCGATCTTCCAGGCCTCGACCTGGGCAAGGGCCGGCGAGATGAACAAAAAGGCAGTGAAGCAAACGAGTAATTTGCGAATCATTAATCCTCCATGAATTGTGTTGGATGCAACTGATACCCGTCGGGTCGAAGAAATGCGGCGCGACCCCGCGGAGCGCGGAAAGTCGCGATGGGTGCTTCACCCATCTATGATCCACAACCTCATCGGCTCCGCTCGTCCTTACTGCGTGGTGACTCGCTCCAGTTTCACCGGTCCCAGGAGCCCTGAAGGAAGCAACGGCGAACTCGCCTTGTAGGGCTTGACGTCCGCGAACGTATATTTGGTCGTCGCATCCGGTTGCTGATCGCCAATCAGGCGGTTGACCCATGCATTGATCACTTTGATGGTCACCTGGTTCGCACCCGGCTTCAGAGCGCTGGTCACATCGATCCGATAAGGCGCGTGCCAGACAATGCCCATCGACTTCCCGTTCACCGTCACCTCCGCCAGATTCTTCACCTCACCCAGATCGATCCGCAGTCTGGCGCCATTTTTGAACCAGTCCGATGACGCCTGAATGGTTTTGGCGTAAGTGCCGATTCCGGAGAAATACCTCACTCCTTTATCCTGGCTGTCGCTCCACGAAATGAGCTTGTCCAGCGTGACTGACGCGGGCGCGCCGCGGCCTGGCTGGAAACTGACGTCCCACGGCCCTTCCACGGTCGTCAATTCGGTCTCGACCGGCCTGGGCAGGCTGAGAGATTCAGCCTTCGCTGGTTTGCGGAACACCACAAACACCGTGCCCCAGGGCTCGAGATGAAGCGGAACCGTAGTGCGGCCGCCGGCGATGCGGTATGAACTGGGTCTCGATTTTCCGGTCTCGGCATACCACAGTTCCGGAGCCTTGCCGGTCACGCGGAAGCTCGCATCCACCGTCTCGTCGCGGTCGTTGCGGTTGTCGAGGAAGTAGATGTCGGCATCGGCCAGCTTGCGATGCACAAACAGGATGTCGGGTATCGCTCTCCGGTTTGGTGTGCTCGAAGTCCGGAGCCACGCTCAATGCGTTTCAGCGCTGCTTCGGCATTCTGTCCCGCATAGACCTTGCCTTTGCCCACGGAGTGTACGCCGCTCCCGTCGCCGAACAGTTCATCGTTGAGCTTCTTGAATTCTGCAGCATCGTCAGCCAGGCTCGGCGTATCGGTCGGTTTGTCGCCGGCCACCACGGCTCCCTGCTCGACCAGTTTGTAAATGCCGCGCAGCACCGGCAAAGACATGTGCTTGCTGTACGGATCCAGGCCGAGATCCGATAGTTCATGCCGCTCTTAGTCGTGATTCGCCCATCCGCCGACGCTCAGTTCGTGGATCAGGCCGTCGGCGTTGATGTAGTCGAAGCCATATCCGGCGGGCACATCGGGAGACTTATCGTTAAAAATGGCGGTGATGTTGGAGTCCTCGCCGTAGAAATAAATTACATCGGCGGCAAAGTGGCCCTGCTGCAACAGGTACGAGCTGCGCGCCAGATAGTCTGTCCACGCCCCGGCCTGCTCCGCCCAGGTTTCGTTGCGGTTGAACCATTGTCCGAAGGGCCCGAGGGTCAGTCCCGGGGCCTTATCGATCAGGGGCTGATGCGCCGATTCGTGGATCACGAAGCGATTGATTCCGTTCAGGAGCTCCTGGTCCGCCGTCGGCTTCAGGGTTGCCGGCGACCACGCCCAGGGCGCGGCGCCCGCGGTCAGCGACTCTGCCGCCGCCAGATTCTGGCCGTAGATATGGGCCACCGACGCGGACTCGCGATCATCGGCATTGTAGCCGTATTGTTCCTTGTTCACTCCCGGGACTTGCGTCCACATCGCGCTCATCGGGACTTCAGTCCAGCTTCTTCACTTCCATGCCATCGGCAACGAAGGCCCGTCCGCTCTCGTGAGATTCCGATAGTGGCCCGATGCCCCGCTCTTTCAGCGAGGCCTGCACCTGTCCGTAGTGCTCGTCCGCGATCAGATCGGAAATGGTCTTGCGGAAATCCCACAGGAACTGGTCGCTGGCTTGCGGCACTCTCGACCACCCGCCCGGTGAGGACCGGCATCCAGGGCGCTGGATCGTAGCCGCGCCGCTTTTTGAACTGGGCCATCATGTCGTCGGTCCAGTTCTGCGAACCGGCCTCCCAGCTGTCGGTGATCACATACCGGATGCCGCGCTTGCCCATGTAGTCCGCGCCCACCGTCTGCTTGTAGCTGTCGAGGTAGCCGTCCATGTAATTCTTCACGTAGCCGGAGTTCAGCTTGTCCACCTCGAGGCCGGTGGCTTCCGCGGTCGCGGGATGGTTGGTGATTCCCAGCAGTGAATAACCAAAGCGGAGCACCACCCAATTGCCGGCTGGAGGCGTCCAGTCGAGCCTGCCGTCGGGACGCATCTTCGAGGTCAAGTCGATGACGTCGGATTTTGCAACGGCTTCCGACGCCGGGACAGGAGAAGTTGCGAACTGATAGACATCGGGCACCGGAGTGAACGCGGCTTTCTCTTCGAAGCGGTTGACTCGCGCTCCCGGATGCAGCGCCAACTCGCCAATTTCATAGTCGGTTGGAGGCGGGCCGATCTTTATCCCCAGAGATTCGGGATCGATGCCACTCGCCCACGCCGGCACGGGTGGTGGAGGCGTGCGTTTGAAGGTGACCCGGAAAAACTTCGCGGTCACCGGGCGGAAAAGAAAGCGTGTGCTCGGGAGCGCCGCCCTCGGGCACCTTCACAACCAGCCGGAAGGTCTGCCCATCGTCGCTCGCTTCCAATGACTTCTCGGGATTGCTGATCGCCGGCCACCATGGCGGTAATGAAGTCCACGCCTTTGGTGACGATGGTGAGAGAACGGATGGTCTGGGGCTGCGCGAATTCGTATTGGATCCAATTGCTCTCGCCGGGTTTGGGGATGGGAAGCTTCGTCGTCTTTTCCAAATCGCCATCGTCGAGCATGGCTG
The DNA here is from genome assembly GCA_963801595.1 of Terriglobia bacterium. Classification (GTDB taxonomy): domain Bacteria; phylum Acidobacteriota; class Terriglobia; order Terriglobales; family Acidobacteriaceae; genus JAIQFF01. The sequence continues at coordinate 17,706 of CAWDFW010000008.1, read as the reverse complement.
GGTCAGGAGTTCCCGCGCTGGCCGTCACCTTCGCATGCAACGATTCAACAGAGACGTCATCAGGCGGCCGGCGATATGCGATCACGGCGGCGTCGGCGTAGAACTGCGGAGGCGCGGGTGCGCCCTGGGGCGCGGCGAGAGAATCGCGAACCCCGAGGTCCTGAAAAGCGCCCGTATTGGACGGCGGATGCGCCAGCGTCCCCGTGAATGGTTTGCCGCCTTCGACCAGGGTCTCGCTCCATACATACTTCTTCATTCCCTGCGCCGCCGGCACCCAGGGACCACCGGTCTCGCTCCATCCCGGAGAACCCGCAATCGCCTCTTCCATTCCCAGTTGATCCGCCAGCGTGGTCGCGTATTTGAACGCATCCTTCCACTCCGGCGTCATGTAGGCGAGACGATGGTCCACCACCTGGGGCGTGGCCAGGGCGGCGTCGAAGTTCTGAAACCCACCCAACCGCACGCGATGCATCCACTCCAGATCGAGCTTGATGCCCTCCTTGCTGATGTTGCCATTCATCCAGTGCCACCAGACTCGCGGCTTGGCCGAATCCGGCGGCTGCTGGAAGCCCTGCTCCAGCGTGTCGTTTGAACTCTGACCGATCGTCATGCCAGACATGAGCGCGAGGACGAATCCAAGTGCAACTGCGCGGAGCAATATTGGGCGGTATCGATTCATGTCAATGAGTCCTTCCTGCAAGCAATTTTCGAGGAAATCTGCCAGGGAGAAACCAAGTCCAGGCCGCCGAGGCCTGCGAGGTATGAAGGCATCCAGATGCTGCGAACGGAAATTTCCAGCCCCCTGGGATGGAGTCGGATTGCGGCGCCACTCTAACGATGGCCGAGGGGCGCTGTCAAGCAAAATGAATATATTTACCTATTGGATTTACAAGTCCACGGGCGGACTGACGAAATTGCGCCGCCCCGCCTACGGTGCCGGAGAGAAGTCGGTCAACGCCATGAAAGTGGAATCCACTTTCTCCACCAGCTTTCCGTTTACCTCGGAGGCATCGCGCACTTTCTGCCATTCGGGATCGTCGCTGAACGACTTCCAGTTGCTGACCGCGGCTTCCCGGCTGGGGTGAGCCGAGAATATAGATCAGGGTCCTGCCCTTTAACGGATCGTCGAGCGGGGTCCAGTAGGCGATGTTCTTCATTCCGTGCTTCTCAAAGATCCTGGTGGTGTGCTCGCGAAAGCGCTTCAGCAGGTCGTCGAGCTTGCCTTCGTTGGCATGGTAAATGCGAAGTTCGTAAACCGTAGATGCCGATGCTTCGAGTCCAGCCATCTCGGGTTGCGCCGCCGCCCAGACTGCTGTGGGGAGAAGCGCGATCGTGGGGAGCGCCTGCAACAACGATCGTCTGTCCATGTCCACCTTCCGGATGAAATGAGTTCCGCGACCAACTTACTCTTCAATCGTAAATGTATAGGATCCCGCACCCGCTTCGTAGATCGCGTTGCGGCTGTCTCTGAGAACAAACGATACTCCCGCGCTCTGCCGAATGTCCTTGCCGCCTTCCAGAATCCTGGCTGCAAAGGCCACCCGGCAAATAAAGCAGGCCGCTCGTATTCGGCGGAATCACCACGTCCCACTTAATCGTGTTGCCGTCAACCTTCCAGTTCGAGGTGATCGGTCCGTACGACGAATCGTAGGTCGCTCTGGCCTCTCCCAGCGTGGCATCGAATTGCGGGTGCAGCAGGATGCGATGGAAGCCCGGATCTTCGGCCGATTCGTCGATGCCGGCGGCGTAACGGTACAGCCATTCGGCGACCGCTCCGTAGGCATAGTGATTGTAGGAATTCATCGAAGGATCGCCCATCATCTGATCGCCGTTCCAGCGCTCCCACATCGTGGTCGCGCCATGCTCGATCATGTATCCCCACGAAGGATACGTGTTCTGCAGCAACAAGCGGTAAGCCACATCGCTGTGGCCGCTGTTGCTGAGCTCGATCATCAAGTAAGGAGTGCCCAGGAAACCGGTGGTGAGATGCCAGTCGTGGGCCTTGATGTCTTCGACCAGTTTCTCGGCCGCGATCGTCCTGTTTTTTTGTGACAGCAGATTCATGTGCAGGGCCAGAACATAACTGGTCTGGCTGCCGGTTCCGACCGTGCCATCGGGCTTCACGTATTCCTGGTTGAACGCGGTGCGGACCTTCTCGAAGATTTCCCTATACTTCTGCTCGTCCTGGGGCCGGTCGAGCGCTTGCGCCATGCGCATCATCAGCGAGGCATCGTACGCCCAATATGCCGTGGCGATCAGGTCCTTTGACGTGGTGCTGCCGATGGCCAGCCAGTCGCCGTAATCGTTGCCGCGCTCTTTCAACCAGAGATAGTTCGGATTCGAGCCTGCGATGTGCTCCATCCACTTTTCCATCGCCGCCCAGTTGTCTTCGAGAATGCGGGTATCGCGAAACTGCAGGTAGGCTGCCCAGGGAATGATCACGCCAGCATCGGCCCAGCCGGCGACGCTCTCCCCCGTGGGGCCAACGCGCGGTGAAACATCGGCGAAAGCCCCCGCCGGACTTTGCGCGTCCCGAATATCGGTGGTGAATTTGTGGGAAAAGGCGGCCAGGTTGGCGTTGAAGGACGCAGTCCGCCAGAAGACCTCGGCGTCGCCCATCCAGCCCAGTCGCTCGTCGCGCTGCGGACAATCGGTGGGCACGCTGAGAAAATTTCCGCGCTGTCCCCAAAGAATATTGCTCCACAACTGGTTCACGATCGGACTTCCGGTGCTGAACTGAATGGTGAACGGCGCCGCCGTGTAGAACACGATGCCTTCAATCGCAGTCCTGCGTGGGCGTCCCCGGGTAGCCGGTGAGTTCGACGTAACGGAATCCGTGGAAGGTGAAGTGAGGTTCAAACGATTCGCTTCCCTTCCCGCGCAGGATGTAGGTGTCGGTGGCTTCAGCCGTTCGCAGATTTTCTGTATAAAGCTCGCCATTCGGCTTGAGGACTTCTCCGAAGCGCAGGCGCACCTTGGTTCCGGCTTTGCCGGAAACGTGCAGCCGCGCCCAGCCGACCATGTTCTGGCCGAGATCGAAGATGTACACTCCGGGCGTCGGATTGGTAACCGCTCTTGGGCTTGAGGATTTCGTTGACCCGGATGGGCTGGAAATCCTGCGCGACCAGCGGAGCCTGCGGCGGCGGCGCGGTCGTGACCGCTCCCCAGCGCGAGTCGGAGAACGAGGCCTGGTCCCACCCTGCCGGTTCCAGCCGGGCATCGTAATTTTCGCCGTTGTAGATTTCCGAGTCGACGAATGGGAGACGGCTTCGCCTTCCACGATTCATCGCTCAGGACGGAATCATGCGAGCCGTCGGTATATTCGATTTCAAGCTGCACCAGCAAGCGCACCGGCGGCGGTCCAAAGTTGTATCGAGTCTGCAGCCAGCCCAGGCCATCGGCATACCAGCCTCCACCCAGAATCGCGCCGATGGCGTTTCCGCCCTGCCGCACCTGCGACGTGACGTCATAGACCTGATAGACCACTCGCTTGCGATAATCGGTCCAGCCCGGAGCCAGAACATCGTTTCCGACACGCTGGCCATTCAAATACAGCTGGTAGGTTCCCAACGCGGTCGAATAAATACGAGCGCTCCGCACCGCCTTAGCCGTGCTGAAGTTTTTCCGCAACAGATCGACGGGTTGAGCGGGCCAGGGTGTGCCCAGCGGCGCCTGTCCGATTTCCGCCACCACCGCCGCGGCGGGCCAGGAAGAATCGTCAAACGTTTGCCCCACCCAAGCATTCCCGGTTTGCTCGGGCGCGGTCTTCCAGTCGGTTCCGGAAACGAATCGCTCAATTTTGCCGTCGGCCATCTGCACCCGGAGCAGCGCGATAAAGCCAGCCTGAGGAGTCCGGTTGCGCTCCTGCTGAACGATCGCCTCAGCCGCCAACGAATTGGCGCCTGCGTTCAGGAGCTTGCCGACGGGTATGACTCGAAAATAACCCCAGGGATCCTGCGCGCGACCGAACTTGCCCATCGGCGATTCGACCACCACTTGCTTGCCGTTGACCCAGGCCGCCACGTTGTCCTTGGCGGTAATGAAGAGCGTGGCCTCTTTGGGCTTTTGCGTCAGCTTGAAGCTGAAACGGAAATCGTGTTTGCCGGGCGTGGCCTTGGTCAACGCGTTGTCATCGGCGGCCCATATCCATTTCGGCGCCGATTCATAATCTCCGCGCAAGAGCGGCATGTCCCGCGTGATCCATTTCGCTTTCCAGTCGTCAGGAGAGAGCAATCCCATCTCCCACCAACTGGCCTGGCTGTAGGACGAAGCTTGTCTCTGCGCATCCCAAACCCGCACCTGCCAGTAATAGCGGCGGCGAGATTCGACGGCGGGGCCGCCATACGGAACGTTGATGGACTCATCGGATTCAACGCGACCGCTGTCCCAGACATCGGCACGGTCCTGCGCTAACGCTTCCGGCGAGCTGGCCACCCGAACCTGATACGCCGCCTGCCGGGCGCCACGCCTGGAATCCTGGAGCTGCCATGAGAGTCGCGGATTAGTAATGTCAATCCCCAACGGCTCCTGCATGCCTTCGCATTGCAGATGCGCGGGTGCACTACCTTCGAACGCCAGGGTGACGAGAGACATCGGTCCGCATAACAGAAGGAGGAGGGAGAGAGAAAATATCAATCTTGGGAGAAAGCCGGTTCGCGGGGAAATTCTCGACATGGAGAGCTCCTGTGAAAGTTCCCTATTGTACTTATTTGTCTTTTGGATTGATAGCCAGCTTGAGCACCGTTCAGCACTCCCCAACAAATCGGGGTCATCCTGATGGACTTCAGTCCCGAAGGATCTCGCGTGAACCGCGCCATCACCATCGTGGAGCACCTTAATTTAGTGACTCATTACCCTCACAAAGATTTCCTCAAATTTCTTCACGTCCACTTCCATCTGCACGCTGGCGGGATGAAGCTGCGAGGGCGGCGCCAGGTGAGAAAGCCATTTCTCGCGATCAGGAGCGTCAGGGCCGCTGTAGGGCAGAAAGAAATCGCGGAACATCGTCCGGCTTCTTCCAGATCACGGTGTGTCCGTACTTTCGGCCCGTGGTCGATATCGACATCCAGGTACATGGTCTCGGATTTCTTGATCACACTGGGATCGAGGATCGATGCGACCGTCAATTCGTCCCACATCATCGACCACAGCGACGTTCCCTTCGGCGGCTGGAAGTCGAGGTACATTTTCTTGAGATGACTGGCCAGCGGTCCGCCAGCCTGCGATTCGCCCGGCGCATCAACTGTTCGCTTGACCACACCTGTCCTCCCGCCTCAAATGGCGTCACCACGATCTCCTTCCAGGGAGCGCGCAGCACGATGGCCGCCGCTTCCGGGTCCCACCACCAGTTCAGTTCCGGGCCTCCTGCGCTGCTTCCACCCATGATGTAGATGGACTTGGTGAGCGGCACAATCTCCGGATCCATGCGGATGGCGCAGCGCGATGTTGGTCAACGGACCGGCGCAATAGAGCACGACTTCGCCGGGATTGGCGCGAATGGTGTCGGCAATGAAATCGGCGGCGCGTCCCGGCCGCGGCTTGAGTTTGGGATACCCACCGGGAGGCGCCCAGGTTTGCTTTGGGTTTCGGAGCATCAGGATTGAATGATCCATGCCAGCCGACGTAAGAACCGTAAAGCGCTTCGCGAAGCTTCCTGCTCGCGGGGCGTATTGATCAGCGGCATTTCCGCGCCCTTGATGACGGGGACATCGGGACGGCCCGCCTGTTCCAGACCCCAAAGCGCAAACACGGTGGCGGGTTCCATCCACTGGTCGCCGCTCACGGTGGTGATGCCCAGCAGGTCAATTTGCGGAGAGCGCAGCAGCATCAGCAGGGAGAGAAAATTCGTTCCCTGAGGGCCGGCGCTGTCCTGGTCGGCAATGATTTTGATTTTCTTCTGGGCCGAGGCCAGAGCGCAAAGCAGCAGACATGTGAGCACGACGCGCGTTAAAGCTCTCCTCATTGAGAACTTGCTCCTGTAGCGCGGATTTTCCGGATGGCCGCTGACAATGGCTTTTCTTAGCGACCTTTGCGGAATCCTTCGCGACCTTTGCGGTTAAAAAGCTCTTGACCGCAAAGTACGCAAAGGGCGCAAAGAACTTCCAATGACCAATTGAAGCAACCAGCCGCGCTAGGATTTGCTGCGCGCCGCCCACTCGGCATCGAATCGCGCCCGGTCGTAGAAAGATTTCTGCGTCCCCACCCCGGTGGTGGAGAGTCCCGCGTATAAGATTCGCGCGGCGAACGGCCTCGCGCTCGGGCAGGCCTTCTCCGAGGAAGACGGCAAAGCTGCCGATAAAGGCGTCGCCGGCGCCCGTGCTGTCGATACTCTTCACCGGAAACGCCGGCAGGTGCTCCATGCCTTCTTTTCCCGCGAGCAGCGAACCGTTGGCGCCCAGCGTAATAATGACGCGGCGAATACCGTAGCTCAGCAGTTTCTCCGCGCACTTTTTCGCGTCTTCGACATTCTTCACCGGCATGCCGGTAATAGTCTCGGCTTCGCTTTCGTTGGGGACGAAGTAGTCGAGGCCTTCGACAGCCTTGATGTCGATCGTCTGGCCGGGGGCGGGATTCAGGATGCAGCGGATTCCGCTCTTCCGCGCAAACGCGACGGTGTAGTAAACCGTCTCCAGCGGAATTTCGAACTGGAGCACGATGCAATCGACCGCCTTCAGCAGGTCGGCGGCAGCATCGACGTCGGCCGGTTTCAATTCGTCGTTCGCGCCTTTGACCACGAAGATGCGGTTTTGTCCGCTGGGCTCGACGAAGATCGGCGCCACGCCGCTGGACACGCCTGCCACTTGCTTGACGTGTGTGGTGTCGATCCCCAGCTTCTTGAAATTCTCGATGGTGGCCGGGCCGAACAGATCGCTGCCGACGCGCGCCACCATGAAGACCGAGGCTCCGCATAGTTTGGCCGCGGTCGCCTGATTGGCGCCCTTGCCTCCGAATCCCAGGTCGAATTTCTGGCCAAAGATGGTTTCGCCGGGCTTGGGAAAGCGGTCGGTGAAAGTGGTGAGATCAATATTCGCGCTGCCCACTACCGCAATTCGAGGAATTTTGGCCATTGTTCAGAAGACCTTTCATATCCGGAGTCATCCTGAGGGAGTTTTAGTCCCGAAGAGCCTGCCCTGAGCGAAGTCGAAGGGACCTCGCGTGCAGCCACGCCATCGACTACCAGCCGCAACCGCGCTCCACGCCAGATGCTTCGCCAGTTCAGCATGACGCCTCCCGGCGTGACCGACATGTTGAATTTGAAACACCAACGAAGAGCGCTACTTCACTCCCCGTACGGCACCCAGATATTCTTCACCTGGGTCGCGTGCTGCAGAAACCAGCGGCCTTCGCCCTGCTGCACGATCAAACCAGTCGATGGCGCGGCCTTCGTTGGTGAATACCTGCTTGAGATTCCCGATCGAGTAAGTCTTGGCGGCGACCGCGCTGGCTTCATCGGCAAAACACCAGACGGCATCCACGTCGTCGTGCTCGGCGAGAGTCTTCAGCAGTTGGGATGTGTAGCCGGTGACAATGTTGACGGCTCCGGCGGGCAAATCGCTGGTATCGAAAACCTGGTACAACTCGGCAGTAATTAAAGGATACGTTTCGGAAGGCACCACGACCACCGCATTGCCGGTTGCGAGCACCGGCATCACCAGCGACAGAAACCCGAGCAGCGGCGCCTGATTCGGACAGATGATCCCGACTGTTCCCAGAGGCTCATTCATGGCCAGCGCGACGTTGCGGAAGGGAGGATTGTGCACCGCCCCGTCGAACTTGTCCGCCCACGCCGCATAGGAAAAGACGCGCTCGATGCCGAGACTTACTTCGGCTGCGGCCTGGGTTTCTCCGACCACGGCGGCCAGGCCGCGCGCAATCTCTTCACCGCGCAGTGAAAGATTCTCCGCTATGTAATAAAGGACCTGGGCCCGGTTGTGCGCCGGTGGTCTTCGCCCATCCCGAGGCCTTGTGGGCGGCTTCGACCGCGTTGCGAATATCTTTGCGGTTGCCCAAGCGGCGCCTCGCCCAGACAGCCTGCCCATCCGCGGCGCGCACTTCCATGCTGTAGCCGGAGTCGGGACGAGCCTGCTTGCCTCCGATATAAAGTTTCACGGTGCGATCAATGGCAGGCGTTGCTGGATCGGAGTCGGCGCTTGATTTCTGTTCTAGCCGGCGGCTTCGCGGCGGGCAACGCGGGCGCATTCTTGAACCAGGTCGGCTCGAGATACTCCAGCAAGCCTTCCCGGCCGCCTTCGCGGCCGTAGCCGCTCTCCCTGTAACCACCAAATCCGCAGGAAGCGTCAAACAGATTCGTACAGTTGACCCAGACCACTCCGGCTTTGAGTTGCGAAGCCACGTGCAGCGCGACGTTCAAGCTCTCGCTCCAGACGCAGGCGGCCAGCCCATACACGGTGTTGTTCGCCAGTTCGACCGCTTCGCTCGGGCGTGCGGAACGTCATGCGTGGCCAGCACCGGACCGAAAATTTCCTGCTGCGCCACGATCGATGTGGGATGGACATTACTGAGCAAGCGTCGGTGGATAGTAAAGGCCGCGCGCGGCAACTCGATTTGCGGCTGCCAGCAGGTGGCGCCATCCGCAACTCCCTGGTCTACCAGCCGCTTGATGCGATCTAACTGCACTCGCGCCACGATGGCGCCAATGTCGATGGACTTGTCGAGCGGTGACCCGGCACGCAGCGTGCTCATGCGGTCGCGGACTTTGGCGATGAGTGGCTCGGCGATGCTCTCCTGCATGAGCAGGCGGGAACCGGCGCAGCAGACCTGTCCCTGATTGAACCAGATACCATCGACCAGGCCTTCGACCGCGCTGTCGAGGTCGGCGTCTTCGAAGATGATGAAAGGCGACTTGCCTCCCAGTTCGAGCGAGAGCCGTTTATGGCTGGAGGCGGTGGCGCTACGGATAGCGCGTCCTACCTCGGTCGAGCCGGTGAACGCGATCTTGGCCACCTCGGGGTGCTTGACCAGCGCTTCGCCAGTCGAGCCGTCGCCGGTAACAATGTTGACCACACCCGGCGGCAGTGCGATCTCGGAGCAGATTTCCGCGAAGGCAAGTGCCGTCAGCGGAGTGAACTCGGCCGGCTTGAGCACGACGGTGTTGCCCGTGGCCAGGGCCGGCGCAATCTTCCAGGCCAGCATGAGCAACGGGAAATTCCAGGGAATAATCTGTCCGACTACGCCGCACGCCGTGTATCCGGGAAATTCCTGATGCAGCAGCTGGGCCCATCCGGCGTGGTGATAGAAGTGCCGGGCGACCAGCGGAATATCGATGTCGCGGCTCTCGCGGATGGGCTTGCCGTTATCCATGGTCTCGAGCACGGCGAGACGGCGGGAATGCTTCTGCACCGTCCGCGCCAGCGCGTACAGGTAGCGAGCTCGCGCATGCGGTGTCAGGGCCTGCCACTTCGGCAGAGCGCGCCTGCGGCCCGGACCGCCGCATCGATGTCGGCAGCCGATCCCTGGGCGACGGTGGCGAGCTTCTCGCCGGTCGAGGGATCGGTGGTGTCGAAGTATCCGCCTTCCGCCGGCTGTCGCCAGGCGCCGTCAATAAAATGTCCGAAGCGGCGGCCATGAGCATCCAGCCATGCGAGCGCCTCTTTCGGATCCTCCGGCGCGGGACCGTATTCCATGGCGACGAACTTTTCAGCGATGCTCATATTGGTTTGGAATGCGTCGAACACAAACTCAAGCTGGAACACAAATCAAAGTCAAAAGCGTCGGACAAGAGTCGTCCGACCCACACGTTTCGCTTCTATGCCAGTGGATGGCGATAGTCCGCCGAATAGCGTCCCGTCGCGTAGTGCTCAAGTTGCCGCTCGATGTCATTCAGCAATCCACTGGCTCCAAAGCGAAACAACTCCGCCCTCAGCCACGACGGGCCGAGTTCTTCCTTCATCAACGACAGCCATTCGATGGATTGCTTGGCGGTGCGAATACCACCTGCCGGCTTGAAGCCGACAGCCATCCCGGTCTCCTGGGCATATTCGCGGATCGCGCGCGTCATGACGAAGCCCACGGGCAACGTGGCATTCGTCGGTTCTTTTCCCGTGGAGGTCTTGATGAAATCCGCGCCCGCCATCATGGCGACGAAGCTGGCGCGGGCTACGTTGCGCAGCGTCAGCAGATCGCCGGTGCCGAGAATGACTTTCATGTGCGCCCGCCCGCTGGCCTGTTTGAAGGCTGCGATCTCGTCGTAGAGCGCCTGCCACTTGCCGCCGAACACATGAGCGCGGGTAATGACCACGTCGATGTCATTGGCTCCCGCCTCGACGGAACGGCGAATCTCCGCCACGCGCTCGGCCAGCGGAGACAGTCCCGCGGGAAACCCGGTGGAAACCGCGGCCACGCGCACGCCGCTGCCTTCAAGCGCGCGCACCGCGGTTTCGACAAAGGTGTGATACACGCAAACCGCGGCAACCTTGATCTTGCAGCTCTTCAATTCCCAGTCGCTTGACCAGGTCATCCTGAATGGGATGCCGGGCTTTGGCGCAGAGGCGGCGCACCCGCTCCTCGGTGTCATCGCCTGACAGCGTGGTGAGGTCCATGCAGGAGACGGCGCGCAGCAACCATGCCGCCTGCCAATCTTTCTTGACGGTTCGGCGGGCAACGTGACTTTGCGCCCTGCGTTCGACCGCGCTGGTGTTGACGCGGACCTGCTGCACCCAGTCGAGATTGAGTGGAACGCCGCGATTCGACACCAGCGGATGCCCGGCCAGCGTGGCGATGGTGTCCACACTCAGGTCGCTGGCCACTCCGTAACGTGCGTTGTTCTCGACTGCCATGATTACGATTGCAATTGTACGGCACCGCGTATGTAGGCGCGAGCGTCCCGCTCGTGCGCGCGAGCCCACGTGGGGACAGCCGCCCCCGGCTGTCCGGCGGAGCGAGGCTCCGCTACCTTCGTACGGGCAAGAACATCTGTCGAGCTGCGCTCGACTGGACAGCCGAGGGCGGCTATCCCGCGCGGCCTTTGGTCATGCCAAGAGCGCACCAGCGGGATGCTCGCGCCTCACATTTGGCCTTGACAGCATTTCGGTCTGAAAGCTAGGCTACGACGCTGCTTCGAGTCCGGAGAAAACCATTCTGAAACGTTTGAATTACATCATTTTTCAGCTACCGTTGCCGCTGTCATCCTGCTTGCCACCGCGGTCCCTGCCTCGGCGGCTGGAAAGAAAATCATTTTTGATACCGATCCCGGCACCGACGACGCCCTGGCCCTGATGCTGGCCCTGAATTCTCCCGAACTGGACGTGCGCGCCATCACCGTCGTCCCCGGAAACGTGACCGCCAGTCAGGGCCTGGAGAATGCGCTGCGGATGGTTTCACTCGCCAACCGATGCGACATTCCAGTTGCGGCCGGCGCACAGCATCCTCTTTTTCAGAAACTCATCACCGCCGAATTCTGGCACGGCAAGAATGGTCTGGCCAATGTCGAACTGCCTCCCAGCAAATGCAAGGTGGTTTCGCAGTTTGGCCCAGACCTCATCATCCAGATGGTGCACGCCGCTCCCCATGAGATCACGCTGGTTCCGGTGGGGCCGCTGACCAACATCGCGCTGGCCGTTCTCAAAGATCCCTCCATCGTTCCCCTGGTCAAGGAAGTGATCATCATGGGAGGCGCGATCACCGGCGGCAATGTAAACGCCGCGGCTGAAGCCAACATCTACAACGATCCCGAGGCCGCCCAGATCGTGTTCCAGGCGGGCTGGCCCCTGACCATGGTGGGCCTGGATGTCGGCGACAAAACTCTATTTTCCAAAAAGTATCTCGATCAATTGGGCCAGACTCATGGCCCGGTGAATGACTTCATCTACGCCGTCGGAAAATACCTGGTCGATCTCTCCGCGCAGTTCGGTTCGCCGGGCTCGCCGATGTATGATCCTCTCGCGGTCGGTGTGGCGATCGATGCCACTCTCGTCAAGGCCCCGGAAATGCACGTGGACGTCGAAACCCGGGGCGAGTTTACCCGGGGCGAAACCGTCGCCAATCGCCACGGCATGGTCGAGCGCAACGTGCTGCACGGCGACCACTACGTGATCGAGGGCATAGACAAGATCGCGCCCAACGCCAAGGTTTGCGTCGATGTGGAGGCTGACCGCTTCCTGCAGCTCTTCGTTTCCAGAATTAAAGGCAAGTAGCGGGCAAGTCCCTAAGGAGAAACCCATGTACACGCCACACAGTCTGGAAATTGCGCTGTTGATGATGATCACCAGCGCCATCTGCTGGGGCTCCTGGGCCAACACCTTCAAGGGCGTAAAGAACTACCGCTTTGAGCTCTTCTACTGGGATTACGCTCTGGGAATATTCCTGGTCTCGCTCATTCTCGCGTTCACCATGGGAAATACGTCGTCGAGCGATCCGGCAAGTTTTCTGAACAATGTTCATTCCGCCGATGGCTCGAACATTGTCTATATGCTGATTGCCGGCGCCATCTTCAACCTGGCCAACCTGCTGCTGGTGGCCGGCATTGACATGGCCGGACTCGCGGTGGCTTTTCCGGTTTCGATCGGCATCGCTCTGGTGGTCGGAGTGGTTTCCAGCTACGCGTTACAGCCGCGGGGCAACCTGGGCTTGCTGGCAGCTGGCGTAGCATGCGCAGTTGTCGCCGTGATCCTTGACGGCAAGGCTTATGGCAGCCTGGCCAGCGCGGGCCGCTCGGTCTCGAAGAAAAGCATTGTCACCTGCATCGTCTCCGGCGTTCTTATGGGACTCTGGGCGCCGTTCGTGACCCGCGCCATGACTCACGGAAATCCGCTGGGACCGTACAGCGTGGCCGTGTTCCTGACCCTGGGCGCTCTGCTCTCCTGCCTGATCTGGAACGTTTACTTCATGAAGAAACCGCTGGTCGGCGAACCGGTCAGCTTCAGCGGCTACTTCAGCGGGCCCCCTGCCGGACACGTTCTCGGACTGCTCGGCGGATTTATCTGGGGCACGGGCATGGTTTTCAACCTCGTGGCGGCCAGCTTTACCGGAGTGGCGATTTCATACGCCATCGGTCAATCCGCTCCCATGGTCGCGGCGCTGTGGGGCGTCCTGGCCTGGAGAGAGTTCAAAGGTTCGGGCAGCCAGGCAAAAGTCTATCTGTTCTTCATGTTCGTTTTCTATGCCCTTGCGATTCTGCTGGTGGCACGTGCCAACGGATAACTTCTCAACTCTGACTTGGTTCGAATCATAACGAGGATGCCCTTGTGGGAGTTCCCGATCGACGTCAATTTCTGGAAGCGATGGCAACGCTGGGTGCGATGACGACTTTGTCCGGAAGCGTGAACGCGACTTCTGGTGCGCCGGCCCCGCGCTGGCCCAAGCTCGACCGGCAGTCCGGTGCTGGACAGCCTGCACCCAGTGATCGAGCACTCCCGCGACGTCCGCACCCACGTGGACAAGATCGTCGAAGTCGCCCACTGGATGGCCTACGAAGAGCTTCCCATGCCGGACTATCAGATGCCCTTCGACGTGGGCAAAGGCACCGCCGATGACGTGATCGATTTCGTACTGACCGCCGATTGTGTGGATACAGCGTTCACCGATTTTTCCACCCACGTGAAATTTCAGGTGGACTACGCCGGGCGGCACTGGTCCGATTCCGATGCGCTATTCGCCTGCATGAAGCGAGCCATGGACAACGGCATTCCCATTCTCGACGGCAAGTTCCTCGCCCAGGTGACCCGGCCCGACCTCGAACGCATTTTCGCCGCCAACATCGAACTGCCCATGCTCGACGAAAAGATGGAAGTATGGCACGACGTAGGCGCGGTGCTGGCGGACAAGTATAACGGCCGCTTTCACAACTTCGTGAAATCCTGTCCGCCCCGCCTGTATGACAACGGCGCCGGCATCATCGATCGCATGGTGAAGGAGTTCCCCCGCTTCAACGACGTCAGCCCCTACGACGGCGCGACGAGACTTTCAAACAGCTCCAAAAGTGATGGCGGCCGGGAAGCCAGCGAAACGGGGCATCCAATTTCGCGTGCCAGCCACTGCCCAAAAATGTGCTGAACTTTTTGGATCGAACGCTGAGCCGCCGCCATGATCTATCCCCCCCGCGCGCAGCAACCTCAATGGATTAATCATATCATGATGCGCTGTGTGCGGCGGAGCTTAGGGTAAACATATGGTTAATTCGGAGGCGTTATTGGCGCAGCTTTTTCTTGAGCCTAAAGCAGGGGTAAGTCCAATGCGCCGAGTGCGGTGCGTTGTGTCGGCCTATCTAATGGTCCACCTGTCCACATTGGTCTCACTTGAGAAAGTCGGGGCCGGAAAGCCCTGCGCCCCTCCATAAGTGCAGGGCTTTTTCCGTGGACGGTGTTTACGGGGAACTGGACGGGGAGACGGTGGTTACATCAGCAACGGTATCGGTCACCCCCCTGCGACCCCCTCGCCGCCGATACTGAAAAAGAAATTGGCCCCGGCTGTGTATCAGCGTTCCGGGGCTTTCTTTTTGGGGGAGCGCCACGAATGACGGCGGCGTGGCAGCAAAGAGCCCGACTAACACAATCCGGGCTCCCCGCTATTTCCCAGTTTCCCCCCGGAACACGGGGAGCGCACTTTGACCCTGCTACGGGGCCGGAAAAAAAGCGGCCCGGTATGCCGGAATGATCTTGTAGGACAACACCGGGCCTAACCATTTCAGGGGGTGTCGTGAAACAGGGACCCTGGGATGGCTGACCGGGCAACCTCAGCCAAAAGCTTTCGTTCCGCGACGAAGGAAAGTTATATCGCGCGTGTCTAAAACGCACCACGGCGGATAACACCTATACCGGCAAGGATGGCATCAAGCGCGATTAGCTCCAGGCTTGATAGATTTGCAGCGCGTCGGTAGCGCTACTGCGGTGGCTGTGTGCCGCTGGTTGCCGGTGCTTCGGTGGTCGGCTGCGGGGTAGTCACGGCCACAGGTTTGCGGCCCTGAAAACCCGTAACCACAACCCAACCCGTCAGAAGTACCGACACTATGGCCCAAGCTAAAATGGATCGGTCGCCACCCTTCGAACCTTCCTCAGCGTGCATTGGTCGGTCGATCATGATGATTTCTCCAATTGCCGTTTTCCGCCAAAGGTTATGACGGGCTAGGTGGGCTTGTCTCGCTCATTCTCGCCTGCACCCGACCAACGACGTGCCCAGGGCAATCGAGATGGTTTCAGCGGCGCGGCATTTATTTGCGTGGCAGCAACGCCGGTAGCTTGGCGATGTTGCTGGCGATCCGCCGCGCCTGGTCAAAGTATGTCAGCGCGTTGGCAATTCCGGCGTCACGCGGATCGGCGTGACCGTACACATAAGCGATGCTCTGCTTATTGGCGTCTACGATCTTGAAGCCAGCCTCTATGGCTTCGACCGCCCATGGTGTTGGGAAGCTGGGTCATCTTTAACCTTGCCGACTGTCATTTAATAAGGACGCCGAGCGACAAACGTGCGACGAATCGCCTCCTTTTAATTCTGGCAGGGGCGAAATCGCGATGAACGTTTCCCACCTTCTGACTACGTTTATAGCTGCTGCAATGGTTTGCTTCATCAGTGGGGCGGAAGCGTCACCCCATTTCTCCACGCCGACGTTTTCACCGCTGCCAGTACAAGCCGGGTTGAAGTGCGGGCTTGTGAACGGTCAGGTCGTATGCGGCAACTCAAGCGGTAAGCACCGCGACGACCAGCAAGAGAACGATGACGACCATCATGGGAAAAAGAAAAACAATGATGATGATGATGCCGGGCTTTCAGAATGCACCATCCAAGGTGCCGGAGGGGGGCGGGTGCAAGGGTGGCTTCAGAATTACGTGTGCGAAAAAATGAAGAGCGGCAAGAAGTGCTGCGGCTGCGTTGCTGACAAGAGCCAAGGCACCAGCGCTGGCCAGTCGGCCCCGAGTGGTGGCGGAGCGGGTAATTCGTCCGGCGGCATAAAGCCAATCGAGGAGAAGCCAGCGGACACGCTGCTGCTGCCATACTGTGAAGAGAAGAACGGGCAACTAGTCTGCACTCCACAACAATAATCGTTCCCGCCGGAAAAAGAGCCCGACTAACATTGAGCCGCTATCGCCTCGATCGCCCTGGCGCTGGAAATCGTCTCATTGGGTAAGCCCGATGCCCCGGCTTGTGTTGGAGCTTGTGCCTTTACGATGTCGTCTGCGGGCAACCGGCTGCAGCGCTCCAGCCGTCACGGACTTCCATGTCAACGGCGTTCGAGTTGCCATCGCGCTCTAGAGCGGCGAGGAGCCTTGGCCGAAGACTTCGAGCGTTTGGTGATTTTCTTCGCGCACAACGGTGCCCCGACAGTCATCAGTGTGCCCCGTTTCATCGCAGGCGACAAGGTAGAGTCTCTCAGCCGGTCAAATCGGACGCGCCTCAAAAGAAGAAGCCCCGACAACGGGGGACGTCGGGGCTTCTTAGGTACCGTGATGGGGGAACCGCTGGGGCGAACGAGGGAAGTCCGCCACGGGTAACAGTTAGCCCCAACGCACTTAAGTTGATTAAAACTTTATTAAAGTTGGTTAACAGCGGCGTCAGAGGCCGGATTGCAAACTCACGCGCACCTTCCCACATCTGAGTGCAGCGGGGATCGGAGGCGACATGCCCAGCAAATCCTCGTCAATGCCGGTCAAATGCAGCCCGCTGCTTGGTGCTGGCGAAGAGCGCGGGGAAGCACGAGGCACAACAGGTTTTCATCGAGATGGCTGGATTGTGGAACCGATTGGCCGCGGTAACGGAATGCGACCAGGCGCAAGTCCAAGCGATTTCTGAAATTGAACCTGGCGAGCTTCATGATGCTCTGCGCAACGCTCTGAGGCTTCGCTTCGGAGAATATGCCTAGGGACCGCGCTCGATTAGCGCCCTGACCACGGCATGCGAAGGTATTTGGCCCCAGCAAGATGACGAACCTTTGCCGTTAGCCTCGACTGTTGCGGCTTGGCAAAGCCAAGCCGATTATTGTGGCGGGCATGTCCTGATTGGCATGCATAGCTGATGTTGGGAAGTCCCTGTACGGGCTGAAACATTATGTCCTCGCCCTCATCCTCCTACGGGGAGTCTGTGCTCTCGCAACTGGAGAAGGTGCAGGACTCCCACCGAAGTACAGGCGCAAATCGCCGGGGGCGTGGACAACTACATCAAATTTGCCAGGACCGCGAAGGACAACGCTCTCCTGGCACGGATCGCCTCCATGGCCATGGAAGAGCAAGCTAAGGCAATCGGACATGGCGCCAACACGATGGACCCCCGATGGGCTGTACCGGCGATTGCCGAGGCATGGTGCTATGCCACCATCAGTCTGTCGGAGGGGTATCTAAATCGCTTGCATGCGGAAGCGATCATCGGAGCAATTAAGTCATTCACATCGCGCCATATTGGTCGCTAGCTAAGCCGCTGAATGCCGCGCGGGGCATGACTCAGGTTTTGGGGGGCGACTAACTTGCGGAGCTGAAGTCGCTTGTCGGGCTGTCTCGGATGGGGATCAGCGAGTCAGCCGCGGGGTGCCAGCAACCGGGAACCTGGTGCTTCCGCTGCTGGTTAGCTCGTCAGCCGGTAATCGGTTATATTGGAGGAAACGACATGCACAGAACGCTCGTACCTATCATTGCGAGATGTGTGACTGTCGCCGCGCTCGTCTTCGCGGGACCAAGGCCCGCTTCGGCAACGATGGCTATCGTCCCGGCCATCCCAGCGCGGTGAAACAAGCGCCGGTATCGTTCAGCAAGCGGGCTACCGCTA
>CAWDFW010000007.1:0-26994 GCA_963801595.1 Terriglobia bacterium | reverse complement strand
GGAGAGACCGCACCGCTGCTGTTCACCGCGTTCGGCAACCAGTACTGGAACTGGAAGACTGAACCAGCCCACCGCCGCGCTCTCGCTGCAGATCTTCACGTACGCGATTTCGCCCTTCGATGAATGGCACCGCCAGGCGTGGGCGGGCGCGCTGATCCTGATTGTGCTGATCGTGACTTCGGTCGGCGCCGTGCGGTTGGTGGCCAACCGGGGTATGCTCAAGGGAGCGAACTGAGAAACTCATGGGCGTGGGCATCCAAGTCGATCAACTGAACGCCTGGTTCGGCAAGACCCAGGCCCTGTATGACATCAACATGACGGTGGCGGCGAACCACGCCACGGCGGTGATTGGTCCGTCGGGATGCGGCAAGTCCACCTTCGTGCGCTGCCTCAACCGCATGCACGAGACCATTCCGGAAGCACGCGCCACCGGACGCGTTCGCATCGGCGAAATGGACGTGTACAACGGGACTTCCGCGGTGCAGATCCGCCGGCGCATCGGGATGGTGTTCCAGAAGGCGAACCCATTTCCCACCATGTCCATTTACGACAACGTGGCGGCCGGATTGAAGCTGAACGGATTTCACGATCACAAGCGGCTGGATGAAATTGTCGAACGCTCGCTGGTCCTCTCCGCCCTCTGGGACGAGGTGAAGGACACGATGCGCAAGAAGTCCGGCGCCAGCCTCTCCGGTGGCCAGCAGCAGCGCCTCTGTATCGCGCGCGCTCTGGCGGTAGAGCCGCAGGTGCTGCTCATGGACGAGCCCTGTTCGGCCCTCGATCCGATCTCCACCGGCAAGATCGAAGAGCTCATCTTTCAGCTCAAGGAAAAATTCACCATCGTGATCGTCACCCACAACATGCAGCAGGCGTCGCGCGTGGCGGAGTTCACCGGCTTCTTTCTCCTGGGCAAGCTCATCGAATTCGACAAGACGGAGAAGATTTTCACCACCCCGTCCGACAAGCGGACGGAAGACTACATCACAGGCAGGTTTGGATAATGGCGCGCACCCGTTTTCTGCAAGGACTGGACGAGCTCCGGGCACGTTTGCTGCGTATGGGCGGACTGGCCGAGCAGGCCGTGGACCGCGCCTGCCAGGCGTATATCGAGCGCGACCTCACGCGCTGCCGCATGGTGCTCGAGGGCGAAACTCAGATCAATCTCACTGAGCGCGAAATCGACGAAATGGCCTTCGACCTTCTGGCCATGCAGCAACCCATGGCGGTCGATCTGCGCTTTATTCTCGCCGTCACCAAGATCAATGCCGACCTCGAGCGTGTGGGCGACCAGGCGGTTAACATTGCCGAGCGCGTGATGGACATGGTGGACCTGCCGAAAGCTGACCTTCCGGTGGACATCCCGCGCATGGCGGCCGCGGTTTCCGCCATGGTGCGCCGCGCCCTCGAATCCTTCATCGAAGGCAAGGCTGAACTGGCGCAGGCAGTGCTGGAGATGGACAACGTGGTCGATCGCATGAAGGACGAAGCCTTCATCGTGCTGGTGAAGTCGATGAATGATCATCCCGAAACCACTCGCCAGGCACTCGACGCGCTGCTGGTGGCCCGCAATCTGGAACGCGTGGCCGACCACGCCACCAACATCGCGGAGGACGTAATCTTCTGGGTGCGCGGGGCCGATGTCCGCCACAACGTAGCGCCCGAACAGCCGGAGCAGCAGGAAGTTACCGATCCTCATTGAAGTAAATAATCAACAATGACCACGTGGGGACAGCCGCCCTCGGCTGTCCGGCGGAGCGGAGCTCCGCTAGTTCGTAGCTTGATGACCGACAAAAACCGGTCGAGCTTCGCTCGACTGGACAGCCGGGGGCGGCTGTCCCCACATGGTTATTGGGCCAGCCAGCCGATCGGTATCATGCGTCCGTAGTCGCTTGTAGGCCAGCAGAATTCCTCAGCTTTTCTTTTGCCGATGCCGGTGCTACAAGATCTTTCAGATCTTTCTGGAGGAATCTTGAAGCTTCTTTCCGGACTTATCTTCCTGATTGCCGTTTCTCTGGCGCCCCTTATCCGCCCAGGACTCCGCCAACCCCGGCGCCTCTCGCTGCCCACCAGCAAGCTGCTGGATACGCCCTCACCCGGCCGCATCGGCGCGGTGAACAGTTTTCCCACGACCATTGCGCTCAGCCCGGACGGCCACTACGCTGCGCTGTTGAATAACGGCTACGGCACTCAGCAGACACAGGCGCACCAGTCCATCACGATTCTTGATCTCCGGACCAACCAGCGCGGCGATTTTCCCGACGCCCGTTTGTCTGACAGCGCTCATCAGAGTTACTTCCTCGGTCTCGCCTTCAATTCCGACGGCAGCCATCTGTACGCCTCGATGGGCTCAATCACCGACCCGACCGGGGTGAAGCGAGGCAATACCGGCAACGGCATCGCAGTTTACAAATTTGAAAATGGAAGGGTGACTCCTGAACGGTTTCTGAAAATCGCGCCGCAGAAGATTGCCGCAGGCAGGAAGGTTGCAATTGGAGTCCGTAAAACCGCGGCCGGGACTGCGATTCCGTATCCCGCCGGGCTGGCCGTGATTTCCGGGCCAGGGCAGCGACCGGCTGCTGGTGGCCAACAATCTTTCCGACAATGCCGTGCTGCTGGACTCGGCCGACGGGCGCGTTCTGCAGCGATTCGACCTGAGCACGCACGCGATGATTCCGTCGTCATTTCCCTATACGGTCGTTGCCAGCCGGGACGGCCGACGCGCCTGGTGCAGTCTGTGGAATTCTTCCCGCGTGGCCGAACTGGATCTGGAGAAGGGAAGTGTGACGCGATGGATTCCGCTGCTGGAGCCGAAAGATCCTATCGCGCCCGGCTCTCATCCCACCGATCTTCTGCTCAGCCCCGACGAAAAATGGCTCTACGTCGCGCTCTCCAATGCCGACGCGATTGCCACCATTAACGCGCTTCGGGATTGGTCATCCATCTTGCCTCTACCAACCTTGCCGGACAGGAGCACGCCGGAACTTATCCCACCGCGCTGGCGCAGTCGCCCGACGGCACCCGCCTGTTTGTTGCGGATTCATCGTTGAATGCGGTTGCAGTTTTTGACTCGGCGGCGCTGACCAAACCGGGCATCACTTTTCCCTTGCCGCACGAGGCTATCGGTTTCATTCCGACCGACTGGTATCCCAGCGCCTTGTCGGTGCGAGGAGACGACCTGCTCATCGCAACCGCCAAGGGAGAAGGCGCGGGCCCCAATAGCGGCATCAGCCAGCTGAAAGGCGAACGGCGGCGTCGCGAACATCCCTACATTCCCACGATTGATGTACGGTTCGCTCTCCCGCTTGAACTTTCGCAACGTGGAGAAACGCTTGCCCGAGTTGACGCAGAAAGTCAAAGAAAACAATCTCTTCCTCGCTGATCCCGGAAAGATAACGTTTCAGACCGGACCAAATCCGATTCGTCATGTGATCTACATCCTCAAGGAAAACCGCACCTACGACCAGGTGCTGGGCGATCTGAAACTTGACGGCCGGAAAGTGGGCAACGGCGATCCCGCGCTTGACCATGTACGGCGCGGATGTGACCCCCAACCTGCACAAGCTGGCGCTGCAGTTCGGAGTGCTGGACAATTTCTATGACAGCGGTGAAGTCTCGGGTGACGGTCACGACTGGTCGAACGCCGCCATCACCAGCGACTACAACGAGAAGACCTGGCAGATCGCCTATCGCGGCAAGGAACGCACCTACGACTTCCAGGGCACGGTCGCCGATGAATCCCCTCTGGAGTTGGGTGAACCCGATGTGGACGCTCCCGGCACCGGGTATCTCTGGGACAATCTCGCCAGCCACGGTTGACCTACCGCGACTATGGCGAGTTCATCACGGGAGTGTGGTGCGAGGCAGCAAAGAAATCGGGTGCGTCGCCGAAGGAAGGCACGCCCTCTCCACTAAGCTCGGAGTGCGAGCGCGCCGTGGTTCGCAAGGGTGAACCGCTTCCGCCCGACGTGGGGCAGCCTCACGGATCGGCCAGCCCGTGGCCCTGGGACGTGCCGGTATTGAAAAGGATGAAGGCCAGCAAGGCGGCCCTGCGGGACCACTTTCATCCCCGCTTCCCTGATTTCAACACCGAATATCCGGACCAGCTTCGCGCCGACCTTTTCCTCAACGAGTTTGAGGATTTTGTTCGCGCCCGCAAAGAAGGGAAAGGAACCGAGTTGCCGGCGTTCGTCCTTCTCTATCTGCCGGACGATCACACCCACGGCACGACGCCCGGCAAGCCGCGCCCGGCGGCCTCGGTCGCGGACAACGATCTCGCGGTCGGCCGCGTGGTCGAAGCCGTCTCACACAGTCCTTACTGGGATGACACGGCGATCTTCATCATCGAAGACGACGCCCAGGATGGCGCCGACCACGTGGACGCGCACCGCTCGATTGCGTTCGAGATCAGCAAATATTCGCCCGGCTCGCCACCGGCCAACCCTTCGTGGACAGCCGCTTCTACACCACGGTAAACATGATGCACACCATGGAAACACTGCTGGGACTGCCGCCGATGAACCAGAACGACGCTTACGCGCCGGTGATGGCGCCCTTGTTCGCGGGGCCGGGAACTCAGCCGCCGTTTACGGCGGACTGGAGTAATCGCGACAACGGGCTGATTTACCAGACCAACCCAGCCAAAGGCCAGGGCGCGGCGGAATCGGCCAGGATGGACTTCACGCGTCCGGATGCGGTCAACACCGCGGTGCTCAACCTGATTCTGTGGCGCGACCGGAAAGGCAGCACGCCCATGCCCGCGCCGAAGCACACGGTATTCCCGCAGAAGGGCGCGCGGGCTGACGACTGAAATGCCGCAATCCACGTAGGGGCGGGTGCCCTCACCCGCCCAGCCGAGCGAAGCTCGGCCGTACTCTCTTTGGAATCCTTCCGAATCTCAAGCCGAGCTGCGCTCGGCCGGACAGCCGAGGGCGGCTGTCCCCACGTGGGCTTTGATGGCTAAACCAGCGAGCTGCGCTCGTCCTGGACGGGTTAAGACGAGCTGCGCTCGTCCGGGCGGGTGAGGGCACCCGCCCCTACGTGATCGTTGTCGGCACAACAAAGACGAGCATCACTGGGCTGCTGTCTTTCCGGCATCTACATCGGCGAATGAGAATGCCAGCGACACGTTGGGATACTCTTTGCCGGCCACTTCAACGTAGGGATACACGAAGTAGTTCAGCGGCGGGCCGTCCTGTGCCGGGCTCAGGCGCAGGTCGCGTCCCATGGTGAACTGTACCCGGTTCACGTCGTGCGCCCCGAAGAAATAGTCCCGCTTCTCCTGGTGCTTCCACGCCTCCGAAATGTCCACCGGTACCCATCCATGTTTCGGTTCGAAGAAATCGGACCAGCAGTGATAGCCGGCGATCTCCGCGGAATGCTTGTCCGGTGGCAGGGGAAATCCAATTTCAAAGCGCGCCGGAATCCCCTGGGAACGGGCCATGGCGATGAACAACGAATGAAAGTCGGTGCAGTTCCCCTTTTTGGCATCGCAGGCATAGAGCACATCGCCGTGCCCCCAGCCGGTGCCGGTCTTGTCGTAGCGCATGGTGGTGAACACGTAGTCATAGATAGAGCGTGCCTTCTCGAGCGGTGTGGTGTCGCCTGCGGTCACCTTCACCGCAAGGTCGGCCGGCAGTCCAGTGATCGGGACGAGTTTGTCGGGTTGCAGGTATTGCCTGCGATCACTTTCCTTGAGCTGAACATCGGCCAGACGTGGTCTTGCCACGCCCAGCGTCAGGCGCTCGTGGCGTACCACGTCGTAGATGACTTCGAAATGCAGGTCAGGCGATTTTGCGCTTGGAGCTTTCTGCGTAGTACATCTGGTTGCCGAATCGCGACTCGCGAGTCTTCTTCAGCTTCAGGTCGCCGTTCGCGGAAATTACCTTCACTTCCTGAAAATCATCCGAGTGGGCCGCCGGAATCCACACTCGTATCCGCTCTCCGGCGGGCACGTTCTTTACGGTGAAGCCGTAGTGGAAGGTGAAGTGGCGGGAGTCTTGCGCCGAGGCCGTGAAACCGCGGCGAGAAACAATGACAACCATAGCTTTCGCATGGGGAGATCCTTTCACAATTTCCTGGTAAAGCTGAACGATGGGAAACGACGCACGGGCGTTTTAGGAGAAGCGGGGTCAGGTAAAGCCGCGCCGCGGGGATCTCATGGGCAGGGCAATTCTAGTCGAAAACGGATTGTGGATACTGCCGCGGTGAGTTCGGGGGTTCAGGCACCACCACACCAGCGTGGACGCTCGCGCCTACATTCACAAGCAAGGCTCAGATAGAATCTCGGCATGGCCACTGCCATCCAGTGCCGCGACCTGCGCAAGACCTACGACGGCAAGGTGGAGGCCGTCCGGGGCTTGAATCTCGAAATCGCGGCGGGTGAGTGTTTTGGCCTGCTGGGACCGAACGGGGCGGGGAAGACCACCACCATCGAAATCCTCGAAGGTCTGCTTGCGCCCACGTCGGGACAGGTCACGATCCTGGGCCAGACCTGGAAAGAGAACGCGCGCGAACTCCGCGAGGTGATGGGCATTTCCCTGCAGGAGACCCGCCTGTCGGAGAAGCTGACCGTCCTCGAAACCATCAAGTTGTTTTCCGGCTTCTATCGCCAGCCTCGCGCGGCGGTCGATGTGCTGGAGCAGATGCAACTCAGCGAGAAGGCCGATTCCTGGGTAGGCAAGCTTTCCGGCGGCCAGAGGCAGCGTCTTGCCGTGGCAACCGCGCTGGTGGGCAATCCCAAAATTCTTTTCCTGGACGAGCCCACCACCGGACTCGATCCCCAGAGCCGCCGCCAGCTCTGGGACATCATTCGCTGCTTCCAGCAGGCCGGAGGCACGGTGCTGCTCACCACGCACTACATGGATGAAGCCGAGCGCCTGTGCGATCGTCTGGCAATAGTCGATCACGGACAGGTGATTGCCGAAGGCACGCCGCCTGATCTGATCGAGCGCCTGGGCGGTCACCACATGGTGGAGTTTCAGGCCAGCGGCAGCTCGAACGGCGATGGCATCGAGGTCTGGCGGGCGCTCCCTGGAGTCGAATCAGTCCGCCATGACAACGGCCTGGTTTGCCTGAATGTGCGCGAACCACACCTGACTATCCCGGCGCTGCTTGACGCGGTCGAGAAACAAGGCAATCATCTGCTCCACCTGACCACTCGCCAGGCCAGCCTGGAAGATGTGTTCGTCCGCCTGACCGGCCGCCATTTGAGGGAAGACTGATGGTCAGCAATGCCCACGTAGGGGCGGTGTGGGCACCCGCCCCTACGTGGGCATTGCTGAATTAAGCGGGGAGAACAATTGATGACCGTTGCACAACAAGTTCCGCCAACCCGGGTCCAGCCGGTCCCCTCGGCGAACGCCGCCACGCAATGGGCGCTGGTCTGGGTTCAATCATCTGCTGATGGCGCGCCTGCTGGAACTAAAACGCGAGCCTGAAGTCATCTTCTGGGTCTTCGGGTTTCCCGTGCTGCTTGCCCTGGGATTGGGCATTGCGTTTCGCAACAAGCCAGCCGACATTACTCCGGTGGCCATTGTGGCGGGTCCCGGCGCTGACGATGCGCTGAGCCTGATCCAACATTCGCCGCGGAGTTCCTCGATTCGCGCCACGGTGGTGGCGGAAGCCGGATGCCCTGCAGGGATTCCGCCTGGGAAAGTACGATCTGGTGATCGTGCCCAATGGCACGAACAGTTTTCAGTATCGCTACGATCCCGCGCGCCCGGAGAGCGTGCTGTCCCGGGCCGAGGTGGACGACGCTCTGCAATCCGCGGCCGGCCGGAAGGACCCGTTGCCGACCACAGCGGTGGCTTCCAGTGAACCGGGATCGCGTTACATCGATTTTCTGATTCCCGGCCTGCTGGGCATGAACCTGATGAACTCCGGCATGTGGGGCATCGGTTTTGCGCTGGTGGACATGCGGCAGCGCAAGCTGCTCAAGCGTTTTGTGGGCACGCCCATGCGCCGCAGTGATTTCCTGCTGGCGCTTGACCAGCAGCCGCCTGGTGCTGATGGTGATTGAAATCGTGCTTCTGCTCGGCTTCGGTGTGCTGGCCTTTCACATGCGCGTGTTGGGATCGGTCTTCACCATTTTGCTGCTCACGACCGTCGGGGCCATATCGTTTGGAGGCCTGGGACTGCTCACCGCCAGCCGGGCCCAGAAAATTGAAAGCGTCAGCGGGCTGATGAATCTGGTGATGATGCCGATGTGGATCTTCTCCGGCGTATTTTTCTCCTCCGAGCGTTTTCCCGCCATGTTGCAGCCCTTCATCAAATTGCTGCCCCTGACCGCGCTGAACGATGCCTTGCGCGCCACGATTCTTCAGGGCGCCTCCCTGGGCGCCCAGTCGGGGCGCCTGCTGGTCCTTGTGCTGTGGGGAGGAATCTCCTTCGCGCTGGCTCTTCGCTGGTTCCGCTGGACCTGATAAATCTTTTAAAATCATGCGAATCCGCTGCATTAATGGCGCATCGAGCTGGCCTTACCGGGTGTATAATCCGGGGTAGTGATCTCCAGATTCCACGTCGCTGCGGCAGTGGGCTTGCTGCTCGCGGTGTTGTTTATTTTCGTTTGTCCAGCGGTAAACCTGCCCGCCACCTGCACTGCGCGCCCAGCAAGCATCCATCATGCTGCTCTTGACCATCGCATTGTGCGCCCGGTACCGGTACAGGCGGATCTGGGTAGGCCCGGTGAGACAGACTTTCACCCACTATTTGGCTGATTCGGCATCCATATCTGGCCCTTCGTCCCTGACCGGCGTTCTGCTCTGTTGAGCTGAGCTGCCGTTCCATCGTCAGGCCCAAACTCATCCGCGGTTCACGGCTGAGTATGGTTGTCATACTTCCGTTATCGCAACCCGGAGGTGACATTGAAGGTAATCGAGCGACAAATCACTTACGGTCCTTTTCTGGAGAAATTGCGCTCCGCTCCGGCCCGTATCCTCTTGCTCGACTACGACGGCACTCTGGCCCCGTTCTGCGTGGATCGCAGCCTGGCCGTTCCGTATCCCGAGGTGCCGCCCCTGATCGTCCGCATCATGAACCAGGGGACGCGCGTGGTGTTGATCAGCGGCCGCCCGGTCAGGGAATTGCTGCTGCTCAGCGGGATCTCTCCGCAGCCGGAGATCTGGGGAAGCCACGGCCTGGAGCGGCTGCTGGCGGATGGCAGTTACGAAGTGAGCTCGGTACCGGCGCACAAAGACTATCTGGTGGCGGCGGCCGCGATACTGCGCGATGCCGGGCTGGAGGACCGCACTGAAATCAAGCCGGGAGGAGTTGCGGTGCACTGGCGTGGCCTGGACCCGGCGAAAGCCGAGAAACTGGCGCGTGAAGTACCACAGCTTTGGAAGCCTCTGCTCGACCGGGCGCCATTAAGGTTGCTCGAATTCGACGGCGGCCTGGAAATTCGTGTGGCCGGTCGAGGCAAAGGGGATGCGGTTCGCGCCATCCTAAAGGAATCAGTACCGGGTGCGGCCGTCGCCTATCTGGGCGACGACCAGACCGATGAAGATGCATTCCAGGCGCTTAAGGGCAACGGACTGACGGTTTTAGTACGTCCTCAGTCACGGCCGACCGCAGCCGATATCTGGCTGCAACCACCTCACGAACTGCTCCAGTTTCTGGAGGAGTGGCTGCGCGCTTCAGGAGGTCAAGGATGAACGAAATCAAGGGACGAGTGATCAATGTTTCAAACCGGCTGCCAATTCTTATCCGGAAACACGCAGGCGGCGCCCGCCTGGAAAGAAGCTCGGGAGGACTGGCCACCGCCCTCGAAGCAGGCTGGCGCGACCAGCCCGGAGTCTGGATTGGATGGGCCGGCACTGGCCCGGATGAAAATATCGAACCCTTCCTGGTGCGGGCCGCGCATCGGCGTTCCTATACTCTTCGCTCGGTCGCTCTGACCGAGGAAGAGACCGCCAAGTTCTATTCCGGCTTCGCCAATGAAATCATCTGGCCCCTCTTTCACGACATGCCCTCGCGCTGCAATTTCGATCCCGAGTACTGGGAAATTTACCAGCGCGTGAATCGCAAATTTGCCATGGTGGCGGCGGAAACCGCGCAGGACGACGATTTTGTCTGGGTCCACGACTACCACCTGATGCTGACTGCTTCTGCGCTGCGGCAGGCGGGAGTGCGGGCGCGCATGGGATTTTTCCTGCACATCCCGTTTCCTTCGCCCGACGTGTTTGAAAAGCTTCCGTGGAAAAAGCCCATCCTGAAGTCACTGCTGGAATTCGACGTGATCGGGTTCCAGGGCGATCGCGACCGCTCAAATTTCGTGAGCTGTCTCGAACGCCTGCTGCCTGAAGCCAGGGTCGAACATGGCAAGCCGCACTCTGCTGGTGAGTCAGGAGGGGCGGCAAACGGTGGTAGGGACGTTCCCGATCGGCATCGATTTTGAGGCGTTTGAGCGCGATGCGAAGCGTCCGGAGACCGCAGCCCACGCCGCCGAACTCAGAAGGCGGGTGTCGGATGACGTGCTGGTCCTGGGCGTGGACCGGCTGGATTACACCAAAGGGATCCCGGAGCGGCTCAAGTCATTCCGCCTGCTGCTGCGTCGTTTTCCCGAGATGCGCGGTCACATCACACTGGTGCAGGTGGTGGTCCCCAGCCGCGAGGAAATTCCCAACTACAAGCATTTGCGCCGCGAGGTGGAACTGCTGGTCAGCCAGATCAACGGCGAGTTCACCGAACCGGGGTGGGTGCCGGTGCACTACATTCATCGCAACCTGGGGCGGGATGAACTGCTGGCGTACTATCGTGCCGCCGACATCGGCCTGGTCACTCCGCTCAAGGATGGAATGAACCTGGTCGCCAAAGAATTCTGCGCCGCCCAGATCGACGAGCGCGGAGTGCTGATTGTCAGTGAATTCGCGGGCGCTGGACCGGAATTGCGCAGCGGGGCCATCATCGTCAATCCCAACGATTTTGCCGAGGTGGCCCAGGCCCTGTACGACGCCGCCCACATGAGCGCTGAAGACAAGCGCTGCCGCATGCGGCTGCTGCGCCAGATCGTCAAAGACCACAACGTGCACCGCTGGATCCGTTCGTTCCTGCAGGCCATCCCGGAACCGCGTCCCGGCAAGAGGCGGACCGGGTGGAGATTCGTGGGGAGCCGGCTGCTAAATCGAAGGAACGACCCAAAGAACATGCCAGGCGTGGCCCTGGTGGCCACCGCTCTTTCGCCAGCCAGTCGTGCTCGCTATGCGATGGGCAAGGATGCCAAACTTCGCGTGATGGGCAGCGCCGCGGGTGAAGACTAATTCTTCAGAATTGTCATCCTGAGCGGAGTTGTCCCATTCGCAAGCGAATGGGACAACGAAGTCGAAGGACCCCTATCGCTCGCGGAGGTAGTGCAGGCAGGGGTCCTTCGACTGCGGATTTGCTTCGACACGCGAAGCAAATCCTTCGCTCAGGATGACACAGTGCGTTTGACCGGTTAGCTGATAGCTACTCCAGCTGTTTGCCCTTCGTCTCTGGCAACTGTGTCGCCACCAGGCACGCCAGCAGAAACGACACAGCGCACAAGTAGAACGCCCAGCTCAGACCCTTTGCCTGTCCCACGCGTCCGATTACGAATGGCGCGATCGAACTCATGGTGCGTGCGCCGTTGTAGGTAAAACCTAAAGCGCGGGCCCGGACTGAGGTGGGAAAAATCTCGCTGCCGATAATTCCCGAGCCGGAGAAGAATCCGGTGCCGAAAAACGCCAGCACAGTGCCGAGTACCATCAGCGCCCAGGGCGTCCTGGCCAAGGCATAAATCGGTACTATAACTGCCGCCATGAACGTATATAAAATAAACGACTTCCGACGCCCGAGATAGTCTGCCACCCAGCCGAAGCTGGCGTATCCCGGGAAACATTCCAACCAGGTTCAGCACCACCAGCAACGTGGTGGTACCCATGATTCCGAAGCCGCGTCCGCCTTGCTCCACCGGCAAGGAAAGGTAAGGCGGGATCCATGTGAACAATCCCCACCAGGCGAACATGCCGAAGAAATTCATGAACAGCAGCGCCAAAGTATGTTTTCCGTACGGCGGTTTGAAGAGGCCCGCGAATCCCATTTGCGGGACACTCGCCGAAGAGGTGTCAACTCCCCGGAGTTCACGTTGCTGCCACATCTCCGACTCCGGCACGCCGTGTCGAATCCACAAGACCACCAGCGCGGGCAGAATTCCGACGAAGAAGGCCATGCGCCAGTCGGCGTAGTGGAGCACGATTCCCACCGCCAGCGCGGCCAGAGCGTAACCGATGGCCCACGAACTCTGGACAATGGAGATGGCTTTGGCCCGCAACTCGGTCGGCCAGGTCTCGGCTACCAGAGTGGCGCCAGTGTTCCACTCTCCGCCCATTCCCAGCCCGAGGATGAAACGGAAAACCGCCAGCATCAGCACCGAAGTTGCGAGACCGGAGGCGAAGGAACATACCGAGTAAGTGAGGATGCTCAACATCAGGGCGCGCTTGCGGCCCATTCGGTCGGCAATGAATCCGAAGGCGACGCCGCCGATTCCTGATGCCAGCAGAGTCAAGCTGTTCAGCAGGCCGGCGGTCCCTTTGGTCATCCCCAGGTCGCGCATGACGTGCGCCAGCACCAGGGCGTAGAGCATGGCGTCGAAAGCGTCGAGCATCCAGCCCAGCGCCGCGGCCATGAGCGTCCGGCGTTGGGCGGAGGTGGCTTGAGTGAAAGGGAAGGCCAGGCTGGTTGCCATCGGACGGATTGTTAATGGTTCGCGGCCGATTGGCAATCGAAAACCTGTCTTGACGCTAGGCAAGCATCTCCGTGTCCTTCGTGTTCTCTGTGGTTTCCTGATTCGAACCACGGAGGACACTGAGGACACAGAAAAGGCAATTCAGCCTACGCTTTCAAAAGATGGAAATATCTGCGCGCTTTGCGGACGTCACGCGCGATCTGTTCGCGCAGGGCTTCGATCGAGGGAAATTTAATCTCGTCGCGCAGGCGCTGTAAAAAATAGATCTCGACTTCGGTGTCGGGCGACAGTTCGATGGGATGAAAGTTCAACAGGTGAGTTTCGACCGCGAATGATTCCGTCCCAAACGTGGGACGTCCTCCCACGTTCGTGACCGAGTCAAAGCACTCCATGCCCACGCGGGTGCGGCTGACGTAAACCCCGTCCCTGGGCACGAATTCTTCATAGCGGCTCAGGTTGATGGTGGGCACGGTGTATTTGGAGCCGTATCCTCGCCCCCGGCCCGCGGTGGAGAGCATACTGAAGGGATGTCCCAGCAGGTGCCGGGCGCGGCTGACCCGGCCTTCGCTCAGAAGCCGGCGGACGTGGCTGCTGGACACGGGTTCGCCGCGCAATTTCATTTCCGGATAAACTTTGACCTCGAAGCCCATCTCGCGTCCGAACTCGGCCAGCAGTGGCCACGTTGCCCGCGGCCTTATGGCCGAAATGAAAGTTGTAGCCTTCATGCACTTCGCGGGCGCGAAGCTGTTTCCTGAGTATTTCTTCCGCGAACTGCCGTGGCGTCATCAATGAAAGATCGCGTCCGAAAGGCAGGAGCAGCACCGCGTCCAGGCCGCTGGCCTCCAGCAGGCGAAGTTTTTCGGGAGTGGGCGTGATCAGTTTCAGCCCGGAATCCGGCTTCAGGATGCGGACCGGATGGGGCTCGAATGTGACCGCCATGGCCTTGGCGCCCTGCTGCCGCGCGCGCTCCACGATTTCCTTGAGCACGTGGCTGTGAGCGCGGTGCACGCCGTCAAAGTTCCCGATGCTGACCACGGTCGGGCCGAAGTTTGCAGGAACGTCTTCGAGTTTGTGGAAGACATGCATTAGAAGCAGCTTCTAGCTCTTGGCTCCTGGCTTCTGAGCTAAATCCAGAACCCATTCACCGCAACGAGGCCTTCGCGCACTTTGCGAATATCTCTGCGCCTTTGCGGTTTAAGATTTTCCTTCCTAAATCTCAAATTCCAATTTCATCCCGTCATACGAGAGCCGTACATGCGGCGGAAGCGACGCGTTGGTTTCCGCATGCGGCAGATCGTGGCAAATATGGGTGAAGAATGCGCGCGTGGGTTTGACTCGTTCCACGATGCGGAGCGAATTCTCCACCGTAGAATGCGTGGGATGAGGCTTGTGCCGCAGCGCATCAAGAAAAAGAATGTCAAGGTCCTTTAGCTTGTTCGAAAGCGGCTTCGGGCACGGAGCTGTGATCGGTAAGATATGCAGCCGATCCAAATCGGAAGCCGTAGATTTCAGTGTCCCCATGAATCACGGCGACTGGTTCGAAGCGCGCGCCGAACAATTCCAGCGGACCCTCCAGGGGTTTGAGCTCCACCTGCGGCAGTCCGCCAAATTTGTAGTCCGCGTCAAAAATGTAGCGAAACATGTTGCGGACGAACGCAGCCACATCGGGACGGGCATAGAGCGGGAGCTTGCCCGGCCGGTGGCGAAAGCTGAGGGGCCGCAGGTCGTCAATGCCCAGAATATGGTCGGCATGCGCGTGCGTGTAAAGCACCGCGTCCAGACTGCGTATGTTTTCCCGGATCGCCTGCTCGCGAAAATCGGGCGTAGTGTCGATGAGCACGCTTCGCCCGCCATACTCAATCAACACGGAGGGCCGGGTGCGGCGGTCACGCGGGTCGGAAGAGCGGCAGACGGCGCAGTCGCAGCCAATGGTGGGCACGCCCATGGACGTGCCGCTCCCCAGCACCGTCAGCGTGGCTTTCATCGTTTCGCGGGGTTTGTGCCGGTCGCCTGCGGCGGCCGGGCCAGCGCGTTGGTCACTTCCACATAAGCCATGCGCAATTCGTAAAGGCAGTTCTGCAAAAAGTTCTCTTCCGCGGGCGTGAGGTTGCCCTTGGTCTTTTCCGCCAGCAGGCTGAGCGTGTCCACGGTCTGGCGCGCACCCAGGAGATCGATCCGCGGCTGTCCTCGCTCTTCCTGCATGAGCCCGAGTTGCAGCATGGCGGTCATATACAGCGAAGCCATGAAGCGCTCGAATGTCATCTCCATTTCTTTTGCGGAATGGCCGCTGAGTTCGACGCGCGCGTCCAGTTCGCTGGCCGATTTACGGTAAGCATCGGCCTGTTCCTTTTGTTCCGCCACGCTTGGACTCGGCGGCACGGACGAATCCAGCGAAGATGAATCCAGAGGCGAGGGTTCGGTCGCGGCAGGTCTCGCCTCGGCGGCCGCGGGAGGAGCGGGTTTTGCGGTGGAGACCTCTTCTTCACTGACTTCCTGGCGCAACTCGCCGTCGGAAGTGAACAGTCGCCGGTCGGTTACGGTAAAGCTTTCCTGTTTTTTTTCAGACATAAATTCTTTCCTTGAATTACCTGAATGCTTCGGCGAACGGCAAGTTCGCTACACTGGCGGCGCTCCCGCCAGCCTCCACTTGCTTGCCGGGCGTGGCGACTTCGCGGCGGATGTAGCCCAGTGCCACTTGGCGCTCGCCGCCGCCCGACAGGGGCAGGGAAGCGGCGCTCGTAATTTCGCCGACCTCTTTCCCTTCCACCAGAACCTTGCTTCCCGGGGCGGGCAACGGCCCGTTGACTTCAAAGCCGGTGAATTTGCGGCGCACCTGGCCGCGCGAGCGGATGCGCTCGACGATCTCCTGGCCTA
This sequence comes from Terriglobia bacterium, assembly GCA_963801595.1. Classification (GTDB taxonomy): domain Bacteria; phylum Acidobacteriota; class Terriglobia; order Terriglobales; family Acidobacteriaceae; genus JAIQFF01. The sequence continues at coordinate 11,420 of CAWDFW010000007.1, read as the reverse complement.
CGTAGCAGCCCTTGGAAAAATTGCAGGGCGCGTTCCTGTTCCGTTTCCTGGGGCAAGTCGCGTTCGCGGATGTCGATGCCATAGCGGGGAATTCCCGCGGCGATGCGCAACAGGTCAAGCGCCGCCGTCCCCACCGCCCTGGCCCCGGCCCTCACCAACGCTCCGTGCACCTTCTCCAGGCCACCGGATGCCAGCCACAATTCAAAAGATTCCACCGCGCGGATTGTCGCCGCGTACAAGGGTCACGGCAGTTTCCTGCCAAGTCGCATGCGGACAAATTGCAAAGGCCTGAGGTCGGGCACCTGGAACCCGGCCTGCCTGCAGCGTTTCTTGGGACGTTGGTCCCGCGATTCCAATGGCTGCCAGCTTCTCGCCGGTCACCTCGACGTCGTCCATGATGATGTATTTGTCGAAGACGGCGAGGATTTTATCGAGCTGCGACTGGTCGGTATCGACCAGCAATGATTCTCCGCGATTGTAGGCGTACAAATCGCCCAGGATATGTCCCTGCGGATTGAGCAGGAAAGCGTACACGCCGTGTCCAGGCGCGAGATCGCGGATATTGTTGGTGACCATGCCGTTCAGCCAGCGCACCCGGTCGCTGCCGCTGAGTGAAACCTTGGCGCGGGCGCTGAGCTCGTAAACCCCAGTTGCCGCTGCCAGCGCCTGGAATTCGGAGCGGACGTCGCCAAAGTCGGCCGCCGGCGGAATCGTGGTCGAGGAGCCCGCGTCCACCGCGTTTTGTTGTGTGGTCACGCTCATTTTCTCTTGCTTTGATTATATAGCGCTGCGATGGAGGGCGGGCGTCTCCGTCCCGTTTGCCGTGGGACGGGCGAGGACGCCCGTCCTCCACTTTTCTTTTTCTTGCTTTGCGCCCCGCCGACCGAGTTGATAATCTTCCATCCCGTGAGCCCAACAAAACGTATCGCCATCATCCCAGGAGACGGCATCGGCCCGGAAGTCATCGCCGAAGCCGTGAAAGTCGTCCAGGCATCGGGCGCCGGCGTCGAGATGACCCATTTCGACTGGAGCGCCAGTCGTTACCTGGCGGACGGCGTTACCGTCCCGCCGGACGGCTTCGCCATGCTGGAACGCGATTTCGACGCCATCCTGCTGGGCGCATTCGGCGATCCGCGCGTCGCTTCCAATATTCACGCCAAGGAAATCCTCCTGGGCATGCGGTTCAAGATGGACTTGTACGCCAACGTGCGCCCGGTGCGTTTGCTCGACGCGTCGCTCTGCCCGCTGAAAGGCGTCGAGCCCAGGGACATTGATTTCGTGGTGGTACGCGAAAATACCGAGGGCGTTTACGTCGATGCCGGCGGCGTATTCAAGCCGGGTACGCCGGATGAGGTCGCCGTGCAGGAAGACATCAACACCCGCAAGGGCGTGGAGCGGGTAGTCCGCTATGCCTTCGAATATTGCGAGCGTCACAAGAAGCAGGATGGGACGCCGCGCCAACGCGTGCTCATGTGCGACAAGTCGAATGCCATGACCCACGCGGGAGGACTTTGGCAGAGGGTGTTCAAGGAAGTGGGGCGCGAGTATCCGCAGATCACCTCTCAGCACATGTACGTGGACGCGCTCTGCACCCAGATGGTGCGCGATCCGCGGCAGTTCGATGTGATCGTGACCAACAACATGTTTGGCGACATCATCACCGACCTGGCCGCCGGGCTTCAGGGCGGCCTGGGCATGGCCGCCAGCGGAAATATTCATCCCGGAAAGACGTCCATGTTCGAGCCAGTGCACGGCTCCGCGCCGCCCATCGCGGGCAAGAACATCGCCAATCCGTTGGGAGCGATTCTTACGTCGGCGATGATGCTGGCGCATGTGGGCTTGACCCGCGAGGCGGAGAAGATCGAAGCCGCGGTGCTCGAAGCGGTGCGGCAAAAGAAGACCACGCAGGATATCGGCGGAAGCCTGGGTACGCGTGAAGCGGGGGAGTGGGTGGCGAAGCGGGTCGCAGGCTGACTGGCGCGACGGCTGAAGCCGCCTTTTCTTGCGACTCTTTCGTACGGCTGACGCCCTGCGCTTCCACGCAGCAACCGGAGCGGGGTCCGCAAGGGACGCCCGAGGACTCGTGGAAGGGCACGGCTTCAAGCCGTGCCAATAAAGAAGTTAGGCGACCGGCTTCAGCCCCTGTGGCGGCTCATCGATTGAGAACCCCGGATGGGCGGATGAATACGGATGGTCCCTGGGAAATTCGACGAGCCCGGCGCGGACAGGGTTCAGATGAATGTAGCGACGGTGCTTCTCGAAATCCGTCCAATCATGAATCCGATGATTGGTAAAGCTCCGTTGCCAGATTTCCATTCTTGATCTGGTTTCTTTCATGAAGCGATGAGAATAGCCGCCTTTGATGAATTGCATCGCTCGCTCCAGCGCGAGGGTGGGATTGGGAGCAAGTAGCAGATGGATGTGATCGGGCATGACGACAAATTCGTAAAGATGAAAAACGCCGCGCTCGCGATAAGTGAACAGGGTGTCGAGAAACATGCTAGCGGCGCGTTCAGACTGGAACAGGGACCGACGCCCCCAGGTTACAGAGGTGAGGAAGAACGTGCGCTCGACGAAATTATCCACAGCGGCTGAAGCCGCCTCCTCTTTGACCCTTTTTCGCACGGCTGAAGCCGTGCGCTTCCACAAATGCTGTTTGGCGCAGCCCCGGGCACGGGCTGGAGAACCATTGTCACGTGTCACAGAGCGGTGAAGATGTGATGTCGATCACAAATGAGGCGGGGCTTTCCCGGAACGGGTCATTGGTGCCCTCTCGCCATCGAATGTTTCGTCTGATTGTCAGATCCGGCTCCGGACCCGGGCACCCTACATTCGCCGCCCAGTCAGCAGGGCCAGTTCGCGCCATTTCCAGTGGCAATCGACATCGCTGAAACCGATCTCGCGCAGCCATTGCAGCTGGGTTTCCAGTGCGAGTAATTGGTTGGAAGGATCTTCGGTTTCCACCGTGCAGCCGATGTGCCGCAGGAACTCTTCATGAAGCTGGGGTGTTGCCGAGGCCACGTGCTCGAGATTGCAAAACACCCCGCCCGGGTTCAGCCGGGCATAGATCTCAGCGTACAGTGACCGCTTGCGTTCGTGGGTGAGATGATGAATAACGAAACTGGAGACTACGGCGTCAAACATGCCTAGCTGGGGGAGGGGGTCCTCCAGGTTGTGAGGCATGACTTCGACCGAGTGATCGCCGGCAAAGCGTCTTCTGGCTGCGTCCAGCATGGCGGGAGAAAAATCAATCGCCACCGCGGTCGCGTTGGGATGAGCCAATTTGACCAGGGCAAGCAGGCGTCCGTCTCCGGTGCCGAGATCGAGGATGCGTCGGGCCGGCTCAGGAATGAATTCCAGAAGGGTTGACTCGCCTTCGACCCGGTGCGGAATGGAGTCGGCGCGGCCTAGGTAGTCGAGTGCGTGCTGAGTTGAGGCCCAGAGATTGACGCTCATCTGAAAAGTATAAACTCATATCACATGGCTAAATTGAAGATGGGCGGCAAGCGGCGCTGGGTTTCGATCGTTGAAGTTGTTTTGCTGCTTCTGTCGTTCACCGCCTCCGGGCAGGCCCAGGCGGGACTGCGGATAGGAGAGCAAAAAGCCGCGGGCGAGTCGCCCGCGACCACACAACCAACCACTCAGCCTGCCCGAAGAGCAGAAGATCTCGCCGCAGGAAGCGGAGAAGCTCTTCCGCTCGGTGGACGAGATTCTCAAGTTTGCCAGCAAAGATACATTGCTTCCCATCAAGCATGAGGTCAAGCGGCAACTGGTCAGCCGCGACGTAGTGGAAAGCTACGTCAGCAAGCACACCAGCGAAGACGAAGACGCCAGGCGCCTGCGGCGATCTGAGCTGGTGCTCAAGAAATTCGGCCTGCTGCCGCGAGACTTCGACCTGGGAAAATTCCTGCCTCTGCTGCTGAAAGAGCAGGTCGCGGGATACTACGATCCCAAAACCAGGACCGTCAATCTTCTTGACTGGCTGGGCGCGGACCAGCAGAAGCCTGTTCTGGCGCACGAATTGACGCATGCGCTGCAGGACCAGTCTTTCAATCTCGAGAAATATATGAAGCCGGCGGATGCCGATCTGGTGAAGAAGAAGGAACTAACCGCGCTGGACATCGAGAATGACGAGGTCAGCACCACGCGGCAAGCCGTGGTCGAGGGCCAGGCCATGGTCGTGCTCGTGGACTACATGCTGGAGCCCATGGGCCTGTCGCTGAAGGATTCGCCGCAAGTGGTCCAGGGCTTGAAGGACGGCATGCTGGTGGGAACGGCGGACTCAGTGCAGTTCCGTAATGCTCCGATTTACATGAAGGAAGCGCTGACCTTTCCCTATCGCTACGGCATCGATTTCATCGCCGACGTTCTGATCAAGGGCGGGAAAGACAAGGCCTTCGCTGAGCTTTTTCGCAATCCGCCGCGGACCACGCGGCAGATCATGGAACCTCAGACCTATCTTTCTGGTGAACGCCTGGAGCCCATGCCCGTGCCCGACCTGCGGCAGGTGTTCAAGAATTATGACCGCTTCGATGTGGGTGCGGTGGGTGAGTTCGACGTGGCTGTCCTGATTGACCAGTATGCCGGCCCCGCGATCTCGCACACCCTGTATCCGCACTGGCGCGGAGGTTACTACTTCGCGGTGCGGCCCAGGGGCGATCCCGCCGCGCCGCTGGCCCTGCTCTACGCCTCGCGCTGGTCCACTCCGGAAAAGGCGTCCAACTTTGCCGCGATCTATGCCACGGGGCTAAGCAAACGATACCTGCATGTGCACGATGTCCCGCAGGCTGGCGAGCAGCCGGCGGTCGAGATCGGCGCCTCGGATCACTTGACCGGCAAGCGAACCTGGCTGACCGAAGATGGCCCCGTCGTCATCGATGTGCAGGGCGACACGGTCATGGTCACCGAGAGCCTGGACCAGAACACAACGGACAAGCTGGAGCAGGAAATATTTGGAATGGCCGCAGCGGCAAAATAGCTTTTGATTGTGTGGGACCGGGCCGGAGCCTGCCCTGAGCGAAGTCGAAGGGACCCGGTCAGGCGGCCCAAAGGGCCGCAGGCTTTTCGAGTGATCCCCAAAAAACCAGCAGTGCTGCACACCTTCGACCGGGTCGGAGACCCGGTCCCACACAGTCTCACACGGTTGCCCTGTATAATCACCCCTTTCCGAGGAGACCCTTGCCACAAGCGGAAATTGGAATTATCGGCGGCAGCGGGCTGTATTCGATGCCCGGCCTCACCAAAGTCAAAGAGGTACGCCTGAAGACGCCCTTCGGCAAACCCTCGGACGCCTACGTCCTGGGCACGCTGGAAGGCCGTAAAGTCGCATTCCTGGCCCGTCACGGCCGGGGACACCGCATTCTTCCCACCGAACTGAATTTCCGGGCCAACATTTATGGCTTCAGGCAGCTCGGCGTGGAGCGAATCGTTTCCATTTCCGCCGTAGGATCGCTGAAGGAAGAGCATAAGCCGCTGGAGTTCGTGATCCCCAATCAGTTTTTCGACCGCACCCGCCACCGTGTGGATACGTTCTTCGGAAATGGCATCGTGGCCCACATTGCCTTTGCCGACCCCATCTGTCCTCACCTGGCCCAGGCCGTCGAAGGCGCGTGCAGAAAAGCAGGGGTCACCGCGAAGCGCGGCGGCACTTACGTGTGCATGGAAGGTCCGCAGTTTTCCACCAAAGCCGAATCCAACGTCTATCGCAGCTGGGGCATGGACGTGATCGGAATGACCAACCTGCAGGAAGCCAAGCTGGCCCGCGAGGCAGAAATCTGTTACGTCACGGTGGCGATGGTCACAGACTACGACTGCTGGCGTCCGCACCATGATTCGGTGACCGTGGACCAGATCGTGGCCGTGTTGCTGAAAAATGCGGAAAACGCAACCCGCGTGGTGCGCGAGACGGTATCCGCCATGCCGAAGGAGCGAGCTTGCAGGTGCGGTTCGGCGCTGGCGCATGCCATTCTCACCGATCGCAGCAAGATTCCTGCGGCCACACGTCAGAAATTGAAACTTATCCTCGATAAATATCTCAAGGCCAAGAAAGCATGAGCATAGTCGCAGTCGGTTCAGTGGCGTTCGATACTATCGCCAGTCCCTCGGGTAAAGTGGAAGGTGTTCTCGGCGGGGCGGCCACGTATTTCGCTTTGGCTGCCAGCTATTTCACCGATGTGCGCGTGGTCGCGATTGTGGGCGAGGATTTCACCGCCGAGCACGAAAGTGTCCTGAAAAAACGCGGGGTGGATACGCGCGGCATCGAACATGCCAAAGGGAATACGTTTCGCTGGGGCGGCCAGTATCTGGACAATTTGAATGAGGCGAAGACTGACTTTACCGACCTCAACGTGTTTCAGAATTTTCAGCCCCACATTCCTTCTCACTACCAGGACTCGCAGTTTCTGTTTCTGGCCAATATCCAGCCCGACCTGCAGGCCATGGTGCGGCGGGAGATGAAGACTGTCCGCCTCACCGGCGGCGATACCATGAATTACTGGATCAACAACGCGCGCCAGCAGTTGGCCGAAACTCTAAAACTGGTGGACGTGCTGTTGATCAACGATACCGAGGCCAAGAGTCTGGCCGGAGAGACCAACCTGCCCCGGGCCGCCTTAAAGGTGCTGGCCATGGGGCCGCAGGCGCTGGTTATCAAGCACGGTGAGTACGGCGCCACGATCTTCTTTCGCGAAGGCGCCTACGGGATCGGCCGTCATCCCTTTCGCGCTCCGGCGCTGCCCATCGACGAAGTCAAGGATCCTACCGGCGCCGGCGATTCTTTTGCCGGCGGCTTCATGGGATACATTGCCTCGCAGGGAGAATTGAGCCGCGAAGTCCTGAAACGCGCTCTGTTTTACGGCGGCGTGATGGGATCGTTTGCAGTCGAGCGTTTTGGCACCGAGCGATTGCAGTCGCTGACCCGCGAGGAAATTGAGGCCCGCTTTCAAATCTTCCGCGAGCTGACCCACCTGGAATGAGCGCGCAGCCCATCCGGCGCTGGGACCGCGAGATCGCCCTGCTGGCATGGCTTACTGCGTGCGTTTCGATTCTTTCCTTTCTGTTTTACCTGCGGCGCGGCGAAATTCTGCTCTACGGCGACGCGGTGGCGCACATCAATATTGCGCGCCGGGTGTTCGATTCCCGCACTCCGGGCCTGCTGCAATTGGGGACCGTCTGGCTGCCGCTGCCCCACCTGCTGATGATTCCGTTTCTGCTCTCGAACTGGATGTGGAAGACGGGAGTGGGCGGGTCGATTCCGTCGATGGCTGCCTACGTCTTCGGAACAGTCGGGATTTTCCGCCTGGTGCGCGGCGTCCTGAGCCCGGCCTCACAGTCCAGACCGATGGTCAGATTCGCCGCGTGGCTGGCTGCGATCATCTATGCCGCCAATCCCAACTTGATCTACTGCAATCGACGGCGATGACCGAACCGCTCTACCTGGCGCTGTTCATCTGGGCCGTTGTGTACTTCAACGAATTCGTGCAGGAGTGCCGCCAGCCCGGCGAGACGCGCCCAGCCACCCTCGTCGTCCCTGATCAAATGCGGTATTTGTCTGGCCGCCGCATGCCTCACCCGCTACGACGGGTGGTTTCTCGCGGTTGCGATGTGTGTTGCCGCGCTTGCTCTGGCGCTTCGAGCCAATCAACGGGGACGCGGCCTCAGAGGCTCACTCGTAAAGTTCATTCTCGTGGCTGCAGCCGCGCCGGCGTTGTGGCTGGCCTATAACGCGATTGTCTATCGCAATCCGCTGGAATTTGCCAACGGCCCCTATTCGGCGAAGGCCATCGAACAGCGGACGCCGGGCGCATTCCATCCCGGCAGTCATGATCTTCGGACCGCGTACAACTATTTTCTGAAGTCGGCAGAGGTGAATCTCGCTGCCGAGAGACTGGCAAAAGTTCTGGATACTGCTGGCGCTGGCCGGAGTGATCGCGGGTCTGGGCCGGAGGCGCTTTCGGGATCACCTGTGGCCGCTGCTTCTGCTCTGGGTCCCAGTGCCGTTCTACGCGCTCTCCGTTGCCTACAGCGGAGTCCCCATCTTCATGCCCGTATGGTGGCCGTTTTCCTATTACAACGTGCGTTATGGATTGGAACTGCTTCCGGCGTTCGCGGTGTTTGTAGCTCTGTTCGTTTACTTCTGCCGCGGAGCTGATGCGACGCCGAGCCTTCAGGCTTTCAATGGCAGCAGCGGGCCGTGATCTTCGTGGCCGCGAGCTACGGCTCGATCTGGTCTGCGCCGGTCTGCCTTGGCGAAGCCACGGTCAACTCGCGGGGGCGCATCGCGGTGGAACGTGAACTGGCCGACTTTCTAAAGGCGCTTCCCGAACGATTCGACGCTGCTCATGTACCTGGGCGAACATGTCGGGGCCTTGCAGCAGGCCGGCATCCCGCTGCGACGGACGATCAATGAAGGCAACCATCGCACCTGGAAGCAGCCCGTCGATCTGGACGGATTGTGGGAGCGCGCGCTGGCCAATCCGTCGCAGTACGCCGAGTTTGTCATCGCCTTCGAGGGTGATGCGGTTTCCACCGCAGTCCAAAAGCAAAATCTGATGCCGCTGGCGGTGATTCATGCCTCGGGTCAGCCCAAGGCCACGATCTACCGGACGCGCGCCCCGTCCCGGTAATCATCTGGGTTAACTTGCGGGCGCGGAAGCCGCCGGGGACCAAGTTTTCCGGTGATAAAATCCAGCCACCCAAGCTTCCATGCCACTCGTGCAACGTATCCACGAAGTCCTGATGAGCGAGATGTCTTCGGCTGGGGTTTACCTGTTGCGCCTGGTGCTGGCCGCAGTCCTGGGAGGCGCCATCGGGCTGGAGCGCGAGATCAAGCATCGTCCCGCCGGCCTGCGCACGAATCTTTTTATCTGCCTCGGCGCCGCCATGTTTACCCTGCTCTCGGATGCGCTGGCAGTCCGATATCTGGGCGACCACACGCGTATCGCGGCGCAGATCATTCCCGGCATCGGATTCATCGGGGCGGGTTCCATCCTGCACAATCGAGGCAGCCTGGTCACCGGCCTCACCTCTGCCGCCACTCTGTTCGTGGTGGCCTCGGTCGGCATGGCGGTGGGCGGCGGGCTTTATCTCACGGCGATTTTTGCCACTGGGCTCATTCTGGTTTGCCTGTTCCTGCTGGGAAATGTCGAGCAGAAGACTCAACCTCAAGCTGGCCGTCGCACAGCTACGAAGTAACTGGCCGCAACGCGGATGACATCAGGGCAGAAGTCAATGCCGCGCCTGGAGTGTATCCACGCCATCATGGAAAACGTCCAGGTGGCCGAGACCCGGCAGCATGTGCGTCTTCAGTTCGATCTGGAAGGAACCCGCCAGGAGCAGCACCAGGTGCTGCAAGCGCTGAAGCATTCTTCCGCCTTCGAGAGTGTGGTTCCTCTGGGCACGGTGCAGACCGGAATGACGCCGTCTGATCGGGTCATTCCTTTCGTAAAAGCGAATGCCTGCGGCAATGATTTCCTGATTATCGATGGCGTGTATCTTCCGGCCGATGTTGCGGAGTTCAGCAAGCGCATCTGCGACCGCCATCACGGTGTGGGAGCGGACGGCGTAGAGTGGCTGTTTCCTGCTCCAGACGTCGGACGTGCGAGCGCAACTGTTCAATGCCGATGGCTCGGAAGCAGAAATTTCCGGCAACGGCACCCGCTGCGTGGCCGCCTGCCTTTGCTCGGAGCGGGCGGAGATACAGTTCACGATCCGCACTGGCGCCGGAATCAGGAACTGTGAACTTATCAGTCGCAGCGAATCCCGGTATGAGTTCGAAACCGCCATGGGCGAGCCGCAGGTTGGAGAAGAAATCCTGCATCCGGCTTTCATTCGGTGAAGTACGCGGCATCCCAGTCTCCATGGGGAACCCGCACTACGTCATCTTTGTAGAGCAGTTTGCTTCGGAATGGCAGGCCGAGGCCGCCGAAATCGGGCGTCATGAGCCACTTCAAGCATGGGGTCAACGTTGAGCTGGTGATAATTAAGGATGCAGGCAATGTCGAAGTCAGGTTTTTCGAGCGCGGAGTCGGCGAGACCCAGTCTTCCGGGACAGGTTCCTGCGCCTCCGCGGTAGCTGCCATCGCCACAAAACGCGCCCAGTCGCCGGTACGGGTTCATGCCCCAGGCGGAGTGCAGACCGTCCGCTGGGAGGGGCAGGTTTTTCTTCGCGGTCCGGCGGAGCTGGTCTGCCGCGGCGAGTTTTTCGTTTAGGGTCTGGATTTGGCGTTCGCGTTTAAGATGGGACAGCCGATGCCTTCGCATACAAAAGCTTCGCGCATCAAGCCGCCGGCGCTCCAACCTGGCGACACCGTGGGCATTGTCGCCCCGGCCAGCAATGTCAAACCGGAGCAACTGGAAGCGGGCTGCGCGGCTTTGCGTGACTTGGGATACAAGCCTTTCTATTTTGATTCCATCTTCGAGCGCGATCTCTATTTCGCCGGTTCGGCCACGCGGCGCGCGCGGGAACTGGAAGAAATGTTCATCCGCGACGAAGTGCGGGCAATCGTCTGCGCTCGGGGCGGCTACGGGGCGAACTATCTTCTGGATATTCTCGACCTCAAGAAGATCAAAGCACATCCCAAGATTTTTGTCGGCTACAGCGATCTGACCACGCTTTTGACATACTTCGCGGACGCGACTGGCCTGATTACTTTTCACGGCCCCATGGTGGCCAAGGATTTTGCGCACGCCGATGGCGTTGACCGAAGCTCCTGGGAGCGCGCCTTAAACGGATCTTCAGAATGGGTGCTCGAACTGGAACCGGATGTGAAATCGCTGGTCGCGGGGTCTGGGGAAGGAATTCTTTATGGCGGATGCCTTTCCATTCTGGTGGCTTCGTTGGGCACGCCCTATGAAATTCACACTGAGGGCAGGATCCTGTTCATCGAAGATATTGCAGCCAAGCCTTTCCAGATCGACCGCATGCTCATGCAGTTGAAGCTGGCGGGAAAACTGGCTGATGTTCAGGGCATCATCTTTGGTGAAATGCTGGATTGTGAGCAGAATAAGGATCAAGGCTGCAGGCTCGAGGAAGTTGTATTGCGCGTGGTCGGCAGCCTGGGAGTGCCTGTGGCTTACGGCTTACGTTCCGGACATGTTTCCGGTCGCAACATCACTTTGCCTTTCGGCGTGCATGCAGCGCTGGATGTTGGGAGCGGCGGGGTCACCCTTAAAATACTGGAAGCAGCGACAACTGCGGCGGTTTCCTCGCGGTCTGCGGGATGAGAGCAAGACTAGACTAACCACGGAGGACACTGAGGACACGGAGTGTTCCCCGTCAAGAACATGCGGCCGTGAACCTATGAACAACAGCAAACATATACACCTGATCGGTATTTGTGGCACCGCCATGGCGTCTCTGGCCGGCATGCTCAAGCAGCGCGGTTTTCGCGTGACCGGCTCTGATGCGGCTGCGTATCCTC
>CAWDFW010000006.1:0-527449 GCA_963801595.1 Terriglobia bacterium | reverse complement strand
CCGACGACGTCGACGTCGACGCCGTCGCCGGACGCCTCTTCACCGCCGGGACGCCCGACGTCGACCTGCTCGTGCGCACGGGGGGCGACATGCGCGTCAGCGACTTCCTGCTCTGGCAGATCTCCTACGCGGAGATCTACGTCACGAAGACGTTCTGGCCGGACTTCCGCGAGCCGCAGCTCCACGAGGCGCTCGACTGGTTCGCCGGACGCCACCGCCGGTTCGGCGCCATCGGAGGATAACGTGTTCATCCGCGGCATCCTGACCGTCGTCATCCTCGGCGGCATCGGCGGGCTCCTCTACATGGACCACGCCCACGGGACCGACGTCGGGTTCAACCTCATCATCTTCGCGATCGTCGTCCTCTCGGTCCAGGAGTTCTACGACCTCTCCCGGCTCAAGGGCTACACCCCGTGGGCGGTCTGGGGCACGGCCTGCGGCGGACTCATGGTCCTCGCCGACTGGCTCGGCCACCGCAACATCCGGCCCGAGCTCCACTGGATGGGCATCGTCGCGTTCGTCTTCCTCTCGGGACTCTTCATCCTCCAGGGGTGGCTGAGGCCCCGACGCGAGGGCGTCGTCAGCATGGCCCTCACCGCGATGGGCATCGTCTACGTCTGGGGACTCGCGCACTTCTTCGTCAGGCTCTACTACTTCCGTCCCGAGAGCGTCGGCCCGCTGCGGGACACCTTCGGCATCCGCGGGATACTGCTCACCGTGGCCGTCGTCAAGGCGGGCGACATCTTCGCCTACCTCGCAGGCTTCACCTTCGGAAGGCATCGTCCCTTCCCGCAGATCAGTCCGAAGAAGTCGTGGGAGGGCTACATCGGGGGCGTCGCGGCGTCGCTCATCGTCGCGGTCGCGCTCGGCGGGTGGCTGTTCGGGATGTCGTGGTGGACGGCGCTCGTCTTCGGCGTCCCCGTGGCCGTGTTCGGGCACCTCGGCGACCTGGCCGAGTCGGTCATCAAGCGCGACCTCGGGGCGTCGGCTTTTTCTTCGCGCCGTAGCTGGTCTCGATGCTGCTTCCGATGTACTGGAGCATGCCTTTGGCGCCATCGGCGAACTGTCCGGTGGGCTGCAGTTCGAGATATTTGTTGAGCGCTTCGGCGGTGCCCGGCGCCGGAATTACTTTGCCCGTCTTGGGGTCGGTGGTGGCTTTGTTGATCAGATTTACGCCCTTCTGGTAGTACGCCTCCGCCTTATTGGGATCGGCGGCGATCGACTTGTCGAAGGCCGTATTGGCCTCGTCCACCTTGCCGCTGTTGGTCAGCACCGCTCCCTGGTTGTAGTAGTACTGCGCCGCGCCCGGAGGATTGAGCGCTGCCGCCTGATCATAGGACTTCACCGATTCTTCGAGTTGACCGCTCCGGGCCTCGGCCTGGCCCAGATTGTTGTAGTAGGCGGCCAGACTCTTGGCATCCTCGGGCTTGGGGCTGGTTTCCATGGATTTCTTCTTAAGGTCGATCGCTTTCTGGTAGTCGGAAACCGCGTCGGTATAACGCTTGGCCTTCTCCGCCGCATCGGTCAGCTTCGGAGCCGAACTCAGGTGCGCGTCCCCCAGCCGGGCCCACAGCAGGTCCCGTGTGGGATCCATTTGCGTGGCTTCATTGAGGGTGTTCACGGCGGTCTCGAAATCGCCGGTCTGCATGGCCTGGTTGGCCACAGCAAGTTTCTCGTTCAAGGCCTTGACCGTGTTGGTCTCCTTGGCGGCCTTGGCTTGCTGCTCCTGCATCTGCTTCAACTGCTCGGGAGTAATGCCTTTCTGCTGGGCGGCCTCGGCCTGGACCTTCTTCAAATCGAAATCCAGCGTGACCTCGTCGCCTCCCACGGGAAAATTGTTGACTGAGTCCAGCTGCTTGCCGTCCTGGGTCAGGGTGACCTTGTACTTGCCAATCTCGATGCCCAGGGAGAAGTACTCGCCTTTCTTGTTGGTCTTCAGGTTGTACTTCCGCCCATTGTCGGTGTTGACCCATTCGAGGTTGGCGCCGGCAATCGGCTTCCCTTCCATGTCCAGGCAGACACCCTTCACCGTCCCAGTGGCTTGGGCAAACCCTGGAGGCACACACAGCGCTGCCACCGCCACCACCAGCATCAATCTCAGCAAACGTTGCTTCATGTTTTTGGCCTCCCGGCTCATAAAACTGATTGATATCGTAGCGCCGGCATTGCGGGCCGGCGCGACTAAACTTTTTCCGCCATCTCCACGTATGGAATCGGGTCCGCGCTGCCCGCATCCCGGAAAGCTCGCAGGCGCAAAACGCAGCTGTCACAAACCCCGCAGGCGCTGTCCTCCCGGCTGTAGCACGACCAAGTTAAATCGAAGGGCGCGCCCAGTTCAAGGCCCAGCCGTACGATTTCCGACTTCCGCAACTGGATCAGAGGTGTCACGATTTCTATCCGCCCATCTTTCGTGCCCAGCTTTATCACCTGATTGAACGCCTGGTAATAGGCCGGACGGCAGTCCGGATATCCCGAACTGTCCTGCTCCACCGCGCCGATGTAAATCCTGGCCGCCCCCAGCACTTCCGCCCAGCTCACCGCCACCGACAGAAAATGGGCATTGCGGAAGGGCACATAGGTTACCGGAATATCGCTTGTCGTGATTTCAGAACCCATGCCGTGCGACTCTGGAACCCCAATGCTGCGGTCAGTCAGCGCCGAACCGCCAATGGCGGAGAGCGCCTCGTTCCTCACCAGCAGGCGGTCACGAATACCCAGGCGGTCGCAGATGGCAAGAAACGCCCGCCGTTCGCGTTCTTCGGTGCGCTGTCCGTAGCTCACATGGACAGCGGCCGCGTCGTGATCGCGGGCCGCCAGCGCGGCGCAGACACAGGAATCCATGCCGCCGCTCAAGAGGACAACCGCGCGTTGTGCGCTTTTCACCATGGCTTAGATGTCATCCGGAACTGAATCGCCGTCCAGCTCTAAACACTTGAAAGCAAGCCAGATCGAGGGTGCTATTTCCGACTGCAGATTTTGGATTGTAGATTGAAAATCCCCGAACCACTCGGACCCTAAATCTGAAATCTACAATCTGAAATCTTCAATCCCTAGACCCCCTTCATCGCCGGGTCCCAGATAAACTTGTGAATTTGCAGTCCCAGCCGCGCCGGAACCCCATCGGCCAGGATCCATTCCGCGAGTTCGCGCGGATCCAGCAGACAACCAGACGTATCGCGCGCGCCCCTGGCCTCCTTGCTGAAAGCGGGGGAAAACAGGACCGCCTTTACCCGCCCGTTTAGAGCGTGCTGTGCGACAAAGTCACGGGCAAATTCGTAGTCGCCGCGATCGCTCAGCACAAACTTGACCTCGTCCTCGGAGTTCAGGCAGTCGAGGTTGCCCGGGTGAAAGGTGCCGGGCTCGCCCGAGTTCGGACATTTTACATCCACGATCTTGATGACCCGGCGGGGCACGCGCTCGAGCGGACGCTCACCGCTGGTCTCGAGCAGGACCGTGTAGCCCGCATCCAGGAGACGCTGCATCAGCGGGACAAGTTCGCGCTCCTGCAGCATGGGTTCGCCCCCGGTGATCTCCACCAATCCGCCGCCCGGACTTAAGCGCTCCACTTCTTCCATCACTTCTTCCATGGTCCGGCGCTGGCCGCCGGTGAACGTATATTCGCTGTCGCACCAGGAACAACGCAGATTGCAGCCCGTCAGCCGTACAAAAACACAAGCCAGCCCGGCGTGCGTGGACTCACCCTGGATCGACTTGTAGATTTCCGTGATCTGCATGGAAAGAGCTTCTGGCTACTGGCTGCTCGCTGGCTTTGTCATCCTGAGCGACCCAGTCGTTTCGCTGGCGAAACGACTGGCGAGTCGAAGGACCCCTATAGCGTAAATGACGTTTGAGATCGCAGGATTTCCTGGACCCGGCTCCGAAACTGTATCCCAATCCTATCTTTCGCCCGTTCGGAGCTCGCCCGCGACCCCATTTACCCACGGCTTGAGCCGTGGGCTCTATTCTTGCGCCGCTTCGCGGCTTTTTTGTGGACCCGCAACTCCGCTTTTTGCTCGCATCCGGGGTTGCGACGCTGTCCCGGCACCGGCCCTTGCTACTCCGAATAAGTGGCGGTGGTCACATCGGTTTCAAATACGGTGACATTTTTCACTCGCACCCGCCCCTGGGTCACACGATCGAGATTCGCATTGGTCTCATCGTAAAAATATTTAGCCAGGTTTTCAGCCGAGGGATTCAGCACTTTGAACGGCTCCAGATCATTGATCATCTGGTGGTCCAGCCGGTCGATGACCGGTCTCATCGCTTCCTTCAACTCGCGGAAATCGAGCAGCAGCCCGGCTTTGTCCAGTTCCTTGCCGGCCAGGGTCACCCGTACCTTGTAATTGTGCCCGTGCGGGTTCTCGCACTTACCTTTGTAATTGCGGAGGTAGTGCCCCGCGGCAAATGAATCTTCGACCGTGACTTCAAACATGGACCCTCTCGGCAGCCGGCCCGAACACGGAGCGGGCCGCGGCGCATCACCTAACCTTGTATTTTACCTCGATGGGAGCCCCACGGGTCGATCTGCCAGGTATCGCCCTGATGTCAGTTTTATGGGCGTTTCTTTGCGACCTTTGCGCGCTTTGCGGTTCAAGATTCTCTATCAAGATAAGGCGAGATCAAACCCTTTAACCGCAAAGGCCGCAAAGTTCGCAAAGGGACCCCGCACGGGCGGAATTGCTAACGCAATCCGTCGCTACGGTGCTACCCCGAAAAACTCTTCCACCTGTTTCAGGTCAGTGGTCCTGCGATAAGGCGGCAGGCTTTCCACGAAGACCTTCCCGTACTGCTTCTTCAGGATTCGATTGTCCAGCAGCACCAGCAATCCCCGATCGTGTAACGAACGGATCAGGCGCCCGAAGCCCTGTTTCAGCGTAATCACCGCTGCCGGCACCTGGTACTGGAAGAAGGCATTGCCTCCGTCGGCGTCGATCGACCTGACCCGCGCCGCCACTACCGGATCACTGGGAACAGCGAACGGCAGACGGTCGATGATCACGCAACTCAACTGTTCGCCCTGCACATCCACGCCCTGCCAGAAGGATGAAGTGGCGAACAACACGGCATTCGGGGTAAGGCGGAACTCTTCCAGCAGCGCGGTTTTGGGGGCATCGCCCTGCAACAGCATGGGGAAATCCAGCAGGCCCAGCAGGCGCTGGTACACATCGTTCATCTGGGCATAGCTGGTGAACAGGACGAAGGCGCGTCCGCGGGTAATTTCCAGCAGGCGCCGGATGCGGTCCGCGGCCTGCGCCGCGAATTGCGGCGTGCGGGGATCGGGAAGGTCCGGCGGAGCGTAGAACAGCGCCTGATTTTCATAATCGAAATGCGAGGGCAGCACGCTTTCCCGGGCATATTCCAATCCCAACCGCCGGCGCATGTATTCGAAGCTTCCGCCCACGGCCAGCGTGGCCGAAGTCAGCACCGCGCATTCCAGCTTGTCGAACAGGCAAGTTTTCAGAATGGGGGCCACATCGATGGGAGTGGCCTGCAGGAAAACATTTTGCTTGTCGCGTCCGCCGCGCCGGCGTTCGATCCAGAAAACGGTGTTGCGGTCCTCGGACTCCATCAGGAAGCCGAGCTGCACCTGCAATTCCTGTGCGCGGCGGGCGAAGTTGAAGACTTCCTCCGGCTTGGAGGGCAGGTTCTCCAGCTCCGAACCGAGGCGGGTCAGGGCCTGCTCCAATCCCAGAAACTCGTCGCCGTTTTCTTCCATGAACTCACGCCGGTTTTCGAAGGCGAAGCGGCCGTCGCCCTGGGGCAACAGCGCGAAGAAGAACAGGGCCCGCTCGCGCACGCTCTTCAGCGCGCCCGAAAGCGAAGCCGACAGCATGTGGTTGCGCTGGAGGGAGACTTCGACATCGCGGCACAGTTCTTCGAATCTTCCGTTGCTGACGGAAACTCCAAAATAGCTTCCGGCTACGTCTTCCAGTTCATGGGCTTCGTCAAAAATCACGGCGCCCGCCTCCGGAAGGATCCCGGCATCGGGCGCATACTCAGCCTGCTGCTTGATCGACAGGTCGGCGAAAAACAGGTGATGGTTGACGATGATGATGTCGCTCTCCATCGCCTTGCGGTGCATCTCGGTGATGAAGCAGCGGTCCCAAGCGCTGCACTTCTGTCCCAGGCAGGTATCGGCGCGAGCGTCGATCTTGTGCCAGAGCGCGCTGGCCTCGGGAAGCGATGCCAGTTCGGATCGGTCGCCGGTATTCGTCACTTTCTCCCAGGCCGCGATGGCGCGGTAATGCTCGATCTCCTCCAGTCCGCTGAGCACGGGCTGGTCGGTCAAGTCGTAGAGCTTCTTGCGGCAAAGATAGTTGTTGCGCCCCTTCATGTAACAGGCCTTCAGCTTGCCTTCGCCGCTGGGAAAAAGCGCCTGCTCGAGAAAAGGGATGTCTTTGAGGAAAAGCTGTTCCTGCAGATTCTTTGTGCCGGTGGAAATGATGACGCGCTTGCCGGAACGAATGACCGGCACCAGGTAGGCCAGCGTCTTGCCCGTGCCGGTGCCGGCCTCAACGATCAAGTGGCGCTTTTCCTCAAGCGCCTGTTCGACCGCTTGCGCCATCTGCAGCTGTCCCCGGCGAAACTCGTAGGCGGGATGGGTGCGCGAAAGCACTCCGCCCGGCGCGAAGAACTGGTAGAGCGAAACGTCACGTTTCCTGGTATCCGGGACGGGCTGAGAACTGGAAGGCACGGAGTCACTATAATAAGCGTTACCGCCAATGTGTGTGGCCGTGAATGTGGGGTGGGCGCCCTCGCCCGCCGCTTTTGACTTTAGATTTTGGGTTTGGATTTTGCTTTTGGATTTTGGGGTGGAGCGGGTTCGTTTAGAAAGGCTGAAAGTCAAAGGCAAAAACGGCGGGCGAGGGCGCCCGCCCCACACTTGATATCTTTTTTATGACCCATCCAACTTTGACCTCGCCATCGGCTGCGGCCGCTGCCGGCATGCCTACCGTCGCTATCGTGGGGCGTCCCAACGTCGGCAAATCTACGCTTTTTAACCGTATGGTAGGGTCGCGGCGCGCCATTGTTGGCGACGAGCCCGGCATCACCCGTGACCGCCTTTACGGTGAGGCCGAGTGGCGCGGACGCCACCTGCGCATCGTGGATACGGGAGGCATCCTCCCCGAGGACAAGGACTTCATCCCGGCGGAAATTTTCCGCCAGGCGAAGGTTGCTCTCGAGGAGGCCGACGCGGTCATCATGGTGGTGGATGGGCGCACGCGAAATGGCGTCGCCCGATATTGAACTGGCCCGCCAGTTGATCCGCTCCGGCAAACCGCTCTTCCTCGCGGTCAACAAAGTCGATACCGAAAAGCAGCAAAGCCTGACCGACGAGTTTCATCGTCTCGGAATCCGCAAGCTGTTTCCCTATCTCCGCCGAAAATGCCCGCGGGCTCGATGACCTGCTGGATGCCATCCTGGAAATTCTGCCATCGAATCCTCAACTGACCACTGAGGACCCCGAGGACGCGGAGGAGACCCCGGAGTCCGCCGAGATTCACGAGACCAAGGTTGCGATCATCGGCCACCCCAACGTGGGCAAATCCACGTTGCTGAACCGGCTGACCGGGGCCGAGCGTTCGATCGTCTCGCCCATCCCTGGGACCACGCGTGATGCGGTCGATGAGATTGTCGAGCACAACGGAAAATCCTTCCGCTTCATCGATACCGCCGGCATCCGGCGCAAGGGCAAGACCCACCTGATGGCGGAAAAGCTCTCCGTGGTGATGGCGCGCAAGCATCTGGAAGCCGCCGATATTGCGCTGCTGGTGATTGATGCCACCGAAGGCGTGAGCCAGCTCGATGCCGCCATCGCCGGATACGCCCACGAAAGCGGTCGCTCCATGATCATCATCGTGAACAAGTGGGACCTGGTGCTCAGCGGCAAGGAACGGACTGGCCGGCAGACCAAGGCGTCACGCATGCAGGAAAACAAGCGCCCCGGCGATCGCGCAGCCTACGAAGAGCGGGTGCGCCACGCGCTGAAATTTCTCAGCTACGCTCCCATCCTGTTCGTCTCGGCCTCAACCGGGAAAGGCACGGAGAAAATATTTCCCACGCTGGTGGAGGTCGCCACTGAGCGCCGCAAGCGCGTCGGCACGGGCGAGATGAACCGCTTTCTCAAGCACGTGGATTTCGAACGCGCCTCGGTGCCCGCACGCCAGCAAGTCAGGATTTACTACATGACCCAGGCCGCGGTCGGCCCGCCCACTTTCGTCATCTTCACCGACCGCAAAGTAAAGCTGCACTTCGCCTACCAGCGCTTTCTGGAAAACCAGATTCGCGCCGCATTTGGATTCCTGGGCACGCCCATCTGGATCAAGAACCGGGCACGGGATTAAGGAAGGCCGCTATCCGATCGGCTCAGGCGTGGGCAGCAAGGGCGGCGGTTCAGGCGGAGGCGGCGGCAGTGGCGGCGGCGCAGGATATAAAACCGCGCTCAACGGCGCATAGCGCGCAGCGAAAAAATAAATGGAATAAGCCGGAAAGAACACCACGGCGGGGACCGAGACCAGCGACATAATATAGAGCAATGAAAAAATCGCAATCGATCCCACCACCACCGCGAGCGTGATGGTGTAGAGGTTCCACGTAAGTCCCGCCGCCATGCCACCGATCACGGCAACCGCGCCCAAGCCTGCGACCGGAATCAGAAACAGCAGGAAGACGATGGCCGACACGATGCCGAGAATGATCGCGGCGCCGATCGCCATCACGATCTTCATTCCAATGTAAGCGGCATAGCCGCCTATCTCGCCCTTGATCCGCGGCCACAACCGCCGCCAGCCCTCAATCGCGCCGATGTCTTCCAGTGCCATTTGCGGAACCACAAAATCCTTGGTCATTACGTGAACCACCAACTGCACCACAACAAAAAGCAGGAGCACAAAGAACAAGACCAACCCGCCCAGAATCAGGGGGACCATGTGCGCTTTGGGATCTCTGAGCCAGCCCACAAGAAAAGCAAAGCCGGCCGGGATCCCGATCAGAATGGTGAAACCCATGATCGAAACCAGGGCCAGCAGAATCTGCCAGACAAACAAACGCCGCCCCGGCCCCTGGCGCCGCATCCAGCTCTGCCCAATGCGGCACTCTTTGGCGACAACGCTGTCGAAGAGCACGAATCGCATCACGCTGTTCACGTAGATGAACAGGATGAACAGCACGAACCCGGTGACGATGAGCACTGCGATCAGCGAAGCGGTGAGCGCGGGATTGATGGAGGGCAGCGCGCCCTCCAGAAGGCGCTGCGAACTATTCGGATGCGGCATGCGGAAGCTGCCCGGATTGCAGCCTCCCCCGCCGCCCGAGCCCATTTCACCGGCCAGCAGGCCGACCAGCGCCAGTTTGGCCCACTGGCCGGCCCGGAAGGGCCGCAGCAACTGCTGCCGGGCATGCTCAAAAGCCGGAGTAATCGCATCCACGGCGGAAATCGGCAAATTGCACCTCAGAAGATGGCAGTTCGCAGCAAGGTACTGCGAAGCGGGAGAGACGTCAAGTGTGATTGACGAATTGTCGTATTTACGGATTGACGAAATGACGAATCAAAAATCCGGCAATCCCACAATTCGTAAATTCGACAATGCTTCTCACTCGTACCGCAGCGCCTCCACCGGGTCCAGCTTCGAGGCGCGCAGCGCCGGCACCAGTCCGCTGGCCACACCCACGGCCAGCAGCACCAGTGTGGACAGCATGACCGTGGCCATCGAAATCCGCAAATGAATATCGGCCTTGCCGGAATCGTCTTCAAACAACGGTCCCATCAGGGGCAGCGTGCCTACGGCAGCGGCAATCACGTAGGAAAGCAGGACGCCCGCGGCCCCGCCGAGCAGCATGATGAGCAGGGTTTCCGCCAGGAACTGCAGTTTGATCTGCCACTTCTTCGCCCCCAGCGCCCGCCGCAGACCGATCTCCCGGATGCGTTCATCGACCGAGACCAGCATGATATTCATCACCCCGACGCCGCCGATGCCCAGGGTCAACGTCCCCACGAATGTGAGCAGCACCTGCAACCCGATGGTGAGGCCGTCGATGACCGGCCGGAATTCGTCGCGCCCGAACATCTGAAAGGCCTTCTTGTCGGTGGGGGAAAACTGCTGCCGCGTGGCAATGGCGGCCAGCACCTGGGCCTCGGCCCTTCGCTCAAACTGGGGCGCAATGGGCTCGAAGACCATCACGGCGGCGTACTTCGTGTTCCAGATATCGCCGGCGGTGCTATAGGGAATCCAGGCGGAGTCGTCGTCGCTGGAAAAATAATTGCTCAGCTGGATCTTGCGGGCCATCACCCCGATCACGGTGAAGTGCACGCCGCCGATCTGCACTGACTCGCCCACCGCCGGGCGCCCGCTGAACAATTGCTCGCGCACCCGTCCGCCCAGAAACACCACGCGGCGGCGCTCGAGTTCGTCTCCCGCGGAAATCCAGCGCCCCTCCGAGGGGACTTCGTTTCGCATCTCGCCGTACTCGGGGCAAACCCCGCGGATGGCGGCCGTCCCTACTATCCGTTCGCCATAGCTGATGCCGGGGCGGTCCACGGTTTCCAGGCAAACGTGTTTCACCAGGGGGGCAGTTTCCTTGACGATGTCGAGGTCAGCCTGTTCCAGCCGCACTTTCTTGCCGGCACGCTGCCCGCCGGGCTGTTCGCTGGTTTGCTGCGGCCAGCAGATGACGACGCTTTTGCCGAACGCGTCAAACCCGCCTACCAGGATGCGGCGAAAACTGCTGCCATAGGCGATCAATAGAGTGACGGTGGCGATTCCCCAGACAATGCCCAGCATGGTCAGCAGGCTGCGAGTGTAGTTGCGCCGGAGGGCGGTCCAGGCTTCGAGAATGATTTCAGTCAGCATTGCTCAAACCAATAACCACAAAGGACACAAAGGTTCACGAAGGCGGAGATTTCGAGTTTTCCTTCGTGCCCCTTCGTGTCCTTTGTGGTTCGAAGATTTTCATCCGCCCGCCTCATAGCGCAGCGCTTCTATGGGATCGATTGACGCCGCTCTCCGCGCCGGATACAACGCCGAGAAAATCGCGACGATGCCCAGCAGCGCACATGCGGTTGCGCCGGACTGCCAGGTCGCCACCAGGCCGGCGAAAAAATCCGGCATGGGAAGCAGATTCACCAGGAAACAAATGCCGTACGCGATTCCCATCCCGATCGCCCCGCTCACGAACGCAATCAGCAGCGCTTCGATAAAAAACTGTTTGAGAATGGTGCGAGCGGGAGCGCCCAGCGCTTTGCGCACACCAATTTCGCGGGTCCGCTCCCGCACCGCCACCATCATGACGTTCATCACACCCAGGCCGCCCAGGAAAAGAGTCACGATGCCGACCGCGCCCAGAAAATACTTCATGCCGTTGGTCATCTGCTGGAAAGCCTTGGCTTCCTGCACCGTGTCCCAGATGGGGCAGGCTTCTCTGTCGTGAGGATCGAAGTTGTGCATCCGTCCCAGCACGGTCTGGACTTCGCGTTTGCAGGCCTCGTGCTGCTCGACCGACCTGGGCGTGACCAGCAACTGGTCAAAAGTTGTGGATGTGCCGGGGGGCTTGTCGGGAAAATCGCGATGCATGGTCGCGAAAGGAATGAAGATTTTGTTGACGTCCCAACCGTCGTAACTGGAATCCTGCTTCTTGGCCGCCATCACGCCGATGACTTTGTAGGGAAACGCATTCAGATAAACATCCTCGCCCACGGGATTGCGGCCAGGGAAACAGCTGCTTGGCTGCATCACTGCCAAGAAAGGCCACGCGACGCGCCTCCTTCTGATCGTCCCAGTTGTAGAAACGGCCCAGGCCCACGTCGAGGCTGCGAATGTATCCGAAGGGAGGATGAGATCCGGTGACGGTAAACGCGGCATTGTTGTAATTGCTGTGGGCGCGAACGTCGTTCTGCTCCAGTTCAGGAATGGCGTATTCGCAATCCGGCGCCTCGGCCTGCACCGCCACCACATCCGAGTCTTCCCAATGCACAGCCCGCCCGGCGCGGGCCCCGCCGGCCTGCATGCTGGTGCGTCCGTGAAAAACGATCAGAATATCCTTGCCCAGGTTGCGGGCCTGTTCCGCCTGTCCTTTGCGCAGGCCTTCGCCCGCAGCCACCATCAGAACAATGGAGACGATTCCCCAGGCGATTCCGAACATGGTCAGGAAAGTGCGCAGTTTGTGGGACCAGAGGGTGCGCAACACGTCGCCGATGAGATCGCGGAGAACCATTGCTCTATGGACGCAGACGCTGCCCGAACGTGAGCCGGGCAGGGGCGTAAAGGCCCCTGAATCCATATACGAGTCCCAGGCTGATTTAGTTCAGAAAAGAGTGCGGGACGGACGCTCCTTCGACTTCGCTCGGACACCCTTGTCCGTCGCTTTTGAAGTTGATTCTGGGTGTCTGCTTTGGTTGGTGGAACTGCCTAAAATCCAAATCAAAAGCGGCGGGCGAGGGTGCCCGCCCCACACTTCTCCAGCCATGCATCAAACTCCTGCAAGCGCCAACTCGCACTGCCGCCGGTGCCTTTCCTGGCGGTCGCGAATCTTGTGTTCGAGGGGTGGCAGCAGGTCGAAAGTGATGTTCGCCGGCTGGAAGTTCCTGGCGTCGGCGTGGGTCACGTAATGCACGAGCGAACCGAAGGCGGTCGGCCGCGGCGGGCAGACCGGATCCACGCCCGCAGCCAGCGCCGAGGCGTGCATGCCTGCCATCAAACCGGTCGCGATGGATTCAACATATCCCTCCACTCCGCAAATCTGGCCGGCGAAGAACACGGCTGGATGCTCCTTCATCTGCAGCGACTCGCACAATAACGTCGGCGCGTTGATGTAGGTGTTGCGATGGATCTGCCCATAACGCAGAAAGCGCGCGTTCTCCAGCCCGGGAATCAGGCGCAGCACGCGGGCCTGGTCTCCGAATTTCAGGTGATTCTGAAAACCGACCAGGTTGTAGGAATCAGCCCGCAGATTTTCCTGCCGGAGCTGCACCGCGGCGTAGGGAATCCGTCCGGTGCGCGGGTCTTTCAAGCCCACGGGCTTCATGGGACCGAAGCGCAGCGTGTCGCGGCCGCGGCGGGCAATTTCTTCGATCGGCAGGCAGCCTTCAAAATAGTTCAGCTTCTCCCAGTCGCGAGCCTCGACCGATTGACCAGAAATCAAAGCATCGCAGAAAGCGGTCGTACTCCTCTTTCGACATGGGGCAATTGATGTAATCGGCCGAACCTTTGTCGTAACGCGCCGCCAGGTACACCTTGGACATGTCGATGGAATCGGCTTCGACAATCGGACTGATCGAATCGAAGAAATACAGGTGGGTCGAACCGCTCAGCCGCGCGATTTCCTCCTGACAAAGCGTCGGAGGTCAGGGGGCCGGTGGCGATGATCGTGATCTGATCGTCGTTGGTCTCATCGGTATTGATTTGCGTAACGTTGACTGCGTGACTCTCGCGCCGGATCGTAATCAGCGGCTCGCGGGAGAGCGCATCCGTGACCCGGGCGGCAAAAGCCGTGCGATCAACCGCCAGCGCATGTCCGGCGGGGACGGCGCACTCGCGCGCGATCTCCAGCAGCCGCGATCCTGCCCGCCGCATTTCTTCTTTCAGCAGCCAGGGCGCTGTGTTCTCGCTGTCGGACTTCAGCGAGTTCGAGCAGACCAGTTCCGCAAAATTCGCGGTCTGATGCGCCGGTGTCGAGCGCTGTGGGCGCATCTCCCAGAGTTCGACTGCAATTCCGCGCCGCGCGCACTGCCAGGCTGCTTCCGATCCCGCCAGTCCGGCGCCAATGACTTTTACGGCTGCCGTCATCGTGCCCCCTTTGCCACATGCTCCAGCGCGTCCCCGTCCAGGCTCACAGTTTTCCAGTCGTCCAGAAAAGTTGCGCCCAGGCTCTTATAGAAGTCGATCGCCGGAGTATTCCAGTCGAGCACCTGCCAGCGCACGCCAAAGCAATTCTTTTCTCGCGCCGCCGACGCCACTCCGACCAGCAGCGCCTTGCCAATTCCCTTTCCGCGATATTGGTCGCGTACGTAGATGTCCTCCAGAAAGAGTCCGGGACGACCCTCGAAGCTGGAGTAGTAGTCGAAGAACAGCGCATAGCCGGCAGGCTGGCCGTCCCATTCCGCCATCAGCACGCGAAATTTGGGCGCCTCGCCAAAGCCATCGCGCAACAGGCTGGCCTCGCTCGCTGCCACCGGAAGGTGCTCGAATTCGGCGAATTCGTGAATCAGCGTATTCAACGTGGGCACGTCGCTGGCCTGGGCAGGACGAATTGAAAGCATCGACTGATTCCTTCCGACGACATCCCGGGGTGCGAGTATGCACTTCATTATACGAACACCTGCTGACCTGCCTTGCCCAGCGCTTCACCGATGCGGTGGGACAGGAGTTGAAAATGCACGAGGAGAAGATCTAGCCACGGATTCACACGGATCTCACGGATAGATCTTTAAGATCTTTTGATCTTTAAGGCCTTATCAGTGTAGATCCGCGAAAATCCGTGGCCGATTTTCTCTCTAGGCTTTCTCTCTACAGGATCACTCTTTCATCTCCCACCCTCCGTGTCACGTGCTCGCGGTCGAGATATTCCAGCAGAGGGATGGCGTATTTCCGGCGTTACTCCAGTCATGTCTTTGAAGCGGGCCACGTCGATCTTCGGCGATTTTGTCTTTTCCGACGACATGCGATTGCGCAAATCCTGCAGCGCGTCGCGATGAAAGACCAGGTCTTCAGAGATTTTCACCAGGACTTTGTCGCGCAGCAGCAGGGTGACGATCTTTTGGGCGCGGGCTTTGTCCACTTTGAGTCCGGCCAGCACATCCTTCAACGCGGGGACTTTCAGGCCAGCCGAAGCGAATGCGCGCTCGATGATTTTTTGGGACTCCGCTTCTTCGTCTTTCATGACCACGCCGCGCCCCGGAAGATGGACAATCTCCGCGGCAACCTCCAGCTTCCTGTCGCGAACCAGCGCGTCCAGGGCGCCGGTGAAGACCTCGCTGGACGCCCTGGCCTGGTCGCGCAGTTCTTCCTTGCTGATGCCCGCGACCAGCGGGTTCTTCTTGTGAAAACCGGCCACCGCGGCGATGATCAACAACTTCAATTCCTCCATCGCAGGCAGATGTACAACCAAGTCTCCGATTCGAGCGAACCCGGCGGACCACGCCGGAGCGGACAAGTGCGATTCAATCACCTGCCTGGGCCATCCAGTTTCCGCGATCAGTTCTGTGATTGTGATCCCGGCATAACTGCGCCGCGCGATGCGGGCCCGCAAAATCGATTGGGCGTCGCCCGCCGCCAGGGTTTGCAGGAACGCCTCCGGCCCCTGCATGCGAGAAATCGGCGATGCGTCGAGCACCACGCCTCCGCCAATAGTCACGACCGGCGAAAACTGCCGCACAATGAAGCGGTCCCCAGGCAACAAAAGGGTGGGTTCAGCCAGGCGCAACTGGACCATCGCCGTTTCTCCCGGCGAAACCTGCTTTTGTCCGGAATTCGGGCTGAACAGCACGACCGTGGCAATGGTTTCAAAAGTGTAAGCATGCAGATGGACCCGGGCCCGGTCCTTCAGGGGCTTTGCCGACGGCAATAATGTGAGCGACACATCCAGGCGTGAAGCCGCGTGAAATGTTGAAGGCGGCGCCAGCACGATGCCACGAGCCATCTCTTGCGTGGTCACCCCGGCGAGATTCAAGGCGGTGCGCTGTCCGGCCGCCGTTTGTTCGGCCGCCTGCCCATGCACTTGAATTCCGCGCACCCGCACGCGCCGGCCCGTGGGAAAAACTTCCAGTTCATCCTCCCTGTGAATCGTGCCCGAGACCAGCGTGCCCGTCACCACCGCGCCGAAGCCTTTCATGGTGAACACCCGGTCAACCGGCAGGCGGGCTAAGCGCCGAAGAGTTGCGCGCGGGAATCTCGGCTGCGGCCGTTACCAGAGCCTGCCGCAGTTCATCGAGACCCGTTCCGGTCAGCGAACTGACGGCGACCACCGACGAATGCGCCGGATCCAGAAACGAATTGCGCAGAAATTCTTCGACCTCCAATTTCACTACGTCCAGAGTCTCGCGGTCCACCAGATCCGATTTGGTCAGCACCGCGATTCCCCGGCGCACCGAAAGCAGCCGGCAGATATCGAAATGCTCGCGGGTCTGCGGCTTGATCGATTCATCCGCCGCAATCACCAGCAGGACCAGATCGATTCCGCCCACGCCGGCCAGCATGTTGCGGACAAAACGTTCGTGGCCGGGAACATCGACGAATCCCAGGCGCAGGATTTCACCGTCCGGCAAAGGCAGTTCGAGATGCGCGAACCCGATGTCGATGGTGATGCCGCGGCGCTTTTCCTCTTCCAGGCGATCGGCGTCGATGCCGGTGAGGGCCTTGACCAGCGCGGTCTTCCCGTGGTCGATGTGCCCGGCGGTGCCGACGATGACGGACTTCATTCGGGGACATTATAAGTCGGCCATGTAGCGCCGGCCCGAAGGGGGTGCCGGCACGTACGCTCGGAGCTGCTTTCCGCTTATGCGACAATAGAGTCTTCCCATATGACTCCCTCTTCAACACCTGTTCTCACTCCCGAGATCATCCGGGAGCACGGCCTCACTCCCGACGAATACGAGAAGATCAAACAGTTGCTGGGCGGACGCGAGCCCACCATCACCGAACTGGGGATCTTCAGCGTGATGTGGAGCGAGCACTGTTCCTACAAATCCTCGCGCGTGCACTTGAAGAGATTACCCACGCGCAGCCGGCTGGTGGTGCAGGGGCCGGGAGAGAACGCGGGCATCATCGATATCGGCGACGGCTGGGCCTGCGCCTTCAAGATCGAGTCGCACAATCATCCATCGTTTATCGAGCCCTTTCAGGGCGCGGCCACCGGTGTGGGCGGAATCCTGCGCGACATTTTCACCATGGGCGCGCGGCCGGTGGCGGTGATGGACTCGCTGCGCTTCGGCCCGATTCGGAAGGTGATGGCGGGGGCGGGCACCCTCGCCCGCCAGCGCCGCGACCGGCACGAGCCGGGACGCTCGCGCCCACATCAAGCAAAGACATTCACAAGAATCAATCCGTGCTTGAGGGCGTGGTCAGCGGGATCGCCTCGTATGGAAATTGTTTTGGCGTCGCCAACCTGGGCGGCGAAACCAAGTTCGAGCCTTGCTACTCCGGCAATCCGCTGGTCAATGCGTTCGCTCTGGGATTGGTCCGGCGCGATCAAATCTTCTACGCCAAGGCTTCGGGCGAAGGCAATCCGGTCATTTACGTCGGATCGAAAACCGGGCGCGACGGCATCCACGGCGCCACCATGGCCAGCGAGGAATTCAGCGAAGCCTCCGAAGCCAAGCGGCCGAACGTGCAGGTAGGCGATCCTTTTCTCGAAAAGCTTTTGCTCGAAGCCTGCCTCGAAGCCATGCAGACCGGCGCCATCGTCGGCATACAGGACATGGGCGCTGCCGGGCTGACCTGCTCCACCTGCGAAATGGGCGCTCGCGGCCACGTGGGAACCGAGATCGAACTTGACCTTGTGCCGCAGCGCGAAACCGGCATGACGCGCCTACGAGATCATGCTGAGCGAATCGCAGGAGCGCATGCTGCTGGTGGCGCAGAAAGGCCGCGAGCAGGAAGTGTTTCGCGTCTTCGAGAAATGGGGACTGGACGCCGTCGAAGTCGGCCGCGTCACCAGCGACGGCAGGATGCGCGTTCTCCACCATGGAGAAGTGGTCTCCGACATTCCCAACGAAGCCCTCACCGACGATGCGCCGGTTTACAAGCGTCCGCTGGAACGCTGGGAGCCGCCAGTGCCGCGCGAAATGCCGGAGCACGTCAAGCTGGCAGAGACTTCCGATCTCACCGGAAATCTGAAGCGCCTGCTGGCCAGTCCCAACATCTGCGGCAAGCGCTGGATCTGGCAGCAGTACGATCACATGGTGCAGACCAACACGGTGGAAGGTCCGGGCGCGGGCGATGCCGGAGTGATCCGCATAAAGGGTTCGCAGCGCGGCCTCGCCATGGCGCTCGATGGCAACGGACGCTGGTGCTATCTCGATCCGCGGCTGGGCGCCATGCATGCTGTGGCGGAAGCCGCGCGCAACGTGGCTTGCGCGGGCGCAACTCCGATCGGCGGCACCAACTGCCTGAACTTCGGCAATCCCGAGAAGCCGCACATCATGTGGCAATTTTCGCAGGTGATCGACGGCATCACCAAGGCTTGCGAGGAACTCGAAATCCCCATCACCGGGGGCAACGTCAGCTTTTACAACGAAACTCTGGGCGAAGGAATTTATCCCACGCCGGTGCTGGGCGTGGTCGGCACTCTCGAAGATGTGCACAAGGCGGTGCGTCCGGATTTTCGCGAGACGGGACGCGCCATCGTTCTGTTGCGCGGCGCGGAACCCGGAGACGCGACCGACGCCGAATCAGCCTTTGGATCCTCGGAGTATGCCAAGGAAATTCTGGGCGCGGTCTGGGGCTATCCTCCCGAATTGGAGCTCGAAAAAGAGGCGGCGTCTGCAGAAAGCGCTGGTGGAGATTGCCCAAATCGAAATTATGGATTCCGCCCATGACTGCTCCGATGGTGGAATCGCGGTGACGCTGGTCGAGTCGGGATCTGGCTAAAGGCATTGGAATGAATGTCGATCTGACGTCGCTAGGATCTGCCGCCGGAGTTTGTTCTGTTCGGCGAGGACGCCAGCCGGGTCGTCATCTCGTGCGACCGCGAGAACTTCGGCAGAATCCAACAAGTGGCGGTAAAATATGGCATCTCGGCAGAATTGATAGGAGAAACGGCGCCGGAGCGAATTGAAATCAAGCTCGATGGCCGGGTGGTGGTGTCGGCGGCGATTTCGGAATTGCGCGAAGTGTACGAGGGCGCGCTGGAGAAAGCGTTGCGGACGGAAGTGGAAACGATGGCGGCGGATTAGGAATATTGCCGAGCTTCGCTCGGCTGGGCAGGTGAGACACCTGCCCCTACGTGGGCAGTGGTGGGATTGGCTAAGAGCTGAAAGCTAAGGGCTAAAGGCTGACTATGTTCGACAAATTCCATGACGAATGCGGAGTGGTTGCCATCTACGCTCACCCTGAGGCGGAGAAACTGGCTTACCTCGGGCTGCACGCTCTGCAACATCGCGGGCAGGAATCGGCGGGCATCGTCACTTCGAACGGGCTGACTTTGCGCGCCCATCGCGCCATGGGACTGGTGGCCGACATCTTTACCGAGGACGTTTTGTCACCGCTCCACGGCACGCTCGCCATTGGACACACCCGCTACTCCACCGCCGGCGATTCGGCTCTCTTCAATGCTCAGCCCATCATGGTGCAATCGAACAAGGGCATGATTGCGCTGGCCCACAACGGCAACCTGGTGAATGCGCAGGAAATTCGTCATCGCCTGGAGGCCCAGGGCTCGATCTTCCAGACCAATAGCGACACCGAAGTCATCGTCCACCTGATCGCGCTCTCCAAGGAACAGACGCTGCCGGACGCGATGGCCGACGCGCTGCGCCGCGTCGAAGGCGCGTTTTCACTGGTGATGCTCAGTTCGGACCGGGTGTTCGCGGCGCGCGATCCTCGCGGCTTCCGTCCTTTAAACATGGGAAGAATTCCGCGTCTCGAGGGACAGCGGCAGGACACCATCGTGTTTGCCTCCGAAACCTGCGCATTCGATCTGATCGGCGCCACCTACGAACGCGAAGTCAAGCCGGGCGAATTGGTGATCGTCGGACCTGAAGGCATCACGTCGCGGTTCTACTCTCCGGCGGCCCCTCAGTCGAGCTGCATTTTCGAGCACGTGTATTTTTCACGACCCGACAGCATGGTGTTTGGGCGTCCGGTGCAAGTCAGCCGCGAAGGTCTGGGACGACAGCTGGCCCGGGAAGCTCCCGGCCGACGCCGATCTCGTTGTGCCTGTTCCGGACTCCGGCGTAACCGCGGCCGTCGGGCTACGCCGCCGAGAGCGGCATTCCATTTCGCTTCGGACTCATCCGCAATCACTATGTGGGACGCACTTTCATCGAACCCCGGCAAAGCGTGCGCGACTTCGGCGTGAAGCTGAAGCTGAACCCGGTGCGCACCCTGCTCGAAGGCAAGCGCGTAGTGCTGATCGACGACTCCATCGTGCGCGGCACCACCAGCCGCAAGATCGTGCGCATGATCCGCAACGCGGGTGCGAAAGAAGTTCACATGCGCGTCTCCTGCCCGCCCACGATTTCGCCCTGCTTCTACGGCGTGGACACGCCTTCCAAGAAAGAATTGATCGCTGCCAACAAGTCGGTGGAAGAGATCCGTGAATTCATCGGCGCCGATTCTCTGGCGTATCTCTCGCTCGAAGGCATGAAAAAAGCCTGCGCCGACGGCGAGAAGACCACATACTGCACCGCCTGCTACACCGGTTCCTATCCCACGAAATGGGTGGATGTGGACGAAATTCTGCCTGCCACGATCAGCCAGCCCTAGCGGCTTGGGCTCGACCCAAGTCCCCATCTCTGTCATCCCGACCGGAGCGAAGCGCAGTGGAGAGCCTGCCCTGAGCGAACTCCGAGTGCAAACGAGGGGGAGTCGAATGGGGACCTGCTGTTCCTCGCCTGCGCGATAGGCCAGGCGAGCGTCGCCCGCCCGGACGAGGCGTCCGGGCCTACGTGGTTCTTGCCGAAATCACCCGTTCGAATCCCCTGCAGATCTTTCGCAATCTGCACGTCGTTCCAACCCGCCAGCAACTCACGCACACCATCTGCAATCGTGCCGCTGATTTCCATCACCAGCCAGCCCCCCGGCTTTAACGACTCGCGAGCCTGAGGGATGAGGCGCTCGATGACTTCCACTCCGGTCGGACCAGCAAAAACCGCCTTGCGCGGCTCGTGTTTGCGGACTTCGAGCTGTACCTGGTCTGCTTCCGATTCGCCGACATAGGGGGGATTGGAAACGACAAAATCGAACGCTGCCGCGATTCGAGCCCCTGCAGCAAGTCGGTTTCATGGAAGTGGATTCGGGGTTCGAATTGGTGGCGAGCCGCATTGGCGCGTGCGATTTCCAGAGCTGCGGGCGAAATATCAGTCGCGTCGATTTTCGCGTGAGGCAATTCTTTGGCCAGGGCCAGGGCGATGCATCCTGAACCGGTGCCCACATCGACGATGCGCAAGAAGCGGCGGGCGAGGGCGCCCGCCCTACACGTGCGAGCACCGTCTCGATCACGTGCTCGGTTTCCGGACGCGGAATGAGCACGGCTGGAGTCACGATCAGGTCCATGCCCCAGAACTCCTGATGTCCGGTGATGTACTGGGCGGGCATGCCGCGTTCGCGTTCGGCCAGGGCCTGGTCATAGCGGCTCCGCTCGTCAGCAGAGAGTTTGCGCTCGGGATGGGCATGGAGATAAGCGCGGTCGCATTCCAGTGTGAACATGAGCAAGCAGTTCGGCATTCATGCGAGGCGAGGGGACATTTGCAGCGGTGAGGCGGGAGATCGCGGAGGCTAGAGTGTCGCGGAGCGTCACTTGGTTATTTGATCACAGGTGGGTGGGGACCGAGATTCCCAACCACAAATGGTTCTCGCA
This sequence comes from Terriglobia bacterium, assembly GCA_963801595.1. Lineage (GTDB taxonomy): Bacteria > Acidobacteriota > Terriglobia > Terriglobales > Acidobacteriaceae > JAIQFF01. The sequence continues at coordinate 505,939 of CAWDFW010000006.1, read as the reverse complement.
GCATGCCGTCACGCGGGCGGGTCGCCCGCGGCCACACCAGCACAACCCTTACACTGCCGTGGTGGCTTCGGTCTTCAACTTCTCCGACTGGTAGTGAGTGACCAGCGCTTCGATCAAGGGCTGCAGTTTGCCATCCATGACCTGCTCGAGTTGGTGGATGGTCAGTCCGATGCGATGGTCGGTCACGCGGTTCTGCGGGAAATTGTAGGTGCGGATCTTTTCGCTGCGATCGCCCGAGCCCACCATCGCCTTGCGTTCTTTGGCGAGCGCATCCTGCTGCTTCTGCATTTCCATCTCGTAAAGACGGGCACGCAGCACCCGCATGCCCTTCTCGCGGTTCTTGATCTGCGATTTCTCGTCCTGGCAGCTCACCACGGTGTTGGTCGGAATGTGGGTAATGCGCACGGCGGAATAAGTCGTATTCACCGATTGTCCGCCTGGGCCGGAAGAGCAGAAGGTATCGATGCGCAGGTCTTTGGCCTCGATCTTGATGTCAACATCCTCGGCCTCGGGCAGAACGGCAACCGTGACCGCCGAGGTATGCACCCGACCCTGCTGTTCCGTGGCAGGCACGCGCTGCACCCGGTGCACGCCGCTTTCATACTTCAGCCGCGAGAAGACGCGCTGGCCTTCGATGATGGCGATGACTTCTTTCAAGCCGCCGACCGAGGAGTCGGAAGTGGAGAGCACTTCAACCTTCCAGCCCTGCGTCTCTGCGTAGCGGGTGTACATCCGGAACATCTCCGCGGCGAAGAGCGTGGCCTCGTCGCCCCCGGTGCCGGCGCGGATTTCCAGGATGACGTCTTTCTCGTCGTTAGGATCTTTCGGCAGCAACAGGACCTTGAGTTCTTCCTCCACGCCGCCGACGCGCGCTTCCAGTTTGTCGAGTTCTTCCTGGGCGTAGGCCCGCATATCGGGATCTTTTTCGTCCGCCAGGACAGCCTTGCTTTCGGCGATGCCGCGCGTCAGGTCTTTGTACTCGCGATATTTTTCGACGATGGACGAGACTTCGCTGTGCGCCTTGGCCGTCTTCTGGTACTTGGCCGAGTCGTTCATGGTCTCCGGCGAGGAGAGCGCCTGCGTCAGTTCCTCGTAGCGGGCTTCGATTTGGTCGAGTCGTTCAAACATGAGATTCAGTCGTCGGTCGTCAGTCGTCGGTCTTCAGCAAAACGGGTGCTGTTCACCATTCAATTCTAGTACTGAAAAGAGTTTGGAGAGAATGTTCGCGGGGGAACCGCTAGGCAATCACCAATTCGCCGCCGTGCTCTTTTTCGAGCGCCATGGCATGGTCCAGCGCGATGATGGCGCATTCGGCCTGGTCGTCGGACGGCGGTTGGGTCGTGATGCGCTGCAGCCAGAGGCCGGGCGCGGTCATCAGCGCGAACAGCGATCCGCGATGCCTGGCGGCGAAGCGAATGATCTCGTACGAGACTCCCGCGATGACCGGCAGCAGCGCGATGCGCATGCCAAACTTGGCCCAGAACGTGGTCACCGGAATCACGGCGGACACCAGGATGTACACCATGATCGAGATCAGCATCACCGTCATCAGAAAGCTGGTGCCGCAGCGCGGATGGAATGTCGAATACTTCTGCACCGACGCGGTCTCCAGAGGATCGCCGTTTTCGAAGGCGTAAACCGTCTTGTGCTCCGCGCCGTGATATTCGTACACCCGGTGAATATCGCTCCACAGCGAAACTCCCCAGATGAAGAGCAGGAACAGGGCGATACGAATGACGCCGTCCACCAGGTTGAAAACAATCTGCTCGCCGAACAGCGGGTTCACCCGCTTCATTTCAGTGGCCGCCAGCAGCGGCAGAAACTTGTACATGAAAATAAAAAAGCCGACCGAAATGATGATGTTGACCGCAGCCATCCAGCCCGTGATTTCGAGCTTCTTCTTTTCCGCCGCGGGCTCGGGCTGCAGTTCGTCGAGCGCGACGTTGGCGGAAAACTTCAGCGCGCGGAAGCCCAGAGTCATGGCGTGACCCAGCGTCACCACGCCGCGAATGACCGGCCAGGCCATCCACTTGCGTTTTTCCGAAAGCCGTTCCAGCGGTTCGCTGTGAGTCGATACTTCACCAGAGGGTTTGCGGCAGGCGATGGCCCACGCGTGCGGAGAGCGCATCATCACGCCCTCGAGCACGGCTTGTCCGCCGACCAGCGTCTCCTCGCCGCCTTCAAGCGCGGGCAACAGCTGCACGGCCACCAGGAAACGCCACCAGGTTCGCAAGAAACGCATGACTATTAGATGCCCTTCCAATGAGCCGAGGCTCAAACTACAAGGGTACCACAGGCGCTTTCGTTTAGGATGAGGGTAGCGCCGCTTAAGTGACTAAAGAATACAGGGGTTAGAGGGATCGAAATGTAGGCGCGAGCGTCCTCGCTCGTGCGGGGCACAATGTGAAGACGCGCCCAGGTACCAGAAAAGTCGAGAGCGGATGCAACCAGGGACGCACGAGCGGGACGCTCGCGCCCACATCAAAACTTCATGATCAAGCTGGCTGAAGCTGCGGAACGGATCGCAGGCACTACCAAGAAACTCGAGAAGATCGCGATCGTCGCCGACTATCTGAAGGCGCGCACGCCCGAGGAGGCGTCCGTCGCCGCTGTCTTTCTTTCGGGACGGCCATTTCCGGTCTGGGAGGAAACCACGCTGCAGGTGGGCGGCAGAGTGCTGTGGCGGATAGTCGCCGAGCTGTCCGGAAAAAGCGAAGCCGAACTGACCGCCGCCTACCGCAAGTTCGGAGACCTCGGCGCGGTAGCGGAAGCGGTTCTCGGGTCAGCCACCGCCCACGTGGGGACGGGCGCCCCCGCCCGTCCTGGCCGGGCAAAGCCCGGCAGTTCATCACTGAGCCTTGCCAGAACGTCGCCGCCAAATTCCGCGAAATTGCGGCAGCGCGAGGCCCAGCAGCAAAGGCCGCACTGACGCAAGAACTTCTGGCGCAGGCCTCCCCGCTCGAAGCCAAGTACATCGTGAAGATCATGACTGGCGATCTGCGCATCGGCCTGAAGGAGAGCCTGGTGGAAGAAGCCATTGCCAAAGCCTACGGCGGAACGTTGGCAGAGGTACAAAGAGCCAACATGCTGCTGGGCGACATTGGCGAGACCCTGAAGCTGGCGGCGGCAGGCAAATTGGACGAAGCGAAGATGCGCCTGTTCCATCCTCTGGGCTTCATGCTGGCCAGCCCGGCAGAGTCGGCGGAGCAGGCCCTCAGCTATTTCGAGAACGCCCTGGTGGAAGACAAGTACGACGGCATCCGCGCCCAGGCGCACTGTTCCGGCGGTGAAGTACGAATCTTCTCGCGCACCCGTGACGAGATCACCGAATCGTTCCCCGAACTTGCCGGACGCGCTGGCGGGTCTGCCGGACGACGTGATTCTCGACGGCGAGATCGTAGCCTGGAGCTACGAAAATGTAGCGCCGGCGTCTCGCCGGCTGTCCGGCGGGCGTCCCGCCCGCCGCGCTGAAGACGATGCCGAAGACCCAACCCGCGAAACCGGCCGCGCCCTCCCCTTCAGCGCGCTGCAACAACGCCTGGGACGAAAGCAAGTCAGCGAAAAACTGATGCTGCAGGTGCCGGTGGCGTATCTGGTCTTCGATGTACTCTACGCGGGAGGCGAGCTGCTGCTGGAGTGCCCTCTCCTCGAGCGGCGAGAAAATTCTCGATGCTCTGCTGGTGGCACCGAGAAAATTCCAGCCACGAATTGCTTCGGGTAAACAGGCGCGTTTCGAATTCGGCGATGACGCCGGTGACGTGCACACGCAGGTGATTCGCGCACCCGTATTTCAAGCGTCAACGCCGCAGGAACTCGATCTGCTGTTTGAAGCCGCGCAAGCCCGAGGCAACGAAGGCCTGATGATCAAAGATCCCACGTCGTCTTACACCCCCGGACGGCGCGGCAAATCGTGGCTGAAGCTCAAGCGTGAACTGGCCACGCTGGACGTGGTGGTCACCGCGGTCGAGTACGGCCACGGCAAACGCATCGGAGTGCTGAGCGATTACACCTTTGCCGTGCGTGATGGAGAAAAGCTGGTCAACATCGGCAAAGCGTACTCCGGCCTGACCGACGTCGAGATCGCCGAGATGACCAGGTGGTTTCTGGAACACACCATCGAAGATCAGGGCTTCCGACTGGTCGTCGAGCCGAAGATCGTGCTCGAAGTGGCCTTCAACAACATGATGCAATCCGACCGGCACGAGAGCGGGTACGCGCTGCGCTTTCCGCGCATCGTGAGGCTGAGGCCGGACAAATTGCCGGAAGAGGCGGACACGATTGAGCGGGCGAGGGAGATTTACGAGAGTCAGTCGAACGGTTGAGAGCTAATGCCGGAGAACTAGCCGGGTCTTCGACCCGGCCTGGACGGGTCCACCACAGAGACCCGTCCCCACACGAGCTTGGATTCCCCGTAAAACCACCAAAAGGATTGTTAATGTTTGTGCTCGGCTTCCGCCACCGGAATGACGCAGCCGTGGGCCACTTCGCAGACCGCGTTCTCGAACTGGATGGTGGTGTGGGCAATGTGGAACTGGTTACGCAGGCGGTCTTTCACATCGCGCAGGATGCGTTCACTGACCGAGGGTGGAATGTCAGCGATCGATATATGGCAGGAAAGCGCCCGCGTCTCCGACCCGATATTCCAGACGTGCAGGTCGTGAACATCGTTTACCCCCTCAATTTCCCGCATCGCCGCCTCGACCTGTTCCAGTTTGATGCCGCGCGGCGTGCCTTCGAGAAGAATGTTAAGGGTCTCGCGCACGATGCCGAAACCCGACCACAGGATCAGGACGCCGATCCCAACCGAGAGCACGGAGTCGATCCAGTACTGGCCGGTGGACATAATCGCCCAGCCGCCGGCGATGACCGCGGCGGTGGAAAGCGTGTCTCCGATTTCGTGCAGGAAGGCGCTGCGGATGTTGACATCCCGCCCCGCGCGATACAACAGCAGCGCGATCACTCCATTCATCACCACGCCCGCGGCGGCCACCCAGATCATGACTCCCGCGTGCACCTGTTCCGGATTCTGCAGGCGGTGGAACGCTTCGTAGAAAATGAACCCCGAGACTGCAACCAGAGAAACCGCGTTGACCAGCGCGGCCAGCACCCCCGCCCGGTGGTAGCCGTAGGTCTTGGTGGAACTGGGCGGACGAGACTGCAGGTAAACCGCGGTCAGGGAAAGCAACAGCGCAAAGAAGTCAGAGAGATTGTGTCCCGCCTCGGAGAGCAGCGCCAGGGAGTGGGCACGAATGCCGGCAACGACCAGCAGCACGATGTAGGCAGCGGTAACCACCAGCGAAAAACGCAGGATGCGGGAGGTCTTTTCGCTGCCTCCGGGGCTGGCGTGCACGTGCATATATTGAGTCTAAGAGGATTGAGTAAGAGGTTCAAGGCACAGCGGTAACGCCGGGCGCCCCGTCCTCGTCTCTCCCGTTTTTTGGAGAGACAGGCGGGGGGTTTTGTTTCCCACAGCGTCGCTGGAGTGAACCCCAAAAGTGAGACACGGAGATAAGGGACTGAGTACATTGAATGGAGAGAGGCAATGGACTTGGCCCGAAGCAGCATACAGTCGTGATCTCAAACTATCGCCGTGATGCGCGCCATGGATACCGGCGAGAGTGGCGGCCGGGTGGCGCGGCGGCTGCAGATCAGTCCGAAGCTGATCGAGCGCTGGCGGGCGGAGTGGCGGGCGCGGGGCGAAGCCTCGTTTCCCGGCACGGGGCGCAGCGCGGGGCCGAAGCTGGCGCCGGAAGAGCGGACGGTAGCGGATCTGGAGCGCAAGATCGGCCAACTCACGCTGGAGAACGATTTTTTAAAAAAAGCCTTGCAGCATTTCAGGGAGCATCACCCGCCAGCCGTCGTCAGTGGCGCGACTGCCTGTGCCGCGCGATCCGGCAAGCGGGCCAAGGCGGTGCGCCCGTGAAGCGGATGTGTGCGGCGGCGGGTGTGAGTCGTGCCAGTTATCTACCGCAGCCAGGTGCGCCCGTTCCGCGCGCCGAGAGCATGGCCTTGCGCGCGGAGTTGCAGACGATCGCGTTGCAGTATCCCGCCTACGGATATCGCCGCATCACGCCGGAGTTGCAACGGCGCGGCCACGCGGTGAACCACAAGCGCGTGCTGCGCTTGATGCGGGCCGACAACCTGCTCGTGTCTGCGGCGCCAATCGTTTGTGCGGACCACCGACAGCGAACATGCGCTGGCCGGTCTATCCCGAACTTGGCGCGCGGAGATGGAAACGACGGCTGCAATCAGCTATGGGTGGCCGACATTACTTACATCCGATTGCAGCGCGAGTTCGTGTATCTGGCGGTCGTGTTGGACGCCTGGTCGCGGCGCGTGGTGGGTTGGGCGCTGGGACGAAACTCTGGAAGCCGAGCTGACCTTGACGGCGCTGCGCATGGCGATTGCGGAACGGCGTCCGCAGCCCGGACTGGTGCATCATTCCGACCGCGGTGTGCAGTACGCCTGTGGCGCGTATCGCGACCTGCTGCAGCAGCACGGCCTGCGCGGCAGCATGAGCCGCAAGGGCAATCCCTATGACAATGCCTTTGCCGAGAGCTTTATGAAGACGCTGAAATACGAGGAAGTGTATCGCAGCGAATATCGCGATCTGCGGGAAGCCATGGCGGGGATCGGCGAGTTCCTCGAACGGGCGTACAACCAGCAACGGCTGCATTCCGCGCTCGGCTACCGGACTCCGGCCGAGTTCGAGGCGGTGTCGGCATGAATCGTGGAGTCACTCGACGCAACCACCGCTGGGGACTCCGTCCCCAGACCCCTGGGATTTTCCGCGTTGCCGCCAAAATGGCAGAGGGAAAAATATCAGGGCGGCCACAGCTGCAGCCGCCCCCTGCCACTTCGGCAGCTGAGTCGGCGCTCGGGTTGCGTCCCCGCAGAGCCCTATCCTCCGCTCAGCTCGCTGCAGAGTGGAGCAACTCAACTCCGCCGTACAATGACTTTTCAGCGACGGCGTTTACCCCCTTAACTCTGTGTCTCACTCCAGGGGTTCACTGCACGCCTCCCCCACCCTGTCGTTCCGAAGAACGGAACGACGAGGGTGGGGCACCCTGTACAATGCTTCGTCATTCGCAGAAATAGAAATGCCCATCCGCGAACAAAACTTCTGGCTTGACCACGGCGGAAATGCCGAAGACCGACCCGGCGCTCCCCCTTCCCGGCGGCGTTAACGTTGCCATCATTGGAGCCGGGTTCACCGGGCTCTCGGCCGCGCGGACGCTGGCGAAACTTGGGGCCAAGGTCGCCGTGCTCGAGGCCGAAACCATCGGATGGGGCGCCAGTTCGCGCAATGGCGGCATGGTTCTTACCGGGCTCAAGCTGGGCGTCAACAAGCTGATTTCGATGTACGGCCGCGAGCGCACGCAACGCATGTACGCCGCGTCACTGGCGACAATCGATTGCGTGGAGACAGCTGGTCAACGAGGAAAAGATCGATTGCGATTTTGCCCGCAGCGGGCATCTCGAAGTCGCCTGCAAGCAGAAGCACTTCGACGACTACGCCCGCCAGGCGGAAGTGATCGCGCGCGAATTCAATCACCACCTCCGTGTCGTGCCGAGAGCCGAACTGCAGTCCGAGATCGGGTCATCCATCTACCACGGCGGCATGGTGGATGAAGTCAGCGCCGGATTGAATCCCGCGCGATACGTGGCCGGACTGGCGCAGGCAGCGATAAGGGCGGGCGCGACTGTCTTCGAAAATACTCGGGTGGAGAAAATTGAACGTGAGGACCAGCATGGAACGCAGCGCTGGCGAATCACCACTTCTCGCGGCGCTCTGTGGGCACGCGAGGTATTCGTCGGCACCAGCGGCTACACCGGAGCGGCGACTCCGGCGCTGCGCAAGAAGCTCATTCCCATTGGCTCCTACATCATCACCACGGAAGTCCTGCCCGAAGCGCTGGCGCGCGAGTTGAGCCCGCGCAATCGCATGATTTACGACTCCAAGAATTATCTCTACTACTATCGCCTTACACCCGACCGCCGCATGCTCTTCGGCGGCCGCGCGGCATTCTTCCCCGAAACCCGGGATTCGATCCGCAAGAGCGCGGAGATTCTGCGGCGCGGCATGATCGATGTCTATCCCCAGCTGCGCGATGTGAAAGTCGAGTATGTCTGGGGAGGCACACTGGACTTCGCTTTCGACATCATGCCGCACGCAGGGCAGATGGATGGAATCTACTATGCCGTTGGCTACGCGGGACACGGAGTCGCCATGGCCACCTGGCAAGGGCAACAGATGGCCCACATGATCGCAGGCCAGAAGCCAGAGAACCCGTTCGTGGGGATTCCCTTTCCGGGGGCGCCGCTGGGTTTGTACAACGGCAAGCCCTGGTTCCTGCCATTGGCCGGCGCCTGGTACAAGCTCAAGGATTGGGTAACCTGAAACCACGCGGGGACAGCCGCCCTCGGCTGTCCGGCCGCGCAAGGCGCGGCTAGATTCTTTCTCCTATCAGAGAAAACCCGCGGCGCTTCGCTCCGCCGGACAGCCGAGGGCGGCTGTCCCCACGTGGTTCATGCCGATTGCCTGGCTGCGCGCAACGCAAAGTACACCACCGGCCCTACTGCCAGCGCCGCCGGCCCCCAGAGCAGACCGTAGCGGTCGCTGCCCAACAGGGCTACCGCGCTCATGATCAGGACTGCGGCCACGGAGTAAATCAGCCCCGCGCGTCCGCCGGGAATTACAAACGGCCGCGGCATATAGGGCTGCTTGCGGCGCAGTTGCCAAGCGGCGAGCACTGTCATGACCGTGGTCGCGACTCGCAGCCAGTTGTAAATGCTGATGAGCTGCACCAGAGAATGCAGGGACAGCAGGCCGTACACCACCGCCGACACAATGATGGCAATCCAGGGCGTCCCGTAACGCGGATGCTCGCCAGTCAGCACATGCGGCAGGTAGCCATCCTCCGCCATGGCAAACGGCATGCGCGTCGAAGTCAGGATCGTGCTGTTGAGCAGCGCCACGTAAGTAATCATGGCAGCCAGCGACATCCAGGCACCCAGCCAGCGGCCTCCGATGAGCTGCGCCGCCGTGGGAAAGAATCCCGTGTGCCAGCTTTGCCAGTTGCCCAACGCCGCCAGAGAAGCCAGCGTGGGTAAGAAGTAGGCCGCAATAGACATGGGAACAACCAACGCCAGGGCCAGCGGATAGCTGCGGCGGGGGTTGTCCACTTCTTCCGCTACGGTCGAGCACTGCTCGTATCCGGAATACAGCCACAGCCCAAGCGCCAATCCCACGCCGAACACGTGGAACGTGGGCTGATGCGGAGGAATCACCGGAACAAACGGATTGTGATGCCACTTGGCCAGTCCGATCACCACCAGCACCAGCACCGGCAGCAGAATGAAAAGCTCGAGCACGGTGGCAAATTTTCCCACCATCTGAATACCGCGCACGTTGATGTAAGTGATCACAGCAACGATGGCGAGCGAAACGACGTAATGCCTCCATCCCGTGAGTTCGGGAAAATAGAAGCCCATGTAGTCGGCGAACTGCACCGCGTAAACGCTGCCCAGCAAAAATGACGCGCACCAGTTCCACCAGCCCGCCAGAAATCCCCAGAAGTCGCCGAAGCCGGCGCGCACCCAGCGATAGAATCCGCCTTCGACCGGCATCGCAGTGGTAAGTTCCGCCGATACGAGCGACACCGGGATACACCAGAAGAACGGAATCACCAGCAGGAAGATCAAGGTCATGCCGGGGCCGGAAGTGGTGACCATGTCCTCCAGGCCGAAGGGGCCGCCGGTGCAGTACGAGAACATTACCCAGACGAAGTAAAACAGACCGGCTTTGCGCAGGGCGGACTTCGCGGTGGTGGACACGGGCTTGGATTATACGGAGAGGCGATTGCAGATTTCAGATTGATGATTTCAGATTGAAGACCTGCGCTTACACCTTCGGGGTTCAATTCTGAAATCTACAATCCGCAATCTGAAATGAGATGCAGGATGCGCGGAGGGCAGGATGCCCTCCGGACAGCCGGCGGGACGCCGGCGCTACGAAGAACCAGCGGTTAGTTCTGAATCTGAAATCAGCAATCTGAAATGAAAAAAGCCTCCCGCTGCGCGGGAGGCTTTTTCGGGGGAGGGCTTCGGGCCTTTCGGTCCGTCGTCCTGAATCAACTATTTCGGGGGCGCGGGCTGGTCCTGGCTCGCGGGAGCCGGGGCAGCACTGGTCGAGGCCAGCGTCTCCAGATCGTTCTTCAGGAGGCTGATTTCGACGCGTCCACCGCTGGTACGCTTGCTCTTGGCATCTTCGCCGGCCGCCGTGGGCACCGGAGCGTTGCCCATGCCAACCACATAGATCCGATAGACGGGAATCTCGTGATTGAGCACCAGGTAACGCACTACCGCGTCCGCCATCTTCTGCGAAGTGGCAATCGCGGCCTGGCCGTGACCGGAGGAGAAACCCTGCACTTCGATGATGTAGCCGCGCTGGTCTTTCAACGGCGTCGCCATATCATCAAGCGCAGTCTTGGCGTTCTTGCTGAGCACGCTCTGGCCGGGACGGAAGCGAATCTCGGTCTGCGTGGAAGCCTTGTACTGATCGATGTTGCCTACCACCTGTTCCACCGTGGTGAGACGGGCGTTGGCCTGGGTCGCGGTCTGCTGCGCCATCTGGGCCTTGTTGCCGGCGTCAATCGCGTGCTGGTCGGCTTCGGTGGCCTTGGTCGAGGCCAGGCGGATGCCATCCTGGGCGCGCGAATCGGTGTCCTTGATCATCTTGGTGTTCGAGGATGTGAGCTCGTCCAGTTCGTTGACGCGGTCACGAATAGGAGCAGTCTGGCGTTGCACATACTTCTTGCGGGCAAAGGGATTGATCTTGCCCCAGAAGCCTTCGTGCGTGTCGGGCTGCAGAGCGGGCTTGCCGCTTGCGCCGGAAGCGGCGGCGCGGGTTGGTCCTGCGTGGTAGTAGGAGCGGCCTGCTGTGCCAGAGCGGGAAGCGCCAGCACACCGGCCAGAAGCAGCGCTACAAACATACGATTCTTCATTTCTACGTCCTCCAGGTGGGGGAGCCTTGGGCTCCACTCCAACAAAAAAGCAAAAAATATCGGCGCCCGAAATCGCTTGACGCCTGCTCTGTGTATAACAGGTGGAATGCCAAACCCGCCTAAACCTAAGTCGTTAGCCCACAACACATTGTAACGCCGCCGCCAGACGGGCGGGAGCGAAAAAGCGCAATGCCGGGTAATTTTGGCGAAATCTGATATAAAAACTTCGTGTGCCCATGGCTGCAAAAAATTGCGGTAATCAAGTAACTCCTGCGTTGTCCGTCAGGCACACCAGCCCGCGCGGGATTCGAGGATTCACGCGCGCCGCTATTTGTGCCCTGTTTCCTTTGCTGTGGCTGGGCTGCAACCACTCGGAAAAACTCGATTTAACCCGTCTGAAGCTACCGCCCGGATTTCATATTTCCGTTTTCGCCGCCGTGCCGAATGCACGGGAGATGGCCTTCAGTCCGGGCGGCGTGCTGATCGTGACCGACACCAGTGACGGCACGGTGCTGGCCCTCCCCGATGCCAAGCACACCGGGCACGCGGGACCTGCGGTCCCTGTGCTGTCGGGCTTGAACGCGCCGCATGGCATTGCGTTTCACAAGGGAAAACTCTACATCGCTGAGATCAACGCCGTGCGGCGCTACGATTGGAACGAGAGAGAATTGCGCGCCGCCAACAGCCAGAAGATCGCAGACCTTCCCGGCAGCGGCGGCGGGCACTCCACCCGGACCATTCTTTTTACTAACGGCAAGATGTACGTCGCCGTGGGATCGAGTTGCAATGTCTGCGTGGAAGACGACAAACGCCGCGCCGCCGTGACCGAGTACAACGAAGACGGAAGCGGCCAACGCACCTTTGCCTCCGGCCTGAGGAATGCTGTCGGCCTGACGGTCAACCCGAAAACCGGCAACCATCTGGGCCACCGACAACGGCCGCGACTGGCTGGGTGACGACCTGCCGCCCGAAGAGGTCAACGATCTGGGCCCGCGCGGCGGCAACGCCGGCTGGCCCTACTGCTACGGCAACCGCGTTCCAGACCGCTCCCAAAGCAAAGACTATGACTGCTCGAAGACCATTGCTCCCGCCGTCGAGATGCAGGCGCATTCGGCTCCGCTGGGTCTGCTGTTTTACCAGGGCGAAATGTTTCCGCCGGATTATCGCGGAAGTCTGTTCGTAACTTTTCACGGGTCCTGGAACCGCAGCGTGCCCACCGGATACAAAGTGGTCCGCATTAAGTTCAATGACAAAGGCGAACCGCAGGGCCCGCCGGAAGACTTCATCAGCGGATGGATCCGCCCGCGCGAAACCAAGAAGGGCAAGTGGATGGGACGGCCGGTAGGATTGGTGATCTGGCCCGGATGGCGCGTTATACGTCAGCGACGATTCCGCCGGGGTAGTGTATCGCGTGACCTGGAGCCCACCGTAAACACGTAGGGGCGGGTGCCCTCACCTGCCCGGCCGGTTAAAGTCCGGCTGCGCCTCTGTAAACCTCGGCGCCCGAAAACCTCGGCGAGCTTCGCTCGCCCGCCCGGACGAGGCGTCCGGGCCTACGTGAGTTACCGGATGCTACTCCTTCCGCAATACTTCTCGTGCTGTTCGTAAATAAAATTGTCAGTCATGCCTGCGATGTAGTCGCAAATCACACGCGGTAGCGATTCCTGCTCCGCCTTCTCCTGATAGCTCTGCGGCAGGCTTCCTGGTTTCGCCATCCAGAAGTCGAAGAGCTGACGAATAACGCGTTCCGCGTCGTCCTTTTCCGGATTCAGCGCGGCGCTGAAGTAGAGATTCTGATAAAGAAACTCCTTGGTGCCTCGCCTTTCTTCTTCCACCGCTGGGACTGAACGTGGCCAGCCGCCGCGGATACGCCCGCACGTCTTCCAGGTTGTGGATGCCAGCCGCCTTGATCTGGCTCTGCAGGTTGCGAATCAGATCGCCCACCATGCGATCGAGAATCCGCTTCACCGCTTCGTTGAACTTCAGCTTCTCCATGGCATGGGGATAGGCGCGCTCGGCCTCGCCATAAAAACCATCGAACCCCGGGACGCCATCGCGGATCTGCGGAAGCGTAAGCAGGCGGGCCTCATAACCGTCGTCCAGATCGGCCGTGTCGTAAGCGATTTCGTCGGCCAGATCGATGAGCTGGGCCTCCAGCGGCGGACGCTGATCGAGCAAATATTCCGCCAGCTCGGGAAACTGCGCGACGGAATAATCGTGCGAGTGCTTGATGATGCCTTCGCGAACTTCGAAAGTAAGATTGAGCCCGCGGAATGCCGCATAGCGCAGCTCGAAGTCTTCGACAATGCGCAAGGCGTGCAGGTTATGGTCAAAGAAGAGGCCGTGCTCACGCATGAGCGTGTCCAGCGCTTTTTCGCCGGCGTGTCCGAAGGGCGGGTGACCGACGTCGTGAACCAGGGCGAGGGCCTCCACCAGGTCCACGTTAAGGCCAAGCTGGCCGGCGATGGTGCGGGCAATTTGCGACACCTCCAGCGTGTGAGTCAGCCGGTTGCGAAAATGATCGGAGAAACGCCGGGTAAAAACCTGGGTCTTGGCTTCCAGCCGGCGGAAAGCGCGGGAGTGGATGACGCGGTCGCGGTCCCGCTGGAAATCGTTGCGATAGGGGTGCTGGGGCTCGGGAATGCGGCGTCCGCGCGATTGCTCCACCCGCACGGCGTAGTCGGCCAGCATAAGGAAAGTCTAGCACCAGGTAGCGCCGGCATCTTGGCGCGAGCGTCCCGCTCGGGAGGGCATCCTTCGCACTTCGCTCAGGACAAGCCTTTGCCGTTCTTCATCCGCGGTCCGGGCGAGACGCCCACTGGACGCCGCCGAGACGGCGTCGCGCTACAAGTACTCAGCTTCAAACGCATCTCGTTGGTCGCTTCGAATCCCAGACTCTCGTACAGCGGCCGGCCTTTATCGCTGGCGTGCAAGGTGACATGCACGAATCCCTCTTCCCGGCACCAGTCGATCATGGTTTGCATGAGCCGGCGGGCGATGCCCTGGCGGCGATATTGTGGATCGGTGTACATGTTGAGAATCGTTGTGCGGCGGCACTGGCCGTCATAGGGATGGCTGGGCCACGGGCTGATCAACACCACGCCTCCGGCCACGACTTGTTCTCCCGCGCACGCCAGCCAGCCCTTCAGCGTGCCGTTCGCCAGTGCCGCGGCCAGATAGGGCTTGCAGGTCGAAACCATTGCGGACAGGGCCACGGGGTCGTTGTAGCCCATATCTTCGTACATACCCTGGCGATGGCGCAGCAATGCAGGAATGTCATCGAGCGTGGCCTGCCGAATGAGCACGTCACTCATTGGTTTTCTCCAGTGGGTCCCCACCCTCGTCTCTCCGTTCTTTGGAGAGACAGTGGGTCTCGCGATAAGACTAATCAGAATACAAAAAGAAAGCCGAGCTTGCGCTCGGCCTGGACGGCTCGAGGGCACCCGTCCCCACATGATTTGTGCTGGCTACTTGTTCTCGGAGTCTTCCTTGGCCAGCTTCATCTTGGCTGATTCGAGTTTCTTCTGCACCCGGGCCAGGTCGTTCTGATCGACTTCCGCGGCCACAGTCTTGTTCCACTCCGCGATCGCGCGCTCCCAGTGGGCTGCCGCCAGTTTGAGGCGGCCCGTCTTCTGATAGAGGTCGCCGAGGTGGTCCTGCACTGTAGGATCGGTCCCGATGCGCTGCGAGGCTTTGATCAGTGTATCTTCCGCGGACTCGTATTTGCCCAGTTTGAAGTAGGCCCAGCCCAGCGAATCGAGATATGCGCCGTTGGCGGGATCGAGATCGACTGCTTTCTTGATCAGGCCGAGAGCCTCGTCCAGCTTGACCCCGCGGTCGGCCAGCATGTAGCCGAGATAGTTCAGCGCGGTCGCATTCTGGGGATCGCCGGCCAGGACTTTGCGGAACATCTCTTCCGCCGGATCATATTTCTTCTGGCGCTCGTAGGTCGAGCCGCGCAGGAAGTACACATATTGCTTGTCTTCGTCCTTGGTCGAGAGCTGTTCCGCCTTGTCGAGGGCCGCTTCGGCCTCGGGCCAGCGCTTCAGACGGCTGTACATCTGGGACAGTGTGATGTAAACGTCGCGGTCTTCCGGAGTGCCCTTGAGCAGCGCCTTGACCTGCTGCAATCCCGCATCCGCCTGGCCCATGTCGGAAAGCTGGGCGGCATATACCATCTTCAGGCTGCGATTGTTGGGCAGCTTCTGCACCGCTTCCCTGGCGGCGTCCGTGGCCTGCTGCCACTGCTTGGCCTCGCGGTAAGTATCGATGATCTGCTGGTAGCCGCGTTCTGCATTTTCGTCGCCCAGCACCAGCATTTTCCTGAAAGTCTCGATGGCCTGAAAATCATTGTTGTTGTCGCGGTAGATCGTTCCCAGCCGTTCCAGAAAGACCGACCGGTTGTTTTTCTCGGCCTGGGTGTAGCTGTTGTCGGTCTTCTCCGTTTTCTTGAGCAGGTCCTGCAATACCTGGATGGCCTCGTCGTAGCGGCCCTGGGCCTGGTACACCGCGGCCATGTTGTACGGGACCTCGATCGAGTCCTGCACCATCGACCCTGCCTTCTTCAGGCTGTCCATCGCCAGGTCGAATTTGCCGCTCTTGCGGTAGATCTCGGCCATGCGCAGGTAGGTCTGCGCATCCTCGGGATTCGCATCGGCAATGATTTTGTACTGCTCCAGAGCGGCATCGGTCTGGCCGTCGTTCATCAGGTTCTGGGCCAGGCCGCGAATCGCGTCCAGATTGTCGTGGTCGAGCTCAATCGCCTTCCTGTAGGCGGCGATCGAGTTCTTGTACTGCTTCTGCTGTTCGTAGGTGTAGCCGAGAGCCGAATAAAGTTTGGCCGAGCGGGAGGCGTCCGGGATGGAACTCAGAACCTCGCCGGCGCGAGCCGTATCACCTTCTTCGTTGTACAGATAGGCCAGCGTGGTGACCGCTTCTTCCGAATCGGGATCCAGCTTGACCGCGGTCTTGAACTCGCCCTCGGCCTTCTGCAGAGTCATTGTTCAACCGGTAGAGGCGCCCCAGCAGAAGGTGGTCGTCAACATTGTCGGGCTCGATCTTGATGATCTGTTCGTACTGGTCGATGGCCAGCTTGAGAACATTCTGCGAGCCCTGCCCTGCCTGAACGTCACCCAGCGAACGCAGGTAGATCCGGCCCAGCAGCTTGTGGGCTTCCAGGTTGTTGGGATCGCGCTTGAGAATGTCCTGGGCTTCGAGGACGGCATCACGAATACGCCCGGTCTTGGCGTAGAGCTCAGCCAGCGCGGAAGTCAGATACTCGGAAGTAGGGTCGGCGTCGATCGCCAGCCGGTATTCCTCGATGGCTTTGTTGGCCAGCTCGCTGCGGCCGTACACCGCCACCTGCTCCTCGTACATATGGGCCAGCGTGTAGTGGTAATACGCCGCCGCCTTGTCGAGCTTGCGGGGTGCGGACGCGGGGGCTGCTTTGGAATCCGCAGCCGGAGTTTGCTCCGCGGAAACAGCAGGGATGGCCAGCAACAGAATAAGAGTGCAAGTAAATACTTTTCATCGAGAACCTTCGGCTTCCCTGAACCATAGCGATTGGATGCCGAACCGCTGCTGGCGGGTGCTCTTTACATTGTAAACCGTGCTGGCGCAAGGGGGTGAAAAAGCGCAGCGCGGAACCGGGCCGGTAATGATCGGAAGTACAGGGACTAACAGAATTGACAGTTGTGGGATTTACGAATTGACGAATTGTAAACCCCAATCCCCCAGAACTATTCGGCAATCCGTAAATTCGACAATTACTAGTGCCGGAAGTGCCTTACGCCGGTAAAGATCATGGCCAGCCCCAGCCGGTCGGCGGCTTCGATGACCTCCTGGTCGCGGACCGATCCGCCGGGCTGAATGATCGCCGTCGCCCCCACCTTGGCGATCTCCTCCACTCCGTCGGGAAAGGGGAAGAACGCATCGGAGGCGGCCACCGTTCCCTGCAGCGGCAGGACGGCCTTCATGGCGCCGATCTTGCAGGAATCCACCCGGCTCATCTGGCCCGCGCCGACGCCCACCGTCTGCCCGTCGCGGGCGTAAAGAATGGCGTTCGACTTCACATGCTTGGAAACCTTCCAGGCAAATAACAGGGCGCGCTTCTCCTCCGGCGTTGGTTGCCGTTTGGTGACCACCTTGAGATCGGATTCCTGGAGCACGCGGGTATCGGTATCCTGCACCAGGATCCCGCCGGAAACATTCTTCAGCACCCACTTCTGCGGAGCGTGGCTGATTTCCACCAGGCGCAGGTTCTTCTTGGCGGCAAACTTGGCCTTGGCGGCATCGTCGAAACCCGGTGCCGCGATGACCTCGAGAAAAAGCTTGGCCATTTCTTCCGCGGCCTCGCCATCCACCACCCGGTTCACTCCGATCACGCCTCCGAAAGCCGAGACCGGATCGCACTCCAGGGCCTTCCGGTAAGCCTCGGCCAGGGTCTTGCCGGTGGCAGTGCCGCACGGATTGGTGTGCTTGATGATGGCGCAGACGGTCTGCTCAAATTCCTGGGCCAGGTCCCAGGCCGCCTGCAGATCCACGATGTTGTTGTAGGAAAGCTCCTTGCCCTGGATCTGGCGGCCGTTGGCCACGCCGCTTCCCGAGCCGTCGCTGTACATCGCAGCCTTCTGGTGGGGGTTCTCGCCGTAGCGCAGGTCCATGATTTTGCTGAACGAGAGGCGCAGGTTCTGCGGGAAAGCCGCCTTCGGGATGAAACTCGAAATGGCCATTGGCGCTGACCCGCTCCAGGGTGGACGCGATGGCCGAATCATAGGCGGCCGTGGTGGCGAAAGCCTTCTGCGCCAGGCGCCACTTGGTGGCCGCGGACAGGGACCCGCCCGTCGCGGCCATCTCTTCGTCCAGCGCGTTGTAATCAGCGGGCGAGGTCACGACTGCCACGTCCTGAAAATTCTTGGCGGCGGAGCGGATCATCGACGGTCCGCCAATATCGATGTTCTCGATGAGGTCTTCAAAAGGCACGCCCGGCTTGGCCGCGGTTTTCTCGAAGGCGTAAAGATTGACCACCACCATGTCGATGGCTTGAATGCCGTGCTCGGCAACGGCGCTGCGGTGCGAAGCCATGCCGCGCCGGTGCAGGATGCCCCCGTGCACCTTGGGATGCAGCGTCTTGACCCGCCCGTCGAGCATCTCGGGAAAACCCGTGAGTTCGGAAATGTCCTTCACGCTGATCCCGGAATCGCGCAGCAGCTTCGCCGTGCCGCCGGTCGAAATGAGTTCCACACCCAGGCCGGCAAGTTTGCGGGCAAACTCCACCAGCCCCGTCTTGTCAGTCACGCTGAGGATGGCTCGCTGGATCTTCGTCTGGGTCGCGGACATGGCAGACCTCGAATGAACTGGAAATGTGCCTGGGAAAGGCAGAGAGAAATTCTATCAGGGGCAGAGTTCAGTCGTCAGTCGTCGGTCGTCAGTCGTCGGTCGTCAGTCTTCGGTCGTCAGTCGTCGGGGCCTTTGTAGCGCCGGCATCCTGCCGGCTGGCTCGGGGGCATCTTGCCCCCGGGGGCGGGCAGGATGCCCGCCCGACAGCCGGCGAGACGCCGGCGCTACAAAACCATTACCGCGGCTTGCGGATCATGATGACGCAAATAGAGTGGAAGTGCTGACGACTGATGACCGACGACTGACGACTAGATTTTCGCCTTGGCCTTGAGCTTTACCTGGCCGCTCTGCATTTCGACCGTGTATTCGACCAGCTCGCAGCCGTACTGTTTGCGGATTTGTTCGGTCTTTTTCTGCACGAACGACGCAAAACTATCGAGGTTGCCGGAGACGGCTTCGCCTGATCTCTTCTTGGCATCCGTGAGCGCCTGGTATAGCTTTTGCACCTTGTCGCGTTCGGCGCGGGCATCGCCACACTGCATGCTGAAGGGCTTGGCTTCGACCGCCTCGGAGGCCGCGGCGGCCGCCGCCGCGTGGCCTACTCCGTAAACCTTGTGCTCGGGCTCATGCTCCGCCACACGCACACCCTGGACCGAGAGCAGGGCGTCCTGGGGACGGCGGTAGCCTTCTTCACGAATGCGGTTCTTCTTGCGCCATAGATCGCTGTAAATGGCATAGCGTTGCGCAATCTCGTTGTAGCGGAAGCGTTGCGAAAAGCTCATGCGCCCCCCGTCGCTGAACTTGCGCAGCAACGAGAGCACTTTCCACTCAACGTCGGTAGGGGGCCGCTTGGTCGGATTGCTGAAATAGATCTCGTACTCGATCTTCAGCCGGCGCAGCTGCGTGTCGAGCAGGGTCAGTTCTTCGTCGATGGTCACCCGGGATTCTCCACAGACAGTCTAGGGGTTGGAAGGCGACAGAACGAGATTCCCATTGGCCACAAAAGGGATGGAACGAAAGTACCCAAGAGGCAGCTTCTAGCTTCTGGCTCCTAGCTTCTGGCTCCTAGCTTCTGGCTCCTAGCTTTTGGCTTCCGTAAACCAAAAACCCAGGTTTTCCACGGTAAGCAGGGACTTGCCGAGCGTAGTTGAACATACCTGAAATTCGGAGTTGAGAAGCTAGAAGCCAGAAGCCAGGAGCTGCGTTACTTCGCCGCCATCTTCTTAACCATGGCCAGCACCAGCTTGCGGTCGCTGTCGTTGAGGCTGACAGCGTAGCGGCGAATCTGGCTCAGGAAGCGGACTTCATCATCGGACAATTGCGGGAGGTTCTTCGAGCCGTTGCTGTGTCCGGACTCGGAGAAGAACTGCGACAGCGCGATTTCCATGGCGCCGGCAATCTTGGCCAGCGTATCCAGCGACGGAATGGTATGACCGTTTTCCACCCGTGACAGGTAGCAGCGCAGCAGGCCGGTGCGCTTTTCGATGTCGCCCTGGGACATGCCTTTTTGCAGCCGGTAGTTTCGGATGGTCTCGCCGATATTCATAGAGAAAGCAACCAAAGCAGACCCCCAAGGATGAGGTGCATAGTAACCAGAGTAGTACCTTCTGGCAAGAGGAATTTCGTTGCACCACAACCGGTGATGGAGTAGAGAGCAAAGTTCCGCTCGGCCAAACCGCAGTTGCAATAGTTTAGTATTCAATCATCGAAGCCGGGCGCTTTTTAAATGCGTCCGATCGCTGTTTCAGCGTGCGGACCAGACGCGGTGCACTTCCGTAGCGCGGGCGTCCCGCCGGCTGTCGCGAGGACGTCTCGCCCTCGCTTTTAAAGGGCCAATTCCATATACAGCGCCCCGTCAATCGGATTAGCGCGGTAAGCCTCAATCTCCACGAAACCCAGCCGCCGGTACATCGCCACCGCCTTGGGCATTACGGGCTCGACCGTATCGAGGCGCATTTTCCGGTATCCGACCGTCCGGGCTTCCCCGATCACGGTTTCCGCCAGCACGCGTCCCAGGCCCTTGCCGCGAAATGGGGAGCGCAAATAGAGCCGCTTCATCTCGCAGATTCCGGGCTCGAGTCTGTGCAACGCGACGCAGCCGGCAAGCTGGCTGCGGTATTCAGCCACCAGCAGACGTCCGTCCGGCGGAGCGTAGTCACCAGGAAGCCCCGCAAGTTCCTGATCGAAACTTTGAAAACACAGGCTGAATCCGAGCGATTGGGCGTACTCGAGAAAAAGCTCACGTGCCTGAGCAATCTGGGCGGGCGATTCGGCCTGCCTCAGGGTAAGTCTGGGATTTCCCACGATGTCTTCCCCTGCCCCTCCTGGATACGCCGAGTCAGAAGCCTGCAGACGAAGGATCGCCGGCGGGTACACGTCACCAAGGTCTGTCATCCCGACCGGAGCGCAGCGCAGCGAGCGTAGTGGAGGGACCTGCTTTCGGATTCAGCCTCAAGCCTAGCCCATCAGCATGCCGCCGTTCACGTTCAGCACGTGCCCGGTGATATACGAAGCTTCTTCCGATGCCAGAAATGCCACCGCGTTAGCGACCTCGTCGGGCGTGCCCACGCGCCCCAGCGGGATCATCTTCACCGCATTCTGCTTGAACTCGTCGCCCAGTCCGGAAGTCATCGCGGTCTCGATGAAGCCCGGCGCCACGGCGTTGCAGGTGATGTTGCGCGAGCTGACCTCGCGGGCAATGGCCATGGTCAGCCCGATCAGTCCGGCTTTTGACGCGGAGTAGTTGGCCTGGCCGGCCTGGCCGGTCTGCCCGAAAATCGAAGTGATGTTGATGATCCTGCCCCAGCGCTGCTTGAGCATCGAACTGATCGCCTGCTGGGTGCAGAGATACGCCGAGGTCAGGTTGGTGTTGAGGACGGCGTCCCAGTCGGCGCGCTTCATGCGCATGACCAGCTGGTCGCGGGTAATTCCGGCGTTGTTCACCAGGATGTCAATCTTGCCGAGCTGACTGATTGCAGCCTTGAAGCTGGCCTTGATCTGCTCTTCATCGCTGACGTCCACCGGGAAAGCTGTGGCGGTGCCTCCAGCCGCGGCGATTTCAGCCGCCAGTTCCTGCAGCTTTTCCTGGCCGCGCGCGGCCAGCGCCAGAGTGGCCCCGGACTGGGCGAGCTTCAGCGCGCAAGCCCGGCCGATGCCTTGCGACGCACCCGTCACCAGCGCAACCCGGCCTGCAAGAGTCATGGATTCTCCTCACCCAATAGAACGGTGCATTATAACGGAGACCACGTGGGGACAGCCGCCCTCGGCTGTCCAGCGGAGCAACGCTCCGCTATTTCTCGTACCAGCAAAACCCTGTCGAACCCTGCTCGACCGGACAGCCGGGGGCGGCTGTCCCCACGTGGTCCTAGGTTGGTTTCATCTCTCCGCGAAACAGATAGCGCAACAGAGGCGGAGCCAGGATTGTGGTCACCGCGGTCATGAACACGACAATGGCATAAGTCGAAGGCAGCACGATCTGCGATTGCAGCCCGACCAGCGCCACAATTAAGGCCACCTCGCCGCGCGGCATCATGCCCACGCCCACCTGCAGTGCGCCCAGCCAGCCTTCCCGCCAAAGCGGCAGCCCGCACCCCACCACTTTGGAAATGATAGCCAGCAACGAAACCACAATCGCGGCCACCAGTACGTCTCCGGTAAACAAGTGCACATTGAGGCGAGAGCCGATGCTGAAAAAGAAAAAAGGCGCAAGAAACTCGGTGATGCCTCCCACGCGCGGCAGCAGATTCCAGCGGGGAGCGTAGTCGGCAAACATGAGCCCGGCAAAGAAGGCGCCGATGATTGCCGCCATGCCGATCTTCACCGAAAGCCATGAAAGGAACAGACAGAGTGCCAGCGCAACAATCAGCGGAGCATGCTGGGTGGAGAGGCGATCCATTCCCGGCTGGATTCTGCGCACAATCCGCGGCGCCACAAAGATCATGAACAGGGCGAAGGCCGCGGCCTCGGCAATCAGGACGCCCAGGTGCAACCACTCCAGTCCGCCTCCCGAAGCCAGGCCGGCTACAATCGCCAGCAACACCATCCCCAGAATGTCATCGAAGACGGCCGCACCCATGATGATCCTGGCGGTGCGTGTCGCCATCACGTGCAAGTCGCCCAGCACGCGTGCGGTGATTCCCACGCTGGTGGCCACCATGGCCGCGCCCACGAAAATGGCTTCACTGGAGGCGTCGCCGCGCCATTTCATGAAAGCGAATCCCAGAACGAATGGGGCCACGATGCCGGCGACTGCCACCAGCAGTGCCTTCCGACCCACCCGGATCAGATCGTGCGGGCTGGTCTCGAGGCCGGCGCTGAACAGAACAAAGATCGCGCCGATTTCCGCGACGGAGTGGATAGTGTCACTGGGATTGATCCAGCCCAGGGCAAATGGGCCGAGAGCAGCCCCGGCCAGGATCTCGCCCAGGACAGACGGCAGCCGCACACGTTCAAACAGCTCCCCCACCACCTTCGCGGAAACGAAGATGGCAAGAAGTTGCAAGAGCAGCTGATCGGGACCGTGCGGCATGACTGCAGGGCAGCATATGGGAAATTACGTTCCGGTCGCAAGGAAGCAAAGTAGGCGCGAGCGTACAGAAAGAAACACGTGGGGACAGCCGCCCTCGGCTGTCCGGCCGCGCGAAGCGCGGCTAGCATCTTGTCGGCGCAAGAAAGGCGGAGCGTTGCTCCGCCGGACAGCCGAGGGCGGCTGTCCCCACGCGGTCTGTGCGAGACTCACTTAATGTGGCAGGTTGCCAGTCCGCGCTTTTCCAGATACTGCTGGTGGTAGTCCTCGGCGGGATTGAATGTCACCGCCGGCACGATCTGGGTCACAATTGGCTTCTTGAATCGGCCCGATTTCTCCAGTTGCTCCTTCGACTGCCGGGCTTCGCTTTCCTGCTCCGGAGTGTGAAAGAAGATCGCGGAACGGTATTGCGATCCGTAGTCGGGACCCTGGCGATTCAGCTGCGTGGGATCGTGGTTCTCCCAGAACACGTCGAGCAACTTCTCGAAGGAAAGTTTCGCGGGATCGTACTCCACTTCGACCGCCTCGGCGTGGCCGGTGCGATCGCTGCAAACGTCCTTATAGGTGGGATTGGCGAAGTGCCCGCCGGTGTAGCCAACCCGGGTTCCCGTGACTCCCGGCAACTGGCGGAAAGTGGCTTCAACTCCCCAGAAACAGCCCGCGGCAAAGGTGGCTTTGGCCATAGAATCTTACACTCCTGATCTGATTATATCGACACCGGTTAGATGACCTGGCCGGCGAAAAGTAGCAGCGGAGAGTCTCTTCGGAAGACGTCGTTTCCAGTTTGCCGGCGGCACAACTCGGCGTACCATGGCTAGCCGGAATACCGCCTTCACGGAGAAAATGACATGACCCTGTTGAGTGTCAACCTCTGGCCTGTGCTTGTCGCCGCAATTGCCACCATGGTGCTTGGCTTTCTTTGGTATTCGCCCCTGCTCTTCGCCCGTCCCTGGATGGTCGCCATGGGCTACGATCCGGAAGACAAGGCGAGGATGGACGAGCTGCGCAAGAGCGCCAGCAAAAGCTACACCCTCTCTCTGGTCGCCAGCCTGGTATCGGCCTTCGTTCTGGCCAAGATCGTTCACGTCACGACGGTGAACACGGTCTTGTACGGGATGAAAGTCGGCTTTGCCGTCTGGCTCGGATTTGTGACCACGGTGCAGCTCACCGCCAAGCTGTTCGGTAACCAGTCAACCAAGCTGTATTTAATCAACACGGGCTACCAGCTGGTGTGCTACCTGGCAATGGGAGCGATTCTGGCGGTCTGGCCCCGGTGATTCAGTCGTCAGTCTTCGGTCTTCAGTCGTCAGCAAAAACTTGTATCGTCTTTTCTTACGACTGAAGACTGAAGACTGACGACTGCCACTCACGACTGCTATTCCATCACCATGCCACTGGTCAGTTCCGCCACGCGTGCTATGCGGCGTTCCGCGCACCAGGTCTCCAGTTCGGCGGCGATCTTCTCGGTTGCCACCGGGTCCCAGTAGCTGGCGGTCCCGATCTGCACCGCGCTCGCCCCGGCCAGCATGAACTCCACGACATCGGCGGCGGTCGAGATTCCGCCCATCCCGATGACGGGGATATTCACCGCTCGCGAGGCGTCGTAAACCATGCGCAGCGCAATCGGCTTGATGGCGGGACCCGACAGTCCGGCGGTCACGTTGGCGATGCGGGGCTTGCGGGTTTCAGGGTCGATAGCCATGGCTACGAAAGTGTTCACCAGCGAGATGGCGTCGGCCCCGGCTTCCTGGGCCACGCGCGCCATCAGCGCGATGCTGGTCACGTTGGGTGAAAGCTTCACAATCAGAGGGCGCCGGGAGATCCGCTTAGCGGTGTTCACGACCTCATCCAACGCCCGCGGATCGCTGCCAAACTGGATGCCGCCAGCGACCGTGTTGGGACACGATACGTTCAGTTCGTAGGCGGCTATGTCCTCCCCTTCGTTCAGGATCTCAATGGTGCGCTCGTACTCTTCGCGGCTGTAGCCGAACACGTTGGCGAAGACCACGATATTTTTCATTTTGCGCAGCTTGGGCAGCTTCTCATCGACAAAGGCACGCGCACCGATATTTTGCAGTCCAATGGCATTGAGCATCCCGGCCGGGGTTTCATAAAGACGGGGTGGTGGATTTCCCGCCATGGGCTGGGCCGACAGTCCCTTCACCACAAAGCCGCCAAGCTTGTTCAGGTGGACCACATCCTCGAACTCAATGCCATAGCCGAACGTCCCGCTGGCGGCGATGATCGGATTCTTCAGCTGAATGCCGGCAACGCTGACGGAAAGATCAGGAGCGGCCGGAGCGGCGGGAGAAGTCATCGCGGGCCCTCCACGCCTTTCCGGTCAACTTTCTTCACCGCAACCATTTTGTTGGTGGCTTCAGCCGCTGAACCGGCGGCTGGCCTGAATCCGCGCCTCTCAACCTCAGGCGCGCTCCGCTCCTCCCGCTCGCCTCCACGGGCCGAGCCCGGGACCCGCCGTGGCGGAGCCAGCGCCTCCGTCAACACCCGGCCGATGGCATGCGAAGGGGCATTGATGCCCAGCAGCGAAGCCAGCGTCACCGCCAGGTCCACTGTTTCGGCATGAGTCCGGTAGGTTCCCGCCTGGAAAGGAAGGCCGTAGAAAGCCAGGGGGACGTGAGTATCGTAGGTGTAAGGCGACGCGTGGTCCGTGCCACTGGTGACGCCGATGGTGTACGGGACCGGGACCCCCAGCACGTACCATCCGCCCAGCGGAGAGTAGCTGTGCAGATACTTCAGACCAGCTTCGGTATTGGGCACGTCCCCGCGCTCCAACTGCGAACGGGTGTAGTAGGCCCGCAAGCCCGCCTGCTTGAGGGCCTCTCCCACGGCGCGCTCCGCGTCTTCCTCTTTCATCTTCACGGCCGCGAACGCCTCTGAGTTCACCCACGCCAGCGGGTAGTCAATATCTTTTACATATTCAGCGGAATGCGAGAAGCGTGCCGACAGCGCGCTATTCAGTTGCCCTTTCATTTTGTCGGGGGAGAAACCTGCCGCCGGCAAATGCATTCTGGCCGCCAGCGTGGGCAAGGGCGCGACGCCGTGATCGGCGGAGAGGGCGATCCAGACATTGGCCAAACCCAGCTGGTGTCCCAGAAACTCGAAGAAGCCCGCGAGTTGCCGGTCCATGGCAAGTGCCATGGCCTGCATCTCCGGGGAATCCGGGCCCACCTGGTGGCCGAGAATATCGTTGGCTGAAAGGCTCACGATCAGAAGGTCGGTGGCGGGACCGCTTCCCAGCTTCTCGTATGTGATCAGCTCGCGCGCGAATTCAAATTCGTAGTCATTGGCGAACGGCGTGGAGCCAACCAGTTCGTAAAAGCTGCCCGCCTTCCCTTCACCGGGCCTGGTGCTGCGGAGGAGCTTGCCATCGCTGTCTTTCCACTCCAGGTTCAGATATTTCTCCGCCCGTTTGCTGTTATTGAAATCCTGCGCCCACTTGGGAAGCTCGCTGCGATAGTAGGTGGAGGTAATCCAGGTCCCGGTCTTCTGGTCGATCCAATAGGCGCCGTCGCCGGCGAAGCCGGCCGGCAGGATGGCGGCGCGGTCCTTTAACGCAATCCCGAAAACCCGCGCCTTCCCCCGGGTAGCGAGTTTGAGTTCGTCCCCCAACGTGTCGGCTAGCAGGTTGTGCGGCGAAGCGCCGGTGCCGCCACTGCTGATGCCGACCAGTTTCGTCGCGCTGTCCTCGACCGAGGTCACCAGCCGTTTCTTCGCCGGTTCCCACCATTCGTTCGCCATAATGCCGTGGCCATCCGAGTACGCTCCGGTCAACAGGGTGGCATGCCCGGGCGCGGTGCGGGTGTTGGCGTAGTCGTAGTTGCAATCGGTAAAGTCGGCGCCATGGTCGAGCAGCAGGCGGAATCCGCCTTCGCCCCACTGGTCGCGATAACGCTCCAGATAGTCGCCGCGAAACTGGTCGATCACGATGATGACCACCAACTTGGGACGTGCGTTGTAAGCGGAACCGACGCCCGTGACAGTAAGGCCGAGGCACAGTAGCAAGATGGTCAGGGAAAAGAGAGGACGCTTCATCGCGGTGTAGTTTACAGCCTGTGATGGGCCGGTCCAAGGCTATTTGCCAGCATGCACTCACCACGACCACGTGGGGACATCCGCCCTCGGCTGTCCAGTCGAGCAAGGCTCGACCGGTGTTGCCGGCTACAGATGCGGAGCCCTGCTCCGCCGGACAGCCGAGGGCGGATGTCCCCACGTGGTTCGTGCCCGCCCAGACGCATGCCACACGTGCATTCCTTGCCTCTTTTTCGATACAGTAGTTAGCTCCCATGCTTGATCTCAACTTTGTTCGCAATAACCTGCCCCTGGTGGAGGAGAAGTTGCGCCAGCGCGGCATGGATCCCGCCCAGGTGCTGAAGGATTTCGATCAGGTGGACACTCAGCGCCGCCACGCCATCACCGAAGCCGAGACCATTGAAAGCCCGGCGCAACCGCGCCTCCGAAGACATTGCCAGGCTTAAAAAGAGCGGCCAGGATGCCAGCGTGCAGATTTCCGAAACCAAGGAACTGCGGGAACAGATCCAGCAGCGCGAAAAAGCGGCGGAAGAGTTCGAGGCCAGTCTGCAGAACATTCTCACCGGCATACCCAACCTGCCGCACGAAAGCGTGCCGGTGGGCAAAACGCCCGAAGATAATGTCGAAGTCCGGCGCTGGGGCACGCCACCTCAATTCGATTTCACCCCCAAGCCGCACTGGGAACTGGGCGAAGAACTGGGCGTGCTCGATCTCGAACGCGCCACCAAGCTTTCGGGCGCGCGCTTCGCGGTGTACTGGGACCTGGGCGCGAGGCTGGAGCGGGCGCTGGCCAATTTCATGCTCGACCTGCACACCCGCGAACACGGCTACACCGAAGTGCTGCCGCCTTACCTGGTGAATTCCGAGTCCATGTATGGCACCGGACAGTTGCCGAAATTCGCTTCCGACCTGTTTCGCGTTCCTCACGGCGAAAAGGATCTGTGGCTGATTCCCACGGCCGAAGTACCGGTCACCAACCTTTACCGCGACGAAGTATTAGACGCATCGCGCCTGCCGCTTTCGCTCACCGCATACACTCCGTGCTTCCGCAGCGAAGCCGGCTCGTAC
The DNA here is from genome assembly GCA_963801595.1 of Terriglobia bacterium. Taxonomy (GTDB): domain Bacteria; phylum Acidobacteriota; class Terriglobia; order Terriglobales; family Acidobacteriaceae; genus JAIQFF01. The sequence goes on along the minus strand of CAWDFW010000006.1, from coordinate 477,952 downwards.
GGGAAAGACGTGCGCGGCATCATCCGGCAACATCAGTTCCAGAAAGTCGAACTGGTCAAATTTGCCCGGCCCGACACTTCTTACGAGCAACTGGAGAAGCTGACTCACGACGCCGAGGAAGTCCTGCAAAAGCTCGGTCTGCACTACCGCGTGGTCGCGCTTTCCACCGGCGACATGGGCTTCTCTTCCGCCAAGACTTATGACATTGAAGTTTGGCTGCCGGGGCAGCAGTTGTTCCGCGAGATTTCATCGTGCTCGAACTTCGAATCGTTCCAGGCCCGGCGGGCGAACATTCGTTACCGCCCGGAAGGAAAGAACAAGACCGAATTTGTCCACACCCTGAACGGCAGTGCGCTAGCGGTGGGGCGCACCTGGGTGGCGATCGTGGAAAACTTCCAGCAGGCCGACGGCAGCGTCCTGGTTCCGGAAGCCCTGCAACCGGCCATGGGCACGGATCGCATCCGGCCCAGGAAATTCTAGTTGTGCTTCGAATGTGGTCTGGTTTAGTGTGGCCGCGGACCTGCCCTGAGCGAAGTCGAAGGGGACCCGCCCGCGCTCACCCGGCCATACCGTGCGCGTTTGCCAAGCCCAGCAGCCAAAGCCTAGACTTGGAAGCGACTTGATGGGAAAAGACTTGACCGAAGCCAGAATGACGACCACCATTGGCGACACGCCCGCCATGCCCATGTCCAGAATCTGGCGCACAATTCGCGACTTCATTCTGTGGTCTTATGAGCGTGGCACCCTGCAGTATGACGTGATGGTCACCCTCATTCTGCTGTTCGTCTTTCTCTCGCCCTTCTGGATCGACTTCCACGATAAACCGGTGGAACGCAATCCGCATCCAATCGGAGTAGTTGTAACTCCGGACCCGGCCGGCGGATTCATCTACCAGATTGAAGGTTCGGCGGTCGCGGCGACGGATGACACGGCCGTACGGCAAGAGCTGCTGCGGATTGTGGAACCCATCGCCGGCGAAGTCAGCATTACCAAGTACGACGTTGTGCGTGATCGTCAGGGCCGCGTGCTGACTTACAAGGTGTGGGTGCAAAAGGAGTAGCGACAGCGCTTCCGCCGTGCCCAGCGAGGCAAACATGAAACGGGGCGTGCAGACACTGTTCCGGTGGGCTCGTGGCGGTGGTCTGCCTGGGTACCCTGATCGCGGTCGCGGCCTCCGCCGATTCCGTCGCCGGATCCCGCTCTGGATAAAGTTCTGGCCCAGATGGACAGCGCCGCGGAAAAATTCCGCACCACCGAAGCCAGCGTGGTCTGGGACCAATATCAAAAAGTGGTGGATGAACACGAAGAACAAAAAGGGAAAGTGTATTTCCGCCACGGCAATGATAACGAAGTCCAGATGGCCGCCGATATCACCGACCCGGACCAGAAATATGTGCTCTTCAACGGCTCCAAGATCCAGGTGTACCAGCCTAAAATCGACCAGGTGACGGTTTATAACACGGGAAAAAACCGGGAAGCCTTCGAGAGTTTCCTGGTGCTGGGCTTTGGCGGCGGCGGACACGACATGCTTAAGTCATTTGATGTCAAATATTTGGGCAGCGAAGCCGTGGACGGCACGGCAACCGCCAAACTGGACCTGGTGCCCAAGACGGTCAACGTGCGCAACAACGTTGATCACATCGTCCTCTGGATTGACCCGAGCCGGGGAATTTCGCTGCAACAGCAGTTTTTCTTCGGCAACTCTGGCGACTATCGCCTGGCGAAGTATTCCGAGATCAAGATGAACGAGAAAATCCCCGACTCCGTTTTCAAGCTCAAAACCACGGGCAAGACCAAATTCATATCGACCCAGGGCTAAAGAGGGCCGGAAGCCCGGCCGAAATCTTCACAATTTGGGGGCTGAAAACCGCCAGCGGAGCGTTATACTGAAATTGCGCCTTCCTATTGGTTGAGGAACTTTCAGAAATCGACTCCGGATACCCGAATTGCATGGCCAAGGTTTTTACGATCCCGGTTCCTCCCAGTATTGGGCGCAAACGCCGTGAGCGCACGGCTGACCCGCGTTACGTGGACGGCCAGCGCCTGCTGGTGGAAGCCATGAAATACCTGGCGCAAGCCGATCCCATTGCCAACCGCGGCGCCATCGAACTCCTTTCCGAACATGTCCGCACCCGCTTCCGCATGAGCGATTCCCCGCTCAGCTAGGGTGGGTTGATTTCCAGTAGCGTCGCAGCCGCACTCCCGAGTCTCCTCGACAAGAAAAAAATCGCTGGCCTGGATGAAAAATCCAATTCAGCAAGAGCTCGTGCAACGCCGCGCAGTGTTCAAATTCAGGTGGCGAATCTAGGCTGTCAGTGCTCAGTCGGGGAGATTTGCTGACAGCCTGAAAGCTGACGGCTGAGAGCTCATCTATGACCGTCAGTCAGCAGCGGACAACAATCCAAATGCGTCTTGTACAGTGATTTCTCCTTGATACTTTCCTCTCGCGCCCACTAAACTCCGACCTAATAGCGCTTTTTGTTCGATCGAATCCGAGGGGGAAGCTATGCGGCGAGAGCTGGTTTTCCAGCGAGCGTTGTTTCTTGTTCTCGTTGTCTGCCTGGGTGTCAGCCGCCCTGTTCTGGGCCAGAGAATCACCGGCGACATTGCCGGCGAAGTCACCGACAGCACGGGCGCGGTTGTGCCCAATGTCACCGTGACGGCGGTGAACACGGGCACGAATCTGTCGCGCTCGGGCGTTACCAGCGAAACCGGCGCCTTCCGTATTCCCGAGCTTCCCATTGGCACTTACCGGGTCACCGCTTCGGCCGAGGGTTTCAAATCCGCGGTGCAGACGGTGGACGTGCAGGCCGGCGCTGTCATTCAAGCCAGCTTCAAGCTGACGGTCGGTCAACGCACCGAAACCGTCGAAGTCGAAGGCACAGCGCCGCTGGTGGAACTTTCGCCCAACAACAACAACTATGTGGACAATGAAAAAATCGAAAACGTTCCGCTGAACGGGCGCGATTTCAATTCGCTGCTGGCCATCACTCCCGGCGTGCAGCGAACTCCGGGCGGCGGATTTCAGGCCATCAGCATTAACGGCAGCAAAGTCGAGTCCAACAACTACTTCATCGACGGTCTGTACAACAATGACCGCTACTACGGCGATTCGGCCATTGGCGAGACCGGTATCGTGGGCATTCCCGCCGTGTTGTTTCCTCCGGAAGCCATCGAGGAACTGAGCATTCAGGAAACGCCCTCCGCTGAATTCGGAGTCAAGGGCGGCGCGCCCATTCTGCTCAACATGAAGAGCGGCACCAACACCTGGCACGGATCCGGGACCTGGGTCAACCACAGCGGATTTGGCGATGCTTCCAACTATTTTTCCCAGGGACAGAAGACGCCCATCCACAACAATCAGTTCAACGCCACCATTGGCGGCCCCATCGTCAAGGACAAGGCCTTCATGTTCCTGTTCTACGAAGGACAGCGTTACAAGTCGCTGGCCGTGAGCAGCCGGACCGTGCCCACGCCGGATGAAATCCAGGGTGCGATTGACGACATCACCCTGAATCACCTGACCGTGGATCCGGTCGGCCAGGCCCTGCTCAACTTTTTTCCCACCGACCCCAGCGGTGTGATCATCGCCAAGAGTCCGACTACGGCCAGCGCCAACACCTTCGGGGTGAAGTTCGATTACCGGCTGAACGACAAGAACTCTCTTGCCGTGCGCTACATTTTCGGTGACAGCCTGCAGAGCGCCCCGCCCTATGCCGGCCTGCCGCCGGGCCCGGGACAGCCCGCGGATCTGTTCAACTCGGTGGCGCCCTCACGCGCCCAGATGGCGGGCGTGAGTTTGATCTCGAACTTCGGCACCAACAAGATTCTGGAAAGCCGGCGTGGGCTTTACCCGTTTCGCCCAGCTGCTGGGCATACAGAACAAGATCGATCCCAAGAGTCTGGGCGTGGACACCGGCCCGCTCAGCCCAGCCGATTTTGGCGTGCCCTACGTTTATCTCCTGCCACTTGGTTATGGCGGCTACATCGGCGGAGTGCAGGGCTATCCCATCACCACGCGCCCCGACCAGACCTGGGATTGGTCAGAGCACTTTTCCTGGGTGAAGGGAAACCACACCGTCAAATTCGGCGGCAACTTCCAGCGCGCCTACACCAACAGCCTGCGCAACAATGCCCGCACTGGAATGCTGCTGGGATATTTCACCTACTACACCTCAATGTCCGGGGATCCGATCCAGGACTCCATCGAAGAGTTGCTGCTGGGCAAGGCCGACAATGCCAACCGCGCTTTCGGCGATACCCATCGCCACCTGGTCCAGAACTCGGTTGGGTTTTATGCCCAGGATGACTGGAAAATCAAACCGCGGCTGACCGTGAGCTTTGGACTTCGCTACGACATCTTCGGCAACCTGCGCGACCGCGAAAACGTCGCGGCGAATTTCTTTCCTGGAGCCGGGTTTGGTGCAGGTGGGTCAAGGGATCAACCGCCTCTACCATATCGACTACAAGGACTTTGGACCCCGCGTCGGCTTTGCCTGGGACATATTCGGAAACGGCAAGACGGCCTTGCGCGGCGGCTACTCGCTGACCTATGACGTGCCGAATTTCGCCACCCTGGCGTCGCCGTATTCCCTGGCGGGAGCGAGCGCGGGCGCATTTACCCAGCCCAATCTCGGGCTGTTTTCGGTTTCGATTTCGGGCGACGTCGGCCTGGGAGGCGGTACCGGACTCGCCCCGAATCAGTCCGACAACATCCCTGGCAGCGGCTGTTTCGATCCCGTCACCGGAGCCGGCGATTACATCTGCTTCTCCCAGGGACCGGTCTTTGGCCCCAGCCCCACGGGAGAGCCGCCCTTTGACGCCTACTCGGTGGTGCAGGATTTCAAGACTCCGCGGGCGCACAACTACAGCCTGAGCATCCAGCAGGAAATTGCGCGCAACAACGTGCTGACCGTCGGCTACTCCGGCCAGCACGGACAGGATCTCGCCATCAACCGCGACCTGAACGCCAGTCCGCTGGGCAGCGGCGGCGATGACACCGACCGGCCATTCTTCAACCAGTTCCCCAATCTCAGACACATCGTCCAGACCACCAACCTGGGCGACTCTCAGTACGACAGCCTGCAGGCGTCCTACAACCAGCGCGACTGGCACGGTCTGGACACCGCCTACAACTTCACCTGGAGCAAATGCTTCGACGAGAGTTCTTTCAACCGCGGCGGCACCGGCGACTATCCCCAGTTGCAGAACCCTCTGAGCATCGCGGACAATCGCGGCCTCTGCGACCACGACGTGCGTCTCAACTTCAACGTCAGCGGCGTGTACTCGTTGCCCACGCTCCCGCATGTGGGTGAGCGTCTGGGCAAGGGATGGCAACTCAGCACCATCTTCACCGCCATCAGCGGACGCCCCTTCAGCGTGCTGCTGGGCGGAGGCGCCGATCCCTCGGGCCAGGGTCTCTCCGGCAGTTCGATCCGGGCGTCGTGGGATGGTACGCCGGTCAAATACAACACCCGGAATCCGAGCCAGTACGTGGTGGAGAATGTCATTCCGGACGGGACCGCCGGCGTCTTTGATCCCTGCGGCCGGCAAAACTTCGATGACACCGCGGCCAACTTCCTGAGCGGTGACATTCCGCTCTCACCTTTCTACATCCCCTGTCCCGGAACCGTCGGCACTTCCCGCCGCAATCAACTCATCGGTCCCGGCCTCGCCCAGTGGGACATGACGTTGATGAAGAACACCAAGATCACCGACCGCTTGAACCTGGAAATACGCTGGGAGGTTTACAACATTCTGAATCGCGGAAATTTCTACTACTTCCCGGACAACACGTTCGGCGCCAGCTTCGGTACGGTCACCAAGACCTCGGACGTGGCGTCCGGCAATCCGGTGATTGCGCAAGGCGGACCCAGGAACATGAATTTCTCCTTGAAATTCACCTTCTAGGAATTCGCTGCAGCGACCAACCGCGAAATCGGGGGAGTCTGCCTGTGCTAGACTCCCTTTTTCATTTCTATGGCAGTCCGGCGATTGGGTTCTTCCTTCCTGCTGTTTGTCCTGCTTGCGACCTCTCAGCTGTCGCTGCCCAGCGTCCCAAGAGTGCGCCACGCCGCAGTCCTTCTCAGTATCCCAATATCGTCCTGATCACGCTCGACACCACGCGCGCCGACCGCATGGGCTTTCTGGGATCAAAGCGAGGACTGACGCCGCATCTGGATGCGATGGCGAAGCAGGGTGTGGTGTTCACTCGCGCCTACTCCCACGTTCCCCTGACCACGGCTTCGCACACCACAATTCTTACCGGGACTTATCCGCAGTTTAATCACGTCAATGATTTTGGCGTGCCGCTCTCCGCCCATCTGCCGTATTTGCCTGACCTGTTGCATCAGCGTGGATACCACACCGGGAGCGTTTGTGGCTTCGCTGGTTCTCGATCCATCTGGACGGCACCGCGCCGGGATTTGATCGCGGCTTTGACTTGTACGACGCCGGCTTTCACCTGCGCCGCCGCGGCGCCGATCGCTACAAAACCGTGGAGCGGCGCGCCGAGGTTGTGGTCGAGCACGCCCTGCGATGGCTCAGCCAGGTACCCAATGGACCGTTTTTCCTCTGGGTCCATCTTTATGACGCGCACGATCCCTATGACCCGCCGGCGCCCTACAAGCAACGCTTTGCGGCGCAACCCTACGACGGAGAAATCGCCTACGCCGACGCCTGCGTCGGCAAATTGCTGGACGCGCTGCGCCAGCACGGCCTCTACGACGAAACCATGATTGCGGTGATGGCCGACCATGGTGAATCGCTGGGCGCGCATGGCGAGAACACTCACGGAGTGTTTCTATACGATGAAACCCTGCATGTGCCCTTGCTGATCAAGCTGCCCCTGAATCGCTGGGCGGGACGCCGCAGTGAAATTCGCGCCGGGCTGGTGGATGTCGCGCCCACTCTGCTTGCCGCAGCCGGCCTGACGCCTCCGCCGGAGATGCAGGGGCAATCTCTGCTGGAATTTGTACAAGCGGCGCCGGATGCGAAGGCCGCCGCTTCGCCCGACCGCCCCGCCTACGCCGAGACTGACTATCCGCATCGGGCCTTTGGCTGGAGCGCGCTGCGGGCGCTGCGCAGCGGAAAGTATCTGTTTATCCAGGCCCCCGAGCGCGAACTCTACAACCAGGCGAGCGATCCGGCAGAAATTCACAACCTGGCCGGAAGCTCGAAGGCGGTGACTGACACGCTGGCGTCCCAGCTCGCAGATTTCCGCAGCAAGACCAGCCAGACATTGGTGGACCTGGGCAAGCCTGATCCCGAGAAGCTTCAGAAGCTGCAGGCGCTCGGGTACGTCGGGTCCGATACTGCTCCCGTGCAGGACGAGAAGAAACTTACCGGGGCCGATCCCAAGACGCGAATCGAAATTGCGAACCTGCTGCACGATGCCATGTTCGATGTTGAAGACGCGCGCTACGAGCAGGCAATTCCTTTGCTGCAGCGTGCGCTCGCGGTGCAGCCTGAGATGCCGGTGGCCAATCTGCAATACGGGATTGCCCAGGCCCGGCTCAAGCATTTCGACCTGGCGATCGCGCCGCTGCGGAAAGCGGTGACCGCGCAGCCCGACAATGGCATGGGCCACTACGAACTGGGGCTGGCGTTATTTGAAACCGGGGACTGGAAAGGAGCGGCGCCTGAGTTCGAGGCCGCCGCGGAGCGTGCCCCACGGTGGGCGGACGCGCACTTCTCGCTGGCCGCGGTCTATGCCCGCATCGATCGCGTCCCCGAGGCCATGACCGAGCTCGATACCACGCTCGGGCTCAGTCCCGATCACTACCGCGCCAATCTGCTGCGCGGGCGGATTCTCTCATTGCAGGGCAACCCGCTGGGCGCGCTCGACAACCTCGAAAAAGCGACCCAGGTCCAGCCCGATTCCAGCGAAGGTCATTCCTTCCTGGCCGATGCCTATCAGCAACTCGGTCGCGTGGCCGATGCGGAACGGGAGCGCGCCGCAGCCCGGAAGCTGGCAGTCCCCGCCAGCCGGTGACCACGTGGGGGTAGCCGCCGTGGAAGGGCACGACTTCAGTCGTGCCACATCGGGAAAAAGTTAGTGCGGCTTTAGCCGCTGGGGTTTGCTTTTTCCGATGGTTGGAGCAATCCCAAGTTCAGCATGTTTTGCGCGAACCGCAAACCCCAGGCGCTAAAGCGCGGCCAGATTTTCGCGACCTATTGGCACGACTGAAGTCGTGCCCTTCCCAACCACGCGCCTCTTCAACCACGTGCCCTCCCCAACCACGCACCTTTCCCAACGCCTGCCTTTCCGGACGCGTGCCACGTCGTCGCGTCGAACCCCTCAAATAAGCTCGCGTCTCTTAACAGCCGCGCTGCGCGCGGCCGGACAGCCGGGGGCGGCTGTCCCCACGTGGGCGCCGCAAGAAACGGCTGAGCCATTGCTGACTCAGCCGTAAGAAACCGCTGGCCGCCTCCTAGAACGAGAAGCGCGCCCCGATCTGCATGATGCGCGCCTGGCCATTCACGATGGGCAGGAAATTCGACCACTGCTGGGCGCGCTCGAATTTTGCAGTGCCGGATCGCGGGTCACGCCGAAGCCGGTGCGGCTGCCGCTGATCTGGGAGAAGTGCTGGGTGTTAGTCACGTTGAAAACATCCCAGCGGAGCTGGAGGCCATAGTGCTCGCCGAGGTTGAAGCTCTTTCCGATTCCCGAGATCAAGGTCGATGTAGTCCGGTACCCGGAAGATATTGCGCGGTCCGGTCTCGCCCGGGTAGGCATTGCGGAAACTCTGATACACCTGGTTGATGTCGCCGCAACCGCCGAATAGCTTCGGGTCCGCCGTCTCGGTCTTGGTGGGGCAGGTGTGGACCGCCTTGATGGGCGTCACGAAAGCCTGCACGTTCCAGTTGGTGGCCCAGCGAGCGTCGTCGTAGGGCGAGAACGTGGGCAGACCCGTATTCCACCGGAAGATGCCGGAGAGTTGCCAGCCCCCCAGGACTGCCTGCGCAATTCCCTTGGCGTCGCTCATAAAGGCCTTGCCCTTACCGAATGGCATCTGCCACACGGCCGAGGCGTTGACGTTGTGTTTGACGTCAAAGTCAGAACTGGCGTAGTTGTCGCGCTGGCGGATGGGATTGAGGATAAAGGGTGACGTATCGAAAGCGCCAGCCGATTGCAGGCCAGAAGAGTCGTCCAGCGAATGTGCGTAGCTGTAGTTCAAGTCAAACGACACACTGTTCAAGCGCTCCCGGAGTGACAGCGTGAGCGCGTTATAGTTCGAGTTCGCGATCGTGCTCCAGGCGGAAAGCGCTCCATACTGCGGCTGCATGAAGCGGGTGGCGTCCGGACCGATATCGAAGAACATCACCTGGTCCACCAGCGCCTGGGTGTCCGTCCAGTCGTTTCCTGCAAAGAAAGCGCAGGGGTTGCTGGGAGTACGGCTCTGCATGGCGTAGAACACCTGGGTGTTGCGACCAGGTGGGATCGAAGCCCGGAACGGCAGCGGAGGCGGAACACGAAGGATCGAGCCCAAAATCATTATTCAGCATGGTCCCCAGGCCGGCGGGAAAGAGATTCTCGAAGAATGGAATGGTTGCGATCTGGCTGGTATCGATTCCCTTCTGACGCTGCTTTTCAAGCGCGGTCCCGGCCTGGTACCAGGTCATGCCACTCTGCGGATCGCGAACGTTGTTGAAAGCCGTGACGTCCCGGCGGGCCAGCAAGCTGCGTCCCATGCGTCCGATGTAGGAGGCGGAGAAGACCATGCCGGCGGGCAATTGACGCTCGAAGGTAAAGTTCCACACGTATTCCGTGGGCGCGTGCAGTTTCGAATCCACCGACTGCTCGATGCGTTCTCCTTCGTCGGAGTCCGCCTTAAGGGGAAACTGAAGACTCGGCGGGTACCGCGACGTTGGGAAGGCCGCGAATGTCCTGATTGAAACCGGTGAATAATGGCGCCAGTCCGGCCTGCCCGCTCACCTGAGTATCGTAGGTATTCGCCGGAGTGGTGTAGTTGGACGTGAAACCAAGAGTGTTATTCAGATCAAAGTCCACCGCCAGGGCCTGGCCAAAATAGTCGTTGGTCAGGGCAAAGCCGCCGCGAAACACCGACGTCCCGCCATGGCCCAGCAAGCGGCCAAAGAAGCCGTCGCCACCATCCGGCGACCAGGCCACGGCAATTCTGGGCTGAAAGTTGTTCTTGTCCCAGTTGTACATGGGGGGGCCGCCGTTGGCCGGTCCCGACTTGTTGATTATGATCGGGTCCATGAAGTTCTTGCCCTGGTTCGCGGCCGCCAGACGTTCCGCGAAATAAGTTCCCAGGGGTATGTTGGGCTGGACTTCAAACCCGTTGGCCTCATAGACCGGACGTTCCAGGCTGTAGCGCAGGCCCAGGGTCAGGGTCAGATTGGGGCGGACCTTCCACGTGTCCTGGACATAGGAATCGTAGGCCTGGGTTTTGAAGTCGCGGACGGCGGGCTGGCCGGCCGCCAGCAACGTGCCATCCTGCCCGAAGGTGAAGTCGGCGGTGTACTGCGAGAACCGTCCGATGATGGCGGTGGCCGCATTCTGCACTTCCGCGACGGAATCCAGACTCTCATTGGCCCGCCCTCCGGGCAGACCTTGCGCGATCAGATATTGCTGGAAGGTATCGGAGATATTCTCCCCCGCCCCCAAATAGAACGATGGATTGGTGACGGCGATTGTCGTAGGCATTGGCGAAGCTGATCCGGCTGTTGCTGACAACCCGGATATTGGCGCCAAACTGAATATTGTGGTTGCCCCGGATCCAGGAAACATCATCGGTGAAATTGTGCACCGGCGTGACCCGGCTGAGGGTGTGCTGCTGGCCGTTGGGTTGAAACACGAACCGGAAGCTGATGTCGTTCCCGTTACTGTCGCCGGCCTGGTCGAACGCCTGCCGGGTGTAACCGTAGCGGAAATTGTTGACCCAGTGATTGCCCAGCGTCCAGGTATGGCCTGCGGCCACACCCCAGGGATGGTTCCAGACCAGGGGTGCCTGGGTGTCGGGAAGCCAGCTGGCCTGGGTCTGATGATCATAGATAACGTTCGCCCGGAGGAACGCAACCTGGTTGTTGTTAAGGTTGAAATCCAGTTTGGCGACGTGCGAGTTCAATCTCACCGGCGTGGGGGCAGTTGAAACGGAATCCCCTCGTATTCAGGCCATCACCCAGCGACGTATCGTTGGCCGGGTACTTGGCGGCGGCTGCAGCCAGGGCATCCAGTGCGGCCGGGTTGATGGCCGGATTGGCTGGATCTCCATCATGCACGAGGTGAAACGCAGCCTCATTCTGAGTCAGATCGAGAGACGCCTGTTGCACGCTGCTGCAGGCGGCATTCGCGCAGTAGCGGTAGTTGATGATGCCCTGGCCAAGCGAGGCTAAGGGAACGGTTTCGCTTTGACCGGTTCCGCTGGCATCATGACGCCCTTCATAACTGTAAAAGAAAAATGCCCGGTTCTTGACGATGGGGCCGCCCAGCGCCCCGCCAAACGTATTCCGGATCAGCGGCTGGCGATCCACCACGGGCTGAGCATGGGTGTTGAACCAGTCGTTGGCCGTGAACCCGCGGGAGCGGTAGAACTCGAAGGCCGCGCCATGCCAGCTGTTGGTGCCCGACTTGGTAACCAGGTTCACCTGAGAACCCGACGAACGGCCCTGGTTGGCACCGCCGTTGGCGGTGGTGACGCGAAATTCCTCAATCGCCTCCGCATTGAGACGGAGCACCGGCCCGGAGGTGATGTCGCCGCGGTCGCCGCCCAGCGTTCCAATTCCCAGGTTGTTAGTGGTGAGCGGGACGTTGGCATTGCCGCTTTGCGCGTTGTTGATATCCACGCCATCCAGGGTCACGTTCGATTGATCGGCCCGGGCGCCGGTGGTGTAGCCTTCGCGGGTTGAGCCCGGCTGCAGGCTCAGCAGATCGACCAGGTTGCGCGCTTCCAGAGGAAGCTGGGTGATCTGCTCGGAGATGAAGTTATTGCCCAGGCTGGCGTCCTGGGTGTTGATCAGAGCTTCCTGCGAAGAGGCCGTGACCTCCACGACTTCCGTGGCCGCGCCCACTTCCAGCTGGACGCTGCTCTCCGTCTGCTTCCCGATCAGGGCGTGCACATTGTTCACCACGTTGCTGCGGAATCCCGTGGCCTGCACCTCCACGCGATAGTCTCCGGGAGGGATCAGGTCGAATACGAAGTCTCCGCTGGCGGTGGACTTCGTGGTGCGCGCCGCGCTGGTGGCCATATTGGTGAGGGTCACCGTCGCATTCGGAACCAGCCGTCCCTGTTGGTCAGTAATCGTTCCGCGAATGGCGGAAGTACCGGTCTGACCCCACAGCGGGGCCGCAAACAGAAGGACGGCAATCGCTAAAGCCACTCCCCGAACAGAACCCATAGCAGCTCCTTTTAAGGCTCGCATGGTTTGCCCAATCGACTGACTATTTACTTGTAAAGAAAACCAGGGAAATGAAGGAAAAGCACTGTTGGGCGGACATTGTGCAATTTTCAGGCCAACAATTGCAAGCAGAATCTACTTCAGTTATGCGTTATGTCGCCGCCAAATATCCCTATTTTCAGAGGGAAAATACGGGTTTTCATCAAATTGGGCAGGTCTGTTATCTGAACAACACACTGCCCATGACAATCACGAAGAAGTAAGCTTCCAGAGTGTAGCGGGGCTCCGGGTTCTCCAGGCTTCCCAGAAAACCTGATCGGAGCAGAACAAAAGTCAGGAGCAGGCCCAGGGGGACGGTCCAGCGCACCCGTACCAGACCTGCCAGCCCGGCCCCCAGATAGAGAAGATTAACGATACCCACGATCACTGCCAGCGCCGACCAGGTGGGATCGTCGTTGAATTCCCACCACCGGGTGTCGGAAGGCAAGGTCTCGGTGCGGGGACGCAGCCACATGTCGGCGATGCGCACCAACGGCAACCACAGGTAGAAGCGCAACGGCGCCTGCCTGATGCGCTCGGTGGCCAAGGCGGCAAAGCGGGCATCCAGCTCCGGAGTGACGTGGAGCACCTGGTTGTAGTCCGCCAGCAACTGCTCGGTCTGCCTCGCGCTGCGCTTCGGAATCAAATGCGCGATCCGGAAGCTTGCCCGCATCCACGGTGTCTCCGGGAACCGGCCAGTAGATTTCCTCGACCGAAGCGTAATCGGCCATCCAGGTCTTCACCCAGCGATTGAATCCGGCGGGAACGAACTCATCTTCCTCATTGGCATAACGCGGCGCCAGGGGTTGAAAGCGATGCAGGGTATGCAGATTGCGCCAGGCCCAGGGAGCCAGCGGCGCCAGGGAGACCACCCCCAGGATCAACCCTGCCCGCAGCAGATGTGATGAAACCTGGGGAACATGTGGCCGCGGGCGACTCGCCCGCGTCTTGGTCTCTTTCCAGGCAAAAACCAGCAACACCCCCAGATACAACTCAATCGCAATCAGAATCAATCCCCCATCCGGACGCAACAGAATCGCGGCGGCGGTAGCCAGACCGCATCCCACCCAGGGCCGCAATCGTCCCTGGTCAAGCGCTTCCAGACCGGCGACCGCGCAATCAAAAGCCAGCACGGTAAAAAAAATTTCCAGCGTCTCGGTCAAGAGCAGCGGCCGCATAGCTGGCCAGAAACGGACAGAGCGCCGACATAAGAAATGCCGCCCTGGCGGCCCGCGGCGAAACCAGGCGGCGCGCCATGTCCGCGATCAGGAAACAGGTGCCGACGTCCACCACCACCTGCAGCGCCAGCACTGCCCGGTAATGTTCCATCCCGAAGATGGCAAACACCGCGGCCAGGAAGGCGGGATATCCCGGCAAGCGAATGTAGGTGGGAGAAATCTCGTCCGGACCGCTCAGGCCGTAAATGCCATGCTGCAGCCAGTTCTTGGCGATGTCTCCGTAAACGAAGGAGTCGTTGGTGATGGCCGGGAAACGAAACAGGAAGAGCAGCCGCAGCCCAACCGCGGCTAACGTAGCCAGACAGAAAAAATCGGAAGTGTTGGCGCACGAGCTGGCGCACGCTAAGAATATACCTCAGCGCCAGTGTAGCGCCGGCATCCTGCCGGCTGTCCCGAGGGCGTCTCGCCCTCGGCTACACGAACCACGTGGGGACAGCCGCCCTCGGCTGTCCAGCGGAGCAACGCTCCGCCAGGTTTGGCGATAGAACACGGCTGTCGAGCTGTGCTCGACTGGACAGCCGGGGCGGCTGTCCCCACGCGACCGGCAATTGACCGTCCGAATACCTCAGCTTAGGATGAATAGACAACAATTTTCATGGCGCAACCTGTTTTTTTCGATCCCCGCAAAGCCCGCTGGAAGCGAATACGACTGGCCTTCGACGTAATCGGCGTCAGCATCACGCTGCTGGTGATTTTCTTTGCCTACACGGCCTTGCGCGATGAGCCGTTGCCCGACCTCCTGCTGACACCCCAGAAGCGTCCCTACCATGCGTTAAAGGAAAAGGAGAAAGAAAAGGCGAAAGAACGGCGCAAGTTGGCATACCTCCGCCGGAGTCATCGCAAATCCCGCGGGGCGCCCTCCCAGGTGAAGTTGAATCAGGAAGAAGGCATCCGGGCGGCATTTTACGTGCCCTACGATGCCGCCAGCTTTTCGTCCCTGCGCGAATATGCCCGCCAGATCGATCTGCTCTTCCCCGATTGGCTGCACACCATCACGCCGGATGGCCGACTTGCAGAGCATCGATGAACAGACCAACAAGTTCTTCGACGTGATGCAGGACTCCACCGTCCGCTCCGTGGATGACAAGGTCATGCCCTTTCTGAAATCGGAAGAGACCGGCATGGAAGTCTTCCCCATGGTCAACAACTTCGACGGGACCGATTGGGTGGACGTCAGCGCCTTTCTGAACAATCCCGATGCCCGCGCGCGTTTTCGCCGGCAGGTGGCGGCGTTCCTGGCCACCGACCGGTATCGCGGCCTGATGATCGACTTCGAAACCCTGGCTCGGAACGCACAGCCAGGCTATCTGGCCCTGCTCAAGGAGCTCTCCGATGATCTGCATGCGCAAGGGCATGAAGTTGTACGTCAGCGTGCAGGCGCGCAACGAGGAATACGACTACGCCGCGGTCGCTGCCCAGGTTGACGGCGTGGTGCTGATGAACTACGACGAGCACTATCCGTCGCCGGGAACCGCGGGCCCGGTGGCGTCACAAGACTGGTTCACCGACAACCTCAAAGCGGCAATCAAGGTTATTCCCAAAGCAGAAGCTGATCTCGGCCATCGGCAATTACGGTTATGACTGGGTGCACAAGCCGAAGCGCGGCCCGCTGCCGCCGGGCGTGAAAGACATCAACGTGACCGTGCAGGATGCCTGGCTGGCCGCCCGCGACTCGGAAGCGGACGTGGATTTTGACGGCGACAGTCTCAATCCCCACATCAGTTACCTGGACGAACACGATCTGCAGCATGACATCTGGTTTCTCGACGCCGTGACCGCGCTCAACCAGATGCGCGCCGCGCAGTCCCTGGGCATTCAGACTTTTGCGTTGTGGCGGCTGGGATCGGAAGATCGCTCGTTGTGGCGGGTATGGGACGTTCCGGGCGAAGCCGGGGCAGAAAATAAACTGAAAGACGTTCCGCCCGGCCAGGATGTGGACATGGAGGGCAATGGCGAGATCCTGCGCATCGAGGCCCGGCCTGCCGATGGACAACGCAGCATCACGCTGGATCAGCCGACCGGGATCATCACCGATCAGAGTTTCGATTCGCTTCCCTGAGCCCTACCGGGTAGCGCGCTACGGATCAAGCCCGGACAAAGTCGCCATTACCTTCGACGACGGCCCCGACCCGGAATGGACGCCCAAGATTCTGGACGTGCTCAAGCGCGAACAGGCGCCGGCGGCTTTCTTTCTGATCGGGATTCAAGCCGACAAGTTTTCCGACATCACCGACCGCATCTACCGCGAGGGACATGAAATCGGGAACCATACTTTTACCCATCCCGACATCAGCAACATTTCCAAGGGATTCATGCGGGCGGTGGAACTCAATCTTACCGAGCAGCTCTTTCGCCAGCCGGCTGGGCATTCGCACCATTCTGTTCCGCCCGCCCTATTCGATTGACGCCGAGCCCGACACCGAAGATCAAGTCCGCCCCCTCGAGACCACGCAGGACATGGGTTACATCACCATCGGCGACAAGATCGATCCCAATGACTGGCGCGACAACCCACGCCACAGCGCCGATCAAATCGTGGCCGATGTCGTGTCCCATCTGCCGCCCTGCGCCGCGGGCGACATTCGCTGCGGCAACATTATCCTGCTGCACGACGGCGGCGGCGATCGCGAACAGACCGTGCTGGCTCTTCCCCGGATTATCGCCGCCGTGCGGGCAAAAGGATTGCAGATCGTTCCGCTTCATCAGTTGCTGGGCCGGACCCAGGCGGAGGTGATGCCGCCCATTCCTTCCAACCAGCGCTGGATCGCTCGCCTGAACCTGTTTGGTTTCGCGCTCTTTCCCCTGGCGTTCAATGCCATGACCTGGATTTTCTTTGTGGGCGACGTGCTGATGACCGGCCGCCTGCTCTTCATCGGCGCTTTCGCCGTCTTCGACCGGCTCTGGCCCCGGCGTTATGGAACTCCCGGCGATGCGGCACAATATCTTCCCCCGGTCGCGGTGCTGGTCCCGGCGTACAACGAGGAGAAAGTCATCGCGCGCACCATTCGTTCCGCACTTAGATCGGACTATCCCAACCTGCGCGTTATTGTGATTGACGACGGATCCAGCGACACCACGCTCGAAGCGGCACGGGCTGCATTTTCCCTGGAGGCGGCCAGCGGCAGGGTCCTCATCCTGACCAAGCCCAACTCCGGCAAGGCCGATGCTCTCAATTTTGGACTGGAACACCTTCGGGGCGAAGAAATTTTTGTCGGCATTGACGCCGACACGGTGGTTGCCCCGGATGCCATCTCCCGCCTGGTGCCGCATTTTCTGAATCCGAAAGTAGGCGCGGTTGCGGGCAATGCCAAAGTTGGAAACCGCATCAACCTCTGGACCCGCTGGCAGGCTTTGGAGTACATCACCAGCCAGAATTTCGAGCGCCGCGCCTTGAATACCATGGGTGCAGTGAGCGTGGTACCGGGCGCGATCGGCGCGTGGCGAGTCTCCGCGGTGCGCGAGGCCGGCGGGTTCCACACCGACACCGTCGCCGAGGACGCCGATCTCACCATGGCCCTGCTGCAACGCGGATATCGCGTCGAATACGAAGACCTGGCGCTGGCTTATACCGAGGCCCCGGTCAATGCTCGCGGCCTGATGCGTCAGCGCTTCCGCTGGTCGTTCGGCATCCTGCAGTCCGTGTGGAAACATCGCGGCGCTTTTGCCCGCGAGGGCGTGCTGGGCTGGATTGCGCTGCCCAACATCGCCATCTTCCAGGTGCTGCTGCCCCTGGTCTCGCCCCTGATTGACATCATGTTTGTGGTGGGCACGATCTGGTATTCCATCCAGAAATTTTTTCACCCCGAGTCCACTGACACCGGCAGCTTTCAACGTCTCATCGTTTTCTTTGTCGCTTTCCTGGTGATTGACTTCCTGGCCTCGGCGATTGCTTTCGCCCTGGAACGCCGCCAACCAGAAGCGCCGGAAGATCCGTGGCTGCTGAGCCAGGTCTGGCTGCAACGTTTCGCTTACCGGCAATTGTTCTCGCTGGTCCTGCTGAAGACGCTGAAGCGCGCCGCAGAAGGCCGGCGCTTCGCCTGGGACAAACTGGAACGCACCGCCGCCATGAGCTACCAACCCGCGGAGGATCACGAATCGGTAAAAGTCCCGTAGCATTTCGTAGCGCCGCGGGAACCCACGTAGGGGCAGATGTCCTCACCTGCCCGGCCGAGCGAAGCTCGGCTGCCCGTGCGGCCCGCTGCCCGTTTCCCGGTGCTACAATAACCACGAAGAGTCTTACATCCACCCGCCGGCATCGAATATCTCCGAGGTGCGCTCATGGCAACCGTTGAAGCTCCGACCCGCCCACAGACACGCCTGCATGAAGGGCCGTTCGTAAACGAACCGCTCACCGACTTCACGAAAGAACCGACTGCCCGCCAGATGCGCGCCGCCATCGAAAAAGTGCGCGGCCAGCTGGGCCGCGAGTACGACCTGATCATCGGCGGCAAGCGGACCAGGACCAGCGACAAGATCAAGTCCATCAATCCCGGCCAAGCCTTCGCAGCTGGTCGGCCTGCACCAGAAAGCCGGCAAGGAGCACGTGGAACCGGCCATGCAGGCGGCGCTCGCAGCCTTTGCCAGCTGGAGCCGGACGTCGTTCGAAGAGCGCGCCAGCCTGCTCTTCCATGTGGGCGACGTGTTGCGCGAACGCAAGTTTGAATTCTGTGCCTGGCTGGTTTTCGAAGTGAGCAAGAACTGGGCCGAAGCCGATGCCGATATCGCCGAGACCATCGACTTCTGCGAATACTACGCGCGGGAAGCGCTGCGCCTGTCGCGTACCGAACTGCCGGTGCAGATGCCGGGCGAGCGCGACACTCTGATGTACATTCCGCTGGGCGTGGGCGCGGTGATTCCGCCGTGGAATTTTCCCTGCGCCATCATGGCCGGCATGACCCTGGCCTCGATCGTGAGCGGCAACACGGTCATCCTGAAGCCTTCAAGCGATTCGCCGACGATTGCGGCGAAATTTGTCGAACTGCTGGAAGAGTGCGGCCTGCCGGAAGGCGTGGTGAATTTCTGCCCCGGCGCCGGCGCCAGTTTCGGCAATGCGGTGGTTGCGCATCCCAAGACCCGCTACATCGCGTTTCACCGGTTCCCGCGAAGTCGGCCTCGACATCAACAAGAGCGCGGCCGCGCATGCTCCCGGTCAGATCTGGATCAAGCGCACCATCCTCGAGATGGGCGGCAAGGATGCCATCATCGTGGACGCCGACGCCGACGTTGACTCCGCCGTCGAAGGCGTGGCCCAGGCCGCATTCGGCTTCCAGGGCCAGAAGTGCTCCGCCTGCTCGCGCGCCATTGTTGACGAACGCATCTACGACATATTCCTGGAGAAGCTGAAAGCACGAGTGGAGAGAATCACGGTCGGCGATCCCGCGGCGAATGCCAACATGGGCGCGGTGATCAACGAAGGCTCGATGAAGTCGATCCTGGAATACATCGAAGTCGGGAAGAAAGATGGACGCGTCATCACCGGGCGGCGGTCCCGCGAAGAACGCCGGCGAAGGGTATTTTCTGCAGCCCACGGTCATCGCCGATATTCCGGCCGGATCACGCCTGGAGCAGGAAGAAGTTTTCGGACCGCTGCTGGCGGTGATCAAGTCAAAGAATTACGATCACGCGCTGGAGATCGCCAACGACACGGAATTCGGCTTGACTGGCGCGGTCTATACGAAGTCGAAGGACAAGATTGCGCGGGCCATCCAGGAATTCCATGTCGGCAATCTTTACATCAATCGCAAATGCACCGGCGCTACCGTTGCGGCGCATCCGTTCGGTGGTTTTAACATGTCGGGGACCGATTCGAAATCCGGTGGCCCGGATTATTTGTATCTGTTTACGCAGGGCAAAGCGGTGGGAGAGAAAATTTAGGACTTAGAGCCTTTCCATCTGACCGTCTGTAAGCCGATCGAATCGCGTGCGGCGCTGGCCTTCAGGTGGTGGTTTATTCAATGAAACTGCTTTCTGTCATTCCCTTCGCGATATCGTGTTTAGCGAGTGCTGGAATCTATCCTCCGAATCAGGAATCCTTCGTTGGCATTCCTAAACTCGTCAGCAAGGCGGAGTTCGTATGCAAAGGCGAGATAACCTCGGCACCCAAGACGAGTTCGATTGATGGTCCTCTTCCCCGAATGACAGGAACTGCAAGAGCACACATTGATCGCTGTTTTAGAGGTACCGTCGAGGCCGATATCCTTCTTGCCGCCGATGAATACACGCCTTCGGGAGGGTGGGCAGGCGGCGGCCATCTTTTTTTGCCGGTCCAGGGTGAGTACCTGTTGCTTTTCCTTAAGAGAAAGGACCTGGAATACGAGATCATCGATGAATCGTACGGCGCCCTTCCTGTTTCTCGCCTTTTGGCAACACCTTTCAATTCAAGTGATCCGTTGTCCGGGCTGGAAGATGATTTTAAGGCTGGACTTGACGATCCGGATCATGAAATCCAACTGCAGAGTATTCTCTGGCTGGGTAACCTCCGGAGGCTGCGCTCCACCCGCGAACTGACAGATCGCCTTGCCACGGCCGATCCTGTTGAACGGGCATACGTATGGGAAGCACTACTGACCGTCAACGATTTGTCCGTTCTTCCTGAGGTAGCTGAATATCTAAATGATCAACCTCCGCCTCCACACGAACTCTTCATGCCGCGAGATCGCCTCTATCTCATGCAGAGCCGCCTTTATTCGGCTATTTTCCAGATAAGGAACCCGTCAGCCCTCCCATTCATTGACCGGTTCGCAGAATCGAGCGACCCAGCCTTGAGGGAGTCGGCTCTCCAGTCTCTGCGGAGTTTTGGGCGGCTCGAAAGTGCTCCCATTTTTTTGCGAAAATTGGATGATCATCAAGATGATATCGATTTCACCGCGATGCAAAGTCTTCTGGAACTCGCAGGTGGGGGATCAACGGATTGGGTACCGACCTTGGACGAATTCAGAGAAGAGCCCTCTGTCTATGCGACCATGTGCCGCGACTGGTGGCGATCCGAGGGCGAGGCAAGTGCGAGAGCGCATGCTGCTACCAACAGGATGAAATGAGGTTCCCGCGTGCGGCGCGCTGCTCGTCGCTTTCTGACCTGCTCTCAGTGAAGGAGTGCCCTGTCACACTGTAACAAGACAATCCCGTATCCCTTCCTAAGATTCATTTAATTCCACTAAGTCGCGCGAAAAGGTTTTATCGCCGTGATCGAAAATTGCAATTGGACAACCCGAACCCCGACTCCTATCGTGGAAGCATGTCCACATCATTGCCTCTAGACGATTCTTCAGTAGATTTTCTTCATGAACTTGGCACTCAAATGGCTTCCGCGGACGCTTTGCACGAAGTGCTCGCGCGGGTTGTAGATTTTGCATCGGCCCTGGTGAAGTGCGATTCCTGCCTGATTTATGTTCTGGAAGACGAGCAACTGTTGTTGCGCGCATCGAAGAACCCACACCCGGACGTGGTCGATCGCCTGAAACTCAACGTCGGAGAAGGCATCACCGGCTGGGTGGCGGAACATCGCGAGCCGGTTGCGGTCTCGAAGAATGCCTCCAAGGACCCTCGCTTTCAATTCTTCCACGAACTACCCGAAGACACTTACGAAGCGTTCCTCTCGGTGCCCTTGATGTCGCGCGGGCGCGTGGTGGGCGTGATCAACCTGCAGCATCGCCGTCCGCATGTGCACAACCAGCGCGAAATACGGCTGATCTCGACCGCCGGCTTTCTGGTGGGAGCTGAAATCGAGATGGCCCGCCTGGAGAGCGAGAACACGAATCTTTCGCAGCAACTGGAAACGCGAAAAATCGTGGAACGCGCCAAGGGCATTCTGCAGCGCGATCTTGCGATCGACGAAGAGCAGGCCTACCTCGCCTTGCAACGGCAGAGCCGGCAGACCCGCAAATCCATGCGGCAGGTTGCGGAAGCGGTGGTCGTGACCGATGAACTGCGACGCAACTCGCGCACCAACTAGCAACGCGACGGACGTCGTTGGGCAGTCGGCCCTTGGTCGTTGGCTGAGCAAGGCTCGGCCACGTACGTTTCACAGTCTCTAAACAACGGGAAGTTGGATCTCTCGCGCCAATGTGAAATCCGTGCTGATCTTGCTCGGCCAAGGCCAACGTCCAACGGCCAACGACGATCTCCCACGTGTATTCGGAAGAGCAAAAGTGCGGAAGCGGCCACCAGGTTCGATGGCCGCTTCCGCATGGGGAATTCACTTGGCGGGTTGAGACTCGGCGATGGGTCCCAGTTTCGCCGATTCTGTTGCCACCGGCGATCTGGGTGCCGAATAGTAGAGACTTAAACCGAGATCTCCGAGGTACAGCGCGCTCACGAACGATTCTCCGGCCGCAGTACGAGTCAGCACCATGGTGCTGTCCGTGCTGAGTTTTTCTGTCGAGACTGCGGCAGGCAACACGATTGCGATCCGCGCTTTTCCGGTTTTGCCGACCATGATGGCCGCCGGCAAACTCGGGGACTGCAGCGCGAACGAGTAAACCCCGGGAGTCAGAAGCACGTTGCCCCAGCGGGCGTCGTGGGTAAGGGTGAATTTTCCGGTGGCCGACTGCGCCTGGGCGGGGCTGGCGGATGCGGCCAGCGCAGCCCATGGCAAGGATAACCACTTTGAACAGCATGGAACTGCGAATTGATTTCATGACCTGATCTCCTCTGTGGTTGTCGCGAGCCGACACACCTGCGCGTACGCCGGATGAGCGCCGCTCGCGTGGTTTCTGTTGGGACGACGAGGTCAGGAATGGAACGTCAAACGACAGGAGTTAGGGAACGAACTTCAGAAGTTCGCAGCACCTGGACTTGCAGTCTGTTTCGTACAGACGATTGGACATTGCTACTGTGCCAGTGCGAGGCGCGGAAGTCCAATTCAAAAAATCAATCGGCAAAATTCGCGCAGGTCCGGTTTCACGTAGGTCCGGACGCCCTCGTCCGGGCGGGCCAGCGCAAGCTGGCCAGTGGTTGCGGGTTTCGCGCGACGAAAGCTCGCGGAGCTGCGCTCCGCCGGGCGGGTGGGGGCACCCGCCCCTACGTGTTTCTCGTAAAAAAAAGGCCGCCCGGGCGGCCTTTTCAGCAACAAAATTTTACGACGTCACTCCCGCTCCGGCCTGGGGCGTTGCCGCCGCTGCGGTCGCTGCCGCTGCTTCGTTCAGAATGCGGTGGTGAATGGTAAACAGCGCCAGTTCAAGCCGGTCGGAGACGCCGATCTTGTCATACACGTTGCGCAGGTAGTTCTTGATCACCTGCTCCGTGGTCCCGAGCTGCGATGCGATTTCTTTGTTTTTATAACCCTGAACAATGAGAGCGACGATGCGCAGTTCCTTCGCGGTCAGGCGATCGCGCACCCGCAGTCCCACCATATCGTTCTCGGTCAGCTCGCTGGGCACGGCGATGTCCTGCACCCAATTTTCGCCGCGCGCCACTTTGCGCACACAGTCCACCAGAGCGGCGCTGGTCACGTTGCGATAGACCACGCCGTTGGCCCCAGCGCCCATGTAGCGTTGCGCGCTCTCGCCGGTATCGGCCAGCACCACCACCCGGGTTTTCGCTTTGGTGGCAGCCTGCAGGATGCCGTTGAAATCGGAATGGAACCCGCCTGCAACCACCAGAACGGCAGCGCGAAATTTGTCCAGGGCCATGAACATCTGCTCCTGGGTTTGCGCCTGCGCCACAATGCGCATTTCATCCTCAACCGCCAGCACTTTGGCGATGCCCGCACGGAAGATGGCTTGATTGTCGGCCAGAATCAATTTCAGCATCTCTGTCAGCTCCTCGCCTCTAGTGGCGAACGAAATCGTAGGAGTCAATCACGCAGGCCACGCCACGCGCCTCCGTGGGACCGCCGGCAGGTTCGTCGGTGCGCACCACGCGCCCCCGGCACTGGATGACTACACCTTCTTTGGCCCCCGTCATTTCTGGCGGTAAAGTTATTTCGAATTCGACAGTCGAGCCCATCTCCAGCGCAGCGTCAGCCTTGATGTACACGCCGGCGGCGCTCAGATTTCCGGTGACGCCGCTGTGCTCGCCGCCTTCCTCTGATTTGTGGATCTTAATCGGCAACTCCAGGGGAAACCGCTTCCCCGTGCGCGCGTCGGACACAAGACCTCCTCGCTCCCGCCCATTTCCAGCTGCGAAACCCAGCCCCATGCCGGATCTCCTGTGGAGCCACAACCATCTGCTTGCGCGGTTATATCACGGATGACACCCCTCGGAACAGCCTGATAACGCAACAGAAAGGGTAAGAACTAGGTTCCCCCGGCTCCCGGCCCGGTCGCCACGGTCAGCCCTGATGCTGAACCGGCCCGTTTCCACTGGTGGGCGGAAGGCTCCTCGGACCCTCATCACCCAAGCTGGGATTCTTCCCACGGTCTTCGGACCTCGACCGCGGGCTTCTATGTTGTTCCGCGCAGGCATGGGCATCGCTGCCCCTTCCGGCTGACAGGGAAGATATTTTTCGCCCCCTCGCAACCGTGGTTGATCTGCGTCAAATCGCGCCACGCTCCGCCGTTGAAGGTTCGACAGAGCCTGCCGATAGACCACGAAGATGTTTGCAGGAAAAAACAGCGACCTCGAATTTGCAGTGCTCTTCAGGCAAACTCCTTGTCCTTATTTGCAACCAAAGCTCGTGAGAATTGTCTTAGGGCACCTTGCTGCAGTTCTGCTGGCCGGGACCGTGGGCGCGTTCGGGCAGGCGCGTTCCGTCCAGGCGCTTCCCGAGCTGCCCTTGAGCGTGGCGATCGAGCAAGTCGGTTCCGATCATCCGATCACCGGCCGTCAACGGCTCAACTGGTTTGTAAAAAGTACGGTTGGGCCGGTTAGTCTGACCGCCGGCGTGTTCAGTGCGGCCATCTCCACGGCCACGAACAGTCCAAGCGAATACGGTCCTCACTGGGAAGGCTTCGGCAAACGCTATGGGATGCGGCTCACGGGCATCTCCACGGGCAATGCCATGGAGGCGGGACTGGGCTCGCTCTGGGGCGAAGATCCGCGCTATTTTCGCGCCGCAGGGGAACCGCTCAAGCAACGAGTAAAGAACATAATCGTGATGACCTTTGCCGCCCGCCGGGCTGACGGAAACCTGGCGCCGGCTTACGCCCGGTACATAGGCACCGCGGGAAATAATTTTCTCTCCAATACCTGGCGGCCTGACAGCCAGTCCAGCGTAAGCGACGCCTGCTTCAGGACCTTGCTGGGCTTCGCGGGACGCATGGGCGGCAATGCTTTCGCCGAGTTCTGGCCGGACGCTCGCAAGTACATCTTTCACAGAAAGTGATCTTCGGCCGAAGTATTTCTTTGCGACCTTTGCGGAATTCTTTGCGATCTTTGCGGTCAAGAGTTTTTACCGCAAAGGACGCAAAGAAACCCGCGAAGTTCGCAAAGAAAGGCCAAAGAACAGGCAGAACTCTAACTCTTCAGAAACCGCTTCCGCCACCGCCGCCGAAGCCGCCCCCCGAAAAACCGCCGCCGCCACCGCCGCCAAAACCTGAACCACTGGAACTCGAGCGCGGCGCGGAGACGAACACCTGGTTCATGTCCGATGCCATGCTGTGCATGGAGCTGGAGAAAAATATCGGATTGAAGCCGGTCATGCCGTTGGGCGACACGTACCAGTTGGGCGGGTTCTGGATGATCCCGGCAAAAGCCTGCGCCCAGTGATGCTCCACTCCGAGCGCCATGGCATAGGGCAGGTATTTTTCGAATGTATCCGGCGGCATGCGCTTCAAGCGGTCGGCGTCCACGCGATTCATGAACTCCTGGAATCCCAGCACCGCAATGCGGGTGCGCGCTCCCTGCATCGTTTTCGCCGACATCTCGCGGGCGAACAACCACCAGATGATGGCGGAAACAATGCCGCAGGCGATGAGAAGAACTACCGAATTGAATATTTGTTTGTAACCGCTGAACTGCGCGATGAGAAACGGCGCCACAATCACCAGGGCCGCTCCAACGCTGTAGCCGTTGGCCGAATCGGGATCGATCAGGTACATGCCTTTGTTCTTTAACGCCGCCTTTATGTCCTGCTTTATGACTGGAATCGTAGTGTAGAAGCGGTTCTTCAGGCTGGACAGCCGGGTCTGCTGACCGCCCGCGAAAATATTCTCCAGCATCACGCGCTCGT
This sequence comes from Terriglobia bacterium, assembly GCA_963801595.1. GTDB lineage: Bacteria > Acidobacteriota > Terriglobia > Terriglobales > Acidobacteriaceae > JAIQFF01. The sequence goes on along the minus strand of CAWDFW010000006.1, from coordinate 452,203 downwards.
GAGGCGCGAGCCCCTGCCATTCAGTCAGCGGCTTGACCAGATGAAAGATGTAGTCCTTGGAATGGAAGACCAGCAGGGTCGTGTCCACGGTCTCTTCAATTTTTATGTAGCCACGCACTGCCAGGTCCACAATCGTGGACGTAATGTCGCGGGGATGGATGGTGTCATCGATCAGCGCTCCGGTTTCGGCGGGAGACATTCCCGGGCGGCGGTTCATACATGGGCGCAACCGAACGTCCAGGATCAGGATCGCGGCCCTTGTACCACCACAGCACGTACATCACGGCGAAGGTGACGAAAGGCAAAAAGACGATAGGGTTGCTGCCCAGAAACCAGAAGGCGCGTGTGATCGCGCCCGGCTCCTTGAGGATGCCCTTGGGAATGAAGATATCAACCGTCATTCCGCCGCGCATGGGCAGCGGGTTGGTGGTCTCGAAGGCCACGTCGGCGCCGTTGACCTCGGATGTGGCATCGCGCTGGGCTGATCCATAGACTCCGGTGAACGCCTGCGCCCGCAGCCTGCCCGCAGCCTGCTTGGGCAAATAAACATGCGCCTCGGCGTGATCGATCGGTACCGGCCAGTCGTTGCCGGTCACGTTCCAGTAGAACTCGTCGTGGTCCTCAAAATAGCGGATGGCGTTGCGGACGACGTAGCTGATCTCCACCGTGCGCGTGGTGTCCACCGCGCCGGGAATGTAGATTTTCAGATCGCGGTATCCCCCGGAAGTTTTGGCGTCATACTTCAGCTTTTGACCCGCGCCGTCGGTGACCGCGGTGACATCGAGAAACAGCGTGTAGTTGGTGCCGCGCGGGCCCGGATACTCAATGGGAATGGTGCGGTGGATGCCGTGCCATTGTCCGATGAAGACCAGGCTGATGCGTTCCTTGACCAGGGCGGTGCCGTCTTCGCTGATCAGGACCGTGTCCTGAAAGTCAGCGATCCGCCAGCTCTGGGCAAGCAGCGGAGTGGTCAGGGCAGCAAAGCAAAGCAGTACCAGGAGTTTGGATCGCAAGGCTTTAGCCAAGAGCCGCGAAGCGGCGCAAGAATGTCAGCCCACGGCGTAAGCCGTGGGTCAAGCAGCCGGCGGAGATTGAGCCCCGGAGGGGCGAAAGAATCGTTCAGAATCGACAACTCCTGGGCGCGGTCTCGCACCGCTCTTTCGCCCCGATGGGGCTCGCGACGTCGCCGCTCTGCACCCACGGCTTACGCCGTGGGCTGCATTCTTTCGCCGCTACGCGGCTGGACTGCCCGATTTACGCTTAGAACTTCACCGCCACCGGTTCGCGGTCGGCTGCGGCCACTTCGAAGAACTGCCGCTGCTGGAAGCCGAACATTCCGGCCAGAATATTGGTCGGAAAAGACTGGATCTTCGTATTCAGGTCGCGCACCACCGCGTTGTAGTAGCGGCGCGCGTTCTGGATCGAGTCTTCCGTCTGGCTGAGCGAGCCCTGCAGTTGGGTGAACTCCTCGGAGGCCTTTAACTGAGGATAATTTTCCGCCACCGCGAACAGGCTCTTCAGCGCTCCACTCAGCTGGTTCTCAGCCTGGGCCTTGTCGCCCGGGGTGGTGGCCTGCATGGCCTGGGAGCGAAACTTCGCGATGTTCTCGAATGTGCCCTTCTCGTGGGCGGCGTAACCCTTTACCGTTTCGACCAGATTGGGGATCAGGTCGTGGCGCCGTTTCAGCTGCACGTCAATATCCGACCAGGCGTTGTCGCAGCGGACACGCAACTGGACGAGGCTGTTGTACATCCCAACTAACAGGATGACGATGACAACCAGAATGCCCAGGAAGATTAAAGCCATGAACGTCTCCCTTGCGTGAAAATGGGGAACAGGGCCGACGGTAGCACACGGCGCATTCTGGCGCAATCATGCGGTCGGGAGGCACCCGAAATACAGGTATCGAGGGCCGTCTCTAACAGTTTAAGATTGTTGTGAGTTATTTGATTCTGACCCTTGGGGTCAAGAGGTGGGATATCGGCTATCCAGGAAAAATCGCGAAAAGGCTGGCGGCATTGATAATTTTCTCGTCGGCTGCCATGGCGCACGCCCAGACCTGCCAGACGGCTGGTGATATGGACCCGGCCACCTCCTCGGCCCTGACTGCGACGGCGAAGCGTCTCTACGACATGGCGGCGCGGGGAGACTCGGCCTCGCTACGGCAGAATGCGATGACCAGTCTGGCATCGAATTTTTCCGGCATCGAGAGCGCCGTCAAGGACAACCAGCCCAACCTGACCGGGGTGCAACCCGCGCCGCGTCCGCCCTTTCTGCTCAAGGCCGAGGGGACGGCGCCGCTGCAACGTGCCGAATTCCTATGCGGCGTTTTCGGCGCCCAGGGACAGACTCGAGACAGCGCGGTCTTCGTGATTCCCAATCTGCCCCCGGGCAATTACGGCATCGTTACCCTGGATGCAGCCTCCCCGCAGGGGGCCTACACCGTGTCTTTTGTTTTACAGCAGCAGGGCAACGATTGGAAGTTGGGCGGATTCTACGCCAAGCCCGCCCAGATTTCGGGCCACGACGGCAACTGGTTCGCCAGCTCGCGCCCGCGAATTCAAAGCCAAGGGAGAGCTCCACAATGCCTGGTTTTATTTCGGTGAGGCCCGGGAGTTGCTGGTCCCGGTCCCCTTCATGGCCACCGCCGCCACCGACCGGCTGTATGACGAGATGCAGGCGCAGAAGCCGGCTGACTTGCCTCCCCTCGATCTCACGGCAGGCGGCAAGACCTATCGGGTCACCGATCTGTTTCCAATCCCGGTAGGCCACGACTTCGATCTGGTCGTGCGATACCAGTCCGCTGATATCTCCGACACCGGAAAGACGTTTCAGGACAACACTGCGGTGATGAAGGCGTTGCTGGCGAAATATCCGGAGTTCCGCGATGCCTTTGCCGGAATTGTGGCCCGCGCGGTGGAACCTTCGGGCAGAGACTACGGATCGATGCTGGCAATGAAAGACATAAAGTAAGTTTTTAGTTTCAGGTTTCTGGTTTCTAGTTTTCAGGTCTTTCTTCGGGTTTGAAACCAGAAACGGGAAACTAGACTTTTCTCTAAGGCAAGACACATTCCTCCGGATCCTTGTCTTCCCGCAGGCGCAGAAAGACCGGAGCGCGCAATTTCATGCCGCCGTCGGCAGTCTCGTGCGTCCATTCCGAAAACTTGATCTCTGCCACCAGTTCAGGCTTGATCCAGTGCACTTTCCGCAACGCTTCCACCCCGTGGGGAAAGGGACTGACTCTTGTCTCCCTCTTCTTCAGCACTTGCCAGATCTGCTTGAGCATGGCCTGATCGAATCCAGTGCCCGCCTGACCTACATGAATGAGGTCGCCGTTTTTGTCGTAGAGGCCCAGCACGAGCGAGCCAAAAAATTCGCGGCTCCCTTCCGGCTCCGTGTAACCGCCGATGACGCAATCCACAGTCTGGGTGATTTTGATCTTCAGCCACTCGCGGCTGCGGCGTTCCTCGTAAACGCTGCTCCGGCGCTTGGCTAGAATTCCCTCCAACCCTTTTTGCCGGGCAACACTGAACAGCGCCTTGCCTTGGGGAAAATGCTCGGAGTACCGGACCGGACCGTCCCCGGCAGTGATTTTCGCCAGCCCCGCTTTGCGCTGTTCCAGCGAGACCCGGCGGAGATCGTACCCGTCGAGATACAGCAGATCGAACACGTAGTATTGCACCGGAATATCCCGCCGCGAACCGGTGCGACGCCCTCCCTGGCGAATGCCCGTGCGTTGCTGTATCAGGCTGAACGAGGACCGGCCCTGGCCATCGAGCACGGCGATTTCGCCGTCAAGAATGGCGGTGTCGGCCCGGATGTACTCCGGCAAATTGTGCAATTCCGGAAATTGTGCCGTGAGGTCATTCTGATTTCGTGAAACCAGCCGAACTTTGCCCTGGGAGATAAACGCAATGGCGCGGTAGCCGTCCCACTTGATTTCAAAAAGCCATTCGGGATCGTCAAAAGGATCATCCACCGAGGTTGCCAGCATGGGGTGGATCGCGGTGGGCATGGCACGCCGGACTGCGCCATCTAAGTCTTTAACCACGGAGGACACAGGGGACACGGAGGAAGCCCTGCTGTTCCGCGCGGCCGCTGCGGGACCGGTTGAGCCCCCAACGGCTTTATGCTTTTCTTTTTTTTTTATTTTGCCTTTCTCTGTGTCCCCAGTGTCCTCCGTGGTTGATTTCTTCTTCTTGTCAAATTTGGCAATCGCATCGGCCAGCCATTTCGCCTTCACCGCTCCGCGCGAGGCCGGACGGCTGCTCGTCCACTGCGCCGAACCCTGGTCGCCTGCGATATCGGCCATGGTGCGGCCGGTGAGCGCTGACTCGTCGTACTGATCGATGTCGAAGCCCTTTACCACGGCGTCGTCCTGTTTCTTGATCAGCAACCACTCCGTCCCCTTGGTGCCGGGACGCCGTGAGTGCATGTGAATCAGCGCGAAGTCGCCATTCAGTTTCTTGCCGTGCAACCGGATTTTGAAATCTCCCTTCTTCAGCATGGCCGAGGCTTCCGCATCGGTCCCCGGAACGAATTTTCCGTTCACCGGTTCCGGTGACAGCGGTTCCCACGTCCCGACATCCCAGACCATCACCGTGCCCGCTCCGTAGTTGCCCTCGGGGATGGTGCCTTCGAAGTCAAAGTACGAAACCGGATGATCTTCCACCTGCATGGCCAGGCGCTTGTCAGCGGGATCGAGGGAAGGCCCCTTGGGCACCGCCCAGGACTTGAGCACGCCTTCCATCTCCAGGCGGAAATCGTAGTGCAGACGCGTAGCGCGGTGCTTTTGCACCACGAAGCGATGCTGGGACTTCTTCTCCAGCTTGGGAGGCGGTTCGGGAGTGGCTTCAAAACGGCGTTTGCGTTTGTATTCGTCCAGTGACACAAGAGCATTTTGCCACAGACCACGTGGGGACAGCCGCCCTCGGCTGTCCGGGCGAGCAGCGCTCGCCGAGAATTCTTCGGATTGTGAAGACTGCGGAGCTCCGCTCCGCCGGACAGCCGGGGGCGGCTGTCCCCACGTGTTTGCTGTCTTAGCCGCCAGCGCCAGGCCGATCGAGTCAACAAAGCCCGGCGCCTTCTGTAAGATGGGCAGCGCGCAGTTGCGCGGGTCAGACATCCATGATCAGACATCCATGAAACGTGAATATCCCGAGTCGCCGCTCGTGGGCGTGGGAGCGATCATCATCGAGGATGGCCGTGTGCTGCTGGTCAAGCGCGGACATCCTCCGCTGGCCGGAGAGTGGTCGATTCCAGGAGGAGTACTGGAATTGGGCGAGACGGTGCGGGCCGCGGCCGTCCGCGAAGCCCGGGAGGAGACCTGCCTGACGGTAGAGCCGACCGAACTGCTGGGCGTTTATGACCGCGTGCTGCGGGACGATGCCGACCGCACTCTCTATCATTTTGTGTTGATCGATTTTCTTTGCCGCCCGGTAGCGGGACAGGCGCAGGCCGCCGACGACGCCGAGGAAGTGCGCTGGTTCACGCCGGCCGAGGTTGAAAAGCTTGGCTTAGCTGAGGACACGGCTAAAGTAGTGCGAATTGGGTTTCAAAAAAGTTAGAGGGGCCGAGCCTGCTGCATCCTGGCTCCTGAACTGCGCACGAAAGACTCTCTTTCATGGTCTGGTTCTTCACGTTCTTTCTAATCTCGGGCTTCTGCAGCATCCTTTACGAGATCGTGTGGCTGCGCCTCGCCATGGCCCAGTTTGGCGTTACCAGCGCGCTTGCCTCGATCGTGATCTCTGTCTTCATGGCGGGGCTGGGCCTGGGTTCCTGGGGAAGTGGACGCCTCATCCGTAACTACGAAAACCGGGTCAGAGTCCCTGCGCTTCGGCTGTACGCGCTGGCGGAATTGCTGATCGGCATATCAGCCTTGCTGGTTCCCTACCAGTTGTTGTGCGGACGAAAACTCCTGGAGTGGACGGGAGCATCTTCCTCCTGGGCCTACTATCTTGGATCGGGTTTCTGGATCGCTCTCACCCTGGTTCCGTGGTGCGCCTGCATGGGAGCCACGATACCGGTTGCCATGCTTGCGATCCGGCGTCGGGATCCAGGGCGCTCCCAGCGATCGTTCAGCTATCTCTACCTGTCCAACATACTGGGCGCGGTAATTGGCGCAACCTTCCCCCTGCTGCTGATTGAACTCTACGGCTTCCGCGACACCTTGAAAATCGGCGCGGGGTTCAACGTCGTGCTGGCCCTGTCCGCGGTGTTCCTGAGTTTGGGCCGGACCGAGTCGGAGCCAACCGGCCCTCCGAAATCCGCTGCTGTGACGGGCGCCGCCGCCGGCACATCTCCAGTGGGACCAACCGGCCGCTGGTCTCTGCTCTTTCTCACCGGACTGACCAGCATCGGCATGGAGGTGGTCTGGATCCGGCAGTTCACTCCCTATGTCGGCACCGTGGTGTACGCCTTCGCTTCCATCCTGGCGACGTATCTGGTCTCAACCTTCATTGGGCTGCAGATCTACAGACTGTGGAGCCGAAAGAATCGACGCGAAGGGAATCTGATCTGGGTCCTGCTGGGATTATTTGCGCTCCTGCCGCTGCTCGCGGCCAACCCCGGCATCCACATCTCCCGCCTGCTGCGCCTGGTCGTGGGCATCGCTCCATTTTCCGGCGTACTGGGATTCCTTACTCCACTGCTGGTGGATCGCTGGTCGGGCGGCGATCCGGGCAAGGCAGGAAAAGCTTATGCCGTGAACGTTCTCGGCTGCATCCTGGGACCACTTCTCTCCGGCTTCCTGCTTCTACCCCTGATGAGCGAGCGCTGGGTGTTGTTCGTGTTCTCTCTGCCCTGGCTCCTGATGGCGGTCCGACCGGCTGGGCCCTCAGAGAAACGCCTCGACTGGCAGGCGGGTATTTCCTACGCCGTGGTGTTCTCGGCTCTGGCGCTTGTATTCACCCAGAAAAATTACGAAGATCAGTTCAGGCACAGTGAAGTTCTGCGTGACAACACCGCGACCATCGTCGCCATGGGAGAGGGCAGGAACAAGCACCTGCTGGTCAATGGAGTTGGAATTACCGGCCTCACTCCCATCACCAAGTTCATGGCGCACCTGCCGCTGGCCTTTCTCGATCGTCCTCCGAAAAGCGCCTTAGTAGTTTGTTTCGGAATGGGCACCACCTACCGTTCCCTGATGTCATGGGACATACCGGTGACCGCGGTGGAGTTGGTGCCGAGCGTTCCGCGCGTGTTCGGGTACTTTCACGCAGATGGCCCCGTACTGCTGCGTTCGCCGCTGTCGCACGTGGTCATTGACGATGGCCGGCGCTACCTGGAACGCACCTCCGAGCAATATGACGTAATCACAATTGATCCGCCGCCCCCGGTGCAGGCCGCAGGTTCAAGCCTGCTCTACTCAAAAGAGTTCTATGCCATCATCAATCGGCGATTGCGCTCCGGAGGCATTCTGCAGCAATGGCTGCCTGGAGGAGATGTCGTGGTGCGGGCCGCGGTGGCGCGGGCCCTGAAAGAGTCTTTCCCCTACGTGCGCGTATTTCATTCGGCGGAGGGTTGGGGCTATCACTTCCTGGCCAGCGAAAACCCTCTGCCCAACCCGACCGCGGCGGAGCTTGCCCAACGCCTTCCCCCCAAAGCGGCGACCGATTTGCTGGAATGGGGCCCGGAGACAACTGCTGCAGGCCAGTTTTCCAGGGTACTCAAGAACGAAATCTCACTGGACGAACTGATTGCGCAGGCTCCCGCCGCGCCTGCCCTGCAGGACGACCATCCGGTTAACGAATACTACCTGGTGCGTCACCGCGCGGGGTCACCGATGTAGCGGGGACCTTGTGGGGCGGGCGCCCTCGCCCGCCGCTTTTGAGGTTGCCTTTGCTCTGCCACAATGCTACGGGTGACAAAATCCTCGAATTCTGTTTTTGGGATAAAGTCAAAGGCGGCGGGCGAGGGCGCCCGCCCCACACAAGATCCGCGCCATGTAGCGCCGGCGTCTCGCCGGCTGTCCCGAGGGCATCTTGCCCTCGGCAGGTGTGGGCGGGACGCCCCCGGAGCCTGCCGAGAGCTTGCCGAGGGACAGCCGCCGGGACGGCGGCTGACGAAAACCTATTTGCTGGAATGAATCTGCTGAGAGGTCCTTGCCGGTTTGGGGGTGAACTTCACAGGCCGTGCCCCGGTTTTCGCAGAGGTTCGGGACCGTGCTGGCGCAACGGCCGAAGCTCCGGCTTCATTCTCAGACATGGCCAGCAACTGCTTCATGATCTGTGCTTTTTCCCACTTTTGGGCTTTTTGGGGCTTCGGTACGTATTTCCGCGCCAGGACGACGCCGACTGCCAGAGCGGTCACAACCGCGATCCATAGGATGCTGATCATCGACGCCTGCTTTCCGGGCGTTAGTGGTCAACCGGGCTCAACATAAATTGTGCCTCCCGCACCCCCGACGACGTAGGTCACCGAGGTTGCTGTCCTCACCTTGATTCAGTCGTGTACCCATTCCACGCTGGTCCACGCTTACCCCTTGGGCGTCGGGCGCCGGACCTCAGCCGTCGGCCGACACCAGAAGCCCGAGGTCCGAGGTCTGACGTCCGATGCCCAAATAGAACGGCCCGCGCATTTTGCAATGCGCGGGCCGCCCGGTGCACTGTTTGGGATTGACCAAGAGGCGGCCACTCTAAAGGTGGTCTCCTTCGGCTAACTCCGGGCCCCGGCGCGACCTGCACGCCGAGTGGAATTACAACCCTAAATCACCGGTAGTCGTGCGATGGTTCTTAGAGCGACCGCTCTAAGTCACAGCCACCTCACCTGGTCTTTTACTACTCCCACATAAGTCAGAACTTGTCATCAGACCACCTCCTTTCCGGTGTAATTGCACATTAGTACACACGGCGCGGTCGCGTCAACCGGCACGAAAGTGGGGCGTACATCAGAGGTAATTTCTGCGCTGGATTTTGATTGGGTGGAACAGCGCCTTTAGCGCTGCATTGAGAGCAGAGCTGGACTTGGGCTTTAGGTGGTTCCTGATTCTTGGATCGCGGTAGGGACAGGCATCGCTGACTGCCCCCCGCGCGGACCCGGACGGGCGCTGATTAGCGCATCCGGTTCTTATCTCGGATGACTGGCGGCAAAGCGAACGGCAGGATATGGATGAAGCACGCGCGGTTGAGGAAGCCATCGGTTAGCCAGGGCAAGGGTACGCTTCCAGGAGATCGGGCGTTTCTGGCTGCGGCGGCGAAGTGTTTGCCACCAATGCCCAATCGCTCGTTCCCGGAATATGCCGAGACTGTCGAGGTTCCCCGGTACCGCATAGTAGTTGAAGTGGCCTTGCACGACCGATTTGAGCCATTGTCCGGTTTGGCGCACGGGATCATGCATTCGCTCACGGAGTTGCTGCTTAATCTCCCGCAGCTTCGCCCCCATGCGTTTGTGGATCGTCTTGCGCCTCACTGCGAACCGCCCTAACCTGTTCTTCCCGCTGATGTGCGTGAAGCCGAGGAAATCGAACGTGTCGGGTTTCCCTTCTCCTCTGCGTTTCCGGTTCTGTTCAGCAAATCTACCGAACTCGATCCGGCGCGTCTTATCTGGGTGCAGTTCCAGTCCAAACATCCCCAGCCGCTCCCGTAAGTTCTCCAAGAAACGATCTGCGTCCGTCTGGTGCTGAAATCCCACGATGACATCATCCGCATAGCGGATGACAGCCACCTCGCCGTGTGCCCATTTCTTGCGCCACACGTTCACCCAGAGATCGAAAGCGTAGTGCAAGTAGATATTCGCGAGAAGCGGTGAAATCACCGAACCTTGCGGACTACCTGTCTTCGTGTTCGACCATTCGCCTTCCTCCATCACCCCAGCGTTGAGCCATTTCTGGATCAACTGTAGGATGCGGGCGTCAGCGACGCGATGCTCCACGAACTGGACCAGCCAACTCTTGTCGAGGTTATCGAAAAATCCTCGAATGTCGGCATCCAGAACGTAGTTCACCTTCTTCTTCAGGAGCGCGTACGACAACGCATCCAGTGCTTGATGCTGGCTGCGCCCCGGGCGAAACCCATAGGAAAAGCCGAGAAAGTCTTCCTCGTAGATCTGGTTGAGGATGGTAACCACGGCCTGTTGGACAAGTTTGTCTTCGATAGCCGGGACCGCTAGTGGACGTTGCCGTCCATCTGCTTTCTCTATGTACACTCTTCTCGATGGCGTCGCTCGATAGGCTCCGCGATGAACTCGGCCATGAAGATCGGTCAATCGATCCTCTAGCCCGTCTTCATACTCCTGCCAAGTAACACCGTCCACTCCGGGTGCGGCCTTCCTCTTGAGGGAGTAAAAGCTTTCCCGCAGCAGATCGACTGTCAGATGGTGGAGCAAGGCGGTGAACTTCATCTCCTTATTTTCCCTTGCTGCTTTCCGCACGCCCGCCAGCCCTTGGGACACGCCCTTCCCGCTCTGCGTCGGGTACGTGTTAGGTTGACCAGCGTTCTCCTTGATCAGCGGCCTTTCCTCCCCACTCTCCGCCGGCGATGTTCCGTCTTTGTTCGAATGGTTCATAGGTACTATGCCGCTGTGTGACTCCTCGCAGACGTACGCGCAGGCCTTGTGGCACTGGCCTTCGCCCGCCGACCTGCGGCCTGGTTGAGCCGCAGGTGTCTCCGAGGTCTCCCGGTTCTCGTGCATGAAGTTTCTAGGCGTGTCTGGGGTCTTCGACTACGCCGGACTGAGCAGGAGCTCGCGCTATCGCGCCTGTTCATGTTGCCTTCCGCGCATTACAAGGACGTCGGCGTCCGGATTGCATCTTTTCGGAGCTGAATACCCACCCCGCCTATCCTCTGTCTACGCTTCGTTGTGCACCTCGCGGTACCCAGCGCAAGACTCGAGGCCGAGCGGATCGCTATTCCTTTCTCGTAAGGCTCTTTCATCCTCTACTTCATGCCGGTTTAGCCCGGCGCACTGTAATTGGGATTTTCCAACAGTTACCCGGACAGCAGTACCCGCGTTTGGGGAACTGGTGGATAATCGTGACGTGAAGAATCATCACGACAAACGGCAACCGGACTGGTATCAGTCGAACCCGTCGTGGCACGGACTGCACCTCGCGAACATGCCAAAAAGGACGGGGCTGATCCTGCTGGCACTGCTCCTCGCTGGCCTCCTGGCAGTGATGCTCCGCAAGTAGTCCGAAGGTCAATGCATTATGAGAGAGCGGCCTCGGAAATATTTAGTCGAGGACTGTGGGGCGGCAGAAGGAAGCTAGAAAAAGCAACGAAAGAATGGCACTGTACCTTGAGGGAAAGACTCCGTTAGACGCGAATGATCTTTCCCCCAAGGAGGCAACTGAATGAGTCGCGACATCAAGTATATCGGCATGGACGTGCACAAGGAAGCGACCGTGATCGCGGTGCTGAACGGCAGTGGCAAGCTGGTGATGGAGTCGATCGTGGAAACCAAACCCAGCAGCATTCTGCAGTTTATCCACGGTCTGCGGGGCGAGTTGCATGTGACCTGGGAAGAAGGGACCTGGGCGGCATGGCTCTATGATCTGCTGCAACCCCAGGCGACGCAAGTGGTGGTCTGCGATCCGCGGCACAATGCCTTCTTAAAGGAAGGCAACAAGAGCGACAAGATCGATGCGCGCAAGTTGGCCGACTTGTTGCGCACCGGGATGTTGCGCCCGGTCTATCACGGGGAACACGGGCTGCGGACGCTGCGCGAGCTGGGGCGTAGTTATCAGACCATCAGCCAAGATCTGAATCGAGTAATGAACCGGATCAAAGCTCTGTATCGCGGCTGGAGCATCCCTTGTGCCGGTACCCAGGTCTATGCTCCGCGTTATCGGGAAGAGTGGCTACAGAAGATCGAGCATGCGGGGGTGCGCCGGCGGGCCGAGCTGCTCTATCAACAGTTGGATGGATTGCAGGCGCTAAGACGAACCCTGCGCCCTGAGTTATTAACGGAGAGCCGGAAACATAAAGCGTCGAAACTGCTGCGCCAGATTCCTTGCATCGGTCCGATTCGGGCCGCCCGCTTGATTGCACTGATGCAAACGCCGCATCGCTTCCGCAGCAAACGACAACTCTGGACCTATAGTGGACTGGGTATTGAGACGCGCGACAGTGCGCAATACCGCTTTGTCCGCGGACAACTGCAACGTGCGAAGAAACCGCAACAGATTCGTGGTCTCAATCGGAATCACAACCATGAGATGAAAGAGATCTTCAAAGGAGCCGCGACCCGAGCCAGTTGTGGGGTGGGTCCGTTGCGCGAGTTCTATGTGGCATTGCTGGCCAAGGGAATGAAGCCCGAGATGGCGCGTCTGACGTTAGCGCGAAAGATCGCGGCCATTGCTTTGACACTCTGGAAGAAGGAGGAACGTTTCGACGCCGAACAACTGAAGCTACAAGCAGCTTGAGCGTCGCCCAGAACGCAGGTGATCTCCAAGGTTTTCATGCCTCGGTGGTGGCCCATCGGTTCTGCGATGCTCGGGTTCGAGGGAGAGTATCCATGCGCTCATTAGGCACTTCGTGTGCTGCTGCATGCAGCACCGAGTCTCCGGGTCAATCCTATGCCCCCTCGGATAACCCAAAAAAGCCATAGGCCTCGAGCCTCACATAGGATGATGGTTGGCACTTAAGCCAACGGTTGGCTTGCGCAGCTTCGCAACGAATGGTGTCGGGACCGTCGCATGAAACCACTCCAGGGAGACCAGCAACTGCGATCCGTATTCCTGTCGTACTCTGTGGCGCTCCAGGCGTTAAAACCAAAACCCTCTCCAAGAAGAAGGGGCCTGGATGCAAGCACCGATCGAGGTCTCACGGAGAGAGTGGAGAAGTGTTTTCGCTTGACATCCTCTCTCATAGGATGAGCGTAATTGATTCCATGACAATGTCGGCTCCCCGGCCCGAGTAGAGTAGGTGGTGCTAAAGCCAACCAGCAGGCTCGGGAGAAAGGAGCCGAACAATGATCATTATAGGAGTAGATTTCCATCCCGAGTTTCAGCAAATTGCTTCGGTGGATACCGACACCGGGGAGTTCCAGGAAAGACGATTAGCGCATCGCGAAGAGGCGGAGAACTTCTACCGTGCACTAGCGGGCCAGAAGGTGCGTGTGGGGATGGAAGCCAGCGGGCATGCCCGCTGGTTCGAACGACTCGTGGCGGAGTTGCAGTATGAGTTGTGGATCGGAGACGCCGCCGAGATCCGGGCGAAACGGGTGCGGAAGCAGAAGACGGATCGCCAGGATGCGCAACTCATCCTGCGCTTGCTGCTGGAGGATCGATTCCCGCAGATCTGGGTGCCGAACTGGGAGAATCGCGATCTGCGGCAACTGCTATGGCACCGGCATCGCATGGTGCAGGCCCGCACGCGGATCATGAATCAACTGCAAGCCGTGGCCCTCAACGAAGGACTGCGCTGCAAGAAGCGGTTGTGGCGGGAGCGGGGACGGGAGCAACTGGAGTCCTTCCGGTTGGCTCCCTGGGCGAGCCGGCGACGACGAGATCTGCTGGAGTTGCTGGATCGACTGAACCCGACTATTGCAGAACTCACTCAGGCGATCGAGCAAGAAGCGGAGAAGTGTCCCCCAGCACAGCGGTTAAGAACTCATCCTGGAGTGGGTGCGCTGACCGCATTGGCGTTCGTGCTGATCATCGGGGAAGCGGATCGGTTTCATTGCGGCAAGCAGGTGGCCAGCTATCTGGGACTGGTGCCGTTGGAAGACTCCAGTGGCAATCGGAGACGGCTCGGACATATCACCAAGCAGGGGAGTTCGATATTACGTTTCCTGCTGGTGGAAGCAGCCCAGGTCACGGTGCGCAGCCTGCCGGAATGGCGCAGTAAGTATTTCCATCTGGCGATGCGGAGAGGGCGGAAGATCGCCAAGGTGGCCATGGCACGAAGACTCGCTATTCGCCTGTACTGGATGTGGCGCCAGGGATGGGACTACGAGCAGTGGACCAAGTTCGGTTCGCACGCGGGACAGCCCGGAAATCGCCATGGTGTGCAGTAGAACACCGAGTAATTGATTGGGAATCCCGCTCCCTTTCACGGGGGAGTCTGAAGTAGTAATCATGATCGCAGCTTGCGACCGAAGAGATGCATGGGTCGGACCGAGTTCCCGACCTGAGACGATTACGATGCGAGCCGTGGTTGGATTGGAGGGTGTAAATAGAACTGTGTAAACGACCATGGGAGGAAGAGAATGGAAAATTCCATGGCCATCGACAAGAAGCTGATCGATCAACTGCTGACCGACTACAAGAAGCCCGAAGACATCATCGGCGAGAACGGTCTGCTGAAGCAGCTAACCAAAGCCCTCCTGGAACGGGCCCTGCAAGCCGAGATGACCGATCACCTCGGCTACGAGAAGCACGACCCGGTGGGCCACCACCGAGGCAACTCGCGCAACGGGAAAACCAAAAGACGCTGAAGGGCGACTTCGGCGAGTTGGAGTTGGAAACGCCGCGGGACCGCAAGGCGACCTTCGAGCCCAAGATCGTGGCCAAGGGGCAGACCCGCTTGACCGGCTTCGACGACAAGATCATCTCGATGTACGCGCGGGGGATGACGACGCGGGAGATCGAGGGGCACCTGGAGGAAATGTATGGCGTGGAGGTCTCGCCGACGTTGATCTCCAACGTCACCGAAGCGGTGATGGAGGAAGTGAAGATCTGGCAGAACCGGCCGCTGGAAGAGGTGTATCCGATCGTGTACCTGGACGCACTGAGGGTGAAGGTGCGCGACGAGGGCCACATCCAGAACAAAGCGATCTACGTGGCGATCGGGGTCAACCTGGAGGGCCACAAGGAAGTGCTGGGGCTGTGGGTGGCGCAGAAGGAAGGGGCGAAGTTCTGGCTGCAGGTGCTGACGGAGCTGCAGAACCGGGGGGTGAAGGACATCTTCATCGCCTGCGTGGACGGGCTGAAGGGATTCCCGGAGGTGATCGAATCGGTGTATCCGAACGCCGAGGTGCAGACGTGTATCGTGCACATGGTGCGGGCCTCGCTGAACTATGTGAGCTGGAAACAGCGCAAGCAGGTGGCGGCGGACCTACGGCAGATCTACCGCGCGGCGACGGCGGCCGAGGCGGAGCAACATCTGGAGCAGTTCGCGGGGAAGTGGGATGCCTATCCGAGGGTGAGTCAGATCTGGCGGCGGCACTGGGAGCGCATCACGCCGTTTTTCGCCTATCCGGCCGAGATCCGGAAAGTGATCTACACCACCAACACGGTGGAGTCGCTGAACATGTCGCTGCGCAAGATCATCAAGATGCGGGGCGGATTCCCCAACGATGAGGCGGCGCTGAAACTGCTGTTTCTGGCGCTGCGGCAAGCCGCGAAGAAGTGGACCATGCCGGTGCAGAATTGGCGGGCGGCGCTGAACCGCTTCAGCATTCTGTGGCCGGACCGCGTGCCGGCCTTGGAGAGAATTACGCAATGAACGAGCATCCCACTTCTACAGAGATGGGCCGGGGAAGGGGAAATGCCCCCTTCCCCAGCACCCCGTCCCCTAACACAACACTCGGTCGTTTACACAAAACTCTGGACACACCTTTGGATTGGCAGTTCTTCAACTAGAGCGAAATGGCGCTCTTATTCGAGTGCACGCCGCAGTGTGCTCGAAAACTACTTGACACCGCCGACATTGTCAGAGAGGCGATTTATCATCACCTATTTGAAAACCAATCGGAACACTAGGAACCCGAAGCCCAATCCGCATGCGATTAGTAGAAGTCCGCCACCGACAGTTACAGCGCGTTCGAGACCTGCGGCTCGCTCACCGTTCAGCAATATGCTCTTCCCTCGTAAGCCGTAAAACACGCACATGAATCCGAGGGGAATCGCAAGGAGTGGGAGCAATTTCATGCGTAATACCTACGGCTTTTGTATCACAATGAATAAGGCGTGCAGGACGGTTGACGCTATCAGGCGTGGGTGTTGAAAAAGTCCGTGATCGGAATGTCTTTCCGGCTGCGATGATTGCGGCGGCCGAGTTCTTTCTTCTCGCCTCAGCTAAGAGGCAGCTTCCACAGTGGGTGTTGTCGGTTGGCTGAGGAAGCGGACGAGTCGCTTGAGGTTCTGGGCAGCCGCCGCCAGGAAGAACTGCTCCCGCACAAACCGTAATCTCCGCAGACGGAGGCGACGCAATCCGATTTGATTCTTGAGTTCCGCGAACAGGGCTTCCACCTTCTTTCTTTCCCGCTGTGCCTGGGCGAACTCTGGCGTGTTCGCCAACTCCCGTGCGCGTTGCCGGGCGGGTTCGTCCATGTGGATGGCAAGAAAGCGAAACGCTCCGCTGGTGCATTGGGCTTTTAGCGCACACGCCCCGCAACGTTTGCGGGTCCCGATGTAGGCATAGGTGTGGTTCCGCAGGTTGCGGCCACCGTAGTTCAGTTGCTGCCCCGCAGGGCAGCGATAGCTGTTGCTTTCGGGTTGATACGTGAACCGTTCGGGACCGTAGAACGGACTGTTCTTTCTGTGGATACTGTCGCGGGTTCGCATATAAGGAGTGATGCTCCGATCCGCCAACCATTGCAAGAACTCCCCGTTCCCGTAGGTGGTGTCGGCCGCTACCGATTCTGGTTCTCGTCCTTGCCATTGCGTGAAACGAGTGAGCATGTCCTGCGCGGCTACCGTTTCCTGACTCATCCGTGCTGCCGTCGCTTGCACCCCGACGATCACGCAACTGTGATTGTCGATCAGATAGTTGTCGTAGTACCCCAGTCGGGCCGGTGTCCCACCCTTGGTAGCGTAGGTCGCGTCGGGATCCGTGGTCGATACCTGATCCTGCTGATGCACCGGCTCTTCGCTGGGATTCTGCTGCTCCAGTTCCACCAGGTACTGGCGCACGGTTTGGTTGACTTGCGCCGCTTCCGCTAACTGCTCGCGTGGAATGCGGCTTTCCTTGGCCGCGTTCGCCTCCACGAAACTACCATCGACCGACAGCTGCTTGCCCTGCACCAATCCTACTTCCACACACTGGAGCACGATCTGCTCAAACAGCTCCTCGAACAGCTTCGATTCCTGAAACCGTCCATGCCGGTTTTTCGAGAACGTGGAGTGATGTGGAATCTCCTGATCGAAGCCCAGACCGGTGAACCAGCGCCACGCCAAGTGCATGCGCAGTTCCTCCACCAGCTTCCGCTCGCTGGTGATGCCATACAAGTAGCCGATCAAAAGGATGCGCAGCAGAAGTTCGGGATCAATGGAAGGACGGCCGGTATCGCTGTAACTCGCTTTCAGCCTCTCCCGCACAAAGGCGAAGCTGATGTGCTTTTCGATCAGCCGCAGCAGATGAGTTTCAGGAACCTGATCTTCCAGGCGGAAATAGTAGAACAGAGCTTCGGAACGGTCGTGTTGCCCCATCATGATCAGCAGGCCTCCGACGATCAGAATCAAACAGAGCATGGGCGAATGCTTCCTTCTAACATGCTTCGCTGAATCTCAACCCGCTAATCGACGTGACTTTTTCAACACCCACAGGCGTTAGCACTCATTGACCCGGGCCTGCGCCAAAACCAGGGTTTGGAGATGCTATCGTTCTTGGCCGGAAGTATCTCGGGGCTGAAGCCCACTCACCACACTTGTATGCAGGCCTGAAGGCCTGCTCCACCCATTGTCGCTTTGTCCCTCGTCAGTAGCGCCAGGACTTCAGATCGGCTCCGGCCGGCGCGGTCTTTTCCATCCGCTCGAGAATCTTGGGCAGGTACATGGTGTTGTAGTGCAGGCGCGAAAGATAGTTGGGCAGATCGGGATCGCCATTCCAGCAATGCTCGGCGCGATCGCCGTACTTCACTTCGCCGTCGTAGGGCGGATTCTTCGTGGATTTCAGAAAATCTTCCAGGTAATAAACCGCGTCAGTCAGAAAATATGTGTCGGCAGAGCCCACGTAGATGTGAAGCTTGCCCTGCAGTTTGGGGCCGAGCGTGGCCCAGTCGCGCTGCATGATGGCGCTCAGATCGTAATGCTCCTTCCAGTAGGCGGCGACGCTGCGATCGATTTCGCCGGTCTCCTTGTTGAAAATCTGTTTGGGATAGCCGTCGTCGCCGACCGGCCCGTAAACCGCCTGCCAGATATCGAATTGTTCTCCTGAGCGCGCGTGCGAGCCCAGCGCGAGCTCGTACTGGTTCATGCCCTGCACCGTGCCCAGGGTGCGTCCGAGATAATCGCGCATGGCGGGCTGCGCGACCTTGGTGTGCGGACCCATCATGTAAAACGCGTTGGGGTCGCTATAAATGTTGATCGTGGTATAGGCGCGAAAATCCACCGGATCGGGGCAGGCGACGAACACGCCGTTGTAGTGGTCGGGATAAAACACCTGCACCGCCAGCGATTCCCAGCCGCCGGTGGAACCGCCGTAGGCGAAGCGCGCCCAGCCTTGTCCGATGCCGCGAAACTGCTTTCTCGATGGCGGGAATGAGTTCGGTCTCGATGGCGTCGCCGTAAGGCCCGAGGTTGGCCGAGTTCACCGCGTAGGAATCGTCGTAGTAAGGGTTGGCGTGATTGATTTCCGCGATCACGACGCGCGGAAAGCCGGGCGCGATCCACTGTTGATAGAACTTGTAAGCCTCCTCCTGCTGAATGCGGTTGTAGCCGGAGATGTGGAAGCGCTCGCTGTAGTCCGGCTTCAGATTGGGATCGGGCGGTTCGGTGCGAAAGCCGGTGAAGTCGGCGTTAAAGTGATCTTCATTGATGATGACTGGAAAATGAACGTTGGGATGCGCATCAAATCCCTCGGGCACCAGCACGTTGGCGCTCAGGTACATGGGACGTCCCCAGAATTTGGTGAGCAGCGCGCTCTGAATCTTCAGGTGACGAATGTATTTCGTGTCTTGCGGCGGCGGAATGGGCGGGATTTCCTGATCGAGCACGATTGCAACCGGCCCAGCCGACGGACCCAGCGTGATCTTGCGCGGAGTGGAGTAGAGATTGCCGGGCGCGATGTTCCAGTGCTGCCCCTCGCCGCGGTCCATGGGTAGCTTCACGGTGTGGCCATCGGAGCGATGGAAGGTTTCGTAGCGATGCAGCACCGCCTGCACGTAATACTCTCCCGCCGGCACGTCGCGCAGACTGCGGACGGGATAGCCATTGGCGGAATCATCCACCACCACGGTTTGGCCAGGCTTCATGCCGTCAACGTCCATCCCGAACATCATCTGGGTGCGGACGGAGTCGTCGATCTGCATGCGAGGTTCGGCGGAAGGGTCAGTCGAAAGCAGCAGGAAGACGCGCCCGTCGAGCGGCTTCTCGCTGCGGCTCCTTGGGAAACGAAACCGAAAAGCTGGGGCCGGCCGCATGCGCCAGAGAAACTAAAAGGCCAGTAATCAGCGCAGCCAGAACCACAGCGCTCTTATGAAAGAACATTGAGTCTCCTTTAGCCTTGAAAACGTGTGGCGCGGCGCCTCGCCCGCGGCCTTTGACTTTAACTGTTCACCACCAAAATCAAAAGCCGCGGGCGAGGGCGCCCTCGCCACACTGAAACCGCTTGCTCCCCCGCGGGTCATGGCCCACAGGAATCTACCCGCTTCTCTCCCGCCTTCCTACACTGGAAGTAACCACCGGGTAACCGGATCTCTGTATTCGCCAAATCCGTCAGCCTTTCCAGCGATAGGCGTCGGGCTGAGGCAGGCCGATGTGGGCCAGCACGCGGTAAGCGAATTCGCTGCGCCAAAGCATCTAAGCTGGTCGGACGGAAATAGAAGGCCGGGATAAGCGGGTACACGGTGGCGCCGGCATCGGCGGCCCGGTACATGTTTCGAATGTGGATTTTGTTGAGCGGCGTCTCGCGGACGCAGAGCACCAGCGGGCGCTTCTCTTTGAGGCAGACGTCAGCGGCGCGCTCGATCAGTTGGGACGCGATGCCGTTGGCAATGCGGGCCAGCGTGCCCATGCTGCACGGGATTACGACCATGGCGTCGGCGGGATAAGAGCCGCTGGCGATGTTGGCGCCGATATCGGCATTGGCTTGCTGGTGGATTTTGCGCGCGGCCTTGCGGCCCAGGATTTGTCCGAGCAGGTTGCTGCGGCCGCGCAGCCCGAGTTCTTCCGCCATGACGCGCAGAGCGCTGTCGGAGGCGATGAAGTTGACGGTCTGGACGCGTGAGTCGCGTTCCACCGCCAGCAGGAAGTGTTTCAGGAACAGCGATCCACTGGCTCCGGTAGTGGCGACGGTCAGGTTCTGCGGCGGGTGATTGGGCAACTTCGGAGCTCCCGACCCTCTTCGAACCTTGGAGCATAGGGAGCGCACGGAGAAGAAGAGTCAAGGAGCGGGCAGCTGCGTAGCGCGCAGAATACGACCGCGGCCTTGGTAAGCCGATCCTCGATGACCAAGCGACGAACGACGGACGAGCTGACGACTCGAACGACTACGACGTATGGCATCCATCTCCAGTTTGCGGCTGCGGCGCAGTGAGGCGCAGTTGCACGCCCTGGCTGGCGTCGAGCGCGAGATCCGGATCAACGATCCCAACGGCCGCCGCAAATATCTGCAGGATTTCAGCCAGGCCTTCCGATCCTACGAATCTGTTATCGATCGGCAGCAACTGAGCGCCGACGTACGCCGTGGGGACATCGTTCTCATTGGCGACTATCACGCGCTTCCGGCCGCGCAACGCTTTGCCGCAGGCCTGCTCGAAGAACGCGCCCAGCCCGGAGACCGTCCCGTGGTGCTGGGCCTCGAAACCATCTTCTCCCGCGACCAGCACATCCTCGATGAATGGTGGCGGCGCGAGATTGACGCCGAAGAATTGCGCCAGCGCATTCGCTTCGACCTCGACTGGGGCTACGACTGGGCTCCGTTTTACGAATTGCTGGTCACCGCGCGCGAGCACGCCGACGCGATCTATGGTCTGGACTGCATGCCGCGGGAAGACCTGCGCAAGATCGGCGCGCGCGATCGTCACGCCGTCCACAAGCTGTCCGAAATCCGGCAGCGCCATCCCCAGGCCGTCATGCTGGTGCTGTTTGGCGAGTCGCACCTCGCGCCCGGACATCTTCCCAAAGTGCTGCGGGAGAAATTGCCGGAGGAGCGGGTGGTCACCGTCCTGCAAAACGTGGATGCGCTCTACTGGCGCGCCGCCGGCGAACCAGCAGGAACGGGTGGAGGCCGTGCGCGTGAGCCATGACGTAGTCTGCGTATTCAATTCCACGCCCCTGGAAAAATACGAGAACTACCGCCTTCACCTCAGCCGCTGGGGACGCACCGACGAGGAAGGTCCCGACCTCGCCCCCACCATCTACAACCTGATCGACAGCCTGCTGCGCTTTCTCGACATCGACCGCTATTCTTCGCACAACGGTACCCAGCCGAAGTTCCTGGTGGACCTGATGCCGGAAGTTTACTGCCGCGCTTCCGACGCGCGTTTGCGCCAGCTGCTCTCCCGCCACCATGCCGACGGGGACGAAACCGAAGCCATGGTGCGCCACGTGGAGGAGCGAGGCAGCGTTTATCTGCCCCAGGTCAATGCCTTCTACGTGCGTGAGTTCAAGATGATGTATGCGGCTGAAGAAGCGGCACGCTTCCTGCACCATGCCTGCCGCGGGTTACCTGGGCGGGAGAAAGGCGCGGAAACTCGGGGCAGCACGACCCATTTTTACCTCCAGACCATGGAATATGCGCTGGGATATTTTGGTTCGCGAGTGCTGTATCCGGCGCGCCCCGAGGCCGGAGGCGCGGGAAGCCGCGAGCTGCCGGAAGAAGCTCCAGCATCCCAACGCAAGAAAACAGAAGCCAGCTCCCAACTGCTGGGCTACATGCTGGGCAATGCTTTGTACGATGCCTATCTCAAGGGACGGGTCACGCGCGGCATGCTGCGGCGGTGGTTTCTCTTCCACCTGGAAGAACCCGGCAAAGCCAAAGAAGTGTATCGGGAAATCGCCGCGAGAGTCCGCGGCCACGGCAAGAAGCTCCCCGCCTCGAGTAACCAGATAGGTTTCCAGTAGCGCCGGCGTCTCGCCGGCTGTCTCGAGGGCGTCCCGCCCTCGGGCGGTGGGCGGGACAGCCGCCGGGACGCCGGCGCTACATTAAAGCAAATGCTACTCTAGATTCGCTGACACCCAATCTCTTGAACGCTGACTCCATCCGCGAACTCTTCGACCAGGTGCGACGGGGCAAGCTTTCTCCCGACGCCGCGGTTGACCGCCTGCGCCACCTTCCCTTCGAAGACCTGGGATTCGCCAACCTGGACCACCATCGCGCCCTGCGTAACGGGATGCCGGAAGTGATTTTCGGTCCGGGCAAGACTCCGGCCCAGATGGCGTCCATCTTTTCCCGGTTGGCCAAACACGGCGGCAACATCCTGGCGACGCGGGTAAGCGCGGAGCAACTGGCCGCGGTAAAAAAGAAAGTCCCCAAAGTCGAGTATCAGGCCCTGGCACGCGCCATCACTTTGCGGCGCGACCGGAAGAAGTACGGCAAGGGAATCATCGCCGTGGTTTCCGCCGGCACCAGTGACATTCCGGTGGCGGAAGAAGCTGTAGTCACCGCCGAAATGATGGGCAACGACGTCGAGCATCTTTACGACGTGGGGGTCGCGGGAATTCACCGCCTGCTGGCGAATCGCGCGTCCCTGACGCGGGCCCGGGTGGTGATCGTGTGCGCCGGAATGGAAGGAGCGCTGCCCAGCGTGGTAGGCGGCCTGGTCGGCGTTCCTGTGATCGCCGTGCCTACCAGCGTGGGCTACGGCGCGGCGTTCCAGGGCCTGGCCGCGCTTTTGGGGATGATGAATTCCTGTGCCTCGAATGTGAGCGTGGTGAATATAGACAATGGGTTTGGCGCCGGCTATGTGGCGGCGTTGATTAATCGGCTGTAGTGGTCGCGGGCAGACTCCGTGTCCTCAGTGTCCTCCGTGGTCAAAACCCAAAACCATATGACCACCGAGGACACCGAGGACACGGAGGGAGATTCCCTGCACAGAAAAAAGGCACGGCCGAAGCCGTGCCTTCTCTCTCCGATCCAACCCTGCACGAGCGGGACGCTCGCGCCTGCATTACGAGCCTTTCACCACTTCCAGGTTGTTCTGCGACGCTGAAGACGCCGAAGACCTGGTTGGCCCGCATGCCGGCGATTTGCTTGTCCATCGCCGTGGCCACCGTGCCGTAGAGGCTCAGCTTGCCGTTGTCCACCACAATCCGGATCGGTTTTGCCGGATCGCTGGCGTAGCGGCCCAGCACCGGGTCGCGATAAATGGCGCGCAGGGCGCTGATCCGGATGCGGTCGTCGAAGCCCGACACCGGCGAGACCTTGATGTTGTCCACCACGTCCTTCACGCCCGGCATGGTAATTCGCCAGCGCCAGGGCTGAGTCGCGGCCTACGTCGTTGTAAGTTTCGCCATTAAGGGTGGCGACGCCGTCCTTCACCGAGACGTCAACAAAGTTGAACAGGTTGTCGTAACCCATGCGGTCGTAGTGCAACTTGCGCTCGAGCTTGGCTTCGAGCTCGGCGTCGGGCGCGGACGAACTGACCGCGACCAGATTACGCACGCCCTGCACTTTGTCCAGCTTGCGGACTTTCTTGGCCGCATCCAGTTTCTGCTGATAGAGATCAACCGTGCCGGAAAGCGTCACAATGCCGTCTTCCGTGGTCGCCTGCAGGTTGCGGAACTCCTGCTTTTTGGCCAGCTGCTGGGTCACGCGGTTCTGGATATCGCTGTCATAGCGGGCGCTGTTGGTCTGGGCCGCCAGGCCAACGCTGAGTATACCTACCGCAAGAAATGAAGTCAGGGCCCTGAGAATGATTTTTCATGGATTATTCCTCTCCCCGGCGTTGATTAACCGGTTAGTTAATTAATTCGATGCGCCAGAGAAACGAGCAGGATGCCACGGCGCGTCCCTGGTTACGACGCTTGACAGTATTCGTTATAACGAGTATATTCGAGGTGTGTGGCAAAGAGCATTCAAGCCGAGATCCAGCAGACCAAGCCCTTCACCAGCCTGGAGGACGAAGCCGCGGTCGCCCTCCAGCGCACGGCAGACCGCCTGCATTGGCGCCTGAGCGAGATGCTGAAGGCGCACGGGCTGTCGCCGACCCAATACAATGCCCTGCGCATCCTGCGCGGCGCCGGGGACGAAGGACGGGCCTGCAGCGAGATTGCCGAGCGCATGATCAATCGCGATCCTGACATCACCCGCCTGGTTGACCGTCTGGAGCGCAGGGGCCTGGCGGTACGCAGCCGCGAGGGGCGAGACCGCCGGGTCATTACCACTCGCATCACGCCGGCCGGTCTCGAGCTGCTGCAGACCCTGGATGGCCCCGTCGAGGAGCTTTAACCGGAAGATGCTGGGCCCCCTGGGCGAACAGCGTTTGCAGACGCTTGATCCGCCTTCTGGAAATCGTCAGGGAGCAAGCCGAATAATATTGTGCCACTTTGTCGTTATAACGATATCTGTTGTATAGATAAGAAAGGAGCACTACCGATGAGCACCACCGCAACCGAGGTACCCGTAAAAACCATTTCAACCCAGGAGGTCCGCCAACTTCTGGACAGCAAGCGACCCATTCAGTTCTGGAATGTCCTGACCGACGAATGGTTCAAGGGAGAGAACATCGCGGGCTCGCGCCGCGTGCCTTTGGACAAGGTCGGAAGCGAAGTACGGAGCACGAATTTGCCCAAGGATGCCGAGATCGTCGTATACTGCGGCGGCCCGAAGTGTCCGCAGAGCCGCATGGCGGCGGAGAAGCTGGTGAAGCTCGGTTACGAAAACGTCCGCGCCTATGAAGGCGGACTGGAAGAATGGAAGGCCGCGGGCTTCGCCGTCGAGAAGGCGTAACCGCCTCGAATCAGACAGAGGGCCGGACTGGCCCTCTGCGTATTTTTCCGGCAAGTTGGCTGCCGGACGCGAGACGAGAACAGCATAGAACAGTTCTGGAGAAAATCTCATGAGCAACGGTTCAAATCAGATTTCGAATCAGTCTTGGGGGATTACGATTTTGCGGGTGGTGACCGGCATCATCTTTCTGGCGCACGGGTGGCAGAAGCTGTTTCAGATGGGTCTTCACGGAACCGCGGGGATGTTCGGTGCCATCGGCGTGCCGGCGCCGGCCGTGTCGTCGGCGATCGTGACCTTCGTCGAACTTCTCGGAGGCCTCGCGCTGGTGATCGGACTGCTCACCCGCTGGGCCGCCGCCTTGAATGGCTTTGACATGATCGTGGCCATTCTGCTGGTCCACCTCAAGAATGGTTTTCTCAAGCCGGGAGGCTTCGAGCACCCGTTGATCATGCTGGCCGCATGCATCGCGCTGGTCATGCTGGGGCCGGGCGCGGCGTCGGTCGATGGAGCGCTGGCAAAACGAACGTAAGGGTCATGTGGGCGCGAGCGTCCCGCTCGTGCCGGGGTGCCCCCGTCCAAGCTCCCGCTTGGGCGGGGTTTTCTCATCCGCGGCGTCGCGGAGATTTGCTCCGCCCGCGCGAACCTGGTTTCGCTGACTCCTTCCCCCCGCTGCCAAATACCCGCGCGAAAATCTTGTCGATGTTCCGGAGCTGACGCTTCAAATCAAACGCCCGCTCGATCTGCGCGCGCGGAACCCGGCTGGTAATGCTCTTGTCCTTCAAAACCAGCTCCCGAAAATTCCGCCCTTCCTTCCAGGCCCGCATGGCGTGGTTCTGCACCGTGCGATAGGCCTCCTCGCGCGAGACTCCATGCTCCACCAGGTCGAGCAAAAGCTGTCCGCTGAACACCAGGCCGCCGGTACTCTCCAGATTCGACTTTCATCCGTTCCAGGTAAACGAACATGGTGTCGAGCACGTTGGTGGTCTTCTGCAGCATGTAGTCCACCAGCGTGGTGGAATCGGGAATGATGACGCGTTCCACCGACGAGTGCGAGATATCGCGCTCGTGCCACAGGGCAACGTTCTCAAATGCCGCTTGCGCGTTCGAGCGCACCACCCGGGCGAGGCCGCTGATCTGTTCCAGGGTCACCGGGTTGCGCTTGTGCGGCATGGCGGACGAGCCCTTCTGCTTTTCGCTGAAGAACTCTTCCACCTCGCGGACCTCGGTGCGCTGCAAGTGCCGTAGCTCGGTGGCAATCTTGTCGAGCGTGCAAGCGATCACGGCCAGCGTGGCGAGGTACGCCGCATGACGATCGCGCTGGATCACCTGGGATGAGATGGCGGCGGCTTTCAAGTCCCAGCCGCTCGCACATCCTCTTCTTCCAGTTCGGGGCTGAGGTGGGCAAACGTGCCCACCGCTCCGGAAAATTTTCCCACCCGCATGTCTTCGGCGGCGCTGCGAAAGCGCGCGATATTGCGCTGGGTCTCGGAGTACCAGTTGGCCAGTTTGAAACCGAACGTGATGGGCTCGGCGTGGATGCCGTGGGTGCGGCCGATCATGGGCGTGTCTTTGAATTCCCAGGCGCGGCGTTCCAGCACGGCGGAAAGCTTTTCCAGATCGGCGGCGATAATCGCAGACGCCTGCTGGATGAGCAGCGCCTGGGAAGTGTCCACCACGTCATTCGAAGTCAATCCGTAGTGAAACCAGCGCGCGTGCGGTCCGACGATTTCAGCCACGGCGGTCGTGAACGCGATGACATCGTGGCGAACCTCCGCTTCGATCTCGGCAATCCGGTCCAGATTGAAGTCAGCCCGCTCGCGAATGGCGCGGGCGGCATCCTTCGGCACCATGCCGGCTTCGGCCAGGGTCTCCGTGGCGGCGACTTCGACCGCCAGCCAGGTCCGAAAGCGATTCTCGTCGCTCCAGATGCGGCCCATGTCGGGGCGGGTATAGCGTGGGATCAAGGTGTACTCCCTGCTCGGTCCGAGAAATGCGGGACTAGGGATTGTAAATGGAGGGCGAGGCTGGTGACCAGTCGCGCAGACCGGGTAGCGGGTCAGTTTGGAGCCCATGAACCGCGAAGGGCACGAAGGTACACGAAGGCCCTGGGCGACAAAGCCTTCGTGATGCTTCGTGTCGCTTCGTGGTTTATGCACTTGTCATGGTTCCACGAAACTGCACCACTATCCAGACCGGACCTAGCCGCGAAGCGGCCTAGCGTCTAGCCCTGAACGGGCGGAAGAGCCTTGCACGACTGTTCCCGGCAGCCGCTACGCCAGCGCGATCACGTCAATCTCCACCAGAACGTCTTTAGGCAGACGGGCCACTTCGACCGTGGATCGGGCGGGAGGCGCGACGTTGAAATAGCGGCCATAGACTTCATTCATGGCCGTGAAGTCGCCCATGTTCTTCAGGAAGACGGTCGAGCGCACAACTTTTTTGAGACCGCTCCCGGCGGCGGTGAGGATTGCGGAAAGGTTTTTGAGCACGCGGTCAGTCTGCGCCGCGACGTCTCCGCTGATCACCTGCTGGTTCGCCGGATCGATGGCCACCTGTCCGGAGACGAAAACGAATCCATTCGCCCGGATGGCCTGGGAATAAGGTCCAATGGCCTGCGGTCCTTCTTTGGTTGCGATCACGTCGCGCATGAGCCCTCCGAAATCAATCGTCAGAATTAATGCAGATGGACGCCGTTGGAGTCAACCTGGGCAACCAGGAACGGCCCACAGCGACAACGAAAGACCAAGAAAAGAAAAGAGAGACAAAAACCAGTAATCAGTTTTTAGTTGTCAGTTCTCAGTCAGGCTCTATGCCGACGACTGACGACTAGATTTTCTGCAGTCTCTGCACATCGTGCACGCCGGGAATCTTGCGCACGCCATTGACGATATTTTCCAGGTGCTTCAAGTCTGCGATGTCCAGCACGATGTCAACGTTGGCCTGGCCGTTGCTGGTGCGGGCTTCGATGTTGCGGATGTTGGTCTGGGTGTCGCTGATCACGGCGGTGATCTGTTTCAGCATCCCAAAACGGTCGTCGCAGAAGACCGTAAGTTTCACCGGGTAGGCGCTGGGTGTTCCGTCATCCTGGGCCCACTCGACGTCGATCTTGCGTTCGGGCTCATACAACAGGTTGGTGACGTTGGGACAGTTGACGGCATGCACCGCGACCCCTTTGCCGCGAGTCACGTAGCCCACGATGGCCTCGCCTCGAATCGGGTTACAACAGCGGGCGCGGTAAACCAGCAGGTCGCCGTGCCCCTTTACGCGAATGGCGTTGTTGTTCTGGTCGCCGCCGAAGACGCGCCGCACCACGCTGGCGAGGCCGCCGGCCTTCTCTTGTTCCTCATCGGCCAGGGGCGTGCCGGCCGCCGGCGCCATGCGTCCCAATATCTGCCGGGCCGAATATTTGCCGTAGCCAATGCCCGCCATCAGGTCGTCGGGACGTCCCGCGCCGTAGTCGGAGGCGATCTTCTGCCACTCCTCGTCCTTGATGTCCTTGAGCGATACGCGATACTTGCGCGCTTCTTTCTCGATCAACTTGCGGCCAATTTCAATGGCGCGCTCCCGCTGATGGACGTTAAGCCAGTGCTTGATCTTGTTGCGGGCGCGGGACGACTTGGCGATGGCCAGCCAGTCGCGGCTGGGTTTGTGCCCGGTCTGGGTCAGGATCTCGACGATGTCGCCGCTGTGCAGCTTGAAGCGCAGCGGGACCATGCGGCCATTCACTTTCGCTCCCACGCAACTGTGGCCGACTTCGGTGTGAACGGAATAGGCAAAGTCGATGGGCGAAGAATCCCGCGGCAGGACTACGACCTTGCCCTTGGGCGTGAAGGTATAAACCTCTTCGGGATAAAGATCGATCTTGAGCGTGGACAGGAACTCGCTGGGATCGGAGACATCGCGCTGCCATTCCACCACCTGGCGCAGCCAGGCCAGGCGCTGCTCGTCCTGCGCCGAGACCGGGCCGTCTTTGTACTTCCAGTGCGCGGCGATGCCCTCTTCCGCCATCTTGTGCATTTCCTCGGTGCGGATCTGCACTTCAAAGGGCGTGCCTTCCTCGGCGATCACGGAAGTGTGCAGCGATTGGTAGAAATTCGGCCGCGGCATGGCGATGAAATCCTTGATCCGTCCCGGCACCGGCCGCCACAGATTGTGGATGATGCCCAGCACGGCGTAGCAGTCCTGCACCGACTTCGTGATCACGCGCATGGCATAGAGGTCATAGACCTGCTCGACCGCAATATGCTGCCGCTGCAGTTTCTTGTGGATGCTGTACAGGCGCTTGATGCGGCTTTCCACGGTAGCGGTAATCCCCGCCTCTTTCAGCTTGTCGCGGAATATGGACTCCACCCGGGCCAGGAAGGCTTCGCCCGCCTTGCGCCGCGCTTCGACCGCATCGTGCACCTGCTGGTAAGCGATGGGATCGACGTAGCGGAACCCCAGGTCCTCCAGTTCTCCGCGGATCTTGCCCATGCCCAGGCGGTGGGCGATGGGGGCGTAGATCTCGAGCGTCTCCCTGGCAATTTTCTGCTGTCTCTCGGGAGGCAGATGTTCGAGAGTGCGCATGTTATGCAGGCGGTCGGCCAGCTTGATGAGCACCACGCGGATGTCATCCACCATGGCCAGCATCATCTTGCGCAGATTTTCGGCCTGCTGCTCTTCGCGGGTGGCGAAATCGATGGCGCTGATTTTGGTAACTCCCTCGACGATGTGCGCCACCTGTTCGCCAAATTCCTTGCGGATATCGACGACCGTCACCGAGGTATCTTCCACGGAATCATGCAGCAGCCCGGCGGCGATGGCGACCGGGTCCATCTTCATCTCGGCCAGAACCAGCGCGACTTCGAGGGGATGGACCAGGTAGGGTTGGCCGGAGGCGCGGCTCTGTCCGGCGTGGTGTTTCTGGGAAAACTCGTAGGCTTTGCGGATGAGTTCGAGATCGTCGTTGGGCCGGTTGGCCCGCATTCGGCGCATGAGCTCACGGAACCGGGTCACCGTGAGCACATTGGTCGCGAACTGTTGGCGCAGCGTCGCCATGCACGATTATAGCTTGTGGGCTGTGTGGCGGCTACCCGCGGCCACGTGGGGACAGCCGCCCCCGGCTGCCCGGTCGAGCGCGCTCGACACACTCTGACGGCACTCGAAGATAGCGGAGCGTTGCCCGCCGGACAGCCGAGGGCGGCTGTCCCCACGTGGCGCATGGCGCGGAGCCAAACCAATACGATTCTGCTAAGGTTGATGCACACCAAGCCGTCATGACTTCCTCTCGCATCCTGATCAGCGGGGCCTCCGGGCCGATTGGCGCGGCGCTCGTACCCTCTCTGAGAGCCGGCGGAGCAGCCGTCACCCGCCTGGTGCGGAAGGCAACCGACGGGCCCGGACCAGATCATCTGGGACCCGGCCCGCCCTCTGTCGCCGGATTCCGTCTCCGGCTTTGACGCGGTCATTCATCTGGCCGGAGAATCCATCGTCGGCCGCTGGACTGCAGCCAAGAAGCGGCGCATCCTCGAAAGCCGCGCCCAGGGCACCGGCCACCTGGCGGAAGCGGCAGCGAAAGCGTCCCCGCCCCCGCGTGTATTCATTTCAGCTTCCGCCGTCGGCTTCTACGGCAATCGCGGCGACGAGATTCTGCGCGAGGACAGCCCGTCGGGCGAGGGCTTTGCCGCGGAAATATGCCGCCAGTGGGAAGCCGCCACACAACCCGCGGCCAAGGCGGGAATCCGCACCGCGCAAATGCGATTTGGGGTGGTGATGAGCGCGGAAGGAGGCGCCTTGCCGAAAATGCTTACTCCCTTCCGCCTGGGTCTGGGCGGCAGGCTGGGTAACGGACGCCAGTGGTGGCCCTGGGTCTCGGTGCGGGACGTCGTGGGCGCGATCCAGCATGTATTGAACCACGAATCGCTCTCCGGGCCAGTCAACACCGTGGCGCCGAATCCGGTGACCAATGCGGAATTCACCCGCATTCTGGCTTCGGTCCTGGGACGCCCGGCGCTCTTCCCCATGCCCGCCTTCGCCGTCCGCCTGATCTTCGGAGAGATGGGAGAAGAACTCTTTCTCGGCAGCCAGCGCGTGGAGCCGGCCAAGCTTGCGGCCAGCGGATATCAATTCCAGCATCCGGATTTGAAGAACGCGCTGCAAGAGATTCTGCAGCGCTGATGCCTCGCTGCGCCCTCGTGGGGACAGCCGTTCCCGGCTGTCCGGCGGAGCAACGCTCCGCTATTGTGGGATCAGAAGAAGCTGTCGAGCGTCGCTCGACTGGACAGCCGGGGGCGGCTGTCCCCACGTGGGCGCAAAGAACTAACCTGAGCTCTGCATGTCTGCGATCTTCCGGATGGCCTCGCTCTGGACCCTGGTGTCATCTCCGAAACCGGAAATCCAGATCACATCAGGCTCGCGGCGGAACCAGGTCATCTGACGCTTGGCGTAGTTGCGATGTGCCTGTTGCGCCGTCTGCACAGCGGTCTTGCGGTCGATCTCGCCCCGGACCAGGGCCACGGCCTGCTTGTAGCCGAGGGCCGACAGCGGGCGTGCGGCCGGACCGTACTTTTCCAGCAGACTTCGAGTTTCTTCCGACCAGGCCATCGTCAAACATGTCGTTGCGCGCGCTGGTTGATGCGGTCATACAAAGCATTGCGGTCGGGATCGAGCCCCAGGCGGACAATCCGGAAGCCGCGCAGCGGATCGCGGCCCTGTTTCCATAGTTCGCTCATTTTCGTCCGCGAAGCGAGGCAGACTTCAATCGCCCGCAGCAGCTTGGGAGTGTCATGGGCGTGAATCTTCGCGGCGGCTGCTGAGTCGAGGCGGCCCAGCATCCGATGCAGATAGCCTGCTCCCTTCTCTTCAGCGCGCTCACGCAACCGCTGGCGCAGTTCCTCGGAACGCTGCGGGCCGGCAAACAGGCCCTCCAGCAGCGCGCGCAGATACAGGCCAGTCCCGCCGACCACGATCGGCAAAGCTCCCCGCCCCTTGATCTGGTCCAGCACCTGGCGGGCCTGGCGGGCGTATTCGCCGGCCGTGATGTAGCCGGAAGGCTCCACAAAATCGAGCAGATGATGAGGAACGCGGGCGCGCTCGGCTGACCGTGGGTTTTGCGGTCCCAATCTCAAACTCGCGATACATGGCGACCGAATCGCAGTTTACGATCTCCCCGCGGAAGCGTTCGGCCAGCGCCAGGGAAAGGGCAGTCTTGCCGCTTCCCGTAGGACCGAGCACCACCACCAGCAGGGGCTCGGGCGACGCAGTCAGCGTGCACCCCAGGCGATGTGATGCCAGTAGCGGGCGAGAATCAGCATCAGGACCACCGCCCCGATGATCAAAATGCCGGCAGCTTCAAGCCTGTAGATGTTGGGACTTGGACGTCGGCCTCTGGGAAGGCGGATCCGGCGGCTGTGGCTGGGCGGCGGGCACGGCAGTATTGTAGCGCCCGCTCGGTACCATGTGGGCGCGAGCGCCCCGGCTCGTCCGGCGGAGCAACGCTCCGGCTAGTTCTAGTTATCCCAGCAAAACCTCCGTCGAGCTTCGCTCGACCTCAACAGCCGCCCCCGGCTGTCCCCACGTGGTCCCTGCACGCTTATCGGGCAATGCTAAACTGCCTGCTGCCGTGTCCACGCCACCACGCAGTTCCCCGCAAAAAACTATCCGCTTCGCGGTTTTCGAAGTTGACCTTGCGGCCGGTGAATTGCGCAAGAATGGCGCCC
Organism: Terriglobia bacterium; assembly: GCA_963801595.1. Classification (GTDB taxonomy): domain Bacteria; phylum Acidobacteriota; class Terriglobia; order Terriglobales; family Acidobacteriaceae; genus JAIQFF01. The sequence goes on along the minus strand of CAWDFW010000006.1, from coordinate 419,793 downwards.
GGGTCCGGCTGCAGGAGCAGCCCTTTCAGATACTGGCATACCTGCTCGACCGCGCCGGAGAGGTGGTGACACGCGAGGAACTCCGCGAGAAATTATGGCCCGCCGACACTTTCGTGGATTTCGACCACAGCCTGAATACCGCGATCAACAAACTGCGGGAGGCCCTGGGAGACTCGGCCTCGAACCCGCGTTATGTCGAAACCCTGGCGCGGCGCGGATATCGCTTCCTGGCTCCCCTGCAAACGGCGGCGGCGAAAGCGCAGGACTCTCCGCGAAGCCGGCCTCGGCACTGCGGTCCCGGCGGCCTTCCATCCTGAACTCGAAGTTCCCTTGCCCCGTCGCAGCCTGACCCGCGGCCTCTTCGGGCTGATTCAAGTGATGTATCTGATCTTTTACGTGAGTGCACTCTTTCGCCTGGGCGGAATCGAACGAGTCACGAGCGTGTTTTTGCCGGGCTGGGGATCGCGCGCCGTCTTCATGGCCGTGCTGGTGACGGCGGGCGTGGGTATCCCCTTGCGTTGTTATCTGATCTCGGCGGTGGCCTTCGATCACCGCGGATTAGGAGCAAAATTTCAGCGGATATTTCCCCTGATATTGGCTCTTGACCAGTTATGGGCAGTGGCCCCGTTTCTGCTGGCGGAAAAGATTGGGTTTGGGGCGGCATTTGCTGCCACGGCGGCGCTGCTATACGTGCCCTTTTCGGAGAGAACGCTGCTGCGGCTGGCTTATCCCTGAAATGTGGGCGCGAGCGTCCACGCTCGTGCCGGCCCATGCACGAGCGGGGACGCTCGCGCCTACATTTTCGGGAACCCCGCTCACCAAAGCTGCGTATCACCGTCTGAAACCGAGGCAGAAGTGTTTCTGCCCGGGCTGGGAGCTCGAATATGAAGCGAATCACCTTGATGATTCTGGGGTTGTGTCTGGCGGTGGCGCCGGCGGTCCGGGCGGAACAGTGGTCGAAAACCTACACCCTCACAGGCAAGCCTGATCTGCGGGTCGAAACCTCTGATGCCAACATCCGCGTGGACACCTGGGACCAGAACACCATCGCCGCGACAGTGACAACTGACAATTGGAAGATCGGCGAAGGCGGCGTCAGAGTCCTGGAGCATCAAACCGGAGACTCCGTCGAGCTGGAAGTTCGGCTTCCCCATCAGGTCTGCTTTATTTGCGTTAATATCCACAGCCACCGGGTAGATGTCGAAATTCACATGCCTCGCGAAGGGCGAGTCAATTTACGCACCGGCGATGGCTCCATCCGTCTGACCAGCTTCAAGGGGACCATGGAGGTTCAATCAGGCGATGGCGGTCAGGACATCGACGGAGTGGATGGCATCCTCAAAGCTCGCACCGGCGACGGCCACTTAAAGGCGACGGGGCGGTTCGATGGGCTCGCACTCACCAGCGGTGACGGTCGCATCGAAGCCCAGGCCCTGGCCGGCTCGACTGTGGGTTCGGGCTGGGACCTGCACGCGGGGGATGGCGCCGTAACCTTGCAACTGCCAGGTTCCTTCGCCGCTGACGTTGATCTTCGGACCGGCGACGGCCGCATCACCCTGGATGTGCCGGTGAGCGTGGAAGGAAGCCTGGGCTCAAACAATATTCGCGGCAAGCTCAATGGCGGCGGCAACCTGCTGACGATTCATACTGGCGACGGCGCGATCCGGCTGGAAAAATCATAGCCGCTGGAGATTGCAGATTTCAGATTGTGGATTTCAGATTGAGCACCATCTCGAACCGATCTGAGAACGGGAACTAGAATCTGAGATCTGAAATCTACCAATCTGAAATTCCCCGGGTGCGTGAGGAGAGCAATGTTTCGAATCACCTTCGTTCTGACCCTGGTTCTGGCTTCCGCCGCGGTTTACGCACAGAACGCTTCCACCGTCTCCACAGCCGTCCATCCCCCGGTCCTCGACGTTACTTCCATCGATAGCAGCGTGGACCCGTGCACCGACTTTTTTGCCTACTCGTGCGGAGGCTGGCTGAAAAAGAACCCCATTCCGCCCGACAAGACAAGCTGGAGCGCGGCCTCCAAGCTGCAGGATGACAATAAAGTGCTGCTGCGCGGGATCCTCGAAGAAGCCTCGGCGGGCGGCGCTTCCCGCGATCCGGTAAAACAAAAAATTGGCGACTACTACGCCGCCTGCATGGATGAAAAAACCGTAGAGGCCGCCGGGGCCAAGCCGCTGCAAGCCGGTCTGGCAGCGCATCAGCGGAATGCATTCCAAGCGAGACATAGCCAGGGTCGCCGCCGGAATGCTGGGCCAGGGCGTTTTATTCGACTTCCAGTCTGACCAGGATTTCAAAAACTCCTCCCAGGTCATCGCGGAGGTCGATCAGGGCGGCCTGGGCCTTCCCGACCGCGACTACTATCTCAAGACGGATGCGAAATCCGCGGAACTCCGCCAGGCCTACGTGGTCCACATCCAGAAGATGCTTGAGCTGCTGGGCGATGCGCCGGCGGTCGCGGCCACCGCAGCCCAATCCGTTCTGCGGATTGAGACCGCTCTGGCAAAAGGATCGCTGACCCAGGTGGAGCGTCGCGATCCCAAGCTCCTTTACCACAAGATGTCGCGCCAGGACGCTCGAAAAGCTCAGCCCGTCATTCCGCTGGAAGGAGTACTTTGCCCGGGCCGGCCAACCGGGGCTGCGCTCGCTCAATGTCACCGCTCCGGAATTCCTCAAGGCGATGGATTCGGCCCTGAAGAACGAAGACCTGGAAAGCTGGAAGGCCTACCTGCGCTGGCACCTGGTCCATGCCAACGCGCCCTATCTCTCCTCGGCATTTGTGGACGCCGATTTCGATTTCTTCGGCAAGACCCTGGCCGGGGCGCAGGAACTCGAACCGCGCTGGCAGCGCTGTGTGGGTTACGTGGACAACGATCTGGGTGAAGCCCTGGGCCAGGCCTACGTGCAACGCGCCTTCCCGCCCGAGGCCAAACAGCGTGCCCAGAAAATGGTGAAGCAGATTGAAGATGCCATGCAGCAGGACATCGACGGCCTGCCCTGGATGTCTGCGGCGACCAAGCAGCAGGCGTTGGAGAAGTTGCACACCCTGGCCAACAAGATCGGCTATCCCGACAAATGGCGGGACTACAGCGCTCTGAGCATCGCTCGCGACGACTACATGGGCAACGTGCTGCGCGCCCGCGTCTTTGAGTTCAATCGCCAGATCGCAAAAATCGGCAAGCCGGTGGACCGGGGCGAGTGGAGCATGAGCCCGCCCACGGTGAATGCCTACTACAATCCCCAGATCAACGACATCAATTTTCCGGCGGGCATCCTGCAACCGCCGTTTTTTGATCCCCGGGCGGACGATGCCCCGAACTACGGCGACACCGGCGCGACCATTGGACACGAACTGACCCACGGCTTCGACGACGAAGGCCGCCAGTTCGACGCGCAAGGCAATCTCCGCGACTGGTGGACGGCGGAGGATGGCAAGCAGTTTGACCAGCGCGCCAGTTGCATCGCGGACCAGTACTCCGACTATGTCGCGGTGGATGACATCAAGGTCAACGGCGAACTGACCATGGGCGAGAATGTCGCCGACCTGGGCGGGCTGATGCTGGCCTACATAGCGTGGAAGAACGAAACCCAGGGCCAGAAGCTGGAGTCGATTGACGGCTTCACTCCCGAGCAGCGCTTCTTCATCGGCTACGGTCAGGCCTGGTGTTCCAACACCCGCGACGAAACCAAACGCATGTGGGCCACCATCGATCCCCACTCACCCGACAAATACCGGGCCAACGGAGTCGTCTCCAACACCCCGGAATTTCAGCAGGCCTTCCAGTGCAAGGCCGGCTCCCCCATGGTGCGGCAAAAGAGATGCAGGGTGTGGTGAAGGCAGTCATCAGTCGTCAGTCTTCGGTCGTCAGCACAATCAGCCTCTGGTGGTCGGCCGAGGCGAGCTTCGTTGAATGAGACTTAGAATTTACTGACGACTGAAGACCGACGACTGAAGACTGCCCTACTGGATTTCCGATCTTTCCGGGTTGTAGTAGAAGTGGAAGCGCAGAGCTAGATATTGGCCGCCGAACTCTGTGGGCAGCGGCGGAAATGGTTTGGACGCGGTAATCCCGCCGTAGGCGGCGCGGTCAAGCGCTACGTCTCCGGACGAGCCGACGATCTGCAACCCCGCCACCTGGCCGTCCTTCAGGATGGCAAACTCAATCGAGACTTTCCCCTTCTTCATCAGCGGCGCCCGCGCCGACTCGGGAATGATGCGATACCAGTTTTCGCGGACATCATGCAGCACCCGCGCCAGGTAGGGACCGAAATCCACCCCCATGGTGTCGCTGAGAACGTCCAGTGGCCCGATGGCCTCGCCGGCCTGCCTGCCCTGGCCCAGGCCATAGTCGCCGCCGTCGCCGCCGTATCCTCCACGGTTCGAGGCAGCCGCGCGGGCCGCCTGCTCAATGGCCGATCCCGCGGACATCGGGCCGGTATTGAAACTCGGCGTGGGTTTTGCTGCAGGTGGAGTCTGCAGGCGGGCCACCTGGTTCTGGTCCGGAGGAGGAGGAGGAGGCGGCGAGGGCTGTTCCTGAGGCGCCTGCGGGCCCTGCGCCGCCGGGTTGGGCGGAGCAGGCTGCGACTGCGCCGGCGGACCGCCCGGGCCGGGCGCTCCGGGACGCGCGCTGTCCAGAATCTTTTTCAATTCCTTGCGGTCCAGTTGTGGGGCCTTCGAGGTCGCCATCCGGTCTTTGTCGGAAATCCTGTTGGTGTCCGGCCGCTTGGTGAGTTTCTGCTCGTCCGGAGGAAGCTCCAGGTAGGTCAGCTCTTTCTGCTTCATCAGATCTTGCGGGTTGACCAGAATCACGGAACGCCTGTGCATCAGGCCTTCCAGACGGGTGGAGTTAACCACCAGGATGACGATGGCCAGGTGGACGACCACCGAAATCCAGAAAGCTTCCCGTTGCCGCGAGCGCGAGAGATCGTCCTGCAACTGAATCAGCAGGGCGGGAACATCGTGCATCTCGAGGTAAGCGGTCTCCCAGCTGCTTGCGTCGTAGAGATCGCTGCCCGGGGCGGTGGGCGGTTGCGCTGCTGGGACGGGGTTCCGCGGCGGTATTTCAGTGATTGACATCGACCTGCTGGCTTATCCCATTAGAGACGGCTGTTGCACCCATGGTTGCCGGGCGGAAACGCGTGTTCGTCGTTGGCCGTTGGTCGTTGGCCCTTGGTCGCTGGCCTGCTCGCGAGCACACCGACTGCAGGATAAGGCCAACGACCGACGTCTGACGACCAACGACTGATCTTTCTATTCTCGCATCTTTCCCCAATATCTGCGAAAAACCAGGGCGACCCGGCCCTTACCTTTGTACCCGACTGGTCAATAAAGGTTACCCTGAAGCGCGGCCCTTGTTTGTCAAGAAGTGTAAAACGAAAAATCGCGCTGAACCATTCCGCAGCCAGCACTTACACAGCCTCGAGGCAGGATCAGCGCAACTGCTCGAGCTGAACTTTCTGACCGTGCTCCCGGATCGCGGCCACGATGTCGAGCGCGACCGCGAGGGCGCGTCGTCCGTCTTCGAATGAGACCAGCGGTTTGGAACGCGTTCGCACCGCCTCCAGGAACGATCTGAGCTCAGCCTGCAACGGTTCTTCCGCCACGATCGCCGGCCTGGCCACCTTGATCTGCGGATTCACCGACGGCGTTCCCGCCGCCTCGCCCGGCTCGCCCACGCTGAAGACGAGTACCTCCTGGCGGCTGTAGTCGAGAGAAATATATTGCCGGGGCTGAAAGAAACGCAGCTTGCGGACGCGCTCGGTGGAAACCCGGCTGGCGGTGAAGTTGGCCACGCAGCCGGACTCGAACTCCAGACGAACGTTGGCGATGTCGGCTTTGCCGGAAAGAATGGGCAAACCCACGGCGCGGATTTCCTTCACCGGCGATTTCACCAGCCAGAGCACGACATCGAGATCGTGAATCATGAGATCGAGAATCACGTCCACATCGAGCGAGCGTGGAGTGAATACGCTCAGCCGGTGAACTTCAAAAAACATGGGCTGGGTGATCAGAGGCGCGGTGGCCCGGACCGCCGGATTGAAGCGTTCCAGGTGTCCGACCTGTCCGATGCGATTCAGACTCTGCGCCAGCCGAACCAGTTCGTCGGCCTCGGCCAGCGAAGCGGCCAACGGCTTTTCCGCCAGCACATCGACTCCGGCCTGCATGAGAGACCGGGCGGTCTCCAGGTGCCGCACCGTCGGTACGGCCACGGAGGCGGCCTGCACTTCGCTGTGCGTGGTCACCAGTTGCTCGACCGATCCAAAGGCGCGGCAGCCGAATTCGCTGGCCACAGCGTCGGCCCGCGCCACGTCCGGGTCCACCACGCCCACCAGGCGGACCGCTTCGCCCTGCTGCGCCAGCTGGTGATAGATGCGGGCGTGGTTGCGCCCGAAGGCGCCCACGCCGACCACCGCGACGTTGATAAAGTTGTCAGCCAGCTATGAATCTCCGTTCCCCGACACCGGCGTGATCCGAGACCCCCTCAGAGGCATGCGGCCTTGGACTCGAGCAAATTGGAATGACGGCCGCAAAAAGCCGCGAAGCGGCGCAAGAATACAGCCCACGGCGCAAGCCGTGGGTAAATCAGTGGACCGCGTGCGAGCCCCGAAGGGGCGGAAGAAGGGTTGTGACACAGCCTCTTCAGTCCCGAAGGACCTGGCGTGCGCCAGCAGACGGCGAACCACGACTGCACATCCGCTCCACGCCGGATCCTTCGCCAGCTCAGGATGACACCCTTACTTCGCGGGGAGGCGATCACTCCGCGGCCTTCTTCAGCAGAGCGATCTGGCCGGCATGGTAGAGCTCGTGCTGCACGATGCCGCTGAACATGTAAAAAAAGTTGTAGTAATTCTGGCTCTTGCCCGGGACCTGCTCCCCCAGCCGCGAATCGGGAAAGGAGGCCACTGCCTTGATCAATTCGTGGTGAGTGCTCTTGGTGGAATCAATGGCCTGGCTCCAGGCCGCTTCGCTGGTGTCCCTCACCGGCGGAAAATTCTGCTCGTCGGTGAGAGTTACGGCTGCGCCCCCAATTCGGCGGCGCACGGCATCGTCCCAGGCGGCGATGTGCAGCAGAATCTCCCAGATGCTGTGGGCATTCTTGATCGGACGGGCGGCGGCCGTCCTGGCATTCACCCCGGCCAGCAGTTCGAGGACCGAGTCGCCGTGCCAGGCGTTGCCTTCGAAGGCGCGGCGGATTTGATCGGCGAGGCGAAAAGTTTCAGTCATGAAGGTCCCCCAGACTCGTCACAAGAACGATCGTCTCCTGAGCGATCGCGACCAGCAGGTCCCTCCACTGCGCTCGCTTCGCTCGCTCCGGTCGGGATGACAATATTAATGCAACGATTTCCGTCAGCCACTATCGCTCGATTATCCTGCCGCATCGGCTGCGGCGATGACGGCGTTCCCATCCAGCAACAGGCACTTCCCCGCATCGAGGGCCAGGCAGGTGGCCCCCGCCTGGCGCATGACTTCGATGGTTTTCACGCCGACCACGGGCACGTCAAAACGCATGTCCTGATTCGGCTTGGCGATTTTCACCACCGTAAGCCCGCGGCCGAGCGTGGACGCCTCTCCGCCCAGCGACCGCATGATCTCGCCGGCGCGTCCAATAGCGGCGTCGGTGCCCTCCATGGCTTCGACCGCAACACAGGCGGACTCGGCGACCACGACGGTCTGCCCGATATCATACTGCGCCAGGTGGCGGGCCACGGCGCGTCCATATTCGATGTTCTTCTTTTCCTGCGGCGTGGGCTCGCGTTTCGTAAGCACGCCCAGCCCGGGCCAGCAACGGCTCCAGGAACGAGGTTGAATTCTCCAGCGTGATGCCCTCCTCGGCCAGCGTCTGGGCGACCGCGCCCAGCAGCGAGTCGGTGTTGCGCGTGCCCAGCGACAGCAGCAGCTTGGCCAGCTTCCAGTCGGGACGGATGCTGGAAAAAATCTGCTTGTGCTTCACCTGTCCCGCCATGATGGCGCGGCGCACGCCTTCGCGCTGAAAAGTTTCGATCAGCCGCGACAACTCGCCCAGCGAAAGCCAGTGCACCGCCGCGGCCCCGTGCTGCTCAATTTCCGGAACCGCCTCTTCCCGGATGGCGGCGACGATGACCTCGAAGCCCTGGGCGCGCGCCGCATCCAGCACCAGCAGGGGAAAGCTTCCGTTTCCGGCGATGAGACCGATCCGCTCCGGCATGATTAAGACATTTTCTCAGCGCTGGATGGCAAAAACAAAACCACCGGCGTCGTCGTGAAGGACTTCAATCCCGAAAGATCTGGCTGTACGCTCTTCAAACTTTGGCCCTCTGTCATCCTGAGCGGAGCGGAATGTTTCGCTTGCGAACATTCCCAGGTCAGTCAGGGATCCTTATAGCTCCGCAGCCGAGGCCAGGTAGCGGTCTTTCGACTCCGCTCAGGATGACAAAGGGCGGCCAGCTGCACATCCACTGCGCACCAGATCCTTCGCAAGCTCAGGATGACCCTCGAATAGAGGCCCGAAGTCGGACACATGCTTGCTTATGCTTCGCGTCACGTAGCACAATCTTTCATCCGCGAATTCGCCGCGAGATCTCTTATGGCTGAAACCCCGTCCATCATCCAGCACCCGTCAGGATACATGTGGGGGGCAGCGGTACGGGCGGCGGCCAGGCATCGGTTCAAGTTCTCCATCCGGTGCGAAAGTGGCCTCAAGGCACTCATCACATCGGGCCTTGAAACCCACAAAGTTGGTTTGCACGAGTTCGCGGAACGCAAAGCCGAAGCCCAGGGCAACATCGAGAAACTGGTCCGGGCCATGATCAACGCGCAACTGACGAAAGATCCCGCGATTGACATTCTCGACGAATGGACAATCTTTCACGTTCTCTACGACGAAAAGATGTGTCCCGGACTTTGGCCGATCTGCTAGAAAGTTCCGCCCCGCCTACTTGATCACGCCGCGTTCCGACGCTTCGATGAATCTTATCAGCATGTCCACGTCTTCCCCCCGCTCGGGTTCGGACTTCAAGCGCTCCAGCGCCTGCGAGGTATTGAGTTTGGAGGCCAGCAGCAGCTTGTAGGCATGATGAATCTTGCGGATGCGTTCCTTGCTGAAGCCTCGCCGCTCCAGTCCCACGGCGTTGAGTCCGTAAGCGTGGGTGTCGCGCGCCGCCGCCGTCTTCGAGAACGGCAGCACATCCCGGGTGATGGTCGTGCCGCCGCCAATGAATGAGTGCGCCCCAATGCGCACGAAGTGATGCACCGGGCACAGCGCTCCCACCACCGCCCATTCTCCGACCGTGATGTGACCTCCCAGAGTTGCGGCATTGGCCAGAATGACGTGGTCGCCGATGACGCAATCGTGCGCGATGTGAGTGTAGGCCATGACCAGCGTGTAACTACCCACGCGAGTCACCCCGCCGCCCTTGACCGTGCCCCGGTTGATGGTGACAAACTCGCGAATCTCGTTGTGGTCGCCGATCTCGAGCCGGGTGGGTTCGCCGGCGTAAGTGATGTCCTGCGGCGCCATGCCGATCGAACAGAAGGGAAAGAAGCCGTTGTCCGAGCCGATCTTCGTCGGTCCCTCGATAGCGACGTGCGAAACCAGATGGCAGCCTTCGCCCATTTCGACTTCCGGCCCAATCACGCAATAGGGGCCGATCTTGCAGGAGGGATGAATTTTCGCGCGGGGATCGACGATGGCCGTGGGATGAACGTGTGCGGAAGTCTTCGCCGGGGATTCTGTCTGCGCTGTACTGTTTGACTGCGGGCGTTTGGCCATACGGGAGCTTATTCCGGTTCGTCCGTCTCTGCGGCGCCATCCGACCCGCCACGCCCGCGGGCGGTGTCCACCAGTTGGCAGCTGACCACGGCTTCGGCCACGCGCCTGGCGCCAACGTAAACCATTCCCTCCATGCGGACGGCGATCATACTCGCGCGGGCGCGCCAGTTCTTGAGCTCGACTTCGATGCGCAACTGGTCGCCGGGCACCACCGGCCGGCGGAATTTTGCCCGCTCGATTCCGGTGAACATGATGAGCTTGTCCTTCCGGTCTTCCACTTCGGTGAGCAACAGCGCCCCGCCGGCCTGGGCGATGGCTTCCACGATCAGCACGCCCGGCATGATGGGAAGATTGGGAAAGTGCCCGGCAAAGAAGGGCTCGTTAATCGTCACATTCTTGATGGCCACGATGCGCTGCCGGGGCTGGATTTCAATCACGCGGTCGATGAGCAGAAAGGGAAAGCGGTGCGGCAGGATGTGGAAAATATCGACAATGTCCAGCGTGGTCTTTTCCGGCGCCGGGGTTTTGGTCCCAGGGTGAGCGGTGTCGGTCATTTTCTCTCGTCAGGCTGTGCTGGTCAGGAGCGAAGATTATACTGTACCGCGACTCGGGCGCGGAATACTGCGAGAATACGTAGTGGCTCAGTTTGAACTTTCTCCCTACCCATAGGCGTCATCCTTCACGGCCTTCAGGCCGTGAAGGATCTGGCGTGAAGCAGATACACCTTTTGCCCCTGCGTTCCCTCCCGTGCGCGCCATATCCTTCGGGACTGAAGTCCCTCAGGATGACGCCGCTAATATTAAAGGGACTGTTCCGAATTGAGCCACACCGAGAATGCACACATGAAGAAAGTCCTCAAGAAGCCACAATCATCTCACGCCTCTCCGACCGAAGCCGCCAACCGGCTGCGCTTCTTTACCGAGCGGAAAGATGCCATCACCGAAACCATCCGCCAGTTGGTGGAAATCGAATCACCCAGCGACAACAAACCGGCAGTGGACCAACTGGGCGCGCTTCTGGCCGGCCGCTTCGAGAAAATCGGCGGTCATGCCAAATTCCATCGCGTTCAGGATTTCGGCGACCACCTGCAAGTGGACTTTGCCGGCGCGCGCAGCGGCAAGCCGGTCCTGCTCCTCGGCCACCTCGATACGGTCTATCCCATGGGCACGCTCTCGACCATGCCATGCCGCGTGGCCGACGGACGACTCTGGGGACCCGGCGCGCTCGATATGAAGTCCGGCATTGCGCTGGTCCTGCATGCTCTTGAAGGATTGCGTACCTGGCACAGTGACAGCCTGCCCCGTCCGGTGACCGTGCTGCTTGTGTCCGACGAAGAAGTCGGAAGCGGTTCCTCCCGCCGCATCACCGAAAGCCTGGCCCGGAAATCCGAGGCGGTGCTGGTGCTGGAGCCCGCTTACGGAATCAAGGGCGCCCTGAAAACCGCCCGCAAAGGCGTGGGCGAATACACCCTCACAGTGACCGGAAAGGCGGCGCACTCAGGACTGGATTTCGAGAAGGGCGAGAGCGCGATTGTCGAAATGGCAAGGCAAATCACAGCCATCTCCAGACTGGTGGACCTGAGGCGCGGCCTCACTCTGAATGTCGGCCAGATCTCCGGAGGCACGCGGACGAACGTAGTGCCCGCACAGGCCACCGCTTCTCTCGACGTCCGTGTGGCGCGCCTGAAGGACGTCCCCGGAATCGACCGCCAGCTGAAGGCGCTCAAACCTTTCAACCGCAAATGCAAGCTGGAAATCACGGGCGGCGTGAACCGTCCGCCCATGGAACGGAGTGCGGGAGTGGCCGCGTTGTACAGGAAGGCTTCCGAGATCGCAAAACAGCTGGGCTGGAAGCTGGAAGAAGCGTCAGTCGGCGGCGGCTCAGATGGAAATTTCACCGCCAGCCTGGGAATCCCCACGCTGGATGGCCTGGGAGGCGTAGGAGAAGGCGCCCACGCCACCCATGAGTCCATCATCATCGCTGAATTGCCGCGCCGGGCGGCGCTGCTCGCGGAACTGATCGAACACGCCTGATGTGATGTTGAGCGCGGGCGACTCGCCCGCGCTCAACTTTTGAGGGGCGTCACCCTGAGCTTGCGCAGGCTCTGGCGTGAAGCAGTTCTAAATTTCTCCTGACCCGCAGGCGTCATCCTGAACGGCCTTCAGACCGTGAAGGATCTGGCGTGAAGCAGATACAGCCCTTTGCCCCTGCCTTGCAGCGGATGCCCGCCAGATCCTTCGGGACTGAAGTCCCTCAGATGACGCCGCTGGAGAGGAACGGTGTTAGAACTGAGCCACTACTCAAACCGCGCATACTTTGACTACAGGCAGCATGTAGCCTAGAATTTCCACAGGGTTCCTCGCCAACTCTTAGTGGCAAACCCGTTAGGGAGGATTCACATGCCTGGAAAACTGGGGTTGCCGGAAATTCTGATCCTTTTGGCCATTGCGCTTCTGATCTTTGGACCAAGCAAGCTGGCCGACCTGGGCAAAGGACTGGGCGAAGGCATCAAGAATTTCAAGTCAGCGGTAAAAGACGGCGAGCAGGACGCAGACAAGAAGACCTAGATCGCCCGCGCGTGGCCGAATCTCCACCACTAATTCTCCCGCCCATCAAACCCGTGTTCCCGCAGCATCCGTGAACACGAGCGCCACGGGCAAGCCCACCACGTTGAAATAATCGCCATCGATACGCGGAATCCAGCGCGAGGCAATGCCCTGGATCGCGTAGGCGCCGGCTTTGTCCATGGGTTCGCCGGTCGCGATGTAGGAACGAATATCTTCATCGCTGAGCGGGATTCATGGTTACCTGGGTGGTTTCGGAACGTGTGTCTTCAAACCCGGTTTCCAGTTTCTGGTTCCCGGTTCTCAGTCCGGCGAGGCAAACGCCGGTGGTGACCTGGTGGGTTCGTCCGGAAAGCAGACGCAGCATGCGCCTGGCATCGCCTTCGTCGCGAGGCTTGCCGAGAATCTCGCCTTCGACCACGACAATAGTGTCCGCTCCTAGAACTAGCTTGCCGGGATGCTGACGGAGCGCGGCCTGCGCCTTCTCTCGCGCCAGGCGTTCCGCACAATCGCGCGGGTTCTCTCCCGGCCATGGCAGTTCGGGAATGTTGGTTGGATACACCGTGAACGAAATGCCCGCGTTGCGCAACAACTCCTGGCGGCGCGGCGACGCGGAAGCAAGCACGAGCATTGCCCTAAATTGTACCGGACGTCGTCAGGCATCGGACCTCAGACCTCGGCAGAGCAACGATGCGCAGGCGACCGAGGTCCGACGCCCGGCGCCCGCCCTGTTAGAATCAAAGATTGACCGCTGCAGCCATGGACGCCGCCTTTCTCCGCAATTTTGCCATCATTGCTCATATCGATCATGGCAAATCCACGCTGGCGGACCGCCTGCTGGAGTTGACCGGATCGCTGACCGCGCGCGAGATGCAGGCCCAGGTGCTCGACTCCATGGACCTGGAGCGGGAGCGTGGCATCACCATCAAGGCGCACGCCGTCCGCATGATGTACACCGCGCAGGATGGGCACACCTACCAGCTCAACCTGATCGACACCCCGGGCCACGTGGATTTTTCCTACGAAGTCTCGCGCTCGCTGGCCTCCTGCGAAGGCGCGCTGCTGGTGGTGGACGCCTCGCAGGGCGTGGAAGCGCAGACCCTGGCCAATGCCTATCTCGCCATCAACCACCGTCTGGAAATTATTCCGGTCATCAACAAGATTGACCTGCCCAGCGCCGACGTGGAGCGCACCAAGGAGATGATCGAAGGCGCGGTCGGTCTCGACGCCTCCGACGCCGTGCTGATCAGCGCCAAGACCGGCCAGGGCGTGCCCGACGTTCTGGAAGCCATCGTCAAGCGCGTGCCTCCGCCCAAAGGCAATCCGGACAACCGGCTGCAGGCGCTGATTTTCGACTCCTGGTTTGATCCCTACCGCGGCGTGATCGTGCTGACGCGCGTCTTCGAAGGCACCATCCGCAAGGGACAGAAAATCCGCCTGATGTGGAATGGACGCGTGCTGGAAGTGGAAACCCTCGGCGTTCTCACCCCCAAGCCGGTGGAAGTGGAAGAACTGCGGGCCGGCGAAGTCGGCTTCCTGATGGCCAACAGCAAGACCGTGGCCGACACAAAAATCGGCGACACCATTACCGACGAAGCCAATCCCGCCATCGAGCCGCTGCCCGGCTTCGAAGAAATCAAGCCCATGGTTTTTGCCGGACTCTACACCGTGGACGCGCACGAACACACCCAACTGCGCGAGGCGCTGGAAAAATTGCGCCTTAACGATTCGTCGTTCTTCTTCGAGCCGGAGAGTTCGGTCGCGCTGGGCTTCGGCTTCCGCTGCGGCTTTCTCGGCCTGCTGCACATGGAAATCATCCAGGAACGACTGGAGCGCGAATTCAACCTGGAGCTGATCACCACCGCCCCGGGCGTGCGCTACAAGATCACCAAAACCGACGGCACGCTGATCGAAGTGGACAATCCGTCGCGCTGGCCCGATCCCAGTGAGATTGCCAAAGTCGAAGAGCCGGTGATCCTGGCCACCATCCTCACCAACGAAGAATACGTAGGCGGGATCCTGAAGCTGGTGGAAGACAAGCGCGGCAAGCAAAAGACATTTGAGTACGTGAGTTCGTCGCGCGTGATGCTGCACTACGAACTGCCGCTCAACGAAATCGTGCTCGATTTCTATGACCGGCTGAAGTCGGTGTCTCGCGGCTACGCGTCGCTCGACTATCACCTGGCCGATTACTGGGAGTCGCCCATGGTGAAACTCGACATCCTGGTGGCGGGCGAAGCGGTGGACGCGCTCTCCATCATCGTGCATCGCGATTTTGCCTACGAGCGCGGCAAGCTTCTGGTTTCCAAGATGCGGCAACTGATTCCCCGGCAAATGTTCGAGGTCGCGATCCAGGCCTCGATCGGGTCGAAGATCATTGCCCGCGAAACGGTCTCGGCGATCCGCAAGAACGTGATCGCCAAGTGCTACGGCGGCGACATCTCGCGCAAGCGCAAGCTGCTGGAGAAACAAAAAGAAGGCAAGCGGCGCATGAAGCGCATCGGCCGCGTGGATATTCCGCAGGAAGCGTTCCTGGCGGTGCTCAAGGTGGGCGAGGAGAGCTAGGGCTTAACCACGGAGGACACAGAGATGCACAGAGGAAAGCAAAACCGGTATTTCTCTGTGTATCTCTGTGTCCTCCGTGGTTGAAGCCTTTATCCGAAACCTACTCCGTCCAATCAAACGAACGCGTCACCGCTTTCTTCCACAGCCGGTACATCTCCGCGCGCTTCGGCTCTTCCAGACTCGGATTCCAGGTTTGGCCCACTGACCAGCGCGCCCGCAGGTCGTCGGTGTTCTTGTAGAAACCCACCGCCAGGCCGGCGGCGTAGGCTGCGCCCAGAGAAGTCGTTTCTTTAATCAGCGGCTTGACCACCGGGCGGTTCAGGATATCGGCCTGGAACTGCATCAGTAGCGCGTTGTCCACCATGCCGCCGTCCACCCGCAGGACATCGAGCGCGATGCCGGAATCCTGCTCCATGGCTTCGACCACTTCGCGGGTCTGGAATGCGGTCGCCTCGAGCACGGCCCGCGCCAGGTGTCCTTTGTTCACGTAGCGGGTCAGGCCGGCGATCACGCCGCGGGCGTTGTGCTTCCAGTACGGCGCGTAGAGACCGGAAAACGCCGGCACAAAATAGACGCCGCCGTTGTCTTCCACCGTGCGGGCCAGGGTCTCGATCTCGGGGCTGCTTCCGATCAACCCCAGATTGTCGCGCACCCATTGCACCAGCGCGCCGGTGATGGCAATGCTGCCCTCGAGCGCGTATCGCGCCGGCTCTTTGCCGAACTTGTAGCCGACGGTGGTGAGCAGCCCGCAGGTGGAGCGCACGGCGCGTTCCCCAGTGTTCATCAGCAGGAAACAACCCGTGCCGTAAGTGTTCTTGGCTTCGCCGGATTTGAAACAGGTCTGGCCCACCAGCGCGGCCTGCTGGTCGCCCAGGATGCCGGCAATCGCAACTCCCGTGCGCAGCGCCGACTTTGACTCGTCCCGTAGGCTTCGCCGCTCGAGCAGATGCGCGGCAACATCGCCGCGGGAACTGCCGAATGCGTCCAGCAGTTCTTCGTCCCAGGAAAGCGTATCGAGGTCCATCAGCTGGGTGCGGCTGGCGTTGGTGACGTCGGTGATGTGAAGCCCGCCGTCGGGGCCGCCGGTAAGGTGCCAGGTCAGAAAGGAATCGATGTTGCCGAAAATTACTTCGCCGGCTTCCGCTTTCTTACGGACGCCGGGCACATGATCGAGCAGCCAGCGAATCTTCAGGCTGCTGAAGTAGGTGCTGAGCGGCAGGCCGGTCTTGGCCCGGAATCGATCAGCTCCGCCTTCGCGCGAAAATTCCGCGACGTAGTCATCTACTCGAGTGTCCTGCCAGACCAGCGCGTTGGCCACGGGCTTGCCGGTCTTTCGGTCCCACAGCACCGTAGTCTCACGCTGGTTGGTGATCCCGATGGCCGCCAGGTCGGCAGCGCGAAGTTTGCCCTGCTCGAGCGCCTGCGCAATCACATCCTGCGTGGACCGCCAGATTTCCGCGGGATCGTGCTCCACCCACCCCGGCTGCGGATAAATCTGCTCGTGTTCCTTTTGCGCCGCCGCCACGGTCTTGCCGGCTGCGTCAAACACGCAGAAGCGCGTGCTGGTCGTACCCTGATCGATTGCCCCGATGTAGTTGGCCACGCGGGCTATGGTAACGGAGGCTGCGCCGTAGGGCAAAGCAAGCAGCACGGAGGATGGAGGACGGGCGATCCCACCCGTGCGAGGTCCCCACCTGTCTAGTGTCTGGTGGAGAACTGGAAGGCTATATAGAACAGCTGCACGATGGTCAATCCCACGATCACGTAAGTTGCAATTTCCATCCGCCGGCCGGATTCGCGCACGCTCTTCACCACCTCGGCCATGTCCGTCGTCGCCTGCAGCAGCTTGTCGGTGAGTTCGTCAAGGTGATCGGTGGCGCTGCGCATTTTGTCC
Organism: Terriglobia bacterium; assembly: GCA_963801595.1. Taxonomy (GTDB): domain Bacteria; phylum Acidobacteriota; class Terriglobia; order Terriglobales; family Acidobacteriaceae; genus JAIQFF01. The sequence continues at coordinate 403,009 of CAWDFW010000006.1, read as the reverse complement.
AACATGCGCGAGGTATCGACCAGAGCGGTCGCCGCCCGTTCGCTGTTGCGCAGGTCAAGCTCGGTCTTGCACGCCGCCCACCACGGACTTCCCGGCGGATTGTCGTACATGCGCTGCCGTATCTCCTCCGAGGAGCGCGAGCGGAGAAGTTGCACCAGTGCCTGGACCGTGTCGCTGGTCTTGGGATCGAGAGTCGGAGTCGCCATAGTCGAATAAGGGACGTTTGATCATAAGACCCATCAGTAACCTTGGACAGGTAACGGAAGACCATGCGGATTTTGCTCAAGGCCTTGGACGACCGCCGCGCCCACAGGCTAAATCCCTGCTCCAGAGGGCTTTGCGAGGCCCCGGTTCCCTTCGTGTACCTTCGTGTCCTTGGTGGTTTACGCCATTTTGGATTGCAGCCAGGAGTTCAACCACCAAGGGCACGAAGCGTACACGAAGGAAGGCTCGAATCTACCCGCTCCGTTCCAGCTCCGCCCGGTCCCATTTCGCCAGCTTGGCGCCGGCTTCATACGTGCTTTGCAGAAATTCGAACAGGTCAGTACGTGGTGAAGCGGCCGTACGAACGTCGTCGTACATCAGGACGAATTCTTTCAGCTCGGGATGATAAAAGGCCTTCGCCGGACGGACCGGGCTCTGCCCGTAACCCGCGGGCTCCGGGGCGGCGTAGGCATAGAAGGCCGGCCCTTTGATCTCGCCGCCACCCGGCCAGAAGCCCGCGCTGATTACCTCATGCGAGTAGGCCTCGCGCGTGATCGGGTCAGCGCCCTCACGCTCGGGAGCGCGCCGTCCGGAAAAACGCGTGACCGCCAGATCGAAACTTCCCCAGAAGAAATGCACCGGGCTGTTCTTGCCAATGAAGCGCGACCGGAATTCCTGGAAAATACTCTCCACCACCAGCAGGATGCGCCAGAAGCGGGTCACGTATTCCGGATCGTAGGATGCGTGCTGGGTATCGAGATCAAAAGCGATGGGGTTGGGAATCTCGACCGGCATGTGCCAGATTTTTACTTCGATGCCGAGCCCGGCCAGCGCCGCCATGAACTGCTTGTAGAAATCAGCCACGGAGCGCGGCGCCAGTGGAATGGTCTTGTCCCGGCCTGCACTGGTCCGAATGACGAGGTTGTGCTGGAGAAAGTCGAATTCCACTTCGAAGATGCCGTGGCTGTAGGGGATGGCGGAAGTGGTAAGCCCGCGCGCGCTGATGTAAAGCGGCACCTCCCACCAGTGATTGACCAGCGGGCTCTGCGCCAGGCGCACCTTGCCTACAATCTGGGTCCACATGTGCAGCGTGGCGTAAGTGTCCTGCCAGGCCTCGAGCGGCAAAGCGGGCCAGGATTCAGGCTTGGTGGTGAAATCGTCCTGGGTCATGGGTCTCTCCTGGCGGCCGCTTTACGCTCCACGGCGGACATCCTACGCCATCAGGGTACTAGAACTGGTCGCCCAAATACCTCAAGGTGATGATAGCGCGGATTTCTACACTGTCCTGATAGGACCCGGGTACTGCGACACCAGGGAATCGATGGTCAGCAGCGTGATGCCTTCGACAGTTGCCTGTGCCACCAAGATTCTGTCGAAAGGATCCCTGTGAATCAGCGGCAAACTCTCCGTGGCCACCACATGATCGCTGATGATTGGCAATTCGCGGTACTCGTTGTCCAATAAACCCCGGCGCAGCAGCCGCGCATCCACCTTAAAATCTTCCCGGCCCAGACCGCGTTTAATTGCCACTTCCCAAAGACTCGCCGCGCTGAAGAGCAGCTCGTTGTCCGGATTGTCAATCAGAGCTCGGGCTTGCCTTGACAGCCGCTTGGGTTCACCGGCAGCCCAGAGCAGTAGATGAGTATCCAGCAGAAGTTTCATGCACCGCCGCCGAAGATTCGTTCGATCTCCGCCTTGCCCATTCGGTCAAAGTCGTCCGGCACGGAGATCTGCCCCGCCATGAAACCGAGCCGCCGTACCTGAGAACCGGTCGGAGCGCCAAGCGCAGTGACCTTTACGACTGGTTTACCAGCCTTGGCAATAACGAAGGCCTCGCCCTTTGAGGCCTCTTTTATGAGTTTCGAGAGCTGAGTTTTAGCCTCGTGAATGTTGACTGTTTTCATAGTTTTTACAGGACTTAGTTCAATTAGTTTAGTCTATCACGTCCCCCTGTAAAATTGCATCCGGGAGGTCGGAGAATGACGAATTATCTCCTACTATTTTGCGGGCGCTGAGGACGGGGCGGCGGCCTGCCCTGCGCTGGCCTGAATCAGCTTCTCGACCGACGGGGCCACCATGATCAGCAATTGGGCCTGCGCCTTTTTGGCTTGCTCGACAAGCACGAGTTGCGCCTTCACCCAGGCGGCCGGGGCAGGCTCGCCGCGGTCGAGATAGTCCAGAGCGGTCAGGCCTGCGCCCCCGAGCGCCGAGAGACTCAGGGAAACCGGCGCGACCTCCTGAAGCAGCAGAGATTTTCCAAACTGGGGCTGAAGCTCGACCTGGTTGTTGCGCCAGCGATTGAGCAATTCTCTGATGCGGGCTTCGGTGCCCGGCCTGGCCGCGCCGCCAGTAAGTTCGTTGACCGCTTCGGCAAATTGCCTGGCCGTCGCGCTTTCCGGACGCACCGCGTCCACCACGCGATTCAGGGGCGAAGCGCTGGTGGCCGGCGCCGGCGCGGTCTCCTCTCGCGTATAGTCCTTCACCGGTTCGAGCACGTCGGCCAGGGCTTTCAGAGCTGCAATGTCATCCGTCCCGGCAATGCGGCGAAGCATGGGAGCGTAACTCGAATTGTGAGTCAGGCCCAACCCGTCCAGCCAGCGGCTGGTCACCGCCATGCGCTGGTACATCGAGTTCACGTCGCGAACGTCCTGCGGCGACCAAAGTCTTTCGGCGATGGCCGCGGTGCGGGGCCAGATGCGGGAGTCAATATTTTCCGGCGAAACATACTCCGACCACATGCAAGCCTCGCCGCCCAGAATGCGCTTCTGTTCCTCTGGAGTCAGGTTGGCGGCAGCGCCACTCAGCGGCTCGGTCGCATAATGCCGTTCCGCTGACCACATCAAGTCAACGTAAAAGCCGGACGAAAGCAATCCGCGATAGCCCTGCTTGGCCGCCTGGGCCAGAGAATCCGGCCCGCGCCACGATTGAATCGCGATGTCCTTGGGCAGATCGGGACGAAGAATTTCATCCCACCCCAGCATCGTCTTACCGTGCCTGGCCACGATTTTCTGCACCCGCTGGTTGAAATACGCCTGCAGATCGTTGTTGTCTTTCAGGCCATGGGCCTGCTTGAAGGCCTGGATTTTGGGATTCGCGTCCCACTCCTTGCCGTTTACTTCGTCTCCGCCGATATGAAAAAACTGGTCGGGAAAGAGCCCAGCCATCTCGCCGATAAATTTGTCGAGAAACTTGTACGTCTCCTCTTTAGTGGGATCCATGGCGGGATCCATAACGCCCCACTGGCGTTCGATCTGGTAAGGCCCCGCCCCGCTGGCCAGTTCGGGATAACCCACAAACCAAGCGGTAGAGTGCCCGGGCATATCGAATTCCGGCACCACACGAATGCCACGCTCGCGGGCGTACGCGATGAGGTCACGGACTTCGGCCTGTGTGTAGTACATCCCATCCGATCCCATCTCCTGCAGCTTGGGAAATTTCTTGCTTTCGATCCGGAAGCCCTGGTTTTCCGAAAGATGCCAGTGAAATACGTTGAGCTTGACCGCCGCCATACCGTCAAGGTTGCGCTTCAGCACGTCGAGCGGGATAAAGTGGCGCCCCGCGTCAATCATCAATCCCCGCCAGGGAAAGCGCGGGCTGTCATCGATCGACACGGCGGGAACGGCGAAGCCTGCGCTCGAGGTCCCCACCAGTTGCAGAAAAGTTTGGAGCCCGCGCATAACGCCGAGCGTAGTCGCTGCGTTCAGCCTGGCGCCGGAATCGGTGATATCAAGCTTGTACGATTCGTCTTCGCCCAACTCCTGCACCGGCTTGGTCACAGAAGCGGCCTGAACCACCAGCGTGGCGCTCGGAGAATCCGTGACCTTCATGTCGATGGGAGGCATCCCGGTTTGCTGACGAAGGTGAGCGAGAAAAATCTCGACCGCGCGATCCAGCCGCGCTTCGTGGCGGCCGGCGATCGAGACCGAAAAGTTTCGATCGATCAGAAGCCGGCCATTGCCCATCTGCGCCTTGGCCGGCAGGGGCATGAGATTCAAGGATTGCTGCGGCTGCGCCTCAACCACGGATGTAAAGGCCAAGCACAACATTACCGCAAGGATAATCCGCACGATTCGCTCCCCCCGATTTTGCATTCTGATGATTACGGAAATGACCCGAAGATGGCACGAATTCGGCAGCATAGTGGAAACCGCCGCCGAGGTGCAACTGGTCCGATGGAGGTGTTAGATCCGTGAAATCGGCGTGAATCCGTGGCTCCCTGAACTTTCTAACCCAACTGCCAAACTGGGTGCAGCACGCGAATTCGTTGCCACGGATTCACGCCGATCAACACGGATAAGACCTTTAGAATTTGTCTTCGGAGGACCCTGAAGATGGTGGATCGTCCGTGTGGGACCTTACCCTTCGGCCACCATTTCGCTGTAGCAGCCCAACGCCACGCCCCACAGGCAGGGTTCAGAGGCCAGCCGCTGCAACCCCATCTCGCCGGCGCCGGGGGTGCCTTGCATGCCGGTCCAGATCACCAGGAACTGGGCTTTTTCCTCATCCAGCTGCACTTCCAGAATCTCGCCCGGCTTGATCTGGCGGCGCATGCCCTGAATGACCACGCCCGTGGTGCTCAGGTTCTTGACGCTGGCCACCTGCATGAAAGGCAGATCGTGCGCATCCACGCCCCAGACTCTTACGGGCAAACATGCGGTGACGCGAGGCTTGCGGCGACGATCCATCCCGGGCTCCTTTTGCCTCGGAGGCAGAACTTCGAGGCTTGCTGCTGGGAGGATGTTACGGTGGGGGAATGGGGAAGAAAACTTACCCCGGTCACGCTGGCCTGGTGCCCGTGGTCACACAGTTAACTTATTACTGTACAAATACTTAGGAGGAGCGCTCGAATTGCGGCCGGTTCAATTCGGGAGCGAACATGATCCCGGCCCACGCGGGTCGCCACAGGAACCACAGGCCCCGGTTGATCGTGCGGGGGCGGTCGAATGGCCTTTCGCGCTCACGGCAAACACCGAAAGCTGCGGCGCCAGCTGGCTGCCGTGGCACTTGGGACACTCCGCCTTCTGCTGGCCATAGACCAGGGCTTCGAACTGGTGATCGCATTGCTTGCAGATATATTCGAAAATAGGCATTGCTGTGACTCCTTTACGACAGCCTGCGCGGCCAGCACCGTTTAAAGTCATACCCATTTAAAATCAAGCAGTGGAGACTGTGCAAACGAAAACGCCGGCTTTCATAGCGCGCCGTGGCCTTAGCGGCGGACATCGGCAGACCCTGGCCAGCTTCTTCCTCTCGCGCCGCGTCGCTCTGCCGCCAGCCGAGGCGCGCCTCATCGAAGTAGAGCCCGGCGTCCAAGTCCGGGTCCACTGTCACTGGCAAATTGAGCGGCAGAGCGCGCTGACGGTCATCATCGTCCACGGCCTCGAGGGCTCGAGCGACTCCAGCTACATGCAGGGGATTGCCGCCAAGGGCCTTGCCCTGGGCATGAATGTGGTCCGGATGAATCAGCGCAACTGCGGCGGCACCGAAGGCCTGGCGCCGACGCTCTACCATTCCGGCCGCTCGCAGGACGTCGCTGCGGTGGCGCAGAACCTGATCGAGCAGGACCGCATCTCGCGCTTTGCCCTGGCCGGCTTTTCCATGGGCGGAAACCTGGTGCTGAAATTGGCCGGCGAATGGGGAAGCGCAGGTCCAGCTCAATTCCGCGCCGTGGCGGCCGTCTGCCCGGCTGTCAACCTCGCGGCTTCGGCTGACGCTCTGCATCTGCCCGGCAACCGTCTGTATGAGCAATATTTCTTATGGAGCCTGAACCGCCGGCTGCGTACCAAGGCCCGCCGGTTTCCCGGCGTGTTCGATACCTCGCGTCTGCGTGGCATCCGTAGCCTGCGCGAATTTGACGACAGAATTACCGCCTTCTATTGCGGCTTCACCGGCGCCGACGACTATTACGACCGCTCCGCCGCGGCGCACGTGCTGGACCGAATCGCGGTCCCGACTTTCATCCTGAACGCGGCCAATGATCCTTTCATTCGCATCCTTCCCGAAGCCCGCGAGAAGATCCAGAGCAATGCCAACATTACGTTCATCGAAACCGCAGACGGCGGCCACTGCTCCTACCTGGCCGAGGCCAACGGCAGCAGTGACGGCCGCTGGGCCGAGTCCCAGGTGGTAGAGTTTCTCAGTCAGTTCTAGAAAAACCACGTGGGGACAGCCGCCCCCGGCTGTCCGGTCGAGCGAAGCTCGACGCGCTTTCCTATACAATCACGGCGGATGAAGTTCCTGCAGTCGATCCGCGTCGCCATCATCCTGCTGGCGCTCCCCGTCTGGCTTTCAGCAGAGCCCGTCTCCCAGCTGCGCCCCACCGATTACGTCAACGACTTTGCCCACGTCCTCGATCAGACCACCATCGGGCAGCTCGATAACATCTGCCAGCAGCTCGACCAGAAAGCCCATGCGCAGATTGCCGTGGTCACCATAAATACCCTCGACGGTACAGACATTGAGAGCTACGCCGTCGCCCTGTACAAGCAGTGGGGCATTGGCAGCAAAGCCACGGACCACGGAGTGCTGATCCTGCTGGCGGTGCAGGACCGCAAATACCGCATCGAAGTCGGCTACGGGCTGGAGCCGATCCTGACCGATGGCAAGGTCGGAGGCTTTGGCCGCGAAGCGGTCCCGCTGCTGCGGCAGAATGACTACAACGGCGCCGTCTCGCTGATGACTTCGCGAGTCGCCGACGTCATCGCGCAGGACGCCGGCATTGAGTTGACCGGCGATCGCCCGCAATTCACATCGCCCGCGGCGCGCGCCCCAGAGAGGGCTGTCAGGAAAACAGTTGCTCATTCTGGGCGTAATTCTGCTGATCATCATGTTCACCCCCCTGCGCAGTGTCCTGTTCTGGATCCTGCTTTCCGGGCTTGGAGGTGGCGGCGGGGGCGGTTACCGGGGCGGTGGTGGCGGCTTCGGAGGCGGTGGCGGCGGTTTCGGAGGCTTCGGCGGAGGCAGTTCCGGCGGCGGCGGCGCCAGCGGAAGCTGGTAATGAAGTTTGTAGCGCCGGCATTTTGTAGCGCCGGCGTCCCGCCGGCTGTCCCGAGGGCATCTTGCCCTCGGCGCACGCGGTCATCGTTCGGGACGAGTTTCAAGGACAGACGGGCGGGACGCCCGTCCTCCATTTAGTTCGCAGCAGGAGGTTTCGCAATGGTCGCAGAAAAACAGATCGACGAATTCGTCAGCCGCATGAAGCAAGCGGCGGGGCAGAACCTTCAGAGCATAGTTCTCTACGGCTCGGCCGCGACCGGAGAGTACCAGGCTGATTTCTCCAACCTGAACCTGCTCTGCATCCTGCGCGAGACTTCATTTTCCAGACTTTCCGCCATCGCGCCCGTGGTGGAATGGTGGCATCGCCAAAAAAATCCCGCGCCCCTGATCATGACCCAGGAAGAACTGGAACATTCCACCGACGTGTTCTCCATCGAGTTTCTCGATATGCAGCACCATCACCGCGTGCTTTTTGGTGACGAAGTGCTGGGCCCGCTGCAGATCCCCATGCACCAGCATCGCGGCCAACTGGAATATGAACTGCGCGAGAAACTCATCCTGCTGCGGCAGCGCCTGCTGGAAGCCGGTGACAACGACCGCGCCCTCTGGCAGTTGCTGCTGGGCTCAGTGTCAACATTCGGGACCCTGTTCCGGCACGCATTGCTGGCGCTGGGCGACGTCGCTCCACACTCCAAGCGCGAAGCCATCCAGCTTCTGGCTGCCCGCATTCCATTTGAGCCCTCGGCATTCCTGCAATTGCTTGACATCCGCGACCACAAGGCGGACCGCAAGCAGTTCGACGCCAAAGACGTTTTCACCCGCTATCTGGCCGCCGTGCAGCACGTAACCACCGCAGTCGATACAATGCTGGATAAAGTTAAATGACGCATTCGGGCGGGACCGGGCTTCACCGTTTCTGTGACTATTGATTCAGGAGGAAAGTATGGTCAAAGTTATAATCGTGATCGCCATTCTGGCGCTGATTGCTTTTGTCGCCTTCGGACAATATGTAGGCGTCCGCAACACGCTGGTGACCAAGAACGAGGCGGTGAAGGCCTCCTGGTCGCAGGTGGACATCGTGCTGCAACGCCGCGCCGACCTGATCCCCAACCTGGTCGCAACCGTGAAAGGCATCGCGCAGCAGGAGCAAACCGTGTTCGGCGACATCGCCAAGGCCCGTTCCGCGCTGCTCTCCGCCGGCACTCCTGCGGGCAAGATTGCCGCCAACCAGCAACTGGACGGCGCCCTGGGCCGCCTGCTGGTGATTGTGGAGAACTATCCCCAGCTGAAGTCGAACGAAAACTTCCTGCGCCTGCAGGACGAACTGGCCGGCACCGAAAACCGCATCGCGGTCGAACGCAAGCGTTACAACGACACGCTGCAGGACTACAACACTTACATCCAGAAATTTCCCAACAACATCTTCGCCGGGTGGGCAGGTTTCAAGCCCAATGACGCATATTTCGCTGCGTCCGAGGGATCGCGCCAGGTGCCGACGGTGAACTTCGCGCCGGCCACTCCCCAAACCACATCGCCTCAGGCCACGCCCGCAACCCGCGCACTAGCGTGGAAGCTGACTTCGCGGTCGAACTTGGGGCCGATGACGAAACCCTGGAACTGCCCTGGGCCGCCGCCGATGGCGGCCCGCGCTATTACGATCTGAAGCGTCAGCCTGAGCTTCTGCTCCAGGTCGAAGAGGCCAGTCGCGCACCCGAACTGGCCGAGTTTCTTGCGGTCATGAACTCGCCCGGCGGAATTCTTGAAACCGCGAAGTGTGACACCTGGCGAGCACGGAGATCAATCCCGAAGAGGAGATTTTCGGGGCCGCGCACAAGTTCGGGTCCTACGTGGACATACTGTTCTCGCAGGAGACCTCGCGTTGCTCTTTCGCGGAGCACGAGCAATTCGCGAAACGGATCACGCAACTCCTGAAGCGCGTCCCTGAAATTCCCGCCGCCGCCGAATTGCTCGTCCGGCGCTGCTTTTACCATGTCGGCGGCGAAACCCGCGAGGGCTTCTACATCACGTTCTATCTCTTCGGCTACGGAGACGACGAAGCGCAAGCCCGCCAGCGCTGGGCCATTGCGCTGAAGCTGGTGGAGAATGCCATCCGCCAGGTGTTGTTAATGTAGGAATGTGGGCGCGAGCGTCCACGCTCGTGCCCCCTGGCTTTACCGCTGACGGGCGGGGACGCCCGTCCTCCATGGCGTCCAGCTGCGTGCTTTCCACCGGGTGCGCAGGATCGACAGCGCCAGCATGGCCAGAAAAATCACCAACAGGCCAAACGATGCCGCCCGAATTCCGACCCCATGCTTGGGCACAATCGAGAGCCGTCCGTACACGAATTCAATGTGCACCCAGTACACCAGCAGAGAAGTTTGCCCCAGTTGTATCAGCGGACTGAATCCCCACTGGCCCGCGCCCCACCGGCACCATGCGTAGGTCGCCGCCAGAATCGCCAGCAGCAGGCCCACGCGAATCAGAAAGAAATTTGGGCTGGTATGCCAGAAGTCATAGACCGCGTAAAGCCGCTCGGGTCGCGCGTCCAACCATCGCGCCAGATAGATCAGGCCCACTCCGCTCGCGCCCGCCACCGCAAACACTAAAGCTTCACGCCGGCGCGCCCAATCGCTCAACAAGACGAACCCGATCGCCAGGCCGGCGAAGGCGAACGCCGTCCAGGGGAAGATGGGGAAAAGCCACGACTGCGGCTGCCCCAGGTTGTGCACGCCGTCAATGTATGACTCGATGGGCCAGGGCAGCCCGCGCAGGCGCCACGTGGTCCAGAGCAGTGGAGTCAGCAGAGAAATCAGCATCGCCACTCCGCCCGCCGTCACTCCGAGAACCTGTCGAATGCGGGTCGCCGGACCCAGCTTCAGCACGATCCAGCACACCCCGCCCATCAGCATCATTGAAATGCCGATGGTATTCAGGATGTCCACCCGCAGCAGGTCGCTCCACGGGGCCCACCCCCAGGCAATGACGTATTCCTGCAAGCGGAACAGAAGCCCCAGGGCCAGAATCTCCGCGCCGCGGCGGATGGTCTTTTGCGCGATCCGGTTCGGTGCCAGACTTTTCTGGCGCAGCTTGTCGATCACCAGCGCAAAGGAGATTCCTGCCAGAAAGAGAAAGAGCGGCGCCGGAAGGGTCCCGCCCAGTTGAGACCACATGAAAAATGTCGTCTTGCGGGCTTCCGGATTCAGCCAGGAGTCGTAGCAGTGAGTCTGAAACATCAGCACGCAGGCCAGGCCGCGCATCCAGTCAATGTATGCAAGACGATGGGCAGGGGACGTGGGCATGCAACGCGAAAGTATAAGCCACAGGCTTGTTCTAGGGCACCTTGTCATCCTGAGCGGAGCGATTGCTTCGCGCAGCGAAGCAATCGGGGAGTCGAAGGACCCCTACCTGCAATAGGGGCTGATCGGCCCGGAAAACTTCCACAATCACGAAGCCAATCCGACATGGAGGGAACACCTCAGGGCATAGGGATCCTTCGACTGCATCTTTCCATTCGCAAGCGAATGGAAAGACTCCGCTCAGGATGGCCGCAATCGATTCCCTTGCAGAATTCGCGCTAACCGGCCAACCATCGTAAGATATCCCTGTGCCGGACGCCCCCAATCTCGCCTCCAAACGGGCCCTTCTGGACGAGCATCTCCGCGGCCTGGGGCGAACCCTGGTCGCCTACTCCGGTGGCGTGGACTCAGCCTTTCTGGCCTGGGCGGCGCACCAGGCGTTGGGCAGCAACATGCTGGCCGTCATCGCCGACTCGCCCAGCCTGGCCCGCACGCAACTGGCGGATGCAACCGCCTTCGCCGGCGAGGCAGGGATCCCGCTGGAGATTATTGTGACCGGCGAACTCGATCGCCCGGAATACTCACGCAATGACGCTTCCCGCTGCTTTCATTGCAAGGATGAGCTGTTCACGACCATGGAGGGATTTCGCAGCCAGCGCGGCTTCGATGCCATCGCCTACGGAGTAAACCTCGACGACCAGGGCGACTTCCGTCCCGGGCAAAAGGCCGCCGAGCAGCACCGGGTGGCTGCGCCCCTGCGCCAGGCTGGGTTGACCAAGCAGGATATCCGCGAACTCGCGCACGCCGCCGGGCTGCGCATATGGGACAAGCCGGCTTCGGCCTGTCTGTCGTCGCGCATCGAGTACGGGCGCGAAGTGACGCGCGAAGCCCTGAGTGTCGTCGAACAGGGTGAAGACGCCCTGCACGCCCTCGGCTTCCGCCAGGTTCGGGTCCGTCATCATGGCGACATTGTGCGCATCGAGATCGCGCCGCGACGAGACTGACCCGCGCACTGAACCCGGAGATGGCCGCCGAGTTCACCCGCATCTTCAAAGCGCTGGGCTTCAAATTTGTCACCCTCGACCTCGAAGGCTTTCGCTCCGGCTCCATGAACACATTGCTGGCCGCCGAACTTTTGACCCGCGGGCGCTGATCTTGCCCGCCAAATACTCGCTTTGGGAGTCATCCTGAGGGCCTTTCAGTCCCGAAGGCATCTGGCGTGCACAGCGCCCGCGCCGTCCAAACCGCACACCTGCTAAACGCCGATGCGTCGCAAGCTCAGCATGACGCCACCATAAGTTGGCCTGCCCCGTGTGAGATAATCGTGGTTAATCTTCAATGTACAGGCGGTTTCTAGTGACGTTTCTGCGGCGTGCCACACTTGTGCTTCTACTCATATGCCTGGGCTGCATCGCCCAGTCAACGCCTCCCGAGGTGTCCCGGCGGATCGAGCAACAGGTGCGGATTTTCTACACCATTCCACCCAACGTAAAAGTCGTTCTGGGCCCGACCAAGCCCAGCGAGTTTACGGGTTACGACGCTTTGACCATCACCTTCGACGGCGGCGACAAGAAGAAGACCTACGATTTTCTTCTGGCCAAGGATGGAAAGACGCTGTTGCGCATGACCAAGCTGGATCTCAGCAAGGACCCCTTTGCCGAGATCATGAAGAAGATCGACGTCAACGGACGCCCCACCCGCGGCAACAGCCAGGCCAAGGTAGTGGCGGTCAACTATGACGACTTCGAGTGCCCTTTCTGTTCGCGCATGCACCAGACCCTGTTCCCGGCCCTGCTGAAGGAATACGGCGACCGGGTGGTGTTCATCTACAAGGATTTTCCGCTGGCCGAGATCCATCCCTGGGCCACCCATGCCGCGGTGAACGCCAATTGCCTGGCGGCGCAAAACCCCGACGCCTATTGGGATTTCGCCGACTACATGCATGCCAACCAGAAAGAAGTAAATTCCGAGAAGAGTCACGACGGTCAGTTTGCCGCCCTCGATCGCATCGCCATGGCGCAGGGACAGAAGCACAATCTGGATGCGGCCAAACTCCAGGCCTGTATCAAAGCGCAACAGGACGACAGGGTAAAAGCTTCCGTCCACGAGGGCGAAGATCTGGGCGTGGAAGCCACTCCGACCATGTTTATCAACGGCGAGAAGGTGGATGGAGCGCTTCCGATCGATGAGCTTCGCGCTGTCCTGGACCGCGCCCTGGTGCAAGCGGGCCAGACGCCGCCGGTGCATCCTGCCTCGGCCCCGGCGGACGCGGCGCAGTCGGGGAGCAAATAATCCTGAAACTCACCTCGGGTTGGACCGGGCCCGGTATCCACTGGCATTGCGGAGGACCTGTTTTGAAAATACACGATCTCTTGCGTCACAGCCTGGTTGTACTTTTCGCCTTTAGCCTCCTGATTTTTTCTGCCGGCTGCACCTCCAAGCGCGCCGGCGATGATGTGGCCGCCACCGTCGATGGCCGCAAGATCTATCGCACTGACGTGGAAAAGTACTATCAGAATCAGACTGCCGGCTCCGACCAGGTGCCGGTCGGCGAGCAGGCCACCAGCCTGCGCCTCAGCATTCTGAAGGAGCTGATCGACAACGAAATCCTGATGCGCCGGGCGGAGAAGCTGGGACTGCTGGCCACCGACGAAGAAGTGGACGCCAAGCTGAACGAAATCAAGTCTCCCTACACCAAGGAGCAGTTCGACGCCCGCCTGAAGGAAAAGAAAATCACGGTGGACGACTTCAAGCGCGATCTGCGCCGGTCCCTCACCGTGGACAAAGTCCTGAACAAGGAAATCACGTCCAAGATCAACGTCTCCGACCAGGACATCACGAACTACTACAACGCGCACAAGGCGGAATTTAACCTGATTGAACCTCAGTATCACCTGGCCCGCATCCTGGTGACCGCCACGCCCAACCCCCAGGTCCACAACCTGAAAAACGACAAAGCGCAGAACGAAGCCGATGCCCGCAAGAAAATCCAGATGATCATGAACCGGCTGGACAGCGGCGACGACTTCGGCACCCTGGCCATGAACTACTCGGAGGATGCGGAGACTTCGAGCAGTGGAGGCGACCTGGGATTCGCGCCGGAGTCTTCTCTGCACAATACCGACCCCGGCACGCGCGACGCCGTGGCCAAGCTGAAACCCGGCCAGTACAGCGCCCTGATCACGCTGGCCAATCCCATGAACAAGCAGGTCATGGGATTCCAGATCGTGAAGCTGATTTCGAAGGAGCCGGCGGGACAGCGCGAGTTAGCCGATCCGCGGGTGCAGCAAGCCATCCGCACTCAACTCCGCGACCGTCGCGAACAGCTGCTCAAGGCGGCCTATTACGAGGTCCTCCGCGACCAGGCGAAGGTAGAAAACTATTACGCGCAAAAAGTGCTGGACGGCAACGGCACCGCCCAGTAGCCACCAACCGCGTAGGCCCGGACGCCCTCGTCCGGGCAGGCGAGCAAAGCTCGCCAGGGTTTTGAGCTGGATTTCACGGCGAAAAAACCTTGCCGGGCTTTGCCCGGCCGGGCGGGTGAGGCACCCGCCCCTACGTGGTTCGCGGGACATCAGGCGGCATTGCTACTCCACAATCGCCAGCACATCGCCGGCGTTCACCGCGGCGCCTTCGCTCACCGACAACTTCAGCACAATCCCTTTTTTCGGCGACTTGATTTCGTTCTGCATCTTCATGGCCTCGACCACCACCACGCCCTGCCCGGCTTCCACCGCCGCATTCTCTCCAACCAGAAACCGGACGACTTTCCCAGGCATGGGGGCCAGCAAATGTCGCGGCCCTTTGCCGGCGTCGCCACGCGCATTGCGATTGCGCAGAGATCGGGGATCACTCACCTCAGCCGCATAAGAGTGATCGCCCACCCATATTTGCAGGCCGGAGGCCAGGCGCTCGCGCCTGATCTGCCAGGCCTTCCCTTCGATCAGGATGGAAAGCGCATCAGGCTGCGCCAGCACCGCGTCCAGTTCGACCTCGCGTCCGTCCACCAGGCAGCGCCAGCGCCCGGTGGCGCGATCCAGATTCAGGTCCAGGCGATAGGCTGTTCCATCGATGGTAACGTCGTAGGTCATTTTCAGGAATTCTAAATGTAAATGGAGGAGGGGCATCCCGCCCGTCCCGGGCCACGTTCCGCAGACCTTGCCAATGACGGGCGAGGACGCCCGTCCTCCATCTACTACGTCAATCCCTCAGCGCGAGCCGCTTTTTTCCAGCCTGACTCGGCGGAGGCGGATTTCGAGGCCACCGGCTTCGCGGTCGAATCCAGCACGCTGAAGACAGCCGCGGCTATTGCGGCGGTGCGTTTCCCAGCCTCATCCTCCCTGCCCGCCTTCGCCGCCAGCAGTCGATCCAGATACCCGGTGTCGATCTTGCCCGACTGAAAGTCTTCATCCGCCAGGATCCGCCGGAACAGGCCCAGGTTGGTCTTGATTCCAGCCACGAAGTATTCCGGCAGGGCCCGGGTCAGCCGGGCAATCGCCTGCTGCCGGTCCTCGCCGTAGCCGATCAGCTTGGCCAGCAGCGGATCGTAGTCGATGGGCACGGTCCAGCCGGCGTACACTCCGCTGTCCAGGCGGATTCCCGGCCCGGCCGGAGACATCAGCATCTCGATCTTGCCGGGGCTGGGGAAATAATTGTTGTCCGCATCCTCGGCGTAGATGCGGCACTCGATGGCGTGTCCCCGGATGCGAATGTCTTCCTGCGCTGAACGGAAGCCTCTCGCCCGCGGCGATGCGAATCTGCAGCTCCACCAGGTCCAGTCCGGTCACCAGTTCGGTCACCGGATGCTCGACTTGCAGGCGCGTATTCATTTCCAGGAAATAGAAGTTCTTCTCCTGATTCGCCAGGTTCGGGTCCACCAGAAACTCGACGGTGCCGGCGTTGTGGTAATGCGCCGCCTGTGCCACGCGCACCGCGACCTCGCCCATGCGCCGGCGCATTTCCGCATCCACCAGCGGCGAGGGCGCCTCTTCCATCACTTTCTGATGACGGCGCTGGATGGAACACTCGCGTTCGCCCAGATAGACCGTGTTGCCGTGCTCGTCCGCCAGCACCTGCATCTCGATGTGCCGGGGATTGAGAATGGCTTTCTCCAGGTAAACTTCGCCGTCTCCGAAAGCGCGCTGCGCCTCGCTCTGCGCCGCTTCCAGCGCGGATTGCAGCTCTTGCGCGGGTCTGTACCAGGCGCATCCCCTTGCCGCCGCCGCCCGCCGCCGCCTTCAGCATGACGGGATAGCCGATCCTTGCCGCCACTTCCCTGGCCTGCTGGGACCGACTCCAATCCGTGGGAAGTTCCCGGCACAAACGGGACGCCGGCCTTTTCCATCTCCTGGCGGGCCCGGGTCTTTGATCCCATCATTTCCATGGAAGCCGCGGTGGGCCCGATGAACTTTATGCCGGCATCAGCGCAGGCCTGGGCGAACTTCGCATTCTCCGAAAGGAAGCCGTAGCCGGGATGAATCGCGTCGGCGCCGCAGCGTTTGGCGACCGCGAGAATTTTGCCGATGTTGAGGTACGACTCGGCCGCAGCCGCGGCGCCGATGGAGTAGGCCTCGTCCGCGCTCAAAACGTGCAAGCGCGGCGCGATCCACATCGGAATAGACCGCGGCGGAGAGAATTCCCAATTCGCGGCAGGCGCGAATGACTCGCACCGCGATCTCTCCCCGGTTGGCGATGAGAATCTTCTTGAACATGATTAAACTGACAACCGACAACTGAAGACTGACGACTGCTTTCTAAATACAAAAGCCTCTTCTTATGCAGAAGAGGCTTTTGTCAGCTAATAAGGGTTCGGCATTCCTACTTGCTGGGCATGGTGATGCCCTGGTTGCCGGGCTGCTTTTCGGCCTTGGCCTTCTTGGTGGCCATGGTCTTGTCCACCCATTCGTCGGCCGTCTTCAAATCCGCGGCGTGGGCGGCCGGATCATCGCACTGCAAGTCTCCCCGCTCGCGGTACAGCAGGTTCAGATAAGCCATGGCGTCGTCGTAATCAGGACGCAACTGCAGCGCCTTCTCCAACTCCGCAATTCCATCTTCGATCACGGCCGAGTTCTTCTCCCGCAGGTCTTCGCAGACCTTCTTGTTGGCCTTGTCCTTCATGATCCACTCGTCCGGCTTCAGACCCGCCTTGGCGCGTTCTTCCATGCGCGGCTGGTAACTCTGCGTCCAGTCGATGACCGCCACCGAATAGTACGGCTCCGGATCGTTGGGATCGAGGGCGATGGCCTTGCGGTAGAAAGTCTTGGCATCCTCAAATTTCTTCATCTGCAGGTAGAGGTAAGCGATCCCCTTGACGCTGTTGATGTTCTTGGGATCGCGCTCCAGCACGGCGCTGTACTGGTCAATCGCGTTCTGCCCCATGCGATTGTTGTCTTCCGCATCCACGCCGGGAATATATTGCTGGGCAAACGCGGTCGCCAGGTAGAGGCGCGCATTCAGCAAGGTGGGATCAAGCGACACCGCCTGCTGAAAGTGGTTGATGGCCTCTTCGTACTTGGCGTTCTTGTAGGACTGCACGCCTTTGTTGAGCTGGTCGCGCGCTCTCAGCTTGCTGCAGCCCGTGGTGGCCAGCAACGCCAAACCAAGCGCTGCCATCGCCAGCATTCGTATGCTTGTTTTCATTGCGCTGTAAGTCTCCCTTGCCAGAAATCGTCAGGCCTGTGCTTGTGCCAACGGACGACCCGCACGCGCAGGTGCCAGATGTGTGCGGATGAGACGACTGGGCGGACCCGCGTCCGCCCCACCACGGTGTACCAGAAAATTACAGGACTAACCGCCGGCTTCGATCTTGGCCGTAATCAGGCCCACTTTATCGACGCCCGAGGCGTGCGCGATGTCGATCACGTTGGCCACATCGGCAAACGGAACGGCGTCGTCGCCCTTGACGAACATCACCTTTTCCGCGCGCGTCTTGAAGATGTCAGTCAGGCGGCCCTGCAGATTGTCCCAGGTCGTTTCCTCCTGGTTGATCTTCAATGCGGGCGGCTGACCTGCCCCCGGTCGATCAACTGCACCACGATGGTGCGGTCCGGAGTTGTGTTCTTGGGGGCATTCGGCGGTGGCGGTTGGGGCACCAGCGCATCCAGTCCCTTGGGGGTTAACGGCGTGATCACCATGAAGATGATGATCAGCACCAGCAGCACGTCAATCAGCGGCGTGACGTTCATGTCCGCGCTCTGACCGCCGCCCGATCCCATTGCCATTCCCATAACAATTCTCCTCGAATCTCTTGCCGCGAATGTCCGGCTGCAATCTCCCGGCTATTGTCCGCCGCCCGGTGCCGCGGCCGGAGCCGCCGGCGGGGCAGGTGCGGCTGTCGTCTTGCGCTGCTCGGTCAGCAGACCCAGCTGGTCCACGCCCGCAGCCCGCACATTGTCCACCACCTCAACCACCGCGCCGAACCGGGCGCGTGCGTCCGCTTTGACGAAAACCCGCTTGTCGGTCTTGTTGGCCAGGCGGTCCTTCACTTTGCCGGTCAACTGGTCGGCGGGAAGCTTGTCAGTGCCGAAGTAAACCGTCCCGTCGCGCATAACGGACACCAGCAGGGCGTCTTCTTTGTCGGCGTCGGGCATCGACTCCGGATTGTTGACCTTCGCCATGTCAACGCTTACACCGTGCTGCAACATGGGCGTGATCACCATGAAGATGATCAGCAACACCAGCATCACGTCCACCATCGGGGTCACGTTGATGTTGGAGTTGACCTTTTGTCCTTCGTTCCGTTTGTTCAATGCCATAAACTCACGTCTCCTGGGCGGTCAGTTCCCAAACCCGCCCGAGCTGAGAATGATTCTCAGCGCCTCCGGCCCTTGCACCTCACCTCACTTTGGAGGCTGGCGCCAGGGTTTTCCGCCCGGCGCCAGATCAGCAACTCTGAGGTTCCAGCCTGCGGTTCAGGCCTAGCTGCGGCGCATTCCCCGCCGCTTCAGGAAGTAATCGATCAGTTCGCTCGACGAGTTGTCCATCTCCACGTCGAAGGCTTCCACGCGACCGGTCAGATAGTTGAACATCATCACGGCCGGGATGGCGACGAACAGACCGATAGCGGTGGTCACCAGCGCTTCCGAAATACCGCCGGCGACGGCCGCGAGACCGGTGGCCTTTTCGGACTGAATGCCTTTAAACGCGTTGATGATGCCGACCACCGTGCCCAGCAGTCCCACGAACGGGGCGGTCGATCCGATGGTTGCCAGTCCGCCCAGGCCGCGCTTCAGTTCGGCGTGAACGATGGCTTCGGTGCGCTCCAGAGCGCGCTTGGAAGCTTCGATGGTTTCGCCCGGAATCTCTCCGCTTTCCTGGTGAGCGCGGAACTCCATCAGGCCCGAGGTGACGACCTTGGCCAGGTGGCTCTTCTTGTTGCGCTCGGCGACCTTGATGGCTTCTTCGATCTTGCCATCGCGCAGGGCGCCGGCGACGGCCGGAGCAAATGCACGCGATTGCTTGCGTGCGGCGCTGAAAGCCATGGCGCGATCAATCATGACGCCGATTGACCAGCCCGACATGACGAACAGAATGATGACGACTGCCTTCGCTGGAATACCCATCTGGTGCCACAGCGAAATCGGGTCCCAGCCCACGGCTGCCTGCTCCTGGAAAAACCAGGCCGCCAGGGTGGACATATGTGTAAATGCGAGTGCTGCTAGATTGGCTACGAACATGAGTCGCGTTCCTCCTCAGAGCGGGTCAGATTGCAAAACCATTTCATGCTGCGAAACTGCCTTGCGGCTTGGCCGACCGGAGTCTAACCCCCGGCCAGCGTAAAGTTAACCGTAATCTGCGTTTCCACTTCCACCGGCTCGCCGTTCAGAATGTACGGCTTGTACTTCCACTGCTTCACCGCCTCAATGGCGGAGGGAGCCAGCATGGGGTGGCCGCTGATCAGGCGCAGATTCTGAATGGTGCCGTCCTTGCTGATCTCCGCCTGCAGCAGCACTGCACCTTGGATGCGTGCCTGCCGGGCCAGGGGTGGATACGTGGGCTGAATTTTGCGGATCAGCAGGCCCTGGGTGACGCCTTGCGACACCCGCACGCGCTGCGGAGTGGCCACCTTGGGAACGGCAATCGGGGTCGAGCTGATAATACCGCCGATCACGCCACCCATCTGTCCGCCGGCCGCGCCGGGACACCACCCACCACGCCGGCCATGGTCGAGACTGGCGGCGGCGCCTCTTCTTCCTTGATCATCTGGACTTTTTCAGGGATCTTGGTGGGGGTGCGCAGTTGCCCGTTAATGATGTCGGTCTGAATCTGTTTCACCACCTTGATCTGCTGAGCCGCGGGTGGCGGCGGGGGTGGCGGCGGTGGCGGCGGGGCCACCAGGAAAGTCATCAGCTGGGTTTTGGGTAGCGCTTCGGTAAACAGCAGCGGGATCAATACCAGCACTCCGACCAGAGCGATCTGCAAACCAAATGACAGAAAGGTCGTCACGCCGCGCTTTGTCTTGAGCCTGCCGCCCGATTCAATGAGGCTATCTTCAAACATGAGGATTCTCCTGCAAGACCCTACGTATGTTTAGACACCACCTGCTGCTGCTTTGCTCCCAAACCCCAACCGAATACTCCACGAACCACACGGTCTGCCTCAAACTGTTGAAACCACGCCCAATCCCGTCCTACAGTTCGCTTCTGGAACTCGATCTACTGGCCGCTCGCCACGCGACCCTTGCTGGGCGCCGCCTTGCTCTTGCCGGCTATGACTGCCACCGGCCTTCCCCGGTTCGACCGCCAGTCCTGGTAGGCGACCAGAATCGGCGCGGCAATCGCGATCGAGGAATAAGTTCCGATCAGAATTCCGATCACCAGGGCGAAAGAGAAGCCATGCAGCACCTCTCCCCCGAACAGGTAGAGCGCCAAAACCGTCAGAAACGTCAAACCCGCGGTCAGGATCGTCCGGCTCAGCGTTTGATTAATACTCCGGTTTACGATTTCTGACAACTTCTCCCGCCGCATCAACTTCAGGTTCTCTCTGATGCGGTCAAAGATGACGATGGTGTCATTATTCGAATAACCAATCAGGGTCAGGATGGCCGCGATCACGGTCAGCGAGATTTCCTTGTTGGCCAGGGAGAAGGCGCCCACCGTGATCAGGGTATCGTGAAACACGGTGATCACCGCCGCCACGCCGTAAATCCACTCGAAGCGGAAAGCCAGATAAACCAGCATCCCGAGCAGCGAAAAAGCGACCGCCCGCATGGCCTGACCTTTCAACTGTTCGCCCACCTGCGGCCCGACGATCTCCACCTGGTAAACCCCGAAATCGGAAAGAAAGAACCCGTCCTGCAGGGCCGCGACCACCGCGGGGTCGGTCGCGCTCTTCAGTTCATCGAACGAGCTCAGAACTCCGCCCCGGGTCTTGTCGCGATAATCAACGATGGCCCTGGCCGCCGCGGCGTAGCGCTGGCTGGCATCGGTGCCGGCCCGCAGCGGGTCCTTTTCCAGCAAATAATTGGCGATTGTCAAAGAACTGCTGTTGTTCAGGTCCAGCTTGCCCGCCGGAGCATTGGTCTCCAGCGCATTGATGATCTGAATTTTGCCCTGATCGAGCGCCTTCTCGCTGGTCTCCCGCACGTCGAGATCGATCAGCACTTCGTTGTTCGCGACCGCGCCCAGGCGCTGTATCTTCGCCTGCGTCAAACCCACCTTTCGCAATGCCTCGCGGATGGCATTGTCATTGGGCGGGTGGGAAAACTTCACATAAACCAGGGTCCCGCCCCGGAAGTCAACGCCCAGCGGCACTCCATGCCAGAACAGCATGGAAAATACGCCCGCCACACTGAACAGCAGCGAAAAGGCGAGAAAATACCACTTCTTGCCCAGAAAGTCTATGTTTGGATTTCGAAAAAATTCCACGCTGTCGTCAAACCCCTCTTTTCGCTACTTGATCTGTTCTTCACCTTTGCGAAGAGCGCAAAGAAACTCGTTCAACTACGGCCTCAAATACTCAAAGCCTCGCCGCGCTGGTGGCGGCTCAAAAGCCAGTCAAAAATCATGCGCGAGACAAATACCGCGGTAAACAGGTTGGCCAGCAGGCCAAAGGTCAGCGTGACCGCGAATCCTTTGACCGGGCCGGTGCCGAACATGAACAGGATGGCGGCCGAAACGATGGTGGTCACGTGGGTATCGACGATCGTGATCCAGGCATGCGCAAAGCCCTGTTCCACCGCCGACGGCGCGCGTCTTCCCGTTCCGCAGCTCCTCCCGGATGCGCTCAAAAATCAGCACATTCGAGTCCACGCCCATGCCCACCGTCAGGATGACGCCGGCAATTCCCGGCAGGGTCAGAGTGGCCCCAAAGTATCCCATGAAGCCCAGCAGAATGATCAGGTTCAGAATCAGCGCCAGGTCAGCGTTCAGGCCGGCGCCGCGATAGTACACCAGCATGAAGACCAGCACCGCGATCATGCCTATAATCGCGGCCCGGACTCCTGCCCGGATCGAATCCGATCCCAGCGACGGACCCACCGTGCGCTCTTCCAGATACTTGATGCCGGCCGGCAGCGCGCCTGAATTCAGCACCAGGGCCAGGTCCTTGGCGTTCTGGTCAGTCATTCCGCCGCCGCTGATGCGTCCCTGATCGCGGATCTGTTCGTTAATGGTGGCCACTTCCCGCACCCGGTTGTCCAGCACCACCGCCAGCTTGTCGCCGACGTGCGAGCCGGTGAATGCGGCAAACTTTCGTCCGCCCTCATTGGTCAGAACGAAACCCACGTCAGGCGAATTGGTATTGCTGTCGCGCCCCACGGTGGCCCCACCCGAGCGCAAGTCCGCTCCGGCCACCGCCGAGCTGCGCGTCACCAGGTAATACTCCTCGCCGGCGTCCTCGCCGGTCCGGCCGCCGATGCTGGTTCCCCGCAGCAACATCGAATCCGGAGGCAACACGCCGTTATGTTGCTGCAAAGCGTCCTGCTCGCTGGAATAGGGCCCGCCCAGCACCTGCTTGATTTCAAGCATGGCGGTGGACTGCATGATTTCCTTCACCCGGCCGGGATCGTCCACTCCCGGGAGCTGTACCAGAATCTGATACTGGCCCAGACCGTGCTCCTGAATGACAGGCTCGGTCACGCCCAGCTGGTCAATGCGGTTGCGGATGGTCTCAATCGCCAAAGTCACGGCGCGGTTCTTCAGCTCGGCCAGGGCCTGCGGCTTCATGGAAAATGTCCATGTATTTTCCGCGCCCGAGTTGAGGTCATATTCGGGCAGCCGTTCGCTCACCACCGAGCGCAAATCCGAGGTGGCCTCCGGGGGCACGCCCTTGAGCACGATCTGGTCGGGATGGCCGACCGGATCCGGCTTGCTGATCTCGGTGTAATTGATCTTGTGGGTGCGCAGGTCTTCCTTGAGCCGCTCCACGGCGCGGTCCGAATCGCCGTTTACCGCGTCATTGACCTGCACCTGCAGAATCAGGTGGGTGCCACCCTTGAGATCGAGTCCCAGATGAATGCGTTGTGTGATCGCCGCCAGCAGTCCGCTGCCCGAGAAGTCCTTCGGAATTCCGAAGATACCAAACAGGAACAGCAGCAGGATGCCAACGCTGAGTCCGAGCTTCCAACCTAGAGTCTTATTCATGGCCTGACGATTTCTTTTTGTAGCGCCGGCATCCTGCCGGCTGGCTCGGGGGCATCCTGCCCCCGACTCTGAGGGCGGGACGCCCTCAGTACAGCCGGGAAGGCGGCACTACCTTATGCTGCCTTGTTGTTCTTGTCCTCCGGAGCAACCACCGATGCCACCGAGGCCCGGGTCACTTCGATGCGTAAATTGTCCGGCGGGACACGCAGTTGAATGTAGTCATCGCGCAGCGCGATGACGGTCCCGCGCAATCCACCGCTGGTGACCACCTTGTCCCCGGTCTTCAGATCGTTCAGCATCTGCTGCCACTTTTTCTGGCGGCGCTGCTGCGGCATGATCAGAAGAAAATAAAAGATGGCAAAGATGAAGATCAGTGGAGCAAACCCCAGCCAGCCCCCTGATCCAATGGTTTGTAGCGCCAGTAAGTTTGCGATGCTCATAGCGCTACCACCGACGTCAGCTTCCACCCCAATAGATCAGGACTTCGCCCCCTGGCGCGTCCTGGCCCTGTGCATTTTACCGCAGGATTTCTCACTTCCTCAGGCCGGAGATTCTTTTACTTCAGGCATGCACTGGAGATGCCGGACTCATGGTTTTACTCCGGACCGATCCCCAGAAAGAAGTTGGGCCCTATTCCCAAGCGCAATAGAATGACGCACCGACCGCATGGTGTCAAGGTAGAAGCTCAGGTTGTGGACAGTATTCAGGACCTGGGCCAAAACCTCGTTGGCGGCATAAAGATGTCCGCAGATAGGCGCGGGAGTAGCGCCGGCACACCCGGCAGCCGCAATTCGGGTCCAGCGGGCCCTCATCGGCCGCGAATCTGGCCTGTTTGATGGAAATCCTGCCCTGCGAAGTAAACAACAAGCCGTGGCGCGCCGCCCGGGTCGGCAAAACGCAGTCCATCATGTCGATTCCCAGATTGGCATATTCGACAATCTCCTCCGGCGTGCCCACCCCCATCAGATAGCGCGGCTGGTCGTGCGGGCAGATGCTCGAGCGTAGCTTCCACGATCTCGCGAGTAAGAGCGCGCGGCTCGCCCACGCTCAAGCCCCCGATGGCGTAGCCGGGAAAGCCAATCTCGATGGTGCGCTCGGCCGATTCCTTGCGCAGCGCAGCATCCATGCCGCCCTGCACGATGCCGAAAAGCGCCTGCGTCGCCTCGACCCGCGTAGGCCCGGACGCCCTCGTCCGGGCGGGCGAGCGCAAGCTCGCCGAGGTTGGCGGATCCAGTCTGCCAAGGCTTCTCCGAGTCCGTCGAGTCCAGGCCTGCCGAGACTGCGCTCGGCTGGGCGGACGAGGGCGTCCGCCCCTACGTGATCATCGCTCCACGGAACTTCGTGTTTATGCCCCTCAAAATATTTCTTGCTGCGCGCCGCCCAGCGCAGCGTCAATTCCATCGACTGCCGCGCCCGCTCCCCATCCGCCGGATACTCGGTGCATTCGTCAAACGCCATGATGATGTCCGCGCCCAGGCCGATCTGGGCCTCCATGGCGCTTTCCGGGCTGAAGAAATGCGATGAGCCGTCGAGATGCGAGCGAAAGGTCACTCCTTCCTCGTTCACCTTGCGCAGTTCGTTCAGGCTGAAAACCTGGAAGCCGCCAGAGTCGGTGAGAATCGCGCGCGGCCAGGCCATGAAACGATGCAGGCCGCCAAGCTGGCGCACTTGCTCCACTCCGGGCCGCAGATAAAGATGGTAGGTATTCCCCAGAAGGATTTGTACGCCGAGTTCCTCCAGAATGTCCTGCGAAACCCCTTTGACTGAAGCTACGGTCCCGACCGGCATGAACACCGGCGTCTCGATGACGCCGTGGGGCGTGGTCAGCCGGCCGGCGCGGGCAGGGCCGGAAGTAGCGTCGATCTGAAACGAAATAGACACCGCTGGGATTGTAGCAATCGGCGATCAACTTCGGACCACCGCAGACCACGCAGGTTCCGAGGGCGGTCCCGTGAACCGAGCACTGGTTTTTCGGGGACTTAGTTCGCAGTCAACAGGATGGGCTCGCCCTTGGTGATCACCAGGGTGTGCTCGAAGTGTGCCGATGCTCTGCGGTCGGCGGTGCGGACTGTCCAACCATCGCTGGCCACAACGGCGCGTCCCGATCCCGCGGCAATGATGGGCTCGACCGTGATTACCAGGCCTTCGGTCAGAATCTGGCTGGCTTCGGGA
The DNA here is from genome assembly GCA_963801595.1 of Terriglobia bacterium. GTDB lineage: Bacteria > Acidobacteriota > Terriglobia > Terriglobales > Acidobacteriaceae > JAIQFF01. Next base: position 377,760 of record CAWDFW010000006.1, on the reverse strand, counting down.
TCGGCATAGTTGGGCACGCGAGGCTCTTCGTGGATGGTGCGGCCGATGCCGTGTCCACCCAGATCGCGAATCACGGAGAAACCGCAGCGCCGCACTTCGCGTTCGACCACGCGGCCAATCTCGAATACGCGGAATCCGGCGCGGGCCACCAGCATGGCCTTGGTAAAGGCGCGCTCGGCACACGCAATCAAGAGCCGGCTCTCCGCGGAAACCTCGCCCACCGCAACTGTCTCGGCGGCATCGGCCATGAAACCATCTTTCTCGATGGTGACGTCGAGCTTGACCAGGTCGCCGGCTTCGACCGCTCGCTCTCCGGGAATACCGTGCACCGCTTCGTCGTTCAGGCTGATGCAATTTACTCCAGGAAACTTGTAGACCAGTTGCGGAGCGGATTGCGCGCCGTGCTCGCGCATGACCGCAGCGCCCACTTCATCAAGTTCAGCAGTAGTGATGCCGGGACGCACTGCCCGCTTCATGGCGTCGAGCATGCGGCGCACAATGGCGCCCGCGGCACGCATGCCGGCCAGGTCGTCAGGACCAGTGATGGACATGCTTCTAGCCTATCGCATTGGAAGGACGGTGCGGGGCGAAATAGAGCATCAGCACGAAACCCGCTATGTAAAACGGAGTCACCTGCATGAAGGTAAACCCCAGGAACCGCAGAACCAGGCCATAGAGCGCTATCGCTTCACAGGCCATGAAGATCAGGAGGTAGGTCGCCCGCCAGGGATTGAGGGCAACAGTGTCTTCCTGATGGGAAGACAGAACTCTTTCCAATTTCGCCAGTCTGCCGCGCCGTATTGCAAACATGGTTGCGATCAGACTGATCGCGACAGCCGTGATCGCGTAAAAGACGAGGGGAGCTTGTGCTTTCGGAGCAGGTCCGAAGCGCTCAGCAATCGCCGCATAGAGCGCAATGGTCACGAGCAGGAACAAACGAACGGTCCGGAGGAGTTTGAGCGAACTGTCCATAACTTGGATTCTGTCCCAGTGCGGCGCTTGCAGACGAAGAAATAATTTTGATGTGCCGGAAGGCGCAATGGGGAACAAAGCACTGCCGAGCGTTGCTCGGCCTGGACGGGTCAGAGACCCGTCCCCACACGGTTCATTTACGACCCGGTAATTTTCAGGCGGAATTCTTCCGGCAGGCGTTCGCGGATTTCCGCCGGCAGGCGATCGTGTACGCGGCGCGCTCCCAGCTTGGCGGCATCGACTACGGCCATAGGCGCGGGCGTCGCCACGGCAACGCCGAGCCAGATCAAAGCGGAAAGAGCGAATCCCACCAGCGCGGCCAGTTCCAGCCAGAAGGCATGCCGGGGATTGAGATGGAGGATCACGCCAAAAGCCATGAGGAAGACCGCAGCCGAAACCGATGCCAGACCAATCAGGGCGAGGTCGATATTGCGGTGAAGGCGCTGGCGGTAACGGCAGTGGGCGCAGCCGTCAAAGTGGTCTTCGTAGTCTTCGCGCATCTCCGGCGCCAGGCCGGAGATGTCGTAGCGCCAGCCCGCCAGAATTTTACCTACAATAGGATCAACGCACTCACTCATACGAGACTACAGCTGGATCGCTTCCATCGGCTGCGATTGTTGTGCCAGCATCACCCGGTTGTGCAGCAATGTCCGGCGTCGCCCCAAGGCCTTTTCCGCTGTCACTCGTGCGAGCTCGGGATGGTTGTTGAGCTCAGATAGATGCGCCAGCACTATGTATGATGCGTTTCCATCGTATTCGGTGCATAAGAATTTCGCGAGTTTGTCATTCGACAGGTGTCCGGTCGGGCTTCCCACCCGCTGCTTGACCGACCAGGGATAGGGCCCGCCCCGCAACATCTCCAGATCGTGATTGGATTCAATGACCAGCACGTCGCAACCGCGCAGCTGGTCGCACACATTGGGCGGCATGTATCCCAGGTCAGTCGCGATTCCCACCTTGATGCCGTCGGCGCGCAATGTCACTCCCACGGGATCGGCGGCATCGTGCGGAATGGTGAATGGAGTGATCGAAATATCGCCCACCTGAAAGCCGCGGCCCGCGGAAAAAATTTCCAGCCGCGCCAGTTGCGGCAGTTCACCCGCCTCGTCGCGCAGCGACCGTCGCCCAGGCCTGGTGAGTAGCGCCGGTCATGAATACCGGTACCTGGAATTTTCTCGCCAGCACCGCCAGCCCGTAAACGTGGTCGGAGTGCTCGTGCGTAATCAGGATGGCGGAAAGAGTTCGCGGGTCCTCGCCCTGCGCCCGCATGCGCTTGACCGTCTCGCGGCAGGAAATTCCCGCATCCACCAGAATTCTGGTGCGCGAACTGGAAACGATCGTACTGTTTCCCCGGCTGCCGCTGGCCAGCACCGAAACCGAAACTCCCATCTCCGAAGAATACTCGCGCCGCCTGTGGAAACGCGAGTAACTAATGGGATGAGGCAGACAACCGACTCTTTCACTAGACTGAGAACCGAGAACTGATATCTGATCATCTGAATTCCAACCAACTGACCTCTGCCCTACTGATCGAACAATGCCGCCATCCCTCTCCGGGCCGTCGCTCCGCCATACGCCCCGGCAATTCCAGTCAGGAAGCCAAGAAACGACTCGTAGATCTGGGCGCGATAGGGTTTTTCGGTCAACAGCGCAAAGGCGGCAAGCTGGACGAGCGGGACGAAGACGGCCACGGTCAGCGTCCATCGCCAGGGACGATGTGGACGAAGCGCGCCCAGCAGCATGGTTGCCATCAGCACGAAGAGCGCGGTCAGCAGCAAGTCGCCAACCTTTACATCGAGAACACCAGCACACACGCCGAGCACGGCGCCGAGAATGTAGATTCCGCGATCGCTCTTTTTCGCCATTCTAAAATTGTCGAACTGGAGGACGGGGGTCCCGCCCATCTCTTCGCGTCTCGTGCCCGACGGGCGGGGGAGCCCGTCCTCCATCATGACCCTAGTATTTGTAGAAGCCTCTTCCGCTTTTCTTCCCCAGCCAACCTGCGTCCACCATCTTGATCAGCAGCGGACACGGACGGTACTTGGGATCGCCCAGGCCGTCCTGCAGCACGCGCATGATGTCGAGACAGACGTCGAGACCGATGAAATCCGCCAGGGTCAGCGGGCCCATGGGATGCGCCATGCCCAGCTTGAACACTTCATCGACCGCTTCCGGAGTGGCCACGCCTTCCATCACCGCGTACATGGCTTCATTCAGCAGCGGCATCAGCACCCGATTTGAAACAAATCCGGGCGCATCGTTCACTTCGATGGGCGTCTTGTCGAGTTGCAACGCCAGATCGCGCACCGTCGCAAAAGTTTCCTGCGAAGTGGCCAGCCCGCGAATCACTTCCGCCAGTTTCATCACCGGCACCGGATTAAAGAAATGCATTCCGATAATTTTTGCCGGACGCCGGGTCACCGCCCCCAGCCGGGTGATCGAAATCGACGATGTATTCGAAGCCAGGATTATCTCCGGGCGGCAGATCTGGTCGAGGTCACGAAAGATTTCCGCCTTGATCTCGAATTTCTCCGTGGCAGCTTCGATCACGAAGTCGCAGGCCGCAAGTTCAGCGCGGCCGAGCACGGGCACGATCCGCTTCAGCGCCGCCGCTTTGTCCGCGGCCGTGATCTTGCCCTTGACCAGCTCACGGTCGAGGTTCTTGCCGATGGTTTCGAGGCCGCGGTCCAGGAATTTCTGTTCCACATCGCACAGGGTCACGCGGTATCCACTGCGCGCGAACACGTGGGCAATGCCGTTGCCCATGGTTCCGGCACCGATCACTCCGACCCGCTCAATTGGCATAAATGATCGCCTCTCCTTCGCCCTCAAACGTGCTCAGTCTATCACTCCCAAGTGATTGCACAGCTTAGATTTAAGGTTCGCTTAAGCTTCAAAAAAATATGCTCCATGGTACAGCCGATTTAATTTGCTTCGGCATCCGAACTTCTAGCAAACCGGTCCCAGGAGTCGTTTCGAGGGCAGGCGTGATTGCAATCAAGCCCTGCGAACGACGGCGCCGGGTGGGAGGAACTATGCGCAGCATGAAAATGGCAGCCCTGGCAGTCGCGATGACCTTGATGTTCAGCGGTCTCGCCTTGGCCCGCGACCACGATCAGTATAAGAACACGAACGAACGCTGGGACAAGCATGGCGATCGTGATCGCGATCATGACCGCGATCGCGACCGCGATCGCGACCGCAATCGAAATAATAACAACCGGGGCAACTGGGGGCACGACCGTGACCGCGATCACGACCGATGGGAACGTGACCACCGTCGTAACGACGGCTACTACGGCGGCGGCCAGATTTACAACCGCTACCCTCGCGGCTATCCCAGTGGCGGGTACGGCTATCCCGGCGGCGGCTACGGTTACCCTAGCAGCGGCGGTGGCTACGGCTACCCTAGCGGCGGTGGCTATGGTTACCCTAACGGCGGCGGCTACGGCCGCGGCGGGAATGGCGGCTACAACTTCGGCTATCAGGACGGCAGCTACATGGCCCGCCGTGACATGGCCCAGAACAAACCGTTCAACCCCAATCCTCGCAACGAGTACGGAAACCGGACGCACGGATACAACAGTTCGTTCGGCGACAAGAACTACTACCGCTCGCAATACAGCAGCGGCTACGCGGCGGGGTATCAGTCGAGCTATCGCGGAGGCAGAGGCTGGGGATACTGAGAAGCCGCACTTAGCAATTGGCACTTGGCATTTAGCCAAAGCCTAAGAGAAAAAGGCCGCCGTGAAAATGGCGGCCTCTTTTTATGCCCATTCGTGACTATCGAACTTTTGAGTTTGGCATTACGGTTTTCGGACTCGCGCGATGACGTAAGGAATCTTCGGGTTGCGCTGAACTTATGTGCTAAATGCCAAATGCTAAATGCCAAATGCTAAATGCCAAGTGCTAAATGCCAAGTGCCAAATGCCAATCGCTGCCCTTCACTGCCGGTCCAGACTCTCGTCAATCGCGACCTTGCCGCCCTTCTCTACGTCGATCACGCGATGGAGCGGCTTGAATCCCGACATGGTGATGTCAATCACGTAAGTGCCGGGGTTGAGATAGAAGTCCACCGGAGACGGCTTGTCCACAATACGGTTGTTGACCGCGACCTGTGCGCCCTTGGGCTGGGTCTTGATGTTTACCGCACCCATGCCCGCGGTGTCTCCGCCGCCGAACAGCTTCTTGAATCGTCCGCCGATCTTGATCTCATCGGTTGAGCCCAGAGTTCTTGAGCGTGGGCGCGAAATGGAAGACCTGGCCGGCTTGCAGGTTGGCGCTGGAGCTTTGCTCGAGGAAGCCCTGCTTCCTGACCAGGAAAGTATGCGCGCCCGGCTTGTCCACGGAGAGCTGCGCCGGAGTCACGCGCCCGGTATCTTTGCCGTCGATAAAAATCTGCGCTCCCGCAGGCTGGCTGCTGATCGCAACCGCGGCCGTAATCTGCGCCAGCTGGATCACCAGAAATAATTTGCTGCCGGAAGCTACATCGATGGTGCGGCTCTCGGGTGCATATCCGGCGCGAGCAACGGTGACGCTATGCTGCCCTGGCGACAGTCCGGCCAGATTGAAAGGCGTGACCCAGCTGGGATCGCTCCGTCCGTCGATGCGAACTTCCGCGCCTTCCGGGGTGGAATTGATGTTGAGTTGACCGGGAATCACGGTGGCAGAAGCAACCGGCTGTGCTTTGGCCTTCTTCTTGTTCTTGCCATACCTGGGAACCACCGAGACCGCGGGCGCTTCCTGGCCCACTGTAACCTGTTCCGGCTGGACCGGTGTGGCGGCCGTCACGGGCGGCTGAGCCGGGTTCCACGCAGGCTTCGAGGCTGGCCACGGGCGCGGTCGCGGCCGGCGCTGCCGCTGAACCTTCGTCCTCGGAATTTTCGGAATGGATGCGGAAGGCGATGAATCCCACCACCAGCAGAATGACGGCGACCGCGCCAGCGATCGAATACAGGAACAGTTTAGGCGGGGTCTTCTTGATTTCCTTTACCGCCTTGCGCGCCACTTCCCGCGGCTGCACCCTGGGTTTCTCGGGCTGAGCCCGAAGTGAAGACACTGCCGGCTCGGGTTCCGTCTCGACCGCTGCTGGAGGCGGAGGCGGCGCTATGTACACTTCTTTCAGCGGCGGCAGTTCGGTCATTTCGGAAAAGCTGGGACCGCGCGCAGCGTTCTTGGCTTCTTCCGCCATCGACGGATCAACCTGGAACGCGGGTGTCTCGGATGCAGGCTCAACCGTCTCGGCCACGGCGCTGGCGCGTTCCTGGAACGCGTTTTGCCCGGTCGCTTTTGGCGGGCTTGAGGCGGCCTTGGCCGGCTTCGCCGGCTCGACTGTGGAAGCGACGCCCGCGCTTTCCCATCCCGCGGCCGCGGCGGCTGCTTTTGCCGTAGCCGGCGCAACCTCTGCCTTGGCCGGTTGCGCTGGTGCGGAAGGCGCAGAAGAAGGCCGCGCCTTGGCGGTGACGGACTTGGAATCCTCCGGGGCGGGGGTGGCTGCGCTTTGCGCCGGCGCGTTCAATCCCTGGGCGGGTTGCGCCGATTTTTTGGCGGCCACCTTGGCCGTACTTTCCTTGCAGCGCTCCAGTTCGTTGACCAGTTCCTGCCCACTCTGAAAACGATCTTCCGCTGCCTTGGACAGCGCCTTCATGATGACTTCGCTCAGCACCGGATGAATCTTGCGGTTGACCTCGATCGGGGCCGGGGGCGTGGATTCCACAATCGCCTGCCGCACCTGGTCCGCGTCGTCTCCGGGAAAAGCTTTCGCCTCGGTCGCCATCTCGTACAGGATCGCGCCCAGGCTGAAGATGTTGGAACGGCCGTCCACCGGATCGCCCCGCAGTTGCTCCGGTGAAACGTAGTGCAGAACCTCTGGCGCCTTACCCGAAGCCTGACAGGTAAACGCTCCCATGCAGGAAACTCCGAAGCTCAGCACCTTGACTGTGCCGTCCCATGTGACCATGATCTTGGCCGGCTCCAGGCTGTAGTGCACGACGTTGTGCGAGTGCGCATGGTCCAACCCCTGGCAGGTCTGGCGCACGATGTCTTGCAGGTCCCAGATGGAAAAACCTTCTTTGCGGGCCAGCATGGTTCCGATGCTGTTGCCCTGCACATACTCCATGGCGGCGCAACACTGGGTATCGACTTGTTCGACGCCGAAAAGCTGCGCGATGTTGTGACTGCTGAGCGGAGAAGTACCGGCGGCTTCCTGCAGTATGTACTGCATCAGCGTGTCGGCCTGTTCCGCCAGCATGTTCAACTGGATGGTCTTCAGGGCGATCGTCTGCCCGCTCTCCGCATCGGCGGCCTTATAGACCGCGCCAATCTCGGAGTGCGTAATTTCGCTGAGTATCTCGAAACGTCCGATCTTATTGGCCATTGCTCCCTGAGCCCCGGTACATCAATGAAAAGGCAGTCTTCTGGAAAGACGCCAGAGGTCACCCTTGGGGGAAAGGTGCCACTAGAATATCGCGGCTCAATCCAGGATGGGAGTTACGAAGGTACCCGAAAAATACAGAGGTTCTGGTAGCGCCGGCGTCCCGCCGGCTGTCGGTTGGCGTCTCCGCCCAACCTGCAGAAGCTCTCAGGAATCGAGTTCGCCAGAGTGTCACCGCTTGGCGAATTTCGAATCTCGAGGCAGAACTCAAACGAATCCAAGGTTGCCGACTCACATTCTTTCTTTGCGTCCTTGGCGGGCCTTTCTTTGCGTCCTTGGCGGTTAAAAACTTTCCATGATTCAGGCGAGGTCAAACCCTTTACCGCAAAGGACGCCAAGAAAAGCCGCAAAGTTCGCAAACTGAGGCGCACAGTTTGAACTGTCCGAACCAACCAGGATGCTACGCAAGAAAGAGCGCTGGATTGACATTGGTGCGATCGCGGAGTAGGGTTGGGCCGCTTCTCATCACTTCCCCCTAAAAAAGGAGTTCAACAATGCGAAAGCGGCTCGCGCTTTGTGTGGCAGCGGTGTGCGTTTGTCTCGTCCCCATGCTCTCAGCCCAGGACGCGGTGAAGACCGATCCCAAGCACTACACGGTAGTAAGTGAAAACGATCAGGTACGGATTCTGAAAGTGCACTACGGCCCGCACGAAAAGTCGGTGATGCACAGCCATCCGGCTACGGTGGCGGTCTTCCTTACCAACGCCAAGGGGCAGTTCAGTTTTCCCGATGGCAAGACCCAGGCCTTTAACGTGAAGGCGGGAGACACGCAATACGACGCGGCCACCACGCACCTGCCGGAGAACATGGGCGACAAGGGAATGGATGTGATCGTCGTCGAACTGAAAAGCAAGTAGGCCAGGGTGATGCCGACGGCGTCGTCTGGGACTGCACGGGTATACCACCAGGTAACGTGCGCCCTTCGCGTGCCGAAAAATTAAGGCTGCCCCATCCTTCGCTTTTTGAAGGGTGGGATTTGGTGCCCCCTGGGTTTTGGAAGTGACTCAGTTTTCGACCGCTAACCACACGGCTGCGAAGGTCCACGAATGAACCTTCGAAACTAACCCCTTTTCGTATGCTCGATGGCGGGGCTAGTCGCCTGGAGGCTCGACGATGGTCAGCTGCAACGTCTTGTGATCGCGCTCGGACAAGGTTACGGTTTGCGGGTCGGAGCGAAGAGTTTTTCCTGGCGCCGCCGAGTACCGTGCGCGCAGTCGATACGTGCCCGGCGCGAGTCCAGTCACGACGAAATGGCCCCTCTGGTCTGTCTTCTCGCTGTGCGAACGAGATCGATTGTAGGGCGTCTCGGGTTCGGGCGCGATCCAAACGCGCGCCCCGATGACCGGTCCATCGTGTTGGCTCACTGAACCTTCCAATTGCGCGCTCGCTGAACTGACCACGACCTCGAGTCTGCCACCCGTGTTGCCTGCCTCCAGTTGCAATCCCTTCTCAAGGAGATCCTGGGCTCCCAGTCGCGCCGACTTCACATACCAGCCGGTCTCCAACCCCCAGACCATGAACGCATAGTCCCCGTCGTTGACTGATTTGAGCTCGAAAGTTCCGTCCTTCTTTACATCACCCTGTCCACCGAATGAGTCACCCTCGATTCCCGACAAGTTAATGCGAATCCTGTCCCAGGCGGGTGAACCCATTCCGTCCACCGTGATCCGGCCCGGAAGATTGGTTCCGCGGCCGATTGAGATCGTAAGAGAATCGATGTTCTCGCCATTCACTTCGATCTTCTGTTCACCCCGGGGCTGATAAACGTGGTCACCTTCCTCGCTGGTGTAGGCAGAGATTACATAATTTCCAGGAGGTACGCCCTTAAACCGGAAGGCGCCTGTCTCATCGGTCGTATCGTGCCGATCGGAGCCAGAAATGTCCGCTCCGCGCTGCATCAACTCCACCCATACACCCTTGGTAGGACCATTCCGACCAATGACGTGTCCGGCAATTTCAGCGGTTTTGGTTCGTTGCAAAGGCACGTCGGCCTGCACTTCATCGCCGGCTTTGACAGGAACCACCTGGGCCTGACTGGATTGGGTTACTCCAGGGTAGTACGCCGGCGCGTATTCGCTGCCTTCGATCTGCTCCACCCAAAAACTCTCGTCTACCCGGATGTTGTTATCGGGATCAAATGAGTTCTCCGCTCTTATGTAGTAGTTGCCCGGCTTGAGTCCGAAAATGCGATACTGGCCGCGATCGTCGGTCTGGACCGAGGCCACCGGCCACAATTCGGGCCTCACCCCGGGCTGCCGGGGATTCATCGCGCCCTGGTCTTCTATTTCATCCTCGCTGGGCGCGCGCAGAGCCATCACCTGGGCGTGCACTACCCCTTCACCTTCATCATTTATCACGCGCCCCGTGATGACCCCGGAGGCGATCATGCGGAACAGGACATCGCCCACCTTTTCTCCGGGCTTCAGCGACAACAACGCTCCATCATCGCTTCCCTTGGCCTGGTACGGCTGGTTCACGAAGCCTGGTCGGGAGGCGACAAACCGGTAGCGGCCGGGAGGAACGTCCTTGAGAAGGAAACGGCCGTCGCTGTCGGTGGTGGATGCAAACATCTGTCGCTTAGTGGACTCCGAAAGCTCCAGCAGCAGGAAGACCCGGGACGATTTCAACGGGCTACCTTCGACGGCGGTTACCACCCGGCCGCTCACCATACAAGCGGGAGGGGGCACTCTTGGTTTCGCAGCCGACGGAGAAGTCTGTGCCAGCAGGCTCGCGCTTACAATAATCACGGCAGGTACGGGCAGAAAGCACCGCATGCGTACCTCTGGTTGGCCGCGGAACGTGGTCCTGGAAAACAAGGGGCTCCCGCGAGGCCAGACAAGAAATCATACGCCTGCTCGAAGCTTGGGGAATTTCAGTTGTGTGGGTTTTGTTGTGTAGTGTTGGTTGTGTCGGTCGGGACACTCTTGTCCGGCGCCGTTGACTTCGTCTCCCTCCACGTCGCCGCCGCCTGGGCATTTCGTGCAGCATTCCGGGGCCGTAGGGATGCCATCCCGCAAGATATTCGGGTCACGCATCCCTCTACCCGCACCCGCGCAGGGGCAAGTGTCCTCACCTGCCCAGCCGGGCGAAGTCCGGCCACAGACCGATCCGGAAGCCTCTGCTGGTCAGGGTTACCGCCGTAGGATCGCAGCGTTACCCCGGCCGAATTCGGCCGCCAGCCTGGGTTTCCGTGGAGGTCCGAGCCGATGTCCTCCCAACCCAAAAAACCAGATAGAGTGCCAGGCGTCTGCCGCGTGCGCAATTTCCTGCGCACTCGCCCGGGCGCAGTCCGGCCATGTCCTGTATTTGTCGCACTTGGCTTGGAACGGAGGTTGCAATCAATGGCCTGACGATATGAGAGCGCTGATCACGACTCTGGTGCTGTTGCTGGCTGGCAGCCTGTCAGCTCAAACTTTCGACGCGCCCAGCGCAACTCTGAGCCCGGCTCCCAAGCGTTCCGAGCAGGTATTCAGCAAGAAGATATTCTGGACTGAGGTCGGCGCCTACACTCTTTCCAATGTCCTGGACGGCTATACCACCGTGGCCCACCCTGAGGGCTACGAAGAAGCCGGATTCCCTCAAGGCAGTGCATTCCTGCTGGGCCAGCATCCCTCCGCGGCCCGCTACGTAGCGACCATGGGCGCCTTGCAGGTGGCCACGTCGTTCGCGGCCTACCGCCTGCAGCATAGCCAGAAGCGATTCCTGCGGCTGGTCGGCCACGCCCTGATGATCCAGGGAATCTACGCCCACACCGACGGATACATCGGCAATGTCCTGGTGCTAAACCAAGGCCTTCCCCAGGCGAAGCTAGCCCCCAGGAACCCGCAAAAGAAACCGTTCTAGTCTGCCGTTCGGCAAGTGCAACTGGTTTCGGCTGGTTTGCTTGGCGTCCTTTGCGGCTTTTTCTTCGCGTCCTTGGCGGTTCAAGATTTTCTAAAGGCTCTACCGCCAGGAACCCGCCCTGTCTCTCCAAAAGACGGGGAGAGACGAGGACGGGGCATCCGCACCGTTCAGCGTACCGGCGTTGCCGAGTGGGCGGAATCAGGACACCGCCTATCGCCGCCGAGCTCGCCCTACCATGCGGTCACCGTTTCGCGCGTCACATACTGTTCAATGGTCACGCCCGTGGCCGACGTGTCCAGCTGGTGTTGCACTCCCAGCACCGGCGACCACGCCGGGTGGGGAATCGTGGAGTTCGAGAGGGCGCCCAGATACATGGTGGTGCCATCGAGGGTGAGGGTCCCGAAGCGCAAATGGGTGTTGGTGTCGCCAGGGGATTGAGCGCTGCCCGGGCCCTTCTGGTAGCCGCTGGCGGTCACCCGCTGCAGAAAGTACGTCATGTGGTGCCAGGCCCCGGTCTGAAACTGGCACGGCGAAAGACCCGTGTTGACCCAGGCCAGGGCGCCGTTTTGAGGCAGCCAGAGCTGCCACTGGTTAGTGCGATAGTGGCACTGCGAGCCGAACATGAATTCACGAACGCCATCGTCGAACCGTACGGTTTGAAACAGGTCGAATTCGATGGCTTGCACCGTGGCTGCGTCGGTCGAGGTTGGAATGTAGAACCACAGGTCCCAAAGGAAATTTGTGCTCCCGGGAATCCCGCCGGGCACATGCTTCCAGTAAAACAGACTGTCATCGTACTGGCACTCGCTGTTGACCAGCCAGTGTTGACCAAAATCCTCGAGGTCGGGCGCGTTCCTGGTGTTGGGGTCAAAGCTGTTGGCGAAGGTTCCGATGCTCCCGTGGTTGCACTGCCCGCCCACGTGAGGCTTGTTGTCAACCGTCCATGAAGAAGATGCATCCAGGGAGGGCGCGACCAGATTCGTGATGCGGACTGCGTTGGCAGGCGGAATCGGCGGGACCAGCCCGGTCACTCTGATCCAGTAAGCAGGACTGGTCAGGAACGAGCCGCTGGCATCCCATGCCCTGACGTAAACGAAATGAGTAGTGTCGGGCGGCAGGATTACCCAGGCATCGAGCGCCGAGCCCATGGCCTGATAGACGTTTTTGTCATCGACGTAAACCACGTATCCGGTTACGTGCATGTCACTCTCGGCCGTAGCCTCAAAGTGGACGGGGGAGTTGACCGGGCTGGTCCGGCTGGCGCTGACGCCGGGCGATTGTATCGACACCAGGGTTACGGTGGCATGTGCCGAAATACCGGCGCACAGGCAGAGCACCGATATCAGAATCAGCCTCCGCCAGACTGTGCTCGTCCGGCTGGCCGGCCTCCTGATTCGCTCCATGGACGGGCATGAGGGTGAGAACAACCCCTTACTTTCATCACTCTGCCTTGCTGCTGCGGTTCGTGCGCTCTGCTGCTTCATTCCAATGGGTCCTGTGAATCTCGATTTCTGTCGCCAGATTCACAAGACAGGAATGCATTTGGCTGGCCACACATATGCACACTTGTGCATCCCGTAAACCTCTGAAAGCCAGCAGGAACGGGCGTGCGAGCGTAAGCGAGTTCCAAAATCGAAGACCTGTTTTGGGACGGGCGAAATAGCTTCGGGAATGAGACCGAGCGCGCTGCGCCGCCCAACCGCTGGCCAGAACGCCAGGCTAAGCGTGGGGCGGCGCGAACAGCAACAGCCACAGAATCCGCTGGTTAAGCCGTGCGGCCGGCCTCGGGATGGAACTTCTTCACCGCAAAAATGGTGAGCACAATAAACAGCGCCAGCACCACCAGCTGCGCAACCAGGAATGGCGGCTCCGATTGGGTGGGAGCCATGGCGTGCAGCGCCGGCACCTTTTCGAAGGACTGCACCACCAGCACGAAAACATTGAGATACAGCGCAATCATGGCGGTGACCACATAAATCCAGCGCCATTTGCCCGCCATGTGGAAGCTGTAGCGCGCCGGGATCGCAATCGCCAGCACCACCAGCGAGATGATGCCGACTTTATGCGAGGGCAGGAGATGATCGAAAGGAAACCCGAACCCGGTCACGCTGGTCAGAACGGTGGTCAACAGGAAGAGGGTTGTCAGGCCGTTCAGGCGCTTCGCCGAGAGCAACCCGAACAGCACGATGAAACCAGAAAAGATCCCTATCAGACTGATGATTACATGCACCAGGGTAAATGTCGCGAGGGACATGCCTAGCATCATGTTGCGCGTTCCTTTCCGAACAGGGTTGAGATAGTACCCCGACGTACGGAAAATTTCCACGGGTTGACGGGGGGAGGGGGGCGCGCTGCAAGCAGCAGGCCATGCCACGGGCGAAAGTCAGCTCCTGTAAATGGTTACGACAACTCCGGCCGTTGCGACTGACTCACAATTTGTCTAGCCGCCTCGTCTGTACCCGGTGGACGAATTGCGGCAAGGGCGGCTAATATCGCGCCGTGGTTGCTGCCGTGGATACTATCGACTGGCTGCTCGATTCGGACCCGGCCATCCGCTGGCAGGCGATGCGCGATCTCACGGACGCCTCCCCGGAGGCGGTCGCCGCGGAGCGCGCCCGGGTTCCGCGCGAAGGGGTGGGCGCCGAAATTCTCGCCTGCCAGGGAGCGGACGGCTCGTGGCATCGGGACGGCGACCCCGACTGGTTGCCGACCCTCTTCACCATGCAACTTCTGCGCGCGACCGGCGTCGACCGCGCCGATCCTGCCGTCGACTCGGCGGTGGCACGTCTCGAGGCGGGCTTCCGGTGGGACGAGGAGTTCGGCAGCAAGCCGTTCTTCGAAGGAGAGGTGGAGCCATGCATCAACGGGGGCACGCTAGCGCTTGGCGCCTACTTCGGGCGCCCGTCGGAGAGCCTGGCGCGCCGTCTCGTCGGCGAGCAACTCGATGACGGCGGTTGGAACTGCGAAGCGCCGAAGAGCTCGCGCTCGTCGTTCCACACCACGATCTGCGTGCTGGAGGGGTTGCTCGAGTACGAGCGTGCGGTTGGGTCCGCGCCGGAGATCGTGGCGAAGATCGCGGCGGCCAGACGGCGAGGCGAGGAGTACCTGCTCGAGCGCGGTCTGTTCCGGCGGCGCTCGACCGGCGAGGTCGCGAATCCGGCGTTTCTGAAATTCGCGTTCCCGCCCCGCTACCACTACGACGTCCTGCGTGCGCTCGACTACCTCAGAGCCGCCGGTGGCCAGCCCGATGCGCGCATCGGCGATGCCTTGCAGGTCGTCGAGAGCCGGCGGCAGGCCGACGGTCGATGGCTCCTCGATCACGCCTACGACGAGGCGCTCGCCTTCCCGTTCAATGAGTCGGTGGGCGAGCCGAGCCGGTGGAACACGCTGCGTGCGTTGCGTGTGCTCCGCTGGGTACCAGCGAGCACGGTCTGAATTGACGATCCCAGGCATAGTCGAGCGCGCGCACAAAGATAGGGCCGCCCGGCGACCTTCGGTGTCGAGGTTTAGATTGGGTGGGTGCGATAGCGGAGATGCGCTCCGCCAGGCAGGTGAGGACACCTGCCTCTACGTGGTGCGGATGGAGGTCAGCCAGGCCCGCAATAACTGCCGCACCTTTGCCCCCTCCGGCTTGCGCCGCACCGCATCAATCACGGCCAGGCGCGCCCGCATTCCACGGCCCCGAAATCCTACCCAATAGGGCACATAGATTTCACCGGCTACCGGCTCCGCGGAGATATGCAGATCGCGCACCCGGAAGAATCCCGTGGTGAAGAGCAGGCGCTGCACTTTGACGATGACAATCCGCTCCGCTTCGGCTTCCCCCAGCATCGGCTCGGAGCAGTTGCGTGTCTCCGTATAGAGCACTTCGCGCTCGCCCGGCAACTGCTCGAAGTGATAAAGATCCAGCGACCCGTTCACTGCGTCCAGACCAAACACGCGCAAGTCGCGCTTGCCACCGTTCAGGATTTCGATCTGGAAGAGGCGGAAGGGAATGTAGAAGTCAGCCACCGAGCGCAGTGGGCCGAAGGTAGTGTCGCGCAGGAAGTCGAGCGCGCCGGCAGTGAACTGCTCGGTTGCTTCTTCGCGGGTGACGTTGGGCCTGAGACTGCGGATGCGTGCCATTTCGGAGTTCCGTACTTCGTGGAGGCCGGGCGTCCCCGCGCGGCGGGACGGGCGGGACGCCCGCCCTCCATCCCCATCACCGGAAATGGAACCAGAGTCCGATCACGGTGGCGAGCAGCGCCAGGCTGAATATGACGTTGAGCCGGTGCTCGGCTGCGGTCTCGGCCGCGGGTTTGTGGCTCAGCACAGGGGTGACGTCCATCTTCTCGCCAACTGTAGCGAAGGTCAGGCCGGCCAGTTTCTGGCGATCCGGCGCCGGCGTCACCAGGCTGACTCCGATCAGCACCACGCAGCAGATCACGAACATGAGAATCGAGTAGTGCAGGAAATTCATGTCCACCAGGCCGCGCAGAAATGCATTGTCGAAGGCGTGGCCGCCGGCCGCGCGGTCCATCAACTCAAGAATGAACCGTGCTGCGCCCATGACAAAACCAGTCAGCAGCGACGTGATCGCCCCCTGCGAGTTCAGCCGCGGCCACAGAATTCCCAGGATGAAGCAGGCCGCAATGGGCGGGCTGATATAGCCCTGCACGCTCTGCAGGTAAATATAGAGCTGGCTGCTGATCAGATGGATGAACGGCACCCAGGCCAGGCCGAGCACCACCATCACGCCGGTCATCACGCGGCCGAAACCGACCAGCTGCTTTTCGCTCGCGTCGGGCTTGATCTTCTTATAGAAGTCGAGCGTGACCAGGGTCGATGCCGAATTGAAGACCGAACTCATCGCTCCCATCAATGCCGCCAGCAGCGCGGCAATCATCACGCCGACCAGGCCGGTCGGAAGCAGATTGATGATGAGCGTGGGGTAGGCGATGTCGCCATTCAGCACTTCGCCGTGAGGCCCGAACTTGAACAGGTCGCGATAGAGCGCGACCGCAATCAGTCCGGGCAGCACCAGCATGAACACGGGCAGGATCTTGAGGAAGCCGGCAAAGATGGTAGCCGCCTTGGCGTGGCCTTCATCCTTGGCCGAGAGCACGCGCTGCACGATCACCTGATCGGTGCACCAGTACCAGATGCCGAGAATGGGTGCGCCAAAGAAAATGCCGGTCCAGGGAAAGTCGGGATCGCTCATGGGCTTGACCATGTGGAAGTAGCTGGCGGGCAGGGCCGCGCGCAGGCCGGCAAACCCTCCCACTTCGTGCATTCCAATCACAGTCAGGATAACGGCGCCGAAAATCAGGATCAGGGTCTGCACCAGGTCGGTATAAATGACCGCAGCCAGTCCTCCGGCAATGGTGTAAATGCCGGTGGCGATAACGAGGATTACAGCCGCGGTCAGCGGGCTCCAGCCCACTACCCGCTCCAGCACAATCGCAGCGGCATAGAGGTGGACTGAAATCTTGGTGAACACATAGGCCAGGATGGAAATTCCCGCCAGATACACCGCGCAGGACCGGCTGAAGCGCCGCTCCAGAAATTCCGGCATGGTGAAGACGTTCGAGCGCAGGTAAAACGGGACGAACACCCAGCCCAGAATCAGCAGGATCAGGCAGGCCAGCCATTCAAACGAGCCCACCGCCAGGCCCGAACTGGCCCCGGAGCCGGCCAGCCCGATGAAGTGCTCAGTCGAGATATTCGAAACGAACAGCGACGCCCCGATGGCGAACCAGCCCACGTTGCGGCTGGCCAGGAAGTAGTCGGTCGAGGTGCGTTCCTTGCGGGCGAAGTAGAAACCGATGGCGAATATGACGACGAAGTAAACCGCAATAATTGCTATGTCTATCCCGGTCAGTGCTTTGTGGGTGAGGTGCGCCGCGGTTTCGCCCATACTCCTCCTTCACCGTTGCGAGTGGACCCAAATGCCGTGCGCCATGCTAGTGCATTCGGCCCACCCAGGCAACCGGGAACGTCCACAAGGTGGCGAGTAACGCACGGTGCCGCAATGTTTTGACACATCCTGGCACGGAGGGCGGGAAAATAAAGACCAGACGTGTCGATTTTGCGGCCCGCCGTTCGACGAACAGGTAGAGGGAGACAGAGCATTCGCGCGTGGACTGACGCTGGCCCTCGCCGGATGAAACATTTTCGCCCTCTGGGCCGTAACTTAATGAGTCCCAGTGTCGTTGTACTTATCTAAGAGGACTGGTTCTCGTGATTTCAGGATAGGACGCGGTTACGGAGGCCGAAAATTTGCGTCTATCCTGATAGAATGCGGGCTGCGGTTTTGGCCGCGCCCGTCCTGCAGGCTCCCGGAGTTCGCTATGACCCTGACTCGTTTTGTCACCAAAAACGCCTTCCGCAACAAGCGCCGCAGTGTCCTCACCGTGCTCAGCATCGGCGGTTCGCTGCTTCTGCTCACCTTTCTGATCACTATCTGGCGCAGTTTTTATGACAGCAAGCCCAGCGAACAATCGGCGCAGCGCCTGATTGTCCGCCACAAGGTGTCGCTGGTGTTCAACTTGCCCAGCTACTACAAGCAGAAGATCCAGGCTATTCCTGGCGTCAAGGAAGTGGTGAACCAGCAGTGGTTTGGCGGGCAGTACAAAGACGACAAGCCGGAGAATTTCTTCGCCCAGTTCGGCACCGACCCCCAGGAATTGATGAAGGTGTATCCGGAATTCAAAATTCCCGCCGACCAGCTTGAAGCCTGGCAGCATGATCGCGCCGGGGCCATCGTGGACGTGGGCCTGGCAAAGAAATTTGGCTGGAAGGTCGGCGATCGCCTGAATATTACGGGGAAGATTTTCCCCCTGAACCTGGAACTGACCATCCGGGGAATCTTCACCCCGCCCGACCCCACGCAGTCGATCTATTTTAATAAAGACTACATTGACGAGGGCTTCCCCAAGCTCAAGGGCAACGAAGGTTTTTACGCGGTGCTGGCCGATTCTCCCCAGAATGTCACCAAGGTGGCGCAAGCCATCGATGAGACCTTCCGCAATGCTGACCGGCCCACCAAGACTGAGAGTGAGCATGCCTTCCAGCTGGGCTTCATCGGGATGCTGGGCAACATCAAGGCCTTCATCATGAGCATCTGCCTGGCGGTAGTTTTCACTATCCTCCTGGTATCGGCCAATACCATGGCGATGTCGATTCGCGAGCGCACCCGGGAAGTCGCGGTGCTGAAAACCCTGGGCTTCACCCGCAACAGCATTCTGGGATTGTTTGTGGGCGAGGCGGTTTCGCTGTCCCTGGTGGGAGGCCTGGTGGGCTCATTGCTGTGCTTCTTTATCGTGAGCGCGATGGCCAGCCAGGGCGGAATGTTCACCGGCATGAAGGTGACTCCGGTCACCATCCTGGCGGCGCTGGTGATAGCGGCCCTGGTGGGATTCGCCAGTTCTTTCATCCCGTCCTACCATGCGGCCAAGGTCAACATCGTGGACGGCTTGCGGCACATCGGAGTGAGAAGCGATAACCACCGAAGGACACTAAGGAAACCCAAGCCGGTATTTTGAAGGGAACGTAAATGGCAATCCCTCTCAGCTATAACGTACGCAATCTACGGCTGCGCAAGAGCCTCACCATCATGACCGCGCTCGGAATCGCGCTCACGGTGGCGACCGCGGTATTCATCATGGCGCTGCTGGCGGGCCTGGGCCGCGCTTTTGCCACCACCGGCGATCCCCTCAATGTGCTGATGCTGCGTAAGGGCTCGGACTCGGAACTGGCCGCCGGCGGAGTCTCGCGCGACGCTTTTCAGGTCCTGAAAGAACTGCCCGGCATCGCCCGGAACAGCAAAGGCGAGCCCCTGGTTTCGGGCGAAGACATCCTGGTGGTGGTGCTGCCGCGCAAGGGCGGAACCGGCGAGACTAACGTCACCACGCGCTTCATGTCCCCCATGGGACTCGAGATGCGGCCCCAGATCCACATCACCCAGGGCAGATGGTTCACCCCGGGACAGCGGGAAGTGGTGGTGAGCAGTTCGATCAACAAACGCTTCGAGCATGCCAACATCGGCGATTCGGTGCACATCGGCAAAGGCGAATGGCCGATCGTCGGCATCTTTGACGGCAGCGGCACGGCGCATGACTCCGAGATATGGGGCGACGTCAATCAGCTGGTCACCGATTTCGAGCGCACGGTTTATTCGTCGGTTCTGGTGCGCGCGACCGATCCGGCGGCGGCACAGGCGCTGAAAAATCGCGCCAATGACGACCAGCGCCTGGAACTCAATGGCCTGCTCGAACCTGACTACTACGCCTCGCAAACCAAGTCGGGAGGACCGATCAAATTTGTAGGCTGGATTGTGGCCTTCATCATGGCGGTGGGGTCCTGCTTTGCCGCCGCCAATACCATGTACGCGGCGGTGGCGTATCGCGGGCGCGAGATTGCCACACTGCGCGTTATCGGATTTTCGCGGCCCAGCATTCTGACTTCATTCATGCTGGAATCGCTGCTGCTGTCCCTGCTGGGCGCGACGCTGGGCATCATCCTGATGTTGCCGTTCAACGGCATGACCACGGGAACGCAGAATCAGGTGACCTTCAGCGAAGTCGTGTTCAGCCTGCAGATGACGCCCGCAGTGGTTGGGATTGCAGTCTTGTTCGCTCTCATCATGGGCGTGGTGGGCGGGTTTGCGCCGGCCTGGCACGCCTCGCGGCGCGATATACTGAGCGCCCTGCGGGATTAGGGTAGCGATCGGCGGGCGAGACGCCCGCCGGACAGCCGGCGGGACGCCGGCGCTACTTTAGAGCCGACGCTACGACGAAAATATGCCGATTGATGCAAAACACGAAGATCTGCGCAGCCTGAGGATTGATCGCTCGGCGCGCAGCGGCGGCGAGGGCGATCCTCCGGCCTGGGCGCGCCGTTACATTCTTATCGGGATCGCGGTACTGGTGCTTCTGGGAGTGGTCGCTCTCTCCTACCGGCTGCTCTCGCATGACGCTCCGGAAGTGACCGTCGTACGCGCTTCGGCCCAGAGCAGCGAGGTTGGCGGCGTGGTGCTCTCCGCCAGCGGCTACATTGTGGCTCACCACAAGATCAACCTGAACTCCAAAGTGACCGGGCGCGTCAAATGGATTGGCGTCGAAAAGGGCGACAAAGTCAAAGAGGGCCAGGTCCTGGTGCGCCTTGAAGACGACGAATTCCGCGCCCAGTACGATCAGGCCAGCGGCGCGGCTGCGAATGCCAGGGCCTATCTCGAGGAACTGCAGAACGGATCGCGTCCCCAGGAAATTCAGCAGGCCCAGCACAATCTCGATGAAGCCCGGGCCACGGTGGCCAACGACAAGATTACGCTGGAGCGCACCCGCGGCCTGGTGACCCAAGGCGTGCTCTCAAAGCAGGCGCTCGACGATGCCACCGCCAAGTTTGAGGCTGACCAGCAGCGGGCGAATTCGCTGGAGCAAGGTTTCCAGCTGGCCAAGATTGGCCCGCGCCCGGAGGAGATCGCCCGCGCCCGCGGCGCTCTGCAGCAGGCCCAGGGCCAGGCGGACTATGCCAAGTCCCTGCTCGACGCAACCGTGATCCGCGCCCCGGTGACCGGAACCATTCTCGAGCGCGCCGCCGAAAAGGGCGAGTTGGTGACTTCGGGATTTGCCAGCACGGCGGAAGGCGGCCCGCAGGGCCTGGTGGTCTCGCTGGCTGATCTCAACGACCTGCAAGTGGAACTCGATATCGCGCAGGACGATTTTGCCCGGCTCGGGCCCAAACAGAAAGCTGTGGTCACCACCGATGCCTATCCCGACCGCAAGTACGACGGTGTGATCGCCGAAATCTCGCCCCAGGCCAACCGGGCCAAGGCGACGGTGCAGGTGAAAGTGCAGATCCTCAAACCAGATTCATATCTGCGGCCCGACATGAACTCGACGGTCAAATTCCTGGCGGACGAAACCAAGCATACGAGTTCGCAGCCGCAGGGAGTCTTCGTGCCCACCGCCGCGATCAAGGACCGCGATGGCAAGAAGATCGTCTTCCTGGCCTTTGACGGCAAGGCCATGGCGCGGGAAGTAAAGATTCAATCGCAGCGCAGCGACGGCGTGCTGGTGCAAGGCCTCAACGGCGGCGAGGATGTCATCACCTCGGGGCCGCAGGATTTGAAAGACGGCGACAAAATCAAGATCAAAGGACAGTCATGAGCGCAGCCACCATTCCCCACACTGCAATCCAAACTAAAGTCGTGCAGGCCCGCAACGTCAGCAAGGTCTTCAAGCGCGACGCCTTCGAGGTCAAGGCGCTGGACGACGTTTCCATCGAAATCGGCGGCGGTGAATTTCTTGCCCTGATGGGTCCTTCGGGTTCGGGCAAGACGACCCTGCTGAATATGATTGCCGCCATCGACCGGCCCACCGCCGGCGAACTGCTGGTGCTGGGCGAGAACATCTTCCGCTTCAGCGACTCCCAATCCGCCCACTGGCGCAATGAGCATATCGGCTACGTGTTCCAGACCTTCAACCTGATTCCGGTGCTCACCGCATTTGAAAATGTCGAGCTGCCGTTGCTGCTGACCAAGCTTTCCGCACAGCAGCGCCGCGATCACGTGATGACCGCGCTGAAACTGGTCGGCCTCGAAGAGCGTGTCGGCCATCTGCCCAAGCAGCTCTCCGGCGGACAGGAACAGCGTGTGGCCATTGCCCGCGCCATCGTGAGCGATCCCACGCTGCTGCTGGCCGACGAACCCACCGGCGATCTGGACAGCCATTCCGCGACGGAGGTGCTCGAAATCCTGAAGCGCCTGAACGAAGACTTTCACAAGACCATCGTGATGGTGACCCACGATCCGCACGCGGCTTCCTACGCGCACGTGACCCGTCACCTGGAAAAAGGCATGCTGCTTCCCGGATAACAGCCCACGTAGGGGCGGGTGCCCTCACCCGCCCTGGCCGAGCGCAGCTCGGCAGGGTTTTCGCCGATTTTAGGAAGGAGAAATTCGGAACAAAGAATTCTCGGGAGAATCTGATCTTCGGGAAGGGCACGACTTTCAGAGGCTGCGGAAATCAATTTGCCCAGACGAAGCGACCACGGGGGCTAAAGCCCGCACATATTACTCACGACTTACGCGGCCCTGAAGGGCCGCTCTTCCACGGAGAGCCTGACATTAGCGAGTTCTCCCGCAGCCTCTTCAATGTTGCCGTCGGGGTTCAGAAAGCAGGGCGGCTTCAGCCGGTGCGGTGTGCGGTTTCATCACTTAACATTTTCGTGCTTGATCCAGGCCTGGAATTGCCTACGCTCCGAAGCCGCCGAGGGCGCCCGGTCTACACGCTGGGCAGGCTGCTGCGGGTGTGACCGAAACCGCTGTCGCCAGGATCCGCAACCCACTGCCATGCCCGGCGCCCGTTTTCCCGCACTACAGTTCGCGCTTCGCCGTATTCCACCAGGCGGTTGAGGACGGTGGTGACCGAAGCCAGCGGATCCTTGTGGCGCAGCAGCACCGGCGGAATGCGCTGTTGAATGTGTTCGCACACCTCGCGGGCGCCCAGGGGACGCGCCGCCTCCATCAACACCATGCGACAGGCCTTGGTGAAGCCGGGCTGGCGTCCGCCGCTTTTGCGGTCCACCAGTTCGAGCAGTTCTTCGCTCAGCACTTCATCGCCAAAAAGGTTGGCCAGTCCGACGATGGTCTGTTTGACCGTCCCGATGCGTTTCATCACATCGGCGCGCTGGCGCATCAACTGGCGCAGCTCTTCGTGCGCCGCTTTCACAACTTCCTGAACATGAGGATCTGAACTGCCAGGAAGACTTCTGTTTCCCGTGCCGTTGCTGCCGCTTCGCCCGATGTCCATGACCCATCCTCCGGAACTCATTACCGGTCTGCCTCCTGCTGATCTTGCGGCGCCCGCCGCAGCGACACCGTTCCTTGAGGTGTGATACGCGACGGTCCGCCTGCTGGTTCCACGAAAATTGTTCCAGTCAAGTTCGGCGGTCCCGTGGACCCTGGAATGCACGCCTCATGTCGAATCTGTTGCCTTAGACGTGGTGACCCGTGAAAGGTTAAGCGCGGAGTTGTAAAATCAGTGCCCAGCTTGATCCACGATCGAGCGGGAAGGCAGAGTTGCGCGGGCGGGCAGGATGCCCGCCAGACAGCCGGCGAGACGCCGGCGCTACTTTACGGTCTGATGGGCCTGTCCTTCCAGAGCACGGTCGATCCGGTCGGTAGTGTCCTAACACTGCGCACTATTAGGACAATACCGATCCGGTCTTAATTCTTGACAAAACCGAGACAACTGATAAAGTTCGACTTAATTGTCCCAAACTCTATAGGGTCTCCAGGTGCTGACGCATGAAGAATGTTTACGAGGTTCTGAGGCAGAAAGAGCTTGAGCTGTCGCGGTTGGAAAAAGAAGTGGAGGCGTTGCGCGTAGCTGCACCGCTTCTGTCCGAGGACAAGGAAGCCGGCAATGACAACAAGCCGACTCTGGCGCCCTCGGCTGCGACGCAGCAGCCCATCCGCATTCCGCAGACGGCAGTCAATGCGGCCGCGCCGGCCCGGGCCGCGGGCTGGGAAGACACCGCCAAGCGCTGGCCCTAAGCTGAGTTGCTGGCGCGAGGCCTGTCCGGGAGGGCAGGCGGCTGCGACTCGATCCGGCCCGGAGCCCTGCTTCGGGCTATAGTTTTATTGGAGCGGATGAAGGCGCGGGCGTTCTGCCTGTGCTGACCGGAACGGCGGGAACCTCGTCGCTTCCCTGGACCCTACGGCTCAGATCGAGCCGGCCATTTCGAGTCAGACAAGTCGAGTCAGACTGGCGAGTCAGACCGTATCGCGTGAAACGTATCGCGTAAAATATGAGCGCTTCGGGGCACCCTGCATCGGGCTTGAGCGGAGTCCGCCGGCGCATTCCTCGTTATCCGGTGGCCATTCCCGTGGATATCACCGTGGTGCGCGCCGGGGCTCCGGCCAGCATTCCGGGGCGGTCCCTCGACATCGGCGAAGGCGGCGTGGCCGCAGTACTGGCCGCCGAACTTCAACCGGGTGAATGGGTTGCAGTCGAGTTGCAACTGCCCAACGCCGGCCACGCGCTCCACACCAAAGCCGTAGTTCGACATCATAATCAGCTGCGTTGCGGGTTCGAGTTCCTGGGACTCTCGGGCGAACAGAAATTGATGATTCGCAGCTGGGCGGGCACGGCCCAGCCTCTACCCTCGACGCTGGCAAGCAGGACGCCGGTCACTGCTTCGCCTTCAACCAGGATGACGGCCCCGCAGACCACCTCGGCCCTGGGCATGCAGGCCCGCCGCCCAGCCAGGTCCGCTGCGGTTCGTAATCTGGCTGTCGAACGACTGTTGCGGCTGACCCTGGCCCTGTTGGTGCTGGTCGGAGGCTTGGGGTTATGGCAATGGCACCGGGGCTGGCAACAACTGGAAGCGCGCATGGCGAGAAAAGATGTGCACGCGCAACCCCCCTCGGCCAAGGTCCCCGCGGAAGTGATGGAGCGATTGCTGGTTCGCCGGGTCGAACCGGTGTATCCGGAAGCCGCTCGCCGGGCAAATCTGCAGGGCGTGGTCGTGCTCGACGCGATCATTGCAGCCGACGGCAGCGTGGTCAACATTCGTCCGGTCAGCGGCGCCGACCCCCTCGTATCGGCCGCCATGGACGCAGCCCGCTGGTGGCGCTTCCGTCCCTATCGCGTCCAGGGCGAACCCGCGCCGGTTGAGACCACGCTGTCGGTCGAGTTCCGCCTGTAGTGCGAAGCTCGCGGGGAAGGCACGACTTGAGTGGAAGGGCACGACTTCAGTCGTGCCGCAAAACGCAAAAAACGCCGCGGCTTTAGCCGTTCGGGTCTGCTTCATCCAGAATCGGCTACGATGTTCGATCACGCCCTGCGCCGCGGATAAGAAACACCGCAGCGGCTGAAGCCGCAACCACATCCCGCACCTGGTGGCACGAGTGAACTTCGTGTCCTTTCCCAAACCACCGCTTCGGGCTGGCCTCGCCTGTTCGTGCTTTGCTTCCTCAGCCCTTCATCTGCGACACTGACTCCGAATCAGACTCGCTCCCCATGGGCAGAATCCACGTTCTTTCTGAAAACGTTGCCAACCAGATCGCCGCCGGCGAGGTGGTGGAGCGGCCGGCGTCGGTGGCCAAGGAGCTGCTCGAAAATTCGCTCGATGCCGGCGCCACCCGCATTCAGATCCAGGTTGAAGGTGGCGGCAAGAAGCTGATACAGATCACCGACAACGGCTGCGGCATGGTGCGCGATGACGCCCTGCTGGCCTTCGAACGCCATGCCACCTCGAAAATCAAGAATGCGGCCGACCTGCTGAGCGTGGCCACACTGGGTTTCAGGGGCGAGGCCCTGCCTTCGATCGCTTCGGTTTCCCGTCTGCGCCTCGAAACCCGCGCTCCCGATGAGGCCTCCGGAACGGTTGTCGAAATCAATGGCGGCAAGATCTTCAAAGTGGAAGAAGCCGGATTGCCGGCGGGAACGTCGATCGCGGTCCGCGATCTCTTCTTTAATATTCCGGCGCGCAAGAAATTTCTCAAAGCAGAATCCACCGAGCTTTCGCATATCGCCTCGCTTGTGACTCACTACGCGCTGGCCCATCCCGACAAGCATTTCGAACTGCACTCCGCCACCAACGCCATGCTGGTGGCGCCGCCGGTCGCGGGCTACAGCGAGCGCGTGTACCAGGTTTTCGGCAAGGAAGTGCTCGACCAACTGATACCCATCGCCGCGGTACAACCGCTGGAACGCGTCGGCCTGCCGCAACCCCCGCCCTGGCGCCGCAAAGAGGAGCCCCAGTGTGGCGCGGGCGCCCCCGCCCGCGAGAAGCCGCTACCCGAAAAAGAATCCGGAGATGCAAGCGAAGAAGCTATTTCCGGATCTCAAATTCCCCAATCCCCGGACTTCGGCGAATTCCACGTGCACGGCTTCGTCTCCAAACCTGAAATCCAGAAGCTGAACCGCAACTCGATTTACGTCTTCGTGAATGGACGCCTGATCCGCGACCGCCTGATACAGCACGCCATCATCGAGGCCTACCGCAATATCCTGCCGCCCACGGTTTTCCCGGTGGTGCTGCTGTTTCTCGACCTGCCCAGCGGCGAAGTGGACGTCAATGTGCACCCCTCGAAGACCGAAGTGCGTTTTCGCCAGCAGAGTGTGATGCATGATTTCGTGCGCGATTCGGTGCGGGCCGCGTTGATGAAGGCGCGCCCGGTGCCACAGTTTGCGGTCGAGATCAGCGCTCATCCGACAGCCAGCCCGTCGCTAGCGGGCCGGGACGCAACCCCTGATGCCGCCGGCGGGCGCTCTTTCTACACTCCGCCCGTGTCGCAACCTTTCACCTTGCAGGCACCGGTGCCGCCGCCCGTGAGCGGGCGCTTTCAGTTCGGAGAAGGCATTTCGGTCGAGGGCAACGCGGCTTTGTCTCTGGTGCGCGCCCCCGAACCCGCGTCCGACTCGATGGGCAACGACACTTGCGCTCCGCCCATCGCTGACGAAGCGGAGGCTCCGAGCGACCTGGCCCCGGCCCTGGCCTCGCTCAAGCCGCTGGGCCAGATTCGCGAGTCCTTCATCCTGGCAGTGAATCCGGAAGGACTCTGGATCGTCGATCAGCATGTGGCCCACGAGCGCGTGCTGTTCGAGAAAATCCTGAAACAGAGGGCGGCGCAGAAAGTCGAAAGCCAGTGCCTGCTGCTGCCGCTGGTGATCGAACTCACGCTGGCCCAGCAGGCGGTCTTCGCCGAGATCGCCGACGAACTGTCCAGGAACGGATTCGAGGTCGAACCCTTTGGCACCCGCAGCATTGCGGTGAAGATCGCTCCCGCCGGGGTTGACGCTTCCGCGGTCGAGCACATGCTGCACGAACTGCTGGACCAGTTTGCCCGCGAAGAGCAGGCGCTGAACCTGGAGAAGATTCGCGGGCGCATCGCGGCTTCCATCGCCTGTCATGCCGCCATCAAGGTCAACATGCCGCTGGAGCAGAACAAAATGGAATGGCTGCTGGCGGAGTTGGCCAAGACTGACTGTCCCATGACCTGCCCGCACGGCAGGCCGGTAGTTCTGCGATACTCAATGAAGGACATTCAGAAAGCATTCAAGAGAATCTAGAAAAGCCGCTCTCAGCCGTCAGCTATCAGCTATCAGCCACTCGAGTGCTACGCTGATGATGCAGACGAGATGGCTGAGAGCTGACGGCTGAAAGCTAATAGCTGCTTTTATGACCGACAACGAACTCGATCAACTTCGGCGTGAGAAGTGGCGCCTCAATGGCGTGCCCCTGCGCACCCTCGACGAGGCCCGCCGCTTCATTGAGACAGTCGGGTTTTGCCTCATGTATCCCATGCGCCCGCCGCTGCTGGCCCCGACCTTCATCGGCGCCTGGACGGGATCAGATAAAAATCTGCCCGCTCAGCAGCATGCTTACGCCGATCCGCGAGCGGTGGAGGCTACCGAAATCATGGTGCGTCTGCTGCGCAATCATGACGCGTATGAAGCCAACCAGTTCGAAGAAAATAATGCCTTCCTGGTGGCGGGCTCGATCTTTCCCTACTTCTATGCGCTGGTGGGGGAACGCAATCCCAAACAGGCGCCCCAGCCCAAACCGCGTTCGGAGTATTCGCAACTGGCTTGCGACGCTTTCGAACTGATTCGCCGGGCCGGACCGATCTCGAAGCAGCAGATGCGCGAAGACCTGGGCGGAAGCATTTCGTTTGTCGCGCTCGACCACGCCCTGGGCGAATTGTGGTCGAAGCTGCGCATCACGCGGGTGGACTACAAGCCGGAGGAGGGTGCGTTCTGGGACGTGCTTTACCGCTGGGCGCCGGACGCGGTCCGCGAAGGCATCGGACTGTCGGTGGGAGAGGCGCTGTCGGCGCTGCTCTCCAAGTATCTGGATTGCGTCATCGCCGCCGACCAGCAGGAAGTGGAATCATTCTTCGGCAATTTTGTCCCGCGCTCCCGGGTCAAGGAAGCGATCAACGCTCTGCAGGCTGCCCGGGAACTGGATTTCATTCGGGTGGGGAGCCGCTCTTTAATCCAACTGGCGCAACCCAAGGCCCCGGTGATCAACAAGAACCGTGTGGGGACGGGCACTCCTGCCCGTTCGACAAAATTGTCCCGCGGGAGTTAAAGCAGCCTGCTAACATCCGCCACGGATCCTGCGGATCTTCACGGATCAGATTCGAGAAACAAATCCGTGAGATCGGTGCGACTCCGTGGCGATGTCCAGAAAGTTATTGCCCTGCCTGAACCATCTCAAGACCTATTTCACGACGTCTTCGGTCTTCTCCGCGCCTTTTTTGACTCCGTGGCCGACCGCCTTGGCGCCTTTTGTGATGCCATGCCCGGTCTTCTTGGCTACGTGAGTCGTACCCTTCGCCACATCCTTGGAAGTGTCGGCAGTCTTGTCGGCCGCTTTGTCCGTGGCATTCGCCGTCTTCTTGGCAGCCTTTTTGGTGGCGTCGCTGGTGTCCTTGGCCACGTCTTTGGTGGTGTCCACGGTCTTGTCGGCGGCTTTGTCGGTCGCATGCGCGGTTTTCTTGGCCGCCTTCTTGGTTGCGTGCGCCGTATCCTTGGCCGCGTCCTTGGTGGCATCGGCAGTCTTGTCCGCCGCCTTGTCCATGTCTGATGCCATGCCTTGCGAGAAGGCGAACGATGCCAGTGCGAGCAACATCGCCACGACCATGGTTGTCCATCTTGCTTTCATATTTCCTCCTGGTGAGTGAAACGGGTGCGCAGGGAGTATCCAGCATTTCCAGCACAAACGCAACGCCGCGCTCCCATTATTAGTGGCCTGTTTAATTGCGCCAGGCTTTCTTCGCGTCCTTCGTGGTTTTCTTTGCGTCCTTTGCGGTTCAAGATTCTGGATGATTCAGGTAAGGTCAAACGCTCTACCGCAAAGGACGCAAAGAGAGACCGCAAAGTTCGCGAAAGAGTGCCTGCCCCGGCACCCCTCATTCCAACTCGCCCTCGAGCGCGGTGAGAGTTTCGTCATCCACCTCCCACTTTTTCAGGATGGCGAAAATCGTCTTGGCGCCGAACCCGGCGCGCATCAACTGGCGAAAGACGCGGGCCGCGTCTTTCTGACTCTTTGGTTTCTGCAGGCGCTTGCGGTGCAGGTAATCGCGGGCCTGCTGCTCTTCGTTGACTTCGTCATAGACCGAACCTATCGCCTGGTCGATCACTTCGCCGTGCACTCCCTTGGCTTTCAGGTCGGTGATCACGCGCCGACGCCCAAACTTCTCATTGTCCCGGCGGAAGGACGAAAACGCAGCGGCATATTTGGCGTCGTTCAGGTAACCCTGGTCCTTCAAGCGGCGAATGACCAGTTCCACCAACGTCTTACCGTACTCGGTATCGGCTTCGACCCGCGGCCGGAGCAGGCGTTTCAGTTCAGCCACCGAACGCATGCGGCGGGCCAGCGCGCCAACCGCATATTCGTAGAGCACATCCTCGGAATCGGTCTTTTTGGGACGGGGAAACGGCATACCGGGCGCGATATTTCAGTCATGTAAATTGTTTGTAAAAAAACAGGATCGCATGCTTACTGTAACTTGGGCATGGAACTCCTGTGCTACCAACTACGTATACACCAGGGATGGATGAAATTCACGGAATGAGCGGAAGCCGGGCGGTGACTTTCCTCCCGTTCAGTCGTCTATCATGAAAAGAAAATGAGGTAGTCAGTCATGCTTACCATAGATGTGGAAAGAAGCAGCGGAGTGGCCGTGGTGCATTGCAGCGGGCGCCTGGTGCGCGGCGTGGAGGTGTGCACGCTCAGGAACGCGGTGGTCTCGGAGAAGACCACGCGCATCGTGGTGCTCGACCTCTCGCAGGTGGAATTCATGGATGCGGGCGGGTTGAACGCGCTGGTGTCCCTGCACCACTGGACGCGAAACCACGGCATCCAGCTCAAGCTGACGCAACCGACCCGGCTTGTCCGCGAGATGCTGACCCGCACCCGCTTGAATCGGGTGTTCGAGATTTCGTCGCTGCACGACGCCCTGGCCATCCTGAGCGGCGCGGATTGTCATGGCGCGAAATACGCAGCCGGATATATGGTCCAGGCACAAGCCCTGGCGGCAAAATAAGGCGACGCTCGCGCGGCGCGGTTGGGGTCAAATAGCTAGATAAAAGGGGCGCGCATGAAGAAAATGCGCGCCCCCGGTTTTTGCAGGCCTGCAACTTGCTTACTTGCCGCTAAAGCCGGTCTGCTGCATGGCGTTGCGGGAAATGTCGCTGGTGGAAGACACGCCCTGCATGCGCAACTTGAAGTCGTCGGCGTTGGAGGCGTTTTCCAAAGCGGTTTCGTAATTGATCAATCCTGCCTGGAACAGATCCCATAGCGACTGATCGAAGGTCTGCATGCCGTACTGCGAAGTTCCGGCGGAGATGGCGTCGCGCACCGCGCGCGTCTTTTCCGGGACCAGAATACATTCGCGGATGTACGCGGTGTTGATCATGACTTCGACCGCGGGTACGCGGCCGTCGCCGTCGCAGCGTCGTACCAGCCGTTGGCTGATGACGGCACGCAGCACTGCGGCCAGCTGCAACCTGATCTGCTTCTGCTCCGGCGGCGGGAAGATGGCGATAATACGGTTGATGGTTTCGACCGCGTCCAGGGTGTGCAACGTGGAGAACACCATGTGTCCGGTTTCCGCGGCGTGCAGCGCGGTGCCGATGGTTTCGAGATCGCGCATTTCGCCGACCAGGATCACGTCGGGGTCCTGACGCAGGGAAGCCCGCAACGCGGCGCCGAATGACGGCGTGTCCACTTCCACTTCGCGCTGGTTGACGTAGCCCTTTTTGTCGCGGTGCAGAAATTCGATAGGGTCTTCGATGGTGATGATGTGCTCGGCGCGGGTGGAGTTGATGCGGTCCACCATGGCGGCCAGCGTGGTTGACTTACCGGAACCGGTGACGCCCGTGACTAGGATCAAGCCGCGGGGCATTTCGCAAACCTGTTCCACAATCTTGGGCAGATAGAGTTCGTCGAGGGCGCGAATCTTGGTGGGAATGACGCGCAGCACCAGTCCCACGTTGCCGCGCTGCTGGAAGACGTTGACACGGAAGCGGCCCAGTCCGGCGACGCCGTAGGCCATGTCAATTTCCGTAGTTTCCTTGAATTTTTGTTTTTGGCGCGCGGACATCATGCTGAACGCCATGGTCAGCATGTCTTCGGCGCTGACGCGCGGCTGGTCAGTCAGCGGAGTCAGGTCGCCATCAATGCGCAGATGGGGATAGTTGCCAACCTTCAAATGCAAGTCGGAGGCCCGGCGCTCCATGGCGATGCGCAGCAAATCATCAATATTCATTCGACACTTCCCCCAGATAACCTCCCGTATGATGACGCGAAAAGTCACTCCGCCCAAGATGACCTAAGTAACGGCGGGAGACGCGTAAGGGCGGGTGCCCCCACCCGCCCGGCGGAGGCGAAGTTCCGCGGTGGGGGCCCGCAATCCAACGCGTCATGCTGAGGTTGTGAAGCGTCTGGCCTGAACCACCAGCGTGGATTGGGCATGCCCGGATGCTGTGCAAGCCAGATCCTTCGGGACTGAAGTCCCTCAGGCGGACCCCGAATCTGGGTTGGCAAGCTGAGCCACTCTCTCCCGCACGATTGGACTTAGTCCACAGGCTTAGTCTATAATTAGGGCATGGAAGTCAACATCCACGAAGCCAAGACGCACTTCTCGCGCCTTCTGCAGCGCGTAGCCAACGGGGAGGAAGTGACCATCGCCCGCGCCGGAGTTCCGGTGGCCCGCCTGGTGGCCGTCGAGCCCAAGCAGGGCAAGGTCCGGCCACTGGGGATGGACGAAGGCCGCATCTGGATTGCGGACGATTTCGACGCGCCCCTGCCCGATGATTTGTTGAAAGAGTTCTACGGGGGCACCCTGCCTGAATTGGAACCGCCGGCAAAGCCTCGACGGAAACGCAAATGAAGTATCTGCTGGACACAATGGTCTGGCTGTGGAGTGTCGGTCCGGCGCAAACCATCGGAACTGCCGGGCTGGAGATACTGGCCAGCGCACAGACCGAGGTCTATCTCTCCGCGGCCAGTTCGTGGGAAGTCGCGATCAAAACCAGGTTGGGCAAGTTCCAGCTCCCTGAAGCTCCCGGTCACTATGTTCCCAAACGCTTGGCCGAACAGGGAATTCGATCACTTCCGATAAATCAAGCTCACAGCCTTCGAGTATACGACTTGCCGTTACACCATTCCGATCCCTTTGACCGCTTGATCATCGCGCAGGCCATGGTCGAAGAAATGACAGTGCTCACTTCGGACCGGGTTTTTGAAAAATATCCGATTGATGTGATCTGGTGCGGAAGATGACCGGCACAGGCCACGTGGGGACAGCCGCCCTCGGCTGTCCGGGCGAGCGAAGCTCGCCGAGTCTGAACGTATTTTCTGCTTCTGGCAGTTTGTGGCAGATCCAAAATCCGCGGAGCTGCGCTCCGCCGGACAGCCGAGGGCGGCTGTCCCACGTGGTTCTTGCTATACGCCGACGGGCTGCTTGCTGCCCACGGCCACTGGTGTAAGCCACTTATACTTGTCGGCCTTCTCGCCTTTGATGATGGCGTAGAACTCTTTCTGGATGGCCTTGGTGATGGGGCCGACGACGCCTTTGTTCACGCTGATCTTGTCCACTGAGCGAATGGGCGTGACCTCGGCGGCGGTACCGGTGAAGAAGACCTCATCCGCGATATAGAGCAGTTCGCGGGGAATGCCCTGTTCGGTGACCGGAATGCCCAGATCCCGGGCGATCTGTAGGACAGATTCGCGGGTGATGCCGGGCAGAACGGAATTTCCCAGCGGGGCAGTGTTCAGCACCCCGTTGCGCACCACGAAGACATTTTCTCCCGAGCCTTCGCTCACATAGCCGTTGGCGTCGAGGGCAATGCCCTCTACATAGCCGTTAACGATAGCTTCCATCTTGATGAGCTGCGAATTCATGTAGTTCGCGGCTGACTTGGCCATCGCGGGCAGGGTGTTGGGCGCGATGCGGGTCCATGAGGAGATGCAGACGTCGGCGCCTTCTCCGGAGTCCGATGAAAGATACTTCCCCCAGGGGTAGTTGCAGATATAAACCTCGGTGGGCGAGTTGAACGGGTTGACGCCCGCTTCGCCGTAACCGCGCAGCACAATGGGACGGATGTAGCAGGGCCAGACGCCGTTGTTCTTGACTATCTCGGCCATGCCCTCGACCAGTTCTTCCACGCTGAAGTCCACGTCAATGCGATAAATTTTGGCCGAATCCAGCAGGCGCTGCATGTGTTCCCGGGCGCGAAAGATAGCGGGGCCGGTGGGCAGCGCGTAGCAGCGGACGCCCTCAAATACCGAGGAACCATAGTGGACCACGTGCGACATCACGTGCAGGGTGGCCTTGTCCCAGGGGATGAGTTTGCCGTTATGCCAGATTTTTTCGGTCTTTTGGATCGCCATGAATACTCCTACGGAATAGAGCAATTATAACTTAGGCGCGAGGACGACCGTATCGCGCTTTAGGGAATGGAGGCAGTTACACAGGTAATCCTCAGTGAGAGTTAGGGACGTAACGTGAAGAAAGACCGGCAGGGTTTCGGGATGATGCGCCCGACAGGCTGCCGGATCTTGCTTACCTCTAGCCGAGCTTTGCTCGGTTGGGCGGACGAGGGCGTCCGCCCCTACGCAGTCTCTAGTTGCCCGGGTGCGTCACGCTGGCCTGCACCGTGCCCGGCAGTTCATCACCGCGGAAATACTTCCCTTTGGCTGCGGCCATCTCAGGCATGGCAGCGTAGGGCTTGCTGTAATCGTTGGCCGCATTCCAGAACAGGAAGCCGATGCCGCCTTTGTTCTTCGCTGTCACCACCTGGGCTTTGATGTATTCCGGCGAATAAGTCCTGGTTCTCCAGCGGAAGGCCTGCAGCCACGGCCGTATGACCACGCCGCTGCCCTGGGTGATCTTCTCGAAACGTTCCATGGAAACGCCGATGAAGTGTTCGGGCGCATCACCGGGGCGCGCAATTCCATCCATGCCGAAGAAGTGTGAGGGATAGATCATGGGCGAGAGCACGTCGCAATACTTGGCCATGCGCACGATGTCCTGCCCGGTGTGCGCCAGATCAACCGGCCGCTGCCAGGCCATGATGCCGAACACGTCGAGCGACAAGAGCGCGCCCGTGGGATGAAGCTCGGCGTAGGCGTGTTTCAGGAAGTCCGCGATCACGTCCGAACGGTGCCAGTCGGGATGCTCGGTCTGGAAAACAAAGCTCGCGTCTTTCTGATCGCCCTCCGCGGGGAAGCGCACGTAGTCGAACTGGATTTCGTCGGCGCCGGCTTCGGCTGCTTTCTTCGCCAGCGCGATATCGTACTCCTGTACTTTGGGTTGCGAGGGATCGGTCCAGACCAGCTTGCCGTTCTCGCGCCACGCCTGGCCCGTCTTGTGCGACTTCACCGCCAGCTCGGGATGGGATTCGACCAGCCGCTGGTCGCGGAAGATGGCGATGCGGGCGATCACGTGCATGTTCTGAGAGTGCAGGAAGTGGATGTACTTCGGCAGGTCATGGAAGGCGCTGCGGTGGGCCCCCAGCAGCGGATGATCGAAGGGAATGGTCACGCTTCCGTCACTGTCCTTGATATCGAATACCACGGCGTTGCCGCCCACTTCGCGCCAGCGGCGGACGATGCGTATGCCGCGGTCACTGGCGGCCATGATTCCGGTGAGGTACACGGCGCGCACTTCATAATCACGCGAGACGGGTACCGACTTCTCTACGATCGGCATGGGCAGCAGTCCGGGAATGATCACCGGCTGGCCGGCCTTGAGAAACGTGCCTTTGAAATCAGCGTTGGCGCTGCGAATAGCCTCGCTCAGCTCGCTGGAGGTCAAATACGAAGTCTGCGACAGATAATGCCGGGCCACCAGCGGGATGCTATCGCCCCGTTTGGCTACATAAAGGGCGCTGCCCGGCGGCGCCACCATGGTCAGGGCCGGCTCGGCTGGCTTGGGCGCCAGCGGAGTTGACGGCCGCGAGGTCCGCAACAACTTGGGCTTCGCGGTCTGCGCCGACGCCGGCGAAACCGCCGCCAGGAAGGCCAAATTTAGAGAAACAAACAGGATGGCAGCAAGTGATGTGGGGCCTGATGGACGCAAAGTGATCTCCGTGAAAAGCCGCGATTTCAACGGATGCTAGCGTCGGTCAGGCCAGGGAACCAGATAACGTCGGGCCAGTGCTGGCCAGGTCCATGCAACGGACGAGCCAAGGAACTTCCAGGTAAGTGGCAAACTATTTCCCTTTACCCTACTGCGGGTGTGGAGTAACTCCGTGCCTTTTGTCCCCCATTCCGCATCTAAACCATACAGACAATTGGGAATGAGCCGTTCGCTCGGGATGGAGAGCCGTTTGCAGTAATCGTACTGCCGAAGGTGAAGAGTGACAGAATTTGTCTCTCTCTCATTGCGAGACGGCGGACCCCCTTTTCCAGCGGTACGAAGGGCCCACGAAAGGAAAAAGCAGGGCCAGACCCTATATGAAAACCGTCGTCAACACCATGCTAGACCCCACTCGTCGCTCCAATGATGCCCGGGAGTTTGAAAGCGCCCTTCGCCGCAGAATCGTCGGTCAGGACCAGGCCGTCGAGAAAGTGGTCGAAATCTACCAGATGTTCCTGGCAGGACTGAATCCTCCGGGACGTCCAGTTGGCAACCTTCTGTTCCTCGGTCCGACCGGCTCCGGTAAGACCCGGGTGGTCGAGGCGATGGCGGAAGCCCTGTTCGGCGATGCCCGCGCCTGCATCAAGATCGACTGCGCCGAATTTCAGCACTCGCACGAAATTGCGAAGCTGATCGGCTCGCCTCCGGGATATCTGGGCCATCGCGAAACTCATCCCCTGCTCACGCAGGAAGCCCTGAACCAGTGGCATACCGAGACCCTGAAGCTCTCGAGTTTGTGCTGTTCGACGAAATCGAAAAGGCCTCCGACGCGCTCTGGCAGCTACTGCTCGGCATTCTGGATAAGGCCACCCTGACCCTGGGCGACAACCGCCGCGTGGACCTTTCGCAATGCATCATCATCATGACCTCGAACCTGGGGGCAGGAGAGATGAGCAACATGGTGGATGGCGGCCTGGGTTTCTCGCGGAAGGCGCTGCAGGTGGACGCGGCTTTCGACGACAAGATCAACCGCACTGCGGTTGACGCGGCGCGGCGCAAGTTCAGTCCGGAGTTCATGAACCGCATCGACAAGTCCGTGGTCTTCAGGACGCTGCGCTCGGAACATCTCCAGGAGATTCTGGAAATTGAGCTGGGCATGGTACAGCAGCGCATTCTGATGGCGTCGGCGGTGAACCAGTTTGTCTTCAGTTGCACACCCAAGGTGAAAAGCTTCCTGCTGCACGAGGGAACCGATCCGAAGTATGGCGCGCGGCACCTCAAGCGCGCCATCGAGCGGCATATCGTCTTCCAGCTGGCCAATCTGGTCGCTACCGGACAGATCAAGCTGGGGGACTTCATCCGCATCGACATGAGTCCCGAAGGCGCGCTCATGTTCGTGAAGGAAGCCGAGAATGCCATGGTGCCCATGTTGCTGGAGCGCCAGGGCGCGGCCGCCGGAGCTCTTCCCATGGCTCGCCCAGCCCGCACCGTGGCCCGGCGCGAGTTCGGCGCCACCGGCACGCTGGACGGCAAGTAATTCTCTAATGCGCTTGCGTAGGGGCGGGCGCCCTCGCCCGCCCGGCGGAGCGAAGCTCCGCAAGCCGGCTTAGAAACCACCCCAGAAGACAAATTCAAAGATGAGCTTCGCTCATCCGCCCAGATGAGGAAATCTGGGCCTACGCAACCCGTTTGGACTCCGGGACACCGATCCTGCATCTAAAATATGAGCTATGAGGAGCGACCCAATCGTCGTGCGCTGCCTGGCAGTGCTGCTGGCTTTTTGTGTACTGCAGATGCAGCCGCTCCAGGCCCGGGTGGAGCCCTCGCGCGGCTTTAACATGTTTTCCGCGCAGGAGGAAGTGCAGGCAGGGCAGCAGTCCGCGGCCCAGGTCGCCAGGCAGCTGCCGGTCCTGCCGGACTCGGACCCGGTTTCGGTTTATGTGCAGCGCCTGGGGCAGCAACTGGCGGCACATGCCCCCGGGGAAAAGTGGCCATACACCTTCCACGTGGTGAACCAGAAGGAGATCAACGCCTTCGCTCTTCCCGGCGGCCCCATCTTTGTAAATGTGGGGACGATTCAGGCCGCGGACAACGAGGCCGAACTGGCGGGGGTGATGGCGCACGAGATTTCGCACGTGGTACAGCGCCACGGCACGCGCGCCGCCAGCAAGCAGATGGCGGCGCAGCTGCCTTTGGCGATTCTGGGCGGCGTCATGGGCCAGGGCGCGCTCTCGCAGATGGCGCAGATGGGGCTTTCGTTCGGCGTGGGCTCGTACTTTTTGAAAAACTCGCGCAAGGCCGAATCTGAGGCTGACCTGCTCGGCACCGATATCATGTATGACACCGGCTTCAATCCTCGCGCCATGGCGGATTTCTTTGCCAAGATACAGGAGCAAGGCGGCGGCGCGCGGTCCTCAGTTCTTCAGCGACCATCCTGACCCGGGAAATCGGGCCCAGGCGGTGGCGAAGGAGGTGGCCACTCTGCCTCGAAAAACCGGCTACCGCAGTGACAGTGCCGGGTTCCGCGAGATTAAACAGCGGGTAGCAGGCATGAATCCGCTTACGGCGCAGCAGATCGCGGCGCGTCAGACGCCGGCCATGAATGCATCTTCTGCGCAGGTGCAACCCAGCACCAGCCTGCGCAGTTTCAGCCACCGCGATTTTGCGATTTCTTATCCCGAGAACTGGCAGGTGTATGGCGACCAGAATTCGTCCGTCACCATTGCTCCTCCGAGCGGAGTATCACAGAACGCGGTCGCCTACGGGGTGATGATCAACACCTACCAGCCCGAGGACCCGAATGTGAGCCTCGATCAGGCGACGCGTGATCTCCTGTCTTCGCTGCGCCAGTCCAATCCTGATCTGCGGGAGATCGGGCATGATGAGAATATCCGAGTGAATGGAGTGGCGGGGAAGTCCGTGGATTTGATCGGAAACTCTCCCCTGCGCGACCAGAGCGGACGTCCCAGCCAGGAGCGGGATTGGCTGGTTGCGGTCATGCGCCAGGATGGCAGCCTCTTGTACATAGTGTCGATCGCGCCGGACAAAGACTTTGAAGGGCTGCGCCCCACGTTCGAGCAGATGCTCAAGTCGCTGCAGCTGCGGTGAGGCGGACGTCGGGCGTCAGACCTCTGACGTCGGACCTCAGACTTGGAACCGAGCTTCGGCCTTCGGCGATTGGCTGCCCCCCAGCATTGGGCCCTGGCGCCCGACGCCCCGCCCTACCCGCCTTGCTTCAAATCGGTAAGCACTTGGCGCGCAATTTCCTTCAGGGTCTCGAACACTCCCGGGCCCTGGAAGGCGATGGCTTCAATCATCGGTTCGTTTTTCCGGCGAAGGTGTTTCGACAGGGCGTCCACCGAGAGGACGTTCGGCAGATCGCGTTTGTTGAGTTGCAGCACGTAGGGAATCTTGTTGAAGTCGTAGCCGTGTTCCTTGAGGTTGGCCATCAAGTTGTCGAGGGCCTCGACGTTGGCGTCCATGCGCTCTTCCTGGGAATCGGCCACGAAGACGATGCCATCCACGCCGCGCAGAATCAATTTGCGGCTGGCGTCGTAGAACACCTGGCCGGGGACCGTGTACAGGTGAATGCGAGTCTTGAAGCCTCGGACCGAGCCCAGGTCCAGAGGCAGAAAATCGAAAAACAGGGTGCGTTCCGTCTCCGTGGCGAGGGAGATCATCTTGCCCTTCTGCTGCTCGGCGGTCTTCTGATAGATGAACTGAAGATTCGTGGTCTTGCCGCCTAACCCGGCGCCGTAATAAACGATCTTGCAGTTGATCTCGCGGGCTGCGAAGTTGATGAAACTCAAGACTTCCCTCGGGACCGGTGGCCGCGTCCGCATCGACGCGAACGTCTCCCGGTTAAATTTGGCTTGATGCTGCTGGTTTTATACCACATGGCCCGGTGTCCCCGGCAGGTTACGCAGGTTACTTGTGGAACACTGTCCTGTAAAGAACCTTGGGAAAGCAAGGAGGATCAGGACGGAGGGAATTTCGGATTTGTGACTTCAGATTGATGGCGCATGCTCGTGTGGAAGAGCGGCGCTTCAAGCGCCGCGTCGCCGGGCGACAGACATGCCGGGCTTCAGCCCGTGTGGCGCCACTGGGCCTAAAGGCCGTCGTGGAAAAGCGCCGAAAACGCGGCCCTGAAGGGCCGCTCTTCCACGCCCTCAGAGTCCGCCCCCCGCCCTGAAGGGGCGCTCTTCCACCGAACAAGAAAATGTCGGATCAGCCTGGAGGACGGGCGGATCTCCGCCGTCAGCGACCTAGTCCCACCGGGTAGTAGCCTTCCTTTGCCGTGACGATCAGGCCGTGACGCGCCACCCGCACCTCGATCTCGCGATGCGTGCTGCTGGGAGTGGCGTGGGTCAGATATCCCAGGGTGTACTGGTTGCGCGCTTCGCCCAGGGCGCGGGCATACGTCGTCTCGATGGCATCGCGGGAAAATCCGGGGAAAATCTCGCCGCCGGTGGCGCTGGCATACTTGGGCAGGATGTTGTTGTAGCCGAGTCGCGAGCCCGTAAAGGGCACATGCAGCTTTTGCAGCGAGCCGTACCCGGGAACCGCCGATCCTTCCACGGCTACCCCGTACACCTGAACTCCGCTCGATAACAGGACTTTCAGCGTATCGCTGTAGCTGGCGTTACTGCCGTATTCGCGGCCGTCGCTGACAATGAAAATGACCTTGCGCCGGGT
Organism: Terriglobia bacterium; assembly: GCA_963801595.1. Taxonomy (GTDB): domain Bacteria; phylum Acidobacteriota; class Terriglobia; order Terriglobales; family Acidobacteriaceae; genus JAIQFF01. The sequence goes on along the minus strand of CAWDFW010000006.1, from coordinate 337,735 downwards.
GCGGTCGCGTTTGCGCAGTTCGAGAGCCGCTGCCACGATGGCATCGTTCAGCACATGGGATTCTTTCGGTGGAGTGATGACCCTGGGGGCGCCGCCCTCAATGGGACGGCCGTTGACCATGGGGCCCTGCGGCCCCATGGGACCGCTGGTCACAGCAGGACCGTTATTTCTGCCGGTCACCAGCTTGAGACTGTCCAGCGCCGCCTGCAATCGACGGCCTACCGCGGCAAAGTCGGTCACCCGGGACACACTGGTGCTGTAGGTATAGAGCGAGACTTCATCGAACTCGCTAAAGGCCCCCTGCAGCGCCGAAAAGGTCTGGATCACCTTCTGCACGGCCACGTCCGGCATCCCGGTATCAAAGAGCACGGCCGCCGAGAGGGCGAAGGGATCGGTGGTAAAGAAATTCAGGTTTTGTTTCTTGCCGTCCTCAAAAACCGAGAAGTCCCTAGATAGCAGACCGTTGACCAGGCGTCCGGAATCATCCTTCACCATGACTGGAACCACGACCTGGTTGGTGTTGACCGTGATCTTGAACAGTTCGTCGCTGCCGCCAGTATGTCCCGCGGGCGCCCCGCCTTGGGGCACGGTCGTTACTTTGAAGGGAGGAGCAGAGTCAGGGGCGACCCCGGGCGCGTAAACCGGATCCTCGGTCGAGCTGGAACTGGTGGGCGGAGGCTGGTTCGGGGGTGGCGCCGGTTCCGGCGCCTGCTCTTGCGGGGCCCGATTCCGGGGCGCCTGCGGAGCCTGGCCCGCTGGGGGCGCGTTGGGAAAGGGCCGCGAGGCCGAGGGTGCATCGGGAATGTCGGTTTGCGATTTTTCCTGCTGCTGGGCCGCCGCTGTCCCGCAAAACAGGCAAAGCGCCACTACGGCTGCGCCAAAGGCCTTAGACGTCTTACCAGTTACTGAGCACACGGAAACCCCTCCGCCTGACCGCGACTGCCTATATTTCGGATGCCGGGACTTGTAGTTTCGTGCATCTAACCTGATGGAATAGACTAACAAAAAAAGCGTGGGAGAATATCTGGATGGCAAGAGTCCCCAGGTTTCAGGCATTTGCAGCCTCACTGCTGGCAACCGCCATGGTGGCAGCCGGGCTGGCCGCCGTGCCCCTGGCCCTGGCCCAGCAGCTTCCCCACCTGGCCGGCACGCCGGACCCGGACAACCCGTCCCCGGAGAGCCAGGCCGATGAGCGGGACCGGTCTGTGAGCACGCTCAAAGTTAATGTCAACGTTGTCCAGCTCTTTTTCAATGTCAAAGACAAAAAAGGCGGGCTGATTCCCAATTTGACCAGGAACGACTTCAAGGTCAGCGAAGACGGCAAGCCGCAGACCATCAAGTATTTCACCGCCGAATCTGACCTTCCCCTGACCCTGGGCATTCTGATCGATTCCAGCGGCAGCCAGCGGCAGGTGCTGGAGATGGAGAAGGAAGTCGGCGCCAATTTCCTGAATGAGATCCTGCGCCCCAAGGACCTGGCGTTTGTGATCAGTTTCGACGTCGATTCCAACCTGTTGCAGGATTTCACCAACTCGCCCCGCCTGCTGCGTGCAGCCCTGAACAGCGCGCGTATTAACGCCCCTCCGTCCAGTTGCGGCGGCCTGCCCGGGCAGGGCGGCGGGCCCTTGCCGTGCGGTTCGAATCCCAAAGGTACTGTGCTCTACGACACCGTCTATCTGGCCGCCCATGATGAACTGGCCAAAGAAGTGGGACGCAAGGCCATGATCCTGCTGACCGACGGAGAAGACCAGGGCAGCGAGTACAAGATCACCGATGCGATTGAGGCCGCCCAGAAGTCGGACTCTATCTGCTACGTCCTGCTGATCGCAGACCGCGGCTTCTACGGCTTCGGGGGGGGCGGGTACTCCGGCGATCGCGAGATGAAGAAGCTGGCGGCCGAGACCGGCGGCCGCGTCATCGACGTCGGCAATAAGATGGAGAAACTGAAGGAAGCCTTTGACCAGATCGCGCGTGAACTGCGCAGCCAGTACAATGTCGGCTACACTCCCACCAACAGCGCCCTGGACGGGACCTTTCGCAAAGTGGAGATCCAGGCTAACAAGAAGGATTACAAGATTCAGTCCCGCACCGGCTATTACGCCGTAGCCCGGAAAGACTAGAGGGCATCAGGTGCTTCTCGAAGGCGTCATGCTGAGCTTGCGAAGCATCTGGCGTGGAGCGCATCTGCGGCTGTCAAGCGGTGGTGTCGTTGCACGCCAGATCGCCACGGGTTATGAGGAATCAGCCACAGCACCCCGGGCTACGGGGAGATTATTTCAAATAGAGCTACTGCAGGAATCCATGAGGATCGCCACTCTGGTGTTCAGCCTGGTGTTCAGCCTGGTCTTCGCGTTCTCTCCTGCTGCTACCGCGCAGACTCCCACCGGCGTCATTTTCGACACCGACATGGGCAACGATGTCGATGACGCGCTCGCCCTGGCCATGCTGCATGCCTTTCAGAGCCGCCATGAAATCAACATGCTCGCGGTAACCATCACCAAGGACAACAAGTGGGCTGCACCTTACGTGGACGTGGTGAATACCTTCTACGGACATCCTGAGATCCCGATCGGTACAGTGAGAAATGGCAAGACGCCGGAGTCGAATCCGATGATTGAGATCCCTGCCGCACGGCGGCGCCCGGACGGCAACTTCGTTTACCCGCACAGGATTCTGGACGGTGTCCAGGCGCCGGAGGCAGTCTCCCTGCTGCGGCAGACGTTGGCCAAGCAGAAGGATGGCAGCGTCGTGATCGTGCAGGTGGGCTTCAGCACAAATCTGGCCCGCCTGCTGGAGACCAGGGCTGATGAGGCCAGTCCGGATGATGGGACGACTCTTGTCCGCAAGAAAGTCCGCCTGCTTTCCGTGATGGCGGGGAATTTCGCCGACGGAAAACCGGAATTCAATCTGGAGAAAGATGTGCCTGCCGCGCAACAGCTCTTTCGCGACTGGCCGACTCCGATCGTAGTGAGCGGATTCGAAATTGGCGCTGCTCTGGAGATCCCGGCGAAGCGCATCGAGCGGGATTTCGCCTACGTGAAGGACCATCCCGTGGCTGAGGCTTACCGGTCGTATATGAAAATGCCTTACGACCGGCCCACGTGGGACCTGACGGCGGTGCTTTTCGCGGTGCATCCCGACGAAGGGTACTTCTCGCTCTCGCCGCCGGGAACGATCACCGTCCTTCCCGGCGGCGGTTCGCACTTCGAGCCGTCTGCGGCCGGAAATCACCGCTATCTGATCATCAAGGATGAACAGAAAGCGAGAACGCTGGAGACGATGATCCTGCTCGCCAGTCAACCGCCTGCGGCTTGCGGCCGACGCTGAGGGCCATTTCACGTTCGTCGAGGCGCCACTGCGGCTAAAGCCGGTCGGCTGCCGCCTTTGTTTAACGGCACGGCTGAAAGCCGTGCCCTTCCACGGCGCGTCCGGGCAAACTTCTGACGCCAGCTTACGGGGAAGAGGCGTACCGGAATATCCCGCCATGCCGGCGGCCCTATCGCGTTGCCGCGAAGTAACCGCGGCGGCTGCGCACGCGGAGGCCTTTGTGGTTTTGGGCCAGGATTTCGATGGTGTGGAAGCGGCCGTCCATACGCAGGTCGGCGGGCTTGTAGGAAAGGGCGTACTGGCTGCGCAGTTCATCCTGGATTTCGACGAAGGCATTGGCCACATCATTCAGTTGAAACGGGACGAAGGCACGTCCGCCGGTGGCCTCGGCAATGCGCTCCAGGACCTTGTCCCCCCCTCGACTGCCGCGGCTGATATTGGTGCTGATGGTGTAAACGATCACTTCCGCGCGCTGCGCCATCTCGATGGCTTCCTCGCGGGTGACGTGGCTCATATTGTCGTCGCCGTCGCTGAGCAGGATGATCGCCCGGCGTACCGGACCGCTCTGCTCTTCCTTGAGCAGCTTGTCGCGGCAGGCAAAATACAGGGCGTCGTACATGGCGGTGCCGCCGCCCGGCCGCATATTGCGAACCCCCCGCGACAGCGCTTCCGTGTTGTCGGTGAAGTCCTGCTCCACTGTCGGGGTGACATCGAAACCGACCACGAACGCTTTGTCATAGCGGGGCCGGATCGTCTGGTTGAGAAACTCAACCGCCGATTCCTGCTCGAACTTGAAACGGTCCCGGATGGAGTTGCTGGCGTCGACCAGCAGCCCGACTTGGAGCGGCAGATCGGTCTCATTGTGAAAGCTGCGAATCTGCTCGGCCGGCTTGCCGTCGTCGATTACCGAGAAATCGCGCTTCGCCAGGTTCCTGACGTAGCGGCCATGTTTGTCGGTGACGGTGAACACGACGTTCACTTCGTTTACTGTCTTGGTAATCGTGGTAGCAGCGTCATCGGCGGGATTCGAGGGCTTGTCTTCGGCGGTCTTCGACGAGGCATCGGATTGCGCTGCCTCAGGCTTGGCGGCGGGCGAATCGGCCGGAGGATTGGCTTGTGATTCAGTCGTCTCGGGCGTGTTCGACGCTGGCGGCTCCGCGCTCGCTGGCGGCGGAGCCGGCGGAGGCGGCTTGGGCCGGCTGCGTTCTTGTTTGACCGCCGAGGGAGCAGAAGGCAGTTCGTCCGAAGAATTCTGGGCCAGGAGCACGGCCACGAACCACATGCTGCCCAGCAACAAAATGACGCCGCGGAACTTCATGACGCCTCAATTATAGCCTTTGACTATGTGGGTCGGACACTCCCTTCGACTTCGCGGCTCTGTCCGACTCTGGTAGTGGCTCGATTCGAAGCCGCCACTTTCCAGCGCAAGAGTCCAAAGCAAGCTTCCAAAGCAAAGTCAAGAGCGGCGGGCGAGGGCGCCCGCCCCACACTACTTGCCGAGTTGCTGCAGGAAATCTTTCAGTTCCGCGGGCAATGGGGCAGTAAAGGACAACGGCTCGCCGGTGCGCGGGTGCTGAAATTGCAGCGCCGCGGCATGCAGAAAATTTCTGGGAAGAGAAACGCGGGTAGCCTGTTTACTACTGATCTCGCGGGGGGCACCGTAGAGTGTGTCGCCTACCACGGGATGGCGCAGCGAGGCCAGGTGGACGCGGATCTGGTGGGTCCTGCCAGTGTCGATCCGAACTTCCATAAGGGTGAATTTTCCATACGGCGAATCCAGCCGTCGCTCCACCGAGTAGTGGGTAATGGCTTCGCGTCCACCGGACCGCTTTGTAGTCATGCGGGTACGCCGCACCCGGTCGCGGCTGATGCTGCTGCTGATGGTCCCGCGGTCCTGCTTCAGCCAGCCATGCACCAGGGCGATGTATTTCTTTTTCACCTGCCGGCGCACAAACTGGCTGGCCAGCCGGCGATGCGCTTCGTCGCTCTTGGCCACCACCAGCAGGCCGCTGGTGGCCTTGTCCAGGCGATGCACGATTCCGGGACGCAGTTCTCCCCCGACTGACGATAGCTGGCCGAAGTGATGCAGCAGCGCATTTACCAGGGTGCCGCGATTGCGTTCGTCATCGGTGGCGCCCGCTCCGGCGTGTACCGTCATACCCGCAGGCTTGTTTACTACAGCAAGATCGGCATCTTCGAACACGATGTCGAGTGGAATGTCTTCCGCCATCGCCCGCAGAGGCGGCTGCGAGGCGGGTCCGAGAACAGCGATGCGTTCCCCTCCGCGCAGCCGCAACGACGCGCGCGCAATCGCATCATTCACCAGCACCAGCTGTTGCTCGATCATTTGCTGGACCCGGGCCCGGCTGGTTTCAGGAAGGTGGGCGACCAGAAACTGGTCCAGCCGTTTGCCGGCATCTTCAGCCGTCGCGGAAATTGCATGTGAAGGCATGTAGGCGCGGGCGCCCGCCCGTGCTCGTCCCCGAAGGGGACGATGGTCTTGTTCCTCTTCTAAGCGGCTGGACGCTTACCGCTGGGCGTGCGCCGGAACCACTCGCGTGGACGACTTGAACCACCAGATCAGGCCTCCAGCGATCACGAGGCCAATCGAGATCAACTGTGTCCCGCTCATGATTCCGCCAAATACCTCGCCGCGTCCGGGATCGTCGCGAATAAATTCGAGGAAATAGCGGGCCACGCCGTAGAGAATGAAATAGGCCGCCAGCACCTGTCCGTCGAACTTCTTGCGCTTGAACAGCCACATCAGAATGAAAAAGTTGGCCAACTCGACCGCCGCCTCGAAAAGCTGCGTAGGTTCAAGCGGAATTCCCAGCGGGGTGTAGGAATTCAAATTGGCAATGGGATTGGTGAAGGTCACGCCCCAGAAATGCTGGGTGGGCTTGCCATAGCAACAGCCGGCGGCGAAACATCCCACGCGTCCGATGGCGTGCCCCAGGGCCAGGCCGGGCGCGAAAGCATCCCAAGTCGCGAGTGCGGGCATCCGGTGCCGGCGCATGTACCAGGCGGCCGCCACGGAAGCTCCGATCAGCCCTCCGGAGAAAACGCCGCCGGCCTGCAGCGTGGACCAACTGAAGATGTCGCCGGGATGGGCGGTGTAGTAGCTCCAGTCGTTGACGATGTACAGGACCTTGGCGCCGATGATGCCGCACAGAACTACCAGAACACCCAGGTTCCAGGCGTCGTCTTGATTGATTCCCTGCTTGCCGGAGTTGCGAACGCTGATCCAGAGGCCAACCAGGACTCCCGTGGAAACCAATAATCCGTAGGTGGGGAGGAAGAACTTGCCGATATGAAAAAGTTGAGGAAACACTATTGATCTAGATGCGCTGCCCGGAGATTTTGTTACAGCCCAAACTCATGCAGATCAATTTTAGCAGGAGCAGGCAGGGAGAGTGCAGGAGAGAAATGAGAAGCCGACCCACTGTGCCGTGTGACGGGGCCGAGAATGAACCCGTCGGTAGACGTTGGGCGCCCGCCGAGACCCTTTAGGCATCTCCGCATGGCGGAGCGTTGCACACCGGATCCTAGTTCGAGTCGAGCTCCCGTTCATTCAGCATTGGTTCAAAAATCGGTGACCCGTCATCACCAACCCGGCAGGTCGGCTTTCAGTCAGGATGCTAGGGTAAACGTCCGGCATTGGCAATAGGAAGGGCGTAAAAAGTTGGCAATCCGCTTGCCAGCAACTTTAGTAAGAGGGCAAAACCACGTGGGGACAGCCGCCCCCGGCTGTCCGGCGGAGCGAAGCTCCGCAAGGAAGCTGTCAGCTATCAGCTGTCAGTCTTGGATGTCCGGGTTTGGCCGCAAGTCTGGTCAATCACGCTTGGTTGAAAGCTGAGAGCTGACAGCTGAGAGCTTATCCCGCTCGCCGCTTATCTTCCAACACCTCATCGAGCGCGCTCGAGAGATGCTGGGCGCGGCGCAGGTAGTCGCTCGATCCCACATCCTGGTTGCGCTTGACCAGGTGGTATTCGTCGGCGATGTTCAGCGCCGCCAGCACGGCCAGGCGCGCCGTATCCACGGTGTGGGTCTGCTCCGACACCGCGCGCATTTTTCCGTCCACGTACTCAGCCAGTTTGAGAATGTATTCCGCATCCGAGCCGCGGAGATTGTAGGGCTGGTCAAAAATCTCGACCCGGACAGCATTATTACTCGGGTCCTTGATCGCAGTGTGTTTCGTGGCCGTTGCCATACTGGTTTCTCCTCAGGAGGTCTGACCGGTCAGCTGACCGCCTGCTCCTCGGAAATGGATTCGATCTGACCCAGCATCTTCTCCACCCGGCCGCGGATCTCTTCCCGTTCCTTGCGCAGCCGTACCATCTCGCGGCGCAAACTGTCCAACTCTTCTTCGCGCTCCTCCAATTGCTGGCGCAGACGCTGCGTGTCGCGCTCCGCCGCCGCCCGGGCCTCGCGGGCCGACTTGTACAGCTCAATGGTGCGATAAACTTTCTCTTCGAGCGCCTGAAAATCGTCAGCCGGAACCTGCGCCGATACCCCTTCCACCGTCCTCACAGACATGGGTGCCACCAATCCTCAGAGAAATTGGGAACTTGAGCGCAGTATAACCCAGAACCCTCTGAATCCAATGAGATGCTTACGGGCGCTTGGTGGGTTGGTCGGCGACTTTTTGGTAAGCGCCGGCGTCTCGCCCTCGCTATTTTCGGGTCCGCAACTTCTTCAGCCGCTCGCCGGCGGCGTCCAGCGTGGCATCTTTTTTGCAGAAGGCAAAACGCACCTGCTGCGCCCCATCCCGCGCGTCGTTGTAGAAACTCGAGCCCGGAACCGAGGCCACCCCAATGTCTTTCACCAGATATTTCACAAACTCGAGATCATCCGAGAACCCGAATGCGCTGATGTCAGTCATGACGTAATAAGCGCCGCGCGGACGAAAGCAGCGGAAACCAGCCTCAGTCAGCATCGGGAGCAGGCGATCACGACGCTTGCGGTAGCCCTCAGCTAATTCCTGGTAATAGGTTCGAGGTAGACCCAACGCCGCCGCACCCGCCTCCTGCAAAGGGGCTGGCGCACCCACGGTCAGAAAATCGTGCACCTTGCGAATGGCATCCGTGATCGCGGGCGGGGCTACGGCCCATCCTACTCGCCAGCCGGTGACGCTATAGGTCTTCGACAAGCCGTTGATGGTGATGGTGCGATCACGCATGCCCTCGAGCGCCGCCACCGAAATGTGCCGGGTGCCGTCATACAGAATGTGTTCGTAGATCTCATCTGTGATGGCCAGAACGTTGAATTCCACGCACAGGTCACGGATCAGTTCGAGTTCACTTCGGGTAAACACCTTGCCGGTGGGATTATTAGGCGTGTTTACGATGATGGCCTTGGTGTGATCGTGAAACGCCGCGCGGAGTTCGCGCTCATCGAAGGTCCATTCACCACCCGGCGAGTCCGGCGGACGCAGCTTCACAAACCGCGGCTTGGCCCCGGAAAGAATCGCGTCCGGGCCGTAATTCTCGTAGAAGGGTTCGAAGATCACCACCTCGTCGCCGGCGTTGCACACCGCCATCAAAGTCGAGATCATGGTTTCGGTGGAGCCGCAGCAAACCGTGATTTCGCGCTCCGGATCGACCGCGATGCCCTGCCACAACTGCATCTGCCGGGCAATGGCATTGCGCAGGTTCTTTGCTCCCCAGGTGATGGCGTACTGATTGACGTCAGCCGCGATGGCTTCCTGGGCCGCGCGTTTGATCTCGGCGGGAGCGGGAAAATCGGGGAAGCCCTGCGACAGGTTGACGGCGCCGTGCAGCATGGCCTGGCGCGTCATCTCGCGGATGACGGATTCGGTGAAGTGTGCAACCCTGCCGCTGAGGAACGACTTTTGCTGGATGGCCTGTTCTGCCATGAATCGAGCCTAGCACAGTGGGCAGAAACCACCACAGTCCACGTGGGGACAGCCGCCTCGGCTGTCCGGCCGAGCGCAGCTCGGCAAGGGCCCGGGATTGTCGAGAGCCCGATATGTCATCCGGCTGGCGAGGCGCGCAGCGGATCGTCCCGCCCTTTGGACCATGCCTAAGACCGCTCGAGACTGCGATTCGTACCGGATGCCGGTCGAGAAAGTTGCTCACAATCAACAAGGCTGGCGAGCTGTGCTCGCCCTGGCCGGGTCAGAGACCCGTCCCCACACGGACATTTGCGCCTGCGGTCATGCCGCAGCCAGATAGATGTATCGCAGAATGAACAGCACGGTAAGGATCCAGATCAGCAGGTTAATTTCGCGAACTTTTCCCGCTGCGATTTTTACCACGGTGTAAGAAATCAGTCCGAGGCTGAGGCCGGTCGCAATGCTGAAAGTCAGAGGCGTGGCCAGCATGGTGATGAATGCGGGCACGGCCTCGCTGAAGTCTGCCCAGGCGATATGCGCGATGGATTGCGTCATCAGGGCCCCTACCAGGATGAGCGCAGGAGCCGTGGCGTAACCTGGAATCGCGGTGGCCAGGGGAGAACAGAACATTGCCCCCAGGAAAAGCGCGGCGACCACGATGTTGCTGAGCCCGGTGCGGGCCCCGGCGGCGATTCCGGCCACGCTTTCGATGTAACTCGTCACCGTGGAGGTGCCCGCGACCGCACCGAAGATGGTTCCCGTCGCATCTGCGACCAGAGCGCGCCCTACGCGGGGAATTTTCCCATCCTTGATAAAGCCGCCCTGCTCGCACACTCCTACCAGGGTGCCGACATTGTCGAACAGGTCCACGAATAGGAAGGCGAACAGAATTTCAAGCAGCCCGAGATGAATGGCGCCCCGCAGATCAAGCTGCAGAAAGGTAGATGAAGGATGGGGAAGCGAAAAGATCGCGGCAGGCCATTGCGTGATACCGCGCAGCATGCCCAGCAGGGTGGTGCCGACAATTCCGATCAGGATTGCGCCATTGACCTTGCGCGCCATCAGGAACAGGGTGAGCACGATTCCGAAGCAGGCGGTCTGCACTTCCTTGTCCGCAAAACTTCCCAGACCGACGAACGTGGCCGCATTGGCCACCACCAGTTTGGCATTCCGCAGCCCCACGAACGCAATGAAGAAGCCGATGCCGGTGGCGGTCGAATGCTTCAGGCAATCGGGCATGCCGTTGACGATCTGCTCGCGCACCCGCGTAACTGTGAGTACCAGGAAAAGAACGCCGGAAAGGAAAACCACGCCCAGTGCCGTGCGCCAGGGAACGTGCATGTTCAAACAAACGGAATACGTGAAATAGGCGTTGAGCGACATCCCCGGCGCCAGCGCAATGGGATAGTTGGCGTAGAGCCCCATCACCAGCGTGGCTACCGCCGCCGAGAGGCAGGTCGCAAACACCACGCCCTCGACCGGCATTCCCGCCTGCGCCAGGATTTGCGGATTCACCACGACGATGTACGCCATGGTGAGAAAAGTAGTGAGGCCGCCCAGCATCTCCTGCCTCACCGTGGTGTGGTTTTCGGCCAGCCTGAAATAACGTTCGATCAATCGCTCTCCTCGAGGTTTCGAGCGGGCTTAGTAAGGGGTCTTGTCCGGCTTCTGTTTCCAGGCGTGAAACGCCGCCAACGCTTCCTGGCGCATCATCTGCGTCATCGGAATTTTGCGCTGTGCCAGGGGCTGCGCGATTTCACCGTAGATAAACGAATCGTCGAATCCATTCTGCGATGCGTCCGCCGCGGAACTTCCAAAGTACACGCCGGCCAGACGCGCCCAGTAGATCGCTCCCAGACACATCGGGCAAGGCTCGCACGAGGTATAAAGCTCACAGTCCTTCAGTTCGAAGAGCCCCAGTTTCTGACAAGCCTGACGGATGGCGAGCATTTCAGCGTGCGCGGTGGGATCGTTGGTCAAGGTCACCTGGTTCACGCCTTCCGCAATGACATTGCCAGCCTGCACGATGACCGTGCCGAAGGGCCCACCCCGGCCAGACTGAACGTTCTCAATCGAGAGCTGAATGGCGCGCGCCATGAAGGGATTGATCATGCGATGCCGTCCGAGCCAGTCAGTATAGCGGACGGTGTGGCGCGGGCGCCCCGCCCGCGGCTGTTGACCTTGAATTCGATCCTCGTGCCCTCCCGGCTTTGATGTTTGACGGCTGTTTTCGGTTCCCACAGCCTCGCAGTAGCATCCGCCCTCTCGCGGGCGAGGGCGCCCGCGCCACACGAACCACCACACAGGGCAGTTGATATAGTCACAATGAAACTGATGGCTGTCGAATCTCAGACTGCTTCTGTCGTCCCCCGGCGCGCGGACTTTGTCTTGACCCTGCGCCTGGCCCTCCCGCTCATCATCGCCGAGGTCGGGTGGATGAGCATGGGCATTGTGGACACCATCATGGTAGGACGACTGCCCGACAGCGCCGTCGCCATCGGGGCCACCGGCCTGGGCCAGAGCCTTTACCACAGCATCGCGATCTTTGGCGGCGGCCTGCTGCTCGGCCTCGATACTTTCGTCGCGCATGCCTACGGACGCGAAGACCTGAATGACGCCCGCCACTCCCTGGTGAACGGTCTGTTTCTCGCTTTCGCACTGACTCCAATCCTGATGCTGGCCGTCTCGTTCTGGCCGGCGCTGATGGAGCGTTTCGGAATCAGCGCGGAACTGGTGGATCCGATGCGCCCTTTCCTGCGGGCGCTCAATTGGGGCACGCTGCCGCTGCTCGCCTACTTCGCTCTGCGACGTTATCTGCAGGCGGTGAACGTAGTGCTTCCCATCATGTTCGCGCTGATCTCCTCCAACCTGATAAATCTGGCGGGCGATTGGGCCCTGATCTATGGGCACCTCGGGCTTCCCGCCATGAGGATCACCGGTTCCGGCTGGGCAACCTGTTTTGCCCGCATCTACATGGCGGGCGTGCTTGTGGTCACTTTGCTTTGGGTGGAGTCACAACGCTCGCTGCCCAGGTGGACAAGCGCAGCCCGCATCGATCTGCGTCGAGTTTGGGCCCTGCTAAAGCTGGGAGCGCCGGCCGCAACCCAGATTCTTTGCGAGATCGGAGCATTCTCGGCGGCCACTGCGGTGGTGGCGAGGCTGGGACCTGTGCCTCTTTCCGGTCACGAGATCGCGTTGAACTGCGCCGCGCTCGCCTTCATGGTGCCTCTCGGGATCAGCTCGGCCGCAGCGGTGCGCGTCGGACAACAGTTGGGAAGAAAGGATACTGCTGGAGCCCGGCGCGCAGGGTGGTCGGCCATCATCCTCGGAGTCGGATTCATGGCCTGCTCGGGCCTGCTCTTCGTGTCGATTCCCATGTGGATCGCGCGCCTGTTTTCTCCCGATCCAATGGTGATACGCACTGGCGCCCGGCTCCTGCTGGTGGCGGCCGCATTCCAGTTGTTCGACGGCTTGCAAACGGTCGCAACCGGGGCCCTGCGCGGCACCGGCGACACCAAGACGCCCATGCTGGCCAACTTCATAGCGTACTGGCTGATCGGGCTTCCCGTAGGCTATGTCCTATGCTTCAGGGTGGGCTGGGGCGCAGTCGGGGTGTGGATCGGGTTGTGCGGCGGCCTGATGATTATCGGGTCGGCACTTCTGCTGGCCTGGCACCGGAGAAAGCTTCCCGCTTAGCTGAAGCGTGTTGGTTGCGGCGAGGTTTCCGACAACAGCCGCGAAGCGGCGCCAGAATGGAGCCCAGGGCGTAAGCCCTGGCTAAGCCGTGGGAACGACAGAGCCCTGAAGGACAGAAGAAACGAATGTCCAGACGTAGCCCTGAGGCACTTCCGGCCTCGTTGCTTTCTAGCAGGTCCCTCTAGCTGCTAAAGATTCCCGCACCTTCGCGTATCCAGGCTTGATGACGGTATAGATCAAGTCACACCGCTGGCGATACGGAAGGAACGCGCTCTTCATCGCGTTGATGGTAATTTTTTCGAAGTCATCCAGCGTGAGTCCGAAGGTCTCCGCGGCGGCTTCGAACTCCCGGGTCATCGTAGTGTCACTCATCAGGCGGTTGTCAGTGTTCAGGGTGACGCGAAACTTTTCCTGATAAAGAATCCTGAAGGGATGTTCCGCCAGGCTCGAGGTCGCTCCGGTATGGACGTTGCTGATCAGGCAAATCTCCAGCGGAATTCGCTTGTCGAGAACGTACTGGGCAAGATCGCCCAGCTTTACGACTTTGCCGTCGGCGATGGCGATGTCGTCAATCAACCGTGTCCCATGGCCGATGCGATGCGCCCCGCAGTACTGAATGGCCTGCCAGATTGATTCCTTGCCATAGCCTTCACCGGCGTGAATCGTGATGTTGAAATTCTGGCGCTGAATGTAATGAAAGGCATCGACGTGCTTCTTGGGCGGATATCCGCCTTCTTCGCCCGCCAGATCGAAGCCGACCACGCCGCGCTCGCGAAAATCTACAGCCAGCTCCGCCATCTCGAGCGATACATCCATGTTGCGCATGGCGCAGATGATCAGGCCTGAAACCGTTCCGAAATCTTTTCGTCCGCGCTCCAGCCCTTTCAACACTGCCGAGACCACCTGCTGATGCGTCAGTCCCTTGCGGGTGTGAAAGACGGGAGCAAAGCGGGTTTCGAAATAGACCACGCCATCCTGGCTGAGATCTTCGGCCTGCTCATAGGCCACCCGCTCCAGCGCCTCTTCCGTTTGCATCACCGCGATGGTCTGGGCGAAACCTTCCAGATATTTGGCCAGACTCCCTTTGTTGGCCCCCTGATGAAACCACTGGGCCAGCGCGGCCGCGTCGCTGGTGGGAAGGCCCGTGTAATTCGCCTCCTTGGCCAGGTCGATGACGGTTTGCGGCCGCAGCACGCCGTCCAGGTGCTCGTGCAGGAGCACTTTGGGCAGCGCGGCCAGTTTCCGATTATCAAGCTTCATGAGGGAACTCCAACTCTCGGCAGGACGGCGCGGCGCTCACTGGTCAACGCCTCCGGCCCAATAGTTGCTTCTGAACAGCACGGTCTCATCTCGCGCCGGATCTTTCAAACGCACTCGAATCTGATGCAGTCCGGGTCGCAGGCTCTTCGGTTCAAAGCTCAACAGGTAGCGGCCGTGCACGTGATTGGCAAAGCTGTTCATCCTGGTCTCAAAGCTCTTGCGCGACGCGAACAGCTCGTACTCACCGCCGCTCATGGACGCAATCGCCTGGGGCATGTTCTTTTTTATAGCCGCCAGCGTCATCAAAAAAACGCCTTGTACGTTGGGTTGGGGGCCCCAGCCAGCCTCGTCCCGATTACTGCCGCGTTCGGTATCCAGTACCTGCGATAGCGAAGGAGAAAAAGGAAGAGCATAAACCGCGGTGTTCGTGACCCCGATCAGCTTGACCACATCGTCGAGCTTCGCAAAGTGACTGCCATGGTCGCGGGTCTCGCTGATCAGCAGCAGCATCCGCTGGCGGCCCTCGGGTTGTTGGTTAAGCAATTTGACTGAATAGGCGACTGCGTCGAGTATCGCTGCGCCGTTGTCGCCGGCCTGCAGGTTCTTGAGGTCGCCCTCGATGAGTTCGGAGCTGTCAGTGAAATCGCGCGCCAGGGTAAGCTTGCTGTCAAAGAAAACCAGAGCCGTTCGGGTATGGGGCTGACTCAGGATCGGCTCCAGCATTGCGGGCAAACCGCGCATCCGGTCGAACTCACGCCATGCTCTGCGCCCACGCTGGACCGCGATCATCAGCGTGACTGGCTCGCCCTCCGCTGCTTCATCCAGATAGGGCACCTGTTCGACGCCATCGTCTTCGATGATGAAGTCTTTGGCTTGCAGACCGTACACTACGCTGCCTTTTGCATCCCTCACCAGCGTGGGCACCAGGACCACGTTGGACTGGGCGTTGAAGGTAGGTTCCTGCGGCGCTGCGGCAGGTCCAAACACCAGCATGAACGTGACAAGCCGCAAACTGGCTTTAAAGCTGATCATGATCTCCTGCAAGCTATTCTTCCCCGATGTCCTCGTTCCAGACTTCGGGATTCGCGCTTATGTACTCGCCCAACAACGCAACGCACTCTGCGGAGTCAAGGTCAATGAGCTTCACACCGAGCGAGCGCAGCCATTCCACGCCGCCCTGAAAGTTGCGGCTCTCTCCCACCACCACTGTGCCGAAACCAAATTGCCGGACCAGTCCGCTGCAATACCAGCAGGGCGCCAGGGTGGTGACCATGATGAGGTTGCGGTAGCTGCGCTGGCGTCCCGCGTTGCGGAAGGCGTCGGTCTCGCCGTGCATCGAAGGATCGCCCTGCTGCACGCGGCGATTGTGCCCAGCGCCGAGGAGTTTG
Source organism: Terriglobia bacterium (assembly GCA_963801595.1). GTDB lineage: Bacteria > Acidobacteriota > Terriglobia > Terriglobales > Acidobacteriaceae > JAIQFF01. The sequence goes on along the minus strand of CAWDFW010000006.1, from coordinate 322,210 downwards.
CCCTGCGCGTCAAAAATCGCCGCGCCGATCGGAATACCGCCTTCGGCCAGCCCCTTGCGGGCTTCAGACACGGCGACGGCGAGCATTGCGGTGTAGTCCAGATTCAGCTTCGCGCCCTCCTGGTATTCCATTATTACATCCAAGTGGAGGTCGGCCTGAACGAGGGAACTTCCCAACTTCCCGGGCCACCGAGGTTTGGTTTTATGTTAATTTGGTGGCGCTTGAAAACGTTTACAACGGGTTCCCGTCGCGGAACAAGTGGACGGAAAGCCGAAACCCGCATGTCCGGCCAGTTTCCAGACTTCAACCTCGGGAATTCTTGATCATGCCGAAACGGCACCGACTCATCCGCCCCTCAGTTCTGCTCTGTGTTATGACTTTGCTCGCGGCCTCAGCCCATGCCCAGTGGGCCCCGATGAATCCCGTCACCGCGGTGCAACGGCAACCTGACGGTGTGCTCTTCACCATGCAGACCGGCACACTCAAGCTTCAGGTGTGCACCGATTCCATCATTCGCGTCCGCTACTCGGCCACGTCCACGTTTTCCGATCGGCCGGACTACGTGATCAACAAAACCAGTTGGCCCGAAACCAAATGGACGATGCAGTCCACCAATGACGCGGTAACCCTCACCACTTCCCGCATGGCAGTGACGGTCACGCGCAAGGACGGCGGCATCACTTACCGCGACCTCGAGGGCAAGCAATTGCTGCAGGAGGCGACCCGGAAGCTCACACCGGTCAAGGTCAATGGCGAGGACACTTATCGCGCGGAGTCGTTCATCAACATTTACGGCTCGCGCGAGGCGCTCTATGGGCTCGGCCAGCACCAGGCGGGCGTGTGGAACTATCGCGGCGAGTCGGTGGACATCTCCCAGGACAACACCAACATCGCGGTCCCCCTGCTGCTGTCCACCCAGGGTTACGGCCTTTACTGGAACAACGACTCGCGCAGCCGGTTCAACAACCGCTTTGCGAATTACATGTACATCACTTCCGAAGTGGCCGACAACATCGACTACTATTTTTTCTACGGGCCCGATTTTGACCGCATCATCGCCGCCTACCGCGAACTGACCGGGCAGGCGCCCATGTTCGGCAAATGGGCCTACGGCTTCTGGCAGTGCAAGAACCGCTACAAGTCACAGGAAGAAATTCTGGGAGTCGCGCGAAAATATCGCGAGCTGCACATTCCCGTCGATAACATCGTGCAGGACTGGTTCTGGTGGAACCGCAAAGGCGAGCACGTCTTCAACAAAAATTATCCCGATCCCAAAGGGATGATCGATCAGCTTCATGCCCAGAATTTTCACCTCATGATTTCGGTGTGGCCCTTTTTCGAACCCGGCTCCGCTGTGTATGACGAGATGGACAAACGCGGCTGGTTCGTGGACAAATTCAAATTCGCCAAGCCGCCCTATCACACCAATGGCATGGCGGTGTACGACGCCACCAATCCCGAGGCCCGTAAATACTACTGGCAGCTGATGGACAAGGCCCTGTTCAACATCGGCGTGGACGCCTGGTGGCTGGACACGACCGAACCGGAAACCGAGGGTCAGGAAGACAACATTCTGCTCGGCCACAAGCTCGCCGCCGGCAGCGGCAATCGTTACGTAAATATCTATCCGCTGATGACTACGGGTGCGGTTTACGACGGGCAGCGCAGCGCCTCCGACAAAAAGCGCGTTTTAATTCTGTCCCGGTCGGCCTTCGCCGGCGACCAGCGCTATGGAGTCACTGCCTGGTCGGGCGATATCAACTCCGATTTCTTCAGCTTCCGGCGGCAGATTCCCGCCGGCCTGAATTTCGCGCTCTCCGGAATTCCTTACTGGACCACCGACATTGGCGGATTCGTCACCGGAGATCCCGACGATCCCGCCTATCGCGAGCTGTTCATCCGCTGGTTTCAGTACGGTACCTTCAATCCCATTCTGCGCGTGCACGGAACGCGCAAGACCGATCAGAACGAGCTCTGGTCGTACGGGCCGGAGGCACAGAAAATCCTGGTGAGCTACGACCGCCTGCGCTATCGCATGTTGCCCTACATCTATTCGCTGGCGTGGAAGACGACCAGCGAGAGTTATACGCCGATGCGTCCGCTGGTGATGGACTTCCGCTCCGACGTTCGCGCCCAGAATATTGGCGACCAGTTCATGTACGGCCCCGCGTTTCTGGTAAGCCCGGTAACCGAGCCCGACGCTACTACCCGGCGCCTCTACCTGCCGCAGTCGAAGTGGTTTGACTTCTGGACGGGATCATCGGTTGCCGGCGGCCACACGATCGACGCCAATGCTCCGCTCGACCGGCTTCCGCTTTACATCCGCGCCGGATCGATCCTTCCCCTGGGCCCCGATGAAGAATGGGCCACGGAAAAGCCCGCCGACCCGATGGAGGTTAGAATCTACAGCGGCGCCGACGCGGACTTCACTCTCTACGAAGATGAGAACGACAGCTACAACTACGAAAAGGGCATGTACGCGACTATCCCCTTGCATTGGGATGACGCCAAACAGGCACTGCGCATCGGGGATCGCAAAGGGCAATTTCCCGGCATGCTGGAAAGCCGGACGTTCCGCGTCGTGTTCGTGGGCGAACACCATGGCGCGGGCATCAATCCAGACGAGCGGCCGGACAAGACCGTGGCATACTCGGGGAAACAAGTCGTCGTACTTCCGTAGAGTGGTGGGTGGGTCCACGCGAAATTATCACCAGCTTTTTAAGCCAGACTTTCTGATAACAGGAGAACGTCTCATGAAATCTTTCTGGAAGAATACAGCTCTTATACTGCTCCCGCTGCTGGGCCTGGCCGGGACGGCGTTAGCGCAACGCGGTTACAGCCTGCTCTCTCCTGACAAGCGGATCGAGGTAACGATCCGGACCGGCGCCCGCTTCCAGTATGACGTCCTGTTCAAGGGAACGGCGCTCCTCCAGAATTCGACTTTCTCCATCGACATTGATCACAACACCCTGGGCCTGCAACCCAAGGTCAAGGCCAGCAAGGAGCGCACCTATGACGGCACGCTCGAACCGCCGGTGCGGCAGAAGTTCGCAAAAATCCGGGAACACTACAACGAATTGCGCCTGACCATGGAAGGCAATTACGCGGTCGTTTTCCGCGCCTACGACGAAGGTGTGGCGTATCGCCTGGAAACATCTTTGCCGCAGACCGAAGTAAAAGTTTACGGAGAGGAATCCAGCTTCAACTTCGCCGGCGATTATCGGGTTTATTATCCCCAGGAAGAGAGCTTTTTTTCGCACAACGAACGGCACTATCTGCCGATGAACATGGCCACGATCGCGCCCAGCGCGATTGCCAGCCTGCCCGCCGTGGTGGACGCCGCCAACGGCGTAAAAGTGGCAGTGGCCGAATCTGACATTGAAGACTATCCCGGGCTTTGGCTGCGGGGCACCAGCGGCAATGGGCTCGCCGCAACCTTCCCTCCCTATCCGCTGAAAGAGACGCTGGAAAAAGACCGCGATTTCAAAGTCACCCAGGCGGCCGACTACATCGCCGTGACCCGCGGCACCCGCAGCTATCCCTGGCGGTTGTTGGGCATTGCCGAAAAAGATGGCGACCTGATCACCAATCCACTGGTGTACCTGTTGGCCAAGCCGTCGCAGATACAGGACACCTCCTGGATCAAGCCCGGCAAGGTGGCGTGGGACTGGTGGAACGCGCTCAACATCGATGGCGTGGGCTTCAAGTCCGGCGTGAACACCCAGACCTACAAGTACTTCATCGATTTTGCCGCCAAGTACGGCATCCCTTACATCATCCTCGATGAAGGATGGTACAAGCTCGGCAACGTGCTCGAAGTCGTGCCCGAAGTGAATATGGAAGAGCTGTCGGCATACGCCAAGCAGAAAAACGTCGGCATCATCCTGTGGATGGTGTGGAAGACGCTCGACGACCAGTTCAACCCTGCATTCGCCGAATTCCAGAAATGGGGCGTCAAGGGCCTCAAGATTGATTTCATGCAGCGCAACGATCAGAAGCTGATCAACTTCTATTACAAGACTTGCGCCGAGGCGGCCAAGCGCCACATGCTGGTTGATTTTCACGGTGGACAGAGCCAGATCACCATGACCCGCACCTGGCCCAACATGATCAGCGGTGAAGGCGTGCGCGGCCTGGAGTGGAGCAAGTGGAGCGCTGAAACCGAACCTCAGCACAACATCACGCTGCCTTTCACCCGCATGTTCCTGGGGCCGATGGACTTCACTCCCGGGGCCATGCTGAACGCAACCAAAAAGGATTTCTCTCCCGTCTTCGATCGCCCCATGAGCCTGGGGACGCGCTGCCACCAGTTGGGTATATACGTGGTGTTCGAAAGCCCGCTGCAGATGCTGTCCGACAGCCCGTCGAACTATTTGCGGGAGCCGGAGATGATGGAATTCCTGGCGCCTGTTCCGTCAGTGTGGGATGACACGAAAGTGCTCGACGCCCGCATCGCCGAGTATGCGTTAGTCGCTCGCAGAAGCGGCAAGGATTGGTATGTGGGCGCCATGACCAACTGGACTGGGCGCGACCTGGAAGTGGATTTCTCCTTCCTGCCTGCCGGGACTTTCTGGCTGGAAGCGTACGCGGACGGGGTCAACGCCGACCACATTGCCAGCGACTACAAGAAGACCAGGACCCAGATTACGCGCGACACTAAGCTGAAAATAACCCTCGCCCCCGGCGGCGGCTGGGCCGCAAGGATCCATCAGTAGATCCCTTCCGCTTAATAAATAAATGGAGGACGGGCGTCCTCGCCCGTCTGGTCTGCGCAATGACGGGCGGGGACGCCGGTCCTCCATTTGGCATGCAAACCTACGTGGAGATGTTTCATTGATTACAGGAATGCCCTGATTGTCCCTTCCCTGTCGCACCTGTAACTTTGTCCAGCAAACAGGCTGTCAAAAAATGCGAGGAGGATTTCCATGGGAACAATCTTGATTGTGGTTCTGGTCCTGTTATTGCTCGGCGCCCTTCCCACGTGGCCGTACAGCAGCAGTTGGGGATACTTCCCCAGCGGCGGGCTGGGACTGGTCCTGCTGATCGTGGTCATACTGGCGCTTACCGGCCGGGTCTGACGGGCGAGGTTATTTCTCGCTCTCTTTGGAGTGGGTCTCGAACAGGCGCTTGGTCAAAATCACCAGGGCCAGAATCTGGGTCCATTCCGAGACTACATTTCCGGCGACCTGTCCCCATTTCGAATCTGGGTCGGCGTGCTTATAGACGGCGACCCAGCAAGCGCCGGTGATCAACAGAAACAGGGTCAGGGAATGGTCGGTTATTGCTTCCCAGAAAGGGCCTCGCAAATTGAGCGGGGGCTTCCTGCTTTCTGCGGAGCCTCGTTCATAAAGGTACTTGGTGGCCAACACCGTCACTACCACTCCCGACCAGTCGGCAATGGCGTTTCCAAAAAACGATCCCCAGTGAGTTCTGGGATCAGACCTGGAATAGAGGACAATCCAAAGGATGAGGACGCCGACGCACGCGATACTCAGAGAATGATGCGCCAGGAAACCTTTCTTACGGGACTTTCTCTTCCCGGCTCGTTGCCCGCCATCGCGACTTTCTGGCATCACGGAAATCAGTTTAAACCTTATTCGCGCGTCACTATTCGCTCGTGATCATGAGGGAGTCTGCGAGGTGGGCGATTTCCTGGCGCGGAACCATAGCCCGACATAAACCAGAAGCGCGATCACCGCGAATACGAACCCGAAATGGACCAGCGCCACGATCAGTATGTCGGGAGGATGGTGCTCGACCCATTCCCACCAGGTCAGCACAGCCGATCCCACGAAAGCCGCCAAGAGTTTCCGTGCCGCCCACAGGCCCGGCCAGAATCCCCTGCCTTCGGCGCCGGCGGCGTCCCACAACATATGGTCGAGAATCCAGCGCATGATTTTCCGGTGGGTTGGGACCGCCATGGCGGGGAGCGTAGCACAAAAAGCAACGGCATCCAAAGGGATGCCGTTGTTTGGTAGTGGCTCAATTCAAAACCGTCCCTTCTAAGCGGCGTCATCCTGAGGGACTTCAGTCCCGAAGAGCCTGCCCTGAGCGAAGTCGAAGGGATCTGGCGTGCAGCGGCGGCAACGCAGGGCAAAGGGTGTATCTGCTTCACGCCAGATCCTTCACGGCCTTAAGGCCGTTCAGGATGACGCCTGTGGGTAAGGTCAAATTTCAAGCTGAGCCACTGCCCGTTGTTTTATCACCGGGAAATTAGCGCTTTAGCGCCGGCCTCCACCGCCGTGCGGGCCGCCGCCGTGCGAACCGCCGCCACCACCGCCGCCGCGATTTCCGCCGCCACCTCCTCCGCCATGAGATGGAGCTGACATGCGCGGCGCGTTACTCCGGCCCTCACCGCCGCGCGGCATCACGATCGGCTGCCTCATTTCCAGAGGCGGCCGGGAATAGCCGCGCGAGGCGGGCTGCCCCATGCTGCGTCCCCCAACCGATTCCATCTGGGGACGCGACATCTCGTAACGTGCCGGGGAATCCATACCCCGTCCGCTGTTCATACCAGCTCCGTTGTTCACGCGATTATTCATGCGATCGGGAGAACCTCCGGACTGCGGCGTGAAGTGCCGCCAGTCGCCGCCGTTGGTCGAGGCCTCTGGCCGCGGCGAATTTCCCGGCCGCGGAACATTGGACATTCCCGAGGGCAACGATCTTTCGGTTGGACGACGATTCATGCCTGCTGGGAGCTGCGCCGGAGGCGAATTGGAAAACTTGCGCCACCCGGAACCGTCGGAAGTCGAAGGCCGCGCCATCCCGCCATTCCCTGCCGGCGAGGACATCGTCCCCCGGGCTCCGCTCTGACTCTGTACATTCTGACCTGGGGACCGGCTTTGACCCGGGCCTGAGCCGAAGCGTTCAAAGCCCTGGTTGTTCCGGGAGCTGGCACCCCGTTCAGCCTGCTGCACGGAAGAGTTAGTACGAACTCCCGGCGCGGGCCGTGTAACCGAACCGCGCCCAGTGCTGTTCGCGGAGTTCTGGCTGGGTCCGTTGCCCCTCGCGAATGCATTTTCGGCGCCGCTACGCTGGATGGACTGCCGCACGCGCGAGACTTCGTGATCGAACGATCGCGGCGCAGCTGCCGGCCGCGATTTCTCGAAGAAGCGCTGTTGCGTTCCGCCGCGCGGTATTGTCGATGCCGCTGCCGGCCGGTTGCTTACCGACAGTGCCGCACGCGTGGGGACCACCGGAAGATTTCCCTCGATCCTGCGTCCGCTGCGAAAGACTTCACTGTTCACTGCCACTGCAGCGGAACGGCCCGTGCCGAAGTGCCCTGCCGGAACGGTTGAGAGGCCCTCACGCACTCTGGAGTTCATGGAGGCCAGCCGCACGTTGGAATAGGCGCCGCCCCGGCGAAGCGGAGCGATACCGCCAAATCCGCGGTTGTTATAGACATTGATGTTGGTGACGTTCACTACGTTATAGCGTGAGCGGTATCGGCCATACCAGGGGTAGAACGTGTCGCAAGGACCAATCGGCAACCAGCCGACTGAACCGAATCCGACTCCGACGCCCACACCTCCGCCAAAACCGAAGAAGGAGACATACGCGGGTGCCCACACCGGGCGGTACCGCGGATATCCATAGGCCGGCCCAGGCCACCACACCCACGAGCTGTTGTAAACGAACCAGCGCCCGTAGTGATACGGCGCCCAACCCCAGGGCTCATACGAAACCCAAGTCCAGCCCCAGCCCGGCTCCCACACCCAGCGTCCGCTGCGATACGGCGCCCACCCAGGGCCTGCCGCAGGCGCCCACACCGGACCGTAGTCCGGCACTGTCACCCAGCGGCCGTAAGCGTCGAGGTCTTCTGAACCTACGTAGTAGCGATTGGTATTTTTCCACGACTGCGCGCTGAGAATCGTGTGGTCACGGTCGATGTTCCACGAATCCCAGCTGTCTTTCGCGGGCGCGGCTTCCAACTTGTATTGGGTGTCGTCTCCCACGCCACGCACGATCGCCATCTGACCCTGGTCCACTTGTGTACTGCCCTGGGGAGTAGAAATCTGCGCCGAACCTTTGCGGACAATTACCGAGGTCTCGCCTTCCGAATTCACCTCGATGCGATAGACACCATCCCGCTGATCAGGACGGATGGCGACATTGGCGGTATCAATCTCCACCGCAGCGTCGCTGCCCTTGAAAACCGAATAGTCAATCAGTCCGCGGTCAACCTGAATCTGGATCTGGCTCCGCGAGAGGCCGGCAATGCCGGCCAGCGTGTTGTCGCCCAGGCGCACGATGTTTCCGTGGTCAAGCTGCACCTCAGCCCGCGAATTGGCGCCGGTGGAAACCTTGTCGCTGCTCACGATGGGCTGGTTCAACACCACAGTCGCCCAATCTCCGGAATCACCGCGCTGCGAGGAAACGTCTCCGTGGATTAAACTGATGCGCGCTACGCTGGAGCGGACGTCAGATTGCTCCTGCGTGGATTGCTCCTGCGCAGGTTGGTCCTGTGCCATGGTCATCGCACACAGGCCTAGAATCAGCGCTCCAATCATCAATGCCAGCCGGTTTTTCATGGCCCCACCTCTCGCGAAAAAGACTCGCGCACGATTGACAATGCAGTTGCCGTGCCAAACCTCGCCGCAGGAGTCATAATAAGTCATTCTTTATCAATATGTTACGGATAGCCCCGCGAGCGCTTGAGAAATGCGGGGAGGGCCCTTGGCTGAGTTCAACCGAAGTTGGTGGTTTTCAACCACAGACCACGTGGAGACAGCCGCCCCCGGCTGTCTGGTCGAGCGCAGCTCGACGTGCGGAGCCTTGCTCCGCCGGACAGCCGGGCGGCGGCTGTCCCCACGTGCTCGTCATCGTGTCCGCCGGCTTCTCTGGCTGGTGGAAGAGCGGCCCTTCCAGGGCCGCGTTATCGCGCCCTCGCGGGTCGGCCTTTAGGCCCAGTGGCGCCACTGGGGCTGAAGCCCGACTCAGATTACCCCGCGACGCCGCGCTGAAGCGCGGCTCTTCCAATGCAGTCAGGGTCCTCCCGACTAGCGCAAAGATCTCGCCCTGCTATTCCTCGTTCTCTTTCTCCCCCTCATCGCCGATACCGATCTTTGACAGCCGGTAGCGCAGCGCGTTGCGCGAGAGTCCCAGCATGCGGGCCGCCTGGCTTTTGTTGCCATGAGCGCGGCGTAGAGCTTCCTGGATCATCTCGTCTTCCCACTGCTCCAGGGTCATACCCTCAGGAAGAAAGTTGGAGGAGGAATCAGCCGTCTTGCCGACGCGCGAGTCAATATGAATGTCGCCGGTTTCCAGTAGCGGACCAGCAGACAGGGCCGACGCGCGCTCCAGAATGTTCTGCAACTCGCGCACGTTCCCCGGCCAGTGATAGTCCATCAACATCTTTAGAGCTTGCGGAGAAACGCCGCTGAGCTTCTTGCCGGAGTCCTGGGCAAAGCGCGAAAGAAACAGGTTCACCAGCTCGGGAATGTCCTCCTTGTGCTCGCGCAGAGGAGGAATATCGATGGGCACAACATTGAGGCGGTAGTAAAGGTCCTCGCGAAAGGTGCCGTCTTCGAGGGCCGCCCGCAAGTCCCGATTGGTGGCCGCCACCAGCCGCACATCCACTTTGATCGTCCTGGTGCCGCCCAACCTCTCGAACTGGCGCTCCTGCAAAACCCGGAGCAGCTTGACCTGGATTGCGGGTGGCACATCGCCGATCTCATCGAGGAAGAGAGTTCCCTTGTCGGCGAGTTCGAACTTTCCAGGTTTGCTGCTGGTCGCTCCGGTAAAAGCGCCTTTTTCATAACCAAACAGTTCGCTCTCCAGCAGGTTCTCGGGAATAGCGGCGCTGTTGATCTTGATGAACGGTCCGGATGCCCGGCGTGATTTTTCGTGGATGGCGCGCGCCACCAGGTCTTTGCCCACCCCGCTTTCCCCGCCCAGCAGCACCGTGGAGTTAGTGGGCGCCACCCGTTCCACCGTGGCCAGGACCTCCTGCATTTTGGCGCTGCGCGCCACCAGGTTGGGATGCTGGTAACGCTGTTGCAGCGCCTCGCGCAGGGAACGGTTCTCCACCCGCAGGCGCTGCACGTCAAGCTCCTTGTGCACCACCATGCGCATTTCGTCGAGCGAAAATGGCTTCAGGACGTAATCGCTGGCCCCCGCTTTCATGGCCTCGACCGCAGTCTCGACCGTCCCGAATGCGGTCATGACAATCACCGGCAGCGACGCCTGGAAGCGTTTCACCGCCTGCAGGAAATCCAGCCCATTCATGCCCGGCAGCTTGAGATCGGTGATCACCAAATCGACGGGGCCGTTCTGCAGCAGCTTCAGGCCTGTCTCCGCATCCTCGGCGGACAGGGTCTGGAAGCCGTCATCTCCCAGATTGAGTTCCAGGAGACGGCGCATTTTTGCTTCGTCCTCGACAATCAGAATGGTCGCGTTCGGGATCGTCATGAACCTCCAGCTCCCTGCCCAGCCTCTTCCTCAAGCGGAAAGAAGATCACAAAACCGGCCCCCTTTTCCTCTGATTTCTCCAGCCGGATGGTGCCGTGATGCTCATCCACGATTTTCGAAACGATGGAAAGCCCCAGTCCGACGCCGGTTTTCTTGGTGGTCACAAAGGGATTAAAAATCTGCTCGCGCATTTCCGCCTCAACTCCGGGACCGGTGTCCTTCAGCCTCACCCGCACTCCCCGGCGCCCGTTCGAGCGCGCATCTGAAACCTCGACCCGAAAGGTTCCACCATCTTCTCCCATGGCTTCATAAGCGTTCTGGACCAGATTCAGAAATACCTGTTCGCAAAGATTCTCGTCGAGCGGCACCAGAGGCAAATCGCCCTGATATTCACGCTGCACCACTATCGCGCCGCCCTTCCACTGTTCGGCCACGGTTTTCAAGGCCTGGTCAAGCAGGTCCGTTACCCGCAGGAGACGGGTTTCGATGCGCAGCGGCCGCGCGAAGTCGAGAAAGCGGGTAACCAGCGCACTCGCCCGGTTCACCTCGCTCGATATGTATCCCGCCAGCTCGCTGGCCAGGGGGTTCGAGTTTTCCAGCTTGCGGTTGAGGGTCTCCGCCGATCCTTTGATCACGCCCAGCGGATTGCGGATTTCGTGCGCCAGCCCGGCTGAAAGCTGCCCCAGGGCCGCCAGACGCTCGGAGCGCCGGGCTTCCGCCTGGGCCCGTTCCAGCTGGCGATTGACCTCGGTCAACTGCTCGGCCACCTGTTGATACTGCGCCGTCTTGCGCCGGTTCTCGAGCGTAAAGCGGTTCACCACCATTGCAGCCAGGAAGAAAAACATGATCCGGATGGCGAGTTCGGCTGCGCCGGTGGGGGTCAGGGTGTATTCCTGCAACGCGGGATAGAGGTATGAGCAATAGGCGGCCGATGCCAGCGCGGTCCACAGCAACGTACCCCAGGAACCAAAGTGGATGGCGGCGGTAACGACCGGGACGTAGTAGATCGGATAGTAACTGCTGTTGATGCCAAGCTCGCCGGTGTGATTGATCAGCAGGGTGGCCAAAAGGATCTTGATCAGGACCACGAAGGAGGGCCCAAATTGCGGTGCGTTCGCGATGATTCGGCCTTCGGCCAGTTGCACCACGCCAATCGCCAGTAACACCAGCTGCTTGTGCGGTTCCCACACCGGCGGCAGCGCCGCCAGGCCCAGCAGGAAGAACAGCCAAAGCACATCCATCCAAGTGATGCGGCTTGGTTTTTCTTCGCTCATCGAGACGGCGATAAACCGGTTAAATGGGGCCCACCTACGGACCTCACCACAACCCAAGTCAGCAGTGTATCTCGCCTCACATCCGGACCGTCAACGGGCATCGTGTCCACGGTCTTTACGCCCGCGCACCCGGTACAATGTCCGGTGCCCATGGTTACTCGTATGTTCCTGAGTTCGAGCAATTTCCACAGTAGCCCAAACGGGCCATTCACAGTCTCTGACCCAGCCCTTATTCTGTTTGTGAGCAGACTTCGGGGGAGGGCTGTTCGACAAACGTCCCATGACTTAACCAAGTCTGGGACGTTTTGTATTGTGAGCCCCGCCGCAGACCTGACCGATCCAACCTTGATAAATGGGCGGCATACCGGCCCAGCCGCCGCGGGAAGGACCACGAATTGAGGGCGCTGCTACTGAGGGAGCCGGGGCGGGCGGAGATCGTGACCGTTCCCGACCCTGTGCTGAGCCCAGAACACCTTCTGTTGAAGGTCCGTATGGTGGGTTTCTGCGGAAGCGATTTGAACTCCTTTCGTGGCCGCAACCCGCTGGTATCCTTTCCCCGAATTCCCGGGCACGAAGTTTCGGCCACGATTGTCGAAGGCAGCCGGAATCCCGCGCTGGCGGCCGGCGTGGACGTCACGCTGTCTCCTTACACCAGTTGCGGCCGGTGCCCCTCATGCCTCCGCGGCCGCGCCAACGCCTGCCAGTTCAATGAGACGCTCGGAGTACAGCGGGACGGCGCGGCCACGGAATACCTCGTCGTGCCTCCGGAAAGAATTTATCCGGCAAAGCTAACTCTCAAGGAGTTGTGCCTGGTGGAACCGCTGACCGTGGGCTTTCACGCGGTTGCCCGCGGACGCGTGACCGCCGAAGATACGGTAGCCATCCTGGGCTGCGGCGGGGTGGGGCTGGGCGCGGTGGCCGCATCCGGCTTTCGGGGCGCAAGGACCATCGCCATCGATAGGGACGACGAAAAGCTGAACACCGCACGGGACGCCGGCGCCACTCATTCGATCAACACCACCAGGGAGGCGCTGCATCCGCGCCTGGCTGAGCTCACCGACGGCCGCGGCCCCGATGTGATCATCGAAGCCATCGGGCTGCCAGAAACCTTTCGCGGCGCTGTGGAAGAAGTGGCCTTCACCGGCAGAGTCGTGTATATCGGTTATGCCAAAGAATTGGTGGCTTACGAAACCCGGCTGTTTGTGCAGAAGGAACTCGATATTCTAGGGTCGCGAAACGCTCTGCCGGAAGATTTCCGCGAGGTGATCCGCATGCTGGAGGAACATCGCTTTCCAGTGGATGAGGCCGTCAGTTCGATCGTGACCATGGATGATGCTCCGCAGGCTCTGGCCGCCTGGAGCGAGAATCCAGCGCGGGTAAAGAAGATCATGATGCGAATGGATTGAAGCGAGGATTGCGTCTGTGGTTGTCTGTTCGGTTGTGTGGTCGCGGGCGACTCGCCCGCGAGGAATGGAAGCAAAAGCAAAAGCCGCGGGCGAGTCGCCCGCGACCACACTGGGATCAAGAGATCACTCTATGCAAACATCGAACCCCGCCGCCAGCCCGGCAGCCAGCGCCAGCGGCCGTCAGCCGCTATTCCCGGCTGGACATCTCCTGCCCTTTTTCCTGGTCACGGCGCTGTTTTTCTTGTGGGGCGTACCCAACAACCTGAACGATGTGCTGATCCGGCAGTTCATGAAATCATTTGCCATTACCCGGTTCGAGGCGGGCCTAGTGCAGTTCGCGTTTTACATGGGCTACGTCGTCCTCGCCATGCCGGCGGCCCTGCTTATGCGCAAGCTCGGCTACAAGGCCGGATTCGTGATCGGGCTCCTCCTGTTCAGCCTGGGGACATTCCTGTTCTGGCCGGCCGCATTGGCGGGGCGCTATATTTTTTTCCTGCTCGCGCTCTTCGTGATCGCCAGCGGATTGTCGTTTCTGGAAACCGCCTCTAATCCCTTCATCGCGCAATTGGGTGATCCCGACAGTTCGGAGAGACGCCTCAACTTTTCGCAGGCCTTCAACCCCCTGGGTTCGATCAGCGGCGTTCTCATCGGCACGGCATTCATCTTTTCGGGCGTGGAATTGAGTTCGCAACAGGTTGATGCGATGAAGGCGCAGCACCTCTATGACGCCTACTTGCGATCGGAAACGCTGCGCGTGGTCAAGCCTTACCTGGTGCTGGGAGTGATCGCGCTGATCTGGGCGGTGTTGATTCTGCGCACGAAATTTCCCGCGATCCAGAGCGAACATGAAGCGGGCAGCGATCACGGGCGTTTCCGGGACTTGCTCCGTTATCCACACTTCCTGCTGGCTGTGGTGGCACAGTTTCTGTACGTCGGCGCCCAGGTGGGGACCTGGAGTTATTTCATCCAGTACGTCCAGGACTACACCCACCAGCCCGAGAAAGTCGCCGGATACTTCCTCACCGGCACGCTGGGGGGCTTCGGAATCGGGCGCTTTATCTCCGCTTACCTCATGCGCTTCATCGCTCCCAGCAAATTGCTGGGCACATACGCTCTGTTCAATATCGTGCTGGTCAGTGTGGCCGTGCTGCGACCGGGCTGGGTAGGATTGTGGGCGGTCTTTCTGACCAGTTTCTTCATGTCGCTGATGTTTCCCACCATCTTTGCGCTGGGATTGAAAAAGCTTGGCCCGAACACAAAGATTGGCGGATCTTTGCTGGTGATGGCAATCGGCGGCGGGGCGGTGGTACCGCCGCTTATGGGCCTGATTGCGCAAGCCCACGGCATGGCCGCAGCGTATCTGGTGCCCCTCGTGGCCTATGTATTTATCGCGGCCTATGCATTTGCCGGAGCCAAGGCCGGACTTTCTGAAGAAACCGTGTGAAAGCGTGTTGCTGTCATCGACAGCAAGATAAATACTGGTGATAAGGAAAACACTGTCATGCCTCTCCAGTCTCTTAGCTCCCTTCGCGGATTTTTAGCAGGCATCCTTGCTCTCGCAGTTTTCGCCGTTCTCCCCTGCTACTCGCAGACTCCGGCATCGGCCACTGCTCCCACCGTCTCCGAAGATCCAATTGTGATCGATCAGGCCTGGCAGAAAGCGAGCGCGAAGTATGACGCCCCACGCAGCGCAATCCTCAGTGATGTGGACCGCGTAGCTCATCAGGGTCCGTTCCGTCCCGACTGGGAATCGCTCCAGAAATACCAGGCCCCCGAGTGGTACAAAGATGCCAAGTTCGGAATCTTCATTCACTGGGGCGTCTATTCCGTCCCCGCTTTCGGCAACGAGTGGTATCCGCGCAACATGTACCGGAAAGATTCGGAAGAGTACAAGCACCACATCGCCACCTATGGTGCGCAGGATAAATTCGGGTACAAGGATTTCATTCCCATGTTCAAGGCCGAACACTTCGACCCTGCCGCCTGGGCCCGCCTGTTCAAAGAATCCGGCGCGAAGTACGTGGTGCCCGTGGCTGAGCATCATGATGGTTTCGCCATGTATGACAGCGGTCTGAGCGACTGGACGGCGGCCAGGATGGGCCCCAAGCGAGACATCATCGGCGACCTGGCCAAGGCAGTTCGGGCGGAGGGCCTGCACTTTGGCGCTTCCACACATCGCGTAGAGCACAATTTTTTCCTGGGCGTAGGCCGCACGATTCCGTCCGACATCAACGACCCGAAATACGCCGCCTTCTACGGCCCGGCACATACCTGGCTCGAAGCCAAACGAGGCACGCCGCTGGCTAACGATTTCACCTACGTTTCTTCCGCCTGGGCCGACGACTGGCTGGCCCGCTCGTCCGAGATTGTGGAGAAGTATCATCCCGATATCATGTACTTCGACTGGTGGATCGGGCAGCCTTCCATCCGTCCCAACCTGACGCGCTTCGCGGCGTTTTACTACAATGCCTCGCTCAAATACGGCGGCCACGTTGGCGTGATCAACTACAAAGACTGGGCCATCGAAGAACATTCCGCGGTGCTCGACCTGGAACGCGGACAACTGGGCGACATTCGCCCGCTGTACTGGCAGACCGACACCTCGATCAGCAACAAGTCCTGGGGCTACATCAAGAACGACACTTTCAAGTCGCCGCAGTTTGTGGTGCAGCAGCTTATCGATATCGTCAGCAAGAACGGCAATCTGCTCCTGAACATCGGCCCGAAGCCGGATGGCACGATTCCCGATGAAGTGCAGCAGGTGCTGCGAGACGTAGGTTCATGGCTCTCGGTAAACGGCGACGCGATTTACGGCACGCGTCCGTGGAAGATTTACGGCGAAGGACCAACCCGGGTCGCGGCCGGTTCGTTCCATGACACCGACACCGCCAACTACACCGCTGAAGACTTCCGCTTCACCTCGAAAGGCAACACCCTGTACGCAATTGAAATGGGCTGGCCCGCCGGCGGAGAGGCGGTCATCCATTCGCTCGGAACCACGGTGGGCAGCCAGAAAATTGAGTCGGTGACATTGCTGGGCTCCGATGCAAAGATTCAGGCGCGGCAGGAAGCTGATGGTTTGCACCTGCAGCTTCCCGCGCAAGCTCCCGGCAAATATGCCTATGTTTTCCGCGTGCTTTTTGACAACGCAGCCCGATAAACTTTGGGGGTTCTGCACGAGGTACGAAATCGAGGTCACTCCTGGCGCAAGAATACAGCCCACGGCGAAAGAGGGATTGCACCGACAAAATGAACCGACGATTCTGCCTTACTTTAGACCTGAAGAATGATCCGACGCTGATTGCCGAGTACAAGCGTTATCACCGGAAAATCTGGCCGGACATTACGCAAAGCATAAAAGATTCCGGCATCGAGGACATGGAGATTTACCTCCTCGGCACGCGCATGTTCATGATCATGGAAGTCAACGAACGCTTCTCCTTTGAAGCCAAGGGACAGGCTGACCGTCACAATCCGAAAGTACAGGAGTGGGAGAAACTGATGCGGAAGTTTCAGCAGTCTCTCCCTGAGGCCAAGCCCGGAGAGAAGTGGTTGCTTATGGAAAGAATATTCAAGCTGGAGTCTTGATGCGGTTGGTTCTCTTTGCGATCTTTGCGGCCTTTCTTTGCGTCCTTCGCGGTTAATGCTTTGGATCGCGGCGCGTGGTCAACGAGAGCCCTTAACCGCAAAGGCCGCAAAGAAGAACCGCACAAGGACGCAAAATAAGCTGCGTTAGACGGCGGCCATGGTTCGCGACTCCGCGAGTCGTTCTGCCAGGAATCCTAAATACTCCCCGACTCCCTCGCCCGTCTTGGCGGAGAGCTTGAAGGCGCGCATGCCCGGCCTGACGGCCTGAATGTTTCGTCGAGTGGCTTCCGCGTCGAACTCAACCGCCTCAGCCAGATCGCTTTTCGTGACGATGGCTACGTCGGCGCTATTGAAGATCGTCGGATACTTCAGCGGCTTGTCTTCACCCTCCGTCACCGACAGCAGCACCACGCGAAGATCTTCACCCAGGTCGTAGGACGACGGACAAACCAGGTTGCCCACGTTCTCGATGAAGAGAAAATCCAGTTGCCCGAGGTCCCATCCCTCTTCGTCCACCGCACGCTGCACCATCGCAGCCTCCAAGTGGCAGAGTGTTCCCGTAATAATCTGCTTGACGGGGGCCTGGCTGCGAGCCAGGCGCGCCGCATCATTCTCTGTGGCCAGATCACCCACAAGCGCGGCCACGCGATAACGCGGGCGCAGCGCGGTCAGCGTCTTTTCGAGGAACGCCGTTTTGCCTGAGCCGGGGCTCGAAACCAGGCTCACCACGAACACTCCCGCGGCGTGAAAACGATTGCGAAGGGCGCGGGCAACCACATCGTTCTGCTTCAACACGTTCTTTCGGACTTCTACCAGCCGGGGTTCCGGACTCATCACTGTATCTCCAATGCCACCACTTCAAGTTCCTTGCCGTGAACGATCTCCGAAGTCGGCGTACCGCATTCCGCACAGCACAATAATTGCAACGAACTCAGGGGCCTCTGCACCTTGCAATGCGGACAGAAGATCACTACGGGCACCTCCTCGATAACCAGCCGCGATCCTCGCAGCGGCGTGTCATCGCACGCCATTTCATAGGACGAGAGCAGGGCTTCTTTTACCACGCCGGAAAGCGTTCCCAGCTTGAGGTGCACTGCGTTCACCCGCACTCCACGCTGCAACGCCTCTTCCTGCGCCATTTCGACAATGCTCATCGCGATGGACAGTTCATGCATGTGTCAATACCCCGCTACGGACTTCAGGCCCGAAGGGATCTGGCGCGTCTACGGATGCCCCTCCCGGCGTTGGCGCATTTCCTACTGGCAAGCAGCAGACCTCAGGCGCTGAAGCGCGACGGCTTTCAATTGCTATCGGCACGGCTGAAGCGATGCCCTTCCCAAAATCGCGCCTGCCCGACTTTTACCGGCAGCCGGAACTCGCGCTCGTGCCGTCGCCTCGCGCCGAACTTGGTAGCCGCCTCATGCCAGATCCTCCGCAAGCTCAGGATGACGGCTTGTCAGAAATAGAGGAGGCGCAAACGCCGCCATCGCGGCCTGCCCCAGGCTTATCCCTCCATCATTCGGAGGCACCGCATGATTGGTCCAGACGTAAACCGCGTCGGCCGCAAGCAGCGATTTGACGTCTTCCAGCAAGAGCTCGTTCTGGAAAACTCCCCCGGACAGAACGATCGTGTCCAGCGCGTGCGCGTTGCACAAGGCAATCGCGCAATCCCGCAAACCCACAGCAACGCCTCGCTGGAAGGCCCTCGCAATCTCGCCCTGATCTCGGCCGCGTTGCCGGTCTCTGACCACACTCTGCAGCAGCGGCCCGAAGTCCAGCTCCACGCCGGTGAAGGGAAAGGCATAGGCTTCAGCGATAGAAGCGTCCCGCGCCAGCTGTTCCACCCACATCGCGGCCTGCCCTTCAAAAGAAATTTCCCGCGTGAACCCGAGCAGGGCGGCGACTGTATCGAAGAGCCGGCCCATCGAAGTGGTGGAGAAAGTCCGCATGCCCCTGGTTACCAGCTCCGCGGCGTTTCCAAATCGTCGGGGAAAGTTGAAAGGCGCCGCAGTCATGTCTGGCAATGAATCCAGCTGCGCCAGAAAGCCGGCGGCAGCCTGCACCGGGTGTTGCGCGGCCGCGTCACCACCGGGAAGCGCGGCGTTGCGGAGGTGAGCGACCCGCTCAAAGCCATCTTTGACGCTTCCCACGAAGATCTCACCACCCCAGATGCTGCCATCGTCTCCGTAACCTGTGCCGTCGAAACTCACTCCCAGCACGCGCTTTTCCCACTCGCCGCGTTCGGCCAGCACGGACGCCACATGCGCGCGGTGATGCTGCACCGCTACCGTTTGAAGAGATCCCAGACCGGAAGCGTGGAGCGTCGAAGCATACTGGGGATGACCGTCGTGGGCCACCAGCAGTTCATCCCAATCAACCTCATACGTGGCCACCAGATCAGAGATGGTTTTCTGGAAAGCGCAGAAAGCTTCGTAGTGCTCCAGGTCCCCGATGTGCTGGCTGACGAAGGCCTGGCCGTCCACCACCAGCGTGATGGTGTTCTTCAAATCGGCGCCCAGCGCGAGGATCGGCCGCTGGCAAGGGAGCGTCGCCACCGCCCCGGGAGCATAGCCACGCGCTCGCCGCAGGATGACAGGACCGAAGGCGCCATCGCGAACCACGGAATCGTCCACCCGGCGCGCGATCGGCCGCTGCCCAATCAGGAAGGCGTCCGCGATACCGGAGAGACGCTGCAGCGCATCTTCATCCTCGTAGGCGATGGGTTCACTCGATCGGTTGGCGCTGGTCATGACCAGAGCCGGCGGCGCGCCCGCAGCAAATAGCAGGTGATGCAGCGGAGTGTAGGGAAGCATCACCCCCAGTTCGTTGGTTTGCGGCGCCACACCCATCAGCTCAGCCTTTACCGGCGCGAGCACTATCGGTCGAGCGACAGAAGTGAGCAGCTGTTCGCTGTTTGACGAAAGCTCCACCAGCCTGCGAGCTTCATCAAGGTCGCGGGCCATGACCGCGAACGGCTTCTCCTTGCGATATTTACGCTCGCGTAAAGCCGCTACGGCCGCGGGATTTCGGGCATCGCAAGCCAGGTGATATCCCCCCAGCCCTTTTACCGCGACAATCTTTCCCGCATTCAGTAGTTCAGCCGCATGGTGAATGGCGGATTCCGTTCCTGGCAGCGGTCTTTTCCTGCGGCTGGAGATAATAACTGGGCCCGCAAGCAGGACACGCCACGGGCTGGGCATGAAAGCGGCGGTTGCCTGGGTCTCTGAATTCTTCCGCGCAATAATCATCGAGCGGCCAGTCTCTCATCGTGGTGTTGCAGCGGTCGTAAGGCAGCCCCAGGACCACGGTGTAGCGCGGGCCGCAGTTCGCGCAGTTGATGTAGGGATAACCGTAGCGCGGATTGTGAGGATCAAAGAGTTCCTGCAGGCACTCCTCACACACCGGCAGGTCAGGCGAAATTCGGACTGTCGGCCGCTCGCGGCGCTGGCTTTCGCGGATGGTAAATCCGTGCACGCCCAGCGGTACGACTTCCTGAACTTCCATCTCCGCAATGCTGGCAGCGGGCGGCGGCTGCAATTTCATCTCGCGCACGAACGCCTGCAGACCCTGCTCGGCGCCTTCCAGATAAATCTCCACGCCCTCTTGGCCGTTCAGCACCCATCCTCCGAGCGTATTGGCGCGGGCCAGGCGATAGACGAAGGGGCGGAAGCCCACTCCCTGCACCACTCCGCGGACTCGAATGGAGCAGGCGCTGGCCATGGTCACTCCGTATCCACAATGCAACTGTGTCCCTGCCAACCGACCTGGATCACCTTGCCGTCCTCCACCAGCAGCGGGACGTTGCGTTGTCCGCGCGCCACTTCACGCATGCGGACGCGGGCGGCGGGGTCGGCCTCGACGTCATACTCCACAAATTCCGAACGCTTCCATTCCAGCCAATCGCGCATTTCGCCGGTGTAGGGGCAGCGCGCGGTGCCGTAGAGTTCAAGCCTGGCCACGGTCGAGTACCTCCAGCGCTTGGCGGATGACGTGATAGATCGAAGCCTGCACTTCCTGGATGCGGGGAATGTAATCGCACTGCACCACCACGGGAAACTCCGCCAGGCGCTTGCGCTTGATTTCGCCGCCGTCGTACCCCAGCAGCGCGACTGTCAGCAGGTTCCGCTTGCGGGCTTCTTCGAGGGCCATGATGATGTTGCGCGATCCGCCGCTGGTAGAGATCGCGACCGCAACATCGTCCGGACGGGCCTGCGCGATCAACTGGCGAAGGAAAATTGCCTCGGTCCCAATGTCGTTGGCGACGGCCGTGATGTTGGCCGGCTCGAGTGCCAGGGACACGGCGGGAACAGGCTTGAAGCCCAGAGGCGGAAGCACACAGTCGATGGCCCAGTCGTTGGCGTCCGTTGCCGAACCGCCATTGCCGAAGATGATGAGTTTGCCACCGCGCTGCAGGCGCTGATGAATCGCCTGCGCCGTGCTGCTGATTTGCTCGGATTCCTCGCGCGCCACTTGCCCACGCAATTTGGCGTCGTCGTGCACCTTCATCAGAATCGAGCTTGCCACCTCCGCCAGCAGGTCGGTGGTTCCCTGCTTTTCAGTGCCCAGGAAGGGATAGAGGAATCCCGATTCGCCTACCTCATGGCCCAACTCGCGATGCTCGAAGAAGACGTGCACGGTCTCCCACAGCGTGTGATACAGGATTTCAACCATCTCCTGGTGCATGAACGGATCTTGTGTAGGGGCATCGAGCGCGTAAGAGCCTTCCATGCCGGGGAGAGCGAAAGTCATCGCGTCCTGCAGGTGGGCCAGTTGCAGCGTCGCCCAGACTTCGGGATCGCCTTCGGGCGGGCCGAATCCCATGACAATATCTTCGGGATGAAGGATGGCTTCGAGCCAGGGACGGAACAGGATCGACAAATCCAGTGCGGGGAGCGCACGCTTGCCCACGATTACGGGGTGAACGAATTCCACCGAAACATGCTGCGCGTCGGTTGCATAGGGCCCGCGCCCGAAGGCCAGCAGGCGCCCTCCGCGCAGAAATCGTTCCGACATCTCCCGGCAGGCTTCAGCCAGGCGCGGCGCCTCGCGGGAGAAGAACTGTTCATATAGTTCGTTCCTCTCGAGCAGCCGTTCTTCCACCTGACTTGCGAGTTTGACTGCTGTCACCATGGCTTTATGCTCAACAGATACGCGGCAGCGGATCGCCGACCAGCATGTCAACGATGCGGCTGCCTCCGTAGCGGGTCGTAACCAGCACCGTGCCCGCCGGCTGTTCGCGAACTTCGCCAATCACCTGGGCTTCGCTGCCGCCGGCCGCCAGGTTCAGAGCATTGATCGCGGCATCGGCATACTCGGGCGAGACCACTGCCAGAAATTGCCCTTCGTTCGCGATGTGAAGCGGATCGAGTCCCAGCAACTCGCACGCACCCCGTACCATATCGCGCACAGGAATCTGATCTTCAAACAGGACCATGCCCAGCCCGCAATCCCGCGCCAACTCGTTTAAGGATGTAGCCGCACCCCCGCGGGTTGGATCGCGCATCCAGCGGACGCCCGGGCCGGCGGCATGAACCAGAGTTTCGACCAGAGGCAGCACGGAGCGCGTGTCGGAACGAAGGTCGGCCTCGAGATCGAGTTCGCCGCGCGCCAGCAGGATGGTGATGCCATGATCGCCGATCGGGCCGGAAAGCAGAATCTTGTCGCCGACGCGCACCGAACTGGGATCAACAGTCACTCCATGCAGCAGGCGGCCAATGCCGGTGGTAGTGACGTACATCTGGTCGGCCTTACCGTGTTCGACGACTTTGGTGTCTCCCCCGGCAATGCGGACTCCCGCGTCCCGCGCGGCTTTTGCCAGAGCGCGAACTTCCGCCTCGAGCACAGGCGTAGGCAGCCCGGCTTCGAGCACAAGAGTGACGACCAGGGCTTCGGCGCGCGCGCCCGATACCGCCAGATCATTCACCGTGCCGTTCACCGCGAGATCGCCAATCGATCCGCCGGGAAAGCGGAGTGGCTTGACTACAAAACTGTCTGTCGTGATCGCAACGGTGTTCCCGTTGATGTCGATGTGTGCGGCATCTCCCAGCGGCCCAGGAGCCGATTCAAAAAGCAACGGCGCAAAAAGACCTTCGACCAGTTTGCGGCTGGCCTTGCCTCCGGCTCCGTGCGCCATCTCGATTTGGGGATCGCGAAACCGGACGGGCGCCGGCCGGACCTCCCAGGCGGCCTCGGCTACGCGATCGTTGTCTATGCGATCGAGGTCAGGCTGGTCGCCATTGCTGCTTTCCGGTGTTCGTAGTTGTGATATGCGGCGCATGATCCTTCCGATGACACCATGAGCGCGCCGACAGGATGCTCGGGCGTGCACTCACGGCCAAAGAGTTTACACTGGTGCGGCTTTAACACGCCTTTCAGCACTTCTCCGCATTGCGCGGCCTTCGGGTCGGTCACGCGAATCCCCGGGACCGCAAAGCGCTGCTCCGCGTCCCATGCGGCGTACTTGTCGTTCAGGCGTAGCGCCGATTGCGAAATGAATCCCAGGCCGCGCCACTCGAAATAAGGGCGCAACTGGAAAACCTCGGCCATGGCGCGAAGCGCCGCGCGATTGCCTTCCCAGGGGACAACGCGTTTGTACTGGTTCTCGACCCTGGCTTCGCCTTTTTGCAGTTGGTGCAGCAACATGACGATGGACTGCAGCATGTCGAGCGGTTCGAAGCCGGAGACCACAATCGGTTTGTCCTGGTCCTTGGCAATCCACTCGTAGGGACGGCACCCGATGACTGTCGAAACATGTCCCGGGCCGATGAAGGCGTCCAGCCGCATGTCGGGTGAATCGAGAATCGCCCGGATTGCCGGGATGATGGTCACGTGGTTACAAAATACGGAGAAGTTGTGGATGCCTTCAGCCTTGGCGCGCATCAGCGTGAGCGCGGTGGAGGGCGCCGTGGTCTCGAATCCGATGGCGAAAAACATAACGTGCTTTTCAGGATTCAGGCGGGCAAGCTTCAGAGCATCGGAGGGCGAGTACACGATGCGTACGTCCATGCCGCGGGCTTTATGCTCGAGCGGGCTGCCCTGGGTCCCGGGGACGCGCATCATGTCGCCGAAGGCGGCGAAGATTACGTCGGGTTGTTGCGCGATGGAGAGGCCATCGTCAATGCGCCCCATGGGAAGCACGCAGACCGGACAGCCCGGCCCGTGGATCAGTTCGATATTTTCCGGGAGGATGTCCTTGAGGCCGAAGCGATAAATGGCGTGAGTGTGGCCGCCGCAGACTTCCATCAGGCGATAGTGGCGGTCGCTGCCGGCCAGGCGGCGGATTTCCTCCGCGGTTCGTGAAATCAATTCGGGCTCGCGGAACTCATCTACAAATCTCATGCCGATCCTCCCCCGCAGGCTGGATGCGGGCAGGCGTCAATTGACTCCGGCGTCACCGATTTTGACCCCGCCGGTTTCGACGTCACTTATTTCGACGTCATCGGTTTCGGCGTTATCGATTTCGGCGTTATCTATTTCGACGCTATCTATTTCCTCCAGGCCGTAACCCTGGACTTCCTGCATGGCGCCATCGATCTCTCCCAATGCCCGCAGCGTGTTCATCTGGTCGAGAGCATCGCCCTCGCTGATCTTGCTCATGGCAAAGCCGACATGAATGAGCACCCAGTCGCCGGGCACGGGCCGGTCGTCCTGCAGCAGGCCAAGATCAATCTTGCGCCGGACGCCGACCACATCAACCAGCGCCGACTCCGCATTGTCGCTGGAGATTTCGACTATCTTTCCTGGTATGGCTAGACACATGGAACATCCTCCCGGTTGGTCGTTGGCCGTTGGCCATTGGTCGTTGGCAAAATCCATAACCTCCGACTGCGCGTTGTCCGTTTTGCTCACAAGCCACCGAATACATTGGTCTTTGGCCAACGACCAATGGCCAAGAGCCAACGACGCCTTTCAAGCCTTCCGCGCGGCAATGTCAAATGAGACCTTCAACTCGTCCTTCAGCTTCACCGTGCCTCCGGCAGCGGACACCGGCCTGATTTCGTAATCACTTTGCCGAATGGAGAATTCTCCGGCGGCCCGCAACGTGTCGCCTTTCAGCGCCACTCTCGCGGAAACCGCCTGGGTGAGAGTAACCCCATGCAAGGTCAGATCCCCATTCAATACCGCCGTAAATGATCCCACGCCCATCTTCTCGACGGACGAAACGCGGGAGCATTCGTAAATGATCTCCGGGAAGCCATCCGTCTCCAGAACTTCCTCATGCATCTTGCGTTCGATTTCACGGCGGTCCGACTTGCTGATATCGTCGGTCACTGTCAGCGACGACGCCTGCACCACAATCCGCAGAGACGCGTCTTCCAGCCAACCCGAAGTCCACTTCACCTCGCCTTCGAAATCCGGGATCGCGATGGTCGGGCTGCGGCCGAATGCCGAAAGCATCCCGGTGGCAAATGCCCGGACAATAAATGTGCTCGTCCTGGCATCAATTACGTATCGAACCGTTGTGGCTGGCGGCGTTCCTACCGTGGACAAACCGATATTCCCCCTGACTTAGTTGCACACTTGTTGCCGGCCGTTGTCACATGGCCCGCAATTTCAAGTAGCGGTCCAGGTCCGGCAAAGCCAGACTGGCCAGATCGCCGACGCCCAACTGTCCCATGTAACGGCGCGCAATGGGATTGGTAAGAATCAAGCCCGCCCCGAAAACGATCAGCGCTACGCCACCGAGCATGAACAGCGTGTCTTTGTCGTTGAAGCTTCCCGTTGCCATTTTCCATTGCCCGTCTCCTTCTCTTTGCAGAATGTCTTACCGCTTCAAACCAGTGTTCGGAACCAGCTCTTGAATCAGGCCCATCACCGTTCAAGATTCTGTTCACCAGCGACTCCACCAGCTTGACCGCTTCGTCCACCGCGGCCTCGACCGGCGCGCTCAGTCCCATCTGGCCTTCCTCGCCGCCGAGAGTTTCCGGCTCGCAGCCGACCAGCAGAACGTTCTTCACCTCGATGTTCATCGCTTGGGCCATGCGCAGCACGTTCATCGGGATTCATGGCGTGGGCTTCAACCGTGGCCGCGGGCGCATCGGGATCGTCCAACGCTTTCAGATCAGGCTCGATGACGTAAAGCGTGCCCGGAGCCTGCGCCATGCGGACAGGCATCCACCAGGATGGTGGTTTCGTAGCCATCCTGCAGCGCATAGGCGAGATCAAAGCCCCGGATGCCGAAGTCGGCCACTCGCACGTTCTCGGGAAGCTTGAGACCAGCCATGCGGCGCACGACTTCGACGCCAAACGCATCGTCGCCAAGAAAGATGTTCCCAATCCCCGCGACCAGAATGCTGGGCTTCTGCACGGGTTGGTGCTGCCGGACTTCATCTTCCGAAAGCGGTTCGACTTCTTCGGCGTCGAAGAAGAAGCGATGGCCGGGTTGGCGCAGCAAGCCCATGTCTCTTCCTGGATCGTTGTCGAGAACCACGCAGACGTGGCACTTGCCTTCGTAGTCCTGCTCGATGCATTCGATGGTGGCAATCTGCCCGGCCAGCGCGATGTCCATCACGTCGCCGCCCTGTGCGCGGACGCAGCCGCACCCGACTTCCGGCCCGCACTTCGACTCCAGAAAGTCTCGAAATGATCGACGGAAGTCTTTTCTTCCAGCAGCTGCCATTCCCACTCGTTCATTGCGTTTCCTCCCTGAGTGGGCGCAGCCCCCGCAAAACCCCGTGCAGCTTCATGAACTGTTCCGCCGGCATGGTTCTCGGTGCGTTCCAGCATGGCGCGGGCGCGATCGTCCGACTGGCTCATCTCGCGCTTCTCGTCATCGGTCAAAGTCATGATGCGCAGGGAAAGGATCTCGTCAATCTCGGTCCCGTCAAACAGATCGCCTGCGCTTTCAGGAGCGATCTGGGGGTAGTCATATAGGATGATGGGTGAGGAAAGCAGAGTGTCGAACTGTCCCTCGTCGCCGACCAGCACGGGCCAGGTCCCGACATTGCTGCACACTGGGCGGCAGCCTCGCTGAGCGCCTCCGGCGGAGCCAGCAGCGAGACGAAGCGCCCTCCTGCACGCCCAGAACGGTGTGGGTGGAGGCCAGGGAGCTCAGCAAAGCGTCGTCGCGGGTGGAATCCTCGTTTGCTTCAAAGGGCGTGGTGTTGCGAACCCGAACGCTGATTTTGAATACTCCGTCCTCAATTCTTTCGCTCATGATCTCGAGGGCGCCGCAAAGCTGCTTTCGTTCGCGGATGATCACGCCCACGATCCGACCATGGCCGTCGCACAGATATTCGAATTGCTTGTCAGCCGAGAAATGAAACGCATCAGGCACCAGCCGGTAGGCCAGCGCCTCCACGTTGTACACCGGCAAAATGACTTCGCGCTCGACGGCTTCCTGCCAGGGCTGATAAACGCGACCGTCCAGCGCAAGCCTCTCCACCAGGCGAAACTCAGGGACCTCGCCCGGCAACAACTCCTTGACCGGCATGGTCAATTCGCCGATGGTTCGCGCCACCAGTTGCAGAAAACGCACTCGAACTTCCAGCCCGGTCATCGCACTGCCTTCGACCAGGCACTCGGTCTGCATGGTCCAGGCCTCGCTGCCCTTCTGCGCTTCGCTGTAAGACTGCGGGCAGAGCACGCCAAAATTCCAGCGCTGTTGGTTTTTCACCGAAGACGGACGATAGGGATAGAGCATGTATCCCTCGTAAAGCACCGCTTTCGCGATCTGCGCCACCACGCCAAGATTCATCAGATCACCGTCTCTTCCACGGGAATGAGGCCCTCGAGAGCCTCTTCCCAGGTGGGAATTCCGTGCTTCACTTTGTATTGATGCAGGCGATCGAACGCTTCTTTGTGCAGGCAGAGCCAGGCGCTGTTGGGATAGTAGGACGCCATCATGTCGCGCCAGATTTTTACCGGCAACCGGAAGCGGGCCTCTTTGTCCCAGGAAATGGGCGCCACCTGCAGGCTGCCTTCGCCGCCTTCGTAGAAAACCGTGCCGCTGAACTGAAGGCAAACCGGGACATCTCCGTCCGCCAGTCCGTCGAAATATTTGGTGGCTGCCACATTGAAGTCGAACGTACACGGCACCGGAAGATCGACCAGGGTTGATCCCTTGAACGACGGCACGACCAGATTGGCGTGCGTCCACAAAAGACTTCGCAGGGTCTGGCCCCAGCGGCTGGGCTCGCCAAAGAGATCGAGCAGGCGCTCCTGATCTTCGGGTGTGTATTTGCGGCGGGTGACTTCGAGCTGAACCTGGCAACGCAGGGCGACGGTGTGAATCGTCTGCTCGGCACTAGTATCTGTCAGACGAAGTTTGAAAGCCAGCAGCGGAGTCGCGGCATTGGCAACTACCTCTGCGCCCTCCACGAGAAAATTCAGATCAGGCATGGAATTCGGCTCCTACCTCGACCGCTCGCGCTTTCAGGCTGGTGAAGAACTCGCCCAACTCCCGCCACACGTCCGTCCCGCCGGAAAGACCTTTCCAGTGCATGCGAATCAGGCCGACCAGCTTGTAGCATTCGTCGATGGGCAGCAGGTAGTATTCCGCCGCGGAATATCCCCGGGAATAGCCCAGTCGGTTGACCAGCAGGCCTTCCACATCGGATTCCATTTCGTTCAGAATCGGGTTGCGCTCGACAATATCGTTCCAGGATTCCAGCGCCAGCAGCGACTCGGTAGCGCCCGCCGGGCTGGGATAGAGCGCAACCACGCGGTTCTCCAGGCTGCTCTTGAGGAAAAAGGCCATGTTGATGGGGACCATCAGCCCGTTCCACTCGGCGTCGCTGAGATTGAAACCGGGGAGAGAACGCACCCGTCGCGGCACGCGCTTGAACTTTACGCCCTGGCCGCTGAACAGGATGGCGCAGGGCTCGCAGCTGCAAAGAAGTTTGCGCCGGGCCACTTCGATCAGGTGAGAATGAATTGGCGACAAGCCCGCGCTGCACAACTCACAGCGCTCGAGCGCCCGTTCGCGGCGCGCGAACTGGCGCAGCGTGCCAAAGCCGTCGGCGGGTTCCGTCAGTGGTCCCGAGCTCATGATTGAAAATCCCAAATCTTCACTGGTAGCGCCGGCATCCCTTCGACTCCGCTCAGGGCAGGCTTTGCCGGGCTGTCCCGAGGGCGCCTCGCCCTTGGCGCGGCGGAGGGGACAACCCGCCGGACAGCCGCCGGGACGGCGGCGCTACAAAATCTCCTTCAATCCGCGCCTTGCGGCGGATTGACTGCGACCTGCAATCCAGCGGAACTGCCTGCCAGTTTGTCCAAGGCCACAAATCCTGATGCGGGCTTCTCCTCCAGGCCTTCGATGACCACCGAGGCCATGTCCGGCGCCGCGTCGTACAGGGCTTCTTCGAGGGTTGCCTGCGCCGTCTTTGCCGTAGAGCCGCAGGTATGCGAACCGGTTTCCACTCGCAGCCGGATGGCGCCGTCGTTCACGCCCAGCAGCTCAACTTCACAGCCCTGTTTCCGTAACTGTGGCCGCACCCGATCCACCGCCTTCACCACCCGGGTTTCGATGTCCTCGGGATGAAGGCCGTAGAGAATCAGTACGCTGCTCACCAGCGCATCGCGACCCAGCCGGTCAATGATATTCATGCCCGGCTCTCCGGCGTCGGCGACGATATCCAGCGCCTTCTCCAGGGCCGCGCCGTGCAGATCCATCAGAGACTGCACCAGGCCCTTGGTGGCGGCGCGCGCGGCGGGATCGGCGATGGCTTCTATTTCCTGCACCAGTCCACCGATGCGCTGCATATCTTCCCGAAAATCTCTGCTGTCGGCCACAAGCTCCTTGTAGGTTATGACGCTCAAAAAAGTAGGAGTGAGAGTGCAGTCTCGAGATGCCAGAATCTGGCGATTCCTGGCTACCACCCTCACTCCCTCGTCCACCATGGTGCGAGTTCAGGGTTGAAGACCGAACATCGGGGAATGGTGCGTCTCCAGCACTTTGCCGTTCCCCAGATACATGTGCACGCCGCAAGGCAGACACGGATCAAAGCTCCTTACCGCGCGCATGATGTCGATTCCCTTGAACTTGTCAGGGCCGTTTTCTTCAAAGATCGGCGTGTTCTGCACCGCATCCTCGTAAGGACCCGGAGTGCCATAAATGTCTCGAGGATTGGCATTCCACGGAGTTGGAGGATAGGGATGGTAGTTGGCAATCTTGCCCTCTTTGATCACAACGTGGTGCGAGAGCACGCCGCGGACCGCTTCGTGGAAGCCGCAGCCAATGGCTTCTTCCGGCACTTTGAACTCGGTCCAGGTTTTAGTGTGTCCGGCATGCAACTCCGCCAGCGCTTTCTCCATGAAATGAAGTGCGGCACAAGCCGCATAGACCTGGAAGTAGGTGCGGGCGCGGTCGCGTTCGATGGCGTTACTCCATTTGGGAATCTTCCACTCGAACTCGGCCTCGGGCAGCGACGTGGTCTTGGGCAGGTACATCTTGACGCTGCTGCCGGTGGCTTTGATGTATCCGATGTCCACCAGTCCGGCCAGCGCGGTCGCCCACAGGCGAGCGATCGGGCCACCGCCGGTGTCCATCGCCAGGTGGTCGCCGGTGCGCTTGTCGAACCAGCGCGGCGACATCACCCAGGTGTATTTGCCGCCAAAATCGCGCTTTTGCGGGCGTGGGATGGTGGTCTGGTTCCAGGGATGGTTCTTGTCCACCGGGTTGCCAAGGGGATCAGTCTTGACGAAGGTCTGCGAATTCTTCCACTCGTCGTAATACGAACTGCCCAGCAGAATGCGGATGTTGAGATTGATGTCCACCAGGTCCGTGGTCACCAACTTGCCGTCCACCACGATGCCGGGCGTGACAAACATGCCGCGGCCCCAGTTCGTCATGTTCTTGTAGGTGTAGTCGCAGACATCAGGGTCGTTGAACGATCCCCAGCAGGCCAGCAGGACACGCCGCCGGCCGACTTCTTCGTAACCGGGGAGAGCGTCGTAGAAGAAGTCGAACAAGTCGTCGTGCAGGGGCACGACTTTCTTCATGAACTCCACGTACTTCATCAGGCGGACCAGGTAGTCGGTAAAAAGCTGCACGGTTGGAACCGTACCCACGCCGCCCGGATAAAGAGTAGAAGGATGAACGTGCCGGCCTTCCATCAGGCAGAACATCTCGCGCGTCATGCGGCTCATGACCAGGGCTTCGCGATAGAAGGCTCCGGTGAAGGGATTGAGCGCGGTCATGATATCGGCGATGGTGCGGTAGCCGTGCGCGCTGGCATGCGGCGCCGCTGTCGATTGAGCTTTCGCCCAAACTTTGGGGTTGGTTTCCTTGACCATCTGCTCGCAGAAATCCACGCCCACCAGATTGTCCTGAAAGATATTGTGGTCGAACATGTACTCAGCCGCTTCGCCGAGATTGACAATCCATTCCGCGATCGGAGGAGGCTTGACCCCAAACGCCATGTTCTGCGCGTAGGTGGCGCACGTGGCATGGTTGTCGCCGCAGATACCGCAGATGCGGCTGGTGATGAAGTGCGCGTCGCGCGGGTCTTTACCCTTCATGAAGATGCTGTAGCCGCGAAAAATGGACGAAGTGCTGTGACACTCGACCACATGCTTGTTCTCGAAGTCGATCTTGGTAAAGATGCCCAGACTGCCCACGATCCGGGTGATCGGGTCCCAGTTCATTTCCACCAGGTTGCCCTTTTTGCCGGGAGCATCCTTCGTCGGTGCAGTAATAGTGCTCATTCGATCGCTCCTTTGGACTTAGTAGGAATCTTGTCAATAAGACCGGGGATGGTATCCGGTGGTCAGTTCTGCGCGGGGATGACGCCACTTCGGCTCCTTGTTGGCCGTCGATTGGGTCATTGAACGCAGGGCGCGAATCGCTCGGCCATAGGCGCCGATGGCTGAACTCGACACCCGTGCGCCCGGCGGTTCATCCATGAAGGGCATGAACTTGTCGGGGAATCCGGGCATGGTGCAGCCGATGCAAATGCCGCCCACGTTGGGGCAGCCGCCAATTCCAGCCATCCAGCCGCGCTTGGGCACGTTGCAGTTCACTACCGGGCCCCAGCATCCCAGTTTCACGATGCATTTCGGGGAGCCATACACTTCCGCGAAATCGCCCTGCTCGTAGTAGCCGGCGCGATCGCAGCCTTCGTGAACCGTCTTGCCGAACAGCCAGGTAGGACGCAGCTGGTCGTCAAGCGGAATCATGGGCGCCAGCCCCGCCACCTGGTAAAGAAGATAGAGGACAGTCTCCATGAAGTTGTCCGGCTGTACCGGGCATCCCGGAACATTGACGATGGGCAGACCGGCCTTCGACTTCCAGTCCCAACCCAGATAGTCCGCCAGTCCCATGGCGCCGGTGGGATTGCCTTCCATGGCATGAATGCCGCCGTAGGTGGCGCAGGTGCCGCACGCGATCACCGCAAGAGCTTTCGGAGCGATGCGATCAATCCACTCATTGGTGGTAATCGGTTGACCGGTCTTGGGATCGGTGCCGAGGCCCGCCCAGTAGCCTTCCTTCTTAATTTTCTCGTTGGGAATGGAACCTTCGACGACCAGGACGAACGGATCGAGTTGACCCTTCTCCGCCAGGTACCAGAATTTGAGGAAGTCGTCTCCGTTCTCGTAGGCCAGAACGGGATTGTGCAGGTGCACCTTGGGGAGGCCGGGAATTGCTCCCAGCAAGACGTCTTCGATACTGGGTTGACTTGCCGCGGTGACTGAAACCGAGTCTCCGTCACAGCCCAGGCCGGCGGTGATCCAGAGAATGTGTACCTCGGCGACCGGCGATGGTTTTTGCGTCTTCCGACCGTACGGAACCGTTTCCGCTGCCATAGCTCGACTCTCCTTTCCCGCCTCGAATGGGAGACGGGAGCTGCCGAATTATTTGGACAATCAGTGAATAGTTCTGACGCCTTCAGCTGGTAGCAGTTTTCCCGAAAATTCAGCGATGAGACCTGAAACTTAGTTGTGACGCCCCTAGCATCAACAAATCAAAGGCCCGTCACAAGCGGGAGCCCCACTTATTCAGTTTCATGGGAAGCACTATTTTTGATATCGGGGATTCCCTGATACGGAGTTTGGTTTAGGTAGGGCCGCCGTCCCCGGCGGCTGTTTGGGAGGGCGCTACATCAGGCCGTTTTTTCGTTCATGTTCCACTGGATGGCATGCTGCATGAGTTCGCGGGCGCTGCGCAGAGATAATTTTTCCTTGATGTGCGCCTGGTAGGATTCGACCGTTTTTACGCTGAGGTGTAGTTCTTCAGCAATCTGTCGGGTGCCGTGACCTTCCCCGATTAAACGGAACACTTCGAGTTCGCGATCACTCAGGTCGGCGATGGAGGAGTGGCGCAGCGTGCCCGATCCGGTAATGTAGTGTTTCAGCATTTTGTTGGCGATGCGGTCGCTCACGTAAATCTCGCCGCCCAGAATGCGGCGCACGGCCACCAGCACTTTTTCCGTCGCCTCCTGCTTCATGATGTAGCCATTGGCGCCCGCCCGCAGCGCGCGTTCCGCGTAGATCGACTCGTCGTGCATGGAGAGGATCAGCACTGGGAGCGTCGGGTAAACATTCCGGATATTTTTAAGCAGGTCGAGCCCGTCCGGGCCATTGAGGGAAATATCCACGATGAGCACATCGGGCCGCGAGGACGACAGTACGTGCATGGCGCCGCTGGCTTCCTCGGCTTCACCGCAAACCACCAGGTCAGCTTCCTGATTGATGAGCAGCGCCAGTCCCTGGCGCACGATGGGATGGTCGTCCACCACCAGAATCCTGCTCTTCCTGGGTGCTGACTGGTTCTGGGATTTGTAAGTGGCGCTGGTGTCCGTCTTCATTGTTCTTTAGTCCTTGCCTCTTCGATCAACTTGTCGCCGGGAAATTTGACCGGAAAAATACATGTCACCATGGTGCCGCCCGCGGCCGCTCGCTGGATCTCGAGGGACCCGCCAATTACCCGAGCGCGGTAGTTCATCAGATGACGTCCCATGCCCGCGTTGTTGGCTGGGATGTCCGCAAATCCCGAGCCGTTGTCGGTAATGGTGAGCGCCCCTTGTTCGTGGTCGGCCGCAAGGCGGATCACAATCTGGTTGCCATGACCGTGTTTAATGGCATTGTTGACCGCCTCGCGCGCGATGTAATAAAGATGCGTGGCCACCGTGTCGTCATGAATCAGCACCGGGGTAAAACACTGGAAGCGGCAGGAAACCCCAAATAAATCTTCCACTTCGCCCGCCCATTGCTGGAGCGCGGACATGAGCCCCTGCGCGTCGGACACGACTGGCAGCAGGCCGCGCGCCAGTTCACGCGTCTTATTAATGGCTTCGTTCACCAGCTTCACGATCTTGGCCGCGTCTCCGGCCTCGGGCAGGCTTTTTTCCATGAGCTTCTGTTCCTGCACCTTGCTCATGAAGGCAATGCCGGTCAGATGCTGTCCCAGGCCGTCATGCAGGTCCTGACCGATGCGTCTCTGTTCCCGGCCACTCACTTCCAGAATGGTTGTTTCCAGATGTCTGCGTTCGGTGATGTCGATGCCCGTGGCAATAATGTAGGTTGGCTTACCGTCATTGCCCGGCAGAACCGTGCTCGACCAGGCAATCAGGCGGCGTGCGCCGTCCCGCTTCACCAAGTAGCCCTCGTAGTCACTGGGCAACTGGTCAGAGCACAGTTGCTGAAAGTCTGATTTGAAGCGCTCCACTTCTTCGGGAACCATGAACAGGTCCCAGATCTTCTGGCCAGCCACTTCAGCGAAGGAATATCCGCTGGTCTGTTCGCAAGCCCGGTTTAAGCGGATGATTCTGCCGTCCGGATCCAGCACCACGACCAAGGCCCCCACGGTGTGGAGGATGGCGGAGACTACGTTCCGCTCTTCCTGCAAAGCCTCCTCAGTGCGCTTGAGGTCAGTAATGTCGAACCCAACGCCATGGATGAACCAGGGCTCGCCGTCGGGCTTGCGAATCATCTTGGCTTCGCAATGAAACCAGATCACGCGGCCGTCGCGCGCCACCACACGATAGGCTGATCGCAGAGGGTTTCCGGTGAGAAACATCTCGGCCGCCTCAGTACTCCAGCGCTGCTTATCGTCGGGATGGATGTGGCTGTACCAGCGCACCGGGTCTTCCAGCCATTCTTCCTGCGAGAAGCCCAGGGCCGCCTCGATCTGCGGACTCACGTAGGCCTCGCCGATGCCGCGATCGAGATAGGCCATGAATACGACGGCAGGAATCTGCTCGACCAGGGCGCGATATCTAGCCTCCAGATTGGGGAGTTGCGGGTCTGCGGCCGGGGCCGGGCCGGGCTCTTCCGGCGGATACACGATGCGCCGGGCAATGCCGGCATTCTGAGTAAAGGCCCCGGCCAACTCCTGAAGAATTTCCTCCGCCTGTGCAGGGTCAAGATCCGGATTGGCCAGTGTAGGGCGGGCGCCCTCGCCCGCCGCCTTTGACTTTGGCATTCCCAGACCTGTATCCACGTCATGAACTCCACGGCCGTTGCCGTTGGCAAGACGCCAACAGCCACAGCACACTAAACATCCATATCAACCCCAACCCCAAAACTGTCGGACAGGATTGTACGACCCACATCACCAACATCCACATCAACCCCAACCCCAAAACCGTCGGACAGAGCCTGCCCTAAGCGAAGTCGAAGGGAGTGTCCGACCCACACCATCCGACCCACGCAATCAGCGCGGGCGTTTGCGCCATCCGGGCTCTTTGTTGAGCGATGACTGCGTAAACCGGCGCAGGGCGTGAATCGCTCGTCCATAAGTCTGGACGGCTGCCGAGGACAAGAGAGAACCTGGCGGCTGGTTCATGAACGGCATGAACTTATCCGGGAAACCCGGCATGGTGCAGCCAATGCAGATTCCACCGATATTCGGACAGCCTCCAATCCCGCCCATCCAGCCTCTTTTCCCTACGTTGCACTGCACCACCGGGCCCCAGCATCCGAGCTTGACGATGCACAACGGCGATCCATATTCGTCAGCAAATTGTGCCTGCTCGTAGTATCCGCCGCGGTCGCATCCTTCATGCACCGTGCTGCCAAATAGCCAGGTGGGGCGCAACGCTTCATCCAGGGGAATCATGGGCGCGCGCCCGGCTGCCATGTGCAGCAGGTACAGCAGCGTCTCCATGAAATTGTCAGGCTGCACCGGGCATCCGGGCACGCATACGATGGGAATATCCGCCTTCGAACGCCACTGCCAGCCCAGATAATCCGCCAGGCCCATGCAGCCCGTGGGATTGCCCTCCATGGCATGAATGCCGCCGTAGGTGGCACAGGTCCCGGCCGCGATCACGGCCCACGCCCTGGGCGCCAGGCGATCGATCCATTCGCAGGTGGTGATTGGCTGGCCGGTTTTCTGATCAGTGCCGAATGAGGCCCAGTATCCTTCCTCTTTATTGGTTTCGTCTGGAATCGATCCTTCGATGACGAGAATAAAAGGTCCAAGCTTGTCCTGCGCTGCCAGGTGGAAACGCCGCATGAACTCGTCGCCATTTTCAATCGCGAGGAAAGGATTGAGGAAGTTGACCTTGGGAATCCAGGGCAGGGCGCCGGTTACGATGTCTTCGATGCTGGGCTGGGTGGCTGCCGTCATGGCAATCGTGTCCCCGTCGCATCCCAGTCCGGCGGTAATCCAGAGGACATCGATTTCGGTAATCGCAGGTTGAGTTCCACGGCGAGTTTCAGCATCCGCCATTTCGAGCTCTCCCTTCGACCCAATGGGCCTCTACGATCTACTCTCGCGCCCCGCAGAACTACCCCATCGAACCGCCATATCTTACCCTAACCTAAATCCAATGGACGCCCGGGTGGGCAAGTCGGCGCCTAGTTCGGGCCGGGACGCGCCACGCTTCGATCGTACAAATCGATCGTATGCAGGCGGATGCGCACGACTTCAGGGTGACTGCCCTTGAAATTAAGCCCCCGGTCGGTCTGGTCCCCGTTCCAGATGCGCAGGGCTTGCCAGGAGCCGTTTATGTAGCGGCCCTCTTCAGCGCGGAGAATTTCCAGTTGCTGGTTCTGGGCCGTGCCTGCGGTGTCCGCCAGCCGGAAACTGACGCTGGCATCAAAACCGGTCACCAGATATTCCAGTGGGCCGAGTTGGGCCACCAGGGCTCGTCCGTGCGAATCCGCGTTCCCGGGCGGCATCTCGCCATCGCGCTGCGGAAAACCGAAGGAGACCACCGCGTCCACGTCGCCGAAATGCAGCGACGTCCTCACCATACCCTTGTCTTCGATGGCGGTCTGCAGCTTGCCGTCAAAGTTCAATTGCGCGACCTGGCTGGCGATGGGGGCAAAGAGAGCGAAGTCTTCCGACAGCCAGCCGGGCATTTTTTCATCGGAGATGGTCCAGCCGGTGTAGTCCACGCCAAAGGGCGAGAACCCGATGGCGCCATGGCCCAGGGCGTAGAAAAAGTACCGCCCAAAGTTGTTCTGCATTCCGGTCTCAGGGATAAAAAGGGCGTTGTCATCGCGATGATAGGCGGCGATG
The DNA here is from genome assembly GCA_963801595.1 of Terriglobia bacterium. Lineage (GTDB taxonomy): Bacteria > Acidobacteriota > Terriglobia > Terriglobales > Acidobacteriaceae > JAIQFF01. Next base: position 285,125 of record CAWDFW010000006.1, on the reverse strand, counting down.
ATCTCGCGATAGAACCTCATGTCATCGGAGTAGAAGTCGGGCGCGAGAAGATCGATGGCCGGAGCTGCCGCCTTCCATATATTGATGTTGTCCTGCTGCGGGCCTCCGCTGGGGTATTCCTGTCCGGGGCTGGCGCGGTCGCGATCCTCCAGAGCGTGCACCGGGTACTTGATCCACACATTGCAATACATGGGCAGGGGATATTCGGCTTTGCCGGCGCGCGCCACTTCGTTGATGTAGTGGGCGACCGAATAGGCGGCAAAACTCTCATCCGCATCGGAGCCAAAAGCCTGTGACCAGCTGCCGTTTCCTACATGCAGCGCGCTGGCCAGCGCCGGCGGAACCGCGCCGGCGAATTCTTTCTGGGCGGCAGGTGAGTAGTCTCGCACGGTCCCGATTGAGCCGGATTCGTTCTGCACCTGAACCATGATGACGGTGCGCTGCGCGGCATCCGCTTCGCGGAGGTGGCGCATGAGAGCGGCAAAGGCGTGTTTATCGGCGTCGAGATTATTGGCGGAGCTGGCGGAAAGAACCGGGAGCACTTTTCCGTAGGCGCTCAACGCCCGCGGATAACGCTTGGTGTCGTTCTTCATCCACTCCGGAATGTAGTGAGCCTGCCCATTCTTCCAGGTGCCGAACCAGAGCAGGACCAGACGCAGGTGGTGCTCGCGAGCCCCGGCAAGCAGCGCATCCACATTGGAGAAATCGAATTTGCCGGGCTCGGGCTCCATCTGCTCCCAGTAAACCGGGGCTTCCACCGTATTGACGTGCATGGCTTCGAGCGCCGGCCACACGTTGGGCAAAGTGGCAGGCCAGGCGCTGGAATTGTTGATCTGTGCCCCCAGAACGAGGAAGGGTTTGCCATCCACGACCAGAGCGAAACGTCCATCCTTCTGCTCCAGGCGTGGCGTATCAGCAGCGATCAAAAGTGTAGGCAGAAGACACAGCCCTGCGAGGAATGCCTTGGCGGACGCCAGTCTCATGTTCCCTCCGTTAGTTCGACGCCGGTTCGTGCCGAACTTTACTACGCCATCCGGTTCGTGTAAATCGCTGCCCCGTTTCTCGGTAGTGGCTCAGTTTGAACTTTCTCCTTACCACCAGGCGTCATCCTGAACGGCCTTCAGGGAAGGATCTGGCGTGAAGCGGATACCGCCTCTGTCCCTGCGTTGCTGCCGATGCGCGCCAGATCCTTCGGGACTGAAGTTCCTCAGGATGACGCCGCTGCAAAAGGGATGGTTGCGAACTGAGCCACGACCCGTTATTCGGACATGGAGCAAAGAGTCCGGGAGAAAAGGGCCTGGCTTGTGGCGGACAAATGGGCTCGCAGAATTTTGATCATGGGTGCAGTCTGGGCGCTTGAGTGAACTGGGACGGCCCCTTCCCATGGGTGAGGCCGCCGAGTCACGTGGTACTCAGCCCCGCTTCATAAAGAAACGGACTGCCAGGATAACGATCGCGGCCACCACTACGATTTCCACCACATTTGCCAGGGTCATGGTCTCTTCGCCTCCAAGCGGTAGGCTAGTCTTGACAGGGGGCGTCATCCGTGTCAAGTGCATAATCGGCGAGGGGTCGTGGGCAGGGCTTTTGTGGACGCGATGTCCCCTAGAGAGGCGCTGGGGCCTTCGACTTGGTCCCCCAGAGCGATTGGCACTGTGATTCCGCGCCTTATTTCGATGCTGGCTTCAAAACCACCGTGTTGCGCTCGTCGCTGGCGATGATTCGGTAGAATTTTTTCAGCTCTTCCGCTTTGCTTACGGGCACGCTCAGCTCTTTGACTTCGAAGGTACGGTTATAGTGAATGGCATTCCCCGACACGGCTGTCTTCGAGTGATAGCTGGCAAAACTGAAATCCACATCGACCGGCGGAGGCAGGTCGTCCACTTCGTAGCCGGGAGGCAGCGTGATCTCGAAGGTGTCGGTGTCCTGCGCGGGGCCTTCGAACTCGATGGAAAAGCTGCGCGGCTCCCTGGTTTCCAGCAATGCGCTGGATTTGGAGCCGATTACCCGCGGTCGCACCAGCAGCAGGTTGCCCGCATTTTTGGCGTAGTTCGCGGCTTCGAAGGAGTAGTCGAAACCGAAGGGCAGGTCGGTCTGATTAAGATTCACCACGCTGGCATGAGTGATCTCGAACGTCGAAATCGAGCTGGCCAGCAGGCCCTCGATAGGCTTGATGCGGTCAATATCCTTGGTGGTGGTGCGCAGCGCCCACCGTTGTGACCAGGCCCGATCGCCGACCCGTACTTCCTTGACCTCGCCCTTCAGTGTGCCGTTGGCGTCGAGCGAAAGTTTGGCGGTGCGTTGAATGCCGTTCATCGCCGGCGGCTGTTTGGGCACTTCAACCAGTTCGCCGCCATCCGGAGTCACCAGCAACCCGTAATTGTCCTGAAGGTATCCGCCGATCTGACCGAAGGGCGTCAGTTCGTTGGTGGGATCGAAGAACAAAAGTTTCCCCAGCCGGGGATGTTGCAGCGTGGCAATCAGCAGCGGGTTGGTCAGTCCCTCCGGCAATTTGATGGCAAGAATCACGTGATCGAACCCGCCCGCGTGCGCCGGCATGTCGGGCGTAACCGATCCCCGCTCCGAATTGATCACCACGTAGTATGAATCCACGCCAATCTCATGCAGCATGGAAGCCATCAGCGTGGCTTTGTCCTTGCAGTCTCCGTAACGGTGCGAAAACACATCGGTTGCGGGATGGGGCTGGAAGCCGCCAATGCCCAACTCGATCGCGACGTAGCGAATGTCGTGCTGCACAAACTGCGCGATCGCCATCATTTTGGCCAGGAGCGTGCCCGACGCGGTGAGTGCCACCACCCTCTGCTTTATGTCGGGGGACGCATCGAGCCGGCCGCTGGTGAGATTCCGGTACCAGTTTCCCATCTGCTGCCAGCTGGCGAATCCATTCACGGCCGCACCGCCAGGGGGGAAGAACGATACGATCATCTGGCCAGCGACTCCCTCCAGCGGCGGCATTTCGTCTTCCTTGCGAATGCCCTTCACGTCGCTGACTACCCACTGCCACTGGTTGTTTCCCGGCGACGCGGGCTTGGTTTCCGGGTAGTTGAGCCATGACGCCTTGTACTCCCAGCCGGGAGGAAGCTGCAGAGCGTAGTGACTCTCCCGAACCGGGGGCTCGGACTGGAAATTCCAGATGTCCTGCAAAACCAGGGGCTGTTCTTCCTTTTCGTACTCGTATCCGATGATGTTGCCGGGATCAGGCGCCGGTATGCGCAGCAGCTTGTCCTTTACATCAGAAACCAGTTCGCTGCCTTCGACCTTGGGCAGGGAGACTTCCAGGGCATCCTTGTCTTTGACCTCGTAGTCCTTGCCCTGGGCGGGGATGCACCAGCCATGCAGGCTGGTGATCTTCTGGTGGGGATTGAAGGAAACTGCAACCACGCCGTAATCGCGGCCGCCCGGGCGGAGAATCTTGTATGCGACACGCACCGTCTTCCTGATCTTGTCGGCGGAGAGGACGGTGACCGTCTTTTCCGAATACAGCAACACGGCGTCTGTTTTTTCATCGTGAGCAGGCAGCGGCGCGTTGACCAGCGCGTGCATCCACTGCGGCGCATCGGTCCCGGCCGCGGCCGGGGACACGCAAGCCAGCAGGCAGGCAGCTGCCCCCAGAAAAGCCCGCGCGATTTTCCGGTTAGTTAGCAGCGCTTGCCGTCCCCGGTTGCAGGACAATTTGTTCCTCATCGCTGGTTCGAACCACCTGAAAAAAGTTTCGCAGCGCGCCGTAATACTTCGGGTCCAGCAGGAGAAAATCCACGTTCAGGTTTCGGGTCAGGTGCAGCGTGTTCCTGGAGTTCTCCACTTGCAGGGTGTACACGATTACGTGCGCATCCTGCTTCTGCGCCGCCGGCAGGCTGCTCACTTGCCAGCCGCTGGGCAACTCGATGGTGATGTCATCGTGTTTTTCGAAGGGAAAATCAAAATAGATGGGATGGACCCGATTGGCGTGGTCGAATACGTGTTTCTCCGTTCCGCTGAAGAGCCCGACTGGAACCAACGCCCTGCGTCCCGCCCCGGCCACCCATCCCGGAACCTTCAAATTAAATTCCGCCGTCAGCGAGGACTCGGAACTGCTCCACTCCGGCTTGTTCGTCAGTTCCACTTCGATGGCCGCCGGGACATACTCCTGCACCTGGTCTTCGAGAAATTTCTTGCGATTGGTATCATCTTCGTTTCGCATTTCCACGCGCCGTCGCGTCGCTTCCAGGCCGGTATAGGTAATCGTCAGCTTCCCTTCCAGATCGCCCGTGTCGGACAGCTTTAAATTCGCTTTGCGCTCGATCCGCGATGCCGCGCTCTCCGGAAGCGTGGTCTGGACCCAGCTTCCGCCGTCCTTATCGAGCCGCAATCCCGGAACACTGGTTTCTGGCCAGGTCAGGAATCCGAAGGGCGTAAATGCCGCTCCCGGATCGCAATAGATGTCCTTGCCATTGAGCTTTACCAGCACGACATTAGCGTCCAGCTTGGAGCGGTCCATCATCTTGGGCTGAAAAAAATAGTTGCTGCGGTCCGCCACCCACACCCCGTAGGCTTCGAATCCCGCCGCCCGAACCAGTGCGAGATAAAGCCAGGTAAGCTGCACCCCGTCCGCGTAGCCGCGCTTCCACGCCTCTTCGACGTTGGCCGGACTCTTCTCCTTTTCACGCTTCCGCTCCTGCTCCGTCTTGCTGACTTCGTAAGAAGTGTTGCGCAGCTGCTGCACCCGGGCGTAAATCTTCTGCAATTTCACGTCCGCCGGATCGCTGGGCGAAACGATCTGGGCCACCGCCTGTTCCATGGCCTTGCGCTTGCCCACGAAATTTTCCAGCTGATCGTTAAGCCTCTTGCCGGTCTTTTTCCAGAACACCGCCGAATCTGACTCGAACTGATCTTCGCTGTAGGTAAAGTCAACCCGAGACTTCATCTCGTTCTCCGGCGGCATAAAGTCTTCCGTCTGGAAGGCGGGGATATTGCTGGCCTCCAGCCGGACAACATGGTCTCCGCCCTCCGCTGGCGGGACCGTGCCCGGAGGCAGACCCTGCCAGCTCCAGCGCACGCCCACGGGGCTGTAGTCGGAGTGGTAGGGCTTGAGTGAGAATCTGGCGCTCTTGGTGAAAAGCTCGTCGCTGAGAATCCAGTGCGAGTCGAAAACAAATTCTTCAGCCAGATCGATGGTGTAGTAATACTCAATGATGCTGCCCACCTGAACGTCGGGCAGAGTAAAAGTTTTTGCCAGGTACTTCAGTCCTTTGGCCTTGGCGATGGACTTGTCAAAAACCTTTCCGTCGAAATCGGCGATGGAGCCGTCGGGCCGGATGGTCCGCGCCCGGATAGCCCCAACGCTGTTCCGGCCCTTGAAATACGGGATTTCGATGTCGGCGTACTTCCGCCCTTCTTCGGTCAGTATCTTGATGCGGAAATAATCGTTTTCGTGGGCGGTGCGACCGGTATCGTCCCGATCCACCTGGCGGAACAGAATGATGGCCGCCGCGCCTGGCGCCAGCGGCTCCCGGTTCATCTTCAGTTCTTCGGGTGAGACGGGCTGGAATCCGGCGCGCACTACCGGCGAGCGCAAGGCGGCTACGACCAGGACCATCAAAAAGGCAAACGAAGTTATGGTAAGCAGGCGACGAAGAGACACGGTAAACATCCTTCGAGCTGTTTCAGCTCAACCTAGGCCGTCTCGGCCAGGGGACGACCTACGGCACGCGACAATATAAGTGAGCGGTCGCGGGGTCAAGAGAAACCTGTGTCTGGGTATCCGCGGAGCAACCTGCGTCGCTTTTCCGTCGGACCGGCACCCCAAAGTGGAAAAAGAATGCAGTAATTCCTATCCGAATGGATAGTCTTCTGCGCAATCAGATCCGAGTGGCCTGAATGATTTCGCCAGAGCCCACTGGAGAGTGGGCCATCCAACGACCTGGTTAGGCTGCGGAGAGAGTCGGAGTCAGGCACCTTAGGAGCTTTGCCCGATAAGGCCCTGGGTGAGAGTTGGTCTTGGACATCCCTTTGAGTTTTTCGGAAAGGATCCAGTCCACTAAACCGTCAGCTAGTTAGGCGATAGGCTGGATGCAAGGTGAGAAAAGAAACATATGCTCTCGTTCATGGAAAGCTTTCAAGACCGCTTTGACTGCAGGAAGGTTTAAATGGGGTCTTGACCCTTTAGCCGCCGAGTAGTTCTTTCGTTCTGTTCCAAGGCTCGATTCAGCTCATCTACAAGATTCATCAGCTTTACGGGGTCGAGTTCCTTACTGGCTTGTTCAGCAATATGGCGCCAATCGGTATGTTGGTGTGGGGTCATAGGAATGATTCCCTTTCTGCTAGTTGGCAATTTACTTTGAATTCAAAACCGAATCTGAGCAATAGCGCACACCGCGATGAATTTTCGTTTGGGACGGCAGGGAGTTTCCGCGGGCTGCGTGTCTGAGGCCTGGAATTCGCTATGTTGCTCGGGGCTTCAACTCTCCGACAATGAACCAGTAAGCCAGCAATCCTGTCAGAAGAACGATCACGCCTAGTTCAAAGCCCGGAACATACGAGCCATTCCGCTTGATCAGGACTCCCACCGCCAGCGGCGCCACGATTCCGGCGAGGTTGCCGGCAAAATTTTCCGCTCCTGTCCAGATTCCGACTCTTTCGAAGGGAGCGCAGCATTGCAGGATCACCAGCAGATTGCCGGTGGCCAGTCCGACCAGGGAGGCCCCGATCAGGTACCCGATCGCCATTGGCGTAGTAGAGGTCCGCATAGCTGCGACCAATAACAGGCCCATGAAGAATGCGACGGTCACGATTCCTTTGCGGGTGCGGGTTTCATTCCATCCGCGGCGGATCAGGATATCGGCCAGCCATCCTCCCAGCGGTTCGGAAACTCCGAAGGTAAAGAATGCCAGTGAAGCGTAGAAGCCGGCCTGCACGATGCTGAGGTGGCGGACGGTCACCAGGTAGTCGGGCAGCCACGTGACCAGCACATACCAGTAATAGTCAAAGCAAAAAAATCCCAGGCAGATGCCCAGCAGGTTGCGATTTAGCAACGCGCTCCACTGCATCCGCGGGCGCACCACGGGCGGCGATGAGATCGCGCCCGCCGCGCGCATGCGGCGAGGAAAAACCAAAAGCCAGGGAATAATCCAGAGCAGACCTGTAAAGCCTAAAAGGAGGAAAGTGTGACGCCATCCATTACGCACTAAAAGCCACGGCACCAGGATGCCTTCGAGCACGAGCCCAGTGCGCGTGCCAAAATCAAAAAGCCCCGAAGGCAGTCCGCGCTCTTCAGGCGGGAATAGCACGCTGACGATCTTGGTCCCGCCAGGAAGGTAGATGGATTCTCCGACGCCGAGAAGAATACGGAAACCGATCAGGACGGCGAGGCTTTCCGCCAGGCCAGTAAGACCCTGCGCCAGCGACCAGAGCGCGAAGGCACCGGCATAGAGCCAGCGCAGATTGAAGCGGTCGGCACACCAGCCAATGGGAACCTGCATGAGCGCGTACGACCAGAAAAACGAAGACAACAGCAGGCCCTTGGTTTCCGGAGTCAGATGGAAATCTCTGGAGATCAGCGGAAGCGCGAAGGAAATCGCGGCGCGATCGAGATAGTTGATCAGCGACGCGGTAAACAGCAGGCCGACGATGCCCCAGCGGCGCTGCTTGGAAACGTTCGTCAGGTCCATCCCTGGGTCCTTTCCCGTGCGCGTCCAGAGTTCCGCCGCCTCGGCAGCATAGCCTAATCCGGGCCGTCCCCCGAGAGCAACCACGCGTGACGAAGCGCGGGCTTTCGAGCGATAATCTCCCCCTGCCGTTGAATCCTGTACCTGTTACGGAAAGGCTGCGATGGTTCGCTTCAACTCAGTCTCGGTTTGCGTAGTCCGCGTGCCGCTCGACCGGGTCACGTCATTCGCCACTCGCACTGTAAGAGGGCGAGAATACTGCCTGGTGAAAGTCCGGTCAACGGACGGCATCGAGGGCATTGGTTTTTGTTATGCCGGCACTTCCGGGGGAAACATCGCCCGGGTTGCGATCGAAGAGCTTTTCGCGCCCATGCTGCTGGGCCAGGAGAGCCATCGCGTGGAGGGATTGTGGGAAGAGATGTATCGCGAAACCATCCTTCACGGACGCGCCGGCACCGTGATGCGCGCGCTCAGCATCCTCGACGTCGCCCTGTGGGACCTGAATGCCCGGGCCGCGAGCCTGCCGCTCTACCGCTATCTGGGCTGCTGGACGACAGAGAAAGTGCCGGCCTACGCCAGCGGCGGATACTATCTGGAAGGCAAGACTCCGCGGAATTTAGGCGAGGAACTCGCCGCCTATGTGCGCCAGGGCTTCCGCGCCGTCAAAATGAAAGCCGGGCGTCTCACTCCTGCGCAAGAGGAGGAGCGAGTCCGCGCCGCACGAGAAGCGATTGGCCCCGATGTGCTCCTGATGCTGGATGTAAACAACGCCTGGGCCGATCTGCCCACGGCGCTGCTCTACTGCAAGCGCTTTGAGCAGTACGATATCTATTGGGTCGAGGAGCCTTTCAGTCCGGACGACATTGAGAATCACGCCAGGCTGGCTTCTTCCATCGATATTACAGTCGCCACCGGCGAAATCGAAGCCGGGCGCTGGCGCTTCAAGGAAATCCTGGAAAAGCGTGCAGCCAGCATCCTGCAGGCCGACGCGGCTGTCTGCGGCGGAATCTCCGAGTGGCGCCGGATCGCGCAGACGGCCGCCAGCTACGACGTGACTATATGCCCGCACTGGCTGCACGACCTGCATGTGCATCTGGTGGCGTCCGCGCCCAACGCGCGCTATGTCGAGTTTTTCCCCGACGACCAGGTCTTGAATTTTCGCAAGCTGATCAACCGTCAGCTGGAAGTCCGGGATGGCGACTTATTGCTGCCTCAGACCCCCGGCCTGGGCTTTGAATTCGACGAAAAGGCCGTCGCGAAATATGCCTTGAACCAGGCGCAACCCTGGACCGAAATCAAATAGTTCCCGACCGGCCGAAAAGCCACGTATGACCCGCCGGTGGTAAACTGCGCCTATGGCTACCCGAAAGAAATCCAGGAAGAAGCAGGCGAAGCCGAAGAAGGCAGCGCCGAAGAAGAAACCGGTCAGGAAAAGGCTGGCGAAGAAAAAGGCGCCTGCGAAAACAACAGCGAAAAGAAAGGCCGCAGTTAAGGCCACAACCGCCCGGAAAAAGGCGGTTGCCCCCGTGAAGAAGCCCGGGCGCAAGAGCGAACGTTCCTATCCCGTGACCTTCCGGCGGGGGGCCTCAGGCGCAGGCTCGGCTGGTCAATCGGGAGACTTGCAAGGATTGTCCAGAGTTGAGGATGTGGACTCCGAAAGTGTGAACGAACTGATCGAAGAAGGAAATGCGTTCGAGGCGGACGTGGTGCAGGGCGTCACCGACGCCGGAAACGCTGACGAAGAAGAAGTCCACACCCACGAAGTGCCGGAGGATGATGTCCCCGGCGAATATCTGGACAAAGATTAGTCAGTCCGCTAGCTGATTTTCAGGCCCGCAGGAACCATGGGCAGAGACCGCAGGCGCACACCTGTCGCGTCGAAAATCGCGTTGCCGATCGCAGGCGCCAGGCCCACAATCGGGCACTCGCCCGCACCCGCCGACGGAAGGTCCTTGCGATCGAGCAGGACGGTTTCGAGCACGGGCACATCGCTGAAGCGCGGTACCCGATATCGCGACAAGCGTCCGTTCAGGACGCGGCCGTTTTCGAATTCAATCGCCTCAAAGAGCGCGCCGCCCAGCCCCATGATATTCGAGCCTTCAATCTGATTGCGCAGGTTGTCAGGGTTGACGATCGCCCCGCACTCGAAGGCCGTGACCACCCGCACAACTTTAACCTTGCCGGACTTCCGGTCCACCGCAACTTCAGCACAGGTCGCGACGTTCCCCAGCTTCTCGTATCCGCCGCCCATGCCGAAACCCTGGCCGGCAGCGGACTTGGCCCGCCCCCATCCGAATTTCTGGGCGGCCGCTTCGAACACTGCGCGCAGGCGTTCGTTCTTCAGGTTCTTCAGCCGGAACTCGAGCGGGTCCATTTTTACCGAATGGGCCAGTTCGTCCATGAAGGATTCACGCGCAAAATGGTTGGCGGTGGCAGCCAGCGCGCGATACGATCCCTGGCGCAAAGGCGAGCGCGTGCGATGAAAGCGGATGCTCTGGTTCGGGATTTCGTAAAAAGTTTTTATGCCCGCCGTCCCCGAATTGTAGTTATGGAATTCCCACGCGGTCAGCGCGCCATCTTTCTGGACCCCGCCGGTCACCTCCATCACTCCCGCGGGACGAAAGTATGCCCAGCTGAATTCCTCCTCCCGGGTCCACACCAGTTTCACCGGGCGCTTCGCTGCCCGCGCCAGTCGCGCCGCCTCAATCGCTGCTTCCCCGGTGTGCTTCCCACCGTAACCCGAACCCATGTCCGGCATCAACACTCGAACCTTGTCTTCGGGAATACGGAACGCCTCAGCGAGTTCACCGCGCACCCCGAAGGGCCGTTGCGTGCCCGTCCAGACGGTCAAGTTATCGCCTGCCCATTGCGCCACAGCGGCGCGCGGCTCGAGTGGAACATGGGCGATGTAGGAAACGGTGTAGGTCTGTTGCGAGTGATGGTCGGCAGCTGCCAGGGCTTGCGCCACCGACCCTGAATCGAAGACTGCTTCAACCGGTTCGTCCCCGTCGGCTGGCGCCTTCTTCAGATAGTCGAAGAGCTCCCGGTTTGAAGGTTGCGGCTCCGACTTCCATTCCGCTTTAATGGCGGCGGCCGCACGAGACGCGGTTTCGACGGTGGGCGCAGTCACGCCCACAAAGCTGCCGTCGCGAATCACGGTCACGCCGGAGATCCGCTCGGCTTCTTTTGTGTCGAGAGATGCAAGAGACGCTTCAAAGGCCGCTGGGCGAACAATCTTCCCATGCAGCATGTCGGGCAACTTCTGGTCCGACGGATAGCGATGCCTGCCCGTGACAACATCCCGCCCATCCACCCGGGGCAGGGATTGCCCTGCAACCGTCCACTGCGCGGCGGGAACGAGCGGACCTTCTACCGGGACCGTTTCCGAGAGCTGCTGCCCCTTCGCCAGCGTTGCGTATTCGAGGGAGCGTTTCGTCGCGGGATCAGCAACCCTGCCGTCAGCGGCCACCAGCTGCTGCCGGTCCACCTTCCATTGCGCGGCCGCCAGGCCAATCAGCACTTCCCGGGCGGCAGCAGCAACTTTCCGGAGTTGCAGATTCATGGTCGGGGTGGTGCGGCTGCCAAATGTCCCCATATCAAAAGGAGTGAGTTTGGTATCGCCCATGACCATTTGGATCTGACTGGTCGGAACCCGCAATTCTTCCGCAACCGCCTGGGTCAGGGATGTGCGGATGTTCTGCCCCACCTCCACTTTTCCGGTGAAGGCGGTGACGCGCCCATCTTCGCCGATGTGCATCCAGGCCCCAATCTCCGCGGGAAGGGCCTCGCCCCGAAACCGGCCGCCGGATTCCTGCGCGACCGCGGCGTCTTTCAAAACGCAAACCACCAGAATGCCGGCGCCGAGGAATTTGAAGAAGTCCCGCCGGTCCACTTCGAAGCGGTAGGGAGAGGGCGCGGCCAGCTCGTAACGCTCCGGTTCGAGCGCGTGGGGAGACTTGACGTTTGCTCTCATCGCCCTGGCTCCTTGGCTGGGCCTGAATCTCTCAGGGCCTTCGCCCCTTTCGCGATCGCGGCCACAATGCGCGGGTAGGTGCCGCAGCGGCAAACGTTGCCTTCCATGTACTCGACAATCTCAGCTTCGGAAGGATTCGGCTTCGTTTTCAAAAGCGCCACCGCCGTCATGATCATCCCGGAGGTGCAGTAGGCGCACTGCATGGCGGCTTCGTCGAGGAAGGCCTGCTGCAGGGGATGCAGACGGTCGCCCTCGGCCAGGCCTTCAATGGTGGTGATCTTCTTCTCGCCTACGGCGCCAACGGGAGTCACACACGACCTGCGCCATTGGCCATCGATCAGGACCGTACAGGCTCCGCATGCGCCTTCACCGCAACCGTACTTGGTGCCGGTGAGATCCAATTGGTCGCGAAGCACGCTCAGCAGGCTGACTTTCTCGTCTGCTTCGATCGTGTGGACGCTGCCGTTCACATTTAGTCGGGAAACGTTGGCCATCTTCGACCTCGCTATCGCAAGCCCGTGCCTTGCCGCCGTTGAGCACGGATGATGATCCCAGAATAGACGAGCGTGAATTGAGAATCAAAACCGTGAGCGCGTGCTTGCCGAACAAAAAACAAGGGCACGAGCCGAAGCCGTGCCCCCGAGCAACTAAAGGATCGAATGCCTCAGAACGAAAACTTCAGCGCGAACTGCCCGATGCGAGGATCGCGCGCGCTGGTGACCTGGCCAAAATTGCTCCCAACCACGTCGCCATCAGGATTTTCGAACTGAGCATGATTGAAAATATTGAAGAATTCGGCGCGAAACTCCAATGCCACTCTTTCGCCGATCATAGTGTTCTTGCGCAACGCCATGTCCCAGTTGTTAAATCCCGGGCCGTGGAAGAAGCGCCGGTTCGCATTGCCCAGGACACCGATAGTCTCCGGAGAGAACGGAGAAGGATCGAAGAGCTGGTTTCCCGGACCGCGCGGGTCGAAGTAGTGGATCCCCTGGCCGTTGTAGTTTGGAACATCCGCGCCGTTGCATCCGCAAAGCGAGGCATCGTCGCTCTCACTCAGCGTAACCGGGAAGCCTGTGGCAAAGCGCGTGATTCCGGAGAGACTCCAACCGCCGAACGCCTTTCCCTTGAACCCGTGCTCGTTCCTGAAGAATGGAAACTCATAACCGTAGCTGAAGACAAAGTTGTGGGTGATGTCGAACTGCGAAAGCGCACGGCTATTGTTGGGATTGTAAGGATTAATCGGGTCGCTGAAGCCCGAGGAGTTATCGAGAGACTTGGACCAGGTGTAGGCGGTCAGGAAGCGGAAGTCTCCGATCTTCTTTTCCAGGCTGGCCTGCAACGAGTTGTAGTTGGAATTGGCCACCGTGGCTTCCCAGGAGTTGCTGGAGAAATCAAGTTGCCCATTGGCCAATTCACGGCCGGAGGTCACGGAATAGGGCCGCGTTCCATTGACGGCGGTGCCGTTGGTCAGATTGTAAATCTGGTCTTCTCCGAACGGACCGCATTCTCCTCCAGGCGCAATCAGCGGCGGGGCGACCCCCAGACATTTGGACGCAATGCCTGGGTTCGCCTCGATCTGGGAAAACAGATGACGGCCCCACGATGCCACATAACCCATCGAAAGGACGGCGCTCTTGCCCAGCTCGCGCTGGATGGTGAAGTTAAAGTGCTCCGCATAAGGCAGCTTGTTGGTGGGCTTAAAGGTAGGTGAACCTGAGACCGGCAGATATATCGGCCAGATTCCAGTTGCTCCCGCGGGTGGAATTGTGAACGGGAAACGGTTTCCTACCGGACTTGGCGGCGTGGTGCGGTTCTTGTAGGGCTCCTCCAGGTAAACCGGCACTGGGCTGACGTAGAACAACCCGAAGGGCGCGTCGCCGACTTCAACGAAAAGACTCTGGTCCTGGATGGCGGTGTAGTAAAGCCCGCCGCCGATCCGGATGCTGGTCTTGCCAGGTCCGCCAAAGATTTTTCCCGCGATTCCCTCGGTGGCCGACGGTGAATAGGCAATTCCCAGCCGTGGAGCGAAGCGGTCATATTGCGTGGGCGCCAGCGTGCTCGGTATGCCCGGGTCGCCGGGGAAAACAAATCCCCTGGGCGAATCCGGATAAATTTTCGACTGCACGCCGGGTACGAAGGTCTGGATTCTGTTCTGGGTATCGTAGAAGGGCTGGCTCACATCCCAGCGCAGTCCATAGTTGATGGTGAGGTCGGACCTGACCTTGTATGCGTCCTGGGCATACAGCGCGAAATACTTGGTGCGGGAATCCAGCAGCTGGTGGCTGGTCTGGTTGAACAGATCGGGCGCGCCCAGCAAATAGTCGGCGAAGTCGTTGCCGGTCTCGCCTCCGTCGAACTCAAACCATCCGTTGGAAGTGTAAGTGTTGCGCTCGTTGATCTGGATGTACCGGATATCGCCACCAAACTTCAGGGTGTGCTTTCCCAGCACCTTGGAGAAATTGTCGGTGATCTGATAGGTGTTGTTGTACTGACCGGTGGTGCCGTCCGGCAGGCCGAAGGACATTCCCAGCTGGCCAAACGAAATCGGCGCAACCCCTTCGGTATCGGGGTTCACCGGATTAATTCCCAGCCCACCCTGGACATAGCCAAAGTCCGTGATCGGTCCCAGCCCGCCCACGGGCTTGTTTTTCAGGAAGGCAAACCGGGTGTAGTTAAGATGCAGTTCGTTGACCGTGCTGGGGTTTATGACGGCTGTATTGCTCACACTGATCAGCTGGCCGCGAGAATCTGTGACTGCGGAAAATCCCGGAACGTTGGAGGTGAATGCAGGATATGGGTTCAGAAAGCTCGAGTCATCGAAGTGCCAGTAAACCGACCAGTTGCCGAACTTGTTGATGTCAACTTTGACCCCGAATTTGTCGTCTCTCACGTTCGTTTTTTCGGCTGTGGTGGAGAAGTTGGGCGATCCGTCAGAGACTCCCGTCGGAGTTGGGATGAACTGCATCGTTTTCACGGCCACCGGAGACCAGGCAGCCTGAGGGATTACCGGCCCGGCCGCGCCTGGAAACACGCAAGCCACCGTGGTAACGCAGCCAGCGAACCAGTACTGCTCGCCCGGCGTGACTGTATATCCCAACCGGTTGGTCAAAGTGGCGGCAAAATTTGTTGGGCTGTTGTCGCCGCGAACCGCTCCCGTAAAGTCCGCGTAATGAGTGGTAGCTAGGTCGGAGAAATCGCCTGTCCGTTCGAGCAGCGATGGAACGCTGATCAGGCCCGAAGATAGTCCCCGTATTTCGCGTGTGCCCTGGTAGTCGCCAAAAAAGAATACCTTGTTCTTTATGACCGGGGCGCCGATGGTGCCGCCGAACTGGTTGCGCTTGAACACGCCTCGTTCCTGATCAAAGTAGTTTCTCGAGTCCAGTTTCTCGTTGCGCAGAAATTCGTACGCGGAGCCGTGAATCTCATTGGTGCCGCTCTTGGTGACGACGTTCACAATTGCACCCGAGAAGCGGCCGTACTCAGCGTTGAAGGAGTTGGTGAGCAGGCGAAACTCTTCGATGGAGTCGAGAGTGGGTACGATGGAAGCGCCGTTTTGCACGCTTTCTTCGACGTCGCCGCCGTTCACCATGAACGAGTTGGAAGTCTCGCGCTGCCCGTTAACAGACACCTGACCGGTGTTTTGATTGCCGGAGACAAAGCGATCGTGGTCGGAAGCGCCCGAGGACACCGGGATGACGCCGGCCTGCAAGCCCAGCAAGTCGATGTAGCTGCGGCCATTCAACGGGATGCCGGTCATCTTCTTGCTCTCGATGACGTCGCCCAACTGGGTACTGCTGGTGTCCACCTGGGTCGTGGTAGTAGAAACGTCCACCGTCTGGCTGACCGCGCCGACGACAAGTACGAAGTCGGCCCGGTACTTCTGGTTGACCAGGAGCGTGATGCCGGTTTGAACCGACTTGCGGAACCCCTGGGCCTCGACTTCCAGCACATATTTGTCGCCCACCGGAACGCTCAGGAACTGGTAGCTGCCGGAGGTGTCCGTCTGAGTGTGACGATCGAGTCCTGTATCCGGATTCTTAAGGGTCACGGTTGCATTGGGCACGATGGCGCCGCTAGGGTCGGTCACGGTACCCTGGATTCCAGCGGTGACTTCAGCATGCAGCACGGAACTGCTCAACAGGACCACAGCTGCCAAAAAAGCAAAAGCTTTGCGTGATGAGAAAAACACAAAGCACCTCCCGCAGGCGGGTTTGGAGTGGAAAGGCTGTCGGCTGACGCAGTCAAATTACAGGCCAGCGAGATGCGTAGTCAAGATATAATTGGCCGTATTTTATCGATTTAATCGATTTAGTTGGCACTCTTGAGGCAGGTGTGTGATTTTGGGCATTTCCCGCGCTCGGGCCGATCATTGGCACACGATTGCAGACTCTGTTTGGTCACCTGCCTGCTGGCTGCCGCCTTCTTTTTGCCGGCCGCCATCAGCTACGCGGCTGAATCGCAACCGCCGGCGCCCCCCGTCTCCCGGGCGCGCCCCTACTTCGCATCTGCACAGAAGGCACTCGCAGCCGGCGATTCCGTCTCCGCCCTTGAAAAGCTGCATCAGGCCGTCCAGGCCGATCCCAAATTCGCCCCGGCCTACCTCCTGCTCGGTCTCACCGAATTCCGCCTGGGCCACACCACAACGGCCATCGAGCACTACCAGCGCGCCCTCGAATTGCAGCCGCGCTCCTTTTCAGGTCACTACAACCTCGCTCTGGCATATCTGCGGGACCACCGCCTCGAGGACGGACGCGTCCAGCTGGAGCAGGCCGTGAAACTGAATCCCCATCAGGCCGACGCCGCCTACGATCTCGGAGTTGTGCTTCTTGAACTGAAGCAGCCCGCCGCCGCGCTGCCGCACTTGATCCGGGCCAGAAGGCTGAATCCTCGCCGCCCCGATGTGGCCTTCAATATTGTCCGGGCCGAACTCGAAGCGGGCCGGGCCGCCGACGCGCGGGCCGAGGCGCAAGCGGCCGCCAAACATCTCAGCTCGGATTTCCAGTGGAACGCCGCCCTCGGCCAGCTTTTCCTCAGGAATGCTCAACCCGGCGATGCCGCGACTTACCTCCGTTCGGCCAACCTCCTCCGTCCTGAAGATATCGAGATTCGTCACCAGCTTGCTTTGGCGTATCTTGCGTCCGGCAGAGCGACGCAGGTCCTGGACCTCATCGCGCAAGCGAAAACCGCCGACGATCATTACTTGCGGGGAAGCGCATTTTATCTCGAACACCGCTTTCCCGAGGCTGACCAGGAATCCGAAGCAGGCGCTGGCCCTGGCGCCCGACAATCCGCAAATCCTGGTGCTGCGTACTCGCATCCTGCAACGCGCGGGCCAGCAGGAGGCGGCTGTCGAGCTTGCGCAGAAGGCCATTGCCCAGGCCCCGCAATGGGATGAACCTCATTATCTGGCCGGCGTCAGCTTGTACTTTATCCGGCGCTACGCCGAGGCGGCGCAAAGCCTGGCCCGGGCCGCCGAACTCAATCCGAATTCCGCCAGAACGTTATTCCTCGAGGCGGTGGCGCTGGTCAGCCAGGACAAGCACGCGGAAGCGGAACAATGTTTTCGCCGGGCCATTGCTCTGGACCCCAATAACGCCCGCTTTCGCTGCCATCTCGGAATCTTCCTGATGCGCCAGAACAAATATCCCGAGGCTGAAGAATCCTTCCGAAAGGCCATCGAGCTCAAGCCGGCATACGGGTTATCGCACTACGAACTGGGCATGCTCCTGGTGCACTCCGAGCGCTGGAAGGAGGCAGCCGAAGAGTTAAGCCAGGCTGTGACCCGTGACCCAACTCTGGGCCCGGCTTACTATCAGCTGGCGCGTGTCTATTCCCGGCTCGGCGAAGCGGAAAAATCGAAGCTCATGTTCGCCGAATTCAAGAAGCTCTCGCAGCAACAGGAAAATGACGACGCACGCGCCGCCGACCAGGCGCGGGACGAAGACACCAGAAAAGAAACTGAATTCTGAAGCCGAGACCGAACCTTATCCCGCGGCGCGTGCCTCTGCGTAGCCTCTATCGGGCCGTCCATCCGCCATCAATGAGAATCGTTTCCCCGGTGATAAGCGACGCCGCGCTGGAAGCCAGGAATACGACCGCGCCCGCGACATCCATGGGCTCGCCGATACGATGCAGCGCGGCGATGCGCTCGATTACGTCCGCCCGGGAGGCAGGGTCTGCCAGGTAGCTCTCAGTGCCTGGAGTATGGATGAATGTGGGAGCGACTGCGTTCACCGTGATGTTGTACTTTCCCCACTCCACCGCAAGGCATTTGGTGAGATGTGCGATGGCAGCCTTGGTCATGCAATACACCGACTCGGTCGGAAGCGCAGCGAACCCGGCCTGGGAACTCATATTGATGATGCGTCCGCTCTTCTGCCGGATCATGACGCGTCCGGCGGCCTGGCTGGCAAAGAACGTCCCTTTCAGATTGACGGCGAGGGTCAGATCGAAATCCTCTTCGCTCACGTTCTCCGCCAGATTGTCGGGCGCGAGTCCGGCATTGTTGACCAGGATGTCGAGCCGTCCGAAATGACTGACGGTTAGATCGATCGCCTGAAATATCTCATTGAGGCGGGTCATGTCCATCTGCAGGGGAAGCGCGCGGCGGCCCATCGCTTCGATCTGCGCCACCAAGTCTCCTTGCGCATTGACATCACGCAGGCCGAGTGCTACGTCCGCGCCGGCGTGGGCAAGGGCGCGTGCAATCGCATTGCCCAAGCCGCGCGCCGCGCCGGTGACCAGCGCCACTTTACCGGTAAGACCAAACTCCGGGAAACCGTTCAAGATGCCTCCAAAAATCGCTGCCGAGCGCCACTCATCGGATGACCCCGTTTATTCTCAGCCGGAGCCCACCCAGAAGGCCTGACGGAAGGGGTTGCAGGTTGTCCATGCCCTGGGGAATGAAGCGCTCGCCGTAGCGATCATTCAGCAGGCGATAGTCTGGAAGGGCGCGACTGGCCAGAGAATTAATCGCCGTGTTGCCGACCACGATGCGCAGTTCATTCTTTCCCGCTTTCAACAGGGACGTCACATCCACGGTGTACGGTGGGTGCCATACCACGCCTGCACGCTGGCCGTTCACATAAACCTCTGCCGCCTCCCGCACCGGTCCCTCCAGGTACGCCCGCATGTTGAACGCCGGCATGGGATCCGGCTTGGCCACTGGTTTGCCGTCTCCAAAATCCAGGACCAGAGAATTTGCCGTGTTCACGTTAGCCGGCAGCTCAATGGTCTTTTCGTAAGCGACCTGCCCGGAATAATATTTGAAGGATTCCTCCTCGCTCCAGGAATGAAGAGTAGCCATGTGGATGGCCTGATTCAGTCCGCTGAACCTGAGATTCCAATCGCTGGAGAGATCGATGACCGACGAATGCGCATCCTTACTCCGCGAGCGTCCCGGCTTGGTCGTCGAACCTGAATTTGTGAGATAAATCAGGCGCGATTCATAGGGCTGCAACGAGATTTCGATTTTGGCCGGGTTCTCTATCGGCAAGATCTGGCCGGTAAATCCGTCCCACCACTCGGCATATCTGGCGGACGAGCGGAACGTTGCGGCGACCCTATGCGGCTGATTGCTGGTATTCGCAATAAAGTACAGGTCGCCCGCGTTCAGTTGGCGATGATTGAAGCCGATCTCCGGAGTCTTCGGAGAAAAGATGACATCCGGCTTGAGCTTGCCTGCGAGAAGAGCTCCGAGCTGATTCTCATCTTCTAAAAAATGACCGGCAGTGCCCTTCTCGCGGAACAGGCGCTGGGAAATTTCCTGTATCTGTTTGCTGTCGCTATCGGCATTCACAAGTCCCGGCGCGGTGGAAGGCGGGCTACGCGTGGCAATGACAATGCCTCCATGCAGCGCGTACTGCTCGATCTTCTGGTACGTGGAAACCGGCAGTCGATTGATACCGGGCAGGACCAGCACCGGATAGTGAATTCCGAGGGAGTCGATAGCGTCGCCATCAACCAGGTCGAGATTGAAACCCGCATCCAGAATCTGCGGAATTACTTTGTCTCCCAGCAGTTTTCCCATCGATTCGTCGATGCTCAGAGTTTCGCCGCGAGTGTTGAAGCCGCCCTTTGAGGTTACGGGTTCGGACGACTGGCGAGGGATGGAAAAACTCGCCCACGCGTCATCGTTCGGCAACAACACTGCAACATCATTGACCGGCTTGCCCTGCCGCAGGGCAAAGCTTACTCGCTGAAGATATCCGGCCAGATCGGGCATGGCGAACCACCAGGGATTGTGCGCGTTAAAGGCACCGGCGGCGTACATGCGCCATCCCGGCTCGCCGGCAACCTGGGGCGAGAAGGGCCAGCCGTGCCCCACCAACTGGTTGATCCCCTGCAGGAAATGCAAATCTGCTTCCGCCTTCATATCGAGTGGCGTAGCGCGAAAGGCCGGGGAATGCAGCCAGGTCCAGGTTTCCGATGAGATCACGGGCTTGCCGAACAGGTGCCCAGCTGAGGCTGCCCAGCGCGTATCCGAAAACTGCCGCCACATCAGCAGGGTCGCCTTGCCCTCGCCTTCGGGAAGATCTTCATACCGGTTGCTGGAGAGCGTGACCGGAGGGAATCCATAAGTCTGCGACCGAAGCAGAGTGTGATGCTGCTGCGTCCAGGCGTGCAGAGGCGCGAGAAAACGTTCGTTCGTAAGTTCGGTGAGAGTCTTTGACCAATCGTGCCGGACCGCGGCCGTCTCCGGTCCGGCATCGGCGACCAGCGCCGGCAGATGAGGAGTGAGGTCATAGCCGCGACGCTGCCGGAATTGTTCCAGCAGATCGCCGGTCCAGTTGGAGCCGTAGTCTTCCAGACTGTCGCTGAATACAGCGTACGGGGGATGATCGCCGAATGCTTCGAGCAACCGGTCGCCGACCGCGTCGAGGTGGTTCTCGGTGGCACTCTGATCGTAGTGGTCGAGAACGAAGCCTTCCGCCCCAACCGCTGGGCGCTTCACCATCATTCCAGTCCGGCTTGAGATAAAGAAGACCACACTGTGTGGACCGCTCAGCTCCGTGGAAATCTCGAGTCGCCCGTTTTCAATCGCGGAGACTGGAATCGGCTTCGCTTGCGAAAAAGCCAGCGCATCGCCAGAACCGGGAGCCAGGAAGACCGCAGTCAATCGCTCGCCCGTCGAAATGCCAGGCGCGACGATCGAGCGTGCGCTGGCAGGGATCGCAACCGTCTCCACTCGCATTTCACCCGCGGCCTGAGTCACGGGGATATGTGGGCCACCGAATGGCCATCCACTGCCTAGAGTGACGTCAATCCGCAGACCCAGCCTGCGTGGCCTCGGAGGCGGCAAAGCGCAGCGCATCGATGTATTCATCCGAGAGATAGGGCAGATTTCGGAAACCGGTCTGAAGGTCGTCCAGGGCTTGCGGATACAGGGTGGCGATCTCCACGCCTCCTATGCCGGCCGCCTTCATCTGTTCAAGTTCCCGCTGGATTTCGGGCTTCGTGACTGCGGGGCCGAACCACCACCAGCGCATCATGATGCGGCAGTCATCGGGCGGATGCGCGAAGGACTCCGTGAGCTGGGCCGCGGCTCGGATCGGATTGGGCAAAGCCCGCCGGAAGGCACAAACAGAAAAAAAGCAGAACGCAAGATGCGGCAGCCCCTGGCAATCGCCCCGGATTCATGGCGGCTATGATACGCCGGGTCCAGTTTGAAGGGCCTGACCTGCCCCCCAGAAATTAGTCCATTGGAAATGTGACTTCTCCATTTAGGATGACCCGCCCAGGGTCAGAGGAGGAGTCGTGCGCAAGAGTCGATTCAGCGAAGAACAGATCATCGCCGTGCTGAAGGAGTCAGAGGCCGGAGTGGAGACCGGAGAACTGTGCCGGCGGCACGGGATCACACGGGCGTGCTATTACCGGTGGAAGAGTAAGTTCGGAGGCATGGAAGTGAGCGAGGCGAAGCGGCTGCGGCAGCTGGAGGAGGAGAATCGGCAGCTGAAGCACATCGTGGCCGAACAGGCGGTGGACATTCGGGCATTGAAGGCGGTGGTTGCAAAAAAGTGGTGAGCCCGCAGATGCGACGAGAGGCAGTGCTGGTGATGCAGTTAGAAATAGAGCTGAGCCAGCGACGCGCCTGCGGGCTGATGGAACTCTATCGTGCGACGTGTCGGTATCAAAGGCGGAGGGGTGAAGACCAGCAACTGCGGGTGCGGCTTCGCGAGCTGGCCGAAGCCCGGCGCCGGTTCGGCTACCGCCGTCTGCAGATCCTGCTGCAGCGCGAAGGCTGGCAGGTCAACCATAAGCGCGTGTACCGGCTGTACGTAGAGGAAAAGCTGGCACTGAAGCGCAAGCGTGGGCGGAAGCGCAGCACGGTGCGCCAGCCGCTGCCGGAGGCGGTGGCAGCCAACCAGGGGTGGTCGGTGGACTTCATGACCGATGCGCTCAGCTCGGGGCGGAGGTTTCGTACCTTGAACATCGTGGATGACTACACGCGGGAGTGCCTAGCAATCGAGGTCGACACCTCGCTCGGTGGAATGCGAGTGGTGCGCGTACTGGAAGAACTGAAGCAGAGACGCGGACTGCCACGGCAGATCCGTAGCGACAACGGACCCGAGTTCGTAAGCCGCGCGGTCGATCAATGGGCCTACGAGCAAGGCCTGCAGTGGCACACGATCCGACCCGGACGACCGATGGAGAACGGCTACGTGGAGAGTTTCAACGGGCGCTTCCGCGATGAGTGCCTGAACGAGAACTGGTTCAGCGACCTTGCCGATGCGCGGGAGAAGATCGCGCAGTGGAAGCAGGACTACAACGAAAAGCGTCCACACAGCAGCTTGCAGTACCGTACACCAGCGGAGTTCGCAACGCAGGCTGTGGGCTTCTACAGAAATGAAGCGGGGCAAGAGGCCTCAAACGCCGGCCCCTTGCCCCACACCCCCATCCCCGCTGCAGAGAAAGGCATGTGGGGCGAACAAAAACCGGAGAAAGTCTCATTATCCGTGGACTAAAGATGGGGGGCAGGTCACGGCGTTCCCGTACCCAACACCCGCGTTCCAATCTTGTTATAGACTTCGGCGAGTAAGTTGCAGTGTTGCACGACACTAAGAGACAGGGTGCGACTTCGCCGAACCATCAGTAACGACTGCGGTATAGATATGCGAGGTATCCGCACTTGCCGTGGCGTAAACACTATAGTTTTTCGTCATTAATACGCCGCATCCTTGGCCGAAAAGGGATTGTATCCCCAAAAGCCAATGATAATCGAGCAAACGATGGCTGTTTTGTGCGTCATTGTGCTCTCCAATTGAGACTTTCATGTTCTTCTTTTCCGATTGAACATGATTAGTCAATTTTGCACGCATTCCTGACTGAGAGCACTTGCGACGGCTTCCCGCACTTCTTCAACGAGTTTGTCTCTGTTGCGAAGAAATGTCGCAGTGTCCGGCTTTATACCGGCTGCGTTATCAGCCTCAGCTATCACGTTGAACTGCGTGATCATTTCCTCATATTTGGTCTTAAAATCTGTGAGTATATCTACTAACGCATGCTGATCCGTTTCTTCCAGACCGATACGCCGGATATGAGCTATTTGTCTCGTAGCTTCTTCGGGCGTGGATTCGTTTTTGTGAGACAGCGACGAAGTCAAGCGAAAGGCGACCGAATCCGGAACAAGCTCTGGATTGCGACCTCGTCAACCATTCCATCTGTCGCAGAAGAATGTAGGTGCTTGAACCGTCCAACTGATCAGAAACAATTTGTGCCTGAACGCGCATGAAAGCAAACACCCGCAATACCAATAAAAGAAGTTTGGGTGCGTAGCATAAAACCTCTCAGCGATTGAATCAGTCTTGAAGGAGCCCGAATTTGGCCGCGAGGAACCTGCTGGTCGTTTCGGATATTGCAGCGAAAGAAATTCATTGTCAAGCCGATTTTTGGTTTGTTCGGTTTGCAGAACACGGATTGACCGAGCCGCTGATGAACGTCGGAAAAGCAGCGTTCGACGGACAACCGACCGCCCAAAACTAACGACATGTAATAGGTCTTTCTAATGGGAGTTTGACCGGCGATCTCTACAAGCTCGTAACTCATATCCGGCAGACGCTGGACGATCCCTGCACGCCGCCGTCTGACCCGGTATACGAGTACGGACGATGTCAGCATCGACTCGTCGCGAGATCGTAGCCACAGAGCCCAATGGGCTTGTTGTCTAGTCGCAGATCAGAGCATCACCGATGACGAAGTCACCCGAACGACCACCTGCGTAGCATCTTGCCGATCATAGTGTTTTTCTGGTATTGGTGCCATTTCGCATCCACAGGCCGTTACGGTTTACTGCCGACGCTAATATGGATATTGTTGGACTTGTTTCTTTTAAACAGACACCTGGCGGAGAGTGAGGGATTCGAACCCCCGATACCCTTCCGGGTATGCCGGTTTTCAAGACCGGTGCCATCAACCGCTCGGCCAACTCTCCGCACCTATAGTTTTACTACAATCTGGAATATTTTCAGGATGGTCCCAGCCGTGTTTTAAATCTGATGGAAGCGCCACACGCTGACGGTTCAAAGCTGAAAGGCCACGTGGGGACGGCCGCCCCCGGCTGTCCGGCGGAGCGAAGCTCCGCTATTTTTCCCAGGGCAAAGCAGTCGAGCTGCGCTCGACTGGACAGCCGGGGCGGCTGTCCCCACGCGAGCCTTCCTGTAACATCGATATCTGAAAGAATTCCTCACTGCGGCGGCGGAGGCGGAGCGCCTGACATCTGGGAGGCTATGTCTTCATCGGCCTTCTGGTGCAGTTCGCGAAGCTTGGCAAACTGCTTTTGAGCGGCGGCCGGGTTCCCCGTGGCCTGGTACAGGCGTCCCAGCCGAAGGTGGGCATCGGGTTGGGCGGGATCCAGCTTCTCCGCCTGGAGGAGGGCGGCAATCGCCTCCTGGTGGTGGTTCTGCTCGGCCAGGATGGCTCCCATATCGAGATAGGCGATGCGAATGTCATTTCTCAGCCGGATCGCCTTCTTGAGCAGTTCAAGGGCGTGTTCGTTATGGTTGCGCTTCATCTCCACGTCGCCCAGATAGGCCAGCGCTTGCGCGTGGTTGGGATCGGTGGCCAACTCGCGTTCGAACTCAGTCTTCGCTTCGTCATATTGCCGCAGCCTCCAGTGCAGGTAGCCCAGGCCAAAGTGCACGTTGGGTTCCTGGGGGGCCACCTTCGCCGCTGCCTCGAACTCGGCAATCGCCTCGTGCGTCCTTTGTAGACCGTCGAGGGCCTGGCCCAGCAGCATGTGCGCGGCCGCCGAATCAGGATTCTGCTGCAGGAGCTGGCGGAACTGTTCCTGGGCGCAAGGATATTTCTTGGCCCGCAGGCAGCTTTGAGCCAGCACCTGGTGCAGTTCCGCGTTGGCGGGGTCCAGCCTGGCAACCGGTTCCAGGTATTTCACGGCTTCGGCAAAGCGACTGGCGCCGTAGCAGCTGAGACCCAGCAGAGTGCGCGCCTGCTGGCTGCGCGGATCTTGAAGCAGCGCGGCCCGCAGCGGAGGAATCGCAGCCTGAAAGCGTCCCTGCTTGTACTCTGCCAGGCCCAGATTCAGCTGAATGCCGGGCAGCCGGGGATTGAGGGCAATGGCCTTGCGGTAGGCAGCAGCCGCCTCTTTATACTGCGTTTCCCGGGCCAGCACGACGCCCAGGCTGGCAAAGGCCCCGGCGTCCTGAGGATTATGCTCGGTTACCGCCCGCCACGTCTCTGCCGCCTCTTCCAGCTTGCCCTGCTGCTCCAGCGCCATGGCCTGGGCGGGAGTGGCTGTCTGCGGACTCGCAGATGCCGGCCCCACCATGGCGGCAACAACCAGCAACGATCTCCAGTTTTTCATGAACAAAATGCGGCACCGGGAATTCGCTCACATCGATAGTTCAGAATAGCCACTCCGGCATGATGAAGCAACGGGAAGGCCAGATGAGTAGTGGCTGAATCTTCTAGCAGCGAGGAAAAAAAGCCCTGCTAGAAGTGGGTGGGCTGTTTTTTTTGCAACGCCGTCTAGAAGATCAACTTCGCTCCCAGCTGGATTTCCCTCGGGTCATGAGCCGAGGTCACTGCCCCGAAGTTGCTGGCTGAGAAAGTGGTGCGGACGTCCTTGAACTGAGTGTGGTTAAAGAAGCTGCTCACCCACATCGCCGAGCAGATCCCGCTTTCTTGGTGACCAACTTGGACAGCAGTGCCTACAACTCAAACATTTGGGCTATCCGAATCTGACGGTCCGGGGATATACTTTTCCCCTGCGATAATGCAAGGAAACAAAACCGATGTTGAGTCGAAGGTTAGTCGTACAAGGAGCGATGCTGGCGTTTTGCTCCGCGGCTTCGATTGGCCAGCAGAGTCACCAGGCTTCTCCTCCCCCAGTCTTGCGCGAGTTCCCCATGGTTCTGCAGCAAAGTGTCGAAGCCGGAAAAACCCCAGCGGGAACTAAAGTTCAAGGAAAACTTGCGGCCGCCACCCTGTTTAATGGCACGCTAATCCCCAAGAATGCGGTCGCATCTGGGGTGGTTGTTGAATCCGAATCCAAGAGGGGGCAGGACCGAGCGCGGCTCGCGATCCGCATGAACACAGTAAGCTGGAATGGCGGATGGACTCCCCTCAACGCCTATTTGATGCCCTTGTATTACCCCGCGACCGGGCAGACAGTGCCGAATCTGCCGTATCGAATCTCCGGATCCGGACTCCAGGACCTTGAATGGACCCAACCAGTCGTCGGAGTCCCCGATGTCCCGACCATTTGCGGGCGCCGGCTCAGAAGCCAACCAAGGGGCCATTCCGGACGTTGCCATCCTCTCGAGTCGGCCTGTTCGAATGAAAAATGTGGTACTTGAACCCGCAAGTAACGGGGGGATCGCGCTTGTGTCCGAGCATGCGAACATCAAGTTGTTTAAAATGACGACCTACGTCTTTGCTGCCGAAGAATCCCCAGCAAAGTAAGCTCAGATTTGCACTGTCAGCTTCACCGCGTACCGACCATTTCCGGACAGCGGCTCAGAAGCGAGTCACTGCCATCCCGGATATTCCCACGATCTCGAGCCGGGCCTGTCCCGATGAAAAACGTAGCACTCTTGAGCCCACAGCTGATGGCGGCGTCGCCTTGTGTCCCAGAAGACCAATATCAAAGTTGCATAAACTGACGACCTACGTTTTGGCTGCGGTCGAACCACCAGCAAAGTAAGTCCAGATTCATACTGTCAGCTTCAGGGCTGCTCACCCTGGGAGCACTGTCGGGCTCCGCTTGGACTCCATTCTGATAATAAAAGCTCGCACCTTGTTCGATGCGAGCCGTTGGAGCAACTGAAGTTTGTCGTAAACCGTCGTCCCGCTCGCAGCTTGCTGCGAGCGGGACGGGAGGGGCTCTGGGTTAGAGGTTAAAAGTAAATCTTCCCGGCGAGCTGGATAATTCTCGCAGGGTAGGCCGACGTGAACTGGCCGAAGCGACTGTCGCCGAGTCCGTTATCAACGCTCTGGAACTGGGTGTGGTTGAAGGTATTGAAGCTCTCAAACCGAAGCTGCAACCCGGCGCTCTCCCCGAAGGCGAAGGTCTTGAAGAGAGAGAGGTTCCAGTTGTCGCGGCCCGGTCCGCGCAGAGCGTTGTGCTCGAGATTGCCCCAGGTACCGGGTGCAGCAACTGTAAAGACCGAGGTATCGTAGTACTGGATGTGCTGGAAGGGGTCTGTCGACGCCACCGGCTTATGCATATAGGTGATGTTCGCCGTTCAAGTCAGGCCGGTTGCCGCCCCCAACGATATTGGAACTGCCTCCGCTGACGTTGATTGGCAGTCCAGACTCGATCGTAATGATTCCCGACACCGCCCAGCCACCGACCAGGGACTTCACCAGGCCGTTCGAGCTGTTGCGCATAATCGGGAGGTTGTAGATGAAGTTGGCGGAGAAGTTGTGGAGCCGGTCGAAAAGGCTCGGACCAAGATCGTACCGCCATCCCTCGTACGGGTTGGAAACAGGATTCAAGTCCTGACCGCTGCCACCGGTGGATGGATCGATGGAGCGTGAAAGGGTGTAATAAGGCGCGAAGCTGCAAGTCCTTGCTGGCTTGCGAGTTCAAGTCAACCTGCATGGAGTTGTAATGGCCGTTCGCCTCGTTCTGCGCCATGCTGAGAGTTCTGAACCCTTTGTACGGAAGGCTAGGCGCCGTCTGGTAATTGAGAGTACCGCTAGTCATGAGCGCGAGATCGCTCAGGGACGGAAGGTTAATGTTGCGATAGTCGTTCAGGTGGCGGTTCTGATTGCCTACGTAAGAGACAGACAGAACGGTCCTGGCGCCAAACGAATGCTGAACGCCGGCGCTGTATTGCGTGCTGGCCGACGGCTTGTAATTGTCGATGGCCAAGCCAGTGATATCCGCCGCCTTAATGGTCTGGAACGTGGGCGCAGCACCGGTCGAAAGCAGGATGTTCGGATTTTGCAACTCTACGTTGTTTAGGCCAACGTTCAGACTGAACGGGATGTTCGGCCCGGCATTGTACATATCGTTGCCTTGAATGCGTTCGTACATAATGCCGAACCCGCCGCGAATGACCGTCTTGCCGCTACCGGTCAGGTCATAGGCAAAGCCGATCCGCGGACCGAAGGTCGCCCAATGGTCGTTCACAAGACCCTTGGGTATGCCATTCTTCTCAGGCGTTCCGATTCCGTTGAGGTACAAGGGGACGCCCGCCAGGATCTGGTTCGGGCTGGCGCCGAGTCCAGGGCTTGCGGCGGTACAGCCGGGATCCGCCGGACCGCTGCAGATATCGCCATTGCTGTCAAACACGGCGGCCTGGGCTGGATCATACAGTGAGGGATAGAAGTTTCCCATGCGGTTGCTGGATTCGTACGCGTGAGGTGCCCCATCCCAGCGTAGGCCGAGGTTCACGGTAAGCCTGTTAGTCGCGCGCCAGTTGTCTTGAATATACGCGGCCCAGGAAACGTTAGGCCAGTCGCCGTGGTCCTGGACGGCAAGCTCCTGATAACTGGAGGCGGTGCCAAGCAGGAAGTCAGAGAAGCTGTTCCCAGTGTAAGTCTGGGCGTTTGGGGTGCCCTCGAACGTGAATGCGCCCTGGGTCGTTCCGAACAGGTCCTGGACTTTCTTGTAGCGCGCCCAGCTTCCGCCGATCTTGAACTGGTGCGCACCTTTCGTCCAGGAGACGTCGTCGCGGACCTGGTAACCGTCGGCTCTGTTAACCCACGGCCAGCTGGAGATCTGGAAATTGGCGCCGCTTTGTTTGTCAAGAGTAATGTTGGGGATGCGATTCAAGTTATTCGGTCCCGTGAACAAACGCGAGTTGGTCGAATCGTATCCGCTCGGAAGTGCGAGACTCGTCATCCCGGTGGCGGCAAAGGGAATGATGTTGATGCGGTTGCCGTTGTAGTTGAAGGCGATTTCGTTGAGAAGCGTCGGGCTAATGCTGTGGGTGGCGTGAATGACGTAGCTGTAAGCTGGATTGTTGAACGTGTCTCCAACCGTAGGCAGGTTGTCACCGCTCCACTGAGCCGTGTTGTAGCCTTGTGAGATTTGCTCGGCAATAAAGTGACCGAACACGGAGAATTTGCTGTTGAAGGTGTGATCGATGCGGACAATCTCCTCCTTCAGGTTCGTCGGAGTGCTGGAGCCGCCCACGAAGCTCCCGACACCGTTGCCGATGCCTGAGTTTGGCGCCGGCAAAAAGCCCGTACCGAGCAACGCAGTCGCGTTTGGCTGGATCATGCAGCTCGGTATCACGTTACCTGGGAATTGCGCGCCTTGCACGACACCGGCTGGCGCGACTCCGCCCGGACAGTTGGCAAACAAAACGGAAGGAGCCACTCGGGCTGCAGTGGGAACCAGGATTGGATCGGTAACCGAGCTGAAGTCGCCGCCGTAAGTTGCGGGATCGGGAACCGTCTGGTTGGTTGACCCGCCATCGATGTATCTGCGCCACTCCATGTTGTAAAAGAAGAAGGTCTTGTTTTTGTCCGGGTTGTAGAGGTGGCCGAAGGTGACGGGGCCGCCGATGTTGAAGCCGAAGATGTTCATGCGCAATTCTTGTTTCTTGTTCGGAGCCGGGAAAAAGTAGTTGCGAGCATCAAAGGCGTCATTGCGGTTGTTTTCCCATGCCGAGCCATGCAGCCTGCTGGTGCCGGACTTAAGCACCATGGTGACGGTTCCGGCAGAAGAGAGGCCATAGTCGGCGCCGTAGTTCGAAGTCAATTGGCGGAACTCAGCCATCGACTCGCTGGAAGGGGCCGTAGTTACGCAGCCTCCGCAGCCGCGGTCGTAGTTCTCACCGCCATCTACCATGAAGACATTGTGGGCGGTGCGCTGGCCATTGAAGCTGACGCTCGTATCGCCACCCACGGGGACATCCTTGTAATTGGTGATATCGTTCGATGCTCCGGGAGCCAATGCAGCAAGTTGGAACAGGCTCGTGCCGTTGACGGCGAGGTCCGATAGCTGCTTGCCGGTGATCAGGTTGCTGACTTCCCCGGTATCTGTCTGTACGGCAACCGCATTGGCTTCTACGGTTATCATTTCGGTCGCCTGGCCGACCTGCATCTGGAAGTCCAAGCGGTCGCGGTCGCCCACATTCAACACCACGCCCGTCCTCTCGGCAGCCCTGAACCCTGGCACGGTGACGCCTACGGTGTAACGGCCGATGCGAAGATTAGGCGCCACATACTGGCCGTCTGCACTCGTGGTGACCTTCGTGGTGAGACCTGTGTCTATGTTTTTGAGAGTTACCGAAACATTCGGTAGAGCTGCGCCGGTTGGATCGGTCACCGTTCCGACAACAGTTGCTTCCTGGGCAAAGACCTGCAGGGACATAGCCAAGACCAGGCCGGAAAGAACCAGCAGCCACCGCATACGATGGTTGCACGACGAGGTACACTCGGCGAACGAGGACGAGAATTTCACAGTGCGCTCCTTTGAAGGTTCCTCCCTGCGGGAGGACTAAATCGAAAAGATCACTCAAAATCAGTCAGCCAACTGCTGCCGGGATGTTTAAACCCCTTCGCAGTGGCAAGCTAAACTCCCGAGCTTAACGTGGTCTTCCGGTAACGTTAACGATGCAGACAGGCTTGTACCGTTATTCGTTGTAGCTTGTCAAGAAAATTTTGCGTCCGAGGCATCAGCTTCATGAATGCGGAACGGGCTGGATTGCCTCGATCAGGCGTGTTTTCGCGAGGGTAGGGCGATTGGAGACCTGTGGTTTCCGGGCCCAGGCGGGAAGGAATCGGCCTGCGGGAAGGCTTTGCCCCTGGCCGACCCTGCCCTCAGTGGCGTCGGCAACGCCTGGCCCGAGATGCGCAGATGCCGGGATTGTGCTCTGAGGGCGTCGGTTCTCCGATGGGAGGCGGGTGTCAGTGATGGTTCGCCCACGAAAATAACCGGCGGAGAAGAAGTCGAACGCGCACTGTATTCGGGTATTTGAGCTGGCGGAATTATGGTTGCCGGCTTGTTTTTCCCGCCACAAAGCCGCGAGTTGGAGACTGCTGACGCGCAGCCCGGGAATCGGGTCCCTCCTCTCCTCTTGCGGCCGGCCGGAAAAATGATTCGGGCGTATTATTCGTGTACGTTCACGGTGCGCTATACTCCGACTCGCTTCACTCGACCTGTCGTGCCCATACTGTCAGTCGTCCCCAACTTCAGGCTTATTGTGCGGTCGGCCTGGCAGCATTACCGCCTTCTAAACATTCACGAGCTTTCGATGCAACCGGTTCCGCCAAAGCAGATCCATCACGTCCGCCCGCGCCTGGCCTCTTACACATTGGTTCTTCTTCCGCTCTTCGTCTTTGTCTTTGCGGTTGCTGGAAACAGCCAGCAAACGGAACCGCAGAGGCCGCCCTCGACAAATATGGGAGTCTCGACCGGCGCCGCCCATCCCGCGGTCAAGGACTCGAAGTCCCGACCCATCACGGCAGGCGGATTTGTGGACGGCGCTCCCGTCGTATTTACGGACGTCACGTAAGCAAGCTGGGTCTGGATAAGTTTCATCATCGTTCCGGCACACCGGAAAAGAGATCGATTATCGAGACTCCGGGTTCTGGCGTCGCGCTGCTCGACTACGACAACGACGGCTGGCTCGACATCTATCTTCTGAACGGCTCCACGCATCGCGGCGTTCAAAGGCAAGGAACCGGCGCCTCGCGCCATGCTCTTTCACAACAACCACGATGGAACATTTACCGATGTCACCGACAAGGCGGGCGTCAGCCAACGAGCGCTGGGGATTCGGCGTGGCCGTGGGCGACTACGACAATGACGGCTGGCCCGACATCTACGTGGCGAACTATGGCAAGAACCGCCTCTATCACAACAACCACGACGGGACGTTTACCGACGTGGCCGAAAAGGCCGGCGTGACTCTCGGAGGCTGGTCCACGGGCCCGACCTGGGGCGACTACGACCACGACGGCCGCCTCGATTTGTTTGTCCCCGGATATGTGAAGTTCGATGCCGACCATCCACCGATTGCGGGACAAGGCAGCATCCCGCCCAATTTCTGCCAGTTCCGCGGCATCGCGGTGATGTGCGGGCCGCGCGGCCTGCCCGGGCGAGCGCGACCACCTGTTCCATAACAACGGCGACGGCACATTTCACCGACGTCAGCGTCAAGGCCGGCGTCTCCGATCCCGACGGCTACTACGGCCTGGCTGCCGTCTTCGTGGATGTCGACGACGACGGATGGGTGGACCTTGCTGGTGGCCAACGATTCCACGCCGAACTTTTTCTACCGCAACCGGCACAACGGAACTTTTGAAGAAGTGAGCTACGGTTCGGGATTCGCGCTCAGCGAAGATGGACGCGAGCAGGCGTCCATGGGAATCGGCGTCGGCGATTACAACCGCGACGGCAAAGTGGATTTCTTCACCACAACTTTTTCCGACGATTACAAGACGCTCTACCGGAATGACGGTGGCGGAAAGTTTTTCCGATGTTACATACGGGCCGGACTGGGCGATCCCACCGTCCCCTTTCTGGCCTGGGGCACGGGTTTTCTCGACTTCGACAATGACGGCCTGCTCGACATTTTTATCGTCAATGGGCACGTCTATCCGGAAGTGGACCGCCAGGATTGGGGAACCACCTGGGCGGAGCGGCCGCAACTCTTCCGCAATCTTGACGGTTCCAAATTCCAGGAAGTTCCGCCCGCCACGGGAAGCGGCCTGGCGGACGTCATCACCGGCCGGGGAGCGGCATTCGGCGATCTTTTCAACGAAGGCGCATCGACGTGGTCATCAACAACGTCGATTCCACGCCGACATTGCTGCGCAACGTGGTCAAGAACGGAAATCACTGGCTGACCCTGAAGCTCATTGGCGGCGAGAAGAGTCCGCGAGATGCGGTGGGAGCGAAAGTCTTTCTGACCGCCGCCGGAATCCGGCAGCGCGCCGATGTTTTCAGCGGCGGAAGCTACGGATCGAGTTCCGACCAGCGCGTCCACTTCGGCCTGGGCACGACCACGAAGAGTCGACAAGATCGAAATCCAGTGGCCCAGCGGGGTCAAACAGCAGATCGGCGCGCAGCCCGTCGATCGCATAATCACGGTAGAAGAAGGAAAGCCGGTGAGTGAAAAGTAGCGCCGGCATCCTGCCGGCTGGCTCGGGGGCATCTTGCCCCCGGGGGCGGGCAGGATGCCCGCCCGACAGCCGGCGAGACGCCGGCGCTACTGTATCCCGCGGCAATCAAAGCAGGTTTGGGCAACTGTGCATTCGTGATGTATAAGACAAAATCTATGAAAAGAGCCCACCTTTGGGTCGCATTGGTCGTTGTCCTTGGCAGCATCGCTAGCGGCGCCCAGACTCCGACGAAGCCAGCCGACGCAGGATCCAGTTTCGCGGCACGCACGGCCGGATTGCAAAGACACGACGGCTTCTTCCCTTACTACTGGGATGAAAAGAAGGGCAACATTCTGTTTGAACTCTCGCCGTCGGCGCTTCAGGGAGAGTTCCTTTACTTCACCGGACTGGGCAGCGGAATCGGTTCCATCGAGACCTTCGCCGACCGGAGTTCCTTCGGGGCTGAAGCCGCGTGCCGCTTCCGGAGAGTTGGCATGCGCGTGCTGGTCATCCAGGGAAACACCAGCTTCCGCGCTCCGAACGGCGCGCCGGAGTTGAAGCATTCAGTGGAATACAGTTTCCCGGCGTCTGTGCTGGCGTCGCTTCCCATTGAGGCAGAGCGCGATGGCACGATGCTGGTGGATGCGGATGCTTTGGTGCTGCGGGACGCGTTTGATCTGCTCTCTCAATTGCGCCGTCCGACCCGCGCCGTGGGCGGCGTGATGGTCCGCGAGCAATCGTCCAAGGCCGTGGACTGGCGGCTGGACAAAGACCGCAGCGTAATCGATCTCGAGCACACCGCGAGCTTTCCCCTCAACACCGAAGTGGAAGCGCTGCTGACTTTCGCCACCGATTCCGAAAGCGATTTGAACCAACCCGATCCGCATTCGTTGAGTGTGCGCGAACACCATTCGTTCCTGGCCATGCCGGCTCCCGGATACCAAGCGCTGGAGCAGGACCCGCGAGTGGGATTTATCAGTGTCATCTTCCAGGATTTTTCCCAGCCCTACGATCAACCCCTGACGCGTTACCTGGTGCAACGCTGGCGCCTGCAGAAAAAAGATCCGGACGCTGCGCTCAGCGAACCGGTGAAGCCGATCGTGTTCTATCTCGACCGCGCCATTCCGGAGCCGGTGCGTTCCGCGGCACGGATGGGCGCCCTGTGGTGGAATCAGGCGTTTGAGCAAGCCGGATTCAAGAACGCACTGCGCATGGAGGACCTGCCCGAGGGCGCGGATCCGATGGACATTCGATATCCCACCATCCAGTGGACCAACCGCTCGGGACGAGGATGGTCCGTGGGCCAGAGCCACGTCGATCCGCGCACCGGTGAAATCATTCACGCCGTTGTGCAACTCGACTCGCATCGCATGCGCACCATGAACAATTATTGGGAGGCAGTGATGCCGTCGGGCCACGACAACTCCGAGCCCGCGCTGGACACTTTCGCCGCACTGGACAATCTCGATCCGCGGACCGGCGAAGAACAAGTCATGCTGCAGCGCCTGGCTCTGCTCACCTGTCACGAAATGGGCCACGTGCTTGGCCTGGAACATAACTTCGTGGCCAGCACCTACGGGCGCGGCTCAGTGATGGACTATTTCGCGCCGCGAGTGAACATTCGCGCCGACGGCACCGCCGATCTTTCCGATGCTTACATGCAGGGCGTGGGCAGTTACGACCGCGTTGCCATTGAGTGGGGCTACAGCCAGGGCAAGCCGGGCAGCAAGGCGCCAGAGGAGCAGGCCAGGCTGGACGCGATCGTAAAAGGCGCCATCGCGAAAGGCATTGTCTGGGGGAACACGGAAGACCCGCGCTGGAATTCCTATGACGACGGCCCCGATCCGGTCACCTGGCTCAAGGAAGTTCTGCCCGTGCGCAATGCCTTGCTGGCGCACTACAGTCCGCGCATGCTGCGTCCGGGCGAGCCCAATTCGATGTTCACCTCGCGGCTGCCCCTGGTCTATCTTTTTCATCGCTATGCGCTGGGCGCCGCGATCAACGTGGTGGGAAGCGCAAAGGTCCCGCTCTCCCTCGCGGGCGATGGACAGCCGCCGATCAGCATCTGGCCGGCCGAGAGTCAAAAGCGGGCCTTGCAACTGGCGCTGAGCGCTCTGAATCCTTCCCAGTTGAATGTTCCGGCGGAAGTCTGGAAGGCGCTGGCGCCGGTGGAGAATCGCGATTCCGATCCTGAGCGTTTCGCGTCGTCCGCGGGATATCTTTTCAGCCCGCAGGATGGAGCGCGCGCCGTTTCCCAGATCGTGGTAGGTGGCCTGCTCGATCCCAAGCGCATGCAGCGGCTGGCGGTGATCTCGCGCCAGGAAGCGCAGGCGCCGTCACCGGCGAACGTGGTCTCAGCCCTGGTGACAACAGCTTTTTCTGACACTGCAAAAACGGCAGCGGAGCGGGACCTCGCTGGCGTGGTGCAGACTGAGGTTGCGGAGCGACTGATGATTTTGGCAGCCAACTCCGAAGCGACGCCCGAAGTGCGGGCCGCGGCCCTGGCCGGAGTGCGGGAAGTGCAGAGGGTGCGGTGAAGAAGAACGCGACGCGAGGGCCGGTGCTGGAGCAGATCGATCACGAGATCACTCTGTTCCTGCAGAATCCGGAGCAGAATACGCCCAAGCTGAAATCATCCGGAGCGCCGCCGGGGCCGCCGGTTTAGCGAATTCGTTGAATTGACATTGTCATCCCGACCGGAGCGCAGCGAAGCGAGCGTAGTGGAGGGACCTGCTGTTTCTGTCGTTCCGACCGGAGCGGAGCGAAGCGAGCGCAGTGGAGAGCCTGCCCTGAGCGAACTCCGAGTGCACACGAGGGGGGAGTCGAATGGGGACCTGCTGTTCAGCCAGCCCGATCTGCGCCGCTTGATTCGACATTCCATGACGAGAGCACCTGAGCGGGGCTTCGCCCCGCCGCACGGGCGAGGGCGCCTTCACTCCTCAGACAGGTCCGCGCACTACATGATCTTTTGTGGTGCCGCGTGGCGGGACTCGTAGGCTGTGATTTCCGGCTCGTGCTGTAGGGTCAGTCCGATGTCGTCCAGGCCTTCGAGCAGGCAGTGGCGGGTGAAGTCATCAATCTGGAAGCTGGCGGAGAATCCGCTGTCATCGTGCACTCTGCATTGCTCCAGATCGAGGGTGAGCTGGTAGTCGGGTAGCTCGCTGGCGCGGCGGACGATTTCCTCGACTTCTTTTTCGCTCAGCACCACCGTGAGCACGCCATTCTTCACGCAGTTGTTGGCGAAGATGTCGGCAAACGACGGAGCGATCACGGCGCGGAAGCCGAAATCTTCCAGGGCCCACACGGCATGCTCGCGCGACGATCCGCAGCCGAAGTTCTTGCCCGCCACCAGAATGCTGGCTCCTTTGTAGCGCGGCTGGTTCAGGGAGAACGATGGGTCCTGCGTCGCCGTCCTTGCCGCGGCGCCAGTCATAAAACAGGAACTCGCCGAAGCCGGTGCGCTCGATTCGCTTCAGGAATTGTTTGGGAATGATCTGGTCGGTATCGACGTTGGCGCGATCGAGCGGAGCGACTTTGCCTTTGTGCTTGCGGAACGGTTGCATTCTGTTCTCCAGATGCGGAGGGCGGGACGCCCTCCGGACAGCCGGCGAGACGCCGGCGCTACTATCTGCGACGCTACTTGTTGAATTTCCAGTTTCTTATGTCGGTGAAGTGGCCGGCCACTGCGGCCGCTGCTGCCATCATCGGGCTGACCAGGTGCGTGCGTCCGCCGCGGCCCTGGCGGCCTTCAAAATTGCGGTTGCTGGTGGACGCGCAGCGCTCGCCGGGTTGCAGGATGTCCGGATTCATGCCCAGGCACATGGAGCAGCCGGACTCGCGCCATTCGAAACCGGCTTCCCGAAAAATGCGGTCGAGCCCTTCCTGCTCGGCGGCATGCTTTACGGCCTGCGATCCGGGCACCACCATGGCCCGCACTTTCGCATTGACGTGATGGCCGCTGGCGACGCGAGCGGCGGCGCGTAAATCTTCCAGACGCGAATTGGTGCAGGAACCGATAAAAACGCGATCCACCGGAATCTCCTCGACGCGGGTGCCGGGCTTCAGTCCCATGTATTCCAGCATGCGCTCGGCAGCCTGACGATCGGCTTCCGTCTTGAGGTCGCTCAGCTCCGGAACTCTGCCGCTGACCGCGACCACCATGCCGGGATTGGTTCCCCAGGTCACAAACGGAGCCAGCTTCGAGGCATCGATTTCGATGACTTCGTCGTAACGCGCTCCGGGATCAGTAGGCAGAGTGCGCCAGTGCGCCAGCGTGCTTCTCCCAGCTTCCGTTTTGTGGAGCGAAGCGGCGATTCTTGAGATAGGCAAAGGTGGTCTCGTCGGGCGCGATCATGCCGGCGCGGGCTCCGGCTTCGATGCTCATGTTGCACAGCGTCATCCGGCCTTCTACAGAAAGCGCGCGGACAGCCTCGCCGGCATACTCAATGACGTGGCCGGTGGCGCCGTCGGTCCCGATCTGTCCGATGATGCCGAGCGCCAGGTCTTTCGCCGTCACTCCTTCGGGCAGCGAACCTTGCACCGGATAAGCATCGTCTTCGGTTTGCGCTGCGGCAGGCATTGCGTGGCCAGCACGTGCTCGACTTCCGATGTGCCGATGCCGAAGGCCAGCGCGCCGAATGCGCCATGCGTGCTGGTGTGGCTGTCGCCGCAGACGATAGTCATGCCCGGTTGGGTGAGTCCAAGTTCGGGGCCGATGACGTGCACGATGCCCTGGTTGGGCGAATCCATGTCGAACAGCGGGACGCCGAATTCCTTGCAATTCTTCTGCAAGGCCTGGATCTGGAGGGCGGCAATCGGGTCGGTAATAGGAGTGCCGCGAGGCTCGGTCGGAATATTGTGGTCAACCGTGGCGACGGTGCGGTTGGGCTGGCGCACCCGGCGTCCGGCCGCGCGCAGGCCGTCGAAGGCCTGCGGCGAGGTGACCTCGTGGACCAGGTGCAGGTCGATATAGAGAAGCGGCAGGCGGTCGGGCGGCGAAGAGACGACGTGCTCGTCCCAGACTTTCTCGAATAAGGTGCGCTTTTCAGCCATGGGTCTCGGGCTTGCCCGAATAGAATATTTTATCAACAAAGAGCCCGCGTGGGGACAGCCGCCCTCGGCTGTCCGGCGGAGCAAGCTCCGCTATTGTGGGTTCGCGGCAAATCCTTGTCGAGCTGCGCTCGACTGGACAGCCGAGGGCGGCTGTCCACGTGGGCATTGGCGACTCAAGCACCCGATTGCGACGGCGACGACTGTGAGATTTATGATGATCGTTCATGATCAATGGCAAACGCATTGCCGTGGTGTTGCCGGCATATAACGCGGAGAAGACCCTGGCTGCGACCGTGGCGGAGTTGCCCGACCTGGTGGACATCCGCATTCTGGTGGACGATCACAGCTCCGACCGCACGGTCGAGATCGCCGAGCGCCTGGGCCTGCAATTCTTTGTGCACGACCAGAACTACGGCTACGGCCGCAACCAGCAGACCTGCTACCGCGAGGCCCTGGCGTCGGGCGCGGATGTCGTAATCATGGTGCATCCCGACTATCAGTACACACCGTTGCTGGTGACTGCCATGGCCAGCATGGTCGCCTATGACGTTTACGATGTTGTGCTGGGCTCGCGCATCATCGGCGGCCAGGCGCTGCATGGCGGCATGCCGTTCTATAAATATGTAGCCAACCGCTTGCTCACCGCGTTTGAGAACCTGTTTCTCGGAATCAAGCTGTCGGAGTACCACACCGGCTACCGGGCCTTCAGCCGCGAGGTCCTGCTGGAAATTCCGCTGCTCGAAAACTCGGACGATTTTGTCTTCGACAACCAGGTGCTGGCGCAGTGCGTGAACTTCGGTTTTCGCATTGGCGAAGTATCGTGCCCGACGAAATATTTCGAGGAGGCGTCCTCCATAAACTTCCGCCGCAGCGTGACCTATGGTTTCGGGGTGCTCAGGACGACGCTGCAGTTTGCCCTGCAACGAGCGGGCCTGGCGCATTTCCGGATTTTCAACGCCAAAGGCCGCAAGCTGGAGCCGGGGCATGTCAGCTACTACGCCCGGGGCGCGGCCGAACCGCCGGCGTAGGCGTCTGGAAAATGCCTGGTTTCGGGGTCAAGCTCACGGTCAGGCCGTGGTTACGTCCAATGAAAGTTGACTAATTCAGGCCGTCCATCCGTCATCCGGCGGAAATAGTCAAAGGAGACAAAATGGAGCGCCGCAAACACCTCACGGATTACTTCAGCGACTCGCTCCAGGACGTGCGCTATACCTTCCGCACGCTCAGACGCGACCCCGGTTTTGCCGCCGTCTCCATCCTGATCCTGGCCTTGGCCATTGGTGCCAATGTCGCCGTCTTCAGCGTGGTCAACACGCTGCTCCTCCGCCCTCTGCCTTTTTCCAACTCGCATGAACTGGTGTGGATCGCACCGCCGCCGACTGGCTGCGGCCTCTCCTGCGCGACCTACTCGGCCGACGCCTACGAGGGATTCCGCGCGCAGAGCCGTACCTATCAGGACGTTACCGGATACGAAGCCTTCACCACCCCCGACAATCTCCGCCTCACCGGCCAGGGTGAGCCTGAGTCGGCGACGGGCATCGAAGTCATCGGCAACTTTTTCCAGGTTCTCGGCGTGCAGCCCGCCATGGGTCGTCTGTTTACCTCGGACGAGGCGCGCGGTGGCCCGCACCCCGTGGCTCTGCTGGCCAATGCCTACTGGCGGCGCCGGTTCGCCGCCGACCCTGCCATCGTCGGCAAGGCCACCGAGATGAACGGTACGCCGATGACTGTGGTGGGGGTGTTGCCCGCAAGCTTCGACTTCGGGGCCGTCTTCTCTCCCGGCGCCAAGGTCGATCTTTTTGTCCCGCTCGACCTGAACCAGCAGCGCGATTGGGGCAACATCGTCACCCTCATCGCCCGCCTCAAGCCGGGCGCGACCGTGGCCCAGGCTCTCGACGACGCCAATCGGGTTGCGCCCAATATTTACTTCAACCTCAAATATCCCGAGACCATGGGCCGTTATAAAGGCAATCTCATTCCCGTGCCGCTGAAGGATTACGTTACGGGCAAATTGCACCGCTCGCTGATCGCGCTGTGGTGCGCCGTGGGTGCGATTCTGCTGATCGCCTGCGTGAATCTCTCTAACCTGCTTCTGGCTCGCTCCGCCGCGCGTGCCAAGGAGTTTGCGGTCCGGGGCGCACTCGGAGCAAGCCGCGGCCGCATCGTGCGCCAGTTGTTCATGGAAAGCCTCATGCTCTCCGCCGCAGGCGCGGCCATCGGACTCGGCATGGCCTTCGTCCTGATCGCATGGCTGGCGCACCAGGGATCTCTGGCCCTGCCGCTCCTCAGCACCCTGCGCATCGACACACAGGCGTTGGGCTGGACCGTTCTCATTGCCATCCTCACCGCCATGATCTTCGGCCCGCTTCCGGGGTTAAGGATGGCCGGCGGCAACCTTCAGGAGATGCTCAAGGACTCCAGCGCAGGTGCGGGCCTGGGCCGCAAACACGAACGCATCCGCGCCGCGCTGGTCGTCTCCGAGATTGCCCTCGCATGCGTGTTGCTGGTAAGTGCAGGCTTGTTGCTGCGCAGCTTCCTCAAAGTGTTGGATGTGGACCTGGGCTTCCAGCCCGACCGCGCCGCCTCCATAAAAGTGGACTACGACGACACTGCCCCATCCCCTGACGCCAGCGTCGCAAAACGAAGCGCCATCTTCCAGCAGATTCTTGCGCGCGTCAGTGCGCTGCCTGGGGTGGAAGCCGCAGGCATGGCAGATTATCTTCCCCTCGGGCCCAATCGCTCATGGGACATGCCCGCGCCCCAGGGGAAGATTTTGGCTCCCGGCGAACTGCCAGAACCGCTAGTGTACGTGATCACCCCGGGATTCATCCGCGCCATGGGCATTCGACTGCACGGCCGAGACTTCACCTGGGCCGATGGGCCGAATAGCGAAAAAGTTGTCCTCATCAATGCGTCCTCTGCTCGCCTCTATTGGCCCGGTGAGGATGCCGTGGGCAAGGTCCTCATGCGCGGCAAAGAGGAAGACCACGTAGTGGGAGTTGTTGACGATGTCCACCAGGAGAACGTGGAGGGCGGGCCGGGCTCGCAAATCTACTATCCGGCACTACAGCAACAGCCGGAGGGCGCCCAACTGGTCATTCGCAGCAGCCTGCCCCCTGCGGCTCTCGCTGCGAGTGTCCTGCACGCCCTGCGCGAGCTGAACCCCAATCAACCGGCCGCCGAGTTCCGGCCCATCCGGACCATCGTTGACCGCGCCGTCTCCCCGCGCCGCTTCTTCATGCTGCTGGTGGCTGCGTTTGCCGGACTGGGCCTGGTATTGGCCACGCTCGGCATTTACGGCGTCATTTCGTATTCGGTGACGCGGCAAACACCGGAGATCGGGATCCGCATAGCGCTCGGCGCCAGCGCCGGCCGGGTGCAGCGCCAGATACTCGGTGGCACGCTGCGCCTGGCTCTTGCCGGCATGATGCTGGGCACACTGGCGGCGCTCGCCGTGGCCAGGGTAATTGCTTCACTATTGTTTGCCACTTCGCCATGGGACTTGCCGACGTTTCTCGGCATGGCGGTGGCGCTATTATTGGTTGCGATGCTCTCCGGCTACATTCCCGCCCGGCGGGCCTCTTCCATCAACCCCATGGACGCATTGCGCAGCAATTGAAGTTAAGACCCAGGACGGCCTCCGGGAGTCGGCCTGCCAGGCTGTGGGTCAGTTTCTGAAGCCGTTGACCACGAAGGACACGAAGGTACACGAAGAAAAACCATTGAGACCGAAAGCCTCTTGTGACACTTCGTTTCCTTCGTGGTTCATGCATTTTGCAGGTCATATCGTGAAGCTGACCCCTACGACCTGCCTGAGTTAATTGCGCCTCCCGGCGGATGCGGCTAGCATCTAACCAGCTACGCTATGGCGACTGCCACGACGACCGCGCCGGAACGACGTCCGCCCCGCATGGTTTACGGCGAGGTCCTCAGTTTTGCCTACGAAACTTTCCGCAGCAACAAGGTGCGTTTCGCGCTCACTGCCTTGGGGATGGTGATCGGCACCGCTTCCCTCATCCTGGTCGTGACCATCGGCATGACCGGCAAGCAGTATGTGCTGCAACCAGATCCAGTCCATCGGCACCAATCAGATTGAAGCCGAATACCAGAGTGGCGGGCAGCGCGTTGCCAACGTCACGCCCTGACCCCCTCACCATCGACGACCTGAAAGCCGCGCTGGAGCAAGTGCCGGGCATCGTCGCAGCCTCGCCCGTGGTTTCCCTGGGCGAACGCATCCCCGTGGGCGGCGGCAAGGAACGCGACATTTCCGTGCTGGGAGTCTTTCCCGACTACAAGATCGTACGCAACCTGGTGGTCGTCACCGGCCGCTTCTTCGACAGTAAAGACGAACAGGAACATACCAAGGTGGGCGTGATCACCCAAAAAATGGCCGAGGAGCTATACGGATCGCAACAGGAAGCCATCGGCAAAATCATCAAGCTGACCGGACTGCCTTTCACCATCGTGGGCACCTTCCGGGAGCGCGTGGATACCTTCGGGCAGACCGAAGTCGTGGACTACACCATGTTGATTCCGTACACGGTGAGCCGCTACTTTACCGACACGCCGACCGTCAAACAGATTTATTTCTCGACCGCCGATCCTTCGATGGTGCAGCCGGCAACCGACCAGATCCGGCGGGTCATCCAGAGCCGGCACCGCGCCGAGTCGGTCTACAACGTCATGAATCTCACCCAACTGGTGGTGCTGGCGGAAAAGACCGCCAACGCGCTGACGCTGGTGCTGTTGCTGGTGGCGGCAGTGGTCCTGCTGGTCAGCGGCATTGGCATCATGAACATCATGCTGGCGACGGTCAGCTCCCGCATCCGGGAGATCGGCATCCGCAAGGCGCTGGGCGCCACCAACCGCGAAATACGTTTTCAGTTCCTGGCCGAGGCCATGACCATCTCGCTGGTGGGAGGGCTGATCGGCGTGGTCATCGGTTTGGCGATTCCGTATTCGGTACGTTTTCTGACGGAATACCGTATACCGATCTCGGGATTGTCGGCGATTGTGGCGATTCTGGTTTCGTCGTTCGTAGGCGTGATCTTTGGGACAGTTCCGGCCGCGCGCGCGGCCAAGCTGGATCCGGTGGAGAGTTTGCGGTACGAGTGAGAAAGGCGCTTCTAGCTCCTGGCTTCTAGCTCTACAAGGCGCTGTGGCTA
This sequence comes from Terriglobia bacterium, assembly GCA_963801595.1. Classification (GTDB taxonomy): domain Bacteria; phylum Acidobacteriota; class Terriglobia; order Terriglobales; family Acidobacteriaceae; genus JAIQFF01. The sequence continues at coordinate 241,749 of CAWDFW010000006.1, read as the reverse complement.
GAGCGTATTTCATAAACAGTGCCTCAGGGTAATCCAGAAGCACGCGAGATAGAAGAAGGCGCGGTAAGTGGAGAGCAGATGCTCATGACGGACCAGCAGGCGTCGGAATTGACCAAGCCACGCATGAGTTCGCTCCACAATCCAACGGCGCTTATAACGCCGCAGTTTGCGCCCATCTTCGTAGCGCCGTCCCTGGTTGTTTTTCCGGTAAGGCGCAATCAGTTCGATGCCGCGCTTCTGCAATCGCTGGCGCAGCGGGTCGGAGTCGTAGCCGCGGTCGGCGATCACGCGCTCAGGCTTTTGCCGCGGGCGGCCTTTCCGACGTGGTACCCGGACTTCGGAGAGCGTGGCTTCCGCAAGCGTAACTTCACTGGGGGAGGCACTTTCCACCCGAACTCCCAGCGGAAGACCTTGACCGTCGACCGTACCATCCACTAGCTAAGAGCCAGAAGCTCCCCACCAACAAAAACGCCGGGCTGGTTGGCCCGGCTCATTCTTGTTACTCACCTCGCGGGGAAACGGCTTGGTTCTGAGGTCCCCGCAGATTTCTTACATACTCTTGGTCACCGCTTACATCACCAGCGCCAGACCCTCCAGCTCTTTTTGCAACACGGGCATGGAGCAGCCTGACATCTCAACCCGGCCCACGGCGTCCATGGCTGCTTGAGGCGATACCCCGTAGCCACGTCCCATGAGGAAGACTTGCAAAAGTTCGGCGGCCTCCCGCGAATCGATCAGGCCTCCCTGCAACAGATCGTTTCGCAGAGCCGTTAATTCGGTACTGGAGAATCGTTCTTTCATGGTCGTTATCACCTCCGACCTTGACCTGCTTATTTCATTAGACTCACTGCCTGCTGTGAACGTTGCATGCAATTTTGGTGCCGCGTTCCGGGCGCTTTCTCTATATACGCAAATACCCGCAGTTTGGTTTCTTAAACCCCTTACGTTGCGGTAAGTTGCAGGGGAGCTAAATCTTTGGATGCGTCCGCCGCGAGACTTTTAGTGGCACGAACGGGCCATATCAGAGATTCCCATTATTGACACGTTGTGTCGTTCTGGGACAAGCAGGAATGACACAATGCGGCGGCTCTAGCCAGGAGGTTCAGGAAGGATCGATCACAGCTTCGTCCACCAGCATGACGGGGATGCCGTCCCGCACCGGATAGACGCGGCGACACTCGGCGCACTTCAGGCCCTGCCCTTCGTTTTTCAGTACCAGCGGCTTCTTACAGACCGGGCAGACCAGAATCTCGAGCAGGTCCTGGGGAATCATGGAGGGCATTTTACGCTCTTTGGGGTCGAAGCTTCTAGCTTCTAGCTTCTAGCTTTTTAGCTTCTGGCCAGGAGCCAGGAGCTAGGAGCCTCTTTGCGTCCTTTGCGGTTAAAAGCTCTTTTGACCATGATAGTTTACGATAAAGTTTCACCAGCGGGAGGCTAGGTTCATGGCTGCCACAATTCTGGACGGCAACAAAATCGCCGCTGAAATCCGGGCAGAGGTTGCGTCTGAGGTCAAAGACATGGCTGCCGCCGGCATTCGTCCCGGCCTGGCGGTCATCCTGGTCGGCCACAATCCGGCCTCTGAGATCTACGTTCGCGGAAAGGTGAAGAGTTGCGAGGAAGTTGGAATCTACAGCGAAAAACTTACCCCGCCGGACACGATTTCGACCCCGGAGTTGCTGGAACTGGTCCTCGAACTGAACCGTCGCGACGAGATTGATGGCATCCTGGTGCAGTTGCCGTTGCCTCCGCAGGTGGACTCGAAGCAGATACTGATGGCTGTGGATCCGGCCAAGGACGTGGACGGCTTTCACCCCGTCAATGTGGGGTTTCTGTCCACCCAGCGCCCGGGGCTGGTGCCTTGCACTCCCGCCGGCATCATGGAGATCCTCAAGCGCAGCAATATTCCGGCGGCGGGTCAGGAAGCAGTGGTGGTGGGGCGGAGCGATATTGTGGGCAAACCCACGGCCATGCTGCTGATCAATGCCAATGCCACGGTTACCGTCTGCCACTCGAAGACGCGCGACCTTCCCGGGGTATGCCGTCGCGCCGACATCCTGGTGGCCGCTATTGGCCGCGCCGGAATGATTACTCGCGACTTCGTGAAACCGGGGGCCACGGTCATCGACGTGGGCATGAACAAGGTGACCGAGCGGGCGGAATTTGACCGGCTGTTTGCGGGCAATGCGAAGCGCGAGGAGAGCTTCCGTACGAAGGGGTCAACCCTGGTTGGGGACGCTCATCCAAATGCAGCCGAAGTTGCGGGAGCGATCACGCCGGTGCCCGGCGGTGTCGGCCCGCTGACCATCGCCATGCTGATGGCCAACACCGTAAAGGCGGCGAAGATGCGGAGGGGTTCGCGCATGCCCAACCGGGCGGCGGAGCACGCCCGCAGTGCTTAAGGTCGGATTGACCGGAGGCATCGCCGCGGGCAAGTCGGTGGTGGCTGAGATGTTTGCCGCGCAGGGCGCGCACGTGATCCAGGCCGACCAGATCTCCCACCAGCTCATGCAGCCAGGCCAGCCGGTTTACCAGGAGGTTGTGGATCACTTCGGCGCCGCGATTTTGGATCCCGACGGCAGCGTGAACCGCGGACGGCTGGGAGAACTCGCCTTCGGCGGCCCCCACCAGCCTTCCCGCGTCCAGGAACTGAATCAGATCGTCCATCCCGCCGTGATTCGCCGGCAGGAAGAATGGATGGCGGAAGTGGGCCGGCGCGACCCTCACGCCATTGCCCTGGTGGAGGCGGCGCTCATTCTCGAGGCCGGCATGGCCGAACGCTTTGACCGACTGGTGGTCGTGACCTGCCGGCCGGAACAGCGGGTCGAGCGTTGGGCCCAGCGGCTGAAGGTGGACCAGGAAACCGCCCGCCGCGAAGTCGCCCGCCGCATGGCCGCCCAGCTTCCCGACGAGGAAAAGATCAAGGCTGCCGATTACGTGATCGACAACTCCGGATCGCTCGATGAAACCAGCCGCCAAGTGAGAGAAATTTACGCCGAGTTGAAGGAGAGAAGCGTAGTTTGTAGCGCTGCCGTCCCGGCGGCTGTCGGCGGCTCCCTGCCCGGCAGAAGGGAGGCGCTCACACCGTTTAGCCCCACATTTAGCTTCGACAGCTGGAAGGTCCCGAACTATGAAACTGCTGCGTCCTGTTCTGCTGGCCGTGATTTTTGCCGGCGCGTTCTTTTACTTCACTACCTACCGCTCCGGCCAGATGCATCCCGCCAACTGGTTTGGCCGTCCCAGCAACCGGGTGGAGATTACCGAGGCCGCGTCGAACGGCGCCTTCGACGCTGAAGAACAGAACAACATGAGCGTTTACCGCAAGAACATCGATTCCGTGGTAAACATCACTTCGCGGGCTGTGACCTTTGATTTCTTTTATGGCCTGGTACCGCAGGAGGGCCAGGGCTCGGGCTTCATTATCGATAAAGAAGGTCACGTGCTCACCAACTACCACGTAATCGCCGACGCCCGGCAGGTGGAAGTGACGCTGCACAACCGCAAGAAATACCGCGCCACCGTGGTGGGGACCGACCGTTCTCACGATCTGGCGGTGATTCAGATAAAGGGTCCCGGCCTGACCCCGATGGTGCTCGGCGACTCGCGTAATTTGCAGGTGGGACAAAAGGTTTATGCCATTGGCAATCCCTTCGGTCTGGCCGGCACCATGACCAATGGCATCATCAGTTCGATCCGCCCGGTGCAGGAACCTGACGGCATGCAGATCGATGACGCCATCCAGACCGACGCGGCCATCAATCCCGGCAATTCCGGCGGCCCGCTTGCTGAACTGGCACGGCGAAGTGATCGGCATCAACACCCTGATCGCTTCCAATGTCGGCCAGAGCGCGGGCATCGGTTTCGCCATCCCGGTAAACACGGCGAAAGCGGTGCTGAACGATCTGATGACGCTGGGGCGGGTGCGGCGTCCGGCGCTGGGCGTGCGAACGATTCCCATTACCCCCGAACTGGCGGACCAGATGGGCCTGGCGGCAGACAGCGGATTGCTGATCGTGCAGGTGGTGCCCGGCGGGGCCGCCGACCGCGCCGGCCTGCACGGCGGCAGCGAGCGCGCCTACATCGGCAACATTCCCATCACCCTCGGCGGCGACCTGATCGTGGCCATCGACGGCCAGCAGGTCCAGGACCAGCAGGACCTCAGCCAGGTCATGAACAGCCATCGCGCCGGCGACACGGTGCGGGTCACCATCTATCGCGGAAAGAAGAAGATCGACGTCAGCGTAACTCTGGGCGAGGCGCGCGAAGAGGTGTAACGCAGGGACTGGAGAGTCCCCGGTGGGAAAACTCGAGTTCGCTCGTTTTTGGGAGGGCACGACTTCAGTCGTGTTGTCGCACGATTTTTGGGAAGGGCACGACTTCAGTGGTTGCGGAAAAACTCACCAATGTCGGCCCTTACGTGGAAGAGCGGCCCTTCAGGGCCGCGTAAGTCGTCAGAAACGTGTGCGGGCTTTAGCCCCCGTGGTCGCCTCGTCCGGGCAAATTGAGTTTTTCCGCAACCTCTGAAGTCGTGCCCCTTCCCAGACCCGTGTGCGTCGAACTCTCCCGCGCCCCAGCCAGTCAAGCCCTACCCCAAACCCATCGCACGAATGATCGACCCATTCCGAATCCATTGCACGAGTGGACTTGTCCAATTACAAAACTCATCGAAACTTCGATTACGCCGCCGCTTCAGAAAAAGCTTTCAATCTCACTTACATCTTCGTCGTTGAGGGACAACTCCCCGGCGCGCATCACGCCTTCGGCCTGGCTGGCATTGCGGGCTCCCACGATGGCGCCCGTCACCGCCGGGTTGCGGAGCGTCCAGGCAATGGCAACTTCGCCCGGCGAGCGGCCGTGGCGCTTGCCAATCTCCCGCAGCCGTTCTGCCAGGGCGAGATTTCGTGACAGCTTGGGCTCGTTGAAATTTGAACTGGCGCGGCGCCAGTCATCCTGGGGCAATTTCGCGGCACGTTCGCGGGTCATCGCTCCCGTCAACAGACCCGAGGCCATGGGTGAATACACGATCACGCCAATGCCCTCCTGCCGACAGTAAGGAAGCATCTCCCGCTCCACTCCGCGGTGAATCAGCGAATAGGGAGGTTGCAGGGAGGTGACCGGCGCGATGGCCTGGGCGCGCTTCAACTGCGCAACATTGAAATTCGAGACCCCGATCCAGCGCACCTTTCCTTGCCGCTTCAACTCAGCCAGCGTGGCCCAGCCCTCTTCGAGTTGGGGAGAGTCTGGATTGGGCGGCCAGTGAATCTGGTAGAGATCGATGACATCGGTGGCCAGGCGGCGCAGGCTGTCCTCGATTTCGCGGCGGATGGAATCGGCGCCCAGGCCTCCCCGCACGTTGCCCTGTTCATCCCAAAGCCGGCCGCATTTGGTGAAGACATAAGGCCGCGGACCCGACCAGGTCTTCAGGGCCCTGGCTACAACTTCTTCGGAGTGGCCCAGGCCGTAAACCGCGGCCGTGTCGATCCAGTTCACTCCCAGTTCCAGCGAGCGATGAATGGCTGCTATCGAGTCGTTATCATCCTGCGCTCCCCACGCGAACTGCCAGCCGGAGCCGCCGATGGCCCATGCCCCGTAGCCGACCGGGGTAATGCGCAGGTCAGAGTTGCCAAGTTGCCGGGTTTGCATTTCAATCTCCTGGAGGTTTCAATCAGTTTGAAACAACTCTACAACCGATCTCGCGGGCACGCACACCTGCTCTTGCTTTTGATTGCGGACTTCCGGCGTTAGATTCATAAGGAAATCATGAGTGTTGAATCCATCCGCGGCTTCTGTCTTTCTTTTCCCCATGCCACCGAAAAGCTGCAGTGGGGAGAAGTTCTCTGTTTCAAGGTAGGCGGAAAGATTTTCGCGCTGCTGTCTCTGAGCTCGGTCCCGCCGCGCCTGATGTTCAAGTGCGAACCCGAAAAATTTGCCGAACTGGTGGAGCATGAAGACATCATCCCGGCGCCCTACCTGGGCCGCTACAAATGGGTAGCGCTCGCAGCGCCTCGATGTCCTGCCCTGGAGCGACACCACAGACCTGATTACAAAGTCGTATGAGATGGTGGCGGCGAAAGCCAGGATATCCGGCAACGGCACTACCGGCGCCAGCACTACCAGAGCGACCCGACGAAGACCCAAATCTCGCCGCGCCGGGAACTGAAAACGAGCGATTCTTGCCAACACGATTCTGCTGAACCGCTCTCAACCAGATGTTGCAGTGCTCTCCGGTGCACCCCCTGTACTTCCGATAGTTGACCCTCATCCTCGGCTGCCGTAACAATCTTCACAACAAACCTACCTTTGGCCGAAACCGGGAGCGGACCGAACAGCGGTCGCCAGATTTAACCAACTATTACGGGGAGAACACCAGTGAAGGTACTAGTCGCGTTGTGCCTGTTTTCAAGCCTCATGGCCTTTGGCGCAGAACAAGTAAAGAACATTGAAGACATTCCCAGCTCTGGCGGCACTTCGGGATGCGGCATTCCCCGTTGGTGCTGGGAGCACGATAAGGGCACGAATGGGTCCTCAACGGGAAGCAGCAAAATGTCCGGGGAACTCCGGCAGTTCGATGCCGTCTGGAAGTACTACGGAGGAGAGCGCTTCCATATATATCTCGGCCCTGATCACAAGGACGGGACATCCAAATACTTTACCCTTGATACGTGGGTTTACTTCAACAAGTTGGCGACCGTCAACAATATCGAACTCGACTTGAACCAGGTCACGCTCAACGGGAACACTGTGATCTACGGAATGCAATGCAATTTTCCAAAAGGCATGTGGCAGTACGTGACCAACCATTCCGGCCGCCCGCACTGGAATGATTCGAACGTCGCTTGCTTGAGAAGCGTGTGGAAGCCTGGCGTCTGGCATCATGTCATCCTGAAATATCACCGGGATTCTGCCGGAAACGTAACCTATGATTCCGTGACTTTCGATACCAAAGTATCCAAATTCGTGGGCGCTTCCGGGCCCAGCGTTTTTGGCCTGGGTTGGGGAATCGGGCGACAGGTGGTTAATTTCCAGATTGGTGGAAACAAGACATCTGGGGGTACCACGGCATTTCTGAAAAACCTGACCGTTACAGGGAATTGAACTGAGATTTTTTCGCCGTCTTTGCTCGACAGAGCGCCGTTTACAACAATCTGAAATCCAGAATCTGAAATCTGCAATTCCCCGCGGTCCGTGACGTCAAATTGCGCCCAGCGGCGTCCCGTTGTTTGCGGGCCGCTGGCCTCAGCTCGCTGATTTGACTCCCGCTCAGCGGCTGGGCTAGCCTCTAGCAGTCCTCTCATGCGATCTCATTGCAAGTTATTCATTCTGCTGCTCTTTATTCTTGCCGTCGCGGCAGCAGGTCCGCCCAGCTTCGCCGCCCGACAGGTGCCCGTGGTGGCGCCCAGGGCCATGGTGGCCAGCGTGCACCGGCTGGCATCGCGCGCCGGAGTGCAGATGATGAAGGCGGGCGGCAATGCCGTGGACGCGGCAGTGGCGGTCGGTTTTGCGCTGGCGGTGGTGCATCCGCAGGCCGGGAATCTGGGTGGTGGCGGCTTCATGCTCGTCCGCTTCGCCGATGGCACGACCCGCTTTATCGACTACCGCGAGAAAGCGCCGGAAGCGGCCACGGCGAATATGTACCTCGACGCCCATGGAAATGTGATTGAGGATGCCAGCACGATCGGCTACAAGGCGATCGGGGTCCCAGGGTCGGTTGCAGGATTGGTGTATGCGGAAAAAAAGTATGGCAAGCTGGCGCTCGCGCGCGTGATGGCCCCGGCGATCAAGCTGGCGGAAGAAGGATTTGCCCTGGCGGCCGAAGACGCCAGGGATTTGCAGGAGGATAAACCGCTGGCTCAGTTTCCGGAATCGCGCCGCATTTTTCAGCGTGATGGAAACTATTACAAAGCCGGCGAGGTGCTCAAGCAGCCGGATCTCGCACGTACTTTGAAACGGATCGCCGGCAATCCGGATGACTTCTATCACGGCGATATGGCCCGTGAGCTGGCTGCGTCCGTGCACAAGGGCGGGGGCCTGATCACGACTGGCGACCTGGCGCACTACGAAGTGAAAGAGCGGGGGGCGGTGCGGGGATCGTACCGCGGCTACGAAATCATCAGCGCGCCGCCGCCGTCATCGGGCGGAACCACGCTGATCGAGATACTGAATATTCTCGAAGGCTACGACCTGGCAAAACTGGGAGGCCGGTCGGTGCCGGCGTTGCATCTGACGCTCGAAGCCTTCCGGCGCGCGTTTTTCGATCGGGCGGAGTTTTTAGGGGACCCGGATTTTTCCAACAATTCCCGTGGCCCAGCTGATCGACAAGCGGTACGGCGCGGCGTGGCGGGAATCGATTGACCCCAGGCACGCCAGTGCCAGTAAAGATCTGGTCCGGCCCGCGATCTTCAGCCAGCTCGAACAATATGCCGCTGGGCATCTTTCGCCCAGCGCTGTGGCGGAACCCGACCATACCACTCACTATTCCGTGGTCGATCCGGAGGGGAACGCGGTTGCGGTCACGACCACGCTCAATGACAGCTTTGGCTCGCGGGTCACTGCCGAAGGTATGGGCTTTCTGATGAACGATGAGATGGACGACTTCGCGGCCAAGCAGGGCGTGCCCAACATGTTCGGCCTGATCCAGGGGCCGGCCAATGCGATCGGTCCGGGCAAGCGTCCGCTTTCGGCGATGGCGCCCACCATCGTGCTGAAAGACGGTAAGCTGTTTCTGGTGCTGGGCTCGCCCGGTGGTCCGCGGATCATCACCACCGTGGCCAATATCCTGATGGGCGTGGTCGATTACGGAATGAACATTCAGGAAGCGGTGAACGCTCCCCGCTTCCATCACCAGTGGTTGCCCGACGTCACGCGCCTGGAGTCGGGATTTTCTCCTGATACGATCAAGCGGCTGGAGGGAATGGGACACCGTATCGAGGCGGGGGACTCCTGGAGTGACGGCGAGTGCATCATGATCGACCCGAAACAGGGAGAGCGCCTGGGCGCCAGCGACCCCCGGAACAACGGCAGGGCGATAGGATTCTAGATCAGTTCATGTGGGGCGGGCGCCCTCGCCCGCCGCCCTTGAATTTGGAGCTTGATTACGGCCAGTTCCGACGGCACCAACGTTTTGAATATCTGGGGTCCAAGTCAAAGGCGGCGGGCGAGGGCGCCCGCCCCACACAGGTTTGTTCATTATGCTGAAGGCGATGTCCACACTGGTGTACGTGAAAGAGCGGCTGCATCCCGGCCTGCTGGACGGATTGGTGCGGGGCGGGGCGCAGGCGATCGAGATTTTTGCCGCGCGCCAGCACCTCGATTATGCCAATCGCAAACAGCATGTGCGCGAAATTGCGGACTGGTTTCACACCAGCGGTGTTCCGCTGCATTCGGTCCATTCGCCCATGCACGCCGACTACGAGTCGGGCCGCACCGGTGCCCCGCCGGTGAATGTGGCCGCCACCGACCGGGCGCAGCGCATCGAGGCCATGGATGAGATCAAGCGCGCCATCGAAGTGGCCGAACAGATTCCCTTCCGCTTTCTGGTGCAGCACATCGGAATTAGCGGCGAATCATTTGACGACCGCAAGTTCGAGGCCGCCATGACTTCAATCGAACACTTGCGTGCATTCGCCAAGCCTCTGGGCGTGCGCATCCTGCTGGAAAATATTCCCAACGAGCTGTGCACCCCGGACAAGCTGGTGGAATTTATCCAGATCACCCACTTCGACGACGTGGGCGTATGCTTCGATCTCGGCCATGCCCATATCATGGGCAAGGTGGCCGAGGCGTTCGAGATTCTGAAAGGTCATATTCATTCCACCCACGTGCACGACAATGCCGGAGTCCGCGACTCCCATCTGTGGCCGGGGGCCGGGACCATCGACTGGAAAGAAGCGATGGAGTTGCTGCGCTCGGCGCCGCATACCCCGCCTCTACTGCTGGAAGTCGAAGCCGACGAGAAGGTGGATCCGGTGGAGAAAATGAAAGAGGCGTTTGAAAAATTGGAATCGGCTTAGATTCGTTCACCGCCGAGGACGCCGAGATCGCAGAGAAAAAGGAAGAAGAAGAAAGAGAATCGAGAAATGGACTGGTTTTCTCGGCGCTCTTTGCGTGCTCGGCGGTAGTTGATTTTGGAATCTTATGTCATCATCCTGTCAGCACGATTTCCGATATCGGCAAGCACGAAGGCCAGACCGTCACCATCCGCGGCTGGCTCTACAACCTGCGGGAGAGCGGGAAACTGCTCTTCCCGCAATTCCGCGACGGCTCCGGGCTGATTCAGGGCGTGGTGCCGAAAAATGCGGTGGCTCCCGAAGTGTTCGACGCGATAAAAGGCCTCACGCAGGAGTCGAGCGTGATAGTCGAGGGAAAGGTCCGCGCCGACAAGCGCGCCCCGGGCGGATATGAACTCGATGTCTCCGGGATTCAGGTGCTGCAGCGGGTCTCCGAGAGCGATCCTTACCCATTTCGCCGAAGGAGCACGGCGTCGAATTTCTCATGGAGCACCGGCACCTGTGGGTGCGGTCGCAGCGGCAGGCGGCGATCCTGCGGGTGCGGGCGGAGATCATCAAGGCGGCCCGTGATTTCTTTGACGAGCGCGGCTTTGTCCTGACCGATCCGCCCATTCTTACTCCGGCCGCCTGTGAAGGCACCAGCACTCTTTTTCCGGTCGATTACTTTGACGAGCAGGCGTTTCTTACCCAGTCCGGGCAGCTCTACATCGAAGCCACGGCCATGGCCCTGGGCAAGGTGTATTCGTTCGGGCCAACCTTTCGGGCGGAAAAATCCAAGACGCGTCGCCACCTCACGGAATTCTGGATGGTCGAGCCCGAGGTCGCGTATGCCGAACTCGACGACATCATGGCACTGGCGGAAGGCCTGATCACCTTTCTGGTGAAGCGTTGCCTGGAGAAGCGGCGCAGCGATCTGCAAGTGATCGGGCGCGATGTCACCAAGCTGGAGAAGATTGAGACCCCATTCCCGCGCATCACGTACGACGAGGCGGCCAGGATGTTGCAGGAAGCGCACGCCAAAGGCGCGCTGGAGAACAAGTTCGAGTGGGGCGGCGACCTGGGATCGCCGGACGAGACCTACATCTCATCGCAGTTTGAAAAGCCGGTGATGGTGCATCGTTATCCCGCCAAGATCAAGGCGTTTCTACATGGAACCCGATCCGCAACGGCCGGAACTGGCGCTGTGCGTGGACGTGCTCGCGCCGGAAGGCTACGGAGAAATTATCGGCGGCTCGCAGCGCATGGCGTCCTACGATCTGCTGGTGCAGCGCATTCACGAACACGGCCTTCCCGAAGAGGCTTTCAAGTGGTACCTTGACCTGCGCAAATTCGGCAGCGTGCCCCACGGCGGTTTCGGCATGGGCATCGAACGCGCGGTGGCTTGGATCTGCGGGCTGGAGCATGTGCGGGAGACGATTCCGTTTCCTCGGATGCTGAACCGGTTGTACCCGTAAACTGCCCGCGTGGGGACAGCCGCCCTCGGCTGTCCGGCGGAGCGAAGCTCCGCTAATGCCGGCGCAAAGGTCTGGCGAGCCCAGGCTCGCCCGGACAGCCGAGGGCGGCTGTCCCCCGCGGTCTGCTGTGCAGTTAAATTTATGGCCCCTACAACAGCATCTTCGTCCAACATCGCGCCTAAGAAGATTCGGGTGATTGGGGTTCCGCTCGACCTGGGACAGTCGCGCCGGGGCGTGGACATGGGCCCGTCCGCGGTGCGCGTCGCTGGGCTCGAAGCGCGCCTCGAGGCGCTGGGGCATGTGGTCGAAGACGCCGGCAATGTTTCCGTCGCTATCGCCGAGCAGAAGAAGGCCGGGGACCCGTCGGCCAAGTATCTGAAGGAAATTACCGCTACCTGCACCAAGCATGCCGAGCTGGTCCTGAAAACCCTGGAGGCCGGCATGGTCCCGCTGGTGCTGGGCGGAGACCACTCGGTGGCCGCGGGAACGGTGGCCGGCGTGGCCGAGTTCTATCGCCGCCAGAATCAGAAAATTGGATTGATCTGGATTGACGCGCACACCGACATCAACACGCCCGAGAGCTCGCCCAGCGGGAACGTCCACGGCATGCCGCTGGCCGCGACCATGGGATTGGGGCCTGCCGAACTGGCGAACATCTTCGACTTCTCGCCCAAGGTGAAGCCGGAAAACTGCGTGCTGGTGGGAGTGCGTGACATTGATGCCGTCGAAAAGGAAAATGTCCGCCGCGCCGGCATCGGCGTCTTTACCATGCGCGATATCGACGAGCGCGGCATGCGCACGGTGATGGAAGAAGCGCTGCGCATGGCCGGACGCGGCACCGCCGGTTATCACGTCTCTCTCGACATGGACTGGATCGATCCCGAAGACGCGCCCGGGGTGGGCACGCCCGTGCGCGGCGGGGCGACGTATCGCGAAGCCCACCTGGCCATGGAAATCATCGCCGACCACGGCCGCATGCTCAGCTTTGAGATCGTCGAAGTCAATCCGGTCATCGACGAGCACAACCGCACCGCTGACCTGGCAGTGGAACTGGCGCAATCGGCGTTTGGGAAGAAGATCCTCTAGGCGTCTCCGAAGTCTCGAATACGAATCGTGAACGATCCAGACTCCAAACCGATACCTTCATCACAATGTACGAGCCGACCTGACTGCGCCTGCGAGTTTTGCGTTCGGAGGCGGACGAGGCCCTCACCGAGCGAAGTGCAGGGTCAACTCGCTGAGGATTTCATTCGCACCTATCAGCAACCGCGCCGACCGCCTTCTTAGCCGCCTCCAGACAGACAAGTATGGAAGCTTTTACCCTAAGGTCGCTCACCTAATGCCCCGCGAAGCACCGCTGCGCGGAAGGACTACAATTAAGACGTGCGATACTACACCACCAAATCGATGAACGGCGGCACCACCTTTAAGTGCGCCCTATGTGAGCACAGCGTCACCACTCTGGATTTCAACAGCCTTGCCGGGCAACCGGCGCACGCAGGCGGCAACCGCCATGAACCGGCACGCGGCGGGGCTGCACTTCCCGTCTCGAACTCTGACCCCCGCCAAGCTGGGTGGACACGGCGCGCTCTGAATCGCCGGCTGAGCCCGACGCGGTCGCGCTAACCTGCAAGGGACCGCGCCCAGCTGGCGAAGGTGTGCCAGGGTGCTGTCATCGCGATGGGCACTCGTATTTGTTGCACGACAATGAGAAAAATGCCCGCCCAGAGCGTAGCCCGATGCACCTTCCGAATTGACCACAGGTCGTAGGCCACCAGCATCAACAGGAAAACGTAGGTGAATAGTCCAGCCGCGATGGGCTTCCCCAGGAAAATTGCAAAGGGCCAGCGCGCGATGGCGGCAATCAGCAGCGCAATCGTAGCAATCAGGATGAGGCGCTTGTGCGCCGGGGAATCGGAACGCTTGCGGAAGGCGAAGAAGATCAACGTGCTAAAGATCAGCATGTCCGTGATGGGCACGACATAAAAAGTCGCGGCATCGAGGCCCGGCGGCGCGAAGCCCCTCGCCAGTGCATTGGTACCCGCCAGGACACCGAGAACAACCATCGAACAAGCTAGAAGAAAACCGACCACGCCCAGGCGGCGGTGGATATCCACGCGTCCGGCAGAAACCAGCGCGGTCTGGGTGACCAGCAAGAGGATCCAGCACGAAAACACCGCTCCGTGCACGTGAATGATGAAGGCGGGCAGTGGGGCATGGATCATTCCCGCCAGGTAGTAGGTGCGTGCAAATCCAAGAAAAACGGTGGCCAGTATAAGCAATGCCATGGCCGAAAAGAAAAAGTTGTCGTAACGGCGCCCGGGGACGCTGGTCGCAAAATTCGCGCGCTTGCCGGGAGTTGCAGCAGCTGTTGCCATCATCTCTCCATGACGAACGGGTTAGTTGAGATTTCCTGGGGGGAGAGGCTGCCTTGTCCTTCTTCCCTTAGTTCCTGTGGCTATTTGGCGTTCATGCAGGCCGGAACCTCTATGTTTGCCGGACCCGTGAGCGGGCCATAGTTCATCTGGATGCCGCCAGCGCCGCTCGCATCCACCATCTCGATCCGCAGCGGCAAGCCGGTGTCCTTGGCCACGAACAGGTGCACCGTGCCCTGGGTCTTCTCGTTTTCGTGGTCGTAGAACTCATAGCCCTCCGCCATCGTGCCGTTTACGTTCTGGTCGCCGATGGAGTGCAGGTCGGTGAGGTTCGGGTTGGCTTGACTGCCCGATTCGTCACTCTGCGGGACGTCACGGCACTGCCAGGAAAACATATCCCGCTCCTTCTTCAGCATCTTGGGCACTTCCGCATGCGCGTATGCGACCGAGGCTGCGGTGGATGCAGCGCCGATTGCGCCCATGGGCCCTTCCGCCGCGGCGCGAGCGATCGAGGTCGCGGCCATGCGGTCCAACTCCGCCAGATCGTGAGCCGCCTTTTCCTCGCTTTCCTTCAGCAATCGAGGCACCGCCGCCGAAGTAATGAGCCGCGCCGCGCGTCCGTTCTGCACCACCGCGCGAATCTCCCAGTCATCCACCGTTCCCGGCACGTCCGTGGCGGGCACCTTGTAGTGCATGGTGTATTGGCGTGTATTGCCCTCGACCACCAATTCCCCCGGACTGAAGATGCTCTGTGCCATCTGCGCCATCCTGGGATCGCTGGTCTGCATGCTCATGACCATGTGATACCCGGGCTGGGCCTTCAGCCGTATGAATGAGGTATAGAGCGCGCTATCCAACGGAACGGTCACACCGGCACGAACTGGAATGGAGTTGGCTGATGCCCCTCCCCTCCTGGATCTTCCTGTCGCGTTTCGCTGGGCCATGGAGGCCTGCATGCGCGCCCGCATCTCCGGTGGCATGTTGGCCATCATCTGCGCCAACTGCTCCGATGACATTCCCTGCGGCATCCCCTGCTGGCTCATGCCTTGGGGGTTCATGCCCGCCGACGCGTCCGGAGTGGAATCTTGCGTGGTATTGGCCCTAGGCGCAGCGGTCGCACTCTCCGCCGCTGCGGCCGCATCCTTCTTCGACTCTGCGGCCAGCATGGCGCGGATCACTTTGCTGCTGACCCCGGCCTGGCCCAGCGACTGCAGTCCGCTTGAGGAGAGATCGAACTGCGTGTCATTGGCGGCAATGGCTGCCACAATCGTGGTTTCCGCCAAGCCGGATTTCACCATCTTGATGACGTCGGCATTGGTCAGAGGAGTTTTTTGTTGTGCGTTCAGGACGGATAGCGTGACAAGGATGACAACGACAAGGCTTGCCAGCTTGCTTACTCCTGCGAATGACGCTTCCATAAAAGAGCCTCCTACTTGAGCCAATCGAGTCGTGCTGCTCAGAAAGAAGGGGCCGGAACGGGGCGGCGCCCCCCGCCCGTTCGTGAAAGTCAAAAGCCGCGGGCGGGGGCGCCCACGCCACACGTTATTGGGTGACGGTTTTTACCGCGTCACCGGTTTTGAAGCCGTTGCCTGAAACGGTGGTGGCAACTGAGGAAATGTCGTCCACATCGGTGACCTTCACTACGCCGACTGACGTCGCCATGCGCCGGATCACTTTGCCGGTGGATGGATCTTTGATTTCCTTGGTCACGCGCTCAACGTTCAGCTGGTCGCCGACTTTCACGCCGGCTTTCGATCCCACATTGAGGATGATCTGTCCTCCATCGACTGCTGCCACCAGCCCTTCGACCACCACGGTGCGTGCCACCAGCTTGTCTTTGTCGGCAATCACTTCGGTGCTGGTCTTCTCCACCGCGGCCTTCACGGCTTCTCCGATGATGGTGCTCTGGAAGTCGCTGCTGCCGAAGTCGGCATTGCCGCCGCCGAATCCGTGCCAGTTGCCGCCGCCTCCCAGCAGCGAGGTGCTCTCCCGCGCCGATTCACCATGGCCTTCAGCCACGGCCAGGATCTCGCCCGTATCCACGTCCACCATGCGCGCGGTCAGGGACACGATGGCTTTCGATTTCTTGTGCCCGAAACCGCCCAGGCCGAATCCACCCAGCGCGCCGCCGGCGCCGCCCAGGTTCATGTTCTTGGTCTCATTGCCGAACTGAGTGATGCTGCCGACGACGATCGCGTCCACACCCAGCAGTTTGCCGATCTTGGCGGCAGAGTTGGGATTGGCGCGGTCGCTGTTGGAAAAATTCTGCTCCGCCATGATCTTGTCCAGAGCTTTGCGCTCGATCACCGAGTAGCTGCCGTCTTTGACCAGGTAGGTGACCAGCAGGTCGGAGATGCCCTTGCCTACGTCCACGTCCTGGCCGAAGAGGGCTGCGACATTGCTATGCACAGTGGCATAATCGAAATCAAATATGGCGACCCGTTTTTTGCGGGGGGCGGCCGGTGCTGCTTGCGCGTATGCGGCCGCAACCGAGAACAGCAAGAACAGCGCGGCCAGTGACATTACTTTTCGCATGACGTGATCTTCCCTTCCCCAAAGAAATCAGGACAACGCAAATGTTCCCGGCCCAGACCGGCCGAGGCTAGCTCGGGGTGCAGCCCTGGTCAACCCGGACGGTATGACATTGTGCAAGAATGGAGGGGCCATATCAAGCCCATATCCATGAAAAAGAGCCATGAAAAAACTGCGTGTCGGCATCCTGTTTGGCGGGCGCAGCGGGGAGCATGAAGTATCGCTGCTCTCGGCCGCGTCGGTCCTGAACGCCATTGATAAGAATAAGTACGAAGTCGTACCCATCGGCATCACCAAGGAAGGGCGGTGGCTGACCGCAGGCGACGCGGAATTGCTGCTGCGGGGCCAGGGCGAAGCCCATTCTAATCTTAGGGCGGGCGATCCCGAAGCCACCCCCGGAGCCGCCATCCTGGCCACCGGTCAGGCGGTGGCGGTGCCACCCGAACCGCAGCGCCCGGGCGGGTCTCTGGCGGCTTTCCAGACCGAGGCCCTTACCAGACGGGCCAGCGACCGGGCCATCAACGTGGACATCATCTTCCCCGTGCTGCACGGCACTTTCGGCGAAGACGGAACCATCCAGGGACTGTTCGAACTGGCGGACATTGCCTACGTAGGCGCGGGCGTGCTCGGTTCCGCCGCCGGCATGGACAAGGACGTGATGAAGTCGTTGTTCCGGGCCTCTGGATTGCCCATCGTGAAGCACGTCACGGTGCTGCGCAGCGACTGGGAGGCCGCGCCGAAAAAAGTTCAGAAACTGGTGGAAAGAAAGCTGAAGTATCCGGTGTTCGTGAAACCCGCCAACCTGGGATCGTCGGTGGGAATTTCCAAGGCGCGCGACCGCAAGGAACTGCCACCGGCGATGGCAGAAGCCGCCAAATTCGATCGCAAGATTGTGGTCGAGGAGGGCGTAGGCGGAAAAAAGCACAAAGCCCGCGAAATAGAAGTTTCGGTACTGGGCAACGATAAGCCCGAGGCTTCAGTGCCGGGTGAGATCGTCCCGGGCAAGGAATTCTACGACTACACCGCCAAGTATGTTGACGAGGGATCGCAGCTGATCATTCCAGCGAAGCTAAGCAAGGCTGAAACCAAAAAGATCAAGCAACTGGCCATCGACGCCTTTAAAGCCGTGGACTGTTCCGGCCTGGCGCGGGTGGATTTCCTGATGGACCCCAAGAACCGGAAAATTTATCTGAATGAGATCAATACCATGCCCGGGTTCACGGCCATCAGCATGTATCCCAAGCTCTGGGCGGCGTCAGGCCTGGGCTATCCGGAATTGATTGAACGCCTGATCCGGCTGGGGCAGGAACGCCACGAAGAGAAGAAGAGAAACCAGTACAGCCGGTAAGGCAGTACCTGGTTTCTGGTTCTAGTTTCTGGTTCTAGTTTCTGGCCGCCAGTGTGTTCTGGAAACCGGAAACTAGAAACCAGAAACTATTAACTGTCCTCTCAGTGGCCCAGGAAGCGTTCCAGCACTTCCAGGTCTTTTCCCGCCAGGTCTGCGTATTTCTTCGCCCTCGCGGCATCATGGTGTTGCATGGCCTCTTCGGCCTTGAACAGGTTGGCTTTCAGGCTGGCCTGGCGCTCCACCATGTCGCCGCGCAGTCCGTAGCCGGCTGCGCTCTGCTCCTGCTGCAGACGATCCAGACCGCTGTTTACGGCGGCAGCGCGGTTGGAAAGCTGATCAACCGTTTGCTCCAGCTCGTCCAATTGAGCTGAAGAATTGGCGGCCTCTGGTGCCGCCATTCCGCTATCGCCCTGCGCAGGCGCGCCGGCATCGCCAGACATCGCGTTGCTCTGGGCCGTCAGCTTCCTGGCATGGGAATGGCTGGGTTTGGCCGGGGCGACATTGCTCTGCACCGGCTTCTCCATCTCTGGAGTCGCCGGCGTTGCGGGTGGTGCCGATTGCATCGCATTCGAGTTGTCCACGGCAGCGGTCGTGGCTGTGGGTGCGGCGGGCGGTTGTGATGAATCCGAACTCATCGCGCCGGTCGCTGGGGCATCCGAAGGCGCCGATTGGCTGGGTTGGACTTCGCTCGGCGCGGCGCTGGGCGTGGTAGTGTCCGCACTCTGCTCCGTCGAGTTCGCGTCCGGTCGATTGGCATGGGTCTTGCTGATCCGGGGCACGTAGATTCCTGCGACCACCAGACCGGCGAGGACAATGAGAGCGCCCAGAGTCATATACAGGCCCCGATGACCACTGCCCTGTGCCGGTGGCGGCATGGGCGTCGGCGTAGGGCTCGGGGGCGGCGGGGTAGGGCTCTTCAAGGCTGCAACCGGAGCCGCTGGAGTTGCGGCGGGCGCAGCCGGAACGTTGGGCAACGCCGTCATCGAGTCCACCGTGGTGGCTTCGAGCATGGCAGGTGTCGGTGCTGCGACCGGTACCGAGCTTAACGCATTGCGGAAAGCATCCGCGGTCTGAAAGCGCTGTGCCGGGTCCTTGGCGATGGCCATGAGAATAATTTCGTTCAGCGCTGCCGGCAGTCCGGGATGCAGTTCGACGGGCGGCTTGGGCGCCTCTTTAACGTGAGCGGCCATGATCGAATAGTCGCTGGTGGCAGTAAAGGGACGCTGGCCGGTCACGAATTCGTACAGCGAGACGCCGACCGAATACAGGTCAGAGCGCGCGTCGGTGGCTTCCCCTTTCACCTGCTCGGGAGACATATAGCTCAACGAGCCCATGGTGGTTCCCGTCATGGTCAGGCTGCGCTCTTCGCCGCCGCGCGCGATGCCGAAATCCATCAGCTTGATCACGCCCTGCGGTGTCAGCATCATGTTGGCCGGCTTGATATCGCGATGAATGATGTGCTGTTGATGCGCGTAGCTGACTGCGCTCAACACCTGGCTGATGTAGTTGACCGCGTCGCCCACCGCGATGGGGCCCTTCTCCAGTTTGTCCGCCAGGTTGGTCCCTTCGACGTACTCCATCACCATGTACAACTGGTTGTCGGCTGTGAACGCAGTCCGCAGGGCTGCGATGTTGGGATGGTTCAGGCTGGCCATCAGCTTGATCTCGCGCTGGAAACGCGCCGCCAGCTCCTGCCGCCCCGCCAAGTCGGGAAGAAGGACTTTCATGGCTTCAATGCGGTCGGTGATGACGTTCCGCACCCGCCAGACCCGTCCCATTCCGCCGCTGCCCAACTCATCAAGAATCTGGTAATCGCCGATACGCTTGTTGGCTTCTTCGGTCATCTGAGAATCTCCCTGTTCCGGTGGACGGAACTCGGCAAGGCTGCCTTTTTTGGGGGAAAGGTGGATAAGGAGCTTTCATCCGGAAAGCCACAGACTTCCAAGGCCGTAATTATGCGCTGCCGCCATCCCGGCGGTCAAGACGCCGGCGCCTCCAGCGCTTCCCAGCGGGTGCGGGCGACAGACAGCTTGTAGCGGGCCGCATTCAGGCTCTTGGCGGCCCTTTCATGGACTTCCTTGGCAGTCTGAGACCCCGGCGTTACGCCTCTCAGAATTTTCAGGTTGGTTTCGGCTTCGCTTACGTACAGGGCAGCAGCTCCCATATTTTCTGCCGCAATAGGATCAATCGAATGAGCGCGTTGCGTCGCCAGGCTGAACTCTGTAGGAAGGATGGAAATCTGGTCCGGTAGTTGAGGGTGCGATTCCGAAGAACTGGTGCGCTTGAGCCAGTCTTCAATCACATGGATGGCAACCTTGAGCTGCAGCGCCACGGCGGCCACGTCGGTGCGGACTTGCTGATCGATCTGCTTACGCAGAAACGAGAGCGTCTCGGCCGCGATTTCTGCCTGACGGGTGAACACAGCCACCTGGTCCCGGCTGGCGTCGGCCTGACGCTTGGCATGAACCGCGTAATAGACGTTGATCGCAGCCAGCACCACCACCAGCAACACGTTGGCCACGGCGGCATACGCCATGACCTGATTGACACCGAGTCCGAAGACTTGCTCTGCCATGCCCTGTGTACCGTCCCGCGTAAGTATAGACCGCGCTCTTTTCCTGGAGGTAGATTTCCGGCGCGACAAGCGCTTGGCAGGATCAAGAATTTGGGTGTGATATCCTCTGCCCGATCCAGGGCCAAAATGAAAATCCTGGTTCAAGATAAGGACCGCCATGAAGGGTAAGCGCCAGTTCACGATTGCGATAGCAGCGGTAGCACTCGCCGTCCTCGGCGCCGTGGCGGTTTACGCGCAGGACAAGTACTCGCTGAAATCGCCGACCGGAATCGCGTTCTCCGACTTCAGGGGATATGAGGACTGGTCGGTGGTCTCTACCGCCCGGACCGAGGAAGTGCTCAAGGTGATCGTCGCCAATCCTAAGATGATCAAGGCGTACAAAGCCGGCATTCCGGGCAACGGCCAGCCTTTCCCGGAGGGCTCCAGGATCGTGAAGCTGCAGTGGAAGCCGAAGAAGAGCACGGAGGCCCCCTTCGTCGTGGATGTGCCGGACGTCTTTACCCAGGCTTTCGTCATCGAAAAAGACAGCAAGAGATTTCCGAAAACCGGCGGATGGGGATATGCGGTGTTCAACTACGACGCCCCATCGGATAAGTTCGCGCCCGATCCCAAAAGCCTCTCAGACTGCGGACAGTCGTGCCACGTGGCCGTGAAGGCGAAGGATTACATCTTCCATCCGTACCAGAAGCGTTGAAGCGGGCGGGGCCGGGGACAATTAAGTACCCTGTGAAACTCTACCGACCTTCACCGCGCCCTTTCCACGGCCTGATTGAAGTCAGCGACCAGATCGTGAGTCTAATGGCGATATTTCAATAGCTACCCGAACCAGTCCATATGGAGTCAGCTCGTCGGCCAACTATTTACCAGGAAGCAATTCATTAACTGCGAGGACATAAGTTGTCACCTTGTTGAGTTTGATGTTTGAACGCGAAGAAACAAGAACGACCGAGCCGTCTGCGCCGCTCGCTGATTTCACATTCTTCATTAGAACCCGTTTGCTAGAGATGATCGATCCTGGCGCATCGGCGTTCACACCATTGTCCTGCTGAGTCGACAACCGCTGAGCCGGATTCGGTGGATCGGTGGTATCGACGGTGGGATTGACTCCGCCCCAATTCCTCTTGTCGCCCGGCGGTCCATAGGAGAGGTCCGGAGGCGCCATCGGCGCCGCCGGCGGATAATACCACGCCGTCAAATACAACTTGAATTTCGCCGCGCCATTTTTCCATTGCGCCGAATCCATGCGAATCGCAAGCCGCGACGGCGAATTGTTTGATTTCGCCACCGACTCGGTTACCTCGCCCGAAATCACCGCGCCCCGCGGAAGCACTGCGCCGTTAATCATCGTGGCCATCACCAGCCGCGCTTCCACCTTTGTTCCCACGGCGGTCTTTCCCGCTTCTACAGTCTGCCGCAGGACGATCGGCAGTTCGCATTCAACACAACCATCGGCAGCGCTCGTCCCCGTATCTGCAAGTGAAGAGGCTCCAGCCCCCGGTACCTCTTGAGCCTTGGGAACTTGACCTAGAAGAACAGCTGAGCCGAGAACAATGGCGCACGCCGCAGGACCTGCTGCTTTGATTTTGCGAAACATCACTCCTCCGGGAGCCAACTCGAACGCGAGAGAACTTGCGCCCGAAAGTATACCGCGCCTGTGAAATCCAGTTGTCGCCTGCGACTGTCAAAGACCTCACAGTTAAGGCGTGGTACTTTGATTACCGCGTCTTGACAATACTCTTCCACTTCGGGAAGGGAGTCGAACCATCGGCTTCAATATGCAGCGCCAAAGCGCTGCTCCACCCGTATCCAGAGCCCCAAAACCGCGTCCCTCTGTCGGTAGCAAGTTAAAATGTCCGGTTTTAGTAGCACGTGAAATGTCCGGTTTCAAAGTTGTGCCCTCGCCGATTGGGTTGGGTTGATTTTGGGGATGGGGTTGCAGGGGAAGGGGGCGGTTCCCCTTCCCCTGCTCGTGTCGGTAGAAGCTTCGGCGGGCAGGGGTGTCCCGGCGCTGTCATAGCGACCCAGGCAATGCGGTCCGTAGGTGATGCTGAGAGTTCCGTCCAGGTGCTGGTGGACGATTACCGTGCAGCCCGTCAGTGTCGCCCGCCAACGGGTCCGCTCGATCTGCAGAATCAGATTCTGAAAGCTCACGGTGTTGTCGCGATTTACCGCCCGCTCGAACTGCAACGAGAACACCAGGTCCAGATCGCGGCGCGGACACTTGGTAAAGGCGCTGCCCCGCTGGGCTGGGCGCCTGAAAGCGACGATTGAACTCGGCGATGTAGGCTTCCCGCAGAAACCGGTTCGCCGCCTCGACGGTCCTAACCCCTGCAGCCGCAGCTCCTGCGGCAACCGTCCCTGCCAGGTCCCGAAGCTGCGCTCGCTGCGTCCCCGCGCCTGCGGCGAGTAGGCCGGAATCATCTGCACCCCCAGTTCGTGCAGCGCCCGCCCCACCTGCGTCCGGCGGTGCGGATCGACCTTGCCGCCCGCCTTCGGCGTCAGCCAGAAGTGGCTGCCCCGATCGCTGTACAGGGCGCAGAACAGGCCCTTGCGCTCGATCACCTCGCGCAACGCCGCCATCACCGTCGCCGTCGATTCCTCCTCCACCAACTGCGCGTAGTAGATCTCGCTGGTGGCATCGTCCAGAATCACGATCAGGTCATACCAGCGCTCATCCTGAAACCACTGGTGGCGGCTGCCGTCGATGTGCAACAGCATCCCCGGCAACGGACGCCGTGCGCGCCGCTTGCGATGCACCCCGCGCTTGCGTCCCCGCGCCACCAGCCCCGCTCCCTGCAGCGCCGCTTCACCCAGGTGTAGCTCAGCTCGATCCCGTGCTCGGTTCCCAGCTTCTCGTGGAAGTGCCGCACGTTCAGGTCGAAGTACTTCTCCCGGTAGAGCCCCAACACCTGTTCGACCATCGCCATCGGTACCCGCCGGGGCGGGCTTGCCCCGCCGCCGGTCGAACAGCCCGTCGTAGCCATGCTCCTCGTAGCGCTCCCGCCACCGCCGCATCTGCCGGTCGCTGATGCCGATGATCTCCGCCGCCTGCCACCACGTGATCTTCTTCGCCATCGCCCGCAAAATCACTTCCTGTACTTTCATCGCCCGCTCCACCGCGGCCTTCGGGTAGAATCCATGCTGCCCATGGTCTCCTACCCTCACCGCCCGCAAAGCGGACATCTCACGTGCTAACTCAACCGGACATATCATGTGCTAACGACACAAAACCGCGTCCCTCTTGACGAACGCCCCCGCTCGCGATAGGCTTTAGCTCAAGTTTGCTCTACGGAGCAGACCTTGGATTTCATGCAGAGTGGCTGAGGGACGAGCCCTACGAAGCCACGACAACCGGATCAGAATTCATTTTCTGGTCACCCGGTGTCAACTCTCGCCCTACACAGGGGGAACATGAGATTCGGGGTGCCGAATTCTTAAGCATCTCGTTCCTCTTTTCCTCTATCCAGGGAAAGAGGATTTCGCGTTTCTGGGCATTTTCCGGACGGCTCGTCCCGCAGGCCACTCCAA
The DNA here is from genome assembly GCA_963801595.1 of Terriglobia bacterium. Lineage (GTDB taxonomy): Bacteria > Acidobacteriota > Terriglobia > Terriglobales > Acidobacteriaceae > JAIQFF01. The sequence goes on along the minus strand of CAWDFW010000006.1, from coordinate 217,933 downwards.
AGCGAGTGGCTGAAAATGACATACGAATTGCGCTGCCGGGAATGCGGCAAGAGCTGGGGAAACCAGCCTCGCTCCATCTGCGACGATTGTTTTTCTCCGCTGGAAGTCTTCTACGATTACGAAGCCGTGCGGCCCACTTTTACCCGTGAGCGCATTGCCCAGGGCCCGGCCAGCATGTGGCGTTACCGCGATCTGTTGCCTCTTCCCGTGGATTATCAGCCCACTGTCCCGGCCGGATTTACCCCACTGCTCGAGGCGCCACGTCTGGCTCAAAAGCTGGGCGCGAAGCACCTCTACTTGAAAAACGACGCGGTCTGTCAGCCCTCCCTGAGTTTTAAGGACCGCGTCGTCGCAGTGGCTTTGTCGCAGGCGCGTACTTTCGGATTCGATACCGTCTCCTGCTCGTCCACGGGAAACCTGGCCAACGCGGTGGCGGCCCAGGCGGCCCGCAATGGATTCAAGGCCGTGATTTTCATTCCCGCCGACCTCGAGCCCGCCAAGATTCTCGGCACCCAGGTTTTCGGCGCCAAACTTGTGCGCATTGCCGGAAGCTACGACCAGGTCAACCGCCTGTGCTCCCAGATTGCCGACGAGCGTCCCTGGGGGTTCGTCAACGTGAACCTGCGTCCCTATTACGCGGAGGGTTCGAAAACGGTTGGCTTCGAAATCGCCGAACAGCTGGGCTGGCGTCTGCCCGATAACGTGGTGTGTCCGATGGCGGGCGGATCGTTGATCATAAAAATCAAGAAAGCGTTCGACGAACTGGTCCTGCTCGGGCTGGTGGAAGCGAAGCCTGTGAAGTATTTCGGAGCGCAGGCCACAGGTTGCTCTCCCATCTCGACCGCCGTGAAGGCCGGCAACAAGGACATTGATCCGCAAAAACCCACGACCATTGCGCGCTCGCTGGCTATCGGCAACCCGGCCGACGGGCACTACGCCATCAAGGTCATCACCCAGAGCGGCGGCTGGTCGGAGGATGTTTCCGACCCTGAACTGGTGGAGTGCATCCAGCTGCTGGCGGAGACTGAAGGAGTCTTCACCGAGACTGCGGGCGGCGTGACCGTGGGCACGGCGCGCAAGCTGTATCGCCAGGAACGCATTTCGACCGACGAGATCACCGTGCTTTGCATTACCGGTAATGGTTTGAAAACCACCGACGCGCTCGCGGGCAAGTACGAACTCGAAGAGGCAATAGCACCCAAGTTCGCCGAGTTCGAGAAGTACATGGAACGGACGCTGAACGCTCCCGCGAAAGAAGTGCCGGAAGCTGTTGAGGTCTAGATGAACATCACAGTGCAAATTCCGACCGCGCTGCGCCGGCTGACTGCGGGCAATGCGAAGGTCACGTGCTCGGCAGCCAATCTGGGAGAACTTTTTTCCGCACTTGACCAGCAGTTCCCCGATCTCAAACCCCACCTGCGAGACGAATCGGGGGAAATCCGCCGCTTCCTGAATGTGTACGTGAACGAAGAGGACATCCGCTTCCTTGGCGGAAACGCGTATGCCTTTCAGGATGGCGACGAAGTGCTGCTGGTGCCCTCGATCGCCGGCGGTTCCTGTGGCCGTGTGGGACCGGGTCTCCGACCCGGTCAGGCGGCCTGAAAGGCCGCTAGGGTTGGAGTCAGAGGATGGGAATAGTCCCTCTCCACAACCAGCGAGATTCGCTCTCTGTTTTGACCAATCCTGCTCGCACCGGGTTCTGGCAGATGTAGTCGGCTTTCTCCGCAAGGCTGTCATACGATCTCAAGACATGATCGAAGAATTCTTCCTGCCAGATCGGACCACAGCGGTCGAGGAGCATGTTGATCTTCCTCGCCGAGACACCCTTGATGGCATGCATGATCTGGGGCAGACTGAAGTTCCATCCCTCCACATTCCGCAGAGAGCTCAACAAGAGATGGGCATGATCCGGCATGACAACCGCAGTATGTAAGTCGAACTTGGTGCCGTTTTCCTTCAGACAACATTCGAGAAGCATGTCTCTTGCCTTGCTTGGAAGCCGTCAGCGGTGATCGCTGGTAAAGGTAATGAAGATTGGACGATAGTCTTTTTGAAGGGGGAGAGACGGCGGCGATAGTTGTATTTCGGCGGCACAAACCAGCGGCCCTTCGGGCCGCCCGACCGGGTCGGAGACCCGGTCCCACACAAGCAACTAATCTGCCCAGGGCTGCGGCTTACGGTCCCAGCGGTGCGCTTTCAGCTTGCGCAGCAGCCCCGCATCCAGCGGGCCGGCATCGCTGGCCGCGATGTTCTGCCGTACATGCTCCGGCTTCCTCATTCCAACAATGATCGTGCTCACTGCCGGATAAGAAAGAATGTAGCGCAGTGCCATCTGCGGCAGCGTGAGTCCTGACGGCAATTCGGCCTTCAATTTTTCTACTCTCTCGATGGTCGGAGGCAGGTTCTTGGGGCCAAAGTACATGGCGCGCCAGTCGCCTTTGGGAAATTTCGTTTCCAGAGTCATCTTTCCGCCCAGGCTGCCCTCGTCGAGCGGCACGCGCGCGATCACCCCGATATTCAGCTCCTGGCAAACGGGAAAGAGCTTGTCCTCCGGCGCCTGGTCGAAGATGTTGTGGATCACCTGCACCACGTCCACCAGCCCGGCGCGCAAAGCCTTGAGGCCGTTCTCGGGTTCCCAGCGATTGAGGCTGAGACCGAAATGCCGGATGATTCCGTCGCGCCTCAGCTTCTCGACCGTCTGACGAAATTCCGGCACGTCCGTCCAGCTATCGTCCCACACGTGAAATTGCAGCACATCGATCGCGTCCACGTGGAGCTTCTTCCGAATCAGGTCGGCGTGTTTGAAAACATGGTCTGCGGGGAAAACGTCCTGATACTTGTATGACGACCGGGCGGGCCACTTTCCGTTCATGGGCGGAATTTTTGAAGCCGCGTACAAACGCTTGCCCGAGTTCCGGGTGAGGATTTCGCCCAGCAGTCCGTCGCTCTTGCCGTCGCCGTAGGCCCAGGCGGTATCGAAGAAGTTGCACCCCAGATCGGTGGCCAGTTGCAATGCCGCGAGTGACTCCTTGTCATTCGAGCCCGTCCAGCCGCTCATACCCCAAAGACCGTGCGCCATTTCACTGACTTCAAAACCGGTGCGGCCGAGCTTCCGATATTTCATGGTCCTCCCTGCGTGATGTGAAACTACTTTGGATTGTAGCCGTTACAGGTGCTGAAATAAATCTGCGAGGGATCCGGGGATTCGCTATAATCTAACTAACTGGTTAATTAAGTACAGGCCGGGCATGAAAGCTGCCTTATCCAAACCGCGCATGGGGTCACGGGGGCGCCCCGGGGAAAGCCGCGCCGCCATCCTGGAAGCGGCGGTGCAGGAATTCTCCCGCGAAGGCGTAGCCGGAGCGCGTACCGACGCCATCGCCCGTGCCGCCGGCGTGAACAAAGCCCTCCTGTACTACTACTTCAAGGACAAGGACACCCTCTATGGCGCGGTGCTCGATCAGGCGTTCGGAGGATTGACCAGTACACTCCTTAAGATTCTGGATCTCGATCTCCCTCCTCGCAAGAAAATTCTGGCCTACGCGGGAGGACATTTCGATTACATCGCCAGTCACGCGCGTTATCCCCGCATCGTGCAGGGAGAGATGATGCGCGCCAGCCGGGGAGGGTCAGCCCAGTTTCAGCGCATTGTGAAGCAATACTTCCGTCCCCTGGCCGGCAAACTTGCAGAGGCAATCAAAGAGGGCCAGGCCAAAGGCGAGTTTCGACCAGGCAATCCGGAACAATATTTGCTTTCGATCATCGCGGTCGTTGTCTTTTATTTCATTAACGCACCCGTAATGCGGATGGTGAGCGGCGCCGATCCCTTGTCTCCAGAGCTTGTTGCCGCCCGGCGGGCCGCGGTGCTGGATTTCATTTCGGCGGCGCTGTTTCGTCCGGGAAGCGAACCCCGAAGGAGAGCGAGATTGAACGCGCGCAATAAATTTCTGATTATTCTCGGGATCATCCTGATCGCGGCCACGGTGTACTACCTGGTTTCGACGCCGCGCTCCAGCGATCTGGTGCTGATCGGCACCGTGGATTCCAATCAGATCATCATCAGCCCGCAGATTCCGGGCCGGATTTCCAAGCTGCTGGTGGACGAAGGCACGCAAGTCAAGCAGGGAGACCTGATCGCGATACTCGACCCCTCGGAACTGGAGGCCGAGGCCCGCGCGGCGGCGGCCATGATCGACAGTTTGCGTTCCCAGGTTTCCGCCAGCCAGGCCACCAGCGCGGCAACCCACGGTTCCACGTCGAGCAATGTAGTGAATGCTCAGGCCCGGCTGCAGGCGGCCCGCGCCCAGTTGCTGCAGGCGGAAGCCACGCTGCAGCGCACCGAAAGCGACAGCCGCCGCATGATCGAACTGGCCAAGCAGGGAGTCGCCTCCGAGCAGGACCGGGTGCAGGCGGAAAGCAGTCTGAAGGCGCAGCAGGCAACGGTGCAATCCTTGAAAGATCAGGTGAGCGCGGCTGACGCTGATTTGAACACTGCTCTCGCCAACATTCATCAGGCCCACGCCGCCGCGAGCACCGTGCAATCCACCCGCGGGCAACTGGCCAACGCCGAGGCCCAACTCAAGGAAGCGGAAGTTCGTCTGGGCTACACCAAGATTTATGCACCCTTGGGTGGGACTGTATCAGTACGCGCGGCCCGCGAAGGCGAGGTGCTTACCGCAGGCCAGCCCATTGTCACGCTTGTGGACTTAAGCGACACCTGGGTGCGCGCCGCGATTCCCGAAACCGAGTCCGACAACATCGGCCTGGGGGACACGCTCCGCATTCGGTTGCCGGGCGGCACCATCACCTCCGGCAAAGTGTTCTTCAAAGCTCCAGAGGCGGATTTCGCCACCCAGCGCGACGTGAGCCGGCGCAAGCGCGATATCCGGACCATCGTGCTCAAAATTCGCCTGGACAACCCCAAGGGAGCGTACGTTCCTGGAATGACGGCGGAGGTGCTGGTGTCTCCGGACCAGTTGAAAACATCAGCTTCCGGCGCGTCCGCGGAGAAACGGCCGTGATTTTCGATTTCAGATTGCAGATTGATGATTTCAGATTGACGGCGAAACATGGTTGCTGATCTCAAACCAAATGGCGGCTCGGGCGCACGGCAGCCCGCAACCGACGGGCGCGCTAAGCCAATCAACCCGGGCAATGCCATCGAAGTGGACCATATCGTCAAAAAGTATGGCGACTTCACCGCTGTCGATGATGTTTCCTTCAACGTGAAGGAGGAAGAGATCTTCGGGCTGCTGGGTCCGAACGGAGCGGGGAAATCGACCCTGATCCGCATGATGACCACGCTCATTCCCATTACCGCTGGATCGGCGCGGGTTGCGGGACACGATGTGACCAAAGACCCTGACAGCGTTCGCCGGACCATCGGTGTAATTCCCCAGGCCCTGACCAGCGACCTTGACCTGACCATCGAGGAAAACCTGAACATTTACGCCAAGCTGTACGACGTCCCGGCAAAAAAGCGTAAGGCCACGATCGATGAATTGCTGGAACTCGTTGACTTGACCAAGTGGCGGTCGGCGCAAACCAAGACGCTATCCGGCGGCATGCGGAGGCGGCTCGAGATTGCGCGTGGCCTGGTGCACAGTCCACAAATATTTTTTTTGGATGAGCCCACGACCGGCCTGGATCCGGTCTCCCGCGTGGCGGTGTGGGAGATGCTCACGAATATCAAATCGCACCGCCAGCTCACCATCCTGATCACCACGCACTACATGGACGAAGCTGACCGGCTGTGCGATCGCATCGCCATTGTTGACCACGGCAAGCTGGTGGCGCTCGATACGCCCCCCGCACTGAAGGCCAGCGTCCCGGGCTCCAATGTCATCGAAGCGCAGTTCGAAAATGCGCCTGCCGATTGGGAGCAGCGTTTGCATGCACTCAACGGCGTCACCTCGGTGCAGCACGAGGGCGCAGGCATGTACCGCATCCTCACCGGTGACGGGTCGCGGACCACCACCGACCTGGTGGAAGCGGCGGTGCACGCCGGAGTGCTGGTGAAATCGCTATTGGTGCAGAACACCAGCCTGGACGACGTATTCGTCCACTACACCGGACGGCAGTTGCGCGATGAACTGGTGAAAGCCCACGCCTTCGTCATGCCGCCCAGGCCAGGAATGCAGCCATGAACCGGATGCTGGCAATTGTCGAACGTGAAATGCGGAAATTTTTCCGCTCCCCGGCCCTGATGATGGTATCGATGATCTTCCCCCTGGTGCAGTTGATCGTGCTGGGCAATGCCTTCGGCGGCAAAATTCGCGACGCCCGCCTGGGACTGGTGGATCAGGACGGCGGCACCCAGGCACTCAAGATTCGCGAGGCCTTCGATTCGGTCCGCGCCAACATGCGCACCTTCCTGCCCATCTATTACACCGACCAGAAGAAGGCCATGGAGGATGTGCGCAACGGAAAAATCGAGGGCGCCGTCATTATTCCTCCGCAATATTCCCGCCGGGTTTACGAACAGGACCGGCCACAGATCGCACTGGTGGTGGATAACAGCGACAATTTCATGAGCGCGGCGCTCGAGGACTCGCTCAGCCAGATTACCAATGCGCTGAACAACCCCGTGGTAGAGCCGCGCCTGCTGCAGAAAACCGTGTTGCAGATTGTGGAACTCTATCCCTATATCGAGTACATGAAATTTCTTTTGCCGGGCTCGATCACGCTGGCGATATTCATGTCGGTCATGATCGGCGGCGGCATGCTTTACATCGACGACAAGGCCCGGGGCGTTCATGAAGGCTACCTGGTCACGCCCATTACTAAAGCCGAACTTGTACTGGGACTCAACGCATCCAGCGTGGTGAAAGCGGTCATGGTGGGAGTGGTCATCACGGTGGTGGGCTGTCTGCTGGCCGGAGTGGGCACGCTGTTCAGCTTCTCGACCGCGCTGGGTTTGATTCTGATGATTGTTTTGACCGCGGCGGCCTTGAATACGATGATGTTTCTGCTGGTAGTACGGGTCGAGGACCCGCTGGTGCCGCGCGCAATTTTTGGCATCCTGAATACGCTGCTGTTTTTCCCCAGCGGCGCGGTCTATCCCATTCAGGCGTTTCCCTGGTGGCTGCGCGGCATCGCCAAAGTGGACCCCTTCACCTTCGCCGTCCACGGTTTCAAGACCCTGCTGCTGAAGGAGGCCGGCTTGTCCGCCATTGTGCCAGACGTCATCTATCTCTCGCTCTTTGCGGTAGTCGCCCTGAGCATCGCCACCCCGTTGTTCAAGCGCACGCTGTAAATGTGTGGCGCGGGCGCCCCGCCCGCGGCTTTTGAAGTTGATCTTGCTGGATTCGCAGTGTTACGGATTCTCTTCCATTTGCGATCGCCAGCTTGAAATCCAGGTTAAAGGCAAATCGCAGTCCAAAGCGGCGGGCGAGGGCCCCCGCCCCACACACTCCCGCTCGGGAACTTTTACCTGCGCCCCGCAATCTATTATGCTTAGGAAGCCATGACTCTGCTGGATGCCAAAGTGTACGATCCCGCCCCCGCGCGCCGCCGCAAAATCAGGATCCTTGTCGCTGTAGCCGTCATCCTGATTCTGGCGGCGGTGGTGTGGATGAATCGTTACTGGTCGGAAAAGCGGGTGGTGGACAATTTTTTCCACGCCCTGATGAATAAGGATTACGAAACCGCCTACGGAATCTACTTTGCCGACCCGCAATGGAAACAGCATCCCGACAAATATCCCAGATATCCCCTGAACCAGTTCATTCAGGATTGGGGTGCGGGCGGACAGTGGGGACTCATCAAAAGCTACAAAGTGAACGGCGCCAGCACCTGCGGCAGTGGCGCCAGCGGGGTGGTGGTGGATGTCATCGTCAACGACCGCGCCGACCACGCCCAACTATGGGTAGAAAAATCGGACAAGACGTTAAGCCCGCCGCCTTGCGAACTGCTGTTCCGGTAGCGTGACCTGAGGCCGGACAGCGCCGGACAGGCTCGCCCGCATCTGCACCTTGGTCGGGCGACCAGGAAAGACCGGCGGCATCATCAGCCCGAAATACTGGCGGCGGTGCTGACTTCGCAGATGGCCGGCGCCTGGCTTGACTTGAATCGGCCCTGGTGCCGGCCCCGGAGACGCCGTCACCGGCTTGATCGGCTAGTATCCTGCCCCCGGAGATTCATTGAATCAATATTGTCATCCCGACCGGAGCGGAGCGAAGCGAGCGCAGTGGAGGGACCTGCTGTTTCAGCCAACTCGACCTGCGCCGCTTACATGTGATATTCCATGTATTTCTGGGACAACAAATTAGACCGCCCTGGCGCTGAGTTGTTCCAGAGTTTTCTGCAGCGAGGCTTCATCGCCCACGTTGAGGCTGGCCTTGGAGCGGTCAATCTGACGCATCAGGCCAGACAGCACTTTACCCGGACCGACTTCCACGAATGCCTGGATGCCGCTTGCAATGAGCAGGCGAACTGACTGGTCCCACTTCACTGCGCCGGTCACCTGGCGGACCAGCGCATCGCGAGCGCGGGCTCCGTCTTCGATCACTGCTGCGTCCACGTTACAAACGATCGGAACCGCGGGCTTCTTGAATGGCAGAGATTGCAAGTCCGCGGCCAGCCTGTCCTGGGCCGGCTTCATCAGCGAACAGTGGAAGGGCGCGCTGACCGGCAACATGATCGCGCGTTTGGCGCCGCGTTCGCCGGCGAGTTTGGTGGCGCGCTCGACCGCGGCAGCATGACCGGAAATGACGATCTGTTCCGCGGAATTGATGTTAGCGGGCTCGCATGCTTCGCCCTGCGCGGCCTCCGCACACGCTGCGGCAACTTTCTCCAGGTCCATTCCCAAAATCGCGGCCATGGCACCCACGCCCACCGGGACCGCTTCCTGCATATACTTCCCGCGATTGCGCACGGTGCGTACGGCATCGGCAAAACTTAGCGTGCCAGCGGCAACGTTGGCGGAGTATTCGCCCAGGCTGTGTCCGGCGACGAAGCTGGGGTTCACACCCTTTTCGTGAAGGACCCGCCAGGCCGCGACCGACGCGGTCAGGATTGCGGGCTGCGTGATTTCCGTCAACCGCAGTTTCTCCTCCGGACCTTCGAAGCATAGTTGTGACAGGTTGTAGCCGAGGGCTTCATCGGCCTCGGCAAACGTTTGCCGCGCAACGGGATATTTTTCCGCCAGCTCCTTGCCCATCCCGACAGCTTGAGATCCCTGGCCTGGGAAGAGAAAGGCGATAGATTGCAGTGTGGTCATAGTCTTTCTGCTTTACGTAGGGGCGGGTGCCTCACCCGCCCGGCCGAGCGAAGCTCGGCTGGCTTGCTCGATTTTACGACCATGCGTGGCAATTCAGGTCGCCACACCCCAGGCGAGCTGCGCTCGCCCGCCCGGACGAGGGCGTCCGGGCCTACGTACTTACTGGCACTGATGGCCTTAACCCGGCCACTTCCTTCGCAATCTTGTCGTTGATATTGCGCTCGGCGAATTCAGCGGCCACGCGCAGTGCATTCTTGATCGCATTCGTATTCGACGATCCGTGCGTGATGAAGCACACGCCGCGCACGCCCAGCAGCGGCGCGCCGCCGTATTCCGTATGGTCGAGGCGTTTTTTGAAATCGGCAAAGGCGCTCCGCGACAGCAGGTACCCCACCTGGCGTGTGATGGTCGCCTTCAGAGTTTCTTTCAGAGTGGCGCGCACCAGGTTGGCCACGCCTTCCGAAGTTTTCAGGGCCACGTTGCCCACGAAGCCGTCAGCGACAATCACGTCAACTTTGCCGCTGTAAATGTCGCGACCTTCCACGTTACCAATGAAATTCAACGGCAGCCGCTTCAGCAGCTGGAATGACTCGCGGGTCAGCTCGTTGCCCTTGCTCTCTTCCTCACCGATCGAAAGCAACCCCACTCGTGGACGCCGGGTGCCGAACATGCTGCGAAAGTAGATCTCGCCCATGACCGCGAACTGTTCCAGGTTCTCCGGCTTGCAATCGACGTTGGCGCCGACGTCGAGCAGGATCGCGACCGTGCTCACGGCGGTGGGAAAAACCGCGGCCAGGGCGGGCCGGTCCACTCCCGGGATGCCTCCCAGCACCATTTTCGCCGTGGCCATCGCCGCTCCGGTGTTGCCCGCGGTCACAAAGCCGACGGCCCGGCCTTCGCGCACCAGCCGGACACCTACGTGAATGGAGGAATCGCGCTTGGAGCGGACCGCCTGCACGGCCTTGTCCTCCATGGTGATGACTTCGCTGGCGTGGACGACATCAATGGGGAGTCCGGCGGCGGCAGGATGGAGTGACAGTTCCGCCCGCAGTTCTTCTTCGTTGCCCACAAGAAGGACATGAACGCCGTGGTGCCGGGCCGCCTGAATCGCACCTTCGATCTCAGGTTTCGGCGCCCGGTCCGAGCCCATCGCGTCCAAGGCTATGACGCTTGGCATGGAGAGTTCAGGCTAGCTGGCTTCTTTGACGTCCAGAACTTCGCGGCCTTTGTAGTAGCCGCACTTGGGGCAGGCGCGGTGCGGCATCTTGCGCTCGTGGCAGTTGGGGCACTCGGAGAGCGAGTGGCTCTTCAGTGCGTCATGAGCGCGACGAGTACTGGTGCGCTTCTGGGAGTGTCGGCGTTTCGGATTTGCCATTCGATTCCTCGGTTACTTTCTTCAATCTCAGTCAGTGGTCCAGCTTGCCGCGAATATCTTTCAGCGCCGACCAGCGCGGATCTTCCAGCGGTTCGGCACAGGCGCATTGCTCCGCGTTCAGGTTCTTGCCGCAGTGCGGACAAAGCCCTTTGCAGTCATCGCGGCAAATTGCCTTGAGGGGAAGAGCCAGCAGCACCTGCTCCTGCAGGACTTCTTCCAGCTCCAATCCCTCACCCTGATAATAGCTGACCTCGGCTTCGGCAGTGGTGACGGAAATTTCCTCCCGGCCGGAATCAGCCCCTTGCGGGCGGTACAACAGATCGAACGAGTGCGCTACATCCTGGACCACTGGTTCCAGGCACCGGGCGCAGGTCATTTCAACCCGGGTCTTCAGACTCCCAGCAAGCCGTATGTCCTTTACTATCTTGTGCTTGCCGTGTTGCTCCTCGACCAGTTGAGCACGCCCGGCGGTGTGCAGCGCGTCCACCTGTCGCAGGTCTTCACCCAGGTCAAGCACACCCGGACGAATTTCCTCTTCGAAATCAATGGGATGCAACTCAAGTTCGTGGATTTCGATGAACATCAGGCACCCCCCCGCGCTGCTGATTCGAACCGCGAAGACCCGCGGAAGCACGCTCTGAAGAGCAAGTTCTCCAGGAAGTAAGTTAAAGAATAAAGGCCGTGAGAAACAGTGTCAAGGAACGGCGCCTGTCGTGTGGGGCGGGCGCCCTCGCCCGCCGCCGTTGATTTTGATCTTCAATCTCTTGCGGCACAGCGGCACGAGCGGGGCGCTAGCGTACATTCGAAGCCCCGCCGGGTATCATGATCGCTGCCCATGACTGAAAGTTCCGCACGGAAAAATCGCCTCGCGGGCCTGGTGCTGCTGCTGGCGTTTCTGCTGCGTCTCTGGAAAGCCTCCGGCACCTTTCTCAATCTCGACGAGGCCATGCATTTTCTGGCTGCGAACAAACCCTCGCTGGCGGAGGCCTACCAGACGAGTCTCACTCTGGCTCATCCTCCGCTGCTGATTTTGTTCTTGCACGTGTGGCGGAATTTGGGGACGTCGGAGTTGTTCCTTCGCTTGCCGTCGGTGATCGCGGGCACGATCTTCTGCTGGATATTCTTTCGCTGGCTCACCCGGCTCCTGGGGCCCGCCGTGGGCTGGGTGGGTTTCATCCTGGTGGACCTGCTGCCTGTGTTCGTCGAACTGTCTGCTGAAATCCGGCAGTACCCGTTGTTGTTGTGCTTCATGATGGCCGCGGCCTACGGGCTCGAGCTTGCGCTGAGCGAAAATTCCGCCAGGAAGTTGGTGGCCTGCTTCATCTTTCTCTACCTTGCCATGCTGACGCATTTCTCGGCGATCCTGTTCGCGGGCGCGGTGGGGGCATATTCACTCTGGCGACTGGTGAGCAACCACCCGTCACGGCGGATTGTTGCCATCTGGATCACCGGACAGGCGGGCGCGCTCGGGCTTTTTGGTTTCCTTTGGTTCGTCCAGATTTCAAAATTGAAAACAGGCGCATCGGCGCAGCACATGCAGGTGCTGCTGGCGAACTCCTACTTTCACTGGGATAAAGATCACCTGCTCGGGTTCCTCTTCGCCAGGACCTTCGGAGTTCTGCAATACACCTTTGGACAGCTCGCGGTCGGAGACATGGCCGGCGTTCTCTTCATCGCAGGTATTGTTCTTCTGTTGATCGGGAAGGACGGGGCAGCCCGCAAGCGACCGTCCCCGGCCCAGTTGGGTTTGTTTCTGCTGCTGCCCTTCGTGATCAACGCCGCTGCCGCGATTGTGGACCTTTATCCCTACGGCGGGACCCGGCACTCGGCGTTTCTAATACCGTTTGCAGTCGCAGGCGTCAGCGTGGCGATCGCGATGCTGACCCGCCGGCGATTGCCTCTTGCTCTGAGTGTTGCCGTTCTGACCGTTGCGGTTTGTCAGATTTTCGGCGCGCCCCATCGCCCCTACATGCGACGTGAAGACCAGCGCCGAAGCAATATGACTCAGGCCATGGAAGCGATCCGGCAGCGGGTTTCTCCCGGCGATGTGATCTTCGTTGATTTCCAGACCAGCTTCCTGCTCGAGGTTCTACATCTGTCCCGAAATCAGCTTCACCGGCCTGCCTCCTGCCGCCTTCAGGACATTTTCCTGCGGCGGCCATCACGTAATCTCCCTGGGCCCGGAAACCAATGTCTTGACGGCGGACTTGTTTCCGCGCCGCTGGGATGAAATGGTACGCGTGTTCACCTTGAAACCCGGCCAGACCGTCTGGATCTTTCAGGCCGGATGGGACATTGGACTGGCGCAGTGACTTACAGGCAAAGCGTTCCGGAATTTCGCGATTTGAAAGCGGAATCATTCGGTCGAAATATTTCGTTGTTCAAGCTGTCCGTTGGGCAGGAAACTACGACTGGGCCATAATGCCCTGCTTGCATTCATCCGAAACTTTTGCGGCTTGGGCTTTTCCGGAGGTGCTGTAGTGCGACCACTTTCTCGACGGAATTTCATGCAAGGTATGAGCGGCCTTCTGGCCCTGCCGCTCTTGCGAAGCGAAGAGCCGGAAACCGTCTTGTATAACGGGGATTTCTGGACGCTGGATCAAGCCCAGCCGCGAGCCCAGGCTGTGGCCATAAGCGGCGGCCGCTTTGTGGCCGTGGGATCGAATGCCGAAGTACTGCCTTTGGCCGGCGCGCGCACGCGAAAGATTGATCTTGCCTTTAAGAGCGTGCTTCCAGGATTCAACGACGCGCACTCCCATCCGGTGGCGTCAGGCGTCGAACATCTGCACAAAGTGGCCTGCGACATGGACTCCATCGACAAAATACAGGCAGCATTGCATGAGCGTGCGCAGCAGACGTCGCCTGGAGAGTGGGTCCTTGGGTTCCTGTACGACGACGGGAAGACTCCGCGCCCCCTCAATCGCCATGATCTCGATCAGGCAGTGCCCGACCGGCCGGTGCTGGTGCAGCATCGCGGCGGCCACACCGCCTTCGTGAACTCCCGGGCGCTGCAATTGGCGCAGGTCAACGACCAAACGCCCGACCCGGCGGGCGGCCGCTTCGAGCACGACGCCGAAGGTCACCTCACCGGTTTTGTGGGCGATGCCGCGGCAAAGGTTTTTCTCAAACTGATTCCGGATAAAAATACGCGCCCGGACTATCGCCAGGGCGCGGCACTGATCTCCAAACTCTTTACCAGCAAGGGAGTCACGTCGGCGTGCGATGCCGACGCCTCTCCCGAAGACGTACAAGGCTATCAGGACGCGCGCGACGCGGGCGAACTGAGAATGCGTTTGTATTGTCACATCTCCGCCGCTTCGCTCGATCATTTCATGGCCGCGGGGATTCACACGGGTTTCGGCGACGAATGGGTGCGCATCGGCGGGGTAAAGCAGTATGCGGACGGCTCGATCTCGGAACGGACCGCGTGGCTCTCGCAACCCTACATCGGGATCCCCAACAACTATTCCGGATTGCAGCTCTCCAGCCGGGAGCAGCTCTACGAGACTGGGCGCAAGGCGCACGCGGCGGGTTGGCAGCTGGCGACCCATGCCAATGGCGACCTGGCGATCGACCGTATTCTCGGAGTCTACGAACAGATCCAGAAGGAGCTGCCGAAGAAGGACCCCCGCTTCCGCATCGAGCATTGCACCCTGCTCACCGGCACGCTGATCCAGCGCATGCGCGCTCTGCAGGTGATTCCCGCGCCGTTCTCCTGTTACATCTACTTTCATGGCGACGTCATGCACTTTTACGGACAGGAGCGCACGCAACACATGTTCCCGATGCGCAGTTTTCTCGACGCCGGGCTGCGCCCGACCGATGCCTCCGATTACACCGCCAGCCCGTCCGATCCCATGATGTGGCTGCAGTCGCAGCTCACCCGCACGGACATGAAGGGCAATATCTGGGGCGCGAATCAAAAGATTACCCTGCAGGAAGCGATCCGCTGCGGCACAGTCAATGGTGCGTACGCGGCTTTTGAGGAGGATCTGAAGGGCTCCATTCAGCCGGGGCAACTGGCGGACCTGGTGGTGCTGGCCCAGGACCCATTCAAGGCCGATCCGTCCGACCTGCTGAAGATTCAGGTGGAGCGGACCATGGTGGGTGGACGCTGGCAATATGAGTCTTGATCACCCCGGGAGGCTTGGCATCGATAGGGGCGATCGCGGGAATATGGAGCGGCTTACCAGATCGTTTTCAGCAGCGGAGACTTGCGGATGTTTTCGTCGCGCGTGACCAGTGCCAGGCCTTCCGCCCGCGCGGTGGCGCCAATGAGGCGGTCGGCTGGGTCGTGCGGATAGTGATCCGGAAACTGCGAGGCCAGAGAGGCAATTTCTGGCGTAATCGGTTTGATCGTCACGCCTTCAATTAACCGGTTCACTGAGTTCTCGACGGTTCCGTAATCGCGGATTCGTCCCCGAGCCACCAGGGACGCGAGTTCCCAGAGTGTGATAGCGGAAATTGCGACACCGTCGGTCTGGCGCGACCTTCGAATCGCAGCATCGGCGGCGCGAGATAGCTTTTTAGAGTCCGCGACCGCCCAGAGCAGCACGTGTGTATCCAGAACGATCAACGCAGGGCGTCCCAGTCTGAGAGGGGTACTATCGGGGATTGAATGTCTCCTACAATCGTCACCACTCCTTCCAGTCTCCCAATGAAATCATCGGGCGGTTTCTCGGCTGCGATCAGTTTGGCGAGAGGGCGTCCTCGCTTGGTGATCAGAACGGGTTCGCGAGTCGTTCGAACCTGTTCCATCACTTGCAGACATTGCGCCTTGAACTTTCCGGCCGCGATCTTCTTCATGACCTCTCCATATGACCATGGTCATTATAACATGACCACGTATTAAACGGCCAGAAGCGCATCCTCGCACGACTGCTACACTATTTTCCATGCTCCCCGGACATGCCTCTGCCGCCGGCACCGCCCGCTATCGCGACCGCTTCCCCAACCTGCGCGATGCCGGCCACTTCCGCCAGGCCGAGCAAGTGCCGGGAGTAAACCAGCTTTGGCTGTCGTCCATCGGATTGGGAACATATCTCGGCGAGCCCAGCGATGCCGCGGACCAGTCCTACATCGCAGCCATTGAGTCCGGGCTGAGGTCCGGAATCAATGTGCTGGACACAGCCATCAACTACCGTCATCAGCGTTCGGAGCGCAATATAGGGGTCGCGATCAAGTCCCTGGTGGACTCCGGCGAACTCCATCGCGATGAGGTTCTGGTCTGCACCAAGGCCGGGTATCTCTCTTTCGATGGCAATCCGCCTGCGGACCCGCGCCAGTACTTTCATCGCGAGTACGTCGAGACCGGCATCCTCGATCCCAAGGAATTAGCCGGCGGGATGCACTGCATGTCGCCCGCATATCTTGAAGATCAGATTGAGCGTTCGCTCCGCAACCTGGGCCTGGAGACCATCGACCTGTTCTACATTCATAATCCGGAGTCGCAGCTGGCGGACGTGTCGCGCGAGGTTTTCCGCCAGCGCCTGAAGGATGCCTTTGCGGCCCTCGAAAAACTGGTGAAGGCCGGCAAACTCGATTACTACGGAGTTGCGACCTGGAGCGCTTTCCGGGTGGCGGACAGTTCGCGCGACTACATGGATCTTTTTGAGCTGGCGAAGATCGCCGATGAGGTTGCGGGCGAGCACCACCGCTTCCGTTTCATACAGCTTCCCTTCAATCTGGCGATGCCCGAGGCCTATGGACTGATCAACCAGCGCACCGGGAAAGAAAAGATGTCGCTGCTCTCGGCGGCGTCCCGCCTGGGAATCGCGGTGATGGGCAGCGCCACGCTGTATCAGGCCAGGCTCACGCGAGATTTGCCTGACTTCGTAGGCAGTGTTCTGGGGATGAAGACCGACGCCGACAACGCCATCCAGTTCTCGCGCTCCGCCCCCAGCCTCACGACTTCTTTAATCGGAATGGGACGCAAAGAGCACGTGGCGGTGAATCTGAGGCCGGCCCTGACCAACCCAACTCCGCCCCAGGAGTGGAAAAAACTATTCACCAGGACAAGAGAGTAGTTGGCACTGCCCTGAGTCTGAAGGCCCAGCCGCCTGGCAGGTTCACACTGACTCATTCATCGTCCTGTCATCCCGAGCGCAGCAGGAGCGCTCGCTGGCGAGCGATCTGCGGAGTCGAGGGACCTGTTTTCTGCCGGCGAACACGATAGTGCCAGCCAACAGCAGGTCTTTGCTCCGGGAACGAACTCGCAAGCGAGTTCGTTCCCTCCGCTCAAGATGACAAAGTTGGAGTTGACCTGGCAAGAAATTCGCCCGGGTTCGGCCGAGGTCTGACGCCCGCTACTTCAGTTCCTGCAGTTTCTGGGCGGCGAATTGCGCCACCTCAGTGGCGGGATTTTCCTTCTGTATCTGCTCGTAGATGCGTTTGGCTTCGGCCGGCTGCTGGGTGGACTCGTAGGTCTCCGCCAGTTCCATTTGCGCTGTCGTCTTGCCCACGCTGCGCGTCGGCTTGGCCATCAACTGGTTGTAGATGTCGATTGAATCCTTGGTGCGATTGGTATCGCGATAGACCGAGGCCAGCGCCAGTTTGGCCAGCGCCGCTAGGTCCTCATTGTGGGACGAGGCCACACTCTTCAAATCTCGCTCCGCGGCTGCATTGTCACCTAGCTGGGAAGAAGTGAGGCCGAGGAAATAGCGGGCGAATTCAGCCGTTCGGGTGTGAGGATACTGGTCCACGATCGCCTGGAACTGCTTGTGGGCTTCGGTGGTGCGTTCCCTGGCAGAGGTGAAACTCGGGAAATCGGGTTCGGCGGGAGTCCCGGGTGGCCGCAACTGGGTGTCCAGCGTGCGCACTGCCTGGTTCAACTGGATGCTGGCTTTCTGGTCCTGCTGGTTCAGGTAATACCAGCCGCCAAAACCCACAGCCATCACAACGGCCAGAATGAGGCCTCCGACGATGAGCTTTGACTTGTGCTCCTCCGACCAATGAACAGTGGCCTCGGCCGCGCCCATGGTGGCCCGGCTGAACCTGTCTTCCTTAAGACGATGACGAGTTTCTGCGCGCACGAACGTCCCTTCTGATGAGATTAACGCTGTGAATTGACCGTCATTGAGTCTAACACGATGGGGAAAAATGCGGTCTGGGCTGGGGAGCGTTCGTCAAGGCAGTTGCTGCCCAGAATCTGCCCACCCGATTCTGCCACCACGCAATAGAAACCGGAATGACTGAACATCATCGAAAGCACGCCTGCCGCCACCTCAACCGAAAGGAAAGTCAGGCGGAAAGCCGTGCTCAGTAGAAATCGTGGTGAAGGCTTCCAATTGATCCGCCCACATGCTGGCGCGTCCTCCACCCTGGCTTTGCGCACTGCTACGGGCGAGTTGTCAGACACAGGTTGTTGCAGAGTCGCGTTTGTGACTGTCCCTTTTGTGGCTACCAGAGGATCGCGCGCGTGATCCCCTGCCACCACGCGGGATTGCTTCGCCACATATATACCGAGAGGCTTTGGCCAGCGATCAACAACGGCGCCGCATAGAGATACACCTTATGGACGCGCCGATCGACCAGCAGGTCACGCGCCACGCCGAGAACGATCAGCAGGTCGAGGCAAGGAAAGAAAAGATTGTTGTTGAACAGGTAGTCAAAGCGGCCAAAGGCCGCGTCCATCAGTCCGCAGGTTGCGATAAAGACCAGCCGGCGATGGAATTCCGGTTTCGTGCGCCAATAAATCGCCAGCGCAATGCACACGCCAAAGGCGACCATGTCGTAGAACGGAATGCTCAGAAAAGCGTCCGCCCCGGGCTGATGGAGTTGAACCGTATCAAAGCGGGCCATGACGATGGCGGTAGTAACGCCCAGCGGAACCATCACCGTCGCGAGCCCAGCGCCAAACCATCCGATGGAGCGATGCCAACTGACTTTGTGTACCCGCACCAGCGCGGACTGACTAATAAAAAAGATCACCCACGCGGTGAAAGCCGAGGCATGAATCCAGAGAATGAAGGGCCGCGGGATAGCTGGATGAAACAGGTTCTCGTTGACGGTACGCTTGAAACCGCTGACCACAATCACCGCCAACAACAGCGACATCGCAAAATAGAAATAGCGGCACAAAATCCCGTTACGACCGGTGAAGGCCGTGGCGCCCAGTTTTTTCCCGGGGCTGATTGCAGCCCCGACGCGCTCTACGTTGATAGTGGACATAGTTAAGGATTGGCCTGGACTTCAATTCTTTCCGCCCGGCCCACGGGAGCATACACGACGGGCACCTGGCTCGCCATCTTTTTCGGATTCGCCCAATGGAAAAGGCCAATCAGATTTCTCAGACCGGCCTTTTATTATGCCCACCGGTGCCCCATCGGCTTCTCAAGGAGTGCCCGTCCATGGTTCTATACGAGCACCGCGTCACAGGGTCGAAATGATCTTCAGGCCGCTGACTTGACCCCTTTTCCTTTTACCCGGACGGCTTGCTGTCCGATGCCAAGGACCACCCGGCCGTTAACCTTACCTGTTTTCAGCCGGTTGAAAACATCATTGACCGACGCCAGGGGCACAGTCTCGATGGTCGCCTTCACTTTGCCTTCAGCGGCAAACGCCAACGCTTCTTCCAGGTCCTTGCGCGTGCCCACAATCGATCCCCGGATGGTGTAGCCGTTCAAAACCACATCGAAAATGGGAACCGGAAAGTCGCCCGGAGGCAGTCCATTCAGCACGCAGGTGCCGCCACGGCGCAGCATGCCGATCGCCTGCTTGAAAGCACCGGTTGAAACCGCAGTCACCAGCACTCCGTGTGCCCCACCAATCTGCTTTTGAATCTCCTCCGGAGGATTCTGAGTCTTGGCGTCGATCACAATCTCGGCCCCCAGGCGCTCTGCCAGCGCCATTTTGTCCGGCCCCAGGTCAACCGCTGCGACGTGCATCCCCATGGCCTTGGCATATTGAATGGCCACGTGTCCGAGGCCACCGACGCCCGAGATCACCACCCACTCTCCCGGCCGCGTCTTAGTCTCTTTCAAGCCCTTATAGGTGGTGACGCCGGCACAGAGAATCGGAGCTGCGTCCGTAAACGAAAGGCCTTTGGGGATCCGTCCCAGATAATCGGCCTGCGCGAGTGCATACTGAGCGAAACTGCCGTTCACCGAATATCCGGAATTCTTCTGTTCCAGGCATAGCGTCTCCCATCCGGACAGGCAAAACTCGCAGTGCCCGCATGCGCTGTGCAGCCACACCAGTCCGACCCGGTCGCCTTCTTTCAGATGGGTGACCCCGGGCCCGAGCGCGACTACAACCCCGGCGCCCTCATGCCCCGGAATAAAAGGAAGAGTTGGTTTGACCGGCCAATCACCATCGGCGGCGTGCAGGTCGGTGTGACACACTCCGCTGGCAATGATTTCCACCAGGGCTTGCCCCGGTCCAGGCGCAGGGACGGGAACTTCTCGAACCACCAGGGGCTCGCCGAATTTCTCGACCACTGCAGCTTTCATCGTCTTTGGGATAGTCATTGCTTTACCTCCTGAAAAGTAAGCTTTGACCACCCTAAGCCGCAACCAACCAACCGTAAGTGATCTGGATCACAATTGGGTGTGACCCCGACTCTCGAGGCTGGTCGCACCCACGCATCCGCAACAGACGCGAATGGGGGGCCCTCGGCCAGGTGCCCACCGGCGGTTATGAAGCTTTCTTCTGGTTCCTCAAAAAAACGTGGGTCGCATTTTCTCCGGCGAGCGTTTTGAACGGAACGAAACCAAGCTTGACGAGATTGATTCCGGAAAATAAGTTTTCCCCTTCACCCAATAATACCGGCGACACGGCCAGGTGGATTTCGTCGATCTGCCCTGCGGTGAGATATTGACGGATGGTAGAAACTCCACCGCCAATTCGTACGTCTTTGCCCTGGGCCGCTTCCCGGGCTTCATTTAACGCCGATTCCGCCCCGTCAGTGACGAAGTGGAACGTGGTGCCGCCTTCCATCGCAAGCGCGGGACGCGGGTGATGCGTGAGCACAAAAACAGGTGTGTGGTACGGAGGATTGTCACCCCACCACCCCTTCCAAGAGTCGCCGGGCCTGTCGTCCCATGGACCCCGAACCGGTCCGAACATATTGCGGCCCAGGATCCAGGCGCCAACATTTTCGAAGGATTGCTCGGCCACGTCGTTGTCGATGCCCTTCGTCCCTTCGCCTTGACCATGCATCTTCTTGAATGCGTCTGTTGTAAAAAACCACCCGTGCAGCTCCAACCCGCGAACCCCAAGCGGATTCTCTAAATTTTGCAGCGGCCCAGCCCCAAACCCATCGAGTGAAATCGAAAACGCAGCAACTCTGACTTTGCCCATGCTCTCCTCTCTGCGATAGCAATGGTATCAACCTAAGCTGTGTAAAGGATGGGGCACACTCAGGTTCTGAGGACACATGGGCCACCCGCCTTTCGCGGTTTTCCTGTAACCTGTGAAAAATCCTGAGATTGGGGCCTAGAAAACCATGAACGTCGAACAGCAGGTCGCGAACTACTACACGCATGGAAAACTGGAAGACAAAATCATGGGCGTGCTGCGCAGCGCCGGCAAGACCTCAGTGAACACCTGAAAAGCGGCCATACATGATCAGTTCAAAACCGGCCATACTTTGGAAGCCGTCCAAGACATAGGTTGTTCTATCCTGCCGCCTGCTGCGGAGGCAAGCCTGTTTTTGTGCGCCAACTGCGGGGGCCGCATTTCAGAACGTGGCCATGATGCAGCAGGCGATCGAGCATGGCGGTAACCGCCGCGCTATCGCCCAGCAGTTTCCCCCAGTCATCGACTGGTCGGTTTGAAGTAATCATTGTGCTAGCACGCTCATAGCGTCGCATGATGATCTCCAGGAGTTCCTCGGCGGCGGTGAGGGATAACTTCCGCATGCCCAAGTCATCGATGATCAGCAAAGGTACAGTGACCAGAGACTCGATGTGCTGTTTGCGCGTACCGTCGATCGAGGCTTCGGCGAGTTCCTCGAGCAAGGTATGGGTCTCGCGGTAGAGCACGCGATAGCCTTGTTGGATGGCGGCCTGGCCAATGGCCTGTGCCAGATGGCTTTTGCCGCTGCCTGGTGGACCGACCAACAGTGAGTCTTCGTGACGGGCGATGAAGGCAGAGGTCGCCAGATCGAAAACCAGACTGCGATTCATCTTGGGATTGAAGCTGAAGTCGAAGTTGTGGAGGGTTTTTTGCGGATCGCGAAACTGAGCTTGCTTTCGCCGACGTTCCAGCAAACGGTCGCCACGACGGGTGAGTTCGTCTGCGACCAGGCAGGAGATCAGATCGATGGGTGCCATGGATTCGACCTGAGCCTGGTGCAGACGCATCTCGAGCACCGCCGCGATTCCACCCAGCCGCAGTTGTCGTAAAGCACGATTCAACTCGATGAGATTCATTCACTTTGCTCCTTGGTTTTGGTATGGATCAGATCACGGTAGTGCACCAGTTCGCGGATCAAGGGATCGACCTGGCGCAAACTGAGCGGGGCTTGCGGACAACGCTCAAGGTAGCGACGCACGAAACGATATTCGTGCACGCCCATCTCGAGGGCGGCAGCGCAAGCTTCATCGACGGCAGCGGTGCCGTACTTTTTGGCGAAGGAGAGAACGCCCAGGATGCGCCGCACGCCCACTTCGCCCTGCTGGCTATAGATAAGGTTGCAAAGTGTACCGACATGGGTGCCTACTCGGCCGGCACGGCCGAGCAACTGCACCACACGGAAGGGAATGCGCTGCAGGTGGTCCTCGGGCTGAATGCGGTACCAGCCCCGTTTCTGACGTACATGTTCTCGCAGGAGTAACCCGTTCTTGGGATCGAGGATACGAACGTAGAGCTCATCCCATTGGACTTTGACCCCACGTCCGATCCAGCCTGGCGGTAGACCGTAATACGCGGCTTCGACTTCGACACAGCCATCCAGATGCACCACCCGTTCGCCGTACTGGTAATAGCGGAACGGTTCCACAGGCAGCGGGAGCAAGGTTGGTTTTTCTTCTGCGAACATGGCGGCCACTTGCCGCTTCGTGGTGCCATGGATGCGCGTATCGGCCCAGTTCGTTTCCCAGCGATCCAGATAGGCTTGCCCTTCCTCCAAGCTCTCGAAGCGTTTTCCCTTGAGCGGCGTGTTTTTGGCGTGTCCGACGCTGCGCTCAACTTTTCCTTTTCGATCTGGATCCTGGATCCGGCAGGGGAGGGCGACCGCACCGTAATGAGCGAGCACGTCGCGATAGAGGGGATTGAGTGTGGCGTCGTAGACGTCGGGAACGATTACGCCTTCGCGAAGATTGTCTAGCACCAGGATGCGCGGAGCACCGCCTAATCGACGAAATGCCTTTTCGTGGAGCTCGGCCCAGATGCGCGTGCTGGAGCGGAAAACCAGCAGCCGTACCGCTTGGCGACTATAGCCCAGCGTGAGCACGAACAAACGGGTGCGTCGATACTTGCCGCTCTTCGCTTCGCGTACCATCGGCCCGCTGCCATAATCGACTTGACCCTCTTCTCCTGGAACGGTGAAAATCACCGCCCGCGCTGGTGGTACTTGGGCCCCACGCAATTTGTAAGCGAAGCGCCGAACGCTTTGGTAGCCACCCCGGAATCCGTAGTCGGAGACCAGATCTTGCCAGATTGCCATGGCATTGCGATCTCGACTCAGACCCAGCTCGATGATTTCCCGGTAGGGTTCACAGGTGCTCGCCGAACCCACGACTTTCGAGTTTTCTGGCTCCTTGCCGCTCAACCCCACGCCAAAGTCGGTGATCACCGTTATGGCCGGTTTTGAAGTTGCGGTTGCTTTTCCCTTCGTAGAAAGGTTTTCGGGGTTGGGGTTGAGGTTGAAGTTGGGGTGACCGCCGGACTCCGGAATGGCCGGTTTTGCTGCCTCCGAGCCGGTGATCACTTGTATGGCCGGTTTTGCCTTACCTTCGCGTTTCCATCTTCCCGGCGGCCATATTTCCAGACCTGCGCTGCGCAGATAGGCGCTGATGGTCTCTCGACGCACTCGCGTGGCCTCTTGGATCTTTCGCAGAGACCATCCCAGTCGTCCCAAGGCTATGATTTGCTGTTTCTTTTCGTCCTTCAAGACATTCGCCATGTTGCGAGAAGCTACTAACCCTCCCGCTGCTGTCAATGTCCTGGACGTTTCTTCTGAAAGTATGGCCGCTTTTCAGGTGTTCACGTATGGCCGCTTTTGCGTGTTCACTGAGGGCAAGAACGTTGAGCAATTACGCGCCGACGACCTTGCTTCAATTGACGAATTCCATCTGGGCGGTCGCGAAGCGACTCAGGCTTTGGCAGACTTCATGCAGCTTCGCCCCGGCATGCATCTGCTCGACGTCGGCTGCGGCATAGGAGGCCCGGCGCGCTACTTTGCCGGACGCGGCTGCCAGGTCACAGGCATTGATCTGACCGAGGAGTTTGTTCGCGTAGCGGAGAGCCTCACTCGCCTGGTCAAGCTCGACCAAAAGGTGACATTCCGCCAAGCCAGTGCGTTCGACCTGCCGTTCGCTTCGGATACGTTCGACGGCGCTTACGAAATCCACGTCGGCATGAACATCGCCGACAAGGCCGGAGTCTTCCGCGAGGTGGCGCGCGTGCTCAAGCCGGGCGCCCGCTCCGCCATCTACGATCTCATGCGCAGCAACGACGCAGCCCTCGCCTTCCCCGTGCCCTGGGCACAGACCCCCGAGACCAGCTTCGTCGCCACCGTGGACGACTATCGCCAGGCGCTGCAGGCGGCGGGATTTCGCATCGATCACCAGCGCGACCGGCGGCAGTTCGCCATTGAGTTCATGCAGCAAAGGATGGCACAGGCCCCGTCGGGCCCGCTAGTTCTTGGAATCCACGTGCTGATGGGCGAGCAAGCGCCCCTGATGCTCAAGAATGTAAATATGGCCCTCATCTCCGGAGCTCTGACGCCGGTGGAACTGGTGGCAATCGCCGACTAAACGTGACGCGTTTTCGCCCTGATTAGGGTCGGTTGGAGGCCCCCACTCAAGCCAAAACCAGGCTTGAATGGGCCACCGTCCGGCAGTTATCTTTTTCGGATTCGCTTAAAGGAAAAAGCCGGGTGCCCCATCTGAAGTGCCCCCGTTTACTGTACCAATCCCGATGTGAGTTCTCAGTTGATATTTCAGCGGGGATGAGGTCTGGAGCAGGGGACGGCGTTTGAGTCCCTTGCTCCAGCCGCGCTGTACTAGCTTTCCTCATGCCCTGATCTCCGCTGCTGTACGTGCAAACTCTGCCGGCGGCAAGTAGTTCAACGAACTGTGCGGGCGTTGTTCGTTGTAATCCTGCCGCCAAGTTTCGATCTTTCGTCGTGCGTCGCTCAAACTGGTGAACCAGTTCGCATTCAAGCATTCATCGCGCAGGCGACCGTTGAAGCTTTCGACGTAGGCGTTCTGTACGGGCTTACCGGGCTGGATGAACTCCAGCCTCACCCCACGTTCTGCGCTCCAGGCCGCCAGTGCCCGGCCGCGAAATTCCGGTCCATTGTCGAGAACGATCGCTTCCGGTAGTCCTCGCTGGTTCGCGATCCGATCCAGCACCCGGCGCACTCGCAGTCCACCCAGCGAGGTATCGACCTCGATGGCCGGACATTCCCGCGTGCAATCGTCCACGATGGTCAACATCCGAATCACCTTCCCCGTGCTCACACAATCACTCACAAAATCCATCGACCAGCGTTCATTCGGCCTCGTGGCGGCTGGGCTCGTTACCACTCCATTCCAGCGGATCCGCCGCCGCTGCCGGATCCTCATCGCCAAACCTTCCTCACAGTACAGCCGGTACACGCGTTTGTGATTGGCCGCCATTCCTTCCCGCTGCAGCATCGCTGTCAGTCGCCGATAGCCAAACCGCATGCGCCTGGCTGCCAGCTCTTTCAAGCGAGTTCGCAGTTCGCTGTCCCGCTCGGATTTTCGCGCCCGATAGCGATGTGTTGATCGTCCTAATCCCATCAGCCTGCAGGCGTGCCGCTCGCTCATCTGGTACTCGACCTCGACGTAGCTCACGACTGCCCGAAGTCCCGCAGGCACTACCAGTTTTTTGAGAGCACGTCTTTCAATGCCCGGTTATCCAGCGTCAGTTCGGCCACCACAATGCTTCAGCTTCCGGTTCTCGTCCTCCAGTTGCTTCAGCCGTTTCGCCTCGCCGCTGTCCATCCCTCCGTACTTCGCCTTCCAGCGGTAGTACGTCTGCTCGGTGATCCCATGCTGTCGGCATAACTCCGCCGTCGTCAATCCGGCCTCACCTTGCTTCAGAATCGCGATGATCTGCTCTTCGCTGTGTCGCGTGCCCTTCATGGCGGTTCTCCTCTCCTGGGTTGGGAGAACTCACATTCTAGGCGGTCCAGTTTTCGGGGGCTACGTCGCATCCTTGCGCGCTCTTTGCGCAAGGATGGGATTTCACGGACGCAGCTTACAGGGTCTTTTTCTCTTTGGGTCTCAGGAGGTGAAAAGACCCACCCTTTCGCAAAAAAAGCGAAAGGATGGGGCACCCTCAGGTTCTGAGGATGTAATAGGGTGGGCCACCTGCCGTGAATGGGCCACCCGTCCCACTCTTTTTGTATCAGGTGGTTTCGGACAACTGTCCCTTCAATAATTCTTCCAAGTATTTAGCCAATTCGGTTATGTCGTACTGTCCGCCTTCGTAAGCACGATCCGCTGCCTTTAACCCTGCGATATACGGAGCCCTGTTCTCACGAATACGCTCGGGTACAGTTTTCTTGCCGCCCAAAATCTTTCCTTGCCTCATGCAAATGAGGTAGTAACATGCAGCCCTCGCTGTTCGTCCGTTCCCCTCAATAAAGGGATGAATCCAATTGAGATTCCATAGCGCAAATGCAGCGAGTGCTGTGGGGTGCTCCATGATCGTCCAATTCTCATGAATCACTGAGAAAAATGCGTCCATGAGATTGGGGACATCGTTGAAATGCGGGGGTACATGATTCCCGACGCGGATGGGGCCCTGACGATAGCGTCCGCCCAATTGGCAGATGTTTGAGACTGCGGCGTAATTCAATGCCCACAGGGTGTACTTGTCAAATGCCTCAATGCCTTTCTTGAGGCCGATTTCGATACAATTTGAAAGCAGATCATACTGCCGGAGCAGGTTTTGTTCTTGGATCTTGGTATACAGTGCGGGGTCGTCTTTTTCTCTGACTGACATGAGGAAGTAACGGCCCGGTTTGCAGGAAACCGCGGCCGCACTATGGCAGCAGCTTTATGTGTTCTGAAGCCAACCTGACGCTATCCTTCGTTATCCGATTCTCTGAGCCTTGCGGAGCATTCCCGAATGCAAAGCTTATACGCTGTTCCCGCAGTTCTTCTTCGGTGACTGCCGTTGCCCGTGATGCTTCCAAGATCCTGGTCAGTTCTGGATCCGCTTCCACGGGCCGAAAGAATTGCTGACGATCTGCCATTGCTCCAACCTCCTTTACAGGAGGCTGATGATACGCCTTCCCTTCGCCTATTATAAATAGTTTTTTTCGACATTGATTAGATTTTTTGTTCCGAAGTTCAATCCGCTTCCCATCTCGAATGTTTACCGAGGGTGGGTCACGGGCTCAGCCACCAGGATTCGCGAGGTCGGCCACTCATTCCCGCCTTGCATTTGCCTCTGCGCCTTGCTAAATTTGGCGATAGGTCAGTGCCATCGTGCACTTGGCCAAATTTGGCGGCACCGTCCGCACAATCAAAGGAGCGTTATGGGCAAACAAGTCCATCGTATTACTGCCTACGAGTCTCGCAAGATTTCTCATCCGGTTTTCAAAAAGATCGAAAAATATTGGCTCACAGTTAAAGCCACTGATTTCCCAACCGGCATCAGCACAGCCGCAAACGCGAGGGAACCCGTCGGCCTCAACCGGTTGGTTTATCGGGACGTCCGCGAAAGTTTGGAGGGGACTGGAGCCGACCCAGGCACCTTCGACCTCATGAACAAGGGAATCACGATCCTTGCCTTAAGCGCCAAGCTGGTTGACAGAGATCAGCAGGTCTTCGAAATCGCCGTGGATGATGAAAAGGGCGGCATCGTTGATGGTGCTCATACTGCAAAGATCATCGAGCAATGTAACCGGGACCGGACCACTGATCCCGACCAGTACGTCGAGGTCTATATCCGGACGGGCATCGAGAACGGACTGATCACGGACATCGCACGCGGCTTGAATACTGGGATGCAGGTCGCGCCGAAATCAATCTATAACATTGACGGCGTCTTCGACTGGCTAAAAGAGGAAGTTGCAGACAAGCCGTACGATGAAATGATCGCATGGCGGGAGTCGGATAACACTGACTACGACGTGCGCGATCTGATCAGCATCCTGGAACTCTTCAACATCTTCGACTTTCCCAACACTGAGTCGAAGCATCCGATTTCCGCGTATGAGAAGTGGAGCATCCCGCTGCGGAAGTTCGCGGACGACTTCGAAGAGAATAAGGACGACTTGGAAAAGAGCAAGTATTACCGACTCCGGCCGATCCTCCACGATGCCCTTGTCCTCTACGACCATCTGCGCCGCGACTTTCGCGAAATTCATAACGAGAGTGGTGGAAAAGCCGGCCGCATGAATATCGTCGAAGACAAGGGTGAGAAGCGCGAATTCGAATTTCCATTCGCGCAACTGCCCTCGCATCGGTATCGCCTCACTAAGGGAGCCTGCTACCCGATGCTGGCGGCATTCCGCAATATGGTCGTGCTGGACGATTCCGGCGACGCTAAATGGCGCGGCGGTTTCAAGTCAGTCCTACGTTTGTGGAAAGAGGCGGGTCCAGATCTCGTCAAAGAGACTGTCAACGCAATCGAGGACATCGGACGTACCCCTGACCATCTGGGAAAGAACCGCAAACATTGGGATGGTCTGCACGTGAAACTTCAGAATCGTCTGCTTCGCGCTCAACTTGATGCGGCGCGGTCGAAGAGAAACTGAGCTGTTTGCACGGGTACAAAGGAAAAGGCCACGCTGCTTTCGCAACGTGGCCTTTATTTAAGCCGGCGACGACCTACTCTCCCACACACTTTCGCGTGCAGTACAATCGGCCCTGCGGGGCTTAACTTCCGTGTTCGGTATGGGAACGGGTGGATCCCCCGCGGTAAGATCACCGACAAGCTGAAGCCGCTTCAGCTATTAGCCTTGGCTATTAGCTTGCCGTGCCGATCGAGGAGCTTGCGCTCAACCCGTCCGGCAACGACTGCGCTGCAAAGTCGTTGAATATTGACTATCGGCCCACGCGCTTCCAGCACGTCTCCAATTTCATAGGAAACAAGCTAAGAGCTAACAGCTAAAAGCCAATAGCTGATTTTCAAAGATCGTGAGGTCGATGCCTCACAACTGAATAGATTGGGTGTGGCTTACTTTCTTCTTGGTTTACTTCCGATTTCAACCACTGCTACCAAGGCTAGCTTGCTTTCACAAACTCGTCGGCGCCCAGTGTCAGCGTGTTTTTCTAATTTCCATCCCAGGTTCGAGCGGATGAGAAAAACGCTGCTTTCAATCAGCTCAGGTTCTAGCTGAAGGCTGAAAGCTAAGAGCTGACAGCTGGTTTAATGCACCGAGTAAATTTTATGGTCAAGCCGAACGGGCGATTAGTGCGGGTAAGCTTCACACATTACTGCGCTTTCACTTCCCGTCTATCAACCAGGTGGTCTTCCTGGGCCCTTCTTATCCCTTACGGGTTGGGAGATCTCATCTTGAGGAGTGCTTCCCGCTTATATGCATTCAGCGGTTATCACAACCGAACTTCGCTACCCAGCTATGCCGTTGGCACGACAGCTGGAACACAAGAGGTTCGTCCATCCCGGTCCTCTCGTACTAAGGACAGGTCCTCTCAAATCTCCTGCGCCCACAACAGATAGGGACCGAACTGTCTCGCGACGTTCTGAACCCAGCTCACGTACCGCTTTAATAGGCGAACAGCCTAACCCTTGGAACCTTCTACAGCTCCAGGATGCGATGAGCCGACATCGAGGTGCCAAACCGGAGCGTCGATATGAACTCTTGGCTCCGATCAGCCTGTTATCCCCGGCGTACCTTTTATCCGTTGAGCGATGGCCCTTCCATGCAGAACCACCGGATCACTAAAGCCTACTTTCGTACCTGCTCGTCTTGTAGGACTCGCAGTCAACCACGCTTATGCTTTTGCACTCGTCGGCTGATTTCCAAACAGCCTGAGCGTAGCTTCGCGCGCCTCCGTTACCGTTTAGGAGGCGACCGCCCCAGTCAAACTACCCGCCTTACTATGTCCCTCTCCCGGTTTACGGGAGTAGGTTAGAACCACAGAACTCGCAGGGTGGTATCTCACCGGTGGCTCCTCCAAGCCCGAGAGCCTGGAATCAAAGCCTCCCACCTATCCTGCGCAGCAAGTGCCATAGTTCATAGTAAAGGTATAGTAAAGGTGCACGGGGTCTTTCCGTCTAGTTGCGGGCAACCGGCATCTTCACCGGCACTACAAGTTCGCCGTGTCAGTCGGCAAGACAGTCGCACTTTCGTTACGCCATTCGTGCAGGTCGGAACTTACCCGACAAGGAATTTCGCTACCTTAGGACCGTTATAGTTACGGCCGCCGTTCACTGGGGCTTCAGTTCGAAGCTTCACCTTGCGGTTGACCTCTCCCTTTAACCTTCCAGCACCGGGCAGGCGTCAGCCCCTATACGTCGTTTTCGACTTTGCAGAGACCTGTGTTTTTGTTAAACAGTCGCAGTGCGCATTTCTCTGCGGCCGCTTCAGGCTTTAACACCCTAATGCGGCACCCCTTCTCCCGAAGTTACGGGGTTAATTTGCCGAGTTCCTTACCAACTGTTCTCACGAGCGCCTTAGGATATTCTCCTCGTCTACCTGTGTCGGTTTGAGGTACGGATCCCCTACATTCTCCTTAGAGGTTTTTCTTGGCAGTGTGGAATCAGCAGCTTTCCTCCATACGGAGTACTGTTTTGCGTCTCAGTGATAACTTCCTCGCGGATTTTCCTACGAAGAACACCTTACACGCATCAACCGTCATAGCCATAGGACGGCCTGCTTATCCTACTGCGTCACCCCATCGTAATAACGAATACAAGGGAGTTCCGGAATATTAACCGGATGTCCATCGGTTACGCCTTTCGGCCTCACCTTAGGATCCGACTGACCCTGAGCGGATTAACCTTTCTCAGGAAACCTTAGACTTTCGGCGCGGAGGGTTCCCACCTCCGTTATCGCTACTTATGCCGGCAGGGTCTCTTCTCAACCGTCCACCAGTCTTTTCAGTCTAGCTTCAAACTGTTGAGAATGCTCTCCTACCACGCACACCCGTAAAGATGTGCATTCGCTGCTTCGGTACCAAGCTTGAGCCCCGTTATATTGTCGGCACCGGACCGCTTGACCAGTGAGCTATTACGCTTTCTTTAAAGGATGGCTGCTTCTAAGCCAACCTCCTGGCTGTCTGGGCGTTCCGACTTCCTTTCCCACTTAGCTTGAATTTGGGGACCTTAGCAGGCGATCTGGACTGTTTTCCTCTCGACGACGAAGCTTAGCCCCCGCCGTCTGACTCCCGTGCTTGTTGTTCTATGGCATTCGAAGTTTGATTGGATTCTGTAAGCTGGAAAGCCCCATAGTCCATTCAGTTCTCTACCACCACGACAAATCACACGAGGCTAGCCCTAAAGCTATTTCGGAGAGAACGAGCTATCACGGAATTTGATTAGCCTTTCACCCCTACCCTCAGCTCATCGGAGCTTTTTTCAACAAACACCCGTTCGGCCCTCCAGTAGGTTTTACCCTACCTTCAGCCTGGCCAAGGGTAGATCATCCCGCTTCGCGTCTATTCCTGCCAACTGATTCGCCCTATTAGGACTCGCTTTCGCTACGGCTCGCTTTCGCTTAACCTTGCTGACAAGAATAACTAGCCGGCTCATTATGCAATAGGCACGCGGTCAGACTTTCCGCTTACGCGGCATAGTCCTCCCACCGTTTGTAGGCACACGGTTTCAGGTACTATTTCACTCCCCTCGCAGGGGTTCTTTTCGCCTTTCCCTCACGGTACTGGTTCACTATCGGTCAGAAGCTAGTATTTAGCCTTACGGGATGGTCCCCGTAGCTTCCCGCAAAGTTTCTCGTGCTCCGCGGTACTCAGGTATCGACTTCGAGTCCAGTTCGTTTTCGCCTACGTGGCTATCACACCCTATGGCTCCGCTTTCCAGCGGGATTTGGCTAACGACTGGATTGTTAACTCTACTGTTGTCGACCCTACAACCCCGGCCACACCCGAAGGTATGACTGGTTTAGGCTAATTCCGATTTCGCTCGCCACTACTTTCGGAATCGAGGTTTCTTTATTTTCCTCCTGGTACTGAGATGGTTCACTTCCCAGGGTTCGCTCGTTCCCAACTATGGATTCATTGGGACGTACACAGGTTTTACCTGTGTGGGTTTCCCCATTCGGAAATCCCCGGATCAATGCCTGCTTGCGGCTCCCCGAGGCTTATCGCAGCTTGCCACGTCCTTCATCGCCTGCTTCTGCCAAGGCATCCACCATGCGCCCTTAGTAGCTTGACCATAAAATTTACTCGACACACGGGCGGCTTCGCTGCCAGCTCCTAGCTTTTGGCTATTAGCTTTTAGCTCAACCTCCCACACGCCGCATCAACTCTATGGGCCTGTCTGCCTGCTCCTCGCACGGAATCACTGCTTCACATCTCAAATCTCTTGCTCCGGATAAATCCGGAACTCGAAATCTGAAATGCGAAACTCCTCCGCACACCAGCAGGCTTCTCTCTAGGCACTCATAAAAATTTACAGCCTTGTAGATTGCCCAATCTATTCAGTTGTCAAATATCGTCCTCGTGAAGCAGCGTCGGTCGTCAGCTTCAGCCGTTAGCCAAACACCTACCAATCACCGCTGGACTCACCCTGCCTAAGCAGGTATGGGTCTTACTCGACTCCGAAGTGTGCAAACTTCGAAAGTCTTTCCAACCCAATGTTCGGCGCCAAGCGACTTTCTTGAACCGTGAACAGAATCATGGTTGTCACAGTTGGCGCCCAACATCGGGCTAGCTTCGTTCAGACTGGAAGATCCCGATCGGAATATAAGTGCTCCGCTCGACATTCCGGACAAAGCAATCTTTGCTCCCAAGCGCAAACAAGCACCGGAAAACTGATCAGTCGGGGAGACACTTTCAATTCCGTCTCGCCCACAATCAACCAAAATCTACAGCCAGCAGTCTTGCATTTGACGGCTAGTTTTTTCATAGAGTCCCCTCCATTGAGGCTCTGCTTCGATGAAACTCGCCGTTCACCTGCATCGGCAGGAAAAATTCTGGTGGAGCTGACCGGGATCGAACCGGTGGCCTCCTGGTTGCAAACCAGGCGCTCTCCCAGCTGAGCTACAGCCCCAACCCAGTCTGTCAGTCATTGGTCGTCAGCTCGTCAGCAAAGCATTTGCTGAAACTGAAACCGATGACTGACGACTGATTCTTGGTGGGCCTGGGTAGAGTTGAACTACCGACCTCACCCTTATCAGGGGTGCGCTCTAGCCACCTGAGCTACAGGCCCGGTCTTACTTGCACAAACTTTCCGGAGCCTGAATTTTATCACCGGCTCCAGCCACTAGCTGCTAGCAGCTAGTAGCCAGAAGCTCAATATTTTTTCGAGGACAAGGTTGAACGTACATCCCAGCTAAGCCGGGACTGACCATCATGCGGATAGGACTCGAGCAAGAGAGGTCCGAACGGGTTTCCTATTCCACTTCACAGGTTTTCCCTTGCGGGTTATCAAGAAGCGGGACAGGGTACACGGCAACGTCCTCCGTATGTTTAATTTCCACCGTTTGCTAGAAGCCGAAAGCTTATGAAAGGGTGGAACCGCGGAAGTGCCGTGACGTTCTCTCTAGAAAGGAGGTGATCCAGCCGCAGGTTCTCCTACGGCTACCTTGTTACGACTTCACCCCAATCATGAACCATACCTTGGACGGCTGCCCCCTTGCGGTTGGCTCACCGGCTTCTAGTGCAGTCCACTTTCGTGATGTGACGGGCGGTGTGTACAAGGCCCGGGAACGTATTCACCGCGGCGTGCTGATCCGCGATTACTAGCGATTCCAGCTTCATGGAGTCGAGTTGCAGACTCCAATCCGAACTGAGGCCGGCTTTTTCCGATTAGCTCCCCTTCGCAGGTTTGCGACGGTTTGTACCGACCATTGTAGCACGTGTGTAGCCCTGGACATAAAGGCCATGAGGACTTGACGTCATCCCCACCTTCCTCCCCGTTATCCGGGGCGGTTTCGCTAGAGTGCCCGACTTGACTCGCTGGCAACTAACGATAAGGGTTGCGCTCGTTGCGGGACTTAACCCAACATCTCACGACACGAGCTGACGACAGCCATGCAGCACCTCCACAGCAGTTCTTGCGAAAAGGGATATTTCTACCCCGGTCCACTGTGCTTCGAGCCCAGGTAAGGTTCTTCGCGTTGCGTCGAATTGAACCACATGCTCCACCGCTTGTGCGGGCCCCCGTCAATTCCTTTGAGTTTCAGCCTTGCGACCGTACTCCCCAGGCGGGATGCTTATCGCGTTAGCTTCGGCACAGCCGGATTGGGTACCGGCCACACCAAGCATCCATCGTTTAGGGCTAGGACTACCAGGGTATCTAATCCTGTTTGCTCCCCTAGCTTTCGCGCCTCAGCGTCAGATGTGGTCCAGTGCGCCGCTTTCGCCACAGGTGTTCCTCCCGATATCTACGCATTTCACCGCTACACCGGGAATTCCACGCACCTCTCCCACCCTCAAGCACGGCAGTTTCGCCTGCAGGCTCTAGGTTGAGCCTAGAGGTTTCACAGGTGACTTACCGCACCGCCTACGCGCCCTTTACGCCCAATAATTCCGAACAACGCTTGCCCCCCTCGTATTACCGCGGCTGCTGGCACGAAGTTAGCCGGGGCTTCTTCCACCCGTACCGTCATTATCGTCCGGGTCGAAAGGAGTTTACGTCCCAAGGGACTTCATCCTCCACGCGGCGTTGCTGCGTCAGGGTTTCCCCCATTGCGCAAAATTCCCCACTGCTGCCTCCCGTAGGAGTCTGGACCGTGTTTCAGTTCCAGTGTGGCCGTGCGCCCTCTCAGGCCGGCTACCGATCTTTGCCTTGGTGGGCCGTTACCCCGCCAACTAGCTAATCAGCCGCGACCCCCTCTTCCAGCGAATTGCTCCTTTGATCTCCAGAATTTCCACTCCAAAGATGTTATGCGGTATTAGCCCCGGTTTCCCGAGGTTATCCCCCACTCGAAGGTAGGTTAGTCACGTGTTACTCACCCGGTCGCCACTTTACTCATGGATTGCTCCACTTTCTCGTTCGACTTGCATGTGTTAGGCACGCCGCCAGCGTTGATTCTGAGCCAGGATCAAACTCTCATTTGAAACCTGTCGTCTGCCGACGGGTAGTTGGCAGACTGCCACCACGCCCTCGAAGAGGCATGGTGGATCTATCTTGTGAGATCGCTCGGATTTCAACCCGAGCCTTCCTCTCACGACTGGCACGTTCAACCTAGTTGTCAAAGAACCGATCCGCTACCGCCTGAGCGGGCGCTTTCAGTTCAGAGCAGACTTGCATGTGTGGCGCGAGCGATCGCTCGCGATCTACACAAACCTGCCTGTCCTCGAAACTTGTACAAACTACGCGTCTTGCGCGGCCACTGTCAACCCACGCTGGCACAGGATATCCACCTGTTTTCCACAGTCGGGGAGCTAAGTCACTCCAATCAATCGATTAAGAGGAGCTCTGCGCACGCGACAAAACGCATCTTCCTCCCACTACGCGCCTATGCCATTTCGGCACAAGCCGAGGCGGAAGAGCATCAGTTTGATAAAAGATCACTTGGAGGTTTCTGCGAACAACGCATTCAACCCTTCGAGGAACCTTGTCCCCGAATGAAGCCCCGTGGCCGGGACTGATTTGCAGGATTAACCTGTATTTTATTAGATGCCGGACGAGCGACGAGAGTTTCACAAAATACGCCCGGCTAGCCACACACTGCTCTCGGTGAATTGTTTATACCAGATCAATGCGCTGGAACGCAAGGGGGTGTTTACGAAGTTGAGGCGGGAATGGATTTTGCCACGACCCGATTTTCCTTCTGTGCGTTGGGTAGCAGCCACCAGTCCTGGTGATCTCGCCTTTCATCGACGACCGCTGGATCCCGCCAGCTTCAGCCTGAGCATGGTAAGGCAATTTCTCGAAACGAAGTGAATCGCGGGTCGCGAAATGTTGGCCACCCGCCCCCAAATCCATTGCGAACCCTGGGGCGCTACCCTCGTCCCAACCCAGCACGGTTGTATTTTCAGCATGCGTTGCGGGCGAGTGCTGTAAACTGTCGCCGCTCAAATGGCCCATCTCCACCGGAGGTCTGAACGTGTCTGATTCATTCGCCAGGGAAATCACTCGCCGGGGATTCATCACCAAAGTTGGCCAAAGTCTGGCGGTAGCCAATCTTGCCGGGATGCTCTTGAAGAGCGCCGAGGCACTGGAGGTGCCGGATCCGCCGGGAAAGAAATTAGGGTGGGCCATTGTCGGCCTGGGCAGTCTGGCCATCAACCAGATCCTGCCGGCGTTTGCGAAATGCGAGAAGTCGAAGGTGGTGGCCTTTGTCAGCGGCCATCCCGACAAAGCCAACAAATTGGCTCTGCGTTACGGCGTGAATCCGGAAGAATATTTACAACTATCAGAACTACGACACCATCCGGGACAATCCGGAAGTTGACATCATCTACATCGTGCTGCCCAACGGGATGCACGCCGAGTACACGATTCGCGGGCTCCAGGCCGGCAAGCATGTGCTCTCGGAAAAGCCCATGGCCAACACGCCCGCCGACTGTCAGCAGATGGTCGATGCCGGACGCAAGGCCAATCGAAAACTGATGGTGGCCTACCGCTGCCGTTATGAACCGTACAACCAGGAGGCGATCCGCATGGCGCGCCAGCAGGAACTGGGGCCGACCAAGGTCATTCTGGCGGATCACGGCTTCAACATCGGCGACCCTACCCAATGGCGGCTCAACAAAGCGCTCGCGGGAGGCGGATCGCTGATGGACATCGGCATCTACTCCCTGCAGGCAGCGCGCTACATAACCGGAGAGGAACCCAGCGAGATCAACGCCATGATGTACACCACGCCGGGCGACGTGCGCTTCAAGGAAGTAGAGGAGACGATAAATTTTCAGCTGCGCTTCCCCAGTGGAATCCTGGCCAACTGCACTTCGAGCTACGGCTACTCGGGACAAAATCGGTATCGCGTGGTCACCACCAAGGGCTGGTTCGAGCTCGAGCCGGCGACCCAGTACACCGGCCTGCGCATGTACGTGCACCACGGCAACACCACCGAAGAGCGCCTGCTTCCCGTGCGCGATCACTTTGCCCTCGAGATGGACCACATGTCCGGCTGCGTGATGGAGAACAAAGAGCCGCTTACGCCCGGAGAAGAGGGAGTGCGCGACTTGACCATCATGATGGGTATCTACGAAGCGGCCAGAACTGGGAAGACGATCAAGCTGTAG
Organism: Terriglobia bacterium; assembly: GCA_963801595.1. GTDB lineage: Bacteria > Acidobacteriota > Terriglobia > Terriglobales > Acidobacteriaceae > JAIQFF01. Next base: position 180,855 of record CAWDFW010000006.1, on the reverse strand, counting down.
AAAGAAATGAAGAAACGAGGGTGCCCCATTTCTCGCGTTTTTTGCGAGAAGTGGGCGCGGACTGCGGATCGCATCTATCTCCCGCCTGTCCTTACAAGTAAGTCCTGATATTACAGTCAGAGTCGAAGTCAAAGGCGTCGGACAGGAGTGTCCGACCCACACGGTAAAAAGAAAAACCCGGCCTTCGGGCCATGAGGTCAACCATGAAACTGATTCCAGGTCTCGTCTGCTATCTCCTCGCTTTGTCTCCGCTGGCATATTCCGCGACCCAGACGCAAGTCTTTCCCACATCGGCGGGGCCGGTCAGGATCACCCCGCTGAATCATGCCAGCACGCTCATTGAGGCGGGAGGGAAGATCATCTATCTCGATCCCGCCAAGCCTGCAAACTTTTCTGGGCAGCCGAAAGCCGACCTCATCCTGATTACCGACATACACGGCGACCACATGGATCCTGATGCAATCAAGGAAATCAGCAAGGCCGGGACCGAGATACTGGCGCCGCCCGCCGTGGTCCAGACCGTGACCACCGCCAAGCCCATTGCCAATGGAGAAAGCAAGACCTGGCAGGACTGGACCATCGAGGCCATCCCTGCCTACAACCTGAAGCGCGGCCCCGCGCCGGGAAAACTTTTTCATGACAAGGGACGCGGCAACGGCTACGTCCTCACTTACGGCGGCAAGCGTTTTTACTTTTCAGGAGACACCGAAGGCGTTCCCGAGATGCGCGCCCTCAAGAACATCGACGTGGCCTTCGTGTGCATGAATCTGCCCTACACCATGCCGCCCGACGAGGCCGCTGAGGCGGTCAAGGCATTCCATCCCAAGGTTGTCATTCCGTATCACTATCGCGGCTCCGATCTCGCTGTTTTTCAGAAAGCACTGGAAGGGACCGGCATTGAAGTCCGCTTGCTGGATTGGTATCCGAAGTAGGGACAGCGACCCACCCTTTCGCACAGAACGCGACGAGGGTGGGGCACCCATCGGCTCACTTTGCGCTCGGCACCGTGCTGCTGATGGTTTGCGGCCGGGTCTGCAAGGCATGCCGGATAAGTTGCTTCGTGTCTTGCAATTCTTCGCCGACTAACTCCAGTCGCGGCGGTCGGACACGCGCATTTCCCATGCCTGCTTCGGCCTGCACCAGCTTGATCAGCTGGACGAACTTGGGGACCGTATCCAAGCGCAGCAGGGGCAGGAACCAGCGGTACAGCTCGAAGGCCTTTTCAGGCTCAGCGTTGATGGCATCGTTGAAGAGTTCGACGGATTCACGCGGCAGAGCGTTGGCCAGGCCGGCGATCCAACCCGTGGCTCCGACCGAGATCGCTTCCACGATCGCGTCATCCACGCCGACGAAAATCGCGAGACGATCTCCCAGCAGAGTACGAATGGCCGCGACTCGCCTGACGTCCGTGCTGGATTCTTTCACTGCGGCCAGATTTCCGTGTTCCGCCGCCAGTTCCTGAATCTGCTCGGGAAGAAAATCGGTGCCGTAAGCCACGGGATTGTTGTACAGCATGCACGAAAGCGGAGTGGCCGCGAACACAGCCGACACATGGGCCTTCATTTCGCGCCAATCGCCCTGATAGACGTAGGGTGGCAAGCACCATGAGCGCGTCGCATCCTGCATCGGCCGCGGCTTTGGCCTGGGCCTCGGCTTCGGCGGTAGAGAGCGCGGAAATCGAAGCCACGACCGGGCCGCGGCCGTGCACGGCTTTAACCGCCGTCCGCACGATTGCGACTCGTTCGTCGAACGAGAGAGTTGCGCCTTCGCCCAAAGAACCCAGTACCACGACTCCGCTGCAACCATTGTCCAGCAGCCACCGGCAATGTTCGGCCACGAAGCCATGGTCGATCTGCAGGGCCTCATCGAAACAAGTGGTAATTGCTGGCATCACGCCTTTCCAGATCATCCGCGGCCTCCTGTGGTTGCCCCGTGCTCAACTTCCGGATTAGATGTTACGAGATTTTCGAAACGAGTGGGAAAAATGGGCGGCCGAATCGAGTCCTGCGCCCAGCCGAACAGGAAGCCGGTTGCGGGCCCGCAGATACGGGCCTGGCACGGGCCCATTCCACAGCGAGTATGCAATTTGGCGGCGCGCGAGGAAGTGTATTGAGCCAGACGTGAGCAGGTAACGTCTTCACACCGGCACACAATGGTTTCAGGAAGAGGCAAGCCTCGCAGTTCGGCGCGCAGAGTAGAATGTACGGTCGAGCACGCGGGCGAATCTTCTCAGTTGTTCGCGCTCCGCGAACAGCGGCTGGGCCGCAGCGTTGCGGCCAGCGGCGGCGAGGCCGGCGATCTGGCCTTCGACCAGCGATAGCTCAAGGCCGCCGATACCGGTGGGTTCGCCGGCACAGAAAATTCCCGGGACCGAGGTTTGCTGATAATCATCCACCTGCACCAGCTCATCCTGCACCCGGCATCCCAGCAGCGCCGCCAGTTCGCTATTGGGCACCAGGTGAAATCCGCAGGCCAGGTAGTCGCACGCAACGGTTTTACTTTTACCACCCTGCGAGATCACGACTTCCTTCGATGGCGGCTTGCCCTCGAGCAGACACTGGCCAGGAATTGGCTGCGAAGGGAATCCCCGAAAGTTGTTTTCGCAAAGAGAATCCCTGACGGATTTTTTGCGGCTGACGCAAAAGCGTCAGACCGAAGCCGGTCAGTGAACTCCATGAAGCTTGCTCACAAATGATGGGAATTTCGGCGCCGTGCTGGCGCAAGTACGCTGCCACCGCCAGAAGCAGCGGACCGCTGCCCGCGACCACCACTCGTTTTCCCGCAATGGGGAGGCCGGATTTCACCATCGCTTGCAGCCCGCCCGCGCCCATGACGTTGGGAAGAGTCCAGCCGGGAAAAGGGAGGAATCGTTCTCTGGCGCCGGTGGCCAACATCAATTTCCTGTACTTCAGTTCGAGAGCACCAGCCGGCCCTTCCGCCAGCAGCGTTCCCGGCTCAGGCTGATGAAACACCCGGCTCCCGCACAGCACGCTTGCACCGGCAGCCTGCAGCCGGGCGTGCCAATGAGCGGCCTCGGATGCGGTGGTCCCGGCTTCGCCACGCCAGATCTGTCCGCCGAGCGCGGGATTGTCATCCACGAGTCCCACCTGCAGCCCGCACTCGGCCGCGCGCGCGGCCGCGGCGAGGCCAGCGGGGCCTCCTCCGACGACCAGCACGTCGAATTGCATTCTGGTTAAGCTACTCATCGGTCCTGACTTCCATGCCGGGCTGGCAAGTTATCTGGCAAGTGCGGCAATGTAGCTCCCCGTATGACGGCGCGGCATTCAAAACAAATTCCCATTCCGCACAGCGGGCCGCGCGTTTCTCCGCTGACGGATTTGCGACACGCCGCGCCCGCCAGCACAATGGCCACAGCGACCGTCGCGCCGGGAGGCACAGCAATCGAACGTCCCGTTGACGGTGACCGTGATCGGCTCAGGCATAGGCGTGCTCCGCCGGGACCCGAGAGGGCAAATACGGCTCGACCGGGATGGCAGGATTTCTGCCGAGCAATCTGATCGACCAGCAGCCGCGCAGTCGCGAGGGACGTAGTAATTCCCAGTCCTTCGTGGCCGGTGGCGAGAAATAAGGTTGGGTCTCCCGGCCAGGGGCCGATGAGCGGCAGCTTGTCGGGAGTCGCGGCGCGAAATCCAGTCCACACTCTGATGGTGGACAGCTCCGCCAACTTCGGCATGTACTCCTGCGCGCGTCGCAGCATGCGAGCGAGAATGCCGTTATCGACTTCTCCGTGTTCCGCCCCGTACTGGCGCGATGAGCCGATGAGAATCTGTCCGGTCCTGCGGGGTTGCACATTGAAAGCCACGGAATCGGCGGCGGAGGAATGCGCGCTTTTCAGGTATCCCAACTCAACCAGTTGGTGACGGACGAATCCAGGGTAGCGATCGGTAATCGCCAGATGGCCTTTCCGTTTCTTGACGCTCAAGCCCGGAGTAAGCGCGGATGCCCAGGCTCCGGCCGCGTTGACGATGGCAGCCGCGGAAAACTCCGTACCGTCGGCGAGGCGAACCACCCCTTTTCCGATCTGTGAAACCGAACTGCCAAGATGAAGTTTTGCGCCGGCCGCCTGTGCGCGTTCGATCAAGAAGCGTGCGGCGCAGGGAGGATACAACACGACGTCCTCGGGCACGAGCAGGCCGCCGGCCATGCCCTTGCGCAAATTGGGTTCGAGACGCTCCAGGGTTTGGGGATCGAGCACCTCGGTTGCGAACTCCGCGTTGGCCGTAGTAATTCTGCTTGCGCCGCACTTCGGCCATCTCCTCGTCGTCGGCTGCCACCCAAATCGTTCCGCACGGTTCGTATTCGACGTCAGCAGGAAGCTCCGGACGCAACTGCTGCCAGAGTTGCTGCGAGTAGCGGGTGAGAGCGAACTGGGCTTCGGAGTCGTCCATGACGACGATGTGGCCCATGCCGGCAGCGGTGGCGCCGCCTCCGATCTACATCACGGTCGATGATTGCCACCCGCAAGCCCTGGCGGGTGCACTCTTCCGCGCAAGCCGCGCCGACGATGCCCGCTCCAACCACCACCACGTCGTAGGCGAGCGCGGTCATGCAACGCCGTCCGAATGCCCATGCAGAATGGATCGCGCGGGTCGAGGACCAGGTTCGCGTCTGCATTAACGAACGCAGATCCCTTGATGCTGGGATGGACTTGTCCGTCGCGCACCTTAATACTGCCTTCAAACACGCTGCCGACAATGCTTTCCTGTTTCCACACCTGGCCTTCGCGCAGCTTGCCGTCGGCATACAGGCACGCCAGCTTGGCGCTGGTCCCGGTGCCGCATGGCGATCGGTCATAAGCCTTGCCCGGGCACAGGACGAAATTCCTGCTGTTGACTCCGGGCTGTTGCGAGGGACCGAACAGTTCGATGTGGTCGATCTCCTCCCCGTTCGCGCCTGTGATTTGGTTGAGCGTGCAATGCCTGGCGGATTGCCCAGGTAAAGTTCGTTAGAGACTTCCACACTGTTGAGCACGAGTTCGTGGCCCTGGGCCTCGACCAGAAAAAACCAGTTTCCCCCCAGGCAACATCGCCGCATACCGGTCCAAAGCCCGGAACATCGACGGCGACCTTCGCCGCGCTGCGATAGCTCGGGACATTATTTACCGTCACTTCACCGCTATCGTGGAGGATGGCGCTGACCGTGCCCACCGGAGTCTCGATGCGATGCTCGCCGGGCTTGATGCGGTCCATGTAGGAGAGTGTCGCGACCAGTCCAATGGTGCCGTGCCCGCACATGCCCAGGTATCCCACATTGTTGAAGAAGATCACGCCGGCGGCGCAGCCCGGGTCCACCGGTTCACACAACAGAGCGCCGACCATCACGTCTGAACCCCGCGGCTCATTTACCACTGCGGAACGGAAATCGTCGTGTTCGGCGCGGAATCGTTCCAGACGAGCGCTGAGCGGCCCGCTTCCCAGGTCAGGGCCGCCGCTGACTACCAGCCGTGTGGGCTCGCCGCCGGTATGGGAATCGATGACTCGAATTCTTCGGACACTGCTGTTGGTCATGAATGGTCGCGCTCTCGTACGTCCTTTATCGTCTCACAGCACGGTGCCGCTCGACAGCTTCGACGGGCGAATGCAGTGGTTCAGTTTGGAGACCATGAACCACGAAGGGCACGAAGGTACACGAAAGAAACCCTGGAACACAAAGCCTTCGTGATACTTGGTGTCCCTCGTGGTTTATGCACTTGCCGTGTCATATCACGAAACTGACCCATTGCCCGGGCGAAGCCCTGCAATCGTGCGCTAATGTATAGAATATCCGCTGGCGACATCAAGCCGGGCCGTAGAGACTCACCTGGCCAATCGAGAAAACTGTAGCGCCGGCGTCCCGCCCTCCTATCGGCAAGGCGGACGCTAAGCATCGGGAGACAATGATGAACATTGGTGTAGCCCGAGAGCTGTGGTTTTGCGGTTCTAATTGCAATCGCATTGTTGCCCGGTACCTTGCGGGCGCAGAACTCGCCGGCCGCAGGAAAGCGCCGCCGACATCGAGGGCCGGCGAGACCCAACTGCTTTCGCTATTCGACGAGGAATGGCAGTACGAGCTGCGATCCGACCCCGAATCCGCAACATCGTTGGGGGACAACCGCTACAACGATCGTCTTACCGACCGGTCTCCGAAGTTTTATCGGTCCGACGAAGAAGCCAGACGCAAGTTTCTGGCCCGCTTCGAGGCCATTGATCCGGCTGGATTGTCTGCCCAGGATACGCTGAGCCGCGAGTTGATGATCCGAAACCTGCGCCAGGACATTGCAGGCGGGCGCTTCAAGCCCTGGGAGATGCCGGTCAATCAGATGGACGGCCCGCATCTCAGCCTTTTGGAATTGGTGACGTTGACGCCTTTCAACAGCGTGAAGGACTACGACGACTACCTCTCCCGATTGCATCAGGTCCCCGGGATGCTGGAGCAAGTGACCGCCAACATGCGTCAGGGAATGAAAGACGGGTTGATGCCGCCCCGTTACCTGCTGGAAAAAGTGGTGCCGCAGACTCAGGAGATCGCCAACACCGAGGCTGACTCCAGCCCCTTTGCCAAGCCGCTGAAGACATTTCCTGCCGGCATTTCCGAGGCTGATCAGAAGCGGCTGCGCTTGGCGGTGCTGGCCGCGATCAATGAGCGAGATTCTTCCGGCCTACAAGCGTTTCGTCGCCTTTGTGCGTGACGATTATGCGCCTCATGGCCGCACCGAGCCGGGAGTATGGGCGCTGCCCGACGGCGCCGAGCGCTATCGTTTTCAAGTCAAACGCATGACGACCACCGACCTGACTCCCGAAGAGATCCACCAGATCGGACTCAAGCAGGTGGCCGAGACTGAGGCCGAGATGCTGGCCCTGGCCCACAAGCTGGGCTTCAAAGACCTGGCCAGCCTGAACGAACATATCAAGGACGATCGCAGGTTCTATGCGACTTCCGGCGAGCAAGTCCTGGACCTCTATACAAAGTACACGCGGCAGATGGAGAAGCGACTGCCCCAGCTCTTCGGACGCCTGCCGCAAAACAAGCTCGAGGTCATCCCCATGGACCCGTTTCGTGCCAAGAATGCGGTCCCGGCGGATTACATGCCTGGCGCGCAGGACGGTTCGCGTCCCGGACATATTAATGTGAACGAGTGGGACCCGGAGCATCGTCTGACCTTGAACATCGAGGCCATCGCGTACCACGAAGGCGTGCCCGGACATCACCTGCAAATTTCCATCGGTCAGGAGTTGAAAGATCTGCCTGCGTTCCGCAAAAACGGCGACTACACCGCGTTCATCGAAGGTTGGGCGCTGTACTCGGAGAGGCTGGGCAAGGAAATCGGCTTTTACGAAGACCCTTACAGCGACTATGGCACGGCTGGAAAACGAGATGTGGCGCGCCATCCGGCTGGTCATCGATACCGGAGTCCACGAGAAGCACTGGTCGCGGGACCAGATGGTGGACTTTTTCCATCGCTACACCGCGATGGACGAGCCCAATGTGCAAACCGAAGTGGACCGCTACATTGCCTGGCCGGGGCAGGCCCTGGCATACAAGCTGGGACAGTTGGAAATTTTGAGACTACGCGAAGAAGCCCGGCAGAAGCTGGGCAGCAAATTCGATTTGCGCGCGTTTCACGATGAAGTGGTCGGCAGTGGCCCGCTTCCGCTTGGATGTGCTGCATACCGAGGTTGAAAATTGGATCAGCGCGCAGGCCCCGCGGCCCTGACGTCTTTCCGCCTGTTGCCGAGTTCACGCGGATCGTCCGGTTGGTCGTCGCAACCAATTTGCATTTCAAGCGATGTTGCGCTTGAGCTTGGCCACGCGAGCGATGGCCGCAAACTCCACTCGATTGCGTCCCGACTGTTTGGCCCGGTACAAGGCCTGGTCCGCGGCCTGGATTACATCCTCGACCGCGCGAATTCGGGCCCTGGGTTCAGCCACGCCGATGCTGACCGTCACCGAGATTTCGGTGCTCGGGGTTCCATCGCTCGAGCCGGTCAGGCGGGTTGTCCTTCTGGGCGCGGGAGCCCGGCGCGCCTTGCGTCCGGCGTTCAGAGCTTCGCCGGTCGTGGCCGCGAAAATCCTGGCCGCGAAAATCTGGCCCGAGAATGCCTGAGTCTGCTGACTGGCCGACGTCCGCCGGCGTGCTTCCGGAGCGCGGCGGCGCTCCTGTCCTGCGCGCACGCGGAAAGTGGAAACTTCGATTACGGAGCGGAGCAACTCCAGGTGAGGCATCGCGTCTTTGGCCGTCTTCCCCGGAAACAGGATGGAAAATTCTTCTCCGCCCACGCGATAAGCGCGGCCCCCGCCGGTGACGCCGGCGAGTTTGCCTGCCACCATGCGCAGCACCTCGTCGCCGGTCTCGTGCCCGTAGGTGTCGTTGAACTCTTTTAAAGTGATCGATGTCCACGACGGCAACCGCGTACGGTTCTTCAAGATGGAACAGGGCGTCATTGAAAGCGCGGCGCGCTGGCAGCGTGGTCAGTTCGTCGTGGTAAGCCAAAAAGTAAGAATTCTCGATGATGGAACTGATCAGAATCAGCCCTGCGGTCGCCACGTAAGCGGTTGCCGCCGGTCCTACCGCCCCAACCTGAAAGGAAAGAAACGCCGCCAGCAGCGCCCATAGCAGGCCGCTCTCCGTGGGTTGGCGATAGAGCAGGAAGCGCACCAGCAGGATCCCGAAGGCGGCGGCGAAGGCCAGCACGGCCAGGGTAGGGAGGGGCGTCCCGGAAAAGTGCCCGAGAAACCGGGGATGCAAGAACCCGGGGGCGATGGTTTCTCCGGGGCGGCAAATGATGGCGACAAAAACCGACTCGAAGAACAACAGCGCCAGCCGGGGCAGAATGGCCGGGAAAACCAGTCCTCGTTCGCGAAATACGGAGAAGGCAACAAAGTTCAACGGCAGCAGAAAGGCAACGGCTTCGAGGGCGATCCGGCCGGGTCCGGCGGAAGCGATGCGGCCCGAAGAAAAAAATTCCAGGGCGCGGTGGCCCAGAAACAAAGTAGCAAGCGCGAACAGGATGCGGCTGGAGTGGAAGCGCCAGGCCAGCAGCATGCCGGCGCCAAATACAGCATAAAAGGAAAACACCACGGCAGCGGCTGGAATAGTGCCGAAGGCGCCGCGAAAGACCACACTGGCCGCCAGCAGGAAGATGCCTCCCGGCAGGACCAGAGATCTGAGCGTTTTTGGGCTCCAGAAATTCACGCCCCAGTAAATTCCTTTCGGCTTACGCACTGGTTTGGGACAATTATCCGCCTTATCGCCGAAGCCGGGAAGGGCAACTGAGTGACGGGGCAGGTTCCACGAGGCCGTGCCAGTTCCCTTTCTGCCCGCAGTTCCGTTGCCGGAAAGCGAGACCTTTGATCAGTGCTGAATTGTTTGCTCCCGGCTCGCTTCCTGACTAAGATCAGAGCAGTTCAAATTAGATTGATCTTATGCGAATTCTAGTGGCGGAAGACGATACGGCGCTGGCCAGTTTCGTAAAAAAAGGGTTGGAGTCCGAACACTACGCGGTGGACGTTTCCGGCGATGGTGAGCAGGCGCGCGCCATGGCGGGCGAACTGGACTTTGACCTGGTGGTTCTCGACCTCAACCTGCCCCGGCTGGACGGAGTGGCCATCCTGCGTTTCCTGCGCACCCGCAAACCGAGCATGCCGATTCTGGTGCTGACCGGGCGCACCCGGGTGGAAGACCGGGTGCAATGCCTGGACCTGGGTGCGGACGACTATCTGGGCAAGCCGTTTTCCTTCTCCGAACTGTCGGCGCGCATCCGGGCCCTCATGCGGCGCAGCCACTTGCCGGCAGAGTCGGTGCTGGCGGTGGACGATTTGAAGCTGGACCGGGTGGAACGCCGGGTGGAGCGGGCGGGGCGGCGGATTGAGCTGACCTCGAAAGAATTTTGCCTGCTGGAATATCTCATGCGCAACGCCGGCCGCCGCATTACCCGCGCCATGATCATCGAGCACGTGTGGAATCTCTCCTTCGATACCTGCACCAACGTGGTCGATGTTTACGTCAACTACCTGCGCCGCAAGGTGGACGATGGCTACGGCAAGCACCTGATTCATACCATCCGCGGAGTGGGCTACGAACTGAGCGCGCGCTCAGAAAGAGGGCCAGCCACGGGGACGGGCGCGGAGTCATGAGACTGACGATCATGGAAAATCCAGCGGCGGCGGCAAACGGCGAACCTCGCCAGTTGGTCTCCGATCTGCTTCACCAGCTGAGCCAACCCCTCACCACCCTGTGTTGCTCCCTGGAACTGGCGCAACTCCAGAACCCGACCGCGGAACAGTATGGCGAAATCGTGAGCCGGACCCTGGAACAGGCCGAGAAAGCGTCGTGGCTGGCGACCGCCATTCGTGAGCTGTTTGACGCGGGCCAGGCCGGAGAGGATGGCGAAGTTCTCGAACTCCGCTGGGTGGTCGAGGATGCGGTCACCGATCTGCTGCCCGTGGCGCAATCGGCGGGGGTGCAGGTTTCGTTACTCGCCTCGCTCCCCCTGTCCGGTGTGGTTCGATGCGCAACGCCTGCGCCATGCACTCTTTCATCTGCTGGCATTTGGATTTGCTTCGGGAGGCCCCGGCGCGGTGCTGAAGATCGAGACTGGAAGAGCGTGGCACCGAAGCGTGGTTGACGCTGATCCTGTCGGGCCACGGCGAATTCGATGGCGCATCGCCCGCTGGACCGAATCACGAACACTTGCCGGATGATATGGCGAGGCGATTGGGGCTGGGCATCGCGCGCGCTATCTTTGAGGCCGCCGGCGGGAGTCTCCGCTTGCACCGCGGGGCCGACTGTCTGAGCGTGGAAGTAGGACTTCTGCGTGACGCCACCCGATCGTCGAGCTGTGCTCAACCCGGCAGATGAGGGCACCTCTCCCTGCACGGTCCGCAGCGGACTACACATCCAATCCGATCGATCGCATAAGCTCCAGGCCGTTACTCCGGGTAACCACACCCTCGCGCAGTCTGTAGTCGAATTGCATCCTTCCGTTTTCGAACTCATCCTCGAAGTGGACGTTGTGCAGATAGCCATCCGGCAGGCCGCCGATTTCGGTGAGCGCCAGATCGTGGGTGCTGATCAGTCCAATGGCTCCGCGTTCGACCAGCGCCCGAACCACGCCCTTCCGCGCCGATACGGCGATCTTTCGAGTTGGTGCCTTGCAGCAATTCATCCAGCAAAAACATCAGCGCCGGCTCCCCGCCCGCCAGGTCGAAAATCTTGCGCAGGCGGGTGATCTCGGCATAAAAGCGCGAGCTGCCCTCCTGCAGCGAATCGTTGATGCGGATGCTGGCCCCCAGCCGTAGCGGAGTGAGCCGCAAAGCTCGCGCCCGTACCGGTGCGCCGGCCATGGCCAGGACTACATTGATTCCCACAGACCGCAGCAGCGTGCTCTTGCCCGACATATTGGAACCGCTCACCAGCAGCACGCGGGTATCTCCACCCACTCGAACGCTGTTCCGGACACAGGTAGCCGACGGTACCAGCGGGTGGCCGATCTCGGTGCCATCGAAAAGCGCGACGCCTGCCACGAACTCAGGGAAGGGGTCGGCAGGATGATCGTAGCTGTAGGTCGCGAACGAGAGGAGAGCCTCGATCTCACCGATCGCCGTCACCCAGCTCCGCACCGCGTGCCCGTGAGCGCGGCGCCAGCGTTCGGCCGCCAGTGCCACCTGCACTGAATACATGAAGGGAGCGTCCAGAGTCCGCACCATGAAGTGCTCGCGGGAATCGATCAGATCGACGACGGTGTTCAGTCGAGCCAGGGCACGCGAACCGGGCATGTGGTGGGACAGGAGCTCGCGTTGCAGCGTCTGCAGTCGCGGCGACTGGAAGCTGTGGCGTTCGAGCCGCGCCAGCATTCCAGAGAGTAGTTCCAGGCCATGGAAAGTCTGTTCCGCTCCATGCAGGACCTCTGCCAGGGGATGGCGCAACCTGTAGGTCACGCATAGCTTCGACAATCGACCACCAGCACCAGGGGAGTGGCCATCCCCCAGAAGGCCCAGATGAAAACGCAAGCGACCGCCGCCGGCGGCCAATGCCGGGGCCAGCCAGCGCAGCCCTGGCGGACCCAGGCGGTTCGGAGCTTCCGCCCAGCGGATCAGGGCCTCGGGATGGACCCCGACTTTGGCATCTTCCCCCAGTACCGCCAGGTCTTCGGCGAGATCGAGTTGCGGCCGCAGTTCAGCCACCGCAAGCTGCCGTTCCCGGATCTGATCGAGTGGCGAAGGCGACGAGCAGCCATTGCGCCAGCGTCTCCTCACCCATGCGAGTGCGCGCCGCGGAAAGCAATTCGAACAAACCACCCCGGCGGAACAAGTCGAGATCGGAGGCATAGACATGATGAGGATCGTCGAAGCGCTCTCCGGTTTGCCCTGTGCCCGGCCACTGGTCAGCCATCCGGGCCAGTCCCTTGCGATAGTAGGCAGCAGCACGTTGCGCCAGGTCGAGAGCGCGCAGGACCTTCGAATGATAAGCCGTAGTGACCGCAACGAAGAGCAGCGCGGGAGCGAGCAACCAGGCCAGCGGGAACATCTGCCCGCGGAGAGACACCCAGGCCATGGCTGCGGCCACAATCACCAGCGCCAGACGAAGGTTTCCGAGTCGAATGTGAATTTTCTGCTGCCGCGCGGCGCCGGCCTCGCGCGCTTTGAGACGCTGCTCGTATTCCTCGGCTGGCAGACACAGCCTTGAGGATATATCAGCGCCGCGATCGTGTAGGGCGGGCGCCCTCGCCCGCCGCCTTGCCCTGAGAAACCCCGTTCATCTGGGCGGTCAGCTTCTTCAATTCTTAGACAGCTTGGAGAAGTACGCGCGTCTCGGACATCTTGGTTCGGCGGCGACGGGCGAGGACGCCCGTCCTCCATTTTTGGATTGAGCGTTCTGGCAGATTTCCCACTTCAGTCCTTTTCCTGAGAGTGGGAAAGATTTCCGCGCAACAGGCCCATCTAATCTCCCACTAATCTGCTTCTTACCTCACCGGCTTCAAATCACAGCATGCCCGATTTGCTCGAGCCTCCGGCTTCGGAACTACGACCTGGCGGACGGTTTAGAACGGAGGCCCCATGACCGAAGCAGGCCTGCGGGCTTATGCCGGCTGGCAGAACGATGATGAACGTGAGCGTCTGCTGGTGGAACAGCTGCCGCAGGTGCGTTACATCGCGCGCAGGATTCACGACCGTCTGCCCCGCCACGTGCCCCTGGAAGACCTGGTGCATGCCGGCGTGCTGGGCCTGATTGATGCGCTGCAGAAGTTCGATCACAGCAAGCATGTCCAGTTCGGGTCCTATGCCAAGTTCCGTATCCGGGGGGCGATCCTGGACAGTCTGCGGGAGATGGACTGGAGCCCGCGCGACCTCCGGCGCAAGGCCCGGCGGCTGGAGGAAGCTAACAACGCCCTGCGTTCGTCGCTGGGACGCAATCCCAGCGAGCCCGAGCTGGCCGCCGAACTGGGTATCGATTTGCGCGGCCTGCAACTTCTGCTGGGAGAAATTTCCGGACTGGAGATCGGCAGTCTGCGCATCGAGTCTCCGCGCGACGGACGGGAAGAAGACCTGTGTGAATATCTGCCGGACGACTCGGAAGAAACGCCGCTGTTTCTTTGTTTGCGCTCCGAGATGAAGCATCTGCTGGCGCGGGCCATCGCCGAGCTGCCGGAGAAAGAGCAGCAGGTGCTCGCGCTTTACTACTACGAAGAGCTGACCATGAAGGAAGTCGGGATCATCCTGGGAGTGGGAGAGTCGCGGGTTTCACAGATTCACTCCATGGCGGTGATCCGTTTGCGTGCCCGGCTGGCCGAAGTGGGCGAGGGGGGCCCGGATCCCCGAGATTGCGAAAGGGGCGGTCGGCGGAGCGTGAGCAGGCGCCGGGGCGTTCAAGCTCGTTTTCGAGGACGGACCGGCGTCACGGAGATACAGTAACGGTTGCAAGCGAACGGATAAAGGCAGAGTTTCGGCTGGGCCAGGACAAGCAGTTGCCGGGCGAACCAGAGGAGGTTTCACGGCTTATTAAAGGTTTCTAATCAGCCGCCGATACTTGAATTGCAGGGCATTTCAAGCGGAGGAAGAGAGCGCATGAGCATTGAGACGAACGCACCAACCAGCGGAGGGGCCGAAGCAGGAGGGTCGACCCACCAGAGTTCAATGGCAGAGGCCGGGACAAACGGCGCCCAGGACCATGCCCAGGGGCCTCCGGAAAGGCAATGGGCCAGCCGGTTGGCTCAGGCTGGCCCGCCGGAGGTCCGGAGCGAGCGTATAGCGGCGATTCAGGCCGCCATTGCCAACGGAACCTATCAGGTGTCGGCGGAGCAGACGGCGGAAGCGATCCTTGCGGAACATGTCGTCCGAGACGAATCCGCCGCATAACCAGCGAAACGCCGGCGTCAGCGATTCGCAATGTGGGCGCGAGCGTCCTCGCTCGTGCTGCAGCCATCGCGGACCACGTGGGGACAGCCGCCCCCGGCTGTCCAGCGGAGCGAAGCTCCGCCAGGCTTGTGATCGTCGCAAAAAAATCGCGTTCCGCGAGCTCGCGCCACAAAACACCGATCCACGCAAGCAGGACGCTCGAAGCCTGCATCCACTCCAGGTCACATTGAAAAAGGTTACCTCGAAACTTCGTTCATCACTTCATTGACTTTTTGCAGCAGGGCAGCGGCGGAGAATGGTTTGGGAAGATAGAACCATCCGGGCTGCTGAAATCCGTTTCTGGTAACTGAATTCTCCGGATAACCCGAGATGAAAATGATCCTGAAGGCATGCCCCAGCGTTCACTAACTCAAACGCCAGGTCGCGGCCATTGCGGTCGGGCAACACCACATCAGTGAGCAGGAGTTGCACCTCTTCCCGATGAGCCAGGAAGGCCGGGACCGCCTCGGCTGCATTTCGCGCGGGCAACACCCGGTACCCCGCAACCCGCAGGATTTCGCAAGCCACCTCGCGAACGAATGCCTCATCTTCCACCAGCAGAATGGTTGGAATCGGACGGTTCGTGCACTGCGATTGGAGAAGCGCAAACCGATGGTTCGGCTGCGCGGTTGGAATCTGGCGCCTGCATGTTTCACCCCTCTGGGAGCATGATGCATTTGCCTTTCCATTCTTCTGCGGGCCACCCTTCCCCGCACGGCACGCTGATGGGCCGCGAGTTATACGCTGCAGAGTGGAAAATTGGGACGAGACCGGGAACCATGATTACGCTGTCGTTTCGGGACGACCGGCGAATTTTCGGGAAACCTCACGAGGCCTGCACCTGCGAAGCCCGGCTCCCACCTGAAGACCGCTACGGTCGCGTCAGCAGCGTCTCGTAGGGATCGAGTACGACCTTTCGTGTGCCCGCCGGCGCCGTCAGGCGGAAGCTGGTTTCCGGCCCGTCGGCGAACACCTGGCCCAGCAGCACATTCTTTCCTGCCAGCACCGCATACACCGGTACGACTGTCACCAGTTCTTTCGGCGCATCCTCTTGCACAATCGTGCCCGTGACCACCGCGCTCCCGGACTTTTGCAGGTACTTCACGGACTGCAATTTCAGATGAGGAAGCGCCGTGCCATTGATCCATCCCTCGTAGAACCAGTCCAGCGATTTGCGTCCTTCATAGCGCAGCGACGGGGGCAACTCTTCTTCGAATACCTGAAGCAACTCGCGGGTATTGATGGCCCTTTCCTGGAAGCGTTCTCTGACCTGGTTGAGCGCGCGCAAGAAGGGAGCATCCGCCTGTGCGTCTGAAAGCTCTGCGGAACGACCGCTGCTCTTCTGGGCGGCATCACGCAGCATGTAACGCAGCATATGGAAAAGCCAGGTGCCGCGGCCATAGCTGATGGCCTCATATCCCTCGGGAAAGTGAGAACAGTTGAGCCGGGTGCCGAACGTGACTGGACCCGCGTCCGCCAGAGGAGAGCCCTCTTTGTTCTTGACCAGAAGGTTCTCGCGGTATTTCTCCATGACCGCGTGAAACTGCTGCGGCGAGTCGGACTCGAGCAGCAGCAGGGCGCTGTAGTTGGCCAGGGCTTCGAAGAGCCATTGATCGCGGTAGCTCTTCCAGTACAGGAGATCGCCCCACCATTGATGAGCGGTCTCGTGGGCAATCACGTTATCGCTCAGGATCTTGGCCACCGGACTCATATGCAAATGCGATTTTTCCTGCCGGCGTGAGAAAGGAAAAGCTGGAGAGGAAGATAAGCGAGGGCCATCCCTGACTGATCTCGCCGGGCATTTGGGTGAGCGCCAGGCTGGAATAGGGGTAGGGACCGAAGTGGCGGGCGAAGAACTCGACCGCGCGCGCCGACGTATCCGCGACCGCCTGCGCATTGCGCGCGGGAGATGGCGGAGGCGTATTCACCGTGACCTCGTCGGTCGGCGTGAGCTCGCGGGAAGGGCGCCAGATAGGTGGAGGCAAAACCAGCGCCTGGGTCGTGCCTTGCGGGAAAGCGCGCTCCACGCCCGAGGCGGCGTAGGCTTCCACCACAATCTTGCCCGCCTGCGCCTCTACCCGTGAGTACTTGCCCAGGTTAAATCCGGCAATCGGCATGGGACGGTCCGACACCCAATGGCTCGATTGTTCTCCCGGCGGCAGGTCGGCAGGTGCCGCCATCAATTCGCTTGCCGGTCGCGAGCAGCGTCCAACCGGCGGGATAGCGGAATTGCAAATCGAACCTCGCCATCTCCAGACCGCGGTTCGGATACCACGTTCCGCGGGCGCCCACGTAGAGCAGCCCGGCTCCAGCCTCGGAGAGTACCTCGCCGCCATACACGAAGTGCAGGCCAATCTGTTCACCGGCACGCAGTGGCTGGGGAAAGATGACGGCAACCAGGTCATTGCCGCGGCGCGCCAGCTGCGTACCTTCGAGCGCCTGGTTGTGAATGAACTCCAGCGGACGGCCGTCTGCCTCGACCTTGCTGATCTGCAGGAAGCGGGACAATTCGAAGAGCACGGCGCGCTGCCCGCCCTGCCGCACCTCCAGCTGCACGAAGGCGTCGGCATCGAGCCGGGTGGGCGGCGCTACGTGCGCCTGGATCTTGTACTGCGAAACGCTCACCGCCTCGGGCTTCGCTTCTTCTCCCATGACGCCGGCGGCGTCGCCGGAGCGGCCGCCGGGCTGGCCCAGGGCGAATGCGCTCCACACGTCGTAGTAACTTTCACCGTCGATCGTCTTCTGTTGGCCTGCCCAGATTTGTTCCGCGGCCAGGGAGTCGAAGTAAAGATCAAAAGTCCCGAGCGTCCGTCCCTGAAGGCGCGCATGCAGCATGCGGTCATCGTCGGCGGGCAGCTTGGATTTCGCGGGCGCTGCGCCTTCCGGGCCCGATGTCGGCAGGGCATTACTGAAGCTGAGAAGCAGCCGCAAAGCGTCGAGCTGAGCCAGGTTGTGGGCGGCGGAGTCCCATTGGGTGAGAAACTCCTGCGCGTCCTCGGCCGGACGGAGCGCCGGCTGCAACTCGGCAAAGGTGTCGTCATTGAAACGAAAATATCCGGTAACAAATTTTTCTTCCAGGATGGCCGCCCCGGTGAACAGCGTCATGGAGGCCCGCTCCGCCTGGTTGCTGGGAATCAGCAGCACTTCGCCCTCGCCTTCAAAAAAAGCCCCGGTGACGTGGCCGGCGACATCCTCGGTGAAAGCGATGGTGCCATCGTCAAAGGTGATGTGAAAGGCGGCGCGCTCCAGCGTCACTTCGCGAATGTGATAGACCCGCGATTTGTCGAGTCCCACGCTGCGCAGCCGCAAATAGAGGGCTTCGGCGGAGTGTTCTGGCGGGATCGAGACCGCAGCGGTGGAAGGCGGCGCCGGGGCAACCGCTGGAGCTTGTGCGCTGCTCGACGGCGCCGCCAACAAGGCCAACGCCAGCGAACACAGCGCCAGCGCCTGCACTGGAATAGTTCTGATTACCTTGGTCACGTAGGCTGGGCTTCACCCCTGTTGCTAGAATGCGCCATAGTGCGGGCTTCTGTCATCCTCCTACTATCATCGGGCCTGTTTCTGGGCGCAGCCGGCGCTTCCGCGGAAGTGATCCGCCTGAAGAATGGCCGCACCATCTACGCCGATCAGGTCCGCGAGAACGGCTCCCACCTGGAGTATGAAGTCGGCGAAGACTCTTACGCAATTCCGAAATCATTAGTCGAACGTGTCGAGGCCGGGGGAATCCGTCCTGAACGGGCCTCCTCCGCCGGCAAGGGTTCCGAGGATGTTCCCTCACTCACGCCTGCCGACAATATGAAGAGTGAGCCGGGGGTCAGCAGCAAGATTGTCCACGACGGCAAGGTGGACGGCGACGCGCTGGCCGCGATCGAGCAACAAGGCAACGGACCTGTGACCGCCGCCGCGTATTTCATCGCCGGCAAGCACGAGATGGAGCAAACCAATTTCAGCAGGGCCCGGACCTATTTTGAAACCGCGCTGCGCTTTGACAGTCAGAATCCCACGATCCTGAATTATTACGTTGCGCTGCTGCTGCGCACCGGAAACGCGGTTGAAGCCCTGCCCTACGCGGAACGCGCGGTGCGAATCGCGCCCGATTCACCCGACACGCTGGCCATCCTGGGCTATGCGCAGTATGCCAGCGACCGCAACAAGGACGCCATCCGCAGCTGGAAGCGGTCTCTGCAGCTTCGTCCCGATGCCCAGGTCCAGAAATATCTGGAGAAGGCGCAGCGCGATGCCAGCGCGGAGTCGGAGTACACGCAGAACGAAAGCAGTCACTTCACCCTGAAATATGAAGGCCGGCAGACGCCCGAGTCATTGCGCCGCGATCTGGTCTCCACCCTGGAGTCGCACTATGGCGACCTGGTGCGCGATCTCGGCGTGGCCCCGCGCGGCAGTATTGCCGTCATCCTCTACACCGACCAGACTTTTTTCGACGTCACCCAGTCACCCTCATGGGCGGGCGCGGTCAACGATGGCAAGCTGCGCATTCCGGTCAACGGGATGAGTTCGGTCACACCTGAACTGTCACGCGTGCTGAAGCATGAACTGGCGCACTCCTTTATCAACCAGCTATCCGGGGGGCGCTGTCCGCAGTGGTTGAACGAGGGCATCGCGCAGGCCATGGAGCCGAAATCATTGTCGTCGCGCGGACGCCGCCTGGCCCAACTCTTCAAGGCGCAGCAGGAAATTCCATTCAACGCGCTGGAACGCAGCTTCATGCGCTTTTCGGGCCTGGAGGCCATGCTGGCCTACGACGAGTCTCTCGCCGCGGTGCAATTCATCATCGACACCCAGGGCATGAGCGAACTGCAGCGCATCCTGCAACGGCTGGCTGAGGGGAATTCCACCGAATCGGCCCTGCGGGCCACCATCCACGATGACTACGGCCAGCTGCAGACCGATGTTGGCAAGTACTTGAGCCGCCAATACGGTGACTAGGCAACTCGGCACCATACATTCCTATCCACCGTAAATATTAGTGTTCAGAAATTCATTGCGGAACTTGCCCCGCGGATCGTAGTGCTTGAGGAGTTCCTGATAATCCGGCAATTTCGCGTAGAGCGATTTCAGCCGCGCAGGCGGCATGGTGAAGAGCTTGGCCCAGTGCGGCCGCGCGTCAAAGGGCGCCAGCTGTTCTTCGATCACCGGCAATAACTGTTTGACCGCAGGCCATTCCGGTTTCCACGTGAAGTGAATCGCCATGGACGGCCGCTGGTAGGCAGTGCTCATCCAAAGATGGTCCGCGTCAATGGTGCGCAACTCCGAGATAAAGAGATGGGGCCCGACGCGGTCCCGCAGCTTTTCCACCGCCAGAATGGCTTCATATCCCCGGTCGCGGGGGACAAAAAACTCGCTTTGCAACTCCGCTCCGCTGCTGGGCGTAAAGTTGATGCGGAAATGCGGCAGCCGTTCGTACCACGGACCCGGAATTCCCATCTGCTCGGTGCAATTTTCCGCGGAATGTCCGGCCAGGGGGTGAAGTTTCTGGGTTGCGAGCTTCGCCCCATAAAACTCCGGCGCGAATTCGAAAGACTCCCCGGGTTCGACGCGCCGCTTTATCCAGACCTGAGTGGCGCGATGATTTTGCCAGTCGGTGAAGAGACTGACGCTGTAGGCACTGGCAAAAATATCGTCAAGATGTTTCTCCAGTTGCGCCAGAGACAGATTTTCGTAAACCACTTGCCTCACCTGGAAGGTTGGCTGCACCTCGAGCGTGACCTTGGTGACGACGCCCAGCCCGCCCAGTGCCACCACTGCGCCGGGAAACCGGTCACCATCTTTTTGCCGGGACAGGGTCACGACTTCGCCATCAGCCGTGACGATTTCCATCGCCGAGACAGCCGTTGACAGGTTCCCGTTCTTGCTGCCCGAACCATGAGTGGCAGTGGCGCATGCGCCCGCGACGGAAACATGCGGCAACGAGGCCAGGTTGTGCACGGCAAAACCCTGGCCATCGATGTAGGGAGCAAGCTGGCCGTAGGTGACACCCCCGCCGACGGTGACAGTGCGCGACTTTGGGTCGAGCGTCATCTGATCGAGAAGCTTCAGCGAGATCTGATTTTCCGTGCTGTCGGCGATCCCGTTGAAAGAATGGCGCGCGCCCAGCGCCTTGCAGCTTGCTGCACTTCTTCACGACCTGCTGAACTTCCTCCACCGTCTTGGGAAGATGCAACCGGTCGGTACTGTATTGGTAGTTGCCGGACCAATTCGTCCGGGGTGCGGATTGTTGCTCTGCATTCACCAGGCGCGACAGTACGCCGCCGGTGATAAGAACGCCAGAAGTTTTCAGGAACTGTCGTTTGTCCATAGTGCCACCGTTTCGCAATGATATATGGAAATCCGACCCACGTAGGCCCGGACGCCCTCGTCCGGGCAGGCGAGCGCAGCTCGCCCAGGGTTTGGGCGTGCAAAGCTTGCCGGGCCCTGCCCGGCTGGGCGGGTGGGGGCACCCGCCCCTACGCGGGTCGGGATGCTTTTAGCTGATTTGAATCAGGTCGCCGGAACCCGGCCCGACCGCGGCCGGAGCGGGAAACTGCGGCGCGCGCCACGAGTCGAACACCGACACCTGGTGGACGCAGGAGACCGTGCAGTTGGGCGCGCAGGTTTTTTCCGAAAGATATTCGCGGCGAATGTCATCGACGGTGTACTTCTCCAGCGGAATGGCGGGATAGCCGCGCTGCTGCGAGCAGTAGTGCACCAGGCCGTCTTCGCAAATGTAGAGATAGCGCGCGCCGGCGCGGCAGCGCCACTGATTGGGCCGGCCTTGCGCGATGTTGTCCTGGAAGCCGTTGATGCGGGTGAAGCTGCTCTTCTCCATCGACTTCATCTCGTGGTACACCCGGCGCTCCTCATCCTTCAGCGGCTGCAGCTGCCCCGACGCCGTCGTGAATGATGCCGATGGTGGAGCTGAAACCCAGGCCCAGCGCGCGCTTGCCGATGGTGAGCGCGTCCTGCGGATTGTTTACGCCGCCGCCCACCACGGAATTGATGTTCACGTGGAAATCGGCGTGCTCGGCCAGCAGTTCGCAGCTTCTTGTCCAGCACCTTCAGGCTTTTCTTCGAGACCTCGTCCGGGGTAACGTTGTCGATCGAAATCTGCAGCCACTCCAGGCCGGCGCGGTTGAGGCGCTGGATGCGTTCCGCCACCAGCAGGTAGCCGTTGGTGATCAATCCGGCGATCATGCCGCGTTTGCGAATGCGCCGGATGATGTCATCGAGCTCGGGATGCAGCAGCGGTTCGCCGCCGCTGATGGTGATGACCGACGTTCCCAACTCCGCCAGCTTGTCCACGCGCTGGAACATGACCTCGGTCGGGACCGGCTTCGAGAAATCGTCGTACTCGTTGCAGTACTCGCAAGCCAGATTGCAGCGCCGGATGGGAATGATGTGCGCCAGCAGAGGATGGTCGGTGGAGGCGAACGCGCCTGCGATCATGCGCGCTCCCCGCAAGTTGCGGTGAAACGCCTTCAACGGCGGCGCACTGTGGTTTGGGCAGAAGCCATCACTATTATTAGAGCATAGAGGTGCCCGAAGTGCACCGATTGGGCAGCGTTTGGCGCCATTCGTGAAGTGAATGGAGAATCTGAGAACCGGGAACTGTTAACTGCAAACTGATTCTTGCTTTAAACAACGCTCTTACCAGGAGGCAATAATGCCCCACCGCAGACCATTCAGGAAATCAGCTCGTGCCCGGCCGCCTGCAGCGTCTTCAGCGCTGACTCCGCAGATTCCTCTTTCACCAGCACGTAGTCGGTATCGAAAGTCGAGATGGCAAAAATAGGGATGCCGCTTTGAGCCAGCGGGTCGATGACAGAGGCCAGCACTCCGGTCAGCGAGAAGGGGAAGGGCCCTTCGAGTTTGAAACAGATCCATGGCAACTCGCATTTTGCATTTTGCGGAAGTCGATTGGCGGGGCAGACGATGGAGAGTTCTTCGGTGGTGCGGGTTATGCAGACGAAAGGCGTATCCACGATCGCCTCCGGAACCGGAGCATTTGGCGCCAAGCGGCAGATGGCAAAGGTGGCGGAGAGGCGTCGAAATTTCAGCGGCATGATAATGAGTCTCCAGCCCTCATAAAGCAAGAACGAAAACCAGCCGAGCTTTACTCGGCCTGGACGGGTCCCTTCGACGCTCAGGGCAGCTCCGACCCGTCCCCACACGGTCTCAGGTAGTGCCTGCGGCTCTTTTCACCGCCGCCCTGGCCAGCAGGCGGGTTGAATCCAGGGTGGGCAATGACGATGAATCGGGCGTGACCAGCAGCGGAATCTCTGTACATCCCAGAACTACGGCATCGCAGCCCTGATCGCCCAGGGTCCGGATTATCTCCTGAAAATATTTTAGAGAACGTGGAGTGAACTGGGCGTTCACCAGTTCGTCCATGATGATCTGGTTGATTCTCTCCCGCGCCTGCGCTTCCGGGATGCGGTGTTCAAGGCCGGCTGCTTTCAGTTTCTCCGGATAGACTGGCCCCTCCATCAGATAGCGCGTGCCCAGCACTCCAATGCGCCTGAAATGGCTTCGGCGGGCTTCACTCGCGACCTCTTGTGCGATGTGCAGCCAGGGGCGCGGAGAGCGCTGCTCGACCAGATCAAAGGCCTGGTGAATGGTGTTGTCGGGACAGATAAGGAAATCGGCGCCAGCCGCGGCCAGCTTGTCGGCCGACGAGAGCATCAGATCGGCGACGCCCGGCCAGTCGCCGGCATAGATGCAATCCATGTATCGAGCCAGGGGATGCGTGTGCATCGAGACTTCGGGATGATCGTGAGTCCCCATCAGATGTGCGCCCTCGAGCGCAATGGTGCGGTAACAGAGCGCGGCTCCCTCCGCGCTGCAGGCCACGATGCCGATGTGCTGGGTCATAAGTCTCTTTATTATTCCTGGGCGGCCAGCTTCTCGACCTGCTGGAGTATCGTGTCCAGGTCGCGCCGTGAATAATATTTGCCGCCCGACGACCACCCCAAAAATCTTGCGCGTGTTGCGGATATCATCGAGCGGGTTCGCGTCCAGCAGCACCAGATCGGCCACGCGCTGCAGTTCCACCACTCCGTATTTGTCCATCCTGGACATGAACAGCGCCGGGTTAAAGGTGGCGGACTGCAAGGCCTGCAAGGGAGTGAACCCGCTTTTTACCAGCCATTCCAGTTCATCGTGCAGGCTGAATCCGGGATACACGTAAGGGTCGGGGCCGTCGCTGCCGGCCATGAACCGCACCCCGACGTCGTGCATCGCCTTGACCAGTTCCACATCGCGGGCAGCCTCGGCCTTCAGGGCCGCGAGCTCTTGCGACGAAGTTTTTTCGCGGAGCTTCGCCGGGTCCCACTGCCCGCGCACCGACGCAGGAACGTATTTCAGTCGCGGATCGGATTGCAGGTCCGCATCGTCAATCCGGCTGTTGGTCTCTGTCCACACCAGCGTAGGCACCTGCCAGGTGTTGCTCTTAGCCAGTTGCAGGAACAACGCTCCGGCCTTGGCCGGGTCATAAGTTGCTCATGATCTGTGGGCCAAGTTTCTGAAAGGTCGCATAGTCGCGTTTCTCCAATGCCGCAAGACCCTGGGCTCGAAGGTCGTCTTCCCGAGAGGAACAGGCCAGCAGGATTCCAGTGAGGTGCTCGATACTCTTCTGTCCCGCCGTGGCGGCTTCGCGCACGCTCACGGAATAGGGAACGTGCCCGACAAACGGAATAGCCTGCTTGGCAGATTCGTCGGCAACTGCGAAATAAGATTCGCGGGAAACAGAGAGTATCTTGACGAAATCCAGGCCCCGCTTTTTCACCGCGTCCACCGCCTGACGCGCGTCTTCCGGAGTATTCACCGCGATGGTCTGCCGGTCGCTCTTCCCGGCCGCCAGAAACGGGCCGGCCAGCATGAGGTGCGGACCCAGCAATTCTCCGCTGTCGATGCGCCTGCGCCGGCTTTCCAGCACGTCTGGATCGCCGCCCATGTCGCGCACGCCGGTCACGCCGTTGGCAATGTACAGCGGGTAGATGACCTTTTCGTCCCATGCGGGAGACACGAAAGCGCTGTGCACATGCATGTCCCACAGTCCGGGGATCAGGTATTTTCCGTTGGCATTGACGATCTGAATGTTCCGGCCGGGGCCGACAAAGCCCACCTTGGCCAGGCCGCTGATCCGCCCTTTCTTGATTACGAGGGTCACGCCTTGAGCGATCTCGCCGTCGCGGACGCCCACAACGTTTACGTTGGTGAAAATGAGCACATCGTCCGTGCTCTTCGGCTGCACCCCGGCCCACAGGAAAGTATTCAGGAACAGCCCGGCGATCAGAACTGCTTTCATGCCTCGAGCTCCGAAAAACACCGATCTGGAAATCTAAGTGTGGGTGGCCGCTGCGTCAAACAAATTCAGGAAACTGAGTTTCTTCTCTGCGGGAAGGAAAGAGGCTTCGAAGGAATTCCGCGCCAGCTCCCGCAGGTGTTCTTCGGTAAAACCGAAAGACTGCTGGGCCAGCTGGTATTCCCGCGCCAGGGAAGTACGAAACATGGCGGGATCGTCAGTGTTGAGCGTGATCATGATTCCCTGGTCAAAATACTGGCGGACCGGATGAGCGCTCAACGAAGGACAGGAGCCGGTACGCAGATTGCTGGTGAGACAGATCTCCACCGGCACCTGGCGAGTGGACAGTTCTTCCACCAGCTCCGGGTCCTGCGCCGCCGTCAGGCCGTGTCCGATGCGCTCGGCGCGCAGATTGAGCGCGCCCCAGACCGACTCGGGCCCGGCGTTCTCGCCGGCATGGGCGGTCAGGTGGAGCCCGTTTTCAGCGGCATAGGCGTAGGCATCGCGAAACAACTCGGGCGGGCCCTTCTGCTCGTCGCCGCCGATGCCGATGGCGACGACGTTCCGCTCCCGGTAGCGCGC
This sequence comes from Terriglobia bacterium, assembly GCA_963801595.1. Lineage (GTDB taxonomy): Bacteria > Acidobacteriota > Terriglobia > Terriglobales > Acidobacteriaceae > JAIQFF01. The sequence goes on along the minus strand of CAWDFW010000006.1, from coordinate 155,582 downwards.
CGCAACTTCAAAGACTTCGCGGGCGGCAACCGGGCCGAACTGGCGCACGGCATCGAATATCCATAACAACGAGACGCCAAAGTCGCGCTCGCCGTTTCGGCGGCCTCGATCCAAACCCTCGAAGATCGCCTCGAAATCCTGCTTGCGCCACAGGTTGACCCCCACCGACACGTAAACTTCGGCATGAAGCACATGCTGCGCCTTGAGCCTTTCCATCATGCGGTAGGTGATGAGTTCGTAATCGTCGGCGGTTTGCAGATCTTCGGTGACCGCCTTGAACGCCATCAGGAAGCCGGTGAAATCCTGGTAGCTGTAGAGCTGCTCGATTTCGGACAGGCTGCTGCTCTTGCCGTGGCGCTGGCGCAGTTCGAGCAGGGTGCTCGGGATCGATTGCACCTTCAAGATGGAGATGCAGCTCGGCTTTGGGCAGGGTAACGATGAACGAACTGGGCTGCGATGCCATACCCTTCTGATTGTAGATTGAAGATCGAGGCTTTGCAGGAGAAACGGCAGGTATCAGTTCTGAGATCTGAGAACCAGAAACTGACTACTGAAATTTAGCACCTCCAGATCGAGTTGCAGAAGTCAATCCTTTGGCAGAGGGTATCTCACCCCACCCGTCGTTTTGCCCTGGTCACTGGCTCTTGGCTTTGGCGAATTCGCTGTGATGGCGGCTGTAGAAGATGTAAATGGCCAGGCCAAGCGCGAGCCAGACGACAAAACGCAGCCAGGTGATCACGGTCAGTCCGGTCATGAGTCCGCCGCACAGCAACACCGAGATCAGCGGAAACCAGGGAACAAACGGGACGCGGAAGGCGCGTGGACGATCGGGCTGGCGGCGGCGCAGAAAAATCACCCCCAGCGATACCAGGACGAAGGCGAACAGCGTACCGATATTGGAGAGGTCGGCGGCGTCACCGATGTCCACCAGCCCAGCCGGTATTCCCACCGCGAAGCAGGCAATCCAGGTGGACCAGTAGGGAGTCTTGAACTTGGGATGCACGGCGGAAAAAAGTTTGGGCAGCAGGCCGTCGCGCGACATGGCGTACCAGATGCGCGCCTGTCCGTACTGAAAGACCAGCAGCGACGAAATCATGCCGGTGAGCGCGCCCACCACGATCACCGAGCGGAAAAACGGGTGCGCGCCCAGGTATTTCAGCGCGTAGGCCACCGGCGCTTCCGCGGCTTCGCCGGAAACGAAAGTCGTGTACTTCATCATGCCCAGCAGCACGATGGCAACGCCGACGTAAAGAATGGTGCAGATGATCAGCGAAGCGATGATGCCGAAAGGCAGGTCGCGCTGCGGGGTCTTGCATTCCTCGGCCGCGGTGGATACGGAATCGAAGCCGATGTAAGTGAAGAACACGATGGCGCCGCCGGTGACAATTCCGGCGAATCCCGAAGGCGCGAACGGCGTCCAGTTGGCCTTGTTGACCAGCATCCCGCCGACCACCAGGAAGGTGAGGATAGCGCCGATCTTGATCATCACCATCACGTTGTTGGCGCCGGCTGATTCCTTCACACCCCGCACCAGCAGCAACGTCAGAATAAATACGATCAGGAAACCGGGCACGTTGAAGTACGCGCCGGTCCAATGTCCGGAAGCCCACACCGGACTGGCCCACTCACTGGGCAGGTTGACCCCGAAGGCCGCCAGTTGCGCCTTGGCATATCCGCTGAAGCCGACCGCGACGGCCACGTTGCTGACCACGTATTCCAGGATCAAATCCCAGCCGATGATCCAGGCAAAAATTTCGCCCAGGGTCGCGTAGGAATAGGTGTAGGCGCTGCCCGCGATCGGAATCATCGAGGCCAGTTCGGCATAGCACAGGCCGGCGAAACTGCAGGCCACCGCCACCAGCAGAAACGAAATGGCGATAGAGGGTCCGGCCGGCGGGGCGCCCGTGCATCAACGCTCCCGCCGTGCTACCGGTGCGCAGGAAGTTCGAGATCAGGTCCAGAACCTGCGCGTGCAGGATGGACGGCGCTTCGAAATGCTCTCCCGCGGCAGCCGTGCCGGTGAGCACGAAAATGCCCGAGCCGATGATCGCGCCGATGCCGAGGGCGGTGAGCGACCACGGCCCCAGTGTCTTCTTGAGACGATGCTCCGGGTTCGTCGGCTTCCGCGATCAGCTTGTCGATGGACTTGCAGCAGAGCAGCTGGTTGTCAGATGTGCGGGCCGTTGGTGGTTGTGCCAAAGGGGTTGGTCTCCTGTAGCTTCCGGCATCAGCAACCGGCAATTGGCACTTGGCTTCAGCCAATGAACGCTATGCGCTCACCGCCAATTGCCAAGTGCCGATGCCAGGTGCTGCGCTTAGCGCTTCGCCGTGCCGCGTGCCATCTTCTTGACTTTGCGCTTGGCCGAACCGCGGGCATATTCGCGGGGCTTCAGCGGATTGTCCGTCTTGCGCTTCTTGCGCGACGCACGCTTGCTTTTCTTTCGTTCTTCCTTGCTCAGTGTGCTTGTGTTTGCCATGAGTGCTGTTTGTTTCTCCTTAGAAAAGCTAGCTTCTAGCTCTTATGCCATTAGCTCTTAGCCAAGAACACCAGGACACCGGATCTGGCTAAAGGCTAATAGCTAAAGGCTAAGAGCTGATTCCTTCCAGCTGCGCATACTTCTCCACCAGCTTCTTCAAACCGAAGCGAGGGAATTGTACCGTAATCTTGGCATCTTCACCTTCTCCTTCGCGCTGGTACACCGTGCCTTCGCCATATTTGGGATGGCGGACCTTCTGTCCCGGACGGAAGCCCTTTCTGCCCTCTGGGCGCCTCGACCGGCAATTTGGGCACGCTGAACTTCTTGCCTCGCGAGGCGAAAAAGTCGGCGATGTTCTCGATGGAGTTGTAGGACTTGCCGGAATAAGGAGCCGCCGGCGTGCGCGCTTTCTGTCGATTCGTCCAGGTCGCGCTCTGGTCTTCATCCTCGTAGGCGTAGTGGGAAGATTCCGGCTCGTGTGGCTGCCCGTGTGGTCGCGGGCGACTCGCCCGCGAATGACCGAACGCGGGCGAGTCGCCCGCGGCCACGACTGGCCTCTTCTTGGTTTTCCCAGGTCTTCGACCAGTTCCACCGGAATCTCTTCGAGAAAGCGCGACGGGATGCTGGCCTCGGGCAGATCGGTGCCGTAGCGGCGGCGATAGACGGCCCGGGTCAGAATCAGCGTGTCCATGGCGCGGGTCATGCCGACGTAGCAAAGGCGGCGCTCTTCTTCGATGTCGTCGGGCTGCAGGAAGGTGCGCGAGTGCGGGAACAGGCCTTCCTCCAGGCCTCCCAGGAAGACCAGCGGAAACTCCAGGCCCTTGGCCGCGTGCAGGGTCATGAGCGTGATCTGGGCGCGCTCGTCGTAGGCATCAGCATCGCTGACCAGGGCGGCGTGGTCGAGAAACTGATCGAGAGTTTCGCCGCGGTCGCGCGAATCCATCGCGGCATTCACCAGTTCGCGCAGATTTTCAACGCGGGAGAAGGCCTCGGGCGTGTCCTCTTCCTCCAGCAGCTTGATGTAACCGGTACGGTCGATGAGAAATTTCAGAATGTCAGCGGTGCTGGGAGTTGGAGTTGTAGCGCCGGCATCCTGCCGGCTGTCGTGGAGGCGTCCCGCCTCCACTTCTTCGGCGGGCGGACTCGTCGCCCGCTCTAGTGCCGGCGGGACGTCGGCGCTACCTTCGTCGGCAGACCCCAAGTCGCCCCCGAAATCGAATGAGAAGTTGTCGGGACTGAAATCGGTATCATCCTCAACCGGAGAAGCATCGAGTATCTTCACCCTCCCCTACGGCGTCTCAGCCGCCGCGGTCTCTTCCAGCCTCTCCGCAATCGTGCCCGACAGGATGGCGCGCCCGTCCTCGATGATGTTGACGAATGTCTTGAGGGCAGCCACCGCTCGCTGCGGCAGTAGCTGGCGTTTGATCACTTCCGCAATCGCGCCCCACAAGCGAAAGCCCGGTCTCGAGCGCAACCCGTTCCAGAGTTTCAATGCTGCTCTTGCCGATTCCGCGGACCGGCGTGTTGATCACGCGCAACAGCGCGATGGAGTCTTCCGGGTTATGGATGACTTTGAGGTACGAAATCATGTCCTTGATTTCGGCGCGTTCGTAAAACGAGAAGCCTCCAACTACGTGGTACTTCAGGCCGTAGCGGCGCATGGCCTCTTCGTAGAGCCGCGACTGCGAGTTAGTGCGGTAGAGCACGGCGGCGCGCGCACTCTCGCCCTGGTCGGCGGCTTCGCGCAGGTATTTCGAGATGTAGTCGGCGGCAAAGAGGGATTCGTTTTCGCCGTCCGGAGCTTCGTAGTAACCGATCCTGGAGCCTCCCTGGCGCGAGGTCCACAGGTTCTTGCCCTTGCGTTTGAGGTTGTTCGCGACCACCGCCGAAGCGCCCTGCAGGATGTTCTGGGTCGAGCGGTAGTTCTGCTCCAGGCGGATGATCTTGGCCTCGGGAAAATCCTTCTCAAATTCCAGAATGTTGCGGATGTCGGCGCCGCGCCAGGAATAGATCGACTGATCTTCATCGCCCACGGCGCAGATGTTGTGGTGAGTGCCGGCGAGCAAGCGCATCAGTTCGTACTGCGGGCGGTTGGTGTCCTGATATTCGTCGATCATCACGTACTGGTAGCGCCGGTTGTAGTAGTCGCGCACTGCCGGCACGGCTTTCAGCAGGCGCACGGTCTCGAGCAGCAGATCGTCGAAATCAAGCGCGTTGGCCTTGCGCAGCTCTTTGCGATACTCCTCGTAGATGTGGGCCACTTTCTCCGTCTTGGGATCGCCCGACTGCAGATACACCTCCTGCGGATCGAGCATGTGGTTCTTGGCCCACGAAATATGAGAGAGCACCGAGCGCGGCGTAGTCTGCTTGTCGTCAATGCCCAGGCGCCGCATCGCCGACTTCACCAGTTGCTGCTGATCGGACTCGTCGTAGATGACAAAGCTCTTGGTCAGTCCGATCGGAGGCTGCCCGGCTACAGCCGAAGGAATGCGCAGCTGTTCAATGTCCCGCCGCAGCACACGCACACAGAAAGAATGAAAGGTCGAAATCGTCGGCTTGGCAATGGAGAGGCCGCCGACCAGCTTGTCCACGCGTTCGACCATTTCCTGCGCGGCCTTGTTGGTAAAGGTCATCGCCAGAATGGCTTCGGGCATCACGCCCAGATTTTCGATGAGATACGCGATGCGATAGGTGATGACCCGGGTCTTGCCACTGCCCGCCCCGGCCAGAATCAGGACCGGGCCGTCCGTGGTCTCAACGGCGGCGCGTTGTTGCGGGTTGAGCTTGTCGAGAAAAGACAAATGTGGAACGGCTCCTGGGTTCACTAATTGAATTTTACCTGCTTTGACGAGGGCTATTCTGTCTTCGCGGCAGCACGATTGCCCTTGCATTCCTCGCATGGGCACACATCGCTGCAGAAACTGCCACGAATAGATGCCCAGCTCGTGGCCATCATTCCAGTGAAACTTGATGGCGTATTTGCCCACCGGCGTCGGCCGACAAGGGCTTGGCCGCCTCCTTGAACATGGGCAGCGCGCCGGGCGCGAGCTTGGGTGCCTCGCCAGGCTTGCGGCCGGACTCTGCCGCGCTCGTCGTCACAAAGAGCGCACGGGCAGGCATCGCGCAGGAAGGGGAACGGATAGTGCGAGCGGTGGCCGTCCTTCCACTCGATGTCCACGCCCGTGCCAGTTGTCAGGTTGACTTTGACCGACTTGGGATCGGGCGGCGGGGCCATGATTTCAGTATCGCACACAGCCCTCTTTGCGGCCTTTGCGATACCTTGGCGTCCTTTGCGGTTTAAGATTCTTGAACGATTGAGGCAAGGGCAAGACTTTACCGCAAAGGACGCGAAGAAAGCCGCGAAGCGCGCAAAGCAAACCAGACTGTTGAACGTGGACACCCATGCCTATCGGTGAAGTTGTCGAAGGGCGAGAAATCCGGTAAAATCTATGTTTTACACATCAAGTTCTGAACTTACCTGGAGCAGTCCATGGCACAAGTATGTGAGATCTGCGGCAAGGGGCCGCAATTCGGAAACAACATCAGCCACGCCCATAACATCACCAAGCGGCGCTGGAATGTGAACCTGCGTCCGGTGCACGCCAAGGTGGGCGCCGCGACCAAGCGCATCCGCGTCTGCACCTCCTGCCTGAAAAGCGGCAAAGTCGTCAAAGCCTAAGAGCGGAATTCGAATCCCTACTTCTTGATGGCGTCATCCTGAACGGCCTTCAGGCCGTGAGGACCTGGCGTGGCCCGCTGGAGACCCGGCCAGTGCCTCCGTGCCTTGCTGTTCCATTTCATATTACATCGTGATACGATATATTGTAGATAGACATGGAAAACACTCTAGCTCTTTCCGACTACCAGGCGCTGGCCGAGTTGCGCTACCAGATTCGCCGTTTCCTTCATTTCAGCGAACAGGCAGCGCGGAAAATGCGGCTGGAACCGCAACAGCACCAGTTGATGCTGGCCCTCAAGGGACTGCCCGACGGGCTGCACCCGACTATTGGAGCGCTGGCCGAACGATTGCAGCTGCAGCACCACAGCACAGTCGAACTGGTGAACCGCCTTTCCGCCGGAGGACTGGTGCGGCGAAGCCGTGATGGAGAAGACCGTCGTCAGGTCCTGCTGGGGCTTACTGCGAAAGGCGAAAAGGTACTTCGCGAATTGTCCATGGGGCACAAAGCCGAGTTGCGCACCCAGGGTCCGGCACTGGTCGCAGCCCTGGAACGGGCCATGCGCCCGACGAAAAGTGCTCAACCCCTGCCACCGAAAACTCCTTCGAGGCAATTCGGGGAAGCAGGTTAGAGGTGACGGAGCTGAACGAGAACGAAATTTCCGGAGATGACGCCCACGAAGCCCGCCCAACGATCGCAGCCACGGGCGCACAGGTCGGCGACACAACTCTCGCCGAGCCTGCCCAGTTCCGCATGGTGCTGGTCTCGTTCCTGGCTGCGGCGATTGGCCTGGTTGCCGGCGGTATCGCGTTCCTCCTGTACCGGCTGATCGGACTGTTGACCAACATTTCCTTCTACGGCCGCTTCGTGGCCGACTTCACCAGCGCTCGTCACAATCATCTGGGGCTGTGGGTCATCCCGATTCCGGTCATCGGCGGACTGATCGTCGGAGTCATGGCGAAGTATGGATCATCGAAAATCAGGGGACACGGCATTCCCGAAGCCATGGAAGCGGTGCTATTCAATCGCAGCCGCATTCAGCCGCGAGTGGCGATTCTCAAGCCCATCTCGGCGGCCATCGCGATCGGAACCGGCGGCCCCTTCGGCGCCGAAGGTCCCATCATTCAGACCGGCGGCGCCGTGGGATCGCTGGTCGGGCAGATCTTTCACACTACGGCATCGGAGCGCAAGGTATTGCTGGCCTGTGGCGCGGCCGCGGGCATGTCCGCCACCTTCAATACGCCCATTGCGGGCGTGATTCTTGCCATCGAACTGCTGCTCTTTGAGTTCAAGGCGCGATCGTTTATTCCCCTGGTTGTAGCCAGCACCCTGGCCACCGCCGTTCACATGCAACTGCTAGGCGCGGGCCCGATGTTTTCGGTTACGGCCATGGATTTCGGCGTCCCCAGCGCCCTGCCGTTTTACCTGGTGCTGGGGGTGATCTGCGGCCTGGCGGCCGTCGGCTTCAGCAAGTTGCTTTATTGGACCGAGGACATGTTCGAGAAGCTGCCCATTGACCAACTCTGGTGGCCCGCAATCGGGGCCCTGGGACTCGGCATCATCGGATACTTCGTTCCCCGGGTGCTGGGCGTCGGCTATGACACGATCAGCGACATTCTGAATGCCAATCTCGCATTGAAGGTGCTGATCGTGGTGATGGTGGCCAAGGCCGTGGCGCTGGTAATTTCGCTGGGTTCGGGAACGTCGGGCGGCCTGCTCGCGCCCATGTTCATGTCGAGCGCCGCGCTGGGCGGAGTATTTGCCATGGGAATGAATGAGGCCTTCCCCGCCGCCCACCTCTCGGCCGGGGCGTTTGCCCTGGTGGCCATGGGCGCGGTATTCGGTGCGGCCTCGCGGGCGGCGTTCTCTTTTATCGTCTTTGCCTTCGAGATTACTCGCGACTACAACTCGGTATTGCCCTTGATGCTGGTCACCGTAATTGCAGACGGAGTCGCCATCCTGCTCATGCCCAAGGCCTCCATCATGACGGAGAAACTCATCCGGCGGGGACTGCGCATCCACCAGGACTATGAAGCCGACGTGCTGCAGCAGATGGTGGTATCGGAAACCATGGACCGCGAAGCTCCCATTCTTCCCGCCGGGATGCCGGTCCGCGAATTGGCCGAACGCATCGCCCGTCACGAACCCGAAGTAAGCCGCCATCAGGGTATGTTGCTTACGGACGCGGAAGACAAGTTAGTGGGAATCATCACCCGCGGCGATATCTTGCGTTCGCTTGACGAAGATTCTTCTGGCGCCATGAGCCTGCTTGAAGCCGGAAGCCGCAAAATGATCGTGACCTATCCTGACGAAACTTTGCATGAGGCCGCCGCTAAAATGCTGCGCAATAATATCGGCCGCTTGCCGGTGATTGAGCGCAGAGATCCGCAGCACGTGGTTGGCTATCTGGGAAGGCCGGGAATCATGGCTGCGCGGCTGCACCGGCTGGATGAGGAGCACGTGCGCGAACCAGGTTGGGTGCAGCGGTTCCGGTGACAAGCCTTCACTCGTTTACGGCGTCATCCTGAACCTCTATTTCGATGGCGTCATCCTGAACGGCCTTCAGGCCGTGAAGGATCTGGCGTGGGTCAGCGGGAAGCCGGTTTACCGGCTTGTACAGATCCTGCCATTGTGCCGCCAGATCGTGCCAGTGCGGGTTCATGGCCTGAATCAGCGCGATCTTCTTGCTGCGCCGCCAGCCTTTGATTTCCTTCTCACGGGCACTTGCCTCCGCCGGATAGGCAAACATTTCGTAATAGACCAACCGAGTCAAATTGTAGCGACTTGTAAAACCCGTGCTGAGTTTGCTCTTGTGCTCGGACACGCGACGCGGCAGGTTACCGGTCATACCTGTGTATAGGACATGCGAGCGCGGTCCGTTGGTCATGATGTAAACGTAGAAGTGTTTTTGGCTTTCTCATTGCGTGCCTTTCAGGGCATTCTGGGCAAACATGTCTGTGACGAACATCACAGGCCGCCGGCAGGGCTGCACGCCTGCACGCCAGATCCTTCACCCGGCTGAAGCCGGGTTCAGGATGACGCCGTTTTTGCGGCGGGCCGAGCACCGTGTCGAGTCCTTACTTCTGATGGCGTCATCCTGAACGGCCTTCAGGCCGTGAAGGATCTGGCGTGGGTCAACGTAGGGCTATCGTGAGATGGAAGAAATGGGGCAAACCTCACAGGCCGCCCACAGGGCTGCGCGCCTGCACGCCAGATCCTTCACCCGGCTGAAGCCGGGACTCAGGATGACGCCTGAGTTTTTTTACCTACGGATTGGATTGAAGCGGGCTGCTGACCCTCTTCTGCGCCGCTGCGATCAGAGGTCGAAGGGCCTGCACCGATACGCCCAGCGTGCCACCCGAGAAACCGTCGATGTAGGCTTCGTTGATACCGATGACCTCGCCTTGCGAGTTGAATACCGGGCCGCCACTGCCCCCGTGGGCGGTAGGGGCGTCGTAGATAAGCTTGTCGCCTACCACGTCTCCCAAATGTCCGCAGGTGGCCGACGGGCGGATCAGCGACAGCGCCGCCAGTTCATTGGCCGCGCCAATGTCATCGCGGCGATACGCCAGGCGTTCGTAAACCGCCGGGGGCGATTTCGCCACCATGCCCAGCACTCCCATGGGATATCCAACTACAGCGACCAATTCCCCCGGGTTCGAGGCCCGCTCGGCCAGCGGCAGAGGACGAAGCCGGCTGATGGCCTGCGAGTTTTCTACGTGCAGCACCGCCAGATCCCCGCTCGCGGACAGCACCAGAGGCGTGATATCGACCGGCAATGGGAATCCCGGGAAGAAGGCGACCAGCTTTTCCAGCAACGGCTTGGCGCCCCTGCTGATCAGGGCATCGGCTTCGGAGTCTCCGTACCAGGGCTCGGCCACGTGACGGTTGGTGGCCAGCAATCCTTCCGCTACCACGAATCCGGTCCCGGAAATCCGGGCGCGAAGGGCGGGCCGGCGTCCCGGTATGCCGACCTGATAGATACCGTAGATGTAACAGATTGAATTACGATAGCGGTTCAAGACCAGGGCCGGCATCGCCTGCTCCTGCTTCAGTTCATCCACATCACGCGTAAGCTGACGGATTTCGTCCTGGTGGTCGTTGACGATGACCGGGCGAACCGGGGCCGGCACCGGTACCGGCAGCGGTGCAGGCGGGGCGTAGTAGTGGGCCATCACGCCGGTCCCGATGATCAGGAACAGACCCAGCACGACCTCCACCAGCCGTGCCCAGGTGGTGCAGACCGGCTCTTCTTCCGGCGAATGCTGGTTATCGATCATGAGGAACGAACCGGCTGCCGCGGCAAATTGGGGGGAGGGAATTGCGTGTCCGCCGGGCAGGCCTGTGACCTACTATCTTGGGGCCTCAAGGCGGGGTCTTCTAGGGTACGGAAGGTGATGTACGGGTGGACCTATTCCTCTTTAATACCTAGCCGTTGCGCCATTTCCTCGTAGAGAAAGCCCTCTCCGGAGCGGTAGGGCTGCACCCACTCGCCATCGATGACAAATTGCGGAATGGCCCGCTTTCCGGTGCGGGCCACGACTTCTTCCGCCGCGCCGGGCGTGGTTTCGATGTCAACCTCTTTAAATGGAATGTTATGCCCCTGCAAGAAACGCTTGGCTACCCGGCAGTCTGGACACCAGAGCGATGAATAAACCACAAGTTCCATAGGAATTTCTTTGCGCCCTCGGCGCGATCTTCTTTGCGTCCTTTGCGGTAAAGCCTTTGACCGCAACGCCTTTGACCGCAAAGAGCGCAAAGGACTTCGCAAAGTTCGCAAAGAAAACAAAGCCGCCAGCGTAAACTGACGGCTGATAGTTGACCGCTGCGCTAATTCTCGTACAACAACACGCCTTCGGCCTTCTCCGAGTCCACCGGACGGTAGTACAGCTTCTGCCCGTCCAGGAAGACTTCGATAAACGCCGGCCGCGTCGTGATCGTGCCCTGGATCAGCGCTTCCGAGAGCGGATCTTCGATGTACTTCTGCAAAGCCCGCCGCAGGGGACGCGCACCGTAACTGCGGTCGCCCAGCGTCTGGTTCAGGATCCACTTCTTGGCCTCATCGGTAACTGTGACCGTGATCGATTTCTGGGCCAGGTTCTGATTGAGCTGCGTGACCATGAGTTCCAGGATCTGGATCAGGTCCTGCTCGCCCAGAGCGGTGAACAGAATGATCTCATCCAGCCGGTTGAGGAATTCCGGATTGAAGGTGCGTTTGACCTCGCCCTTCACCAGGTCTTCGACTTTGCCCGAAATCATGTCTTCATTGGTGGACTGGAAGCCCAGGCCCTCGCGCTTCTGCAGGTGCCGGGCGCCGATGTTCGAGGTCATGATGATGATAGTGTTCTTGAAATCCACCGTGTTGCCCAGGCCGTCGGTGAGCTGTCCGTCTTCAAATACCTGCAAAAGGATATTGAAGACATCCGGGTGCGCCTTCTCGACCTCATCCAGCAGCACGACGGAGTACGGAGCACGCTTCACGCGCTCGGTGAGCTGGCCACCTTCTTCGTATCCGACGTAGCCCGGAGGCGAACCGATCAACTTCGAGACCGAGTGCTTTTCCATGAACTCGGACATATCGAAGCGGACCAGCGATTTCTCGCTGCCGAACATGAACTGGGCCAGGGTGCGTGCGACTTCGGTCTTGCCGACGCCGGTGGGGCCCAGGAACAGGAACGAGCCGATGGGCCGGTTGGGACTCTTCAGGCCGGCGCGGCTGCGGCGGATGGCGCGGGCCAGGGCGATGATGGCCTTGTCCTGCGAGATGATCCGCTTGTGCAGCTCTTCTTCGATGCGCAGCAGCTTCTGCGACTCTTCTTCTTTAATCGAGGTGATGGGCACGCCGGTCCAGCGCGATACCACGTCCTCGATGTCCTCCCGACCGACAACGCCGGTGGAGGATTCATCGAGGTGGTATTTTTCGCGAAGAGCGCGCAGGTTCTCGCGCTCCTTGCGTTCCTCATCCGAGTAGAAGCGCGCCTTCTCGAACTCGTGGTTCGCGATGGCGTTCTCCATACGATGGACGATGAACTTGATGCGCTTCTGGACTTCAGTAATCTCTTCCGGGAGCGAAGTCTGGCGCAGCTTTACGCGCGCTCCAGCTTCGTCGATCAGGTCGATGGCCTTGTCCGGCAGAAAGCGGTCCGGAATGTAACGGTTCGAATGCGATACCGCGAAGTTGATGGAGTCGTCGGTGTAGGTGACGGCATGAAACTTCTCGTACCGGTCTTTGATCCCGAACAGAATCTTGGTGGCGTTGGCTTCGTCCGGTGGCGGAACTTTTACCGCCTGGAAGCGCCGCTCCAGAGAGCGATCTTTTTCAATCGACTTGCGATACTCGCCCGGGGTGGTAGCTCCGATGCACTGGATCTCACCGCGCGACAACGCCGGCTTCAGGATGTTGGCTGCGTCGAGCGACCCTTCCGCCGAACCCGCGCCAACAAGAGTGTGCAACTCGTCAATGAAGATGATGGAGTTCTGCGATTCCATCAGCTCTTTCATGATGGTCTTCAGGCGCTCTTCAAACTGGCCGCGATATTTGGTTCCCGCCACGATCAGCGAAAGATCGAGCCCGAGAATGCGCTTGTCGGCCAGAAACGACGGGACTTCGCCGTCCGCGATGCGCTGCGCCAGCCCTTCGACAATAGCGGTCTTGCCCACACCCGGCTCGCCGATCAGGACAGGGTTGTTCTTGGTGCGGCGGCACAGAATCTGGATCACGCGCTCGAGCTCCCCATCCCGCCCGACCAGCGGATCAAGCTGGTTGTCCATCGCGGCCTGGGTCAGATCACGGGAAAACTCACTGAGTAAGGAAGATTCGCGCTGCCGTTGCGGCTGCGATTTCTCCTGGCTGCTGCGCGCCAGTTCCTCGCGAATGGTCGAAAGCCTCAGGCCGCGCTCATGCAGAATTTCAGCCGCAAAGCACTTCTCTTCTCGCAGTAAACCCAACAGCAAATGCTCGGTGCCGATATGCTTGTGCGAAAGCCGTTCTGCTTCTTCCGCGGCATAGGCCAGCACCCGTTTGCACTCATTGCTTAACGGCAGATCAACCGAGGTCGAGACTTTTTCCCGGATGGTGGTGTGTCCCTCGATCTGCTTGCGAATGGATTCAACTGAAGCGTGCGAACGCAGAAAGCGATTGGTCAGGGCTTTGTCTTCGCGCAACAGTCCAAGCAGCAGGTGCTCCGTCTCAATATAAGGAGACCCGAACTGGCTGGCTTCGTAGCGCGCAAAAAAGATGACGCGCCTTGCCTTTTCCGTATAACGTTCAAACATAAAGCCCTACCCCCCTTGGCTCTACTGAGGACCGAGGTTTCTGCTTACGGCCCGAACCCTGGGAAACCGCCCGTCCTCATCATTATTGCAATCTACCTGCCAAGCCGTCTATGGCCCGTAAGCGCCGGTAGAACCCCGTTACCAAAGATCCCGAGCAATGAGTCACCGCCAACCGAGAACTAAGAACCGTAAACTGGCAACCGGCTTTCTTTCCTACACCCCTTCCGTTTCGGGACTCCTGCCAATTCCTGTCAACTCTAGCCGGGAAGCGTCTCCGGCGCGACTTCTTCCATCTTCCCGCGCTGCAAATGCAACACCCGGTGGCAGCGGCGCGCGAAGGCAAAATTGTGGGTGGCAATCAGTGAGGTCAGCTGGTAGTCGCGATGTAACCGGGCGATCAATTCAAAAACCGAGTCCGCTGTGCGGCTGTCGAGATCTCCGGTGGGCTCATCTGCCAGCAAAAGCTTCGGCTGCGTGATGAGCGCCCGGGCCAGGGCCACGCGCTGCTGCTCACCGCCGGAAAGTTCTCCCGCCCGGTGATGCGAGCGCTGCTCCAGTCCTACCTCGTGCAGCCACCGCGAAGCTTCCCCCTCCGCCTTCTGCCGGGCCAGACCCCGAAGCAGAAGCGGCATGGCCACATTTTCCAGTGCCGTGAATTCCGGCAGCAGGTAGTGGAACTGCCAGACGAAACCGAGTTCATGGTTCCGGAACCCGGCCGCGTCATCTTCTGAGAGCGAACTCAATCGCAAGTGGGCGCAGTATACGTCACCCGAAGAAGCACGATCAAGAGCGCCGAGGATGTGCAACAAGGTACTCTTGCCCGAACCCGACTCGCCCACGATGGCCAGCATTTCCCCTTTGGCGACCTGAAACGACAAGTTGTCAAAGAGCACCAGGTCCGACGCGCCCGAGCGAAAGACTTTTTTCAGACCTTCGACACGCAGCATCGTTTCCTGTTCAATTAGATGCAAAAGGTCCGCTCCCCGGCTCACGCCAGCTGTCAGCCCTTAGCTCTCAGCTATCCGCAAGCCCAACCCCTCATTAAAACATGAACGCCAGGGCGGAGGCCTTCCGCTCCCTCTTGGAGAGCGTCTATGAAGGAAACCTTAAGCCCAATTTTTGCGAATTACGACATGACCATGGTCACTACGAGGGCCCATGGTCACTCGTAGCGGAGAGCTTCAGCGGGAAGAATGCGCGCCGCCGACCAGGAGGGATACAACGTCGCCACCAGGGAAATCCCGATGGCCACCAGCGCGACCAGGACGCCATCGATGGCGCGGGGGGCGAAGGGTACGTAGTCGATGGAATAAACTTCGGGAGCCAGCGACAAGCAGATGATAGTGCCCTCCCGCCCACGACAGCGCATAGCCGAGCACCAACCCGATCGCCGTACCAATAACGCCAATCAACAATCCTTGCGTGATAAACAACCGGCGCACTTGCGATTTCCTCGTGCCCATCGACATGAGCACGGCGATGTCCCGGGTTTTCTCCATCACCATCATGGTCAGCGAGATCAGAATATTCAGGGCAGCGACGAAAACGATCAGTCCGATGGTGATGAACGTCACCAGCCGCTCCAGCCGCAAAGCGCGGAACAGCGCCTTGTTCTGCTCCATCCAGTTGGTGGCCATGAAGCCCTTGCCGGCAGCCTGTTCGAGTTGCTGAGAAATTTTCCCGGCCTGGTAAATGTCATCCACCTTGAACTCGAGCACCGTGATCTGGTCGCCCAGGCCTTCCAGATTTTGCGTGTCAGAGAGGCGGGTGAACGCCCATGAACTGTCGTAGTCGAAAAAACCCGAATTGAAAATCCCCACCACGCGGAAGCGGCTGTACTTCGGAACCAGTCCGAACGGCGTGAGTTCTCCCTGCGGACTGGTGACCAGCACCACCGAGTTCAGCGTCGCGTCCAGGTCTTCCGCAATGTCCTTGCCCAAAACGATGGGCGGCATGGAAGCGATGCGCTCCTGCACCGAGTTCAGATCGTCAGGAGAGTTCGTGTCGGGGGCGGGTCTCAGAACCGCCCAGGCCGGGTCGAAGACCCGGCTCCACCCGGTCCGTGTCCAACGGATCCATCGATCCAATCTTCACCGTGTTCAGCAGGTCGCTTACCTTGCGCTCATAAGCAGGAATCATCCCTTTCAACACCGCCCCGCGTGCCCGCGGTCCTCTCGAGATCAACACCTGTTCATAAATTGCAGGCGCGGTGCCGACCACGTGCGGCTGCTTGGATAAACGCTCCATCAGCGGGCGCCAGTTTTTGATACCGTCGCTCTCCACCCGCAGGAGATTGATGTGCGAGGTCGAGCCCAGCAGCCGGTCCTGCAGGTCCTGACGGAAGCCGTTGTTGATGGCAAGAGCCACCACCAGCGAAGCCACTCCAGCGGCGACCCCGGCGATGGAGATCCCGGTGATCACGCCAATAACGGCCTGTCGGCGCTTGGCGCGCAGGTAGCGGGTGGCGATGAAGAATTCGAAGCGCATGAAGGAAGCTGTCAGCCGTCAGCTATCAGCTTTCAGCCAGACCGAATTATAGCTGTCGGCTGCGGAGCTTGAATCAATCCCTACCTCGGCGTCATCCTGAACGGCCTTCAGGCCGTGAAGGATCTGGCGTGCATCGCCACGACGTTGGGACAAGACCCGCTATCGACCATTCCTGAATAAATTTTCTCTGGGCACGACGGCCGGCACCCTCCGCCGATACTCGCGGTATTCCGCGCCGAATCGCTGCTCAAGCTCTCTATCTTCGAGCCAGACCATGAAGGCGCCCGTAATCAGCGCGAACAATGTCAGGCCATAGCAAACCGCCAATCCGGTTCCTACGCTCCACGCCAGCATCTCGCATAAATGTCCCAGATAGACCGGATGGCGCACCCGGGCGCGTATGCCAGAGGTGATCAGATGCTGTTCGCCATGTCCGGGGATGAGTTCCGGAAGACCTCCGAGCTGAGCGGCGCTGAAACCGGCCCCGGACCGCCGGTAGATCCACACTCCGCCGGCGAACAGCAAGACAGCGGGCAGCCAACTCCATGGCGTGGCGTACAGCGTCAGGTCCCGCCACTTCGCGGTGCCAGCCGCCACCACTACCCACATGGCAATCCAGAAAGGTATCAGGAGGCGATACGGAGAGCCCCGCCGCGAGCGCCAGTAATTCACACGAGGATGGATGAGCAGCCAAAATAACGGGATGGTCGCATACACGACGCACGCCACCCACCCGACCGTGCGGAGATATACCGGCACACTGCGGATTATAGCGATGTGTTGCAGGCCCGGAGGCTGGTTCCACCGGGCAGTGGGCTTGATTCAACGTGGAGCAGCGCTTCAGCGCGGCGATGGGCCCCAGTGGCCTGGCGCCTTCAGTTGGGTGGGGACAGGGCTTCCTCAAGGCCTGCGCCATCCGCGCTGGTTTTGTGGCACAGTAGATGAGGATGGCAGAATCCGTAGGAAATAGTCTCCCGGCCGGCCGCATTGCGTTCACCTATCCCGACTTCACCATTTACCAGGCGGCGCGCTTCTTTATCGTGGCCGCCCTGGAAATGCAGTCGGTGGCAGTGGGATGGCAGGTGTACGAGATCACCCGGCGGCCTCTCGATCTCGGCCTGATCGGCCTGGCCCAGTTTCTGCCCGGCATGCTCCTGTTCCTGGTTTCGGGACATGTGGCGGACCGTTTCGACCGGCGCAAAGTGGTCACGTTGTGCTACTGCGGCTTCGCCGTTTCTTCCGGACTGCTGTGGGCGATCGCCTGGAGCCGCACCCATTCTGTTCATCTGATCTACGCCGTCGTAGTGATGGTGGGTGTAGTGCGCGCCTTCAATGCTCCGGTGAGCCGCGCCCTTCTGCCCCAGCTGGTTCCGGAAGAACATTTTCCCAACGCCGTGGCCTGGAACGCCAGCATCTTTCAGGCGGCAACCATCCTCGGACCATCAATCGGCGGCTTTCTGTACGCCCTCTCGCGCGGGCCCACGGTGGTGTACGCCACCGCGGTGGTCACCGGCCTGGCCGCCGTTTTTTCAACTCTTCGAATCACGTTACAGACCCAGGCCCGGGCGCGCGAACCTGTCACCTGGAGCACCGTGCTGGCGGGCTTTCACTACATCTGGAACCATAAGCTGGTGCTGGGCTCGATCTCGCTGGACATGTTTGCCGTCCTGCTGGGAGGCGCGGTGGCGCTGCTCCCGGTGTATGCCAGCGAAATTCTGAAAACCGGCCCCTGGGGACTGGGCCTGCTGCGCAGCGCTCCGGGCGTGGGCGCGATCGCGATGGCGATTCTGGTGGCGCACCGTCCCCTGCGGCGCCGTGCCGGACTCACCATGTTGGTCTGTGTGGCCGGATTTGGCGTGTGCACAATTATTTTCGGGCTTTCGCGCAGCCTGGCCCTGTCGCTGGTAGCTCTTCTGTTGCTCGGCGCCTCCGACATGGTCAGCGTGATCATCCGCTCCATCCTGGTCCAGCTGGCCACTCCGGATGAAATGCGCGGACGGGTAAATGCCGTGGACATGATCTTTATCGGAGTCTCAAACGAGCTGGGCCAGTTCGAGTCCGGATTGACGGCGCAATGGTTTGGGACGGTGCCCGCAGTCGTGCTGGGTGGAGTAGGAACCCTGGTAGTGATCGCAATATGGGCGTGGGCCTTCCCGGAACTGCGAAATGCCGACCAGATCACAAACTGAACGAAGACCGAGAAACTGAGAACCGAGAACTAAGAACCGGAAACTGATTAAAGCCAGTTCCCGGTTCTCAGTTTCGAACAGGGACTGGGGGTCCCCAGGCTACTTGCCCCGAATCAACGTTTTTGCCGAACTCATATTGTCGAAGCGGTCATACACCCGCACCACCACCACGTGCTCCGCGGAGATTTTCCCCGGGTCCGGTAACGCCGGATTCCCGCCCGCAGGCACGGCCACCTGGAAATCATAATTTGCGGTTTTTGAATCCGCCAGCTGGCCCACCGGTTCCACATATTGCCAGTCGGCAGCATCGACGGAATACTCGGCGCGCTTGATGTTGGAAAATCCGTCAATGGCGTGGAAGCTGACGTGGATTTGCGTGCCTTCGACGGCCGCCTTGAGCCCTTCGATTCGGGGCGGCGTGGTATCTACCTCGAAGCGCGCGCTGTCGCGGGTCGAGGTCAGCGCCTGGCCGGGAGAATGCGAGGGCGCATCCGAAGCCATGACTTCGACCGTGTAACCGCCGTCCGGCAGCAGCGACGCGTCGAAGGAGTAGTACTTGTCGGTCAGGTCATCCTTCAGCAGCAGCCAGCGGGTTTCTCCGTCGCCGCGGTAATAGACCGAGTAAACCATCTGGTCGTCGTTGTCGTCGTGGACGCTCCACTTCACGCCGATGGAATCGGAATCGCGAGTGGTGGGCGGCGGCGCGTCGAAACGCGGCTGCGGATTGGCGGCCGCGGTCCCGCTGGTATCGGGCACCACCACGAGCTTGGGCAGAGGCTGGTAACGCACGCCCACCTGCACCGTTACATCGTCGAAGTCGGGAGCGACGTTCTTGGGCAGGTAATTCAGCAGCACACTGTCCACGCTGGGCGCGGTAGTCCCGGCATGCAGCACGGCCTTCCACTGGATGAACCGGGCCGACGGCACATTGAGTACCGGGTCCTTCAGCAGATCGACGGGCTGCCAGGGGCTCCAGTTGCGGTCTGGATTGTCCACGTTGCCGCTGCGGGCAAAGAGCTGGACTTGCCCCGTGCCGCGCAATTCGGCGCGGCCCCAGCGGGAGAAGACTTTGGCGTCGAACACATCGCTCTCGTAGCTGCCCTCGGATTCAGCCGACCCGCCCAGCAGAAATACTTTGCCCAGATTGCTGGTTGACACATAAAGTCCGCCCGCCGGAGCTTTGGCGAAAGCCGTCACCTGGGTGGCGCTGGCCTTCAGCAGATCGACGAAACGATCTTCGCCGGTGATGGCGAAAACATGTCCCCGATTTCCTGTGCCGGCCAACAGGCGTCCGCCGGAATCGAAAGCCAGGGCGTACACCAGGTCCTCTCGCGAAGCCCAGATGCGCCGGGGCGAGCCGTCGGGCGCGATCCGGTAAATTTCCGAACCGCCGCTGGCGCTCATTCCCGTAAGCGGGATGCTGCTCACCAGGGCGGGAGGCACAGCGCCCGGGTTCAACACTACCATGCCGGGTTGTGCCGCCCCACCCGTGGGGGCTGGGTATGGGAGTGGTGACCGGCGCCGGAAAGAGTGACGGCGTGGGCCCGGCACGTTTCTCTCCCACGCCGGCGGCATAAATGTTTCCCGTTTTGTCGATGGCCAGCGCCGTAATTTCTTTCTTGGGGGCGCTGTAAAGCACGAAGCCTTCACCGCTGGGCTTGATCTGGTACACCAGTCCACTGCCGTCTGAGCCCGCGATCACATTGCCCTGCGCGTCCACCGACAGCACCCGAATGTGGGCTTCGTCGCTTTTGAAAAATACGGAATGCTCCCCCTTGGGAGTCACCCGATAGATTTCGCCATGATCGCCGGTGGCCACGTACAGGTTGCCGGCATTATCGAAAGCCAGGTCCCATATATATTTCGTCCCGGGATCGAAATATACCGAGGCGGAGTATTCGCTGGAGGCTTTGATTGTCGCCGGCTCCTTTCCCTTGGCCGCCCCCGGGCTGGCCAGACGCTCAATGCGATAAACCTTCCCGTCCGGATTGGTGGCGGCGTAGAGAATGCCGTTCTTGTCCACCGCCAGCGCCTGCACCTGCAACTCCTGGGGCTCGAAGATGGTGGAGGACTGTCCCTGCGGGGTGATGCGATACACCCGGGCGGGTCCGCCGGTGGCCACATAGAGATTTCCGCTCTGGTCAGCCGCGATCGACCATATATAAGTGGACGGCGTGGTCGAGATCGCCTTGAAGGCGGGAGCCAGTTCCAGGCCGCCAGCGCTGCGAATGGCGACGCCCGTGGCCGTGCCCTTGCTCAAGTCTTCAAACTTGGACTGCTCCCAGGTGCGAGTGCCTTCGGCGGAAGCGAACGTTGCAAGGCAGTAAGAAAACAGTAAGAACGGGGAAGAATTGCTTGCGCGGACGGATTGCCAATGTTGTTACCTCATTGCGATCTTGGAGCGGAAGAACTCAGACTATCACGCAGGGCTGGGATGCTGCTTTGGGTGTAGTTTGATGTAGTTTGGTGTGGTCGCGGGCGACTCGCCCGCGAGCTTTTGATCTTGGGTTTCCAAGTCTCGCGGGCGGGTCGCCCGCGGCCACACCAGCACCCTACTTGACCGTAATGGTCAGGACCTGCGCGCCCGAGACCACGTAATCCAATGGACCGGTGGCCGCCTCGTTCACCGACGACTCGCCCTGCACGATCATTTCCTGGGTGCCGCGCATGCTGTCCATTACATTCATGATGGATAGCGGCAGCGTGGGCATGACCTTGTCCGCGACCATGGCTTCCGGATCAGCCTCCAGCAGCGAAACGTACACCCGATTGTTCACATGCTGTTTGTTGAGCAAAGCGATGGTGGAGGCCAGGTCCATTTTGCGTCCCAGCAGAGGGTTGCCACGGCGAACGCGGTCCAGGGTCTCGCCATCGCTGACCAGAATCCGCAGCGGTCCCCGCGATGTGGAGGTTGGAATATGAATGGGAATCTGCTGCAGAATCACTTCGCCGCGGTAGGGACGCAGCACGGTTTCGATGGTGATCTCGTCGCCCGGACGGGCTTCGATCAAATCGGTGCGCGCGCCTTCGAGCCGGGCCCAGCGGCGTTCGCGCACCAGGTCGAAATTAAGCTCGACGCCACGAATGCCAGGCACGGTGTACGGATTGTCGTAGATGCGGCTGAAACGTTCCCCCAGCGAAAGCGCCGCCATGACCGCGGCCGGCTGTCCCGCCGTCGGACGGGGCAAACATGTTCTGCACCGTGACGTCGGGATATCCGTTCACGCTGATCCGGCCGTTCATGCGGTAGGTGGTGTCTTCACCGTACTCGTTCACCCCGTGCAGTGCGTTGAATACCGTGGCCATCATGGCCAGCGGACTCAGGTTCGCGTTGTTCAGCACCTCGTAATGAAATTGCTTGTCGGCCGCACCGCCGTGGATATTCAACGTCACCGGAATCATCTCCGGTTGCTTGCCAAACTCCCCCAGAATGCCGGTGTGCCGGTCCTGCACGAAGGCTCCGACCGGCTCCGTGGCATTTACGATCTTGAAGGCATTGAGCGGCGAGGGCAGCGTGGCCAGCACTTCCGCTTTGGTCATGGGCAAATCCACCATGCCAAATTGCAGCAGGGGATGACCGCAGGCCAGCAGGTGATGGGCGTCCATGTAGGTGACGGTGCAGGTGGCTGCGATGTCCATGTCGCCGCGCACCAGAATCGCGCTGATGGCCGAGCCCGGCTCTAAAGGTTCAGGCTGCTTGCTCTCGCTGACCGAGCCCACTCCCATCACCGGCACGATCCCGGCCTTGGCGAACTGGGGAGAGAAGCGCTGCACGGCCTCCTGCGAGAATCCGCTAAACACCAGCGGAGCTTCGATCGGCTTCAGATAGTTGGCATAGTCCTTGGCAGCCAGTCCGTCAGAACTAAGTCCATCCGCCCCAGGCCCTGAAGTTCGGGTGGGCGTGCGGACCGAAGACTCGGCGTTCACGGTGCTTCCCGGCCTGCGGTCCATGGCGCTGATCTCGAACATCTCTTTGATGGGAGTCACGCCCGCGATGGGTTCCTTGGAGAATTCGCCGATGCGGAAGGCCAGCGCTCCCGCCAGCTTGCCATTCAAATAAACCGGACTTCCGCTCATGCCCGCGACCACTCCGGTGTATTCCGCCTTCTCACCCGACAAACGCACCAGGATGATGTCGCCCTTGGGACCATTGGCGTTCCGCAGAATCCCGAGAACTTCTACTCCCATGGATTCTGGTTTGGTGCCCTGGAAAACCGTGTAAGCCACGCCGTGCATTCCGGCATGGATCTCGCTGACCGGAATGGTTTCAACCGGCTTGGGTGTCTGGGCCTGGATGATTGAAGAGAGCAGGAGAGCAATGACACTGGAGAAAAGGGCACGTCTC
Source organism: Terriglobia bacterium (assembly GCA_963801595.1). Taxonomy (GTDB): domain Bacteria; phylum Acidobacteriota; class Terriglobia; order Terriglobales; family Acidobacteriaceae; genus JAIQFF01. The sequence continues at coordinate 133,132 of CAWDFW010000006.1, read as the reverse complement.
ATGAATTTGAACCTGAAGCCTGGTGCCCGCGACCAGAAACCTTATGCTTTTGCGCTTTGTATCCTGCTCTTGGGGCGGAAGCGGAAGTTAAAAGCGACAGTCAAAGGCCGTGCAAAACATCCCAATCGCGAAGCCCTGCGTCTATACTAGCATAACGGATTTGCCGAGGAATTACATGTTTTCCATTGACTGGATTAGAAATCTGAAATTTCCGGGCCGGCCCGCTCTTACTATCCCCTTGATGTTGTTGGCTTTGCTATCCCTGACACTGGGCGCGCCCGGGTTGCTCGCACAAGACCAGCCCGAACCCGCCCCCGGCGGGCAGAAGCAGGAAGCGCCGCCCGAGGCAGGCGGCCCCCAGAACGACGTGGGCCCCTACGCCATCCCGAAAAAGAAGGAAGAACCGCCGCCACCACCGCCCCCGGCCAGACCGAAGAAAGTTGAGGGCATGCCGGATTATTCCATCAAGGTGGACGTCCCGCTGGTGAATGTGGACGTTCTGGTCACCACCAAAGACGGGCAATTCATCCCTGGCCTGAAGAAGGACAACTTCCGCGTGCTGGAAGATGGCGTCCAGCAATCGGTGGCTGACTTCGATGTTTCGCAAGCCCCCATCACTGCCGTGCTTGCTGGTTGAATTTGCCTCCACCAACTATTACTTCATGGTGGACGCGCTGAACGCCAGCTACTCTTTCGCCAATGCCCTCAAGAAAAATGACTGGGTGGCGGTGATCTCCTACGACATGAAACCGCACATCCTGGCCGACTTCACTCAGGACAAGCAGGCCGTCTTATGGAGCGCTGAATCAGTTGCGAATACCGGGGTTCGCCGAGACCAACCTGTTTGACGCCCTGTATGACACGCTGGACCGCGTCGATCAGATCCAAGGGACGCAAGTACATCATCCTGGTAACCACGGGCGTGGACACTTTCAGCAAGCTCAACCTCGACCAGATCATGAAGAAGATCAAGACCACTCACGACGTCACCATTTTCCCCATCAGCGTGGGCTTTGCCGTGCGCAACTACTGTGAGTCCCATCGATGCGGTTACACCCACGGCATGGGCATCCCGGTCGGCGAAATGGATTACCTGCAGGGCGATAACGAGATGAGGACCTTTGCCCGCCTGACTGGAGGACGCGCCTACTTCCCCCGCTTTCAGGCGGAACTGCCCGAGATTTTTCACGACGTCATCGGCGATATCCGCAACCAGTACAATCTCGCCTACCACCCCACCAATCCCAAGCTGGACGGCACTTATCGCAAACTGAAAGTAGAGGTAGTTGCTCCCGATGGAGGACCGCTGAAAGTGAAAGACCAGAAAGGCAAAGACGTGAAGTACACCGTCATGGCGCGGGAGGGCTACACGGCGAAACATACGGTGGAATAGGTCGTGTGGGTCGGGAGTGTCCAACTCCACACCAGCTACGACCCACACCAGTTAGTGCACGTGCACAAGGGTATCGAGCAGAAAGAGCAGTCCCACTCCCAGAAAGACCACCAGAGCCATTCTAACGCCCGGCTCCCGGTTGACCTCCGGCATCAGGTCTGAAGCAGCCACATAAATCGTCACCCCTGCCGAGAGCGGCAAGCCATAACTGACCTGATGGCGGAAAAGAGCCATGGTGAGGACTCCGGCCAGCGTCGATGCGCCCAGCAGCATCGACGCGCCCCAGGCAGTGCGCCGGCTTTGTCCGCTGGCCAGCATGACCGACGCGATGGTGAATCCTTCCGGAATCTTGTGCAGGAAAATCGCCAAAAAGATGACCCATCCCAGCCAGTCGGAAACGATGAAGCCGGAAGCAATGGCAATACCGTCAAAAAAAGTATGGATAATCAGTCCCAGGAGCACCGAGTATCCCCGGTGACCGTGGACGAATGCATCCCTATGCGTCTCCTCGCCGAAATGGAAGTGCGGCGTGACCGTATGTTCGAACAAGTGAACGATGAGATATCCGGCGAGAACCAGGAAGGCGGCGCTCTTGCCCCGAAGCTCCAGGCTGGCGGGAAAAATCTCTATGATTGCCGTGGCCAGCATGAATCCCGCGCCCAGCGCCACGAAGTACTTCAGGTAAGACCGGTCCCAATTCTTCTGTACGATGATGGCGCCGCCGAAAACATTGGCCGCAGCTGCAGTGAGGCCGAGCAGGACGCTGAGCAGAATGGGATGCATGTACGCGGGCGATAATATCAGTTCCCGGTCTCAAGTTCCCGGTTCTCAGCTAGGCGGCAGGCCTGATGGCGCCGATCAGACCGTCTAGTATTTTCCCCAACTCGGCCGCCTGGTCGAGAAGCTGCTTACCATGCTCCGGAGTGAAGTAGGCGAGCTTCTGGGCAATCATGAGTTGAGTTTCCACCTCGACCAGCGATCCTCGGGCTCGTCCCAGGAAATAATGGAATTCGTTGGCGGAGAAACGTGCCTGTCCCTCCGCAATGTTCGTGGGAACTCCCACCGCCGATCTCCGCAGCTGGCTGGAGAGTCCGTAAAGTTCGTCCCGCGGAAAGGCTTTGCTGGTGCGGTAAACGTCCATCACAAAATCCATGGCCTTCTGCCATGCGATCAGGTCCCGGTATGACTGCCCCATAAAGATCCTCCTGAGGACGATCATGCCAACATCTACCAGGGAAAGATGTGACGTATGAACACTAAGAACTAAAAACTGAGAACCGAGAACTGGTTTGTTATAGTTCCCGGTTTTGAGTTCCCGGTTCTCAGTTTCAAAACGGGAATCACCCGCTGTGACGGATATGCATCACGTCGCCATCCTGCACGATGTAGTCTTTTCCTTCGAGACGGAGAGTGCCTTTGGCGCGGGCGTTAGCTTCTGAGCCGGCCTCGAGCAGCTGGTCCCAGCGGATGGTTTCAGCGCGGATGAAGTGTTTTTCGAGATCGGAATGGATGGCTCCGGCGGCTTCCACCGCGCGAGTGCGGACGGGAATGGTCCAGGCCCGGCATTCGTCTTCGCCGGCGGTGAAAAACGAAATCAGTCCCAGCAGCGAGTACGTGGTGCGAATCAGGCGGACCAGTCCGCTTTCTCTCAGCCCGTAGCTGCCCAGAAATTCGGCGGCATCCTCGTCGCTCATCTCCGCGAGTTCCGCCTCCACTTTTCCGCAGATCGCAGACGCAGATGCATTAGGCCGCGACGACACCTCGGTCAAGTTGTACTTGGCGATCGCGTTTTCGAGATCATCGCCTAACTCCGTGCTCTCGCCGACGTTGAGCACGTAAAGAACCGGCTTCTCGCTCAGGAACATGAAGCCGCGCAGACGCTTCTTGTCCTCCGGCGTCATTTCCATTTCGCGGAGCGGCCGCTCCGTACCCAGGTGCACATTGGCCCGTTTCAGAAGATCGAATTCCTTCTCCAGATCGGGAGTACGCATCTTCTTCAGGTCTTTCTCCAGGCGCTCCAGCCGCTTTTCGATCTGTCCCAGATCGCTGACCATGAGGTCGAAATCGACGTTTTTGATGTCGCGGAGGGGATCAACCGGTCCGACGTGAGGAATGGAGGGATCATCGAAGGCGCGGACTACGTGCGCCAGGGCGTCCACATTGCGCAGGTGCCCGACGTACGCGCTTTCCTTGAGGGCTTCCTGGCCGATGGCGCCCACATCCACATATTCGACGGAGGCGTGTGTCAGCTTCTTCGGATTGTAGAGTGCTGCCAGGCGGTCGAGCCGTTCGTCGGGGACTTTGGCCACTCCGATGTGGGCCTCGCGCGGGTTAGCGTAGGCCTGGCCGGAGAGATGCGCCTTGGTGAGAATGCGGAACAGCGAGGTCTTGCCCACCTGCGGCAGGCCGATAATGCCAGTTTTCATAGGAAAGAAAATAAGGACAGAAAGATGATAACAGCCAGATCAGGTCAGCGACCGCGCCGTAACATAAGCGACCACCAGGCCCAGCAGGATTACGCCGCTCTCGATGCGGGTTGACCAGTGGTGCAACGCATCGAACTGCATGCGCGCCGGGTTATCGACGGGCACAGCATCGATTTCTCCAATCGACGCCCGGATCGCATCCATGCGCGGAATCACGCCGAATTGCGAGATCAATGTAAGCAGCAGCATCATGCAGATGAGCACATTCCGCGGGGCGAACACGTGGGCTTCGCCGGTGCTCAGGCGGCTGGCCAGCAGGGAACTGGCCAGAAAAACTACCCCGGAGATCATTCCCATCCAGTGCAAAATCCCCAGCGAGCGGCCCACCACCGAGCCCGCCAGTTGCCGTGTCGGCAGCACCGAGAAGGCTGTCTGAGCGACCACCGGGAAAAATATCACCCCACCCAGCCAGACGATCAAAGCGAGCAGCATCAGAAAACGAAGAAATGATGACATGACAGGTAACTATTATGAACGGCGAACTGAGAACCGGGAACTCAGAAACTAACAACTGATTTTCTATTCCACGAGACCATGGGCCTACACCGGCACGCGTATGGTTTCGACCAGTTCCCGGAGCAGCTGTTCCGCCTGTTCGGATTTCTTGAGGGTAGAAGAGTAGCGGCCATTCACCGCAACGCGGTGGGCAAACACCGCCACCACCAGCGGCTTGAAGTCTTCAGGCACGCAGAAATTGCGGCCATCGAGAAAGGCCATGGCTTGCCCGGCGCGGTAAAGCATCTGGGACCCGCGGGGCGAAACTCCCAGCGAGAATTGCTCGGACTCACGCGTGGCGCGAACAATCGCGAGCACATAGCCAACCAGCGAATCATCCACTCGCACCTGCGTGACCGCCTGCTGCATTTCGAGCACATCGGCTCCGGTGAGCACCGGTTCCAGCAATTCCAGTTGGGCGGTTCCCGCTTCAGAGCGCAGAATCTCGCGTTCCGACTCGCCATCGGGGTATCCCATGCGCACCCGCATGAGGAAGCGATCCAGTTGCGACTCCGGCAAAGGATAAGTCCCGTGGTGCTCGATCGGATTCTGGGTGGCGATCACCAGAAACGGCTGCGGCAGTGAATAAGAGTGCGAGTCCACCGTGACCTGGCCCTCGTTCATGGCCTCGAGCAGCGCGGACTGGGTCTTGGGGGTAGTGCGGTTGATCTCGTCGGCGAGCAGGACGTTGGTGAAAACCGGCCCGCGCTTGAACTCAAACTGCTGCTCGATGGCGGAGTAGATCGAGATGCCCAGGACGTCGGACGGAAGCATGTCGCTGGTGAACTGCACCCGCTGAAAGGCACAGTCGATGGCCCGCGCCAGGGCCTGGCCGAGAGTCGTCTTGCCCACGCCGGGGACCCCTTCGATCAATAAGTGTCCACGGGCCAGCACTGAGACCAGGGCGAGCCGGACAACATCATCCTTGCCGCGAATCACCTTGCGCAGCGCATTCTCCAGCTGCGTTGCCCGGTGGGACGCGGCAATGGCGGTTTCAGGCGACATCGAGAAATTCTACTATGCGCTTGCGGCAGTTGCGTCGGGCAGAAGGCGTTACGAACGTCACGTCCAGCTGTCAGTCTTTCAGGTATCAGCTCTCAGCCGAAACCAAACGTTCAATCGCCTTGGTCTTAGCTGACGGCCTGAGAGCTGCCTCCAGCTGACGGCTTTACCGCGTAAACTCTGCCGGCCTTCCCGTCAGCCGCTCGATGCGTTTGGCAATCGGCGGATGGGTGGAAAACAGGCTGCCAAAATTCATGCCCAGCAGCGGTTGAATGATGAACAGGTGCGCGGTTGTAGGAGTGCCCATCATAGGCACGCGCCGCGAATACGCGTCGAGCTTGGCCAGGGCGCTGGCCAAGGCGTACGGATTGCCGGTAAAGTGCGCACCGGTTTCGTCGGCCGCGTACTCGCGCGACCGCGAAACCGCCATCTGGATCATCATGGCGGCGATTGGCGCCAGGATCAGCATGAGCAAACTGCCCATGGCTCCGCCGCGACGATCATCGCGATCGCCCATCCCGCCGAAGTAGGCGCCGTAGCGCAGCCAGGTGATGGCGCCGGCGATGGTAGCAGCCACCGAACTGATCAGAATATCGCGATTGCCTACGTGTCCCAGTTCGTGGGCCAGCACGCCCTCGAGTTCTTCGTCATTGAGCAGGCCCAGGATGCCCTGGGTGACCGCAACCGATGCATGCTTCGGATTGCGTCCGGTGGCGAATGCGTTAGGTGACTCCGTCGGGATGACGTAAATCTTCGGCATGGGTAAGCCGATCTTCTGGGTCAGCCGCTCCACCACGTTGTAAACCCGCGGCAACTGCTCGCGCGTGACCGGTTGCGCGCGATAGGTTTTCAGCGCGATCTTGTCCGAAAAGAAGTAAGCGACGAAGTTCGTGACCACGGCAATGCCCAGCGCCAGCAACATCCCGTTCTAGTCCGCCTAAAACGCGGCCTACCGCCATAAGCAGCAGCGTCAGCGCAGTAAGCAGAAACGCGGTCTTGAATGTGTTTCCCATAATTTTGATGCTCACTCCATTAGATGGTCCGCCGGCGAAAGGGATGCATCCGCCCAAATGTGGGCGCGAGCGTCCTCGCTCGTGCCGGTAACCACTGTGGAGACAGCCGCCCCGGCTGTCGGGTCGAGCGCAGCTCGACAGATTCTCAAGGCTGGCTGCGCAGCACCCGGAAGCCCTGATGGCAGAGCAACATGCCGAGCTGCGCGCGGAGTTCCCGGAAATCGTCTTCGGAACATGACCGGGTAAGCAGCCCGAAGGTTCAGTAAATAGGATCAGACGAGCCGGGTACAGGGTCAATGCGTGAAATCGCCAGGTCCCCTACGGTCAGGGATGCTCAACATGAAAGGCACCGTTACTCCACTCTTCGGGAGCGACATCGGTGATGGTTTCGGTGAAGTCCCAGCGGTGGCCGTAAAAGTCCTGAGCGTTGTATTGGCGCTCGCCATAGGGTTGATCTTGAGGTTCAGTCAGGACGATGGCTCCGTTCTGCCGCGCGCGTTCGCAGTGTCCGTTGGCATCTTCGATACGGACCTGAACGATGTGCGAATTGTTGGGCGGCGCATTTCCTTCGGCGATGGTGAAGCAGCCCTCGCCGGCCTTCATCTGGATGCGGTGATTGGCGATGCGCAGACGGACGGTGAAGCCAAAAGCCTTGCCCAGCCAATCGGCGGACGCGCTGGGGTCGGGGTAGATGAGCACCGGTATCACGGCGCAAGGCGGCACAGATCGGTTGAATCGCATTCTTGAAACTCTATCACTCACCCGTGCGGAATGGAGGGCAATTGACCTGGTGACCGTTCACTCTATCCTTCGTCTAATGCAAATGCCCACCGAAATTCTCAGTCGACGTTATTCTGCGAGTCTGGTTTTAGTCCTCGGGATCGTGACTGTTTCGGCAGCCCAAGTCCGATCCGCACCGAGAATCGACTTGCTGACGCTACACAGCAAAGTCTTTAACAACACGCGCACCATTCGGGTGTGGGTGCCGTCTGGGTACGACGATGACTCGCTGGCGCAATCGAGGTATCCGGTATTCTACTTTACGGATGGCATTGCCACCTTTCATGGCCGCCACCTCGATGCCATCGCGAGTGAGTTGATCACTTCGGGCAAGATTCCAGCTACCATCTTCGTCGGCATCGACAACGGTGGATCGACTCTCGAATCCAGGAATCCTGGGTCCGACCGTGCGAATGAATATTTGCCATACCCGGATGATTCCCTAATTCCTCCGGTACCGGTGCCGCACGGCAGCCAGTTCCCGGATTTCCTGGAACAAGAAGTCCGGCCTCTCGTCGAATCGAGGTACCGCACCCAGAAGGACGCGGTCGGTCTTGCAGGAGCTTCCTATGGCGCCGCAATCGCTTTGTATACGGTTCTGGAACGTCCGGGAAGGTATCGCTGGCTGCTATTGGAAAGCCCGTCGCTGTACATTGACAACGATCGCCTTCTCCGCCGATCTGCGCAATTTCACCAGTGGCCGCCACGAGTCTACATCGGTGCGGGTACACAAGAGGGAGAAGGCGACGCAAAACGAGAAATGGTGACTGACGTGAAGCGACTCGCAGACGCTATCGGCTCTGCTTCAAGTACCTGCGTCTTTATTGTTCCTGGCGCAGAACATGGGGAAGACGCATGGCGATCCCGACTCCCTACCGCCTTGCGATTTCTATTACGGTCGGGTACCTGCCCAAAGCGTCAATGCATTATGAGAGAGCGGCCTCGGAAATATTTAGTCGAGGACTGTGGGGCGGCAGAAGGAAGCTAGAAAAAGCAACGAAAGAATGGCACTGTACCTTGAGGGAAAGACTCCGTTAGACGCGAATGATCTTTCCCCCAAGGAGGCAACTGAATGAGTCGCGACATCAAGTATATCGGCATGGACGTGCACAAGGAAGCGACCGTGATCGCGGTGCTGAACGGCAGTGGCAAGCTGGTGATGGAGTCGATCGTGGAAACCAAACCCAGCAGCATTCTGCAGTTTATCCACGGTCTGCGGGGCGAGTTGCATGTGACCTGGGAAGAAGGGACCTGGGCGGCATGGCTCTATGATCTGCTGCAACCCCAGGCGACGCAAGTGGTGGTCTGCGATCCGCGGCACAATGCCTTCTTAAAGGAAGGCAACAAGAGCGACAAGATCGATGCGCGCAAGTTGGCCGACTTGTTGCGCACCGGGATGTTGCGCCCGGTCTATCACGGGGAACACGGGCTGCGGACGCTGCGCGAGCTGGGGCGTAGTTATCAGACCATCAGCCAAGATCTGAATCGAGTAATGAACCGGATCAAAGCTCTGTATCGCGGCTGGAGCATCCCTTGTGCCGGTACCCAGGTCTATGCTCCGCGTTATCGGGAAGAGTGGCTACAGAAGATCGAGCATGCGGGGGTGCGCCGGCGGGCCGAGCTGCTCTATCAACAGTTGGATGGATTGCAGGCGCTAAGACGAACCCTGCGCCCTGAGTTATTAACGGAGAGCCGGAAACATAAAGCGTCGAAACTGCTGCGCCAGATTCCTTGCATCGGTCCGATTCGGGCCGCCCGCTTGATTGCACTGATGCAAACGCCGCATCGCTTCCGCAGCAAACGACAACTCTGGACCTATAGTGGACTGGGTATTGAGACGCGCGACAGTGCGCAATACCGCTTTGTCCGCGGACAACTGCAACGTGCGAAGAAACCGCAACAGATTCGTGGTCTCAATCGGAATCACAACCATGAGATGAAAGAGATCTTCAAAGGAGCCGCGACCCGAGCCAGTTGTGGGGTGGGTCCGTTGCGCGAGTTCTATGTGGCATTGCTGGCCAAGGGAATGAAGCCCGAGATGGCGCGTCTGACGTTAGCGCGAAAGATCGCGGCCATTGCTTTGACACTCTGGAAGAAGGAGGAACGTTTCGACGCCGAACAACTGAAGCTACAAGCAGCTTGAGCGTCGCCCAGAACGCAGGTGATCTCCAAGGTTTTCATGCCTCGGTGGTGGCCCATCGGTTCTGCGATGCTCGGGTTCGAGGGAGAGTATCCATGCGCTCATTAGGCACTTCGTGTGCTGCTGCATGCAGCACCGAGTCTCCGGGTCAATCCTATGCCCCCTCGGATAACCCAAAAAAGCCATAGGCCTCGAGCCTCACATAGGATGATGGTTGGCACTTAAGCCAACGGTTGGCTTGCGCAGCTTCGCAACGAATGGTGTCGGGACCGTCGCATGAAACCACTCCAGGGAGACCAGCAACTGCGATCCGTATTCCTGTCGTACTCTGTGGCGCTCCAGGCGTTAAAACCAAAACCCTCTCCAAGAAGAAGGGGCCTGGATGCAAGCACCGATCGAGGTCTCACGGAGAGAGTGGAGAAGTGTTTTCGCTTGACATCCTCTCTCATAGGATGAGCGTAATGGCGATTTTGCGCCAACAAACGCAAGTTACAAGGGACGGGAAGGTGTCCAGAAGGCAAAACGAAACTTCGCAGGGTATCGAATGCAAGGAACAATCAGGCGCGCCGCTCACTCCCAACTAAAGGTGTTCCTCTCGAAGTCGAAGCTAAAGCGCCGAGCCCCCAGGGCGGTCAGCGACAGGTAGCCGTCTATGCGCGGCAGAAGCCCTGATGGCGAGTTTCGCAACAACACTGCGCGCCTCGCCAAGTCGGTGCCGTTCAACTTTACGCACGGCAGCGTGACGACCTCCAGGGACGCGGCTCCCCCCAGACTTGCCCCTCGAATCTGTTGCTCCACTCTCAGTTCCGGCAATCGATCTCCCAAGCGATCCCGGTAGAGCAGAATCGCGCTCGCTCCCGTGTCCAAAAGGAGCCGTACCGGCCGGTTCAGCATTTGAACTTCCACCGCCAAATAGGCGCCCGCCACCTCCATCGTCGCGCTGAACCGCAGGGTCCGGGGGGATCCGAAAGTGATTTTCCTGCGGCCAAAATCAATGCTAAAGCTTCGACCCTGCAACACGTCCAAACCGATAAGCCCATCAATTCTGGGGGCGCTTTCGCGCAGATAACTCAGATCGTTCAGCATCACCGGCAAAAGCGGTATTCGTATTGGCCCGAGCTCAAAATCCGGGACCGCCGCTAGCTCTTGCGTGAGCACATGATCGAGATTGACAATGCGCACCGTCCTCCGCAAAGACATCTGCTCTTTTGCTAGGTCTGGTCTCAGTACGCTATGGGTCGCGCCAGTATCCAGAACTAGCTTGAGATGTCCCTGCGCTCCAATCCGCCCTTCGACAACGATCAAATAACCGTCGCGCAGCATGAATGGGACTGTCCCGGAAGTCCCGACTCCCACTTGTCTTGGGCCGCTCTCGCTGCCGACCGCCTCGGGCATCTGGATCTGAACCGCGATCGTGGGGCTTGCATCGTTTTCGGCGGGAAATGTTGGTATTCGGCCACAATCCGGAATCCTGCCCTTGCGCAGTTCGCGACCATAATCGTCTACCTTCCGCTCGTCATGATCGTGGCAAACGCAATGCCCCAACTCATGGTTGACAGCCAACTCAAGCAAAGCTTCTCCTGTCACACCAAAGACCTGCAGGAATTCGGCACTACGGGTTGCAGTTGCGGAAAAGAGGCTACTCTCCATGACCGTCGTACGCTGCTCGAAGCTGGTGAAGGCCGGACTGTCGGCAGATCCACCGAGGGAGCGTAGGAGATCTTTCCACTTGTAGGATGGCACCAGAGCAAAAGACCACATTCCGAGCCGCTCTAGCGGATACATCATGAGCACCCGTCGCAGCTTCAGTGCATGTTGGAGGCACTCATCGCGGTTGTAGTCCTGTGTGCAGAAGAACTGGACACTCTTGGTTGTCTGGCCAGTCCCTTCAAGGTGGACTGGGACGACGCGAAGGGTTTGTGTTTGTGCCGCGCAGGCGGCAAAGAGAACTGCGATGAGAAAGCCCGGTTTCATGGTGGTCACCTCGTCGGCGCCACCAAACTTGGGCTGTGCCTGGTGCTATCTCAATGCTCGCAAAGTCCAAATCAGATAGTTCTGGATCATTGCGCAACTTGTTGATAGATCGGTGAGGTAGTAGTTGATGAAGAGGAAACGGACGCGCACGCTCGGCGGGGAAACGATGATAAGATCGTGGCCCAAATGGGGGTAGGGCCATGTCGGAGCCCCGCAAGACGATCGGCTCAATGCGCTTCGGCCCTTTTGAGCTGTCGACCGAATCGAGCGAGTTGCGCAAGCATGGTCAGCGGCTAAAGCTTTCTGGTCAGGCGATTGACGTGTTGCTGATGCTCGCCTCGAGTGCCGGAACGCTGGTGACGAGGGAAGAGCTCCAAAGAAAACTTTGGCCGGGGGACAGCTTCGGCGACTTTGAGCATGGGCTCAACGCTGCAGTGAATCGGCTGCGCGAGACTCTCGGCGATTCGGCCACAGACCCAACCTACATCGAGACGGTTCCTCGCCGTGGTTACCGCTTCATCGCTCGGGTCGATCACGTGCCCAATACAACGGACCCGACTGCACCCGACAATACGGCGGAGCCGCATTATCAGCACGCTGCCGACATCCGCGCCGACTTGCAGCTGGAGCGGGATACGGATTCCAGCAGCACGCACACGGCGAGCGCGGCCGCCTCCGCGAGTTCCTCCGCAGCCGTTTCTTCGACGCAAGTGCGACCGTCCAGCGGAGCAGTTCTTCTTGCTGAAGCTAGACGCCATAAGGGCGTGCTGGCGCTGATGCTGGTCGCCTTGGCGCTGTTGATGGTTGCACTGGGGATTTATTTTTTCAGGATGAGCGGACGCAGGATTGACTGGAATCTTCAGGCTATGAAGATCAGCCGAGTTACCCAGAGCGGGAATGCCACCAATGTCGCGATTTCACCGGACGGGCGTTATGTGGTCTACGTCCTGAGAGATGGGGAGAAACAAAGCCTCAACGTTCGTCAAGTAGCTACCGGCAGCGATGTGCAGATTCTGCCGCCGGATGAAGTTGTGATATGGAGTCTGACCTTCACGCCGGACGCCAACTACATTGATTTTGTCCGCTCGGAGAAGCCCGACTTCACGGACACCCATCTCTATCGGATGCCCGTGCTCGGCGGAACACCACACCTCGCGATGCAGGGGGGTATCGATGGCGGATCCAGTTACTCTCCAGATGGTAGGCAGTTCGCTTTTTTGCGGGTAATCGGTCTTGGAAAGGTCGATGTCTTGATTGCCAAAGCCGACGGGAGTGACGAACGGGTGCTCGCTACACGTCCCTACCGTGACGAGGAGATCGGTGTAGCGTGGTCTCCCGATGGCAAGACGGTTGCGTTCACAACCTCGGAGGCCACGAAGAAGCTTCGTTCTTTGCTTTGGGCCATATCGGTCGCTGATGGATCGGTCCGTGAACTCTACTCAACACCGGACCCCATCGGCCGTCCGCGTTGGCTGCCGGACGGAAGTGGTCTCTTGGCTCCCATAGGGAACGCTGGTCAGGCGTTTCGCGGGCAACTTTGGTTCATCTCCTATCCAAAAGGAGAGGCACGCCGCCTCACCAATGACCTGATGGATTACCAGCTCTGTTGCTTGGACCTCACGCCGGATGGCAAGACTCTTGTCGACACCGAGCTGTCAACGGTCTCCGACTTGTGGCTCGCGCCCGGCGAAAACACCGCAAAAGCTAAGCAGATCACTACGAAGGAGTTTGCTGTCGGAGGCTTTTCCTGGATGCCCGACGGCCGCATCATCTTTGCTAGCCAGGATGGCAATCTCTACAGGGTAAATCAGGATGGGAGGGGGCGTACTCGGCTGACGCCCGATGAGAGTCCCAACTGGGGCCCGTCGGTTTGTGGCGATGGGCGCTACATCGTCTACGCCGCCTACCGGGAGCAAAAACTCGGGATATGGCGCATGAGTGCCGATGGCTCAAACCCCATCCGCATCGCTGACGAGACGTTGGCCATAGGCCCGCAATGTTCCCCAGATGGCAAATGGGTGGTCTACGTGCGAGGCCCTTCCTGGATCCCGGTAAAAGTTCCCACCACGGGGGCGAAGCCTCCTGAGGTACTCGCACAGGACTTTGAAATTGCTTTGGGCAATCCTCTCAGAATCTCTCCGGACGGAAAGCGAATCATGTATCTCGCCTCACCCGAACCTCCGGAGAACCCCAGTTCTCCCTCCGCCAATCCATATCAACTGAAGGTAATCCCTTCCGATGGCGGAGCCGACTTGTACAAGTTCGACTGGCCAACCTCAGCAAGTGCCCCCCGTTGGGCGCCTGCGGGGGACGCCGTTGAATATGCGTTAACCAGGAGCGGCGTCTCTAACATCTGGCGACAGAAATTAGGAGGTGGACCGCCGAAACAGATCACGAATTTTGAATCGGGACTGATTTTTGACTTTGACTGGTCGCGTGACGGCAGGCAACTGGCGCTGACTCGAGGCAGCGAGAGCAGCGACGTCATCCTGATCAGTAATTTCCGGTGATTGGACTTCGCAGCCATGCGCAGAATCAAGGCTGCTGTGCGATATCTGCAAGCTTCGCGAACGTCTAGTCAGAACCCTAAAATATGGCTATCCGTGGGCCTTGGCGATTGTTCCGATGTCACGGGCAAACCGTAAGTAATCCACAACGAAAAAGCCAGGTTGGGAGAGGAGTCTGGATAGTTGACGAAACCAGATGGCGATTACACTCAAAACCCCGTTCGGTCCGGGGTCACAACGACAACCCTTTGAGATCAAGCCAACTCTACGGCGTTCAACTTGCCTACACTTCCGCCATAGCGTTGCCGCGTATGGCCGGACATCCATCGAGAAATTTGGCGGTGGCGCATGGGCACTCCCACGCCAACCTCATGCCCGCTCAATCAGGGCACTTGCAAGCTCACGCCATTGCTGCAAAGGAAGCAAGTTGGGATTTGCTGTGAGCGCCTGAATGCAAACGTGATCGGCCCCTGCCGATTGATGAGCACGAATTCGGTTGCGAATCGCGTCCAGATCGCCCCAAGCGACGATTGCATCAACCAGACGGTCGCTGCCACCATTCTTGCAATCATCGCTTGAAAAGCCTAAACGGAGAAAATTGTTCGTATAGTTGGGTAGTGTGAGATAAAGCTTAAGAAAGTTCCTTGCGATTTCCCGAGCTTTCGCAGGATTGGTTTCTAAGACAACAGCTTGCTCGGGACACAATAAAGGGCCCGTTCCCAGCAACTGTCGCGCCGTGGCTGTGTGTTCGGGGGGGACGTTATACGGATGAGCGCCATCGGCGCGTTTGGCTGCCAGTTGCAACATTTTGGGACCAAGGGCGGCTATCACTCTGGTCGTTGATGCAGGGGTGACGCTCTCATACGGTGCATCGTCCATGGCGTCGAGGTAGGCGCTCATCTTTGCGATTGGTTTCTCGTAGCTGTGACCTCGCAATTTCTCGACTAGCGGAATGTGACTGACTCCAAGACCAAGAAGAAAGCGGTTCGGGTAAGCATCGCTCAATGTTTTCTGCCCAGCCGCCATTGTGAAAGGGTCGCGTCCATAGATGTTCGCAATCCCAGTGGCCACAAGGATGCGCGACGTTCCCGCAAGCAGCAAGGCGGCCTGTGTGAACGCTTCCCGGCCCAATCCTTCGCTAAACCAGATTGCGCCGTAGCCCAATTTCTCCAACTCGGCTCCTGCCTCCTGTACTTTGCTGGCGGGCTGGCGCTCAAACGCGCCCGTCCAGATTCCGATTTGCTTCATGGACACAGCAGAGGGTTTCACCTTACTTGGCCTCCTGATCCGGTTAATTCTACGCCTCAACAGTAAACGAGCCAGACACGAAAGCCTGCCGAAACTCGAGGTGGCTTTGATTTCAGCGAGCGTGAATCCTTGGTACCAAGCACTAATTGTCCAAAACTGCCTTATTCGCCTCTAGCACCTCCGTCCGTGCGGGCTTGTCAGCGTGTTCGCATATCTTCAATAGCTGGGCAAAATACTTGCGACTTGCTTCGCGGTTACCGCTGAGTTCCGCGGCGCGGGCCGCGCCGTACACCGCTCGGAAGCGGTTCGGCTCCTTCGTCAGCGTCGACTCAAATTGCTCCAGCGCTTGCGCGGGCTGATTGATCTCCAGCAGCATTTCGCCAAAAAGCTCGCGCGCAGGCGCAAGCGGCCCGGGCGTAATGGCCTTCTTGTCGGTCCCATCTTCCATCTCGGCTGCCGACTTCATCATGGTCAAAGCGAGGTCCTTACGTCCCTCTGCCAATGAGCTCCAGGCATTCACTTCGAGGCGCTGGATCTCGGCTTGCCCAGCCCAATAGCTTTCCTTTGCCTTATCCAGACGCGTACGGATGTCCTGCAGCGCAGCGACCGACGCCTGGGCCTTTGCCGCGTCATGCAGCCGGGCCGCTGCTATGCCGCGAGCAAACCAGGTTATGGCATCGGTGTAGGGAAACGGCGTCTCGCGTGGCTGCAGTTCCGCCGCCCGCTGCCAGTCGCGACGCTCCACAGCATAGCGCGCGGGAATCGCTGCCAGCGCGAAGTATCCGGCGTCGGGACCCGCTGCGCCGCTCACCACCACTGTCGGATCGAACCGCGAGGCTATCTCCGGCAGTGCCTGGAGCACCTTCCGCGCAGCTTCGTCCTGCGCCGTCTGCAGATAGGCGTAAACCTGGTAGTCGCTTGCGTGCAGCTCTTCTGCCGTTTGGCCCACGCGACGCGAAGCTGCTGCTGCGGCGCGGTTGCTTTCGATGGAATTCTGCCAGTAGCCCACACGCGTGAACGTGTGCGACGGCATATGCAGCGCGTGTGGCGCATCAGGCGCGATATCGGAATAACGCCGAGCGGCGATAAGCGCCTTTCCCGCCAAGGACGGCACGTCGTAGGTGTGAATGATGTAATGCGCTAGCCCGGGATGGTCCGGTTCTTCCCGGAATAGCTTCTCCAGGATCGCGCCCGCCTTGAGCCGCGCGGCGTAGGTTTTGTCCGTCGGCTCTTCCGCAGCCGCAAGCGCTAGTGCGTAGAAAATCTGAGCCTCCCGATCCCCGGCATATTTCGACGCGAGACCTTCCATAGCATCTCGATAGGCGAGCAAACGCGTTTGCTGTGGCGTGCTCTCGAAGTTGGTGTACAGACTGGCGACAGCCGCGATGTACGCTCGTTCACGCTCCGTCTTTGCGCCAGCAGCTTTGCCCCGTTCGGCGCTTTCGCGTCCCGCCTGTAGCTGGCTGTTGGCCTTCATGCCAGCCGCGAATGGATTGCTCCACTGGCTGAGTGCAATTCCCCAGTGCGCGATTGCGCAAGCCGGATCACTGTTGAGTGCTGCGTCGAATCCTTGAATGGCTTGATTGAATTGGAAGGAGTGCAGAAGCGCTACCGCTCGATCGAATTCCCTCTGCGCCTCAGCATTGCAGGACGTGGCAAAGTGCACCGCACCCAGCTTTTCACCTTTTCCATGCTGGTGGTCCTGCGCGACACCACCCGCCGCAAGCAGGACAATGGCCCATCCGGCAAAGACTCTCCTCGTGAACATTTGCTCCCCTAACGCCGGATTATAGGCGTGGGATCGCCCTGATGGAATCGGTTATCGCCGGGCGACTTTGGCTCGAACTCATCCGATTTTGACGACGAACTTGATCCAGCATATATGAATGCATCAGGTCTATCGCGGCTGCCGGTCGTATGACGGCTATTCGGAAGTAACTGTTGAAAACAGGCGTGGGTGAAAAAGTTCGTGATGGGAATGTCCATTTGGCCTCGATTGTCGGCTGCTGCGGAGTTCTCACCAGGGCTACGTGGTAGCTTCCACTGTGGGAGTTGTCGGTTGGCTGAGGAACCGCACCAGTCGCTTGAGGTTCTGGGCCACGGCTGCCAGGAAGAACTGCTCCCGCACGAACTTCAGTCTGCGTAGGCGCACGCGACGCAATCCAATCTGATTCTTGAGTTCCGCGAACAGGGCTTCCACCTTCTTTCTTT
Source organism: Terriglobia bacterium (assembly GCA_963801595.1). Lineage (GTDB taxonomy): Bacteria > Acidobacteriota > Terriglobia > Terriglobales > Acidobacteriaceae > JAIQFF01. The sequence continues at coordinate 115,883 of CAWDFW010000006.1, read as the reverse complement.
CTCGCTGTGCCTTCGCGAACTCTGGTGTGTGGACCAACCCGCGAGCGCGTTGCCGGGCCGTCTCGTCCATGTGAATGGCGAGATACTTATATCGCCCACTGGTGCATTGTGCTTTTAGCGAACAGGCCCCACAACGTTTGCCGCTGCCGATATAGGCATGAGCGCGATTGCGAACATTCAGGCCGACATAGTTGAGCTGTTCCCCCGCAGGACAGCGATAGCTATTGCTTTCGGGTTGATAACTCAAGCGCTCGGGACCGTAGAACGGGCTGTTCTTTCGGTGGATACTGTCGCGGGTTCGCATATAGGGCGTGATGCTCCGATCCGCCAACCATTGCAAGAACTCCCCGTTGCCGTAAGTGGCATCAGCAACCACCGACTCGGGGTCGCGTCCTTGCCATTCGGCGAAACGAGCGATCATGTCTTGTGCAGCCACCGTCTCCTGACTCATCCGGGCTGCGGTGGCTTGCACTCCCACGATCACGCAACTGTGGTTGTCCACCAGATAGTTGTCGTAATATCCCAGCCGGGCCGGAGTTCCACCCTTGGTGGCATAGGTCGCATCGGGATCGGTTGTGGACACCAGTTTTTGCTCATGCACTGGCTCGTCGGTCGGGTTTTGCTGCTCTAATTCCACCAGATGCTGGCGCACAGTTTGGTTCACCTGCGCCGCTTCCCCTAACTGCTCCCGTGGAATGCGGCTCTCCTTCGCCGCATTCGCCTCCACGAAGCTGCCATCGACCGACAAGTGCTTGCCCTGCACCAATCCCACTTCCACACACTGGAGCAGCACGATCTGCCCAAACAGTTCCTCGAACAGCTTCGATTCCTGAAACCGTCCGTGCCGGTTTTTCGAGAACGTGGAGTGATGCGGAATCTCCTGATCGAAGCCCAGACCGGTGAACCAGCGCCACGCCAGGTGCATGCGCAGCTCCTCCACCAGCTTCCGCTCGCTGGTGATGCCGTACAAATAGCCGATCAACAGGATGCGCAGCAGAAGCTCGGGATCAATGGACGGCCGGCCGGTATCGCTGTAACTCGCTTTCAGCCTCTCCCGCACAAAGGCAAAGCTGATGGAGACAAAACTCGGGGACGGACGGGACGTTCACCGATTTTCAAGAGGCTAGGCGACAAAGGTGAGATCAGGCTGTCGGGAATCGGTCGAAGACTTCTTAGGTCGCCCTCCCTTTTGAGGAGCCAGCATCCGCAGGGTCAACTTTTCCAGAGCCGCAACGAAATCAGTTGTTCCCAGCGGCCGGCCGGTATGCGTGCACTGGCGCAAAGCAGCCAGGTCGGGTTGCGATTCCCCCGCGGCAAGAAAGTCGCGCCACTCTGAATTAGTCCACCGCTTTCGCCATCGTTGCATTTCCATGATCCCATCCGGGACGGCGGCACCGCAGTGCGCGGCGGCGCTGGACCATGGCCACTGCACCGCCGCCGCAACCAGGCCCGCCCGCACCGGATTCAACTCCGTGTAGCGGAGAGCTTCCCACAAGTGAGACTCGTCAAGCGGGCAGGAATAAAATCGCCCCTGCCAGACGTGTCCGGAAGAGGATCGGTGCGCGTTCCAATACGAGGCATAGCGTCCATGGGCGTGTTTGAGAGTCTGTGCCAGGGCCTCGGCGGTGCGGGGAACGGCGATCAAATGCACATGGTTCGACATCAAACAGTAACCCAGCACAGCCAGATGATGGAGTTCGGAATATTGTCGCAGCAATTCGATATAAGTGATGCGGTCGGCATCGTCTGCCAGAATTACTTGTCGAGCGTTTCCGCGCTGCGTAACATGATGAGCAACGTCGACAATCACGACGCGAGGCAGACGGGCCATGAGACGAAAATATCAGAAATGATGCAGCCTACCGACAAGGGTTGTCAGGGTAGAAGTCTCGTTGGCTCCCAGAGTCCCAAATTGGGCGCAATAAACTGGGGTACGTCCCGTCTGTCCCCATGTTTTCTAAGGGAAACAACGAATGTGCCGCCTATTTTAACAATGCTGCTCTAGAGTTTTCGGGGACCCCCTCTGCTCTTACTATTTTCGGAGCTGTCGACGTGCGGCTAAATCCAGACCGTCCCACTGTTGGTGCGGTTTCCTTCCAGTCCTCAGGAACTGGCCCCATATTCGTTAATCCCAACGGTCCGTTCTTCTTGTCAATGCCGGGGACGCCGAGGTACAACATAGGACCGTTTCCTGGAGGCACACTTTCAGCGCAAACGACGATTTTGTTCCATGAATTTGCGCACAATCTTAATGGAGTTCCGAGCGACCGTGGCAACGTGCCACAGTCCGAAGCGAATACCAGAACCGTTCTTCAAAACTGTGGTCAGCAAATCCAGTAAGGGAGACATCAATATGCCTAGGGTGGCCCACCATCGCTCAACCATCTGTTTTCGCTTGTTGACGTTGCAACTGTTGGTTTGTTGTTTGGCAGCGTCTGTAGCCGCTGAGCGGCCCGAACCCGGCAATGGGATCCTGGCGGGTGAGGTCGCAGACGCGATTGAAGGTGCGCCGATTTCCCGTGCATTTGTGCTCGTCCATAGCAGCGGCAGAGCACGGGACACGGTCGCGCGGCTTGAACCTTCAGGAAGATTCCAAGTTCCTCTCACGCCCGGTCGATACGATATATTTGTTGCCGCTGATGGCTTCGTTCCGACTTGCAAGGTAGTTGAAATTGTCACCGATCAGATTACGCAGTTTTCGGCGAGGCTAAGAGCCGACGTCGAACATGCGGAACAGAGTTCGCATCAGTAGTCCAGCGGAAGGGCGGGCCTTGCGACGTACGTGCCGTAACAGTTCGCCACGAGTGAACGCCCAAGCCAGTGGGGTATGCGTTTAGACCGTGCCAGTTCTCGCTTCGAGGCAGACGCTGCGCCCGCCTCTGGGTTGTAAGCGGTATTTCGCGCGATTGCCTTCCACGTCTGTTTCCTTAAGGCTGAGGTCGACGGCGAACGAGTTAGAGCGGATCGCTACGCCGACCGCGGCAAGACGCGTTAATGAAGTTGGCACGGCAGAAACCAATACTGCCTTTGCTCAAAAAGTGGGACTGCAGAACTGTCTGGTAGAGTTGACAGCAACGACGCCGGAAGCTTTCCAAAAGCTTTATATCCGAGTTGTCTTCAGTACGGTATTTTATGAGGTTTGGTCATCCGAAACCGACCGCCGCGCCCGGCCTACGAGGATTCACGCTCGTTGAATTAATCGTGGCCACCGCCATCCTGGTGATTCTTACCGGGCTGGCGGTGCCCATGGCACGAGTAGCAATCGTGCGGGAGAAAGAGCGTCAGTTACGGCACGATTTATGGGAGTTGCGGGACGCGATCGACCGCTACAAGGATACCGCCGACCGTGGAGCAATCCAGATCAAGGCGGGCAGCGAAGGCTATCCACCAGATTTAGAAACGCTGGTAAAGGGCGTCGATGTCGGCGGCAAGCAAATGCGCTTCCTGCGCCGCATCCCCACCGATCCGATGACCAACAGCACGGAATGGGGCCTTCGCTCCATGCAGGATGATCCCACGTCTGACTCCTGGGGCGGACAGAACGTATTCGATGTGTTCACCAAAGCGCAGGGCACGGGCCTGGACGGTACCGAGTACAAAGAGTGGTAAATTACAGGTTTCAGCGATAGATTCCCGCCCCCGACGCCCAGCTAGGCAGCCTTCTTCCCCCTCACCTTGGCCCATCTCAATCTCTGAGCCGCTGCAATCTTGCGATGGGCCGATGCCGACATTGTGAGTCTGACTGGCCTGGAGCCATTCGCAACAGCTTCGGAAGCTTATAGCAGTGTTGTCAAGGAGCGCTTGAACACCAGATCCCATCAACTCAACAGCATCTCAGCTCAACTCAACTCCCCAGCGCGAGCGAAGCGAGCGCGCCCGCGCGCCAACTCAACTCCACTCAACTCCAGGGCCAGCGCGTCACAGCAAACATCACCTCCAACTTCAGGTTTATTCCAGATTCCAGATCAGCGTCAGCTCCAGATCCAGCGTCAGATCAGCGTCAGAGCAGGGCAGCTCAAGTGTGTACACGTAAGCATCGTATACATATATACCCCAGATCGTTTGACCCTTCTTTTCTCCGGCCTGTAATATCGAAGAACCAGCTATCAGCCTTAGCGTTCGGCATTCAGTCTCCTGGCCGACTGTCGCACCGGACGAATGGGTGCCATTTCACCAGTTCCTGCTGAAAGCCGATTGCTGGTTGCTAAGGCTCAAACCCCATGCCTCACGATCTTCCCAAAGCGTACGAGCCGGGCGCGATTGAAGCGCGCTGGGCCGAGTACTGGGTCACAGAGAAGCTTTTTTCCGTGCCCACGCCGCCGCGCTCAGAGAAAGAGACGCGGCCGGTCTTTACGCTGCTGCTGCCGCCTCCGAACGTTACCGGGCGCCTGCACATGGGCCACATGCTCAACCAGACGCAGATGGACATCATCGTGCGCTGGCATCGCATGCGCGGATTTCTGACGCTGTGGCTGCCCGGCACCGACCACGCCGGCATCGCTACCCAGATGATGGTGGAGCGCCAGCTGGCGACGGAAGGCAAGAAGCGCCGCGATCTGGGGCGCGAGGCGTTCATCGAGCGCGTCTGGGAATGGAAGCGGCACTACGGCGGCGCGATTCTCGACCAGATGAAGCGGCTGGGCGCGTCGGTCGATTGGGACCGCGAATACTTCACCATGGACGACGGGCTTTCGCGCGCCGTGAGCGAGGTTTTCGTCCGCCTTTATGAAGAAGGATTGATCTATCGCGGCAAGTACATCGTCAACTGGTGTCCGCGCTGCGAGACGGCGATTTCCGATCTCGAGGTCAAGCACGAAGAGGTCCAGGGCAAGCTGTTCGAGATTCGCTATCCCGTGGTTGGCACGGATGAGTTCATCACCGTGGCCACGACCCGTCCGGAGACGATGCTGGGCGATACCGCGGTCGCAGTCAACCAGAAAGACGAACGCTACCGGCATCTGCACGGCAAGAAAGTTTTGCTGCCGCTGATGAATCGGCGAGATTCCGATCATCACCGACGAGTTGGCGAATCCCGAGTTCGGCACCGGCGCGGTGAAGGTGACACCGGCGCACGATCCCAACGATTTCCAGGCCGGGCTGCGGCACAACCTGCCGCAGATCGACATCATGGACGAGCACGCTCACATGAACGAGAACGCCGGGCCGTATGCCGGGCTTGAGCCGCTTTGCCGCGCGCGAACGGGTGCTCGAAGATCTGCGGCAGCAGAACTTTCTCGTGGGCGAGAAGGACTACACTATCGCGATCGGCAAATGCGACCGCTGCGGAACCGTCGTCGAGCCGCGCCTTTCGACGCAGTGGTTCATCAAGATCAAGCCGCTGGCCGACCGCGCCACCGAGGTCGTCGAGAACGGCGAGATCACGATTGTCCCGGAGAACTACAAGCAGATTTATCTGAACTGGATGCACAACATCCACGACTGGTGCATCTCGCGGCAGTTGTGGTGGGGGCACCGCATTCCGGCGTGGCACTGCAAGTGCGGCGAAATTATTGTTGCCCGCGAGGCGCCGGGAAAATGTTCGAAGTGCGGCGGATCGGAACTGAAGCAGGACACCGACGTGCTGGACACCTGGTTTTCCTCCGGACTGCTGCCCTTTACCACGCTGGGCTGGCCGGAGAAGACGCGGGCGCAGGAAGTTTTCTATCCGACTACGCTGTTGATCACCGCTTACGAGATCCTGTTCTTCTGGGTCGCCCGCATGATCATGTTCGGCTGCCACTTCATGCAGGGCCACCAGCAGGACCCGGCACTGAAGCAGGCAAGCGGATGGGCGGACAAGAAAGACGACAGCGTGCCCTTCCGCCAGGTTTACATCCACGCCCTGGTGCGCGACGCCGACCGGCAGAAGATGTCGAAGACCAAGGGGAACGTGATCGATCCGCTGGAAATAATTCAGCGCTTCGGAACGGACGCGACGCGTTTCACACTCGCGGCCATGGCGGCGCCGGGCACCGACATTGCATTCAGCGAGAGCCGCACCGACGGCTACCGGGCGTTTGCCAACAAGATATGGAATGCGGCGCGGTTCATGTTCATGAACGTGGATCGGGCCGAGCAGGCTGGGGTGTGGAAGCAGCAGGAGTTTCTGAAGAGGCTGGGTCCGGGCCTGGCCGGGTTCGAGGCAATCACCCTCGAAGATCATTGGATCCTTTCCCGCTTCCAACGGGTGACGAAAGACGTCAACGAAGCCTGGCAGACGTATCGCTTTCATGAGGCCGCGAACCGCATCTACGATTTCTTCTGGGGCGATTTCTGCGATTGGTATATCGAACTGATGAAGCCGCGCCTCGACGGCTGAGAACGGAATGGAGCAGGCAGCCGCGGGCACGGCGTGCGGCAATCTGGTCAGTCTGTTTGAAGCATCGCTGCGCCTGCTGCATCCGGTGATGCCATTTATCACGGAAGAAATCTGGCACGCGGTTTACGATGGTCAGTCCGCCGCTGAAATCGATAGCGCTTGGCCGCCTATCCGCAAGCGGATGAGCAGCAGTTCGATCTGGCGGCGGAAACGAATATGGCGATCGTGCAGGACCTGATCGTCAGCGTGCGCAATTTGCGGGCGGAATTGAAAGTCGAGCAAAAGCAGAAAGTTCCCATCCAGGTTTATACCCAGGATGCAAAGATCAAGACGCTGCTGGAGGAGAATCAAGGCGCCATCGAGCGACTGGCCGGGGTGGCGGGTGTAACCTTCGTGGAGAACTCATTGTCCCAGATGGCGGGGGCGCGCTCCACCGCGCGATTCGATGTCCACGTTATTTACGAAAAGAAAATTGACGTGGCCGCCGAACGGCAGCGCCTCACCAAGGAACTGGAGCAGATCGAGAAGGAGACTGCCAATAGCACCCGTCAATTGGGGAACGAGCAATTTCTGGCTAAAGCTCCGGCCAAAGTGGTTGAAGGCATGCGAAAGCGGCTGGCGGAACTGCAAGTATTGCAGGGGAAGGTCCGGAATAGCCTCGACCAGTTAGCGCGAACTGGGAGCTGACAGCCGGGAGCTGAATTCTGAAAGAACAGTTGTCGGTTGTCAGTTCCCGGTTCTCAGGTTTGGCGAACTATGGATTGGAATGGGCGGCGGATTACCGCGATTGTCGAGAACGCGCTGCTGGAGGACCGCGCTACCAGCGATGCCACCAGCTACGCCTGCATTGATCCCAGCCAGCGCGCCTCCGGCACCATTATTGCGAAACAGGATTGTGTTCTTGCCGGATTGGGCTGCGTGCCCCGCATCCTGGACGTTTATGCCCTGCTGGATGGAGCTGTGACTTCGCATTACGAGGTCACCAGCCATCCCGAAATTTTCGATGGCGTACGCCTGCACGACCGCCAGACCATTGCGGTGCTGAGGCACAATGCGCGCGTGGTACTTTCCTGCGAGCGGGTGATTCTGAACTTTTTGCAGCGGCTGAGCGGCATTGCCACCTTGACTCGCCAATTTGTGGATGCGGTTTCCGGGACCCGGGCGCGCATCCTTGACACCCGAAAGACCGCGCCCGGCCTGCGGATACTGGATAAGTATGCAGTGCGCTGCGGCGGCGGTCAGAACCATCGCCTGGATCTTTCCGACGGAGTGCTGATCAAGAACAATCACATTGCGCTGGCAGGAAGTATCGCGGCTGCTTTGGAGCGGGCGCACCGCAATCGTCGCGGGTCGCAGCCTATCGAGGTGGAAGTCCGGACGCTGGCGGAATTGGACGATGCACTCGCTCATGGCGCGGAAGCTGTTCTGCTCGATAATATGCCGGTCGAACAGGTGAAGGAAGCAGTTGCGCGCTGTGCCAGGGTCGAGCGGCATATTCCGGTGGAGTGTGCCGGAGGCATTGGCCTGGAGAACGTTCGGGCCTACGCCCAGACCGGAGTAGATTTTATTTCCGTGGGAGCGTTGACCCATTCGGCCGTGGCGGTGGATATGAGCCTGCGCGTGACGCCGGTGTAGGGAGCTTTCAGCTGTCAGGAAGATCACACCATCCAGATTTGTTCTTTCTGTCTCTCTCCCGCATAATTCTCTGCATTACGAAAGAAGCCACTTCCAGGAAGACTGTGCGGGCGAGTCGCCCGCAGCCACGCGATCCTGCGCCGCAGCGGACGGATCTGCGCCTGGGGCGGATTGTGCGCCTGCTGATGGACCACGCTACTGTGGTCGTGAGCGGCACCAAGATTGCCGACGAGATTGGTACGGGCCGCTCCGAGGTGTGGCGTCTGGTACAGCAACTGCGCGCGCTGGGAGTTGAAATTGCCGGGCATCCGGCGACCGGCTACCAGCTTAAGACCGTGCCTGATCTGCTGCTGCCCGACATGCTCGCGCCGGCCCTGAAGGGGACGATTTTCGGCGCGGACGTTCATCGCAACTATCATCACTATTACAAGGTCGGTTCCACCAGTGTCGAAGCCATGGAGAGCGCCTCCGCGGGCGCGCCGGAGGGCAGCGTCTTCGTGGCGGAAGAGCAGACCGCTGGGCGAGGACGCGGCGCGCATCAATGGGAATCAGCGCCTTCTGCGGGCATCTATTGCTCAGTCGTGCTGCGTCCGGCGTTGCCGCCTTCGGAAGCGCTGGTGCTTTCGCTGGCAGCGGGGCTGGCGGTGCATGCCGCGGTGCAGCAGATTGATTCAGGGGTTGTGCCCGATCTGAAGTGGCCCAACGATCTCCTGGTCGGAGGGAAGAAGTTCTGCGGCATTTTGACGGAGATGAATGCCGAAGCTACGCGCGTCCGTCATATAGTGGTGGGGATTGGGATCAACGTGAACCAGACGAAGTTTCCGGCTGAACTGCAGCCCATCGCAACCTCCCTGCGGCTGGTCAGCGGCACGGAATGGTCGCGGGTCGAACTGTGCGCGGCTTTGCTAAAATCGCTCGACCGCGAATATCACGACCTGCTGGAGAAGCCGGGTGCACATGAGTCGATCCTGCGGCGATTTCAGGATGCGTCGCCGTCAGCCCGCGGCCGGCGGGTGCAGGTGGAAGAGAATGGCGGTTTTGAAGGGGTGACTGAGGGGTTGGATCCACGCGGATTTTTGCAGGTAAGAACCGCAGGAGGTTTGAGGACGGTGTTAAGCGGGACGGTGAGATTGTTGTAGGAAGTGGAGGGGTTCGTGTGGGGGCAGGCTCCGACCCGCCCCCACACCGGTGGCGGCACGTTTTGCTACGGATTTTCTGACTATGCTGCTTGTTCTTGATGTCGGCAATACGAATACAGTGCTGGGGGTGTTCGCCAAAGCTGCGCCTCATGGTCACGCTGAGTCGCAAGGTTACGAGTCGCTGGTGGCCAACTGGCGGGTGGCGACCATTGCCACCCAGACGGTGGACGAATACGGTGTGCTCTTCCGCAACCTGTTTGCCATGGACAAGATTGAAGTCAAGGGTGTCCACGGCATCATTATTTCTTCCGTCGTGCCGCCGCTCGATTCCACTTTGCGCCAGGTCTGCGAACGTTATTTCAACACCAGGCCGCTGTTTATCGAGCCTGGGGTCAAAACCGGCATGCCCGTACTCTACGAAAATCCCGCCGAAGTTGGCGCCGATCGTATTGTGAATTCGGTGGCTGCCTTCGAGAAGTTTGGAGGCCCCTGCATCGTGGTGGATTTCGGCACCGCCACCACCTTTCGACTGTGTGTCCACGAAAGGCGAGTACATGGGCGGCGTGATTTGTCCGGGCATCGGGATTTCCGCCGACGCCCTGTTTCAGAAGACGGCTCGCCTGCCGCGAGTGGCCATCCGCAAACCGGCGCGCGTGATTGGCAGCACAACCGTCGGCAGTCTTCAATCCGGGCTTTACTACGGCTATCTCGGGCTCGTGGATGGAATCCTGGAGCGGTTGCTGGAAGAAATGGGAGCGGGAACCACGGTCGTGGCCACCGGCGGACTGGCCGCCCTGATCGGGAAGGGATCGAGATACATCAAGCATGTTGACGATTTGCTTACCCTGGACGGCCTGCGTCTCATCTGGGAACGGAACACGGAGGCGAAGTCCGGGCGTGAAGCAGCAGCCCCGAAAGATTCCTCCCCGACGACGCCCGGCCGCAAGCCGCGCTCCCGCTGAGCCGTTGTGGAAAACTACTTCAACTACTTCACCGAAATCGAAGAGCAGTTTCAACGGCGCCGGGGCGGCATGCTGCTGCTTTCGACTCTGGACTGGGCATTGATCGAAACCTGGAAGGACGCCGGCATTCCGCTGGAAGCGGTCCTGCGCGGGATCGAAGGGGCGTTCGAGCGTTATGAAAAGCGTCCCACGCCGCGCAAGGTCAACAGCCTGGCTTATTGTGCGCAGGAAGTGCTGGCTGCCGCCGAAGAGATGAAAGAGGCGGCGGTAGGCACTTCGAGCAGCGACCAGCCCAAAACCAGGCCGGCAGGTTTTCAGGCGGCGGAGATCGTGGCTTTTCTGCGGCGGAATGCTGACCTGCTGCTCACCGCAAAGCTGCCGGAGCGGCCCGGAATTTCAGGCCTTGCCGCGGCGCGAGCCACGGCCGGCACGCTGCGTGACCTGGCTTCGGAGATGGAAATCACCACGCCGCGGCTGGAAGACCTGGAACGGCGGCTGACGCGTGCTGGAAGAGAAGCTGTTCGCGGTGCTGCTTGCGGCCACGCCCGATGACGACATCGTTGCGGTTCGCGCCGAGGCCGATCGCGAATTGAGTCCCTATCGTCGCAAGATGCCGGCCGCGCAGATCGACCAGTTGCAAAAGCAGTACCTGCATAAAAGACTGCTGGAGAAATACGGGCTGCCCCGGTTGAGTTTATTTTATATGTGAACATGTGGGTCGGACACTCCCTTCGACTTCGCTCAGGGCAGGCTCTGTCCGACGCTGTTGGGGTTGCTTTTGATTTTGGGGTGTTCGAGTCTTTGAGCATAATGAAGTCAAAGTCAAAGGCGTCCGACAAAGCCTGCCCTGAGCGAAGTCGAAGGGAGTGTCCGACCCACACTGTTCTCTTCTGCAATTGACCCCTGCATCGTCACCGGTCTAGACTCGCTCTCGATGGAGCCTCCTATGAAACGCATTGCCGTGGTGCTGACTGTGATCTCACTGTTGGGAGTGTTCGCGCTCGCCGACGAAACCCATCACCACGAAGATCTGACCGCGGAGCAACTGGGGACCGTGCACTTCCCGGTTTCCTGCTCCTCGTCTGCGCAGAAGGCGTTTGCACGCGGGGTCGCGCTGCTGCATTCGTTCTGGTACGAGGAAGCGGAAAAAGAATTCGTCCAGATTGCGAAAGATGATCCCACCTGCGCCATGGCTCACTGGGGCGTGGCCATGAGTCTGTGGCACCAGCTTTGGGACCAACCCAATGCTGCCACGGTCAAGCGGGGAAGGGTCGAACTGAAGAAGGCACAGTCGCTGCATCCAGGTACCGATCGCGAGCGCGATTACATCGCAGCCTTAGGCGTGTTTTACCGGAAGAAAGGTGGCCACGAGGAGCGTGCCAAAGCCTACTCGCAGGCCATGGAAGGCGTCTATCAACGCTATCCCGGCGATCTCGAGGCAGCGGCATTTTACGCGCTTTCGCTGCTGGCGTCGGAAGAGGACGGCGACACTACATTCGCCAATCGAAAGAAAGCGGCGGCCGTGCTGGAAACACTTTTCAAGCAAGAGCCTGGCCATCCCGGAGTGGCGCATTATCTGATTCACAGCTACGACAAGCCGCAACTGGCCGAACTGGGCCTGCCCGCGGCGCGCAGCTATGCCAGGATTGCTCCCGCTGCGCCACATGCGCTGCATATGCCGTCGCACATTTTTGCCCGGCTGGGGCTGTGGCAGGATGACATCGATTCCAATCTGGCATCCATCGCCGCCACCCGCAAGACTGCAGCCATGCACATGGGCGGCGAAGGCCATCAATTTCATGCCATGGACTTCCTGGTCTATGCCTACCTGCAAAGTGGGCGGGAGGCCGATGCGCAAGCGGTTATCGCCGAGGTGAAAGCTCTGCCGCCAATGAAGGACATGTACGGCGAAGGTTATGATCCGCACGCGTATGCTTTGTCGAAATTTCCCGCGCTCTATGCCCTGGAACTTCATCATTGGACAGAGGCCGCCGCGTTGACTCCCGCACCCGGCGCTGATTCCGGCGACAAGGCGATTACTTACTGGGCGCGTGCCATCGGTTCGGCCCGGGCCGGGAATGTGGCGGAAGCGCGGAAGAACATTGCCGAACTGGAATCGATTCGCAGGGAAATGCTGAAGAACAAGAAGTCGTCGTGGGCCAATGTGGTGGAAGACGCACAGAAAGAAGCCGGCGCCTGGGTGGCGCATGCCGAGGGCAAGGACGAAGAGGCGATCAAGACCTTGCGCGCCATCGCTGAAGAAGAGGAATCCACCGGCGACGAACCTGAGGACATTCCGGCGCGGGAGATGCTGGCCGATCTTCTGCTGGAGGCCAAACATCCGGACCAGGCGCTGGCCGAATATGAGACTGATCTGAAGTTCAATCCCAATCGCTTCAACGGGCTCTACGGCGCCGCCAGTGCGGCCGAGAAGGCGGGGAAGAATGAAAAGGCCGCCGTCTATTACGCACAACTGGTGAAAGCCTGCACCGGATCGACCTCCGATCGTCCGGAACTGGGCCGGGCGCGGGCCCTGCTGGCGAAGAACTAGGCAGATGTGGCTTGAGTGTGGGTTTGAGTGTGGGTCGGACAGGAGTGTCCGACCCACACATAAGACACCGGCTAGTGCCATAGCAGCATTTTGGCCACTACCGCCAGCAGCATCGCTGCCGCTCCCAGGGTGGCGTTGTACTCGCGGTGCTTCCAGTACAGGTCCCAGCTGAACGCTCCGCTGCTGTTGCCGGATGCGCTCACGCGCGGGAACAGGCGAGGCACCCGGCGGGCATAATCTTCGAACTGCGGGAAACGCTCGCGCAGAAATTCTTCCTCGGCACGAATCACGGGAAGATAGATGGCAAAGAACAAGACAACCATTCCGCCGACGATCCACCAGCTGCGCGCGGCCAGCGCAAACCCGACCGACAAGATCAACGACCCGAGGTAGAGCGGATTGCGGGTGTAGGCATAAGGACCCGCGGTTGCCAGTTGTTCGTTCTTCTGCAACTGGCCGGAAGCCACTGCCCGAATCAGAAGTCCCGGAATCACCAAAGCGGCGCCGAGCAGGATCGATTGCACCGTGGGCTGGGCCAGCCAGAAATAGAGCACGGCAAAGGCAAACCCCAGCGGGACGCGGACGCGGCGGGCAATCGCGGACCAGCTAGCCATGACGCTCCCCCAGCAACTGCCGCGCCGCGGCAACCACTTGCTCGGGGCTGATCTCAAGCAGGCCGTCGTCCGGCCGGAATACATGCTGGTAGCTGGTGCTGCTGGAAGGACTGCGCAAGCACGATGGTGCGGGTGCCGAAAGGACCGTTGCGTGCGGGATCGGTCGGTCCGAAGATCGCGACCACCGGAACATCCAGGGCCGCCGCCAGATGCATAGGCCCGGTGTCGCCGCCGATGAACAAACGGGCGCGACGGGTGAGCGCGATCAGTTGGGTGAGCGAACCGCTGAAGGTTTCGGCTGCGCCGCCGCTGGCGGCTTCCACAGCGTGCGCCAGATCTTTTTCTCCGGGCCCGAAGTTGATCAGCGATTTCAAACCATCTTGCAACAATTGTTTTGCGACCTGCCCGTAACGTTCGGCGGGCCATTGCTTCGCTCCCCAACCAGCGCCCGGGTTGAGCAGTACGAATTCCTGCCAGCCTTTCGCTCTGAGCCGCTGGTCGCATTCCTGCTCGGCCGCAGGGTCGCGTGGAAGCTGGACCGGCGGTATTTTCATGGGCCGGCGGGCAACCGCTTCGACGAGAGAGAGATTCTGTTCCACAACGTGTTCGCCGCCAGCGATTATCTGACGCGTGTAAAACATGGTGGCCAGATTTTCGCGAGGCTGGGCCGCTCCGTAGATGACGGGCGCTCCCGACCACCGGGCCAACAAGGACGAGCGCACCGCACCCTGCAGGTCTATGGCAATTTCATAACGCGCAGCCCGCAAATCGCTCAAGCTGGCGGCGATGCGTTCCCAGGTTGCCGCGGAAAAGGGCGCGTGCCGCCACTGCCGGGTATTCACAGTGTGGATCCGGTCCACCAGCGGACGCTGCGCCGAACGCGGGCCCGAGCGCGGCGTGGGCAAGGTGCACAGCAATTCCGCCCAACGCTCTTCGATGAGCCAGCCCAGCAGAGTTTCGGGAAATGCCTGGCGCAGCGCAGCCGCGGCGTGAAGGCCGTGAATGACGTCGCCCATGGCGCCCAGACGCACGATCAGCATGCGGGCGATCCGGGCTGCGTAATCGTAAGCCCCGCCACGTCCTGAGAGGAAGTTTCACCTGGCGAGGGCGTGCTCACGAACGCGTCCGCCCCAGGCGGGAGCGAATCATCTCGGTGGTGGAATGGTCTTTGGGATCGCCCACAATTTCCACTCGTCCGCCACTGGCGATCACTTCGTCGCGCTCGGGAACAGTCTCGGCGGTGTAGTCCGTGCCCTTGGCATGCACGTCGGGACGAATTTCGCGGATCATCGCGCGCACGTCTGGGTTCCGGGAAAATCACCACCGCGTCGACATCGGCCAGCGCAGCCAGAATTTCGGCGCGTTCCTCGGCCGGCATCAGCGGGCGGCCTTCGCCCTTCAGGGCGCGCACGGACTCGTCGGAATTAACGGCAACGATCAGGCGTCCGCCCAGAGCCTTGGCCGCATGCAGATAGCGCACGTGGCCGACGTGCAGCAGATCGAAGGCGCCATTGGCCAGGATGATGGAGTCGCCCGCCTGGCGCCATTTTGCCACCTGCTGTTGCAGTTCCTCGCGATTGAAGATCTTGTTTGCGATCGTCTTTCTTCCTGAAAGCTTTCTCCGCACCATGCGGAATGCTGAATTGTGGCAAGGACCACGTGGGGACAGCCGCCCTCGGCTGTCCGGCGGAGCAGGGCTCCGCTATGCCTGTCGTCAGCAAAACCTGTCGAGCTTTGCTCGCCTGGACAGCCGGGGGCGGCGTCCCCACGTAGTCCCTGGCACGATATCAGTGCGGTCGTATGACCGGCGGCGCCTGGTCGAGCGCCTGCAACAATTCCTGCTGCGAAACCGTTGCCGTCCCGCGCTTCATGACCACGATGCCGCCCGCGTAATTCGCCAGGTGGGCCGCGTCTTCGGTGCTGGCTCCGGCGGCGAGGGCAGCCGTGAACGTGGCGATCACCGTGTCGCCGGCGCCGGTTACGTCAGCCACCTGGTCGGACCCGAAGATCGGAATGTCGGCGGGCTTGTGCCGGCGGGTGAATGCGACCATGCCATCGCGCCCGCGCGTGATGACCAGCGACTGCAGCTTCATTTGCGACATCACTTGTTCGGCGGCGGAGCACAGATCCGCCAATCCTGGCCGATGCGCACTCCCAGCGCGTCTTCAACCTCGGGCTCATTCGGCGTGGCCGCGGTGACGCCGGAATATTGCAGCATGCGGTAGCGCGAATCGAGGACCACCGGCACTCCCTGGAGCCTCCCTTTGTAGCGGACCGCATTCAGGATCGCAGGAGTCGCGGCTCCGTAACCGTAGTCTGAGATGAGCAGGACATCCGAGGCGCGAACGTACTCGCGAGCGGCCAGCACCAGTTCGCGTTTCAAATGACGATTGGGTTCTGTCTCAGGTTCGCGATCCACGCGCACCACCTGTTGTCGCGCGGTGTGGGTCATGCCGGCGAGAATGCGGGTCTTGGTGACGGTGGTGTAACTCTTGTCCTTCAACACGCCGCTCACGGGAACGTGCTTGTGGCGGAAGGCCTTGAGCAGCAGGCGGCCGGCCTCGTCGTCGCCGACCACGCCGACCGGCAGCACGTTGACGCCGAGGTCCGCGAGATTGCTGACGGCATTGGCTCCGCCGCCGGGCACGACGCTGCGTTCGCGATGCTTCAGAATCAGCACCGGAGCTTCGCGTGAAACCCGGGAAATTTCGCCGAAAATAAATTCGTCGGCCACCAGGTCGCCGAGCACGGTGACCGTCACCTTGGGGAAGGACTCGACGATCCTTCTCAGTCGCTCGGTTCCTTTGAGATGCTTGCTCATGCGTGCTCAGGCGGTGCGTTCAACTTTTGGACGCCGAGGGTGAGACGCCCTTGGGACAGCCGGCAAGCCTGCCCCGAGCGAAGTCGAGGGGATGCCGGCGTTACCAAGACCGATTTTCTCATGGCTGGCGGCTTCGCTCCGCAATCCTGGCCAGGATGGTATCCACAGCGTTAGCTGCGTCGGTCAGTTCCATCTTGACCGGGACCACGGCCAGCGGTCCGAGCGCAGCCAGATACCCGCCCAGGTTGACCGCATCTTTTTCCGTGGTCACGAATCCGTCGGCCTCGCTGCGCTGTCGCAGGTCGAGCAAATCGCGGATGTCCGGCTCAGTGTAGGCGTGATGGTCGCGATAAAAGGCTTCCGCGACCGGCTCGATGCCGGCGGTGCGCAATTGCGTGACAAAATTCTGCGGCCGGGCAATGCCGCAGAACACGACCGGACGTGACGGAACGTTAGTGGGAATGATCCCGCGACGGGCCTTCCAGACCAGCTTCGGGTCGAGCGGAAAAGCGCTGGCAGAAGCGCCGCTGGTGAGCACGACTGCGTCGGCGCGACGCAGCGAAGCCAGCGGTTCGCGCAGCCGTCCGGCGGGAAGCAGGCGGTCGCGAGCATCGTCGGGAGTGACCAGCACGATATCGAAATCGCGGGCGAGTGAGCGATGCTGGAAGCCATCGTCGAGCAAGTGGAGCTGCGGTCCGAACTTCTGTTCCGCGAAAACGCCGGCGGCGTGGCGGTCTTCCCCGACGATGACCGGGACCTTCAGACGCCGCGCCATGAGCAGAGGCTCGTCGCCGAAATCGCGTGAGGAGCCGGCGGGATCGACCAGGGCCACGCCTCGGGTCTTGCGTCCGTAGCCGCGCGAGAGGATATCGAATTTGACGCCTCTTTCTTTCAGCAACTCGCCCAGAAGCAGCACGAAAGGCGTTTTGCCCGAACCGCCGACGGACAGGTTTCCCACGCTCACCACCGGGCCGCCGAGCCTCCGGGCGCGAGCGATGCCGCGGTCGTAGAGCGCGTTCCGCGCGCGAACCCCGAGTCCGAAGAGTGGAGCTGAGCGGATTCATATTAGATCGTGTAGAGTCAGGGACCCGCCCCTACGTGAGCAGCGTCCAGCAATTGTTCCAGGGCCCGCAGCGTTTTTTCCGTGGCGCCCATCTGCGACCGCAAAGTTTCGGCTCCGCGGCGGCCCAGCGCGACTCGTTCGGCTTCATTGGAAAGCAAATCCATCAGGACCAGCGGAAATTCCGCCGTTCCCACCACGCGGACAGCGTCCTGACTCTGAAACAGACTGACGATATCGCGAAAGTTCTCGGTGTGATTGCCGACCATGATGGCCACGCCGTGCTGCGCCGGCTCGATGATATTGTGTCCGCCGCGCGGAACCAGGCTTCCGCCCACGAATGCCACATCGGCCAGGGCATAGAGTGACGCCAGTTCGCCGATGGTATCAACCAGAAAGACGCCGCCGGCGATGGCATCGCCGCTCCACAGCGAGCGCCGCCAGAAGCGGATACCCAGCTGCTCCAGCAGGTGCGCGACTTCTCCGAAGCGTTCCGGGCGGCGCGGCGCCAGAATCATCACCGCACGCGGATGGCTGGCCAGCACGTTCTCGAAGGCGCGCAACAGCAGCCCCTCTTCGCCTTCCACCGTACTGCCGCAGACCACGACCGGCCCGGCGCCGGCTTGCTGAAAAGCTGGAACGCAGGCTGGCGACAATCGCAGGTGGCGTTCGGCATAGTCACATCAAACTTCAGATTGCCGCTTACCTGCACGCGCTCCGCGGGCGCGCCAATGTCGCGCAAACGGGATGCGTCCTCCGCGGTCTGTGCCAGAAACAGATCGACGTTTTTCAGGACACTCTTCAGGAGGGGCCGGAAGCGCCGGTATCCCGGCCAGGAGCGGTCGGAAATGCGCGCATTCACCACGGCAACCCGGGCGCTGGCATGCGCCAAGCGCAGAAAATTCGGCCAGAATTCAGTCTCGGCGAGGACAATCAGCCGGGGCCGCAGCGCCGCGAAATACGGTCGAATTGCGAATCTAAAATCCAGCGGGAAATAGAAGACGCTGTCCTCTCCAAAATGTTGTGTTGCCAGCTTCTGGCCGGTGGCCGTGGTAGTTGAAACCACAACACGATATTGGGGAAAGCGCCGCCGCAACTCCTTTACCAACGCGCTCACCGCGAGTACCTCGCCGACCGAAACCGCGTGCACCCAGATTGCCGGATCGGGCTGCGGTTGCAGTCGCGGCGGTACTTTGCCCAGGCGCTCGCCCAGGCCTTCGCGGTACTTGCCGTGGCGCCGAGTCAACATCCAGTAAGGCAGACTGAGCAACAGGCCTGCCGCCAGCAGCGCGCTGTAGAGCAAGTACATGAAGGAAGAGACATTCTAACCGCAAGGCACCAATACGCAGGCCGGGCGCATCCTATAATCAACCATCATGTCTCGATCGGCCTGGAGGATTCCTGGGTTCCCGGCGGTGGCGGTCGCCGCCATCGTGCTGGTTCCACTATTGTGCCGCGCGGCGAAAGACTTCGTCATGCCCGAGGCGGAGCCCGCCAAGACGTACCCTGCGCACGATGAACATCCCCTGGAAGCGGTCGCGGTCGCGGTGGATCCCTACGATCTGGCGGAAAAGACAAACATCTTTTCCGTCAAGTACAGCGAGATCGGTTTCCTGCCCATCTTCGTCGTCGTCACCAATGATGGCAACCAGCCGGTCCAGTTGGCCGGCATGAAAGCGCAACTGGTCACGGTTAACCGCGCCAAGCTTTCTCCGGCGGGCCAGGAGGACATCGCGCGGCGGCTTACCCGGCCTTCGGCCAACACCAACCGATATCCCATTCCGTTTCCCACCAAGAAGGTGAAGGGCGGGCTGAGCAAGCAGGCCAACGAGGAAATACAGAATGCCCAGTTTGAGGCCAAGGCGGTGGAGCCCCACAGCTCACAGTCTGGATTCATGTTCTTCGATGTTTCGGGCATGTCCGTGCCGTTGGCCGGCGCGCACTTCTACCTCACCGGCGTACGCGATGCCAAAGGGAACGAGCTGATGTACTTTGAAATCCCGCTGGAGAAATACCTGAGCGCTCCCAGCCACTAGAGCCATGTGTGGGTCGGGAGTTTCCTGATTCAGCACTTTTAGCGTCCTTAGCGGCCTTTCTTGGCGAACTTTGCGGTCTAAGATTTTGAACGATTCAGGCGAGGTCAAACCCTTTACCGCAAAGGGCGCAAAGATGGACCGCAAAGTTCGCCAAGGTAAGACCGCACAGTAGGACAAGAGTGTCCGACCCACACCGGCATTTATAATGATGGATCATGGTTGCCACGACTGAAGTCTCCGTAGCTGCGGGGTCAAAGTACGAGCCGGTCATTGGACTTGAGGTCCACGTCCAGCTGCTGACCGCGACCAAGATCTTCTGTTCCTGCTCCACTCACTTCGGCGACCGGCCAAACACCAATGTTTGTCCGGTCTGCCTGGGTTTGCCGGGAGCGTTGCCGGTGCTGAACCGCAAAGCCGTGGAGTTCGCAACCCTCGCGGCCATGGCGCTGAACTGCCGCATCAACGAGACTTCGATCTTCGCCCGCAAAAATTATTTCTATCCCGACCTGCCCAAGGGCTACCAGATTTCGCAGTACGACAAGCCGCTGGCCGAGCACGGCGTCATCGAAATCAAGGTGGGCAGCGGCACCAAGAAGATCGGCATCACCCGCGTGCACCTGGAAGAAGACGCGGGCAAGAGCCTGCACGAAGGTTTCGCCAACTCTTCGGAGACGACTGCCATCGACCTGAACCGCAGCGGCGTGCCGCTGATCGAAATCGTCAGCGAGCCCGATATCGCTTCACCCGACGAGGCCTACGAATACCTCACGCGCCTGAAGGAGATCATCCTCTACACCGGGGTGAGCGACTGCAACATGGAGGAAGGCTCGCTGCGCTGCGATGGCAACATCAGCGTGCGGCCGCGGGGACAGAAAGAGTTCGGCACGAAGACGGAAGTCAAGAACGTCAACTCGTTCCGCTTCATCCGCGAGGCGCTGCAGTACGAGATTGAGCGCCAGATCGGCGTGATCGAATCCGGCGGCAAGATCACGCAGGAAACCCGCCTGTACAACTCGGTCGAAGGCAAAACCTACGGCATGCGCTCCAAAGAGCAGGCCCATGACTACCGGTATTTTCCCGAGCCCGACCTGCTTCCGCTGGTGGTGGATGCGAAGTGGCAGAAGGAAATCCGCGACACGCTGCCCGAACTTCCCGAGGCCCGGCGCAAGCGGATGGTTGCCGACTACGGCATCACCGAGCAGGATGCGCAGGTGCTCACGCTCACCAAGTCCCTTGCCGACCAGTTTGAAGCGGCGGCCAAGGCGGCCAGGAGTCCGAAGCGGGTTGCGAACCTGGTGCAGAGCGAATTGATGGGACGCCTGAAAGCCAAGGGCCTCGAAATCGAGCAGTCGCCGATTTCGATGAAGGGCGTGGCGGCATCGGCGGACCTGGTGGAGAGCGGCGCCATCTCGGGCAAGATGCTCAAGGACCTCTACGATCTGGCCTTCGAGCGCGGAAAGGATTTTTCCGCCGTCTATGAAGAAGAGGGCCGTCCGGAACAGTCCCGCGATACCTCGGCGCTGGAAAAGATCATCGATGAGATCATCGCGGCCAATCCCAAGCAGGTCGAGCAGTACCGGGCCGGCAAGAAAACGGTGGTGGGATTCTTTGTCGGCCAGGTCATGAAGGCTTCCAAGGGCCAGGCCAATCCGCAGATGGTGAATGAGTTGCTGGCCAAGAAGCTGGAATAGGCCTCGGTGGATCGTCGCGGCTCGGCCCGGACACAACGGTAACCAAGGCAGTAACCGTAACCACGCGGTCAGTGTCTTCCGTCATGTGAGCCTTCCGGGCCGTCCTCGGTAACATAGAGATGGCAAGCCCGAGGTGTGCGATGAAGAACTGGAAACTTGACCGCATCATCAGCGTGGCCACTCTGGTCACGTCGATCATTGCGCTCTTCCTGGTGCTGAAGAGGCCGGCGCCGGTGGCGCAGCCGCAGCCGGCTGCGACCGCCGCGGTCAATGCGCAGTCTTTTCAGCAAAAGATGCAGCAACTGGACCAGCCCAAGGAAGACGGGTCAGCCTCCGGCTGAAGTTCGCATCAGCTCTGACGAAGTGAGCGCAGCGATGGCGCAGGCCGCCGGGCAGATTCCGGTGGCCGCGGCATCCCAGGCAATATCCGGGCTGTTCATCTCCAGATGCCCCGAGTTGCGCCCGGGCAGCCCGAAGTCAAAGACTACCAGGTGAGTTTCGACGGCGATGTCGCGCACGGCCAGTTTCTTACTCAGATCGCAGGCAAGGATGTGTGGGTTACGCTTGCCGGGCATCTCGGGTCGAAGGACGGCTATGCCACCTTCGATCCCACGGAGTTCAAAGTCGGCGACCTGAATGTTCCCGTGTCACTGGTGAACGATGCCTTGCAGAAGAAGCTCTCCGAACAGAGAGACCGGCTGAAGCTTCCCGACAACGTCGGCGGCATGAAGGTTGAGAACGGCGAACTGGTGATGACCCAGAAATAGACGGGCGGGACGCCCGTCCTCCATTCTTCTTTTATTGCCCGGGCGTGCCCTGGAACAGCGGCCACAGCCGGTCGCCGATCACGCGATACAAGACAAACGCGCTGCCCGCGTCAGACACCTGGCGGAAGAGCAGCTCGCCGCGTCCGTCGCCATCGGCATCCACCGCGTCGATCAATTCCAGGCGAGACAAAACGTCGAAATGCCGGGTGTCCGTGACGCTGGCGAAGGCCTTGTGCAGGTCGCCGTACATATCGTCGCGAGCCACCAGCGTGATGATGTATTGCAGATCGGAGGCGTGCATTCGGGCGGGCCGGCATCCGCGCCTTCGCGGTCAGCACCAGCACGGGCTCGTTGCTGTTGGAGAGATCGAACGCGTGCAACTGCACATCTTCGAAGATGGGTTGAGGAGGTTTTGCCTTGCTCCGCGGCCGGGACGCTCGGGGCGCAGGCTGCGCTCCAGCTGACTTCCGGCTGTGCGGCCCAGGCCCGCACTTCGTCCGCCGCCAGCACCAGCATCTTCTTGCGTAACTTCTGTTCTTCTTCGGGCTTGAGGCTGTAGGCATAGGGACGCGGGTCGGGGCCGGCGGCATCCGAAATGGCCGGGATGAGCTGGATCGGGCCGTGCCGGGGCGGAAGCCTTGGGCTTGTGCGACTCCTTCGCGCTGCCGTGACGGCGCTACCGACGCGCTGCGTTTTTTCAACTCTTCCGCAGTCGGCGCACCCCGCTTCAGAACCGGGCGATCCGGATCGGCTTCGGCTTCGGCCTGAGCGGCTGCGGGAGACGGCGCAGATGCAGCAGGAGGAGCCTCCGCGACAGGCCGCTTCAGGACCGGCCGGTCCGAATCGTCATCCGGTGCCGCGGGCGGAGGAGTCGAAGGTCGCCGGAGCAGAAGCTGGGGGAGCGGGAGAAGCCGGGCCGGGTCCTGCGCGGCGACGCGGCCGGAGCGTCCTCGGCCGGCTTGGGCTTCGCGCTCGCACGCCTCAACACCGGCGGACCTTCAACCGGCTCCGGTGCAGGCTTCGACATGACTTCCCTCCGCTTGGCGGCTGCTTCTTTTGCGGCTGCGATCGCGCTGGCGGACTGCCAGGTCCCGTCTCCGATCCAGGTGTTGTTGCCCTGCAGGGCGCTGGTGACCGTAAATAGTCCCTGAGAGACGCCGGTGCGCACACCTTCATAAACCGTTCCGCTCTCCAGAGCCATCGGCACCGGAGCAGCCTTGTACGCGCTGGCATCGTAAAATTCGCCGTCGTACAGGATGGTGATGGGAACCAGCCGGGCTTTTCCGTTGGGCAACAACTGCACCAGGCCCAACGCGCGCGGCCCCTTGGGCTTTTTCCGCGCGGCAGACTGGGCCGGGGCCAATGGAGCGAGGACCGTGGCCAATCCCGCCAGGATGACGGCCCGCCGTACGGTGCGATATAACTTGGTGGGACCAAGCTTCGCAGAACCAGGTTTTGAAAAACCAGCTTTTGAAGAATTAGGAGACGCTGCCATGGCCATCGATATCAATGATAAAGCCCCTGACTTTACTTTGCCCGACCAGAATGGAGAAGAAATTTCGCTCAAGGATTTTCGCGGAAAATATGTGGTGCTCTATTTCTATCCCCGGGCCGATACTCCCGGCTGCACCATCGAGGCCTGCGAGTTCCGCGACTCCTATAGAAAGATGCAGAATACCGGCGCCGTGCTGCTGGGCATTTCGCCCGACACCCCAGGCGCGCAGAAGAAATTCGAGGAAAAGTACAAGCTGCCTTTCACCCTGCTGGCCGATGCCGACAAGAAAGTTTGCCAGGCCTATGACGTGTATCAAGGAAAAGAACATGTACGGAAAGAAGGTGATGGGCGTGGTGCGGACCACTTTCATCATCGGCCCGGACGGCAAGATCAAGCACATCTTCCACAAAGTAAAGCCCGAAGGCCACTCGGAAGAGGTGCTGTCGTATCTGAAGAGCGTCACCAAAGGCGCAGCCTGACCAAGCACGACCCGCGTAGGGGCGGGCGCCCTCGCCCGCCCAGCCGGGCAAAGCCCGGCTGGGGTTTCGGCTCTTTGCGCGAACGTCAAACCCAGGCGAGCTTTGCTCGCCCGCCCGGACGAGGGCGTCCGGGCCTACGTAGCGCCGGCGTCCCGCCGGCTGTCGGGTGGGCGTCCCGCCCACCCATCGGGACAGCCAGAGCGGGCTCCGGGTCAGCGCGTGGTGAAGTTCAAAGCCGCTTCCACCGGAATTACAGCCTCTTCTTTCCCGGTGGCAACCGCCACGCCAGTTCCGGCTCCAGCACCGACGCCGGCTCCGATCGCAGCCCCTTTGCCTCCGCCTGCCAGCGCGCCAATCAGTGCCCCGGCGGCCGCACCTCCGCCAATCTTCGTGGCATTGCTCTTGGTATGGCCCTTGCCCTTGGCGAAATAGGACGTCGTAGAGATGGGAACCATCCGCCCATTGACCCGGACGGAAGTAAGCCGCAGCGTAAGTTCTCCTGGAGCGTGCAGCCGTCCGCTGGACTTCGCGGAGGTCACCTTGCCTCGCACCGGCGCGCCGACCTTGGCCAGAGTCTTGCCGTGGACGACAAGAGCATGGGCCAGAGTAGCGTCGAACCTGTCACCAGCTTTGGCGGTGCCGGAACTGATCTCTGATCCCACGCGCACCGTCAGCCTGGTGCCGGCGGGAATGGTCTGCGCTGCAACGGCCAGCGCGAGCGACATCAGTACAACAGCGATCTTGAGCGATCTCCCCAGCATGAATCCTCCTTCAGGATTGTGACCCGTGGCAATATTATGCGGTGAGCCAATGAGGATAGCCAAGAACCGAAGTTCATCGGCGTTGGTGCCGTTGCCCAAAGATTTTTATGCACGTGATCCTCGCGCCGTCAGCCGCGACCTGTTAGGCAAAGTCCTGGTGCGGCGCCAGCAACGAAAACTCCTGACTGCGCGGATCGTGGAAGTGGAAGCCTACCTGGGAAAGGACGATCCTGCCGCCCATTCCGCCAGCGGACGCACCGCCCGCAATTTCGTGCTCTTCGGCCCGCCCGGCCTGACTTACGTGTACTTCATCTACGGCAATCATTATTGCTTCAATGTCTCCTGCCTGCCCGACGGAGAAGCGGGCGGGGTGCTGTTCCGCGCCCTCGAACCAATTTCCGGAATCGAGCAGATGGCGGAAGCGCGAGATATTGCGCTTGATGACGACAACCGACCTGCGAAAGCTGACCAGCGGCCCCGGACGCCTCGCCGAGGCCTTCGGCATCACACGCGAACGCGACAACGAAAAAGACCTGACCAGCCGAAGGTCCGATCTATTTATCGTGGACGACGGATTTCGGCCGCAGCGCATCGAGATCACGCCGCGTATCGGCATCACCAAAGCCGCAGAGCACCCCCTGCGCTTCTTCATCGCAGGCAGCAAGTTCGTTTCAAAATGAAATCACGTAGGCCCGGACGCCCTCGTCCGGGCGGGCGAGCGCAGCTCGCCTGGGGTTTAGCTTGCCACCAATTTGTCACAAATGACGACTGCCGGGCTTTGCCCGGCCGGGCGGGTGGGGGCACCCGCCCCTACGTGGTCTCGGCCAATACGATGTTATCGATCAGCCGGGCCTTTCCGACAAACGCCGCCACCGCCACCAGCGCGCCGTGCGAGATAGTTGATCGACCGGATCGAGCGTCTCCGGATCAACGATCTCAAAGTAGTCGAGTCGCACGGAAGGATCCTCTGCGAAAACCTGCTTGCCCGCTTCGATCAACGCCTGCACCTTGCGTTCCCCTCGATCGAAGCGCTCTTGTAGCGCCATGAGTGAACGATGCAGCACCAGAGCGGACTGTCGCTGCGATGCGTCCAGGTAGGCATTGCGCGAGCTCATGGCCAGGCCGTCCGGCTCGCGCACGATCGGGCCGATCACAACCTGCACCGGAATGTTCAGATCGCGCACCATGCGGCGAATGATGGTGGACTGGGCGGCATCTTTCTGGCCGAAGAAGGCACGGTCGGGTTCCACGATGTGGAAAAGCTTCGAGACCACCGTGGTCACGCCGCGAAAGTGTCCCGGGCGCGAACGTCCGCACAGCTTGTCGCTCAGGCCCTCAACCGTCACGTAGGTCACTGCGCCCGCGGGATACATCTCTTCCACTGTCGGCGCAAAAATGAAATCCACGCCTTCCCGCTCGAGCAGTTCGCGATCGCGATCAAAATCTCGGGGATACTTGGCCAGGTCTTCGTTCGGGCCGAATTGCAGCGGATTGATGAAGATTGAGACCGCTACCCGATCACACTGGGCTCTTGGCCATGCGGACCAGAGAGAGATGGCCTTCGTGCAGCGCTCCCATGGTGGGCACCAGTCCTACAGTCTTGCCCTCGCCCCGCGCGGCGCGGCGGGCGGCGCGCATTTCGTCGATGGTGTGGCAGATTTTCATGGCGCGATGGCCAGGCCGTTTTCAGGACGGAGGGGATCCAGTTGATGAGCACATGCATGCTCTCCAGCGTCCCCGCCACGAGGGCGCGGTTCTGGCGAATTTTCACGCTATCGTCGGCGGAACCGCGCACGCCATTTTCGGTCACCGCGACCACGCGCCCGTACGGCCACGCGGCGGGCGGCAGATTGCCCAGCGCCTGCGTCAATTCTCCCGGCTTCAGGATGCGCTCCAGGTGGTTGTCGGGATCGAGCAGCGCCACCCCGTCGGCGCGAATAATCAGATAAGGATTGCGCCAGCCCTTCATATCAACCATGCCGCGGTATTTCTCGGGCGTGGCCGGAGGGATGGCCAGAATGCGCGCCGTAGCGCCGGCCTCGAGAGCAGCGGGGTCAGGGGATTTGGGAGCCGGAGCAGGAAGCCAGCACAACCACGACTGCAGCGATCAGGCCCAGGCGCGACTGTTTCATTCGGCCTCTAGCGCCTCATCGCCCGCTTGCGTTCGAGCACAGTTTCCAGCGCCGCAGCGCGTTTCTTTCGGCAGGTGATACGACTCCTCGTCCGAGGGATACTGCCGCGCGGAAACATCGGCACGGAAAGCCTGCACCGCACCGGTGATGGCGGCGCCCAGGTCAGCGTACCGGCGCACAAACTTGGCGGGATGGCCAAAGGTGAGATTCAGCAGATCGTGGAAGACCAGCACCTGTCCATCGCAATCCGGGCCCGCGCCGATCCCGATCGTCGGCGTCTTGACCTCTGCCGTAATCATGGCCGCGACTTCACGCGGGATGCCTTCGAGATAAATACACGCCACCCCTGCGCGATCGAGCGCCACCGCATCGCGCATAAGTTGCTCCACGCCGCTGAGGTCCTTGCCCTGCACCTTGTAGCCGCCCATCACATTCACCGATTGCGGGGTCAGGCCGATGTGTCCGGCCACCGGAATTTCGGCATCGATGATGCGGCGGATCAGGTCGGAGCGCTTCTCCCCGCCTTCGACCTTGACCACTTCCGCTCCCGCTTCTTTCACGAAACGCGCGGCGTTTCGCACCGCGTCGCTGGGTCGGACTGGTAGGAACCGAAAGGCATGTCGCCCATCAGCAGCGCATGCTTTACGCCACGGTGCGCGGCGCGGGTGTGGTGCAGCATTTCGTCGAGCGTGACCGAAAGCGTGTTCTCGTACCCCAGCATGGTCTGGGCCAGCGAGTCGCCGACCAGAACAATATCGATCCCGGCCTCATCGACCAGGCGCGCGGACTGGAGTAGTCGTACGCGGTCAGGCAAGTGATGGGTTCGTGGTGGAGTTTCTTTTCGCGGAGAGAAGCGACAGTAATCTTGCGGCGAGGTTCGCCGATCGGAACCAGACTCACGATGTCCTCCAGTGCCCCTCCGCAACCCGGCGGATAGAGCCTGTCCACATCTTGGATGCTACGAACGTCATTGTAGCCGCAAATAGTCCGCCGGTCGAGCGCTGATGTGGGTTGTATAAGCGCCCACGTAGGGGCAGGTGTCCCACCCGCCCGGCCGAGCAAGGCTCGGCCTGTCTGCAAGATACGGAAAGGCCGAAACCAAGCTGGTAAGATGTATCCCATATGTCTTACTAAGTGGTAAGATTAACCCATGACAGCCTATCGAACCGTCGTCAGCTCCAAGGGCCAGGTGGTAATTCCGGCAGAATTGCGCGAGCGCCTCAGCCTGGAAAAAGGCACCCCAGCCACCTGGAGCGAGGAAAATGGCCGGCTGGTGCTCACCCCGATAACCGAGCGGCGACTCGACGAGATCATGGGCTTTCTCAAGCCGAAACCCGGCGAGGTGTCCATGTTCGAGGAATTATTCGCGGAGCGGGAGCGCGAACGCAAGCGGGGGAAATAGCCACGATGATCACAGGCCTTTCTCGCAGCGGTAGGCGGCGTTACGTACTCGATGCCAACGCACTCACCGGCTTTTTCGAGGACCGCCGCAACATCGCCGGGAAAGTTCGCCACCTCCTGGGGGAGGCCCTGCGACACGACGAGCCACTCTTGATGTCTGCCGTCAATTGGGGTGAGGTCTTTTACATCGCATGGCGACGCCACGGCGAAGCGCTCGCTCGCGACGGCGAGGCGAAGTTGCAGGAGTTGCCGATCGCGGTCATCCCGGTTGATCGGGAACGAGCCAGTCGCGCTGGCGCACTAAAAGAGAAACACAGGCTGGGCTACTCCGACGCCTTTGCCGCCGAACTGGCCATCGAGCGCGGCGCCTGGCTGGTCACTGCCGATCCTGAGTTTTCGAAAATCGGGAAGGGGCTGTCGGTTTATCCGCTGTCCCGATACGAGAAGTAGCGGCGGACAGGATATGGCCGGACCTCAGGGCAATCGTCCTCCCGCGCACATTTGGTCGCCCAATTCCTATTCCGGTTCCTCTTTGAACAAGGAGGGCGCGTCTCGTAACAATTCCCTTAGAAAGCTCTCGCGATCATTCAGGAACCGGCGCGCAATCTGCATCGGTGGTGCCTGCTCGTAGTCGATTTCGTGAATTACGCCTTCATCGAATGAGAATATCTGAGCCTCTGGATATCCCAGAAGTATTGGAGAGTGACTGGAAACAATGAACTGAGCATCCCTATGCTTCCGCAGTACATCGTGGACCAAAACAATGAAGGCAAGTTGTCGTTGAGGGGAGAGCGCGGCCTCGGGTTCATCCAGTAAGAATCGACCGTTGCGTTGAAACTTGGTTTCAAGAACTGTCAAGAAAGTCTCGCCGTGCGAGCGAGAGTGCAGGCTCTTGCCTCCGTAATACTCACTCAGGTCCATAGAGTCGATGTGTGAAGCGCTGTTGAAGAAGCTTTTGGCTCGCAAAAAGAATCCTGCACCAGTCCGGCGGTCGAACGACAAACGGAGTGCCTTCACCAGAGGATCGACAGAGTGATTGCTCTCAGTGCTATCGTTCGAGAAATTGCGATTGCCCCCTTCCGGGCCAAACCCGTAGTGAGCGGCAATCGCTTCGAGCAGGGTGGACTTTCCGGTGCCGTTCTCGCCGCGAAGAAACAGATTCGGGCACGAAAAGTGAGTTCTTCGAGATGACTGATCGTCGCGACCGAGAAGGGGTAGCTGTCCCAATTGCCTACCCTCTCGTGGAGCAGTGTGATTTTTTTAAGCACGGAATGACTGCTACGCGCTGGCTGCTTCCTGACTCCCCAGCGGCAAGAAGTATTGTGTCCCCTTGATGGGCGCCGAAACCTTCCGCAGCAACTCCTGCAGGTCCTGATTGCGCTCCACGAAATCAATCTCCGAGGTATTTACGATCAGCAGGTCCGACGATGTGTAGTGGAAGAAAAAGTGTTCGTAGGCCTTGATCACTTCTTCCAGATAATCTTCGTTGATCGCTTTTTCTCCCGGTGCGTTCTTCTTTTTCAGGCGCTTCTTCAGCACTTCGGGCGTGGCTTGCAGGTAGATGACCAGGTCGGGCGTGGGCAGTTGATCGCGGAAAAAGTTGTAGTAGCGATTGTAGATCTCCAGTTCCTGGTCGGTCAGGTTGAGGCAGGCGAAGACCTTGTCCTTTTCGAACACGAAATCTGTGACCACGGTTTTCTGCGAACGCGGGCCCAGGTCGAGGGCGCGGAGCTGTTCGAAGCGGCGAATCATGAAGGCAAACTGTGCCTGGAAGCCGGCCCCGGGCTCGCCTTTGTAGAAGGCGCCGAGGAAGGGATTGTCCTCCGATTCCATGACCTGCTGCGCATTGAGACGCTCGGCCAGGATTCGCGCCAGCGTGCTTTTGCCGACTCGTATGGGACCTTCGACTGCAATATAGCGGGGCAGCTCAAAAAGATTAGCCATGGGTTAGCGAGAATCGGGATTCGCTTGCAGCATATCTTGCTTCTGCTCATGAGGCAATTGTGGAAAGAGTTAACAGGGAAGATTTCAGATTGGAGATTTCAGATTGATGATTGCAGACCCGCACTATGTAGCAAATCTGCAATCTTAAATCTGCAATCTTAAATCTTCAGTCTCTTCCCATTTACAATCGCGTGCAGCATGTACCGCTACCTCGTCACCGGTGCCGCGGCTGCCGCCGCTTCCGCCGTGGGCTACCAGTCCATGGCTCCGACCGGGCAGTGGTTCGGCCGCACTTTCACCGGGCTGGGCCGCGGCTCGAAACAACTGGCGCTCACTTACGATGACGGTCCCAACGACCCTCACACTTTGCGCCTGCTGGAAATCCTGGCCCGGCACAATGTTCACGCCACATTTTTCCTGATCGGCCGTTACGTCGAGCAGCGCCCCGACATCGTTCGTGAACTGGTGAAGGCCGGACACGTAATCGGGAACCATACTTTCACCCATCCTCTGCTGACCTTCAAGAGCGCGCGCGAACTCGCAAGCACAGTTCGCCAGATGTGAGCGTGCCCTGACGGATGCGGTCGGCGAGCACTCCAGCCTGTTCCGTCCGCCCTTTGGGGGCCGGCGTCCTGCAGTATTGCGCACAGCGCGGCAAATGGGGATGGAACCCATCATGTGGAACGTGACGGGCTACGACTGGAACGCGCCGTCGGTTGAGCATATCGAGCGCCAGGTGACGCGCCAGGTTCGCGGCGGGGATGTGATCCTGCTGCACGATGGCGGACATCTTCACTTCGGGAGCGATCGTTCGTACACCGTCGCTGCCACCGAGCGATTGATTTCCCGCTACCTCGCGGAAGGCTATGAGTTCGTGACTGTGCCAGAGATGATGCTGAAGGCAGATGTCAGATCTTAGTTCTCAGATCTCAGTCAGGCCGGCGCCCTTGCGAATGCCTGTTTCGCGGCCGCGATGGTCTGGTGGATGTCTTTCTCGGTGTGGGCGGCGCTCAGGAATGCGGCCTCGAACTGCGACGGCGGCAGGTACACGCCGTTGTCCAGCATGGCGCGGAAGAAACGGGCGAAGGCTTTGGTGTCGCACCTGGCGGCCGAGGTCCAATTGGTGACCGGGCCTTCTGTAAAGAACCAGGTGAACATCGATCCAACGCGGTTGCAGCAGAGCGGCACGCCGGCGTCCCTGGCGGCTGCGGTAACTCCTTCGGTCACCTGGGCGCTCAGCATTTCCAGGCCGGTGTAGAGGGTGCTCTTGTGGCTGCGCAGGTAGCGCAAAGTGGCGAGGCCTGCTGCCATGGCCAGGGGATTCCCGGAAAGCGTTCCGGCCTGATACACCGGGCCCAGGGGCGCCACCATGTCCATGATGTGGGCCGGCCCGCCATACGCCCCCACCGGCAGCCCGCCGCCGATGATCTTTCCGAAGGTGGTCAGGTCGGGAAGAATTCCAAATCGTTCCTGGGCGCCGCCGAAAGCCAGCCGAAAGCCGGTCATCACCTCGTCAAAAATGAGCAGCGACTTGTTGCGCAGCGTGATCTCGCGCAAGGTGTCCAGATAGAGGGGCGCGGGCGGGACGCATCCCATGTTGCCCACCACCGGCTCCACGATCACGCAGGCAATCTGGTTGCTGAACTTTTTGAATGCCAGTTCCAGTGCGTCAACATCGTTGAAGGGAAGCGCCAGGGTCAACTGGGTGAATTCTTCCGGCACCCCCGCCGACCCGGGGATGCCCAGCGTGGCCACTCCCGAACCTGCTTTCACCAGCAGTGCGTCGGCATGGCCGTGGTAGCAGCCCTCGAACTTCACGATGTACTTGCGTTGGGTATAGGCGCGGGCCAGGCGGATGGCCGACATGGTGGCCTCCGTGCCCGAGTTGACGAAGCGGATTTTCTCCACGTGGGGAAAGGCCGAAATCACAATCTCGGCCAGATCAGCCTCGGCGGCGGTCGAGGCGCCGAAGCTGGTGCCATGCTTGGCCGCGGCGGCGATCGCTTCAGGCACATCCGGGCGGGGCGTGACCGAGGATCAGCGGTCCCCAGGAACCCACATAATCGATGTACTTGTTCTCGTCGGCATCCCAAAGATGTGAGCCCTGCCCGCGAACGATAAACGGCGGGTCGCCTCCGACCGAACCAAAGGCGCGTACCGGAGAACTTACGCCGCCGGGAATCATCTGCTCGGCGCGCTTCTGCAACTTGCGCGAAGCTTCGTGTTGGCGGGTCATGGCAGTTGAAACCCATAAATATAGCATCACACGTGGGGACAGCCGCCCCCGGCTGTCCAGCGGAGCGAAGCTCCGCCCGGGTGCGCGGGTGCATCCCGGTTACAGGTAATTAACCATCCCGAAATTCATCGGAAATTCATTTGTCCGCAATATTCCTGCAACATGCCGGCACTATCGTGAACCCAGTGACATGCTCTTCTAACCGGGAGAGCCTTAAGGACAGTCTCGGGGGGCTCCGGGCTGTCTTTTTTCTTTCAGAGACCGTGTGGGACCGGGTCTCTGACCCGGTCAGGCCGAGCGGAGCTCGGCAGCCTATTTCTCCACCTTCACGCCCTTCCAGAACGCCACGTAGCCCTTAATCTGCTTCGCCGCCGGCTTGGGTTCGGGATAAAACCAGGCAGCATCATGATTAAGCTTTCCGGCAACCTCGACATCGTAATAACTGGCCGTGCCCTTCCACGGACAAACCGTGTGGGTCGCACTGGGCTTGAAATGATCTGTCTTGATCGCGTCGGGCGGAAAGTACTGGTTCCCTTCCACCTCCACGCACTGATTCGATTCCGCAAGCACGGTGCCTTCCCAGATTGCTTTTGCCATAAGACCTGTTTAGATTGCAGAGCGGGAAGGCGGTCGCAATCATTTGAACGCATCGGGCGAAGCGCAGAATGTCGCGATCCATGGCCAGCGATCAACGGCCTGGCGTTTAACGGTCATTCGATGGTCGGAGCGTCTGCAACGAGTACTGGTGTGCTCGCCGCGAGCTGCAGGATGGGACCAGCCCGGCACGGCAGACCGCTGGCGGGAGCTGGGTTTCCTGCACGCGCCGGATTTCGCGGCTGCGCAAGCCCAGCATGACGAACTGTGCCGGCAGCTCGAAGCCGCCGGGGCGGAGGTCTTCCATCTTCCGGCGGCCTCGGATCTTTCGCTCGATGCGGTGTACACTCACGATCCCTCGCTGGCGTCCGATCAGGGATTGATCGGCCTGCATCCCGGCAAGCCGAACCGCATTCCCGAGGCGCAGCGCCACCTCGAGTTCTGCCGGAGCCTGGGCATTCCCGCGTTCGGTAGAATCCACCCGCCGGGAAAAACTGAAGCCGGAGACATGGTCTGGCTCGATTCCACTACGCTGCTGATCGGCCAGGGCTATCGCACCAACCCGGCGGGAATCGCCCAGATGAGGGCGCTGCTTCAGCCGCATGGTGTGGAAGTGCTTTCGGCGCCTCTGCCGTACGGCCCGGGACCGTCGGCCTGCCTGCATCTCATGTCGCTGATGAGCCTGCTCGACGAACAGACGGCGCTGGTGGATTTGCCCTGGCTGGCGGTCGAGACAGTGGAACTGCTGCAATCCCGCGGCTATCGGCTGGTTGAGATCGAATATTCCGAGCGCGAGACGCTGGCCTGCAATGTGCTTTCACTGGGCGAAAAGCGTCTGCTCGCCCTGGAAGAGAACCAGAAGACCAATCAGAAACTTCGTCAAACCGGATTTGACGTGCGAACTTTCCCCGGCTCCGAACTATGCGTCAACGGCGGCGGTGGCCCCACCTGCCTGACCCGCCCGTTGCTACGAACCACGTAGGGGCAGGACGTCCTCGCCGCCCGGCGGAGCGAAGCTCCGCTATGTTTTTGCCGCATGCACAAGAACCCGCGAGCCTCGCTCGCCGCCCGGACGAGGGCGCCGGCCGAGCGGGACGCTCGCGCCCCACGCTTTACTTCCGCCCTGTTAAAATCAAGCTGCATGGTTCTCCCCTTCGTCCGCGATCTTTTCACGGACGTGGAAAAGTTGCCGGCCTTTTCGCGTGTGGCCTCCCATCTGAAAGAGGGCACGGGGCGGATTCGTGTCTCTGGACTGGTTCCAACCGCAAAAGCTTTGCTTTTAGTCCTGCTGCAGAAGGCGGCGGGGCGTCCGCTGATCGTTGTGGTCGCGGACAATCGTGCCGCGGAAGACCTGGTTCCGGTGCTGCAGGCTTTTTGTGAGCTGACCGGGGCCGCCGCTCCTGAGTCCGTGGTCTCGCTGCCCAACCACGACGTCCTCCCCTTCCAGAATCTGTCCCCGCACCCGGAGATCCAGGAGGAGCGGGCGGTGGCGCTGTGGAAAATTGCCACTGGCGCGGCGTCTTTTGTGATTTCGCCGATTGCCGCGACCGCGCTGCGGCTGCGTTCGGCCGAGTACTACGCCGACCTGGCGCGCACCGTGCGCCGCGCCGAAGTGCTCAACGTTGACACGCTGCTCCCCCACCTCAACACGGTTGGCTATCACTCGACCGACGTCGTGGAGATGCCGGGAGAATACGCCTTGCGCGGCGGCATTCTCGATGTGTACTCGCCCGAAGCCGAGCGCCCGGTGCGCATCGAGTTCTTCGGCGACGAGGTCGAATCCATACGGAAGTTTGATCCTGCCACCCAGCGCTCTTCCAGTCCCGTGGATGAAGCTCTGCTGCTTCCGCTGACAGAAACTCCGGTCAGCGAAGACCTTCTGGGTGCGGTGCATGCCCGTCTCTCCGGAAAGCGCATTACCGGTAACGAAGAAATCATTGAGCAGGCGGTGCGCTCCGGCGGCGTCACCGTTTTTCCCGGGTGGGAGTTTTATGCGCCCGTGGCCGGAGCCAATCACACGGTGTTCGATTTACTGCCGCGCGCCCTGGTTCTGACCGACGAACTGGAAGTGCTGAAGACCGAGTTCGATCATGTCTGGTCCCGCATCGAGCAGGCGCACGAGAGCAGCGGCGTAGGCAACCTGGTGCGGCCGTCGGATCTATATCTTGCGCCGGAAGACTGGTGGCCGAAGCTGCCGGGATTGCCCGGGGCCGACGTCGAGCATCTCGACATCGAGCGCAGCGACGATTCCGCGGCGGCGATTTCATTCCACACCCAGCCTGCGCCCCGCTTCCACGGCTCGGTTCCCGCCATGCTCGAGGAAGTGAAGAAGCAGATTGCAGAGAGCAAACGCGTCCTGATTGCCGTGCCGAACACCGGTGAAGTCGAACGCCTGGCCGACATCTTCAGCGAGTACGCCGTGTCCTTCCGCCTGGGCAGCCGCACCCGCAGCGGAGAAAGTTATGCCGACGAAACCTCCTACTTCTCCGGCGAAGTGCTTACCGCCACGCTGGCCAAGGCCTACGTGCCCGATGGCGTCATCTTCCCGACGCGAACCTCTCCATTCTGGGCGCGCGCGATCTGTTCGACGAATCAGATGCGGTGGTCTCTCGTCCGCAGCGCCAGAAATCGAAGACTTCGGCGTTTCTCTCCGATTTCCGCGACCTGC
The DNA here is from genome assembly GCA_963801595.1 of Terriglobia bacterium. Taxonomy (GTDB): domain Bacteria; phylum Acidobacteriota; class Terriglobia; order Terriglobales; family Acidobacteriaceae; genus JAIQFF01. The sequence goes on along the minus strand of CAWDFW010000006.1, from coordinate 80,578 downwards.
AGGTTGGCGACTACGTGGTCCACGTCGAGCACGGCATCGGGCAGTACCAGGGATTGAAGGAGATTAACCAGGGCAACGGCAACGCGGAATTCATGTTGCTGGAATATGCCGAGGGCGCGCGTCTTTATGTCCCGCTGACGCGTCTTGACCTGGTGCAGAAGTACCGTTCGTCGGAAGGGGCCAAGCCGGTACTGAACCATCTGGGCACAGCGGCCTGGGCCAAGACCAAAGCGCGCGTGCGCAAGGCCATGAAGGACATGACCGACGAGTTGCTCAAGCTCTACGCCGAGCGCAAGACCGCCCAGGGCCATGCCTTCTCTTCCGACAACGAATGGATGCGGGAGTTCGAAGACACCTTCGAGTTCAGCGAAACCGAAGACCAGCAAACCGCGATCAACGACGTCAAGCGGGACATGGAATCCACCCAGCCCATGGACCGCCTGCTGTGCGGCGACGTGGGCTACGGCAAGACGGAAATCGCCATGCGCGCCGCTTTCAAAGCCATCAGCGACAACAAGCAGGTTGCAGTGCTTGCGCCCACCACCGTCCTTGCCTTCCAGCACTACGAGACTTTCAAGCAGCGCTTTGCGGCCTTTCCGGTCACCATTGAGATGATCAGCCGCTTTCGTTCGCCCAGGCAGCAGAAAGAGATTCTGCAGAAAGTGGAAGCCGGCAAAGTCGATATCCTGATCGGCACCCATCGCCTGATCTCGAAAGACGTGAAGTTTGCCGACCTGGGCCTGCTGGTGGTGGACGAAGAACAGCGCTTCGGAGTCCGGCATAAAGAGCGGCTCAAACAGATGCGCAAGCAGGTGGACGTGCTGACCATGTCAGCCACTCCGATTCCGCGCACCCTGCACATGTCCCTGGTCGGACTGCGCGACATGAGCGTGATCGAGACTCCGCCCAAGGACCGCATTGCGATCCAGACTGTAGTCGCCAGCTGGGACGAGAAGCTGATCCAGTCCGCCATCGAGCAGGAACTCGAACGCGGCGGCCAGGTCTTCTTCGTGCACAACCGCGTGGACAGCATCTGGGAGATTGCCGCCAAGCTACAGGCCCTGGTGCCGCCGGCGCGCGTCATCGTGGGTCACGGGCAGATGTCGGAAGGCGAACTGGAAAAGGTGATGCTCAAATTCATGCATCACGAGGCCGACATCCTGGTCTCCACCACCATCATTGAGAATGGCCTCGATATTCCGCTGTGCAACACCATCCTCATCAACCGCGCCGACCGCCTGGGACTCTCCGAGCTTTACCAGCTGCGCGGCCGCGTGGGCCGATCGAATCGCCGCGCGTACGCGTATCTACTGCTGCCGGCCGAGATCGAACTGACTCCCATCGCTCGCCGTCGCCTGGCCGCGCTGAAGGAATTTTCCGACCTGGGCGCGGGCTTTAAGATCGCGGCTCTCGATCTGGAACTGCGGGGCGCGGGCAACCTGCTGGGCGGCCAGCAGAGCGGGCACATCGAAGCGGTCGGCTTTGAGCTCTACACCCAGATGCTCGATCGCGCCGTCCGCGAGATGAAGGGTGAGGCAGCCGCGGATGAGCCCGAAACCCAGTTAAACCTCGGACTCAATATTCGCATCCCAGTGGAGTACATTCCGGAAGAGAACCAGCGTTTGCGAATGTACAAACGGGTGGCCGGGGTGGAAAACCAGTCGCGCCTGAATGATGTCCGCGCCGAACTGGAAGACCGCTACGGTGAGCCTCCGGCTGCGGTGCGGAACCTTCTGGAATACGCCACGCTCAAACTCCTGGCCATGCGGGTGGGTGCGACTGCCATTGAGCGCAAGCGCGATCTGGTGACGGTCAAGTTCCGGCAAAATGCGGAAATCGATCCGGGAAGACTGGCGAACTTCGTCTCCTCCCAGCGCGGCGCGCAGTTTACCCCGGACGGCACTCTGAAGTATGTTTCAAAGACAGTTTCTCCCGCGGAAATCCTGGCACAATTGCGGGGGCTGCTGGAAGAGCTGTCCCCTTCGGCACAAGCCTTGCCGTCCGTGCCGTCGTGACCTAAAACTCGAGGCGCTTTCAACTTAAAAAATGATCAGACCACAGCTTGCTCCCACCCACTGCCTTGTCATGTTGCTCTCTCTCTTTTTGGCGTCGCGCCCGCACCGGCCGCGATGACCCTGGCCACACCGCCCCAAACAGCGTTCAACTCGCTGGTGGATGAGTATTTCGATTTCTATTTTCAATTTCATCCCACCGCAGGCACGCAGGCGGGCTTCCACCAGTACGACGGAAAGCTGGAGGATTTCTCCCGCTCGGGTATGGACGCCGAAATCGCCGGCCTGCTGAAGTTCCAGAAACAATTCGGCTCCATTCAGAGCAGGCAGCTGTCCCAGGAATCGGCCGGCGACCTGGAGGTCCTGACCTCTGCCATTCAGGGCCGCCTGCTGGAGTTGCAGAATATCCAGATGTGGCGCAAAGATCCTGACGTCTATATCTCCGACCTGAGTTACGGCGTTTTTCTCATCATGAGGCGGGATTTTGCGCCGGCAACCGATCGTCTCCGGTCCGTAATCTCTCGCGAGCGTGAGATTCCCCGGGTGCTCGAGGCCGCGGTGCAGAACATCAGCAACCCTCCCAGGGTGTACACCGAAGTCTCGCTGCAGCAGATGCCGGACAACATCAAGTTTTTCCAGAATGATGTTCCGGAAGCGTTCCGCGAGGTGCAGGACCCGAAGTTGCTGGCCGAGTTTAAGGCCAGCAACGCTGCGGCCATCGAAGCTCTGAGCAAGTATCAGGACTTCATGCGGAAGGACCTGTTGCCAAAATCCAATGGCGATTTCCGCCTGGGAGCGGAGAATTTCCGCAAGAAGCTGCTCTACGACGAGATGGTGGATATTCCCCTGGATCGCCTGCTCGAGATCGGCTACGCCGACCTGCGGCGCAACCAGCAGCAGTTCAAAGCAGTCGCCGCCCAGATTGATCCTCACCGCAGTCCGGAGGCAGTGCTGGCCGATCTGCGCCGCGACCACCCGCCTGCCGACCATTTGCTGCAAACCTTCCGCGACACTCTCGGGGGATTGCGCCAGTTCATCGAGCAGCACAAAATCATCACCATCCCATCCCAGGTCCCGCCGATTGTGGAGGAGACGCCGCCCTTCGCGCGTGCCTTGACCACTGCTTCCATGGACACGCCCGGCGCCTACGAAACCAAGGCCACCGAAGCCATGTTCAATGTCACCTTGCCCGCTCCGAACTGGAAGCCAGAAAAAGTCGAGCAATGGATGCAGGGCTTCAACCGGGGGACGATCACCAGCACCGCCATTCACGAGGTCTATCCCGGACACTACACGCAATTTCTCTGGCTGCAGGCGGCCCCCTCCAAGACCCGCAAAGTGCTTTACAACGCCAGCAATGCCGAAGGCTGGGCCCATTACACCGAGCAGATGATGCTCGACGAAGGTTACGGCAATCACGATCCCAAGCTGAGGCTGGGACAATTGCTGGACGCGCTATTACGCAACGCGCGCTTCATTGTCGGCATCGAAATGCACACCGGCAAGATGACGCTGGAACAGGGGCAGGAATTCTTTGTGAAGGAAGGATTTCAGGTTCCGCCCGTCGCCGAGGTCGAAGCCAGGCGTGGTACGTCCGACCCGACGTATCTCTACTACAATCTGGGCAAACTCCAGATCCTGAAACTGCGCGAAGACTACCGCAAGCAGCAGGGCAGCAAATTTACGCTGCAGGAATTCCACGATCGCTTCATGCGGCAGGGTTCGGTGCCCATGAAAATCATCCGCAAGAGCATGCTGGGGAGTGACGGGCCGACTCTGTAGGTTTACTCTGAGCGGCGGGCCGCGAGATCTGGACTCATTCAGCTGATTTGTGGATCCATGCGGCAAAGAGGAAGTCAGGATGCCAAAAAAAGTTCGCAAAGCCGTTTTTCCCGCTGCCGGCCTGGGCACCAGGTTCTTGCCCGCCACCAAGGCGCAAGCCCAAAGAGATGCTGCCGCTGGTGGACAAACCCATCATTCAGTATGGCGTCGAGGAGGCGGTCGCGTCCGGCTGCGATCAGATCATCATCATCACCGGACGCGGCAAACAGGCCATCGAAGACCACTTTGACGTCAGCTACGAACTGGAAAAAATGCTGGAGGAGCGCGGCAAGACCGACCTGCTGCAGATCGTCCGCCAGATTTCCGACCTGATCCATATCGCTTACGTGCGGCAGAAAGAGGCGCTGGGCCTGGGCCATGCCGTCCTCACCGCGCGCGAACTGGTGGGCGACGAACCCTTCGCCGTCCTCCTGGCCGATGACGTGATCGATGCTGAGGTGCCCTGTCTCAAACAGATGATGGAGGTCTTCAACAAGACGCAGTGTTCCGTGCTCGCCACCCAGGTGGTCGAAGGTCCGGGGATTTCCGCATACGGCGTGCTCGAAGGCAAGCCGGTGCCGGGCTCGAACGGCAAGTTGTACGAGGTGATGAACCTGGTGGAAAAGCCGCGTCCGGAAGAAGCGCCCTCCAACCTCGCGGTCATCGGACGCTACATTCTCACCCCGACCGTTTTTGAAACCCTGTCAGACATCAAGGCCGGCGCTGGCGGCGAACTGCAGCTTACCGACGGCCTGAAGCAGCTGCTGAAGAAAGAAAAAATCTACGGCTACGTCTTCGAAGGCAAACGCCACGACACCGGCGACAAACTGGGCTTCCTGAAAGCCACGGTAGAGTTCGCCCTGAAGCGTGCCGACCTGGGTGGACCCTTGCGGCAATATCTGAAGAGTCTGAACCTGTAAGCGTGTCTGGATGTGGGGCGGGCGCCCTCGCCCGCCGCCGTTGATCTTAGTTTTGTCAGGATATTGAGTGTCCCGTTGATCGGGATGCGCTTTCATAGTCAAAGACGGCGGGCGAGGGCGCCCGCCCCACACACTCTCTAATTTTCTACGACGCCCCCACCGTAATCTTCAGCTTTCGCGATTTTTCTTCCACGCTGTTCGCCAGCTTCTCTTTGTGGGCGTGCAGCTTTTTGGCCAGTGGGTCGCTCGAGAGTGCCAGAATCTGGGCCGCCAGGATGCCCGCATTGGTGGCCCCGGGCTTTCCAATGGCGACGGTCGCCACCGGAATGCCCGCCGGCATCTGCACCGTGGCCAGCAGCGAATCCATGCCTTGCAGCGAAGTGGATGGAATCGGCACGCCAATGACCGGCAGGGAAGTGTGGGCGGCGATGACGCCCGCCAGGTGGGCCGCTCCCCCGGCGCCGGCGATGATCACGCGAACTCCGCGCCCCGCCGCCTTGCGCGCGAATTCCGCGGTGCGTTCCGGCGAGCGGTGCGCGGAAGTCACGTCGATCTCATATTCAATCCCAAACTCTTCCAGCGCTTTCGCCGACTCGCGCATGATATCGAGGTCGGAGTCGCTTCCCATCACAATCGAAACCCGAGGCTTTGTGCTCATGAATGTCCTTTTATTGGATTGAAACCAGAAACCAGAAACTATTTCTTAAGCGCCCTGGAGGCAATATCCTTGCGGTAATGCGCTCCCTCAAAACCGATCTTCGACGCAGCCGCGTACACCCGGTCCACCGCCGTCCCTAAATCCGCCGCCCGCGATGTCACGCCCAGCACCCGGCCACCGGCGGTGTAAAAGGCGCCGTCGCGGCGGGTGGTGCCGGCATGAAAGACCTTCACGCCTTCGATCTTGGCCGCGTCTTCGAGTCCCATGATCTTTTTGCCCACTTCGTAGGTGCCGGGATATCCGCCGGAAGACATGACCACGCAGACGGATGCATCCCGCGACCAGCGAAAATCACCCTCGCTGACCCGGCCTTCAATCGAGGCCTCGAGCGCTTCCAGCAGATCGCTTTCCAGGCGCATCAGGATGGGCTGGGTTTCGGGATCCCCGAAGCGGCAGTTGAATTCCAGCACCATGGGGCCGCGCGCGGTCATCATCAAACCGCAGTAGAGGATGCCCTTGTATTCCGCGCCTTCCGCCTTCATGCCGGCCACCACCGGCCGGGCGACGTGCTGCAACAGCCACTGCGTCATAGGTTCGTCCACGATGCTGGCCGTGGAATAAGCGCCCATGCCGCCGGTGTTGGGGCCGGTATCGCCGTCGCCAATCCGTTTGTGGTCCTGGGCCGCCACCAGGGGCGCGACCCGCTCGCCGTCGCTCAAAACCAAAAATGAAAGCTCATCACCTTGCAGATATTCTTCCAGGACCACGCGCCGTCCGGCTTCGCCCAGGATCTTGCCGCTGAACATTTCGGCCGCCGCCGAGGCCGCCTCTTCCTTGGTCCGGCAGATGACCACGCCCTTGCCCGCAGCCAGGCCGTCCGCCTTCACCACCACGGGTGCGTGAAAGTGCGGCAGGGCGGCCATGACCTCGTCGATGGAGTCGCAGATGGCGAAATGCGCCGTGGGAATGTGATAGCGCTGCAGAAATTCCTTGGCGAAACTCTTGCTCGACTCCAGTCGGGCCGCCGCCTTGCTCGGCCCGAAGATACGCCAGCCGCGCCGGGTAAATTCGTCCACCACTCCCAATGAGAGGGCAGATTTCGGGGCCGACCACGGTCAGGTCGGGGCGGACCTGCTCGGCCACCGCCACCAGCGAGTCTAACGTTCTTCACGTCGGCAGGCAGGCACTCGGCCTCTTCCCCAATACCGCCGTTTCCCGGCGCGCAATACACCTGGGAAACCCGCGAAGACTGCCGCAGTTTCCATACCAGGGCATGCTCACGCCCCCCGCTGCCGATGACGAGGACTTTCATAGCCGGAGACTGACAAGGTTAGGGGGACGTGAGGACGATGTCAAACCGGGAAGGACGATTTTAGATTGCAGATTTTAGATTGCAGATTTGGGCCGCCCGAGGATACGGGCCGTGTCCTCTGCCTCCGACCTTCCGAAAATTTCAAGTCTTCAATCCTCAATCTGAAATCGATTAACCATGCTTAACGTATAATGCTGTCCTGAATGATCACCGTCTCCAAGGAAGACTATCTGAAGGCCATCCTCGAGGCCGAAAGCGAAGGCGAGACTGTCATCTCGGCCACGCTGGCGCACTGGCTATCGGTTTCGCCGCCGGCGGTGACCATGGCGATGCGGCGACTGAAAAAAGATGGCCTGGTCCGGGTGCAGAACGGCGGAGAGGTCAGCCTCACGCCTGCCGGACGCAAGATCGCGCGCAAGCTCACCCTGCGCCATCATCTGATCGAGCGCATGCTGGCGGAAATGTTTGGCATGGAATGGTACAAGGTGCACGACGAAGCCGAGCGGCTGGAGCATGCCGTGTCTCCTGATTTTGAGGCCAAACTGCTGGCCAGGCTGGGACGCGGCGGGGCCTGCCCCCACGGTAATCTGAGTGAACTGGAGAGTCCCACCAGCCGGCGCCGGCGCGGCTTGCTGCTGCTGGCACATGCCGAGGCGGGAGGCAATTACGTGGTCAGCGGCATCTACGAACGCGACCGGCGCCTGCTGGAATTTCTGGAGCAACGCGGCATTCGCCCCGGGGCCCGGGTGCACGTTTCCGGACGAAATTATGACCAGACCCTGACGCTCGACACCGATGCCGGGAGGGTAGCGCTGGGCGGGTCTGCGGCGGAGAGGGTCTGGGTAACGGCCGCCGGCGCCCGCCTGAATGGAGGACGGGCGTCTCGCCCGTCCAGGCGGGCGGGACGCCCGGCCTCCACCACCCCTTAGCCGAGGTCATCTCCCAAAGTAATTAACCATAGTTTACTTTTTTGTGTATACTCGGGCTAATGGTATCGTCGCCGGAGTTGCCAGTCATCCCCAGCGCGCAAACCAGCTCAGCCCAGGGCTGGCGCCATGCCGTCGCGCGCCCCAGCCTGCCGGAAATCTATCGCAGTCTGCCCATTCCGGCAGTCGGCTGGTTTTCTGCGCAAGCTCCTGGCCTTCGCCGGGCCGGGGTACCTCGTGGCCGTGGGCTACATGGACCCGGGCAACTGGGCCACCGACCTGGCCGGCGGCTCGAAATACAATTACTCGCTGCTTTCCGTCATCATGCTGTCCAACCTGATGGCGATCCTGCTGCAGACCCTGGCCATCAAACTGGGCGTGGTGACGGGACGTGACCTGGCGAGCCGCCTGCCGCGACCACTTCAGCCGGCCAGTCTCATTCATATTCTGGATTGGGGCGGAGATCGCGATTGCCGCCTGCGATCTGGCAGAAGTCATCGGATCCGCCATCGCGCTCAACCTGCTGTTTCATATCCCCTTGATCTGGGGCGTGTGCCTGACCTCGCTCGACGTTCTGCTGATTCTGTTCCTGCAGCAGAAAGGCTTCCGCCTGGTCGAAGCGCTGGTGATCTCGCTGATCGGGGTGATCGGGATCTGCTTCGGGCTGGAGATTCTGTTCTCCAGGCCGAGCCTGCTGGGTATCGCGCAAGGGTTCTTCATCCCTTCCGCGCAAATTATTCGCGACCCGGGCATGCTGTATATCGCGATCGGGATCCTGGGCGCCACGGTGATGCCGCACAACCTGTATCTGCACTCGGCGCTGGTGCAGACCCGCAATTTCGAACGCACTCCCGAAGGCAAGCGCGAGGCCATCCGCTTCGGCACTATCGATTCCACCATCGCCCTCACCTTCGCGCTGCTGGTGAATGCGGCCATCCTGATCGTGTCCGCCGCCACCTTCTACAGCCACGGATACAACGACGTGGCCGAAATCAACGACGCTCACAAGTTGCTCACACCCCTGCTGGGCGTGACCGGAGCCAGCACCATGTTCGCGCTGGCCCTGCTGGCATCCGGCCAGAACTCCACCCTGACCGGGACTCTGGCGGGCCAGGTGGTCATGGAAGGCTTCCTCAACATTCGGCTGCGTCCCTGGCTGCGGCGTTTGATTACGCGCATGGTGGCGATTGTTCCAGCCGTCATAGTCACCGCATTTTGGGGGACGGGCGGCACCGCCAAGCTGCTGGTATTCAGTCAGGTGATTCTGAGCATGCAGCTGAGTTTCGCGGTCTTCCCCCTGGTGATGTTCACCAGCGACCGGCGGAAAATGGGCGAGTTTACCAACGCTCCCTGGCTGAAATCACTGGCCTGGGTCACTGCAGTATTGATTGCGGTCTTGAACGTGTGGCTGCTGGCGCTGGCTTTCCGGGGCGCTTAAGGCGACGCTGTTGGAAAAAGCGCAGCGCTTGGGAAGCACACGTGGTTGGGGAGGGCACGACTTCAGTCGTGCCAATAAGCCGGAAAAGCCGGCCGCGCTTTAGCGCCCGCGGCTTGCTTTTCCCGCAAGATTAGCTGAACGCGCACCGGAGATCCGCTTCAACCATCGGGAAAAGCAAAGCCGCAGCGGCTGAAGCCGCACCAACTTCTGCCCGATGCGCACGAGTGTAAGCCCCCGCCGGGTGCCCCACACATCGCGACGCTTTGCGATGTGGGGGTTTGTGTACGCCTACTGAAGCTTGAATCGACTACGATCGTGTTGTCACGCCCCGTCAGATTGCGAGGACGAGTCACTCATTCGCAAAAAAAGCGCGAATGAGTGGGGCAACCGGCAAGGGGTATCATAAGGCAGGATGAAATTCGCGCGAGAGAATCTGGATGACCTGGCCCTTAGTGCTTTTTTACTCTGTCTTGCCATCCACTGTGGTCGGGTTGCGGGCTGTCATTTGCCGCACGCTGCAACGCCGGCTGATCGTCATTTTCGGCTTCGGGATCCGTCAACAGAGGGGCAGCGACACGCAAGGCCTCAACTTCTGTTTGCAGCCTCGACACCTCAAGTTCTTTCTGCCTCAGAACCTCATAAACATCCTTCATAGATAGGCACCTCGAAGATTAGAGCGATCAAGCTAACTTGGATTCCTGTCCGTTATTGGAGTTGCCCCACACCTTTCTTCTACGCTCCCGCAGCGACAACAAGAACCATCCTGATTAGACATGACGACGCTATGCGGCGGGCGATCCACAAAGCAACGACGATGGTTCGGCATTGTCGGCGAACCGCAAGGGAGTCTACCAAGGCGAGCCTCCTGGGTGGACTGATAATCTGGGGGCCATCGCGAAATGTGGTCAAAATTGAACAGTTTCAGTTATAGGAAAATGTGATCCTCTGGTCGGGTTTGCTCGGATAGCCAGCCCTTGTTTACCGAACAGCACTCAGGACCTCACCCGATTGCGCATGGCTGGTTCGCAGTCCTTCATTAGCTGGCTAAGTACAGGCGGCACGGGGGTCAGGACGTGGATCAAGAGGCCAGGAAAGCTCAAGACAAGCCGGTTTTGAGCGCGGAAGGGTTTCAGCACCTTCTGGCTGCCGCCTACATCTTGCAGACAAACGCCGGGCGTCGGCCCTCGCCCATGGGAGCGAGCGGCACGAGTTCCTTCGCAGGCGGGGCCATCGTCCAGAAAAGAACTCCTTCTGTGGTGGTTCGAGAACCGCAGCTACCGCACCCCCTGAATATCCGGTTGACGAAAACGGCATCGTGGAGGATGGTCGAGGCCCTCGCAATAGCTGCCATATTCTGCATAATGATGGGCGCGTCGCTCCATCGCCTCTCGGCTCTTCCCGGCCGTACGTCACTTCCCCCGGGTAAGCCCGAACAAGAAAACGCGTCCGGGCCCGCGAGGCCGCAGGAAAGTGTCCTAGCACTGGTTCAGCAGCCTGTCGTGGCGCGAAAGCCACTCCCTCGGCCTGATGGCGACGAGGGAGATATCGTTGCCGAAGATGTCGTCATCCGGCACCAAAAACTCGCCGTCAATTCCCTTGCCCAGGCGGCCACGAAAACCACCAGCAGCCGTGTACAACGCCAACTCTTGACTCCGAGAAGTACGACTTCGGAGCGGGGCATTCGATCAACTTTCGGCCGAGGCGCAGACATGGCCGCTGCCGACACCGTGGTTGAATACGGCGCTGATGTGAAAATGTGGTTGGGAAGTCCCAAGAGAGCCGGGATTGATCGCCCTGCGCATTGAGTTTCCGGCGGAACTGGAGCGTACCGCCGGACGTCCAAGATGCCAATCTCTACTGGAACCGAGCGGCCGCAACACTACATTCCCAGAAAATTTTCTACTAACTTCTTCCCTTCATCAGTCAGCACGCTCTCGGGATGGAACTGCACGCCTTCCACCGGGAACCTGCGATGCCGCAAACCCATGATGGTGCGTGTTCCATCGCGCTCGGTGGTGTAAGCACTTACTTCCAGATCGGCCGGCAGGGTCTTCTCTTCGACAATCAGGGAATGGTAACGCGTCGCTGTCATGGGAGACGCCAGCCCGCCGAAGATGGTTTTGCCGTCGTGCTGCACCGGGCTGGTCTTGCCATGCATCAGGTGAGGCGCGCGCACAACTCTGCCCCCAAATGCCGCGCCGATGGCCTGATGTCCCAGACAGACCCCCAGCAGTGGTACTTTGCCTGCAAAATGGCGTATCAGAGGAATGGTGATTCCAGCTTCCTGCGGAGTGCACGGGCCGGGAGAAAGCACGATCCGTTCCGGACGCATGGCCTCCACATCCGCGGGCGTCACCTGGTCATTGCGCCGCACTTCGACCTCCGCACCCAGCTCGCCCAGATACTGCACCAGGTTGTAGGTGAATGAATCGTAATTGTCGAGAACGAAGACCATACGCTGGACTGACAGTCTCTAGCTTATACCAGCTATTCCACTCGTCGCTTGTCCGACGCTTTGACCTAGGCGTGAAATTTCCGACTTAGATTCCAAACCGGAGCTGTCCACCCCGGAACCAACGTCAAGAGCGTCCGACAAGAGGCCACATGGCAGAGATCAGACCTTGCCTAAACTACTTGACACACTGCACTCAAAACGCCATGCTTATGCAGCTTTTACGGAGCGCTCATGGCCGAGGCTGAACCCGAGAAGCGGGCTACACGCCGTTTTGCTTTGCGGTTACCCGTGGCTGTCACCTATTCAGATAACGGATCGCAAGAGAAGAGCGCTCAGACTCGCGACGTAAGTGCGCGCGGCATATGCTTTTACGTGGATTCGGCCATCGCCCCGGGGTCGGTCATTGAATTCACTCTTACCCTCCCGCCTGAAATTACCCTGACGGAAAGCATTCGCGTCCGCTGTAAAGGCAAAGTGGTGCGCGTTGATGACGGCGACGGCAAAGTGGCGGTGGCCGCGGTGATCGACGAATACGAATTCCTGGCCGAACCGTAGGGCGGGCCTCAGGCGTCGGACTTCGGACCTCGGCAAGACTTTCCCTTACACATTCCATGACAACCTTTGCGGCTAAAGCAAGTATCTCCCGGGAAGGATTCCTTTTTGAGCGCCGAAGCCGGGGGGCCGAGGTCTGATGCCTGACGTCCGAAGTCCGACGTCCGGTGCCCGACGTTTGTTACTTCTCGGGACCCAACTGGCGGTGATATTGTTGCAGCTATAACCCCGGTCTCCGAGAGATGAAGTTTTTGCCGCGTATCGCCTGCCAATTTGTATGGTCCTCGCTGCTGGTGGCTACGCTGGGCGCCGGCGCTGGCCTGGCGCAAACGCCCGATGATCTCCCTGTCCCCAAAGGCCCGGCGGCGATCCTGCGTTCGGTGAAAATGATCTCCGACGCGGAAGGACCAGCTCTCGAAATCATTTCCAGCCAGACTCCCCAGCCCGCGATTGAGTTCCTCGACAGCCCGCCCCGGCTGGTCATCGACCTTCCCCATACCATGGACCGGGTGCCCAACAAACGGATCCAGGTGGGCAGCCCGCAGGTGGCCGCGGTGCGCATAAATCAGTTTCAGCAGACTCCGCCGGTGGCCCGCGTGGTCGTGGACCTGGTCCATCCCGTGGGCTACAGCAGCGATACCCAGGGTCAACGGCTGCTGATTCGCATGCATCCCATGGCCGAGGCCCGGCGGAAGCTCGAGACTCCCTCCGTCCCGGCTTTCACCAAGGGAGTGCAGCCGGCTTTCGTTCCGGTCGTCCCCGGAGCTACCGGAGCGGTGGTAGAAGCGGGCAGCCGGCTTTCCGGCGATTCTGCCGTGACCGCGGGGTTGGAGACTACGATTTTGCGTCTGGCCCGGGGCGGCGAAGTGCGGGTTTGTCCCAAAACAACTCTCTCCGTGACGCCCTCGCAGAATGGCCAGGACCTGATGCTGGGCATCAGCACTGGGGCGCTCGAAGCCCACTACACCCTGAACGCCTCCGCCGATTCAATCGTGACGCCGGATTTCCGCATGCTGCTGGCGGGGCCGGGCGAAATTCCACTTCGCGATCAGCGCCGATGCTCGCGGGGACACATGCGTGCGCGCCTTGCCCGGAAACACGGCTTCGGTGATTGTTTCCGAACTGATCGGCGATGGCACTTACCAGGTGAAACCCAGCGAACAGGTTTTCTTTCGTTCCGGAAAGCTGAACCAGATGGAAACCACCGTTCCCGACGATTGCGGTTGTCCTCCGCCGCAAATCCCGGCCATGCGGGCGGCTGTGCCGGCACCCACGGTGTCCGAGAAAGACCTGCCGCCGGCGGTGCATCTGGCGCAGCCCGGAGAAGAACCCCCGCCGGCGCCGGCGTCAACTTCCGGCATGACGGCGCAGCCAGAATCTCCGTCCCAGGTCACACTGACCATCGCTCCTCCCGGCACGGAGAACCTGCCGGCCCCTTCACCCAACGCGCCTCACGCGCAAGTGGATGCCCCATTCGTCTTTCGCGCCAGCGATTCGCCTCCGGCATCGGCACCCGACCTTGGAGCCGGAACTCTGCCCATGTCTCGCGCCACCACGCCCGCGCCGGTGCTCACCATCGCCGAGCCCCCGCCGGAGTCGCGCAAGGGCGTCATCGGCAAGGTAAAGGGTTTCTTCTCGTCCCTCTTCAAGTAGGACCTCGGCCGTCAGACCTCAGACTTCAGCGCGGTCTCCTGTAGCGCCGGCGTCCCGCCGGCTGTCGCGAGGGCATCTTGCCCTCGCCGCTGAGAGTCCCTTGGCTGAGGTCCGCGCTGCGTCTCATTAAAAGATCATTCCGAATGGGTTACGAGGGAGCGACCATGACGGCGAGCACACCTACGTCGGTTTTCCCCGGGCTTCTCAGCGAGAACATCGGTCTTTACCGCACTCGGCCGGAAAACTTTCTGGCTTCCTTCCTCGTCCACGCGATGGCGTTGGCGTTCGTCTTCTGGCTCGCGACCTGGATCACGGGCCACCATAACGACCCTGGCCCCAACGTAAGCCATGCCATTAACGTCGGTCCGATCTCCCTCAGACTTCAGACCTCAGGCGCCAGACCTCAGACCTCATTCAAGGACCTTGCAGTGGCGAGGGCAAGATGCCCTCGCGACAGCGGGCGAGACGACAGGCGCTACAAGAACCGTGATGCCGCAATTGGTGACGTCTGACGCCCGAGGTCCGATGTCTGCTCTACCTTGGAGCGGCGAGGGCAGGATGCCCTCGCGACAGCCGGCGAGACGCCGGCGCTACAAGAACTGCGATACCGCATTTGCTGACGTCTGACGTCCGAGGTCCGACGTCCGCTTTACCAGCGGATGGCTTTGGCCAGGGGAGCTACTCTTTCCCTGACTTCGTCGGCGATTTCGGCGCCGCGTTCCATGGCCTCTTCGGCGAACTCCTTGGCGTCGTCCGTCCACTCGTCCACGGTTTCGCGGGCGCTGTCAAATTTCCGCCGCAGATCTTTTCTCATCTGCTTGCCCGCTTTGGGGGCCAGCAACATGCCAAGCAAAGCGCCGGCGCCTAACCCGATCAGCAGGAAGGTCACCGCGGTCCCCGCGGCATTGCCGCTTCCGAAGCTTCGTACTTTCCGATGCGCATAGAAGAATCCTTTCGAGTTCGATTTATCGGTATGTTTGATTCTAGCTGCCGGGTCCGCGTTCCCGGCTTTCTTTCTTCTTTTTCTACGTGACTCCTGGGGTCCGGTTCCCAAATCAGTTCAAGCCCGTGTAAAATAAAGAGTTGGATCCTCGTATCCGGCGGGAAATGTGGTCTGCCGCCTTCCGCCGATGCAATCGCAATAGTTTAAGGAGAATTACCCAGCAATGGCTATCCCCGCCACCCAGCTTCGCCCCGGCATGATCATCAAGCACAACAATGATCTGCATTCCGTGTTCAGCGTCGAGCATCGCACCCCCGGCAACCTGCGCGCCTTCATCCAGGCCAAACTGCGTAACCTGCGGACCGGCGCCATGTTCGAACACCGCTTCCGCTCGCCCGATCCCATCGAAAAGATCGTCGTGGATGAGGTCGAGATGGAATTTCTGTACGCCGACGGCGACAGCTACTACTTCATGGACACCACCAACTTCGAGCAAACCCATCTGACCCGCGAGATTCTGGGCGATGCCGTCAATTACCTGATCTCCAATCTGCAGATCAAAGTGGAATTCTTCGACGGCAAAGCGGTCGGAATCGAGCTGCCGCAGACGGTCGAACTGACCGTGGTCGAAACCGAACCGGGATTGAAAAGCGCCACCGCCTCCAGCGTAACCAAGCCGGCCAAGACCGAAACCGGGCTGGTGGTGCACGTTCCGCCCTTCATCAACGAAGGCGAGAAGATTCGCGTGGACACGGCGGAAGGCGCGTATTTGTCGCGGGCGTAAAGCCAGAGGAAATGTCATCCTGAGCGGAGTGGAAAGTTCGCGGCGCGAACTTTCCGCGGAGTCGAAGGACCCCTATAGTGAGAATGCTGCCGGCACAGGCGGGTTTTTGAAGCTGGAAGTTTCTGAGTCAGCGTGCACAATAGGGATCTTTCGACTGCGCGGCTGCTTCGCCAAGCGAAGCAGCCACTCCGCTCAAGATGACAGGTGGTTAGATTAGAGATGACTTCGACTGAAAAAGCTACGCAAGCCTGCCGCTTCCTCGTTCGCGGACGGGTGCAGGGCGTGGGCTTTCGCTGGTTCGTGGAGCGCGAGGCGCACATCCTGGGCATCGCCGGATGGGTGCGCAACAACGCCGATGGCAGCGTGGAAGTCCTGGCCATCGGATCGCGTGACCAACTACTGGACTGAGATCGCGTCTCCGCGCCGGCCCGCGCGCCGCCCGCGTGGATGACGTCGAGGAAACCGAAACCCAGCCGGTCGCCGGCCTCACAACTTTTCGCATCGAAGGAGCCTGGTAAATGTCGAATCCCGCGCCCCAGCAGTCGCGGCTTGACTGCGAGCCGCTGAAAAAGCTGATCCGCGAAGTCCCGGATTTCCCCAAGAAGGGCATTCTGTTTTACGACATCACCACCCTGCTCAAGGACCGGCTCGGCCTCGCCATGCTGATCGACGCCCTGTCCGAACATTACATCAAGGCCGGGATCGACCTGGTGCTGGGCATGGAGGCGCGCGGATTCATCTTCGGCCCGGCTGTCGCCTATCGTCTGAACGCCGGCTTCGTTCCTCTGCGCAAGCCCGGCAAGCTGCCCGCAGCCACCGCCAAGTTTGACTACGCCCTCGAATACGGCACCAACACTCTCGAGATCCACAAAGACGCCATCCAGAAAGGCCAGCGCGTGCTGATCGTTGACGACCTGCTGGCCACCGGCGGCACCGCCGAAGCCACTGCCGGGCTGGCCCATTCGCTGGGCGCGGAAATCGCCGGGCTCGGATTCGTGGTCGAACTCGACTTCCTGAAGGGGCGGGACAAGTTGAAGGAGTACGACGTGTTTTCGCTGCTGCACTACGGGGAGTAGAAACTTCGAACGGGCTTGCAAGCACTATCGAACCTGAGGTCGCGGGCGAACAAGATCATGGACTCGTCGTGCGGTTTCTGATCCTTGCTTTGTTTCTGGTCTCCTTTTTCGCTCCGGCCCCAATTGTTTGTCGCTGACCTTTCTCGTTACATTTGTCGTGGGCCTCTGGGCTGTCCTCTTTCCGCAGGGAATCTTGTCATGGCTCAAGACTGCGCATCTCGAAATTGATGAAACCAACCCCCGCCTATGGTCAGTTCCCAGGTTCATTGGAGGAGCGCTCTGCTAATTGCGGCGACGTTCGGTCTGGTTTTTTTGATGCAACGCTAGCGCGCCTCATCAACTATCAGCTTTCCTTCCTTCGGCAGATAACTTTTCTTTCGGAACCAATCCTCCATCGCCGCTTTCAGCTCGTTGATCGGAACGTGGGTCCCGATTTCCATCACTCCATCGGCCACTGGCAGGGTGTTGTCAAAGACGCTGGCGTTGGTGAAATTGCGCATGGCAAAACTGTCCAGCCACTTCAGCGGACAGGGCAGGCGGCGTCCGTTCTGTTCGTACTCCACGCGAATCCTGCGGGCAAACATCACAGCAATTTAACCACAGAATTCAAAGCACCACAGCCCACGTGGGGACAGCCGCCCTCGGCTGTCCGGCGGAGCGAAGCTCCGCTATTTTCGGCGTAGACCGGGTCGAGCTGCGCTCGACTACGCGGGCTGTGGTGGCCCCTGGCTTGACAGGCGGCCCTGCCGGGCATACGCTTCCGCGGCGCATCTGGAGGCACCTATGTTCGTCGGCGGCGGTTTGATTTACATCATTCTGGTGGGACTGGTCGCGGGCTGGGCTGCGGGCAAGATCATGAAAGGCGCGGGCTACGGCGTGATTGTCGACATCCTGCTCGGCATCGCCGGCGCCATATTCGGCAGCTGGGTGCTGCGCGTGCTGGGCATCTACACCAGCGGCGGACTGGTTCCCAGCATTCTGGTGGCGATTCTGGGCGCCGTGCTGCTGGTGGTCATCGTGCGCGCTCTGAAACGGGCTTAGCAGGAACTGTCGAGCTGCGCTCGACCGGGCGGACGAGGGCGTCCGCCCCTACGTGAGTTGTGATCGACCTCAGCTACTCCGGTCTTCCTGAACCGATCTGCACCAGGTCGGTTGCGTCTGGTTGCCGCGAAGCAAGTGTCTGCCACCGCGCCGGCATCACCGAGCCGGAACGCAAGCGATTCATCAGCGAGCCTATCGCAGTCGAGCTCCGGACCAGATGTCCGATGCTCAGGGGGCCCACCAGCTTGCGCTGCTGCACATGATGCAGTCCGCTTGAAACCACGCAGCCGCACTGGCTGCAATCCGGCGTGCCGCCGAAAATGCAGGGCTCGACTCGCGTCGTCAGGTCAGCCGAGAAGTTTGTGGACATTTTGGAGAAAAGACATTCCTGCGGATTCTTCGGCGGCTCGAGAATCGCTTGCGCGATCCCGGGATTCATCAGCAGTTTCGGATAAGCCTCCCGCAGGCCCGGCAATTCCTCCGCCACCCGCTGCCGCTCTTCCAGTGTGAGCATTTCCGGCGTATTTTCGCCCTGCTGCGGACTGTAAATACTCACCCAGATCCGTTTCACCTCCGGCCGCGCCTGCCAGAACGCCAGATATTCTTCGAGATATCCCGCGCGCTTCATCATCGGTCCGGTGATGGTCCAGTGAATGTTCACCTCGCGGCCCTGGATATTTTCCAGGATGCGCTCATAGGTGGCCGGCTTGCGCCGGGGATCGTGGTGCTCGGGCAATCCGTCGATCGAAACCGCAACCCGGTTCCGCCGCAGTCCCATCCATTCCATCGGGATGGGAATGATTCCGCTGGTCACCACCATGCTGAAAATATTCCGCTGGCTGAGTTCGGGCAGAATGCGGCTGAGTTCGCGGTGCCGGATCATGGGCTCGCCGCCCACCAGCGAAACATGCAGCGGCCGGTGTTTCTTCACCAGCCCCAGCACTCCATCTACTAACGCGTCGCCGCGCAGGTCGGAGAGTTCAGTCAACTTCTTTTCGCCGCCCAGGTGGGAATCGCCGTAGGCATAACATCCCGGACAGCTCAGCGGACACTCCCGGGTAATTTCGATGGACAACATGGGAGCCCGGCCGTTCAGGATGCTTCCCCAGGCAGCAAAGAGTTCTCCTACTGTCATTCCAGGACGTGATTGGGACGTCATAAGATTAAATTGTGACCTAGTTGGGCTTTTTAGCTTAGATGCGGAATGGGACGGTATCGCTGAAGAAAAGAAACTATGAAGAACGGAAGGACCAGGATCACTTCGGGCGCGGCGATGGAACCAGTGCCGACAACAGGCTGCGGAGGATAAACCTAATTCTCACAGTTCATTACGCATTTCTGCGGCGTCCGGAAATCTTCCTCCGCAAGCAATTCATTCGCATCTCTGGCAAAATGGAAGGTACGATAACGCACATCGCAGAACCTTGAGCCTGCTTTCGTTTCCCTGTTCAGGATGGCTATGAAAACTGCACGATCGCGCGGGCCACTCACGCGCAATATACATCTCGTCAAATGGGTCGAGAAAACTGCCGAGCTGACCAAGCCCAAAAACATTCACTGGGTGGACGGTTCGCGGGCGGAGTACGACAAGCTCTGCCGCGACATGGTCGCCAGCGGTTCCTTCACCAAGCTGAATGAGGATTTATGGCCCGGCTGTTTCCTGGCCCGCTCCGACCCCAGCGATGTGGCCCGGGTGGAAGACCGTACCTTCATCTGTTCGCTGTCGAAGGACAATGCCGGCCCCACCAACAACTGGGAAAATCCCTACACCATGCGCCGCAAGTTGAAGGAAAAATTCAATGGCTCCATGCAGGGACGCACCATGTACGTTCTGCCCTACAGCATGGGTCCGGTGGGTGGGCCGATGTCGCAGATCGGCGTGGAGCTGACCGATTCCCCTTATGTGGTCGTGAACATGCGCATCATGGCTCGCATCGGGATCGACGTCTTCAAGGAAATCGATAAAGATGAGCAGCGCGTCGTGCCCTGCATCCACAGCGTGGGCGCCCCGCTGGCTCCGGGACAGAAAGATGTCCCCTGGCCCTGCAATCCGGAAAAATACATTGTCCATTTTCCCGAGACCCGCGAGATCTGGTCCTACGGTTCCGGCTACGGCGGCAACGCGCTGCTGGGCAAGAAATGTTTTGCGCTGCGCATCGCTTCCAACATCGCGCGCGACGAAGGCTGGATGGCGGAGCACATGCTCATCCTCGGGGTGGAAGATCCTCACGGCAAGAAAACCTACGTCGCGGCGGCCTTTCCCAGTTCCTGCGGCAAGACGAATTTCGCCATGATGGTGCCGCCCGCCGGACTGAAAGACTGGAAGCTTTGGACCGTGGGAGACGACATCGCCTGGATCAAGCCTGACGCCCAGGGCTGCCTGCGCGCCATCAATCCGGAAGCCGGGTTCTTCGGCGTAGCGCCGGGAACGTCGCAGAAAACCAATCCCAACGCGATGGCGACGCTCTCCCGCAACACCATCTTCACCAACGTGGCCCTCACTCCGGAGGGCGGCGTGTGGTGGGAGGGCATGACCGACGAGCCGCCCGCCGAATTGCTGGACTGGCAAGGGCATCAGTGGACGCCGGAGATGGCAAAGAAAACCGGCGCCAAGGCGGCGCATCCGAACGCGCGCTTTACCGCCCCGGCTTCGCAGTGTCCGACCATCGACGCCGCCTGGGAAGATCCCACCGGCGTTCCCATCAGCGCCATCATTTTCGGCGGCCGCCGCGCCAGCACCATTCCGCTCATCTACCAGGCTTTCAACTGGAGCGCCGGGGTGTACGTCGGCGCCACCATGGGATCGGAGATGACCGCCGCCGCCGCGGGAGAAGTCGGCAAGGTGCGCCGCGATCCCATGGCCATGCTTCCTTTCTGCGGTTATCACATGGGCGACTATTTTCGCCACTGGATCAAGATGCAGCGCTCGCTCAGCCGTACGCCGCGCATCTTCCATGTGAACTGGTTCCGCAAAGACGCGGACGGCAAATTCATCTGGCCCGGCTTCCGCGACAACATGCGGGTGCTCAAATGGATTGTGGACCGCGTCCACGGCCGCTCCCAGGGCAAGGAGACGCCCATCGGCTGGACCCCGCATTACGAAGACATCGAGTGGAAGGGCCTGGACTTTCCCAAGGAAAAGTTCGAGAAATTACAGTTCGTGGACCGGGCGGCGTGGAAGTCTGAAGTGATCGGCCACGAAGAGCTGTTCATCCTGCTGCACGCCCACCTGCCCCCGGAGATGATCTACGAGAGAGAACTGCTGATCTGCCGGCTGTAACAATGTAGGCGCGAGCGTCCCGCTCGTGCGGGACGGGCGGGGACGCCCGTCCTCCATCCAATTACTCCACCGGTTGGGCTTCCGGCTGCTGCACCACGGCTTCGAGGTGCTTCAACGTCTCTTCCACGGTCAGGGAATACATTTCCCGGCCCACGCCTTCGCCGGATTCGAGCGCAGTCTTCAAATAGTGTCCCGCGATTTCGACCGCAAGCTGATCCGTGATCACCTTGCCGGTGCGCTTCTTGTACTCCACCCAGGCAGGATGGGGCAGGGCGACCCATACCGTGCGCCCATCCACCAGAAACTTGATATCGACCGCGTCGGCGTGGCGCGTGGCGATGGCGACGATCAGCGCCTGATAGATACAGTGCACATTGTTCTTAGTCCAGCGATCGACAACGTGGAAATCCTGATACATGGCTGTAAAAAACTATATCCGACCTGATAGATGCGGGCAAATCGCCATGTAGCGCCGGCATCTCGGCGGCTGTCCGGTGGGCGTCCCGCCCACCGCCGCGAGATCAGCATGTGGGCGCGAGCGTCCCGCTCGTGCGTCGCCACGAAAAATGCGAATTGGCGGAAGCTGCGGGGGCAAGATGCCCCCGCGACAGCCGGCGGGACGCCGGCGCTACATTGCATGCGTGGCGCAATTCCGCCCTATGATGAATAATCATTAGCCGAAACCTATGAAGAACCTGGGCATCCTCCTCTCCGGACGCGGCTCGAACTTCGAAGCCATCGCCAAGAACGTCGCGGCCGGCAAAATTCCCGACGCGCGCATCGCCGTCGTCATCTCCAACAAGCCCGATGCCGGCGGCCTGGAAGTCGCAAAGCAGCATGGGACTCGAAGCCGCAGTCATCGCGTCCAAAGGCAAGCAGCGCGAAGAGCACGATCGCGAAGTGGTGGCCGCGTTGCAGCAGCACAAAGTCGATCTCGTCTGTCTGGCGGGATACATGCGCCTGCTCTCGCCCTGGTTCGTGCAGCAATTCCCGCGGCGCATCCTGAATATTCATCCCTCGCTGCTGCCGGCATTTCCCGGCCTGGAAGCGCAGGAGCAAGCCTTCGCCTACGGAGTGAAAGTCACCGGCTGCACCGTGCATTTCGTCGATGAAGAACTCGACCACGGCGCCATCATCGTGCAGAAAGCCATCCCGGTGCTGGACACCGACGACGAGCACACGCTGGCGGCGCGCATTCTGGAGCAGGAACATGTGGCGTACTCGGAAGCGATCAATATTGTGCTCGCAGGAAGCTACGAGATCGTGGGACGAAGGCTTGTGACGAAGGTCACAGCGAGGTAGGCAGTTCGACACATACATTTCAGATTGGAGATTTTAGATTGCAGATTGTCTATGGGGTCAACGGTTAATTCGGAGGCGATGAAACATCGGACCAAGCATTTCGCCCTAATTGTCATTCGCCTCTGTCGCACACTGCCGCAGAGTCCCGAAACCCGCATTATCAGTCGCCAACTGCTGCGCTCTGCGACCTCGGTGGCCGCAAACTACCGCGCGTCTGCCGAGCCCGATCTACCGCCGACTTCACTTCCAAGCTTGGCCTGGTACTCGAGGAAGCCGATGAAACCCTATTTTGGCTCGAACTCCTCGTCGATGCTGGGGTGGCACGGCGAGAACAGATTGCCGCACCCCTTGATGAGGCGAACCAACTGGTTTCGATCTTCGTCGCCTCATTGCGGACAGTTAAGGGTTTGAAATCTGAAATCTGAATCTGAAATCTGCAATCCTTCTCCCCGCTATAATCTTTACCCTATGCCCACCTTCCCTCCCGTTGACGAACAACTCGCCTACATCAAGAAAGGCTCCGCGGAAATTGTGAAAGAGTCCGAGCTTCGCTGCCAAGCTGGAGAAGTCGCTCGCTTCCGGCAAGCCGCTGCGGGTAAAAGCCGGCTTCGATCCCACCGCGCCCGATCTCCATCTCGGCCACACCGTGCTCTTGCGCAAGCTCAAGCACTTTCAGGACCTCGGCCACACCGTCATCTTTCTGATTGGCGATTTTACCGGCATGATTGGCGATCCCACCGGACGCTCCGCCACCCGCCCGCCGCTTGAGTGCGGAAGAAATCATGCGCAACGCCAAGACCTACATGGCGCAGGTGTTCAAGATTCTTTCCCAGGCCAAGACCGAGACCCGCTTCAACAGCGAGTGGTTCGACAAGATGAAGCCCGCGGACTGGATCCGCCTCACGGCCAAGTTCACGGTCTCGCAAATGCTCGAGCGCGAAGACTTCCACAAGCGCTTTCAGGAAGAAAAACCCATCGCCATGCACGAACTCCTGTACCCGCTGGCCCAGGGATACGACTCGGTAGCGCTCCAGGCCGACGTCGAACTGGGCGGCACCGACCAGAAATTCAATCTGCTGGTCGGCCGCGAAATGCAGCGCGCCTACGGCCAGGAATCGCAGGTGGTGCTGACCACGCCCATCATCGAAGGCCTCGATGGCGTGCAGAAAATGTCGAAGTCGCTGGGCAACGCCATCGGCATCCAGGAACCGCCGCTCGAGATGTACGGCAAAGTGATGTCGATCTCTGACCCGATGATGTGGCGGTACTACGAGCTGCTCACCGATGTCCAGCTTTCTGAGATCGAAAAGATGAAACGCGAAACGCATCCCATGGATGCGAAGAAAGACCTGGCGCGGCGGATCGTGACTGACTTTCACTCGGCCGATGCGGCCGCGAAGGCGGCGGAGGACTGGGCGAAGCAGTTCCAGAAAGATGAAATCCCGCAGGATGTCGAAGAGGTCGAGGCAGCGGTGAGGAGTAACCGCGGAAGGGCTGTTAAGGATCGGATGCTCCTCGCGCGAATAGGCCTTGCGGACCGGTTAGCGACGCAGTGCGGGAAAGTTTCAAGCAGAAATCCGCTTGGACGGTTAACGTCGAAGTGTGGGTTAGCTGATTCCGTCGTCTCGACGGCGTCGCAAATCAAGCAACCAGCGGTTCGGTCAGCAAGGTGGGAAGAAACACACCACATAGTTCGCTAACAACTCTGCCAGACAAAACTTTCCATAAGGGTTGGGAAACGTCATCCTGAAGCGGCAGCAATTCACCGCTGAAAGCAAATCGTGATCCTGAGTGGAGTCGAAAGACCCCTACCTTATTCGAACACTTTCAGAAAATAGGATCAAGGCCTACGAACCGCAGGCATTTTGCGTTAGGTAGGGGTCCTTCGACTGCGTGGCGGCTTCGCGAAGCGAAGCCGCCACTCCGCTCAGGATGACAACCGTAGCAGGTATTGATCTCTCCCTTGCACGAGCGAGGACGCTCGTGCCTACACTTACGGCAGCAGCCCAAACACGCCCACGCTGTTCGTCGTCCCTACGAACACTTTGCCATTCACGACCGTGGGAGTGATGAATTTGTTGCCGGTTCCGAACTGGTCGCGGCTACCACTGGCCTGGCTGCTGTTGTAGAGTTCATGCAGATTGCTGGCATCGTAAGCGTGCAGCACGGCTGGACTGGAGTTTTGCGCCGCCCACACAATCGCGTTGCTGGTGCCGTTCGCCGAAATGCTTGGAGTCGTCCCCGGATAGCCGAACGTGTTGCTGCTCTGGTAGGCTGGACCGCTGCCGAACTGGGCGTTAGTAATCTTGAACGCTTTAATCGCATCTCCGACCGCGCCGTAAAAGAGCGTGCCGTTGAAGTACGCGGGCATGCTGAATACTCCGCCGCCCAACACTCCTGTCAGGTCCTGGTAAATATTATTGCTGCTGGCGTTGAACTTACCCATGGCGTCCCGGTTGACCACGTAGATGTGGCCGTCTTTACCCGCGCCCACGGCCAGATGCCGCACGTTACCGCTGCCATCGGTGAGGTCGGGCAGCACCAGCGCTCCGCCGGAGCCGAGGTCGGCATCGGAATCATTTTCCTGCTGCTGGTTGTGCATCTCGAAGTAATCCGCCACGGACAATCCGCCCGTAGTCGAAATCTTGAGGAAGGCATTGCCATAGTTGCCGTTGCTGGGAAATCCGCTGGCGTCGAGGGTGGTGCCGAAATCTCCGTTGGCATCGAGAAGATAGATATTTCCCGCGCTGTCCGCGGCCGGCCCGGTGTCGGCCATCCAGATAGCGCCTTCGCTGCCGTTGGGAACCACGTTCAGAACAGTGGTCTGCGCCAGTGTGGTCTGGTTGTATCCCATGATCCAACCGGTGTAGGGACGAATGTCGCAGTGCGATGCCCAGGTGGTGTACACCACGCCGTTGAGCAGCAGCAGCGCCGCCCGGTCTTTATATTGCGCCGGATCGAAGACCACCCGGCCATTGCTGCTGTTGTCTCCGGTCCCAGGGAAAGAGGCTTCGATCAATTTGGGGCCGCCGAACATTTCCGCTCCGGTGGTGACGTCAAGCGCGTGCAGGCGCTGGAAGTAAGTGGAGCCGGATTTTGACATGGCCACCAGATAGATCACGCCGTGCGGTCCTGCATTGCGATCAATCACGGGCGTGGCTGTGATCCCGATCTCTGGAGTCACCTGGTCGCATCCCCGCTGATCGCTGGTACTCTCGCCCGAGCCCAGAGTTGAAATCTTCCACAGTTGGGAGCCGGAATCGGGGTCAAAGGCATAGACGCTGCCGTGCTCAGTCGCGACGTAAACCACGTTATGGGTGCCGCCCGCGATGTTTGCGAGGCTAGACAGGTAAAGCGGCTGGGCATCGACTTTTCCATCCACTGAAAGCGAGCGGAGTTTGCCGAAGGTGCTGGAGTTGACGTTGGCGGTGGTGAGTATTTTCTCTTTCAGGTTCTGCCCGGTGCGGGCGATGTCATTGTGATAGGTCACCACATCAACCACACTCGGGGGAGGCGGAGGTGTGCTGCTCACGGTCAGGGTTGCCGGATTGCTGGTGGCGCTGCCGACGGAGTCAGTGACCACTACCCGGAACTGGGCGCCATCGTCCGTAGCGGTTGCTGGAGGCGTGGTATAGCTGGCCGAAGTCGCCCCTGAAATCTCTGCCTGGTTCTTCTGCCACTGGTATGTCAAAGGAGCGCTGCCCGCCGCCGTCACCGAGAAGGTCGCGGTGTCGCCGGGCGCTACCGTCTTGTTCGCGGGCTGCGTCGTGATCGTGGGAGCTGTACTGCTCACGGTCAAGGTTGCCGGATTGCTGGTGGCGCTGCCCACGGAATTACTGACAACCACCCGGAATTGGACGCCGTTGTCGGATGTCGATACTGCAGGCGTGGTGTAACTCGCCGAAGTGGCGCCCGAAATTGCCGCCTGGTTCCTCTGCCACTGGTAAGTCAAGGGAGTCGTTCCCGTTGCAGTCGCGGAAAAGGTCGCGGTCTCGCCGGACGCTACCGCCTTGTTCGCGGGCTGCGTCGTGATCGTGGGGGCGGTGTGGTTGGAAGGAGGAGGAGAGGTAGATGCAATGCCCCCGCCGCAACTCGACAAGGTCAAACCTAAACTCGCGCACAGGCACACCGCAACGTACTCTGACAGACGCATGGCTGGGTGACTCCCTCAGGAAGTGGCTGGAAACTGAGTGTTTACCTTTTAGGCCAGGTCGAAGAGTATGTCATTTCTGGCGCGCAAACTCAAGCTGGGCGCGTGCTGCGGCGCGTCATGACGGAATGTTAGGAGGGCCTGGTTGTCGGCCAGATCGGCTGGACGGGAGCGCTCAATGCGGCATATCCCCTCGTCCCTTCGACTTCCCGGCATGATGTTTGTTAATCTCGGGCGGCGAAAATGCGAGTTGCTGCCATCCTTGGGTTGGGCTCGTCCGCCAGGCATCTGCAGCCGTTCGCGCGCTGCTCCGATGCTGTCTGGCAGCTGGGCATGCCGGCGAACGCCAATGACGCGGATGCCATTCTGGTTTTGGGCGGCGACGGCACGGTGCACCGCCATCTGCCGCAACTGGTCAGGCTGGGGCTTCCCGTGCTGGTCGTCCCGCACGGCAGCGGCAATGATTTCGCCCGGGCGCTGCAACTGCGCAGCGTGGACGATGCGCTGTCGGCGTGGCGGCAGTTCGTCTCCGGCCGTGGCGGCGTGCGCCAGGTTGATTTAGGGGTCATAGTCCCTGTCGTTTCGCCGGACGCGGGCGGGGCGCCCGCGCCACACGGGCCTGGAACCGGGCGCTACTTCTGTTGTGTTGGCGGGGTGGGGCTTGATGTCGAGGTCGCGCGCCGCGCCAACCGTCTTCCCCGCGCCCTCCGCCGGCGTGGCGGCTATCTGATCAGCCTTCTGCCTGCCCTGTCCGGCTTCCATCCGGTAGGGGTAACGGTCCAGGCTTCACTCGGGAAGGCTCCCTTGAGTACCCGCCACGCCGGACACGCCATGCTGGTGGCCTTCGCCAACACCCCCACCTATGGTGGAGGCATCAGGATCGCGCCAGACGCCCGGCTCGACGATGGAAAGCTGGAAGTCTGCGTGGTTGAGGCCATGGGAAAAACGCGCCTGCTGCGGCTGTTCCCGTCGGTCTTTTCCGGCCGTCACCTGGCCCTGGCGGAAGTCAAGTACTTCCAGGCCCACCGCTTGCGAATCGAGACCGAAAAGCCAGCCGAGGTGTATGCCGACGGCGAGCGTGTCTGTTCGACTCCGGTGGAAGTGAGGGTCGAGGGGGGTGCGCTGCGGGTGATCGTGGCCTGAAGGCTTTCCTGAAAGCCGGCCCAGTCACTATACTAGCGCAGCGGATCAGGATAGTGTTCGCCGGTCAATCTGTTCTGAAGGCCCTGTCATGTTCAATATAAGGCGCGATACTGCCCGCTACGCTGTGGCGATACTGGCAACCGTAGCCGCAATTTTGCTACGCAAACTGCTCGATCCCCTCATCGGACCGCAATACCCGTACAACACGATGTTTCTGGCGGTCGTCGTGTCCGCCTGGTACGGCGGGCTCGGTCCAGCGATTGTGTCGATGGCGCTCGGAGCGGGCGCCGTTCTGTACTGGTTCGTGCCGCCTTACCACTCGTTCGCGGTCCGGAGTACGGCCGAAGCTTTCGGACTGCTGGTCTTTCTTCTGATGTCTGCGGTGATTGGGGTCCTGGGCGAATTGACGCGACGCCAGGTGGCCAGACGCGAAACCGCTGAAGCGGCCCTGCGGGAAAGCGAGACCCACACCCGGTTCAGTCTCGAAGCCGCGAATGTCGGGACCTGGGAGTGGAACATGACCACGGGCAACGTGCGATGGTCGGACAATATGGAGAGAATTCACGGACAAGCTCCAGGCTCGTTCGCGGGCAATTTCGAAAGCTTTCTGCAGGGCGTACATCCCGAAGACCGGGAAAACATACCCCGGCTCATCCAGCAGGCAATTGCCGGCGACGGAAAGTACAGTGTGCTTTACCGCCAGTGTAGGACGGATGGGAGCTTCGGATGGATGGAGGGAAAGGGACAGGTCTTCTACGGCCGTGACGGCAAGCCCGCCTACATGCGGGGAGTCTGCACCGACGTTACCGAGCGGAAGCAGGCCGAAGATGCGCTCCGCAGAGAACGCGAGAACCTGGAAGTCCGCATCGATGAACGGACTTCAAGGCTGAACGCCGCGAACCGTAGCCTGCGTGAGCTCTCCGGACGATTGATGCAGATTCGAGACGATGAATCGCGCCGTCTGGCCCGTGAACTGCACGACAGTGTGGGGCAACTGCTGGCCGCTCTCAGTATGAATAATGCCGTGGTGGGGGTTGAAGCGAATCATTTGAGTCCGGCGGCGGCGAGGGCATTTGCTGAAAACGTCAGCCTGGTCAGCCAGATAAGCGCAGAGATCCGCACCATTTCGCATCTCCTCCACCCGCCGCTGCTGGATGAAGCCGGCCTGGCTTCGGCCCTGCGATGGTATGTGGAGGGGTTTTCAGAACGCAGCCGGATCAAGGTCGATCTGGAGATGTGCCCTGAACTGGCGCGCTTGCCGAAAGAAGTCGAAATTTCGATCTTCCGCACGGTGCAGGAATGTCTCACCAACATTCACAAGCATTCGGACAGTCCCACGGCGACGATTCGTGTGATCGTGCAGGGCGAGAACCTGAGACTCGACATCGAAGATGCGGGCAAAGGGGTGCCGCCTGAGAAGCAGCCGCTGCTGACGTCCTCCGGCGCCAGCGGAGTCGGGGTAAGCGGAATGCGGGAACGCCTGCGGCAACTGGGCGGGAGCCTGGAGATCCAGTCGGACGCGAACGGAACGCGGGTCACAGCCACTTTGCCGGTTGAGAACTCGGTGGCGCCGCTGCGAGAGACGGCTTGAGGCCAGCCTGCCCGCTTGCGCCCTTGAACCAATGCGCTTAGCTGGCCGCTTCTTCGATGGCTTTCATGTCCTGAGCCGACAGGGAAATCCCGGCGGCTTCCAGGTTCTCTTCCAGATGCGCCACCGATGACGTCCCGGGAATCGGCAGCATCACCGGACTGCGGTGCAGCAGCCACGCCAGCGAAAGCTGCGAGACCGTCGATCCGTGCCGCTTCGCCACCTGGTCCAATTTGCCGCCTGGTTTTGCCAGTTGGCCGGCCGCCACGGGAAACCAGGGAATAAACGCCAGTCCGTGCTTCTCGCAGTACTGCAGCACGTCTTCATGCTGCCTGTCCCCGACGTTGTATAGATTCTGCACGCTCACGATCTTGATCACCTTGCGGGCCTGATCAATCTCCTTCGGCTTCACCTCGCTCAGTCCGACGTGGCGGATTTTGCCCTGACTCTGCAGCTTCGCAATCGCTCCCAGCGACTCTTCCACCGGAACTTTCGGGTCAATCCGGTGCAACTGCCAGAGATCGATGACGTCAGTCTTCAGATAACGCAAACTCATCTCGACCTGCTGCACCAGGTACTCCGGCCGGCCCAGTTGGACCCATTTGTCCGGCCCCTGGCGGGTAAAGCCGGCTTTGGTCGCCACCACCAGCCCTTTGGGAAAAGGCGCCAGCGCTTCGCCAATCAGCGGCTCGCTCACCGCGGGCCCATAGCTGTCCGCGGTGTCGATAAAGTTCACGCCTAATTCGACCGCGCGCTTGAGAACTCGTTTGGCTTCGCTTCGGTCCCTGGGCTCTCCCCAAACACCTTTGCCGGTCAGCCGCATGGCCCCGTAGCCCGAGGCGGTTGACTTCAAGATCGCCGCCAATTTTAAAAGTCTTCGCTGGTGTGCTCATAGGTTCCTGATGTCCCGGCGTCCCGATCGAGGTGCTACTGAGGAATGTTTTCGGGACTCGTACTATTGATGCGATTTCCGGCAATCCGGTTCACGGACTTCGAAATGAGCTGCGGCAGGGGACGAAGCGGAGAAAGAATCGCCAAGTCTGGAAACTAGAAACCAGAAACCAGAAATCACTCCCGCACCAGTTCCACGCGCCGGTTGCGGGCGCGTCCGGCGAGGGTGTCATTTGGCTCTTTGGGACGGGTAGCGCCAAAGCCCTTGGGGGTGAGGCGGTCCGCGGCGATGTGATAGCGAGTGACCAGCGCCGACTTCACCGCCTCGGCGCGGCGTTGCGACAGGTCCAGGTTGTATTCATCGCCCCCGATATTATCGGTGTGGCCTTCCACCCGCAGCTTCCAGGTGGGATTGTGATTGAGCGCGTCCGCGATTTCACGCAGCACAGGCTCGGATTCAGGCTTGATCTTGTCGCTGGCAAAGTCGAAGTAGATGCCATAGACCTCGGCCTGTCCGGTTTGCTTCAACTCCTGCTCGATGTGCTGGCCGCCGGCACCACCGCCTCCGCCTCCGCCGGCGCCGGCACCAGCGCCCGCACCGGCGGCCGCGCTGGACGAACCGGCAGCCGGAGAAGCGGCCGGCGGTGGAGGATAAGAAATCTTCACCACCTGCAGGGTATCGCTGCTCCCCAGTTTCCAGGCCAGAGCCAGCGGATTGTCGAGATCGTCGAGAAAGTAGAAGTCGTTCAGGCCGTCGTCGGTGGTGCATTGCGCATGCACGGCCGGCAAGCGAGACCCGCCGGTCGTTCAGCAGCACGGGAAACGAAGTCAGCCCACTGCCCGCGCGCTTCAGCGTGCATTCGTCCTTTGCCCATGTTGGCCAGGTCCTTGGTCTCCTTGCGGAGCGCCGGCGGCGCCGCCGCCCGCCATCTGGCCCAGCGCGCCCAGCAGCGAACCCGCCATTCCTTTCAGGCCTCCAATGCGGAAACTGAATTCGGTTTCTCCCTTATCCTTGAGTTCGGCCAGCACCTCCCGCGAAACGCTGATGGCAGTTGTTCCTGGCATGACTTCGGGCTGGTTGGGACCAAACCACTGCATGTAGTCGTGCGCGGTTTGCAGGTCCTCGGATGCGGACGGTGCGTGAGCCGGTGACCGAACCACTGGATTTCGGCGCCTTGCTCACCGGTTGCTTTCTGCAGCCCCTCCAGAGGGTTGGGGACGTTGTCGGCGCGGTAAGAAAGGCTGCACCGCGGTCGCGGATACCTGCTGAATTTGCTTGATGGATTCGTAGTCGCCGCCATACTGGGCGATGGCCGTCACCACCGTGAGTCCGGGACGCACAGGAATCTTGCTTCCGGATTCAGCTCCGGAAGAGGGCGTCCAGGCCGGGAAAGAAAGCGGTGCTGAACTTGAGGCGCGCCGCCCTCAGAACCGTGGAACTCCTGAGGCGCCCTTGGATCCCACTCCCAGCGCTCCCGCCAGTTTGTTCAGGTCGTTCGATTTGTAAGCCTGGCTGATTTCGTCGGCCTTCTTCTTGGCGCGGTAGCCGATGTAAGCACAACTGCCCATGACCGCCAGAACGATGAGCAGGATGAAAACCAGGCAACCTACAAGGTACTTCGTCAGCGCGGCTGCTGCCCTGCGCGGCGGGTTGGGCCAGCGGCTGGGGAGGCGCGGGCGCCGGAGGAAGTGGAGGCTGGGCGGAGGGCTGCACCGGAGGTGGGGACGCAGTTCCAGGCGCATGGGCAAGGCGGGCTCCACATTTGTCGCAGAAATTGCCTGCGCCAACCGGCGATCCGCACTGTGCGCAAAACGGCATAAAGGATGCAAAGCTCCCAGCGGCTGCATACCGCCGAACCTCAGGCGCTAAAGCGCGACCGGGTTTGCGCCTCTGCGGCACGACTGAAGTCGTGCCCTTCCTAGTCCGTGCCGCTGTCCCGATCTGACGTCGCCCTTCCCGCCGAGGGACGCGAATCCATGCGATTGCGGCTACAAGCGGCCGGCGATCTTGCTGGCCATCTTTTTGGCCGCGTCTGCGCTCACCCCGGATTCGCGCAGGTCGATGTTCACCATCACGTCGCCTTTGCGCATCATGAGGGCCGAGTTCCCGGGCGCGAGATAGGTCTCGTCGCCGATGCCTTCGACGGTGGTAAATGTCTCCATCCCGGAGATATGTTTCATGGCGCCGTGCGCGATCCCCATAGTGATGCCGCCGTTTTCCCAGGTGTATTCCACGTCGAAATGCTGCCCATTGGCCGTAGGAATACTCGCAAACCGTGGTGCCGCGCTGCTCCACCGACTCGACCGGCTGGCCCAGGGCATCCGCCGCTTCGCTGGTAGTCAACATGGCACAGGGCTGCCGCTTGCCGGTGTAGGGCTTGGCGTTGGTGTGCATCGATTCTGAGAACTCGTGGGTCTTCTGTTTCACCCGGTAGGCGATATAAGCACAGCTGCCTGCCACCACCAGGATCAGGAACACGAAGAAGGCCAGAACGCCGATGAGGATCTTCATCCCTGTGCTGCTGCCCTTGGAAGCCGGAGCACCAGGCGCCGGCGGCATTACGGTTCCAACCGGCGCAGCCGGCGGGGCGGGCTGAGTGGCGCCGCATTTGGTACAGAATTTCGCTCCATCGGCCAGCGGGTTTCCACAACTTACGCAGAATGCAGCCATTGACTTGCCTCCGTTAATATCTTTCCCGCTCCATCACACATCGCAGGATTTCGTGGGCGGTATCACGATGGTTTTTTCCTGATGAAAAATGTCCTTCGAAACTTTGCCTTTGTCCTTACCCAGGATGGTGGCATTCGCGCCCACTTGAATCGTCGTGATCAAACGCGCCTTCTGGCAGGGTATGAGCGACCCCGCTCCCGCCGCAATGGTCGAGGTGGTAATGATCACCTGGGCATAGGCCGCGCCGGTGGTTTTCAACTTGTCCGACACCGCCTGCTGGATCTTGCTGCCGAACGGAGTCTTCTTCAGCAGGTTCAAAGCGGCGTCGGCCAGGCCCGGGGGCGCGAATTTCTTTACCACTTGAAAGACCGTGTCCGTGCCCAGCTTCAATTCGATCCGCGGCATGGCCACGGCGGCGACGAACCCCACCGGCGCGATCGGCGAAAGCGAGAAGTTGTCCACGATCGAACCTTCCGCGTTGCCCTGCCCCTCCTGGTTCACGTTCCCCTGATCGATGCTGAACCCCTGCACCCCGTTGTAGGCCACATTGAACCGGCCGCGGGCAACTTCCTTGCCACCCGTGAACGCGGGATGAAGCAGCAGCGCCTCGCTGACTTCGAGCGAAAACGGAAGCCCGCCGATGGGCAGCGGAATGGAGAAGGAAGAAGGCAGCTTGATCTTCTGTTCCGCGGCTTCGACGCCGGCTTCGTCCTTGGCCGCTTCCCAGCCGAAATTCACCTGCCCGTTCAGGTTCTTGTTCTGATAGTCGAAATACTTGAGCTGGCTGTCCTTGATCATGATGGTGGCAGCCGTCTCAAAATTCTGCACGTAGCCGGAGCCCGTCACCTTGACCACCAGGCCGTTGTACTTGCGCGAGACGTCGAGATCGAGGTTGAGCTTGTCGGGCAGCGGCGAGGCCTTGACGGTGTAAGCCCAGCCGTCATCTTCTCCCGAGAGACTGAGGCCGCCGCTATCGGCGTATACCGTGCTGCTAAGGCCCCCCAGAATCTGGTCGGAAAGAGTCAGCGGCGCTTCGGGAGCCTGGGTTTGAGGAATAGTGGCACTCGCTCGCGCCACCGCGGCAAAATTTACCGGAGCGCTCCACTTGATGTTGGCATCCTTCAGGGCTTCCAGCAGCGGCGCGTCTTCGGTGACCACCACCAGATTATTTTCCTGCCGGGTCGCGACATCGACCTTGCGCATCGCCACCCCGGGCACAAACAGGATGCTGCCCTCATGCAGCTTGGCGGCCGCGTCGTCGGAGGGATCGAAGACAAAAGTAGTGTTGTCGCTGCTGATACTGCGGATGGACTTGATAAACGCAGCCTGCTCCATCTTCACCACTTTGTCGGTGAAGGTGGCCTGAAAAATGTTCCCGGGTTTTGTCGTCAGATCGGCCGCCAGGTTGAGCGCACCCGCCGAGCCGGGCCGGGAAGCAGCTTCCTGGGACGACTCCGTGCCGGGTTCTTGCGCGAGCAGGTAGCGAACAGGAAAACCGTCCCCGCCAGGACCAGCAACCGAGCCGACTTCCAGCTACGATTCACGAACACTCCCCGAGGGCGGCCAGCAGATCCAAAGCCAGCAGCGGCGCAATGTTACGAAGCCCTCGAGCGTCCGTCAAGGGCGAAACAGTTTCGAGTCTATGGTTTCTAGTTTCCGGATCGCGGATTGATGATGTTCAAACGTCACAGACAAGTCTCGGTTTCTAGTGTTTAGTTCAGGGGCGACGACACCATGGGATGCTCATATCGAGATTGATTGTTTGGCAAAAGGCCACGGCCATCGTGACTGAATCTATCGTGCCACGCACTGTCCTGCGAGGAAATGCTCGGCTGACCAGCCAGTGACAGCAGTATCGGCCAGTGATATCGCCGAGGGACAGGGCAGATTGTCGAAGGCAGCGTTAGGCATTTCTCGACAGGCCGGGTCTCTACGAGTAAGAGATGCAGACTTCATAGGAGGGAACCTGGGGTATCTGAATCCCGAAGCGCTTGCTGCGGAAGCTCAGGAGTAGCCGCCTCACGGGCGGACTGTCCTCAGCATCGAGCTCACGGCGATCCAGGTCTAGAAACCAGGCAGTTCCAAGTGCCTAGAAACCAGAAACTGGAATCCGGAAACCGCTCCAAGTGCTAAACTATGCCATCTGTATGGCTGAAAACGGACGTTCGCGCACATTTCTCTGGATCGTAATTGGGGGAGGGGCCTTCTTCCTCTTCGTGCTGGCCGTGTTTACCCTGGTCTATCTCACCCTCCATGCCGGAGGAGACAACACCTCGTTCCGCGCCAGTTTTGGGGACAAGATCGGCGTGGTCGAACTGGAAGGCGTCATCCTCGATCCCGGCACGGTGGTGCAGCAGATCAAGAAGTTCGGCGACGACGATTCCATCAAGGCCATCATCATCCACGTGAATTCGCCGGGCGGCGGCGTGGCTGCCTCGGAAGAAATTTATCGCGCGGTCAAACGTGTCCGGGACGAAAAGAAGAAGCGCATCGTGGCTTCCATCGAAACCGTGGGCGCCAGCGGCGCTTACTACGTTTCTTCCGCCACCAACAAGATTTATGCCGACAACGGCAGCGTGGTGGGATCGATCGGCGTGATCTCCGAGTGGGTCAATTACGGCGACCTGCTGCGCTGGGCCAAGCTCAAGCCGGAAGTGCTGACCGTCGGCGAATACAAGAGCACCGGCGATCCCACGCGCGAGATGACCCCCAAGGAACGTGCCTACCTGCAGTCGCTGATCGACAACATGTACGGCCAGTTCGTCAAAGCCGTCGCCGACGGCCGCCACGCCAAGGTGGAAGACATCAAGGCCGTGGCCGATGGCCGGGTATGGACCGGCGAGCAGGCTCTTTCCATGCACATGATCGACCAGATCGCCGACTTCGAAGCCGCGGTGGACGACACCGCCAAGGCGGTCGGCATCACCGGCAAGCCCGTCCTGGTGCACCCCGAGAAGGACCGCAAGACCGCCCTCGATCTGCTCTTCGGGGATGTCTCCCAGTGGCTGCCCACCCGGGAAAAGCTGATGGACCAGCACACCGGGTTCTACTATTTGTGGAAGTAGAGGTGGCGCCCTGCCAGGAATTGTCCGAGACGGGCATCTGGCGTTCGACGCCAGAATCGGGAGTGAAGCCGGCCCGGATAAGCCGCGAAGCGGCGCAAGAATACAGCCCAGGGCGCAAGCCCTGGGTAGGCTTCGTCGCAGGATCAAGCTCCGAAGGAGCGAAAGAAACGCAGGCCCTGGGACCCGGCTAAGACACGCTCGGCGCGGAAATGCCGCTTGCATAAAACCCCTGAAATTTGAGAAGTTTATACAGGATTGCGGCTCCGAATGATGTCGCTATCCCGTATAATCCAGACGGATTGAGGAGCGTATGACAAAAGCTGATCTGATCGACGAAGTCTCCAAACTGGCGGAATTAACGCGCAAAGACAGCGAAGTGATCGTGGAGACCATCTTTGACAGCATCGTGCGCTCGCTCCGCGTGGGCGACAAGATCGAGATTCGCGGCTTTGGCAGCTTCCGCACCCGCCAGCGCAAACCCCGCGTCGGCCGCAATCCAAAGACCGGCGAGCGGGTCGAAGTCCCGGCCAAGAAGATTCCGTTCTTCAAGCCCAGCAAAGAGTTGAAAGACCTGGTCAACACCGGAGGCGGACAGGCACCCGCGCCGCCAGCACCGCCAGCACCAGCGCCCGCGTAGGGTGCATCGTTAGCGCATAGGAGCGGACGCCTCGTCCGCCCGGCCGAGCGAAGCTCGGCTACTCAGCTCCCGGCAAAATCTCAACAATCTCCGCCAGAAGCTTTGCCGTGCTTCACCTGTCAGCCGCCCCACCGTCACCGGCAACCGAAATCTCCTCGGCCCCGCGCTGCCAGGATTGAAGTAAAGCACGCCATTCTTCATTTCCTGCTCTGGCCACATGGGTGTGCCCGTAGACGACCACATCAAATCCCGCAGCTTCGGGCTTCAAATCCAATTCGTTCAGGTTGTGGAGTACATAGATAGAAATCCCGCCGACTTCGAGCACATTCGTTGACGGGAACTTCTTGCGCCCACGCGTTCCCGATCCACATTTCCGCGGATCGCTGTTACTGGCGCAATCTCAGCCGAGCTGTTTGCAGGATGGCGGATCGCCGATGTCGCCGGCATGAATGATGTAGTCGGAGCCGCGCAGCGCGGCCAGAGCCTCGGGGCGAAGCAGGCCGTGCGTATCGGAGATGACGCCGATGATCAGCGCCACCCGCGTAGGGGCAGGTGTCGTCACCTGCCCGGCCGAGCAAAGCTCGGCTCCGGGCTTGGCGCCACCCACAACCAGCGGTATTCGTTTGGGAAGATCGCCAATCCCTTCCTCACGGGGTTATCGAGAATATAAGCAATCTTCTCATCCAGCTTCTCAGAAACTCGCAACACGCGATCAAAAGATTCCTCTTGCCAAACCCGTCCAGGTCGACCAAGTTGGCGGTTAATCAAGTGCGCCGAAGTTCCCTTGATCGCTTTGGTGATTCGCGCGAGCGAAAATATCTCTGTACGCTCTCAAAGTCAACCAACGGCGTAAAGATCATGTGAACATGATCGGGCATAACCACGACGGACCCGAAGATCTATTGTCCACGAGTTCGCCCGAAGGCTCGCGTCCATCACAAGGGACCGGGCCCAGTCCGGCAAGTTCCCATCCTGGTAAGTGCAGAACGTCAGGAAGTGTGGCTTGCAGTCGCGTTGCAGATGCGGCAGGTTGCGCCGGTAGAAGGATTGCGGCACGACAGCAAATTCTACTGCGCGGACTCCGCCCGGCCGGGCAGGTGAGGACACCTGCCCCTACGCAGCCGTGCCAATTTGGGAATGCTCACAGCCCCGGCGCTCTTCTGCTCAATCAGCCCCTTGATCTTCTCCACGAACTCCGCCGCCGGCATGTCTTCGGTCTTCTCTTTGCCGCGGGTGCGGACGTTGACTTTGCCAGCCTCCGCTTCTTTATCGCCGACTACCAGCAGGAACGGCACCTTCTGCATGGCGTGCTCGCGGATCTTGGCATTCATCTTCTCGTTGCGCGCATCCACGTGCGACGCGAACGCCAACCGCTTTCAGCTGGTCAGCGACTTTGTTCGCATACTCCGCGTGGCGCTCGCAGATCGGGATCATGACCGCCTGCACCGGTGACAGCCAGACCGGAAACGCTCCGGCATAGTGCTCGATCAGCACGCCGAAGAAGCGTTCGACCGATCCGTACAGTGCACGATGGACCATCACGGGCTGCTTGCGCGATCCATCTTCGGCGACGTATTCCAGGCCGAAGCGCTGCGGCAGATTGAAATCAAACTGCACGGTCGAAAGCTGCCACAGGCGCCCGATGGCGTCCACCAGCTTGATGTCGATCTTCGGCCCGTAGAACGCGGCTTCTCCCGGGATGGTGGTGTATTCGATATTGAGTTCCTTGAGAACTTTCTCCAGCGAATGCGTGGCCCCGTTCCACTGCTCGTCGCTGCCCACGAAATTTCTGCGATCGGCAGGGTTCCAGGTGGAAAGCTCGGTCTGAAATTTGTCGAAGCCGAAATCCTTGAGCACATCGCGGGCAAACTCGACGCAATCGGCGATCTCTTTTTCGATCTGCTCCGGCGTGCAGAAAATGTGGGCGTCGTCCTGGGTGAAGCCGCGCACCCGCAGCAGGCCGTGCATTACGCCCGAACGCTCGTAGCGATAGACCGTGCCCAGCTCGCCCAGGCGCACCGGCAGATCGCGATACGATTTCAGCGAGTCCTTATAAATCAGGATGTGGAACGGGCAGTTCATGGGCTTCAGGCGATATTCGGCGTCGTCGAGCTCCATGACGTCGAACATGTTCTACGCGTAGTAGCCTTCGTGCCCCGAGGTCTGCCACAACTGACGCCGCGCCACGTGCGGCGTGTACACCAGCGAGTAGCCGCGCTTCAGATACTCGGTCGCGCATCCAGTCTTCCATCTCCTTGCGGATGATCCCGCCCTTGGGATGCCAGAAAATCAGCCCCGGCCCCGCCAGTTCCTGGATGGAAAACAGATCGAGCTGCTGGCCCAGCACGCGGTGGTCGCGCTTCTTGGCCTCTTCCTGCTTGTTGAGAAAATCGTCGAGGTCCTTCTTCGAGAAAAATGACGTCCCGTAAATGCGCTGCAGTTGCGGGTTCTTCTCATCGCCCAGCCAGTAGGCGCCGGCAATGTTCAGCAGCTTGAAAGCCTTGATCTTCCCGGTCGAAGGGATGTGCGGGCCGCGGCAGAAATCCAGAAACTTGCCCGTCTTGTAAATGCGAAATCTTTTCATCGGGCTTGGTGAACTGCTCGATGAAGTGGCACTTCATGAAGTCGCCTTCACCCTTGAACTTCGCGAGCCCCTCGTTGCGCGGCAGGAATTCGCGCGCGTAGGGGATGTCCTGCTGCACCAGCTCCTGCATCTTCTTCTCGATCTTCTGCAGGTCTTCCGGCGTGAACGGAGTGGGACGATAGAAATCGTAGAAGAATCCGGTCTCGGTCGGCGGCCCGTGGCCGAGCTTGGTCTCAGGAAACAATTCCAGCACCGCCGCGGCCAGCAGATGCGCGGACGAGTGCCGGTAAACTTCGAGCGCCTCGGGATCGCGATCGGTCAGCAGGCGAAGGTCAGTATCTTTTTCGAGCGGCCGGGTGACGTCGATGAGATCGCCGTCGGAGCTTTGTTCTGACGGCGCGATGGGTCGCGCCTTGGCGACTAGAGTGGCATCGGCCAGACGCTGGCCGATCGATTTAGCGATATCGAGCGCGGTCGTCCCCTTCAGGACTTCTTTCACGGACCCGTCAGGAAGCTTGACGTGGATGCTGTCTGCCATAGGTTAGGTTCGAAGTGGAATGTTTTCAGTTTATTGGAGGGTGCGGGGTGGGTCAAACCCGTGAGGCTTAGTCCTGACCTAGAGCGGCAGAAGGGTCGCAGCGAAAGATGGAAGGGCGTGGGATAGAATATCCTCATGGAAATTCGCCTTAAGCCCGAGCTGGAGGAACTGATCAAGCAGGACGTCCAGCGAGGCTCCTACAAGACGGTTGACGAATTCGTGGAGCGAGCAGTTTCCATGCTTCACGAACAAGAGGCTTGGCTGACGGAGAATCGGGTAGAGATTGCCGCCAAGATCGACGAAGGCTACGCCGCCGCGCAGCGCGGAGAATTACTCGAAGCGGATGCCGTACGTTCCAGGCTCGCTGAGTTGAAGAGCGCACCCTCCGATAAGCCGCGCCGGGGATGAGCAGTTATCGGTTTACGCCTCAAGCTCTGGGCGATCTCCTCGATATTTGGAGTTTCATAGCGCAAGACAACCCTACGCCAGCCGATCGGGAGGTGTGTCCAGAGTTTTGTGTAAACGACCGAGTGTTGTGTTAGGGGATGGGGTGCTGGGGAAGGGGGCATTTCCCCTTCCCCGGCCCATCTCTGTAGAAGTGGGATGCTCGTTCATTGCGTAATTCTCTCCAAGGCCGGCATCCGTTCCGGCCACAGAATCGTGAAGTGGTTCAGGGCTTCCCGCCAATGATGGATCGGCATGGTCCACTTCTTCGCGGCTTGCCGAAGCGCGAGAAACAGCAACTTCAGCGCCGCGTCTTGGTTGGGGAATCCGCCCCGGGTTTTGATGATCTTGCGCAGCGACCGATTCAGCGATTCCACACTGTTGGTGGTGTAGATCGCTTTGCGGATGTCCGGCGGATAGTTGAAAAACGGCGTGATGCGCGCCCAGTTCCGCCGCCACACCTGGCTCACACTGGGATAGGCTTTCCACTTGCCCTCCAACTGCGCCAGATGTTGCTCGGCCTCGGCCACCGTGCCGGCACGGTAGATCAACTGCAGGTCCGCCGCCACCGGCTTGCGCGCTTTCCAAGGCACATAGTTCAGCGAGGCCCGCACCAGATGCACGATGCATAACTGCACTTCGGTGCGCGGATACACCGCTTCGATCGCTTCCGGAAATCCTTTTAGCCCATCCACGCAGGCGATGAAGATGTCCTTCACACCCCGGTTCTGCAACTCCGTCAGCACCTGCAGCCAGAACTTCGCCCCTTCCGTCTGTGCCACCCACAGCCCCAGCACTTCCTTCTGCCCCTCCAGGTTGACACCCAGCACCACGTAGATCGCCTTGTTCTGGATGTGGCCCTCGTCGCGCACCTTCACCATCAGTGCGTCCAGGTACACGATCGGATACAGTTCTTCCAGCGGCCGGTTCTGCCAGAGCTTCACTTCCTCGATCACCGCATCGGTCACGTTGGATATCAGGGTCGGAGAGACCTCGATGCCATACATCTCCTCCAGGTGGCCCTGGATCTCCCGCGTCGTCATCCCGCGCGCGTACATCGAGATGATCTTGTCGTCGAAGCCGGTCCAGCGGGTCTGCCCCTTGGCCACGATCTTGGGCTCGAACGTGGCCTTGCGGTCGCGCGGGGTTTCCAACTCCAACTCGCCGAAGTCGCCCTTCAGAGTCTTTTGGCTTTTCCCGTTGCGCGAGTTGCCTCGGTGGTGGCCCACCGGGTCGTGCTTCTCGTAGCCCAGATGATCGGTCATCTCGGCTTGCAGGGCCCGTTCCAGGATGGCTTTGGTCAGCTCCTTGAGCAGACCGTTCTCCCCGATGATATCTTCGGGTTTCTTGTAGTCGGTGAGCAGTTGATCGATCAGCTTCTTGTCGATGGCCATGGAATTTTCCATTTTCTTCCTCCCATGGTCGTTTACACAGTTCTATTTACACCCTCCGATCGGGTAGAGGAAGCAGTCTTTAGGGCTTGTGATTTCCTTGCCGATTCCCCTCTCGCGGGTTGACTCCTCTTCCGGTCCGCTTCTGGGTTGTGCAGCCGTATTCAAACTTCCTGATTGTGTACGACCCAGAGAAGAAGCCACTGCAAATCATTCGCATCCTCCACGGCGCTCGCGACCTTCCGTCGCTCGTTCCGTAGCAGGGTGTAGGCAAACTCCATTCTGGCCCGGTTTTACTTCCCTAAGCCAACAAACGGCGCAACCCCTGACACAACTCCCCCACAGAAGTAGCCGATGTCACGCCTAGAATTTCTCGCGCAGCATCTTCATCGCCACTCCACCAGCCTCCGGACTGCAGCTGTTCAAGCAACAATTTCAATCCCACAGGGTCTTTGCGCAGAGCCAAGCCCCAAACTGCTTCACGTCGGGCTTCTTCGTACGTGTCCTCCAAGCGGTTATGCAGCGCCGTTCGGATTTCCGGCGAGTCAGGATAACGCCACACTCCGCCTTCAACGACCTCTTCTGATCCCAGCGCGAATGTCGCCCAATCCCGAACCACCGCATTCTCGTCTTCCGTGAGCGGGACTAGGATCGATACCCCCTCCGGATGGCTCTTAAGGTCAATACAGCAAGCAACGGCCTGCCTGACATCTGGGTCAGGATGGTGCCTCAGACCGATCAGAGCCGCAACCCCTGGTTGAGTGCCCAGATGAGACAGAGCCCAAGCAGCGGAAGAAACTGTGCCGGGGTCAGCGTCTCGAAGATGGCCGATGGCGATAGAAACACTCTCAGCGATAAACGGGCGCTCTGCCTCTGACTTTCCGGCACCGAGTTGCGCCAAAACGCTGAGACCTCGTGCGCGAGCCTTTATTGCCGGAATTGCAGTAGCGCTTTGCCACTTCAAATACTTCCGGAGTTCCTCGCAGTCGGAGGACGCTCACGGCTTCCCACGGCGTATCGTCGTCGTATCCCCCAATAAGAGTCGCAGCAAATAGCTCTTCCGTGGTCTTGCGCTCAAGTTCTGCCCGAGCTACGGCTATCTCCTCCGGAGTTCTTCCTTCCTCTATCGGATCTCGTAAAGGCATAAATCTTTCCCCCGGAAGACCTAGGAGTAATAACGCTTGCTGGTGCCCAGACCTACCAGCCTCCTACTCCGCCACCACCATCTTCCCTTTCTCGTCCTTCACCACATACGCCCACGGTAACCTCGCGTCGTGGGTAAACATGGTCAGCCATTTCTCCGGCACGGCCTGGGCGTAATAACGCTTGCGGCTTTCGATAGTTTCGAGCGGGTACAGGTCGTAGGACATCACCCAGTTCAGGTCCAGTGCGCGCTGGTCGGTATCAGGTCGGAGA
Source organism: Terriglobia bacterium (assembly GCA_963801595.1). GTDB lineage: Bacteria > Acidobacteriota > Terriglobia > Terriglobales > Acidobacteriaceae > JAIQFF01. The sequence goes on along the minus strand of CAWDFW010000006.1, from coordinate 37,887 downwards.
TGTAGCACGCGGTCTTTCCGCCGCTCTCCACCATAATCGCCTGCATGGCGCGGGTATGCCCGGGATAGACGCGGACTGATATGCCGGGAACAATTTCCGCGTCGCCGCGAAGCAGAGTCATCTGTCCGCTTTCAACCAGGGGATCGTAGTTCTCCGTGATGTAGCTGACCGCGTCGCGCTGGTTTTCATGGGCGTGTTTCCATTCGCCTTCCTGGACGTAGTACTTCGCCTTGGGGAACGTGGCAGCGATCTCGTCGCCCTGGCGGACAGTGTTCCATCCGCAATGATCGAAGTGCAGGTGGCTGTTGATGACGATGTCCACGTCTTCCGGCGCGACGCCGGCTGCGGCGAGTTTGTCGAGCAACTCCGCGGGCTGGCCGTAGATCTTGATCATTCTTTCGGAAAGCTTGTTGCCTACTCCGGTTTCGATCAGCACGGTTTGCGAGCCGGTGCGGATCACGACGGAATTCAATCCCAGGGGAACGAGATTGTTGCCCTCGGGCTTTACCTTGCGTTCCCACAGGCTTCTGGGCACGACGCCGAACATGCCGCCACCGTCGAGGTGGTAGGTCCCGTCAGATACGGCGGTAAGCTCGAAGTCGCCCAAAGTCATACGCTGCATGGAATGGCCCTCGCTAAAAGCCTATCACTGGTGTTGCTCGCGTAGGGGCGGACGCCCTCGTCCGCCTGGCCGAGCGAAGCTCGGCTTTTCGTTAAAAGCGTGGATGGCGCCCGCGAAAGCAGGTCCCTCCACTGCGCTCGCTGCGCTCCGCTCCGGTCGGGATGACAGTAAGGAATCAAAGGGGGTTACGCCGGCGGTCTGCACAGGCTATAATGAACCAGGAATGTTGACCGATGCGCCATCAGAAGCCCAATTCGCACCTGCCCGTATGCTGGCTGCACTTTTTAGTGTGCCCGCGCCGTTATCTGGCAGTGCTGCCCTCACAGGCGCGTCCCAGTCTGTTCGGTAGCGACTAGTTCTCCCATCCTCCCAAATGATGTGGCTTAAGGGCTGAATCCGCCTTTTTCGGCGCGACCGCCCGGCCGACGACTGAAGACCGACGACTGATGACTGCTTTCCGGAGGATCCAATGACCACCAAGACTCTTGCAGGACCCAAAATCAAGACCGCTCTGCCCGGTCCCAATGCCAAGCGCGTTCTCGCGGGCGACGAAAAATACCTTTCGCCGTCTTACACCCGTTCCTACCCGCTGGTGGCCAAGCAGGGCCGCGGCATCGTGGTGACGGACGTGGACGGCAACGAGTTTTTCGATTTCTCCGCCGGCATCGCCGTGACCTCGACCGGGCACTGCCATCCCGATGTAGTGGCCGCCATCCAGAAGCAGGCGGGCGAACTGATCCACATGTCGGGTACGGACTTTTACTACGAGAGCATGATCACGCTGGCCGAGCGGCTGTCGAAAATCGCGCCAATGCCGGGACCGCACCGGATCTACTACGGCAATTCCGGAGCGGAAGCGGTGGAAGCCGCGCTCAAGCTGGCCCGCTATCACACCAAGCGGCAGAACGTGATTGCCTTCTTCGGCGCCTTCCACGGACGCACCATGGGCGCGCTCTCGCTGACCGCGTCGAAGCCGCAGCAGAAGCGGCGTTTCGGCCCGGGCGTTCCGGGCGTGACCCACGTGCGCTATCCCGACGTTTACCGCGGCTGCGAAGGCGGCGCGCAGGACGCCGAAGCCTTCGCGCTCGGCTGTGCCCGCTTCATCGAAGACAAGCTGTTCAAGACGACGCTGGCGCCGGAAGAAGTGGCGGCCATTTTCGTCGAGCCGGTGCAGGGCGAGGGCGGATACGTAATCGCGCCCACGGTGTTCATGAAAGAAGCTGCGCCGCATTTGCGACAAGTACGGCATTCTGCTGGTGGCGGATGAAGTCCAGAGCGGCGCCGGACGCACCGGCAAGTGGTGGGCCATCGAGCACACCGGAGTGCAGCCTGACATTATCTGCTCGGCGAAGGGTATCGCTTCGGGCATGCCGTTGGGCGTCATGATGAGCCGCGCCGACATCATGGACTGGGTTCCGGGTTCGCACGCGTCAACTTTCGGCGGCAATCCCGTCTGCATCGCGGCCGCACTGGCCACACTCGACGTCATCGAGAAAGAAGGATTGCTGGCGAACTCCGCCGAGGTGGGCAATCACATGCTGAAACGCATGGCGGACTGGCCGCGCAAACATAAACTGGTGGGCGATGTCCGGGGCCGCGGCTTGATGATCGGCGTCGAAATCGTCAAGGACAAGAAGACCAAGGAATACGCCGCGGAAGAGCGCGACCGCATTATCGAGCTGGCTTTCGAACGCGGCCTGCTGTTCCTGGGCTGCGGTCCGAGCACGATCCGCATCGCGCCGCCGCTGGTGGTCAGCAAGGACGAAGCCGACGTCGCAGTCGATGTGCTCGACGAATGCATCGCCCTGGCCGGCAAGAACACATGAATCGATGGATGGAGGACGGGCGTCCCCGCCCGTCCCGCTCCATCGCGTCAGCATTTTCATGAACCCACGATCATGAACTCAGGAACCGTCGAACTCATCTACATCGCCCCTGCTGCCACTGCGGCCACGCTGTCGGTGAAGCAGGCAGTTGCCATTCCGGGTTCCGGCCTCGAAGGCGACCGCTACGCTCTGGGCCAGGGAACGTTCTCCAAGCCTGAACCCGACTTCGAACTGACGCTGATCGAAGCCGAAGCGATCGAAGCCCTCAAACGCGATTACAACGTCGATCTTGCTCCCGGGCGAGACCCGGCGCAACCTGGTGACCCGCGGCATCGCGCTCAATCATCTGGTGGGGCGGGATTTCCAGATTGGCGAAGTGAAGGCCCACGGCATTCGTCTGTGCGAGCCTTGCGATCACCTGCAACGGCTGGCGGGACGCGAGGTCATCAAGGGCCTGCGCCATCGCGGCGGACTGCGGGCGCAAATCTTGACGCGCGGCGCGATCCGGGTCGGCGATTCAGTCAGCGCTCATAAGGACTAGCACTTGTGGGTTTGTCCTTGACACCACAACTTGGTGGAGCGAAACTCCGAATTAGAGAATCTCTCTAAATTTTTGCATGGATCATTACTCCATCCTGGACAATAACCAGGCAGGGCTGGAACCTGCTCCGCCGAACCTCGTCTCCGCCCATCTGGCTCCGGCAAACATGCCGCCGAAAGCACGGGCGCCGCCACTCGGCCCGTCGGTGCGCGAGGCTTTGCGCTTTCCCGGCGAGGACGGTGGCAAGTCGCTGAGCGAGATGGCGCAGCGCGACCTGGACGCCACCCTGCAGTTGCTGGCGGAGCGGGCGCAATACATCACGGGAGCGTCGGGAGCGGCGATCGCTTTGCGGCAGGGTGAAAACATGGTCTGCTGCGCCAGCGCCGGCCCTTCGGCTCCGGAAATGGGAGCGCACCTGCAGATCGATTCCGGACTTTCAGCCGAGAGTGTGCGCACCCGGAAGATCCTGATTTGCGAAGACGCGGAAAACGATCCGCGGGTGAACCGCGACAGTTGCCGCGCCTTCGGCATCGCGTCGGTGGTGGTGATGCCCCTGGTAAGGGAAGAAGAAGTGTACGGTGTCTTCGAACTGCTCTCCGGCCGGCCGCGCGCCTTTGAAGAGCGGGATTACGTGGCCCTCAACCGTCTGGCGGAAATGATCCAGACCGCGGTGGAACATGCCGAAGCAGCACGGCGCGCCGAAACAGAACTGGGACAGGCGGGGAATGCGCAACCGGTGATTGTGGGCACGGTGAGCACCCAGCCTCGGGAGCCAGAGCTGGTGGCTGAATCGCGCAGCCCTATTCTCAAGACAAATTCTGAAGCCTGGGAGACGGAGGCCAAGGCCGGCCCAGCGATCGTGACCGTGGAGCATGACGCGGCTCCGGCGCTGGCGGTGATCGAGATGCCTGCGCTGGTGACGAACTCCCAACCACATCTGGTTGAGGCTGATCCGTCCAGTGCGATTACCACCATCGCCTTCGGGAATCTCCGCAGATGCGAAGCTTGCGGCTTTCCTGTGTCCGAGGGCCGAAGACTATGTCTCGATTGCGAAGCCGCCACCCCGGACGCGGTCGCGACTGCCGACAACGCTCAAGACATGTTTGGCGAACTTTCCGACTCCAACACCAGTTGGGTACGGTCGCACGTGTATCTGATCGCGACCGCGCTGGTAGCGATCGCCACGATCGCATTACTGGCCTGGCGCCTGTAAAACACAGAACGTGTGGCGCGGGCGCCCTCGCCCGCGAATCTGGAAGCTCAGGGCAAAGCCAGAAGTCAAAAACAAAGTCAAAGGCGGCGGGCGAGGGCGCCCACCCCACACAAACTATCCCACCTCCACCAAGCCGTACGTCCTCTGCCAGTTGGTGCGCATGTGGCGCAGAGCGCGATCGATTTCTTCTTTTGAAACTTCTTCGTTGGGACCGGCAAGCACGGCTGCGGCTTCACGCTTCGCGGCCTCCAGCAGTTGGCGATCGCGGACCAGGCTGGCGACCTGGAAGCTGGGCATGCCGGCCTGGCGGGTGCCGAAGAACTCGCCCGGTCCGCGCAGCTCCAGGTCGAGTTCGGCAATCTTGAATCCGTCGGTGGTGCGGACCATGGCATCGAGCCGCCGGTCGCCATCTTCTGAGACTTTTCCCCCGGTCATGAGAATGCAGAACGATTTCGCAGCGCCGCGGCCGATGCGTCCGCGTAACTGATGCAGTTGGGAGAGGCCAAAGCGCTCGGCGTGCTCGATCACCATCACAGTGGCATTGGCCACATCCACGCCGACTTCGATCACCGTGGTCGAAACCAGGATGTCCACTTCGCCTTTTTGAAACCGCCGCATGACGTCTTCCTTCTGGTCAGGGTGCAGGCGGCCATGCAAGAGCTCGACGCGCAGGTTGGGAAAAATCTTTTTGCTGAGCTCTTTGTGCATCTTCAGCGCGGCTTTAAGTTCGTTCTCCTCGTTCTCTTCGATCACGGGATACACCACGTAGGCCTGATGTCCGGCGGCGACCTGCTTGCCCACGAATTGCCAGACTTCGTCCGCCCGGTCATCGGAAACGCGGCGGGTGACGATGGGCGTGCGGCCGGGCGGCATTTCGTCAAGGATGCTGATGTCGAGATCGCCGTATAGGGTCAGGGCGAGGGTGCGCGGGATGGGAGTCGCGGTCATGACCAGGACGTCGGGCTCGCCTTGATTACCTGAGCTTTGAGTTGCCGAGGTTTGATTGGCCGAGCTTTGCTCGGCTGGGCGGACGAGGGCGTCCGCCCCTACGTGGGTCGCGCTATTTCCTTCGTCTCCGGATTTTTTCATCAGCTTGAAGCGCTGCATCACTCCGAAGCGGTGTTGCTCGTCCACGATCACCAGTCCCAGTTTGGCGAATTCGACCTTTTGTTCGATCAGCGCGTGAGTTCCGATGATGAGCTGGGCGTTTCCCTGGGCGATGTGGCGCCGGATCTCGCGCTTGCGGTCTTCTTCCACCGAACCGGTCAGGAGGACGATCCGGTATCCGGCATTTTCGAGGATGCGCCGGGCGGAAAAATAATGCTGCTGGGCCAGGATCTCGGTGGGCGCCATGAGCGCGACCTGGTGTCCATTCTCCATCGCGATGATGGCCGCCTCGAAGGCCACGATGGTCTTGCCCGATCCGACATCGCCCTGCAGCAGGCGCCGCATGGGGGCAGGTTTGCCCATGTCGCCCGCGATTTCCTTGAGCACGCGCTTCTGGGCCGCCGTGGGATGGAAAGGCAGGATCTTTTTGATGGCTTCGCGGGCGTGATCGTCCAGGCTGAAAGCGATTCCGGTCTGCGCCTTCTGCTGCCGCCGCTTGAGCTCGAGCCCCAGCTCGAGAAAGAAAAGTTCTTCAAAGATCAGCCGGATGTGGGCCGGAGTGCGGAAAGCCTGCAAGTCCTGAAAGCTCTCGCCGGGATCGGGCCAGTGGACCTGCCGGAGCGCGTCCTGCGGCGAGATCAGGCTCATGTGGCGGCGTACAGCGGCCGGGACCGGGTCCGCGAGTTGGGGCGGAAGATTCTCCAGAACGCCATGGATGACGCGGCGGAACCACCGCGGCGTCAGGCGGCCCTGGCCGGCGGACTCGTAAATGGGGACGATGCGGCCGACTTCGAGCGACGAGGCAGCTTTCTGCTCACCCGCTTCAGTCTCGTCGGAGGAGTCGCCGAGAATTTCAAACTGCGGCTGCACCAGCTGTAATTCCACGCCGCCGCGCTCTTCTTCTACCTTGCCGTAAAGGGCCACCAGTTGTCCGGGCTTGAAGCGGTCTCGCAAATAAGTAGCATTGAACCAGATGCATTTCAGGCGGCTTCGCCCCTGCCCGGCCGTCATCTGAAAAATGGGCATGCGGCGGGTGCGGAACAACCCTGACGTGCGAACTTCCGCGATGACCGTCGCCATCTCTCCCGCACGCAGTTCGGAAATTCCACGCGGGTTCAGGCGATCTTCGTAGCGAAAGGGCAAGTAATGAAGCAGATCATCCACGGTATGGATGCCTTTGGCGCCCAGCACCTCCGCCAGGCGGGGACCGATGCCCTTTACGTACTGCACCGAGGTGGAAAGCTCCAGCATCTCAGCGATGTTAGCAGGAGAGATCAGTGAAGAACTTCGCCCACGCCTTGGTCGCCGTTCTGGCCGGCAACGCGGCCTACTTTCTTTTCATGCCTCACCTGCCAGCGCCGGCCCGGCACGTGCCCTTCCGGACCGACCTTGGGCTGGTGGTGGATGCCGGGTTCTGCCTGGTTGCGTTGGCGGTCACCAAACTGGTGACAAGCTGGAAGCCGAAATCGAGGCCGCACAAATGAAACCGGTTCGATGTTCTTACTACGTTACTTTCGGAACCTCAGCCCAGGGCCCGGTGCGGGTTACAATCCGGCTGGCCCCATGCAGAAAATCGCCATACTTTACGATGCCAGCCAGGCGGTGTTGTCCACCTTTGATCTGGACGAGGTGCTGCAACGCATCCTGGTCATTGCGCGGGACTATTTTCACCTGCAGAACGTCGCTATCTTATTGCTGGATAAGGAAACAAACCAGCTCTGCATCCGGTCCCAGATCGGCGGCGAGCCGGGATTTGACAGTGTCCGGGTGAATATCGGGAAGGGTTTGATTGGTACGGCTGCCCAGAAGAAGCGTCCTCTGTACGTCCCTGATTTCGCCAAAGAAACGCGTTACCAGCCGTGGGGAAAAAAGACCCGTTCGGAATTGGCGATACCTCTCATGGTGCGGGACGAAATGGTGGGAGTGCTGGATTGTCAGAGCGAAAATCCTGATCACTTTGATTCCGAAACCGTGGACCTGCTGACCCTGTTCTCCACCCAGGCCTCAATGGCCCTGCAAAATGCCAAGCTGTATTCTCTCGAGCGCCGCCGGGCCTCGCAGCTGGAAGCGATCAACACGGTCGCCCGGGAAACCACCGTCGTGCTGGACGTGAGGGAGCTTCTGGCAAAAGCCTGCCGGAAGATCCGGGAGGCGTTCGACGTCTCTCATGTCTCGATGCTGGTCAAGGAAGACGAAGACCTGAAGCTGCAGGCCCATCATGGCAACCTGACGTTGCGTATCCCGGAAGGCGGAAAAGTGCCGGCGGGAGCGGGGCTGTGGGGACGTGCTCTGCGGGAGAGCCAGACCGTAATCGAGAACGAGGCCGAAGCGGACCCGGATTGCGTCGGCATCTATCTCGAGTCGGTTGCCCGGATGTGCATTCCGCTGGTTTCCTTTGGGCAGACATTTGGGGTCCTGGTCCTGGACAGCACTCGGCCGGGGTCCTTCCTCGCCAGCGATATCCAGTCGCTGGAGTCGGTGGCCGACATCTGCGCCACTGCGATCCAGAATGCTCACTACGTCGAGCGCGTCAAGCAGCTGGCCTATCTCGACGGGCTGACCGGGATCTTCAACCGGCGTTATTTCGAACTGCGCATTCAGGAGGAACTGGAACGCGCCCGGCGCTTCAGCAGCGGGATGGCAGTGATCATGGTGGATATCGACCAGTTCAAGAGCCTGAACGATGAATTTGGGCACCTGCTGGGCGATGAAGTGCTGCGCCAGGTTTCCTCGATCTTTTCCCAGCAGCTGAGGAAGATCGATGTGGTCTGCCGCTACGGTGGAGAAGAGTTCGCCATCCTGCTTTCGCAGACCAGCCAGCAACAGGCCCTGGCGGTGGCCGAGAAGCTGAGGCGGCTGGTTGATAGCTGGCAATTTCCCGGAGTATCGCGGCCGGTCACCATCAGCGCCGGAGTTGCCACCTGCCCTGATCATGGCAACACTCGCGAGGACCTGGTTAGAGCGGCCGACGCCGGACTGTATGCCGCCAAACAGGGAGGCAGGAACTGCGTGCGGGAAGCGTCAGCGGCCCTGTGTGGGTCGGACACTCCTATCCGACGCTTTTGACTTTGCTTTTAAGTTGAGCAATCCGAAGCAGGTCCGTAAGAAAAATCACAGGCAGCTCAAAGGCGTCGGACAAGCTTCCAAAGCGCGTCGACAGGAGTGTCCGACCCACACACTATTCCGAGCCACGCTTCTATTTCTGTGCGCTAGATATCGGCCCCGGGCTGCCAGGACTTCGGTTCTCCTGGATTTCGCGTTCCTGGTCTTTGAACTCGCGTTCCAGTTCACGCATTTGCTGCTGCAGTTCTTCCTCATGGTCGCGCAATTCTCTGGTGGCTTCTTCCACGCTGGGCCGTATGACACGCGACGGCGCGCTCGATTTCGGGCTTCAGGTGCGCGATTTCAGATTGGACCTCGCTCAGGTCAATCACGGTTTCAGCGTCAGTGTCAGGAATCTCAAGATCCTCATCCATATCGAGGAGCTTCGACTGGTTGCGGTCGGGCACGGTCAAGGTGAGGTTCTGCTCCTTCCGTTCCCGAATGATGCTGACGGTGACCGAGTTGCCCTTGCGCCCGCGGACAGCGTGAGTAAAATCGCCGCTGTCACTGATCGACTCTCCGTTGACTTTCACAATGACGTCGCCGGCCCGGAACCCGGCCTGCTCGGCGCGGCTGCCCTTTTCCACCGAGCGCACCAGCACACCCTTGCCATCTTTTGCGCCGAAGTAGTCACCCAGCTGGGGAGTCAGGTTTTCCACCATCAGTCCGCTGCGCGCCGAGGAATGCACCACCACGATGGAGACCGGCATATCCATGTCGGGGACAAAAGGGGCGGCCGGGACAGCGGGCAGGGCCGGCATGGCCGGAATCGCGGGCATGGCGAAGGTGATGGCCTTGCCCGGCCGGGCCAGGGCAAAAGTCTGCCGGCGGTCGGCCAACTGGGTCTTGAGGGTCATCAATTGTCCGGCGCGGCTGATTCCGAGGTTCACCGTGCGTCCCGGAGGAATCTCGCGGATCATGCGGCGCAACTGCTCCACGCTTTCCACCTGGTTGCCGTTGAGGGTGAGAATTACGTCGTGCTCTTTGATTCCAGCCTTGCCGGCGGGAGCATCCTGATCGACCAGGGTGACTTCGACGCCGTGTTCTTCCTTCAGCTTAAGATCGGCCAGGCGATCGGCGGTGACGTCACGCGTGTCAACTCCCAGATAGGACCCGCCGCCGAAGTCTTCGCTGGAGTATCCGAAGGACTCGCTGAAGGGTTCCTGCGAGCACAGCTGCCCGCCGTTCGCGACCGCGGCGAACATCGGCAGAATCAGTAGCGCGAGGATCGATGTACGCATGTCGTCCCCCTTGTCATCTAAAGTGGAGGCCGGGCGTCCCCGCCCGGCTGGACGGGCGAGACGCCCATCCTCCATCCCAGCCTCACCGGCTGGCCAGAAAGGTGATGTCCCCGGTGGTGGTGCGCACTTTCAGGACTGGACCGCCTCCGTTCAAACTACCCTCGGCGCTGGCGGTGCCGGGACCCCACTCGCCTCCCTCGGTTGTAACTCGAATCTCGGAAAAATCGGAGCGGATGCGATGTCCATTGGCCAGGTCGATGGACGCCCGGATGGTGATGCCCAGCGTCGGCGCCAGATAAACCGTAATGTCTCCGGCGGAAGTTTCCAGGACTGAATCCGTGCGGTCAGACCCGGAGACGAACTTGGCGACGATACCGCCGGCCCCGGTCTCCGCCCGGGCCGTGGGCACGCCATTCAGAGTGATGCTGCCGCCTCCGGTTTCGGCGCGGACCGCACCGGTGGCCGAGTTCAGGCGAATGCTGCCGCCTCCGGTTTCAATCTCCGCCGGGCCCGCGATCTCGCCTAACTCGATGCTTCCGCCTCCGGTCGTGACTTTCAGGGGCCCGGAACAACGTTGCACCTCGATGCTGCCGCCCCCGGTTTCCAGCACGGCGCCCTGCATCCCGGAGATCACCACTACGCTGCCGCCTCCGGTCTCGGCGTTGATCTTGCCCTTGGCGGAAGACACCTTGATGCTGCCGCCGCCGGTGCGCAGCGTCAGTTCCCCGCCGACCGTGCCTACGTCGATGCTGCCGCCTCCGGTCTCGGCATTCACCGCGCCCCCAATATCATCGAGATGAATGCTGCCGCCCCCGGTTTCACCCTCGACCCGCCCGCCGATGCCGGTGGCGGTGAGGTCGCCGCCGTCAGTTTCCACTTTCACCAGGTCAATATTGCGCGGAACATCGATCACAAATTCGCTGGAGGAGCGGCGCGGCTTGCTGCCTTCCCATTCCGCCACCACCCAGGCCGTGTCTCCACGGACGTAAGCGCTGATCTTGTAGGACTCGAATTCGCGGCGGGCTTTTTCTTCCGACGAAGCGTAGGAGCGATTGTTGACGACGTAGTGGATGATCTGCTGCGGACCACCCACAACTTTCACCACGCCCGAATCCACTTTTACCCGCAGATTCTTTGCAGCGGCCAGGAGCCGGTGATCTGGCGCGACCATCTGCCGTTGTCCTGATAGACCCGCGTCTGTTCGTCAGGGCGCGCTTCCTGGGCCACCGCCACCGACACCAGCAGGAGAAACAGCGCTGCGATTTTGGGAAATTTATTCAACTGTCACCTTCCGATTTTTTACCTTCCCGCGCCCATGATGCTCGGACCGCGGGTCAAACTCCGTTCCACCAAAAATCTCAATCGATCTCCGCCGTCTGGGCCAGCATATTGCGCGCCTGAGAGCGGATGTACAGGTTCTGGTCGTTCTCTGCCAGCTTTTGCAGCACCACGCGCACGCTGCTGTCGGCGCGGCAAGGTTCGAGCAGATGCAGTGCCTGGGTCCGCAAGCCGGGATTGGAATCGTTCACCAGCGCCTCGAGTACTGCATTGCGGACCCTGACGTCATTTTTTACATAAGACCCCAGCCCCTCGATCGCTTTCAGCCGCACTCCGGGATTCGAGTCGTAGCGCAAGGCATACAACAGCGCCTCGCGCACCCGGGTATCGTTCGGAGTCTGGGTCAGCAGGTCCACGGAATCCATGCGCACGCCTGAGTTGTAGTTGTTGCGGGTAGCGAACAGCAGCAACTGCTGGATACGCTGATCGTTGAGCGATCCCTGCGCCTCCTGGGTAGAAACTGTGTTGTACCGGATGCTGATCTGAGAAGAACCGGGCTGCTGCGAGATGGATTGGATGCCGGTGATGGATGATTCTGCGGGAGCGGCGCTGCCGCTGAGATCGACCGGGTTGCGTCCATTCATCACTTGATAGGTGGCCCCGATTCCGCCGGCGAAGCCCAGCGATGAAGATGGCCGCGGCCAGCGCCGGAGCCAGCTTGATAGGGCGAAGCCATGCTCCCGGGTCGAACACCAGGCGCTGCCAGAAGCCGCCCTGCTCAGTAGTTTCGAGCTCCTCCTGCAGACGCATGCGCGAGGCGGTCACCAGATTGGGAGAGGGCTCCTCCACGGGGAACTGGGAGAGCGTGGCATGAAGCTGGCGGGCTGATTTCAGCTCAGCCGCGCAATCGGTGCAGCGCGCCACGTGCTGCTCCAGTTCGTAACGGGCGTCGTCCGGCAGCTCGTTGTAGATATGCAGCAGAATATTTTCGTGGACCCATTCGCATTTCATAGTTTCACCCCTTCAGCGGGGGAGTGTGGGACGGACACTCCTGTCCGTCGCCTTTGACTTTGCTTTTGACTCGTCTTGCCTGCCGCCCTGCGGGCGGCCTGGACGGGCGAGACGCCCGTCCCTCCACAAACTCTCTTCATCGCATGTCCGCCAGAGAGCCGCGCAACTTCTGCGTGGCCCGGAATAAAGTGTTCTTCGCCGTTTCTTCGGTGGTATTCAAAATCTCGCCTACCGTCCTCAATTTCAATCCCTGATAGTGCTTCAGTTCAAAAACCATGCGCTCGCGGGGCGTGAGCTTGTCCAGAGCATGGTTGATACGCGTTCCCAGTTCGCGGCGCATCAGGTCGCGCTCGGGGTTGGCGCCCGACCGACCGTCGGGAACCTGGGCCAGAACGTCATACGCTTCGCCCTGCGCATCCACCGCGACCGGCGCATCTTCCTTCCGTACCTGCTTCTTCCGCAGGTGGTCCAGACAAAGATTGGTCACGATGCGGTAAATCCAGGTGTAGAACGAGCACTCGAAGCGAAAATTGCCGACACTCTTGTAAGCCTTCAAAAAGGCGTCCTGATAAATGTCCTGGGCTTCGTGCTCCGAACCGGTCAGGTGCATGGCCAGCCGGAGGACAGCCTGGTCGTAGTGCCGCACCAGTTCCTCGAAGGCGGCGCGGTTGCCGCGCTGCGCCTCGCGGACCAGCAACGTGTCATCGATACGGCCTAAACTGTGCCCAGCCATTTGGCCCCGAGGGAGGGGGTCCTGGGATTCGTTGCTTCGTTCCACCCCGCGACTCGCGTCCGGATCCGAACACCCGCGAACCGCTAGTTGTACTGCCCATGCATCGGCCGGCATCGCTCGTTGTCCTCGACTAAGCCGGGTGCCCTGCCGTTCTTCCCGGTTGCATAGCTATGGACGTGGCAGCAAAAGAACCGTGAGCACGAATTATAGGAGTTTGGCCCTGTCCGTGCATGGGGTTAAGTCGCGGGCGGGAGCTAGCTTCTGGAATAAACCACGTAGGCCCGGACGCCCTCGTCCGGGCGGGCGAGCGAAGCTCGCCGTGGGTTTTGGACGGTACCAATCAAAAGCCTTGCGGAGCTTGCGCTCCGGCTGGCGGGTGAGGGCACCCGCCCCTACGTGGGTCGTGGCTATTCCGCCGCTTCCTTCTCGATGACTACTTTCAGGTGCGTGGTCACGTCCTTGTGCAGCTTGATGGGGACGGTGAATTCGCCCACCGTCTTGAGCGGTTCGTGGATCTGAATCTTGCGGCGGTCCACATCAAAGCCCTTCTTGGCCAGCGCATCCGCGATATCGCCGGAGGTGACTGAGCCGAAGAGCTGGTCATGTTCGCCGGAGCGCCGGGTGAATGAAACCGACACGCCTTCGAACTGCTTGGCCAGAGCTTCCGCGCTGGTCTTTTCCTTGGCGGAGCGCCGCACCGCCGCGGCCTTCATCTGTTCGATGACCGCCTTGTTGCCCTTCGAGGCTTCGATGGCGAGCTTGTGCGGCAGCAGATAATTGCGTCCAAAACCTTCGGCGACCTTTACCACGTCGCCGCGCGAGCCCAGCTTGGGCACATCTTCCTTCAGGATGACTTCCATGGTGGCTCCCTATAGAAATTCTTGTTGCCACGGATTCACGCGGATTTTCACGGATCAATTCAGGGAATGGAAACATCCGTGAAAATCCGTGCGAATCCGTGGCCCGGTTCTTTTACGAGGCGCGCCCGGCAAACGGCAGCAGCGCGATGTTTCGCGCCTGCTTGATGGCCAGGGACAGACGCCGCTGGTGCGGGGTGCAGACTCCGGTCAGGCGCCGCGGGACGATCTTGCCGCTCTCCGCCACGAACTGGGCCAGCAGCCGGACGTCTTTGTAATTGATGGCCTCAATTTTCTCCACGCAGAATTTGCAAACCTTCTTGCGGCGAAAATATTTGCGCCCACCTTCGCGGCCGCCACCCGGTCCGCCCGGACGTGGAGGACGGCGCTCCCGATCACCAAATGAGGGCCGGTCGCCGGAAGGGCGATCTCCGCCCGCCGGACGCTCTGAACCTGCCACTGCTGTTGCTCTGGTTTCTTCAGCCATGATGCTCCTTAAAAATCGTCGTTGGTCGTCGGCCTTTGGTCGTCAGGTCTCTTACCGCGGCTCTGGCATCGGCTCGTGACTGAAGCCAACGACCAAGGCCAATGACCAACGACGGGTTTACGCTGTGACTTCTGCCGCTTCTCCGCCGGTTTCCGTGACCGGGGCGGGCGGCGGGGTCTTGCGCTTGGCGTCGCGGATGGCCTTGATCTTGTCCAGCCGCTTTTGTTCTTCGTCGATGCGCACGGTGATGAACTTAATCACCGGTTCGGTGACGCGCAGGCGGCGCTCCAGTTCGTGAATCAGTCCGCCCCCGCCCTCCACCGTCAGCAGCACGTAGATGCCGTCATGGAATCTGCGGACCATGTAGGCCAGGCGGCGCTTGCCCATCTTCTCCACGCTCTTTACGTTTCCGCCCGAAGAAGTGACCGCAGTCTCCAGCGTGGAAATCAGCTTGTCCTGCTCCTCTTCCACCATGTCGGGGCGGACGATAAACATCAATTCATAAGTGCGATTCATTTTCTCTCCATCCACCACGTTCGATTTTCAATGTAGGCCACCTTGGTCGCGGGCGACTCGCCCGCGGCTTTTGACCTTAAGCTTAGGCTCTCGCGGGCGGGTCGCCCGCGACCACATAAGGCTCGCGCCTACATTGCTTCGGCCTTCCGGTTGAAGCGGTTCATGGCCGCAGCCGGACCTTCCTGCAAAATCACGTCTTACCGCTTCGGCGGCGTTGTCCAGCACTTCGTCCACTTTCTTCAGTTGCGACTTGCGAAACGGAGTCAGCACAAATTTCACGCCATCCGTAATCTTCCGCTCCGGCGAAACTCCCAGCCGGATGCGTAAAAACTCCTGCGTGCCCAGCGCCGCAATGATCGACTTCATGCCATTGTGGCCCGCCGAACTGCCCCGCTGGCGAATGCGAATCGTGCCCAGCGGCAAATCCAGTTCGTCGTAAATCACGATCAGGTCCGTCTCCGGGCTGATCTCATGCTTCGCCACCAGTTCACGAACCGACATGCCGCTCAGGTTCATGAAAGTCTCCGGCTTGGCCAGCAGGACCTGCTCGTCGCCGATCGCCGTGCGGGCCGTAAGCGCATGACACTGGCGATTTCTTACTTCCACGCCGCGGTCGTTCGCGATGCGGTCAATGGTGAGAAAGCCCAGATTGTGCGGCGTGAACTGGTATTCAATGCCCGGATTGCCCAACCCGACAATCAGTTTCACGCCCGATCATCTCTTCCCCACAGTGCCTGCGTGGGGACAGCCGCCCTCGGCTGTCCGGCCGAGCAACGCTCGGCAAATTCCGATTCGAACACAAAACCCTGTCGAGCTTCGCTCGACTAGGACGGGCGAGGGCGCCCGTCCCCACACGGTTCGCGCGGTTACTTCTTCTCTTTCTTCTCGGGCTTCTCCGGCTTTTCGGGAGCGGCTTCTGCACCCTCTTCGCCTTCGACTTCCTGCTTGCCCTTCTTGATGACTTCGGGCTCGGCTGGAGCGGCGCCGGCTTCGGCAGCAACCGCTTCCGGAGTGGCGGCCACTTCTTCCTTGACCGTGGTGATGTGGGCCACGGGCTGGTTGGCCTCGCTGATGAAGTGGATCTTCTTCTCGTCGTGGGTCAGGTCCGAAACCCGCAGAACCTTGCCGAATACCAGTTCGCTGACGTCCGCTTCGATCGCGCTCGGAATGTCGCCGGGCAGGCACTCGACTTCCACTTCGCGCAGGATCTGCTCCAGGATGCCGCCCTGCTGCTTCACTCCGGCGGCCTCGCCCTTGAGCACGATGGGCACGCTGACCGTGAGCTTCTGGTCCATGGCGATGCGCTTCAGATCGATGTGCAGGAGATGGCTCTTGATGGGCTCGTACTGCCAGTCCACGATCATGGCCTTGGTGCGTTCGCCGCCCTCGACCGCGAGATCGAAAATGGTGTTGTGGCCGGTGGCAGAATGGAGAATGCGCGTGACCTGGCGGGGATCGAGGGTTACGGTCAACGAGTCCTTGCCGGCGCCGTAGAGCACGCCGGGAATCTTGCCGCCCATGCGCACCCGGCGGGCCACATTCTTGTTGCCCGGGGTGCGTGGTTGCGCTTCTAAGACGTTGCTTTCAGTTGCGGTTGCCATAAATTTTTATTCCTATAAGAACAATCTGCTGACCGACGTTTCTTCGTGAATCGACTGGATCGCCCGTCCGATCAGGCCAGCGATGGTCAGCACCTTGATTTTCGGTTCCCGCTGGGCGGCTTCGCTCAACGGGATGGTGTTGGTCACAACCACTTCGCAAATGCAGGACTGCGAAAGGTTCTGTACCGCCGGACCCGACAGCACCGGATGCGAGGCGCAGGCATAAACTTTGCCGGCCCCGTTCTCCACGAGCGCGGCGGCGGTCTTTACCAGCGTGCCCGCGGTGTCGATCAAGTCGTCAATCACCAGGCAAGTGCGGCCGCTCACATCTCCAATCACATTCATCACTTCCGCGACGTTCATCTCCACGCGGCGTTTGTCCACGATGGCCAGCGGCGCATCGATCTTCTTGGCAAAGAACCGGGCGCGCTCCACTCCACCCGCGTCCGGCGAAACCACAATCAGGTTCGGCAGACTCAGCCGCTTGAAGTAATCCACCAGCACCGGCGACGCGAACAGGTGGTCCACCGGGATATTGAAAAATCCCTGGATCTGCGGCGCGTGCGGATCAATGATCAAAGCCCGGTCCGCGCCTGCGGTGGTCAGCAGGTCGGCCACCAGCTTCGACGATATCGGCACGCGCGGCTTATCTTTGCGGTCCTGCCTGGCGTAGCCAAAGTACGGAATCACCGCCGTGATACGCCTGGCGGAGGCGCGCTTGAGCGCATCGATCATCAACAGCAATTCCATCAGGTGCTCGTCCACCGGATGGCAGGTGGGTTGCAGCACGAAAACATCCGCGCCGCGGACGTTCTCCTGAATCTGGACGTAAGCCTCGCCGTCGCTGAAGCGCGTGACCTGCGCCTGGCCTCGCGTCAACCCGAGAAAGGCGCAGACTTCGTCGCACAGCGGTTCGTTGGCCGTGCCGCAGAAGATCTTGAACTTATCGTCCACCCGGCCGCGCTGAGGCTTGCGCTCAGGCTTTCTCGTCGGCGTTCATCTGGGCCTTCTTTTCGGTCGCTGTCGCAAGAGTTGCCATAGTGTTAGCTCTCTAGCTATTAGCTCTTAGCTCTTAGCCCAGTCCACGCCGCTGACTCCCGATACCGCTGAGAGCTAAAGGCTAACAGCTAAAAGCTGGTTTTCTGGCTGGGCCGCTAGGATTCGAACCTAGACAAAGTGCTCCAAAGGCACTTGACCTACCATTAGTCGACGGCCCAGTAAATCAGTGTCAGGTTTCCAGTTTCTTGTTTCAGGTAAAACCTGTGCCCGCATTATCCTCTGGAAACTAGAAACCGGAAACTGGAAACTTACTCCAGTACTGCCGTCGCGTCAGGGTAGTGGTGACCACTGCCGGCACACCGTCGCCGCTGCAACCTGACTGCTGCCTTCTGGCCCGCTGTCCGGGAGGTAAACAGCCCGTACAGCGCCGAACCGGAGCCTGAGAGCGAGGCATAAAACGCCCCGGCACGTTCGAGCACACTCTTGACCTCGCGCAATTCGGGATACTTCGGAAAGACGACCTGTTCAAAGTCGTTTTCGATCCCGGTACGGACAAGGTCGAGAAGCGAGGTCTCGGCCCGGCCCCTGCCTTTTCTCACAGGGACACCGGATAAAGGTTGACCACTCAGCCACGCAGAAACCGCGCGAGCCGAACTCAACCATTCTATCGGAGGGTGGAGAAGGCGTCAATTTGAGCTGGGATGCAGGCCACGTGGGGACGGCCGCCCCGGCCGTCCTGGCCGAGCGAAGCTCGGCAGCCCCTCAGCGGCTAAAGCCGCTTAGCTTGCCGGCAGTGGCGGCACGACTGAAGTCGTGCCCTTCCCGTTCGTTTTCCCGCGAGGGCTCCCGACATCATCGCGTCCCAATCCGCAAACGCCTTGGGCGTCGATACCCCAATCTCCGGCGTCACCACCACACAGCAGACAGACGGGCAAATCCGGCAACGGATACACCTCTTCCCCGTGCCCCACTCCCAGCACCGTCCCACCCACCAGGAACAGCGGCAGGTCCGAACCTACTTCCGCCGCAATGCGCAACCGCTCCGCGTCCCGGCAACTTCTTCTTCAGCGCGTGTTCGAGGGCCAGCAGCGTAGCCACAGCATTTCCGGAACCTGCGCCCAGGCCGCCCTCGCACCGGCAATCGCTTATCGATGGTGATGGTTACGCGCCCGCGGGCCTGAAGCGTGGGCAGGGCGCGTTCCACGATACGGTAGCAAGTGTTCGTCTGGTCCTTGGGAACACGCGGATCGTCACAACGAATCTCAATGCCGGTTCCGGCCCCCACCTGCACCCGGATGACGTCGTGCAATGCAATGGTCTGATAGACGGTGCGCAGATCGTGAAAGCCGTCCGGCCGCGGCGCGCCAATGCACAGGCCGAGGTTGATTTTGGCGAAGGAGCGGACCGTGACCATGGAGTGATGATTGTAACCACAGAGGACACGGAGGACACAGGGTGCCGGCGCGCTGGAGTCTTATCCGCGTGATCCGTGCAAGTCCGTGGCTACGTCCTTCTCTTGTGGTAAATCGTGAACTCAAATCCCGGGATTCGCCGGGAACAGTTCTGCCACTTTCTTCAACCGCTCCGCCATCTGGGACGGCGCCAGCAGGGGGTAATCGCGCTCGCGCAGGTCGTGATAATCCACGTCGATAAATAACGACAGCAGATAAATGGAGATGGCGTCGGAAAAGCTGGCGGCAAAATATTCGTTCTTGTACTTTTCCGCATCCGGACCGCGCTTCGGTCGCCAGCTTGCGCGACTCCCAGGCATCCAGCGAAGTCTCGCCGCGGGCCTTGTTCTGCACCTGCTTCCACACCAGGTCGGCGAAAGCCTGCGATACCCCGGCCCGCTCCACCACGGCGTGGCCTACGTTGATGTAGAACTCAAAGGCCACCGAGAATTTGTCGTCCATCAGGCGGGTGGAAATAAAGACGCACTGCGAATCGCCCAGGTCGAGATTGCGGTGGCAGACTGCGTTATCGCTCAGCGCCACGTCGTAGCGGTCGGCGATCACCGTCTCGTCGCCCTGGTTTACGGTGAGTGGAACGAAGTAGTAGGCCTTGCGCTTCAGCGCGGCCGCGGCGGCGTCGGGCACGGCGGACACCATGCGCCGCAGGTCGGCTTCAGGAACCGTGATCTCGCCCGAAGCGGCATAACAGATTCCATTCGGAGCTTGTGAGACGGGGGTCAGACGGACGACCTCCGCCGGGGGACGCGTAATCGGCGGTGCAGCCTGTGGCATGGGATGTATTCTAGCCCAGCCGTCAGCTGTCAGCTATCAGCTGTCAGAGACTACCCATAGCCGAAAACCTCAAACCGCTACAATCAGGAAGGAATGCCTTCCGCCAAAGCGCCATCGCTATGGGTTCGCTGGCTGCTGGTCCCGGTGCGCGTACTGCTGGTGGCCTTTCTGCTGACGCTGCTTACCTTTGCCGTGTGCCTTTTTCTGGGGATCTTCGGGCTCCTGATCAGCGCCGGCGTGCGGGGCGTTCATCCCAATATGACGATTGCCTACCGGGAGATCGCCTTCCCCGCCGCCGTGGTGGCGGGAGGGATAGCCCTGCTGGTGGCGATTGTCCTGGAGATCCGGCACCCTCGGCGTCGATGTAGCGACGCGATGTAGGCACGAGCGCCCTCGCTCGTCCAGGCGAGCGCAGCTCGACAAGGATTGACTGTGCTGACTGCCTGGATTAGCGCCCAAGTGCCGAGCGTGCTCGGCCAGCACGGGCGGGACGCCCGCGCCTGCCTTGGCTCTGCGTGCTAACTTATTTGCTCATGATTGTCGGCACCGGCATCGACATTGCGGAGGTCCCGCGCATCGCGCAAGCCCTGGCTCGCCACGGCGACCGCTTCCTCCACCGCGTGTTCACCGAAGGCGAGATCAAATATTGCGATTCCAAGGCCAATCGCATTGAGCGCTATGCCGCCCGCTTTGCCGCCAAGGAAGCCGGCATGAAGGCCCTGGGCACCGGCTGGAATCATGGCGTGCGCTGGCGCGACATCGAAGTCTCCCGCCAGCCCGGAGGCCGGCCCACCATCACCTTTCACGGTAAGGCGGCTGAGTTTGCCGCGCGCCTGGGCGCAGCCCACGTAGCGCTTTCGCTCTCCCACACCGCCGAGCAGGCCATCGCGCAGGTCATTCTGGAAAATGCAGCGGTGCGGTTTCGACAATCCTCTCAAAAATTGCCATTCCGAAGCGCGGTATTGTCGCGCGAGGAATCTGCTATTGCGCTGCTGGCAGCAAGCAGATTCCTCGCCGATAAACCTGGCTTCGGAATGACAAGGGATCGGGACTGTTTCCATGCGATCGCACGACGTCCTCGATAGTTGAAGCCCTGAGTTGCACTCCTGCTTCTGTTAGACTGGCCGCGTTCCAGGCAAACCTTGCGCGATGAGTGAGACATCCCTCCTGACTCCCATCACCAGCACAGACCGAATTCCGAATCGCGCGATGCTTTACGGCATGGCGCTATGCAGCTTTGCCGCCCTGCTGCTTGAACTGGCGCTGACCCGCCTGTTTTCCGTGGTGCTGTTTTACCACTTCGCGTTTCTGGCGATTTCGATTGCCCTGCTCGGCCTCGGCGCCGGAGGCGTGTTTGCCCACCTGAGAAAAGACCGCCTGGCGCGATTCGAAACTCGCGCGCTGGTCTCGAGGCTATGCTCGGTCAACGCGCTGATTGTGCCGGTCGTGCTGGTGATCGTGCTGCGCACTCCGGTCTCGCTGGAAATCTCGACCGCGAATTTTCTTCGTCTCACCGCGATCTACCTGGCGTCTGCCGTTCCCTTCTTTATCACCGGACTGGAATTCTCTGTCGTCTTTGCGCGTGAAGCCAGCCATGTTTCTCCGCTCTACGCGGCCGATCTGGCCGGTGGCGCGCTGGCTTGCCTGGCCATTGTTCCGCTGCTCAACTGGCTGGGCGGGCCGAACACCGTGTTTTTCACCGGTGTCTGCATGGCTCTGGCCGGGAGCCATCTGGGCGGTGGAGCGCAAGGCGCGAAGGTCGGCCGCCGGGCGCGCCCTGTTCATCCTGGTCCTGATCGCGGTCAACTACTCCTTCAACCTTTTCGACATCGTTTACGCCAAGGGAGGGTTTCGAGATTCGGCCTGGGTGGAGTTCGCCCGCTGGAATGCCATTTCCAGGGTGGAAGTGGATTCCCAGGGCAAGGGCAAGGCGATTGTGATCGACGCCGACGCTTCCACTTACCTGATGAACGTCGATCCCAAACACTGGCAGGGCGGCTGGGAGAAGAATCTGATGTCAGCGCCTCCCGCGCTGGCCAATGTGCTGCGCCCCCACGGCGATTTCGCCATCATCGGACCGGGCGGCGGCGTGGACGTCCTGCGCGCGCTGGGCAGCGGCAGTCCCAGCGTGACCGGAATCGAGATCAATCCCATCATCGCCAACACCATCATGCGCGGCCGCTACGCGGACTACACCTTCCATCTGTACCAGCAGCCTGAAGTGCACATCCACGTGACTGATGGCCGCTCGTTTGTGCGCAATGCCCGGCAGCAGTTTGACGTGGTGCAGATGACGCTGGTGGATACCTGGGCGTCCACTGCCGCCGGCGCCTTTGCCCTCAGCGAAAACAGTTTGTACACCGTGGAAGCCTTCCGGGAATACTTTGAGCATCTGAAGCCGGATGGAATGATCGCCATTACGCGCTGGGAGTTTCAACAGCCCCGCGAAGCTTTGCGCGTGGTTTCGGTTGCGATGCAGGCCCTGCATGAAATGGGAGTGGCGAACCCCGCCGGCAATTTCATCGTGGTTTCGGAAGGGCACCTGGATGCGGATGGCATTCCGGTCGTGGTATTGGCCAAGCGCAGTGCGTTCACCGCCGGGGAGGTGGACCAGGTACGGCAACACCTGGCGGTCTATCCCAAATTATTTCTGCTGTACGCTCCACCCGATCCGGCTTTGGCTGCCGGCAATATGCCGGCGCGGTATTCTGCCAGCGCCGAATCTTTCAGCCAACTGATCCAGGCGAACGATCCCCAAAAGTTTGCCGAGCGCTACCCGTACGAGGTGTCTCCCGTAACCGACAATGCCCCGTTTTTCTTTTTCACTTTGAAGCTCGACCAGATCCTCCATCCCAAGGCGCTGCAGCGCGGCATGGACTGGAAGAATAATCTGGGCGTGGCCGTGCTGGGGATGGTGCTGGCCATCTCGCTTCTGGCCGTGCTGGTGTTTCTGGTGCTTCCGCTGGCGATGGGGGCGCGGGGCCAGCAGCCGCGTCCGCTGCGCCTGCTCTATTTCATCGCGGTCGGGCTGGGATACATCCTGGTCGAGATCGCCTTCATCCAGCGCTTCGTTCTGTTCCTGGGCCATCCGGTCTATGCCTTGACGGTGGTAGTGTTCCTGCTGCTGCTTTCGAGCGGCGCGGGCAGCATGGTTTCGCGCTGGTGGCTGGCGGAGACCAGCCGGGTATGGCTGCCCCTGCTGCTCATTGCCGCCGCCCTGCTGCTGTATGTAGGCGTGCTGCCCAGCCTGCTGGGACGGCTGGTGGGCTGGCCCTTCATGGTCAAACTGGCGGTCAGTGCCGGGCTTCTGGTCCCCTTGGGCTTCGCCATGGGCATGCCATTCCCCACCGGCTTGCGGGCCCTGGCAGGCGCCGCAGGCAGTGAATTGCCGGTTGTACCAGCCGGCCAAACCAGCGGAAATATGGTGGAGTGGGCCTGGGCCATGAACGCGGCTTCCAGCGTCCTGGGCTCGGTCCTGGCCATCATCATCGCCATTCAGTTTGGCTTGAATGTCACATTGGGCGCCGGAGCCGCGGCCTATCTGGTCGCGCTCCTGTTGGCGACAACGTTGCGCCCCGCCCACCGGATGGCGTGATCCGGCCGCGCGGTCTGCTATTATTCTGGGCTAACCCGTGCCGGTGCCACGGAGAACGACCTTTGCTCGGGAGAATGCGTGCCTAGCCAGAAGCAGTTGAAGTGGTCTCAACTGAAGGTAGGGCTTACGGTGCTGGCGGCCAGCGTCACGCTGGCGTTCCTGATCTTCCTCATGAGCGGTACGGGCGGCCTGTTCACCAAGAAAATCCAGCTCAAATCATATGTTGACAACGCCAACGGTTTGCGCGAGGGCGCACCCGTGCGTCTGGCCGGAGTGGACATCGGCAACGTGACCAAGATCCTGGTGGTCCACGATCGCAACCAAGCAACTCACTCCGGTAGAAGTTACGATGAAAGTGAATACCCGCTACCTGTTCAACCTGCGCAAGGATTCCCTGACCTTGCTCTCCACCGCGGGCGTGCTGGGCGAGACTTACATCGACATCGACAGTTCGCAAGCCACCGGTCCGCAGGTGCAGGATGGAGATGTGCTGCGCAGCCGCGAGGTGCCCGACTTCGGGGACATGGTGCGCGCCGGCCAGGGCACGCTGCAGAACATGGATGCGTTGCTCAAGCGGCTGGATCGCATCGTCGCCTTCGTCGAGAGCGGCCAGGGTTCGGTGGGCAAGCTGCTGTATGATCCCACGCTCTACAACCGGCTGAACGCGACGGTGAGTGAATTTCAGGGACTGGTGAACCAGGTGGCCCAGGGCAAGGGCACGCTGGGCAAGCTGTTTTCCGATGAAGAGTTGTACAACAAAGCCAACGCCACGGTCGATAAGTTGAACGTAGTGATTGACGACCTCAATGCGGGCAAGGGCAGCGCCGGGAAGTTCCTCAAGGACCCGGTGCTTTACGACAACGCCAACGCCACCATCGCCAACGTGAGGAAGCTTACCGACGATGTGAATGCCGGCAAGGGTCCGATCGGCATGCTGGCGAAAGACGAAGAATTTGCCCGCAAGCTGCGAAATACGATGGACAAGCTCTCCGCCATCTCCGATCGCCTGGAGGCAGGCGAAGGCTCAGCCGGCAAACTGCTGCGCGATCCGTCGCTCTACAACAACGCCGACCAGATGCTGGTCGAGACCCGGAGCCTGGTCAAATCCATCCGGGAGAATCCGAAGAAGTATCTGACCATTCACTTCAAGGTCTTCTAATGTAGGCGCGAGCGTCCCGCTCGTGCGTCCTGCTTTTCCATTGGAGCGAAGCTCCGCAACTTCCGGCTGAGCGGCAAGATGTTCCGTCAGAACAGCCGGCTCGATGCCGGACGCCGAGGACGCTGCACGAGCCTGGACGCTCGCGCCTACACCGTTCTGGTGGACTCCGCCTGCTCGTGGGCGTGGTAACTGGAACGCACCAGCGGTCCGGATTCCACGTGACGGAAGCCGAAGCGCAGCGCTTCTTCTTTCAGATAGGTGAATTCTTCCGGCGTGTAGAAGCGGGAAATGGGCAGATGATCGCGTGAAGGCCGCAAGTATTGCCCGACCGTAAGAATATCCACGCCGCGCGAACCCAGGTCGCGGAAGACTTCCATCAGTTCGTCCGTGCTCTCGCCGAGACCGACCATCACGCCGGACTTGGTCACGGTCGCGGGAGCGAATGTCTTGGCCTTCTCCAGCAAACGCAGGGTGCGCTCGTAGCGTGCGCCCGAGCGCACCGAGCGATACAGCCGGGGCACGGTCTCGGTGTTGTGGTTCAGGACGTCGGGCTGCGCGTCGAGGACGATCTTCAGGGCCTCATCGAGACCCTGGAAATCAGGAATCAGGACTTCCACCCGGCAGTCCGGCACGAGTTCGCGAATCTGGCGGATGGTTTCGGCAAAAATCCGCGCGCCGCCCAGGTTGTCGTCATCGCGATTCACGCTGGTCACGACGGTGTGCTTCAGGCCGAGGGTCGCGACGGCTTCGGCTACGCGGCGGGGTTCGTCCCACTCAATCGGGCCCGGTTTGCCCTTGGGCACGGCGCAAAAGCCGCAGCGCCGGGTGCAGATATCGCCCAGCAGCATGAAAGTTGCGGTGCGGTGGTTCCAGCATTCGCCGATGTTCGGACACTGCGCCGACTCGCACACCGTGTGCAGTCCCAGGCCGCGGGCCAGTTTTTTGAGATTGTGAAAGTTTTCGCCGACCGGAGCCTTGGCCCGGAGCCACTCCGGCTTGGGCTGCCGGACGGGGGGACTCAGTTCGATCTGCACCAGTTGGGAAGAGGCTGCCATCGTACTTCGATTTTACATGCGGCGATGCTGATTCCCCAAGGCGGGCGGCCGTGCGAAATCCCCTTTGCGAACTTTGCGGACTTCTCTTTGCGTCCTTTGCGGTAAAGGGTTTGACCTGGCCTGCATCACGCAAAAACCTTAAACCGCAAAGGACGCAAAGAAGGGCCGCGAAGGCCGCAAAGGGTGCTCAGTGAGGTGCTGCGGCCGGCTAGTTTTCCAGATAGGCTTCGATCCATTCCTTGATGCGCATGCGGCGTTCATCTTTGACGTCGAAGCGGACGCCAAAGGTCTTGTCTGGTTTCCGCCAGCTGACGGTTGCCCGCACCCAGATGCGGGGCAGAGTCAACAAGGCAAACGAAACTTCCAGGGCCATGCCGACCTGGACATCTTCCGGGCTTTTGACCGACATCCCTCCCGTGCTGAGTTCCTGGCTGGTAGCAGTGAAGCGGCGGCTGTCGGCCGATACCATGGAAATCTCGGTAATGATGGGGATGCGAATGTAGCGGCGAAATTCGTGCAGCACTAGCATCTGGGTGGCGCGCACCAGTTTGAGCGCCGCCTGACGTTCCAGCGGTTCATGGAAGACGGCGTTCACGCCGTAACGGGAAAACTTCATCGCCTCCTGGGCGCTGCCTCCCAGGCCGTAGATCACCATGCGGTTGTTTGATGCCGAGGTGCGCGCCGACTCCATGACCGGCACGGCTTCGGGCGTCAGGTGCACCACGCAGGCCTCAAGCTTTTCCCGCTGCAGCCGCTCCGGCACGTTTCCGGTCATAACCACGGCTTCGATCCCGAATTGTTTGAAACAGTCGGCCAGCAGGGAGCGGGCCGGTTCCTTGATGTCAACCAGGGCGACCCGGGCAGAGGCTTTTCGGCTGCGAGGAGGCGGTGCGAGAACCAGTCCTGACGATTTTTGCATGTCCTTGGGGAATGCCTTGAAACTCCATTCTGGCCTGCCTTCCGGCACTTGGCAAAGGGATAGAAGGCCAATATGCAGGTACCAAGGTGCAATTACCCAAAATGGACTGACGGCACCAATCTGGGTCTTGCAAAGCCAAATTTTTGAGGGAGTTACGCGGATGCGGAAAAGGCAGTGCGGGAGAATGTAGGCGCGAGCGCCCCGCTCGTGCAAGGCCAGGAAAACGGCCAGGTTTTCGCAAGAGACGTGCCCGGCGGCACCCATTCTTTCGCCCCGTTGGGGCTCCGTCATCGCCGCGCCTGAACCCACGGCTTACGCCGTGGGCTGCATTCTTGCGCCGCTTCGCGGCTAGTGGAATTTAGCGCACGGCCGAGGGTCTGACGACCGGCGGCCGAGGTCTGACGCCCGACGACCGACGACTGCCCTACTCGCTCCAGCGCCGGAACAGCAGCGCGCCGTTGGTCCCACCGAAGCCGAATGAATTCGACATGGCGTACTCAACTTCCGCTTTCCGCGCCGTGTTGGGGACGTAGTCCAGATCGCAGTCCGGTTCGGGGGCTCTCCAGATTGATGGTCGGGGGCAGGATCTGGTCGCGCAGCGCCAGCAGCGTGATTCCGGCTTCCAGTCCGCCCGCTCCGCCCAGCAAGTGTCCAGTCATGGATTTGGTCGAACTTACCGCCAGCTTGTAGGCGTGGTCGCCAAACGCCCGCTTGATGGCGACGGTTTCGAGCTTGTCGCCAATGTCGGTCGAAGTGCCATGGGCGTTGATGTACTGGACCTGCTCGGGCTGGACTCTTGGCGTCTCGCAGAGTGTTCACCATGACGCGGTAGGCGCCGTCGCCATTTTCGGCCGGCTGCGTGATGTGGAAAGCGTCCCCGCTCATGCCGTAGCCCATGACCTCGGCCATGATGCGGGCCCCGCGGCGGCGGGCAAACTCCAATTCTTCCAGCACCAGGATGCCGGCGCCCTCGCCAATCACGAATCCGTCGCGTCCCGAATCCCAGGGCCGGCTGGCTTTCTCGGGATCGTCATTGCGGGTGGAGAGCGCGCGCATGGCGGCGAACCCGCCCACGCCCATGGGAGTGATGGCCGCTTCCGTACCCCCGGCGATCATTACGTCGGCGTCGCAACGGGAGATGATCTTGAAAGCATCCCCGATGGAATGGGCGCTCGAGGTGCATGCCGTGCAGGTAGCTTCGTTTGGTCCACGGGCGTGGTAGCGGATGCTGACGTGCCCGGCGGCCAGGTTGACGATCGCCGCCGGAATAAAAAATGGAGAGATTTTGCGCGGTCCGCCGCTCAGCAGGCTGATGTGCTCGCGCTCGATCACGTCGAACCCGCCGATTCCGGACCCGATGTGGACACCCACGCGCTCGGAAATCTCGGGCGTGACCTGCAATCCCGAAGCCTTCATGGCTTCATCCGCAGCCGCCAGGGCCAGGTGGATGAAGCGTCCCATCTTCTTCAGTTCTTTTTTTTCGATGAATTGCAGGGGATCGAAATTCTTGACTTCGGCGGCAATCTGGCAGGCAAACTTGGGCAGGTCTTCCTCTTTGAACGCACCCTGCTTGACCGCCTCGGTGATGCGGGCCACGCCGCTTTTCCCGGCGAGCAGGTTCTTCCACACCTCTGGCGCGGTATTGCCCACGCCACAGATCAGGCCGATTCCGGTGACTACGACCCTACGTCCCAACTACTTCCCGCCTTTCGCGTGCTTGCCGATGTAATCGACGGCGTCCTGCACGGTGCGGATTTTCTCCGCGTCCTCATCGGGGATTTCGATCTCGAAGGCTTCCTCAAAGGCCATGACCAGTTCCACCGTGTCCAGGGAGTCGGCGCCCAGGTCGTCCACGAACGAGGCGTTCGAGGTGACCTCGCCTTCGTCCACGCCCAGCTGTTCCACGATAATCTGTTTCACCTTGTCGTCAACGGCTGCCATTGGTTCTCCTCGCGTGCAGTCTCTATTTTGCTACGGGCGTTGTACGGATGGCAACTCTCCCCGGGTTTGCGCAGGGGAAACCGCTTCTGGCTTCTAGCTCCACCCCTGATGTCATCCTGAGCGCAGTCAGTTCATTCGCTGGCGAATGAACTGATGGAGTCGAAGACCCCCTATAGCAGCTTAAATGACAGAGTGCGCCCGGTCGCCGGAAGTCGCGGTTACGGTCTGACCTCTACTTGCTCACTTTGGCGTGCTTGTCGATATAGGCGATGGCGTCCTGCACGGTGCGGAGTTTTTCCGCGTCCTCGTCCGGAATCTCCACCCCGAAGTGTTCTTCCAGGGCCATGACCAGTTCGACCTGGTCGAGCGAGTCCGCGCCCAGATCATCGACAAACGACGCGCTGGGAGTGACTTCGTTTTCATCCACGCCCAACTGCTCGGAGATGATCTGTTTCACCTTCTCCACAATCTCTTTTTTTTCTTCGGCAGCCATGTAAATCCAACCTCCTGAATTTAGGGAACAAATAGTGTACTGGCCCGCACGAATTGCTGTAAAGGAAGAGCGGAAGGAAACGGCTTAGCCGCCTGATCGCCCACAGAGAATCCTACTTCCGCCAGCCCATGGGGTCAACGCCGTAGTGCCGGTGGAGTCGGACACTCCTGTCCGACGTCTTTGATCTTGGGTTTCGCGGTATCCTTTTCTCATCTCGGCTCCTGGCAAATCACAGCACCGAAGCTGTCGCGAGCCCACAGGAGTGTCCGACCCACACCAACCTCCGACTCACGACGTCGACAGGGTGCGTCCGACCTCCGGCTACCGGGAATATCTGTCTCGCAGCTCCGTCTGGCGGCTTCTCATGGGTACTTCCTGGCCGGCGATGAAAACCCGCTTGACGTCGGTCTTGACGTCAAGCGGGTCACCATCCGCCACCACTACGTTGGCCGTCTTGCCCACATCGAGCGAGCCCAGTTGGTCTGCCACGCCCCAGATTTCCGCCGGATTCAGAGTGATCGCCTTCAGCGCCTCGTCGTGGGGCAGGCCGAACGCAGTGGCGAAGCCCGCCGCGTAGGGCAGGTTGCGCACGGCGTGCGCATCGTAGGACGCGAATGCGATCTTCACTCCGCGCTTGTACAACTCGCCCGGCAGTTTGTACACCGCGTCGTAGCGTTCATAGTTTTTGGGGTCTTCGTAGATGGGCCCCACGATCACGGGGACTTTCAAGCTGGCCACATAGTCGAGCACGGACTGCGAGTGGCTGATGTGGTTGAGCACGAATTTCAGGTTGAATTGCCGGGCCAGTCCGACGGCGGTTTCCAGATCGCTGGGCTCCTGCGCCGCCAGCACGATGGCCTTCTTGCCTTGCAGATAAGGCAGCAAGGCTTCCAGTTTCAGATCGTGCTTGGGCGGCGATGGCGGGCCCTTCTTGTCGTCGGATTCGCGTCGGACTTCTTCTTGTCGTAGTCGGCCCAGCGCTGGGAATAGTCCTGAGCGTCCATGAAGGCCTGGCGCAGTTGCGCCGCCAGTCCCATGCGGGTTTGCGGAAACTTCCGCTTCTCCCAGGACTCATTCCGCCGCTGCTCGCCGGTAAAGTTCAGGGGCATGGCGATGTCGCGCACCAGCAGCATGTCGTTGGCCGACTTGCCGTCGAGTTGAATGAACGAGTCCTGCCCGGGCAGGGTGTCCTGGCTCTGCGGCGCCACGATGGCGTTGGTGATGCCATTGAGGCGCGCCACCGGAATCAGTTCCGACTCGGCATGGAAGGCGTCATACACATGCATGTGGGGCATGATCTCATCGCTGGTTTCGATCAGATCGTTGGTGCTGCCCTCGGCGGAAATCTCGGTGAGTCCGAGGTAGCTTTCAGAATCGATCAGTCCGGGATACACCGTCATCCCAGTCACATCGATCACTTCCGCGTCTTTCGGGACCTTCACCGAATTGGCTGCTCCGAGCGGCGCTGATCTTGCCGGCGGAAATCACGAGCACGCCGTTCTCAATCGTGCCATGCGAAATGGTAAGCAACTTGCCGCCCTTCAGCACGAGAGTTTTCTGCTGGGCCAGGCCTGCCGAGGAGGAAAGCAAAGCGTCAAAGCCAGAAGCAGTTGGCCAACGACCAATGGCCAACGACCAGCTACCGACTCTGACGACTGACGACCGACGACTGATGACTGAATCATTCTCCCTCCCGGTAGTGCGGCATGCCGAAACCCGGCAGCGAGCGGTCGAAATAAACGTCGCCATCGATCAGCACTTTGTTGGGCACGCCGAAGCTGGAGAGAGGGTAGCCATCCCAGACCACCAGGTCGGCGTCCTTTCCCACGTCGATCGATCCCACGCGGTCCTCGACGCCGATGATCCACGCCGGATTGAGCGTAATCATCTTCAGGGCCTCTTCCTCGGTGGCGCCGCCGTAGCGCATGGTCTTGGCGGCCTCCTGGTTCAGGCGGCGGGCAAAATCCTCCGAATCGCTCTTGATCGCCACCCGCACGCCCTTGCGCATCGAGATGACTGCGTTCCACGGAATCGCGTCCCAGGCTTCCTGCTTGTAGCCCCACCAGTCGGAGAAGGTGGCGATGGCCACGCCCTGCGCGGCCAGCTGGTCCGCCACCTTGTAAGCCTCGAGCGCATGATGGAAGGCACGCACCTTGTAGCCGAATTCTTTCGCCATGGCCATCTCGGTAAGCAGTTCGTCGGCGCGATAGCAATGGATCTGCACCATCAGCTTGCCGCGTAAAACGTCGGCCAGCGCGTCCAGTTTCAGATCGTGCTTGGGAGGCTTGGCATCCTTGTCGCCGCGTTTGACTTTGGCGTTGTAGTCGTCCCACTCGCGCATGTAATCCTGCGCTTCCACCAGCGCCGCGCGCTGCACCGCGAAATTTCCCATGCGGGTGGAGGGCAACTGGTCCCTGCTGCCATAAACGCGCTTGGGATTTTCTCCGCTGGCGAACTTGATGGAGCGCGGCGCGCCGGGAAACAGCATGGCGTCCCGGCTGGCTCCGTACTTGTGTTTGATCACAATGGCCTGGCCGCCAATCATGTTGGCCGAGCCGTGCAAGAGCAGCGACGTGGTGACGCCGCCCGCCAGGCCGCGATAGATGGCCTTGTCCTGGTAGTCGAAGGCGTCCATCATCATCATCTGCGGCGTGACCGGGCTGGTGGCCTCGTTCACATCGTCGTCGAGCGCGATGTGCGAGTGGGAGTCGATGATGCCCGGCGTGAGATATTTGCCTCCGGCATCGATCACGGTGGCGCTCGCGGGGGCGCTCACGTCTTTCCCCACGGCGGCAATTTTTCCGTCCTTGATGTAAACGCTGCCGTTCTGAATGTCGCCGTGGGTGACGGTCATCACCACGGCATTCCTGATCAGAACTTCATTGTGCGATGGCGGCGCTGGCTGCTGGGCCAAGGCCTGCAATGACGCCAGTCCGACAACCGCAAGCGACAACTAAGCTAGTGATCCGACTCATGGCTGACAACTCCCGCACCATGATTTCTGGAAACACAGAACTCGGGATTCTATGAGTCACAGCGCCAGCCGTCAATCCGGACGGGCGGGGCGCCCGTCCTCCATTACGCGTGCGGGCGCGGTATCATTCGTCCGGAGGAAACAACGTGAAAGCTTGCCTGCTTCTTGCCTTGTTCGCAACGCTGCCCGTGTGGGGCGGGCGCCCTCGCCCGCCGCTTTTGAACTTTGATGTTCGCGCCGACCTGCCCAACCCATCAGCCAAAGACGGCAATGCCCTGATCCAGATCGAGCAATCATGGGCCCGGGCGCTCGAAGTGCGCGACGCCGACGCCGTCGGCTGCATCCTCGCCGACGAATTTCAGGACGCCGATCCCAGCGGCCAGCTTCACAATCGGGCAGGAAACTCTGGCGCAGATTCCCCACCGCCGTCCCGGCAAGAACATCCTGAGTGAACTCACCCCGCATGTGTTTGGCGATTCCGGCTACATTCGCGGGCTGGCCACCCTGGTGGACGGGCAGGGAAAAACCGTGGCCCGCGTCCGCTTCACCGATATCTACGTCTATCGCGACCAGCGCTGGCTGGCGGTCGCGGGCCAGGAAACCCTGCTGCCGGAAGCGGCGAAGTAGCCATGCGCGCCGTGGTGCAGCGAGTCGAGTCGGGCCCGTGTAACTGTCGGCAACGACCTTGCCGGCGAAATTGGCAGTGGATTGCTGGTCCTGCTGGGGGTCTCGAAGGACGACACCGAAGCCGACGCGGACTACCTGGCCGGCAAAATCATCGGCCTGCGAGTTTTCGAGGATGCCGGCGGCAAGATGAACCGCGCCGTGCGGCGAAGCTGAAGGAAGCGTGCTGGTGGTTTCCCAGTTCACCCTCTACGGAGACGTGCGGCACGGCAAGCGGCCATCCTTCGATGCTGCCGCACCGCCGGAAAAAGCGCGCGGGCTTTACGAATATTTTGTGGAGCGCATCCGCGCCGCGGGAGTGCGCTGCGAAACTGGCAGGTTTCAGGAGATGATGCAGGTGGAACTGGTCAACGACGGGCCGGTGACTATCCTGCTGGATTCATCGAAAGCGTTCTAGATCGTTGTCCGGCGCCGGCTGCTTCAGGCCGCCCGCCCTGCAGGATCCGCAGCACGTCGTTCCAGTTGTCGGCGCGTAAATCCGCAGTCTCCCCGGCGTTGTGCGGTGCGGTAAACAGAATCCCCGTGCCGCGGAATCCCTTGAAGTGCCGCGACCGGTCATCGATCAGCACATCGGCGTTGACGATGTTCTTGTCTCCGCAAAACACAATCCGGCTGGGCGGAATGAAAGGGAAATTCTTTTCCATCCACTGGAACTTGTCCGCGAACGACGAAGGAACTTCCATGGCGGCGCTGGTGATGTAGATGTCATGATGGCGGGACAATTCCAGCAGCGCCTCCTGGCTGCCGGCAATGACCTCCAGGTCAGCAAAAAATCCAGGCGCGTGCGGGATGGCGTTGAAGTGGTCGCGGCTTTCGCCGGGAAGCAGTTCAGACAGTCCTCTTTTACTGACCATCTCCGCGGTGAGGT
Source organism: Terriglobia bacterium (assembly GCA_963801595.1). GTDB lineage: Bacteria > Acidobacteriota > Terriglobia > Terriglobales > Acidobacteriaceae > JAIQFF01. Next base: position 4,822 of record CAWDFW010000006.1, on the reverse strand, counting down.
TTGTGCCTGCCCGCTGGTTGTACTGGCTCAGATGTTTGCCGAAAGCGTCGGCGATGACTTCGTCCATATCGACCGCGATGCGCAGGCGGCGCGAAGCCGCGTTCACCTGGTTCGCCGGCGGATTGGCCTTCAGCACAATGGATACCAACACCAGCACAGCCGCCACTCCGTTGGCCCACATCATCGCGACCGCGTGGATGCGGATGCCGTAGGCCAGCCACAGCAGCACTCCCGTGAGGTAAAGAAACAAGCATTGCGTACGACAAGCCGCGGCCACCCTGCTTGCGCAGTTTGACAATCTGCGGCACAAACGCCACCGTCGTGCAGAAGGCTGCCACCGTCCCCACTAAATCCGTTACCGACATACTTGAACCTCTTCTTCTATAGTAGATGGCTTTCAGGGATGATTCGTCCAATGAAATGTTTGGAAGTCTGTGATAACTTCCGTTTATGGCCCTCGAAACCCAGGAACTGGCGTCGTTTGCCGTGCTTGCCGAACAACTGCATTTTGGCCGGGCGGCGGCGCGTCTCCACATTTCACAGCCCGCGCTGAGCAAACGCATCCGGAGCCTGGAAGAAAAGATCGGTGGGCCGCTGCTGGTGCGCAACCGGCGCGGGGTCGCGCTTACCCTCGCCGGCGCGATGTTCTACAAAGAGTCGCGCAGAATCATCCACGACCTGCAGGCGGCTTTCGAGGCCGCGCGTGGCGCCAGCAGTGGCGAACGGGGGAAACTGCGTCTCGGCGTGGGCATGTCCACCGTGCACAGCCTGGTTCCCCGCGCCCTGGTGAAGTTTCGCGAAAGCGCTCCCGGAGTTGAAATCGAGATCGCCGACATGCCCACGCTCCGCCAGATCGAGGCCCTGATCGACGGCCGCCTCGACGTCGGCTTCGTGCGCCTGCCGGTGAAGAATCCCCTGGTCGCGGTGCGTAAAGTGCTGACGGAGCGTCTTACGATCGCCACTTCGGAGAAGTTCACCGGGTCCCTGACCATGAAAGGGATTCAGCACCAGCCTTTCATTCTGATCGATCGCGGAGTCTCAGCCACGTATCACGATCATTGCATCAGCCTGTGCGACCGCTCCGGATTCACTCCGAGGATTGTCTATGAGCCGAACGACATGTTTACCATTCTCAATCTGGTGAGCGCCGGCATTGGCGTATCGCTCGTGCCCAGGGCGGCGCGCGCGATGCACGTAAGCGGTGTGAAGTTCGCTCCCGTCCACAGCCGCTACGCGGAGTGGGACATAGGCATGGCGTGGAACAGGAAACTGGAATCTGAAATCATCCGCAAGTTTGCCGACGCGTGCCGCGCGGAGTAGAGCTACATTGGAGCCCTAGCTTGCCAGGTCGGCAATCCGCACCGTGTCCGCGCAGGCGCGCACATCGTGGGTCCGGATGATGTGCGCGCCCTTCATGATGGCCACGGCTTCCGCCGCCAGGGTCCCGTAAAGCCGGTCGGCGACGGGCGCGTCGGTCCCATTGCGCGCCAGGGCGCGGCCGATGAAAGATTTTCGCGACACGCCCACCAGCAGCGGAAAGCGAAGCTGGTGGAACTCTTCAAGCTGCCTTAACAACGGATAGTTCTCTTCCCGGTTCTTGCCGAATCCGAAACCGGGATCGATCACCATGCGCTCCCGTTTCATGCCCGCAACCACGGCGGCGTCGGAGCGTTCCCGCAGTTCGCGCTTGACCACGGTCACCGCGTCAGTCAGCGGCGGCAACGTTTTCCATTCCTGGGGACGCCCGCGCATGTGCATCAGTACAGCCCCGCACTTCAGTTCCGCCAGCGTCTTCTTCATTTGCGCGTCCCAGAGAAATCCGCTGACGTCGTTGACGATCTCCGCTCCTGCTTTCACGGCGGCACGGGCCACGGCGGACTTGTAGGTATCGACTGAGATAATCGCCTGGGGATTTTTCTTTTTTACGCCGGAAATCACCGGGATGACCCGTTCCCGCTCTTCCTTCTCGCTCACGCCCGGTTCGGTCGCAGACGCTACCTTCGCCCCCGGACGCGTGGATTCTCCGCCTACGTCGATGATGTCGGCGCCGTCCTGCAGCAGCTTGAGCGCATACTCCACGGCGCGATCGCGGTCGAAGTTAGTGCCGCCGTCGGAGAATGAGTCGGCAGTGACATTGACCACGCCCATGATGAGCGTGCGCTTCCCCAGTTGCACCGCACGGGAACCGATCTGCCACTCGAAGACGGGCCGCATGCCAGCGATTCTAACCCCTGCCGAAATTTGTGTGGGGATGTGCCTGTGTGGGTCGGACACTCTTGTCGGACGTCTTTGACTTTGATTTTGACTCTGGTACCAGCGTGAATACCTGCGTGGGGACAGCCGCCCTCGGCTGTCCGGCCGAGCCAGGCTCGGCTGGTTGTTGGTTCTGCAGGAACAAAAAAGTCTGTCGAGCTGCGCTCGACCAGACAGCCGGGGGCGGCTGTCTCCACGTGTTACGAGCCCGATCTGCGGTGCTACAATCAGCTTGCCATGCGCCGTATGCGCCTCTTTTCGCGGCTTGCGCTGTGCCTGCTGCTGTGCACGCAATTGCATGCCGTCTCCCATAAAGCGCTCGACAAACGGATTGCCGCTGTTCTCAAGCCTGCCGACCTGGCGCGCGGCTTCTGGGGCATCGAAGTCGTCTCGCTCTCCTCCGGCAAGGTACTTTACGCCCGCGATGCGGACAAGCTGTTCACGCCCGCTTCCAACACCAAGCTCTTCACCACCGCGGCGGCCATGGCCCTGATCGGGCCGGACTACACGTTCCGCACCTCGGTCGAAACCAACGGCACGCTCGACACCCACGGCCGTCTCAACGGAGACCTGGTGCTGGTGGGTCGTGGCGACCCCAATCTTTCCGGCCGCGAGTTGCCCTACGACCTGCGCACGCAGCGCAACGACCATCCCATTCACGTGCTCGAACAACTCGCCGACACGCTGGTGCAAAAAGGCGTGAAGTACGTGGACGGCGACATCGTCGCCGACGATTCCTACTTCGCCTTCGAGCGCTACGGCGAAGGATGGACGCAGGACGACCTGGTGTGGGCGGACGGCGCTCCGGTTTCCGCGCTCACGATCAACGACAATGTGATTTTCGTGAATATCCTGCCCGCGGATCGCGCCGGCGATAAGGCCTTCGTCAGCATCACGCCCTTTGCCGACTACTACCGCATCGACAATCGCATCATGACCACGCCCGCGGGCACGGGACGCAAGTTCTTTATCAATCGCGAACCCGGCTCGACCATGCTGACGCTCTGGGGCAACATGCCGCTGGACGATGCCGGCGCCAACGAAGCGCTCGCCATCGAAGATCCAGCGGAGTTCGCGGCGGAGCTCTTTCGCCAGCTGCTGGAAATGCGCGGCATTGTGGTGTACGGCAAGCAGAGGACGCGCCACACCGAGCTGTCGAGCTCTGTCCACTTTCACCATCACCGCGTCGCGCCGTCGCGCGGCGGTGGAGACGATCCCTCACGCTCGTTGAAGAACCAGCCTCTGGTGCTGGCCAGCTACCAGTCGCAGCCGCTGATTGAAGATGTGCGGGTCATCAACAAAGTCAGCCAGAACCTGCACGCGGAAATCCTGCTGCGGCTGCTGGGACGCGAGAACGGTACTGCGGGCACGGTCGAAGGCGGACTCGAAGTGCTTGCGCGGATTTCTCAATCAGGCCGGCATCTCGGGCGACCAGTACGTCGTTTTACGATGGTTCCGGACTCTCGCGGCAAAATCTGGTGACGCCGCACGCCATGGTCCAGTTGCTGCGCTATGCCGACACGCAGCCCTGGGGCGCCAGTTTCCGAGACACCCTGCCTCTCTCCGGCATCGACGGTTCGCTCTCCAATCGTCTCAAGAAGGTCGACGCATGCAAGGGCGGATGTACGGCCAAACCGGTTCGCTGGGCGGAGTCAAAACGCTGTCCGGATATGCGACCACCAATCGCGGCGAGCGAGTTGCGTTCTCCATCCTGTCGAACAACTTCAATCTTCCGGACAAACGCATCAACGAAACCATCGACAACATCGTTGACGAAATCCTGGACGACGGCAAACCCAAGAAATAAAGTTGCGGCTGGCGTGGGTCGGACACTCCCTTCGACCCACACCAGCACACTTACCGTGGCAAGCGCTTGGCTTGGCGATGGCGCTGCGCGCGCACTGCGCCGGGGCCGGTGCCGGTGGGCGGCTTACGCATCCCATCCAGCAGGTCTTTCAGGACCACGGCATTGTTGTGCAGTTCATTCCTGGAGGCGTACAGCAGGGTAAGATTCCTCTTCCGGTGGGCCAGGCGGTACAGTTCATCGAGCGCCTTCGCGGCCTGAGGCAACGCCAGCTCCTTGAGATAGCGTTTGCGGAAAGTCAGCCAGTCTTGAGGGCGGCCGTGAAACCAGCGACGCAGTTGGTCGGAGGGAGAAAGGTCGCGCAACCAGCTATGCAGAGCGGCCTGACCTTTGCTCAGGCCGCGGGGCCAGAGCCGGTCCACCAGAACGCGATAGCCGTCGCCACGAGCGGGCTTCTCATAAACTCGTTTCACGGTGACGCGTTTGACGGCAGCGGGCATGGCAGTGCTCTACTATTGTACTTCCGCGCTGCGCGCCGGCACCTGGCAATTAGCAATTGGCCAATTCCCATTGGCTCCGCTAGGTACTAAATGCCAAGTGCTGCATCGGATGATCGAGGAACGAATGAGATCAGCTTTCAGGAATTGGCAGGCTCTCGCTGTGGTCGCTGTCGCCCTGCTCCTGTCCAATGGTTGCGATGTGCAGAGGCGAAAGAGCGACGTTGAACTGGGACTGAACCCGCAACAGGCCGCCGGCCGGCGACTC
>CAWDFW010000005.1:0-150320 GCA_963801595.1 Terriglobia bacterium | reverse complement strand
GCTCTCTACCGAAGCACAAAATGCCCAATCGCAAGCTGATCGACCAACTCGACCAGGCCGTAACCCAGCTTCTGGCGACGCGAGTTGTCACCGTCGCAACCGGAGACCCGGGTTGCTGCCGCTCTTGCACGTGGCCGCCGAGCTGCGCCAGCTTCCCCGCGAAGATTTCAAGGCACGTCTCAAATCCGATCTGCAAAGGAAATCATCCATGGCAACCATGACCGAAACTGCTGCTTCGGTTCGAACCGTCGCATCCCCCCGCATGACCTTCAAGGACGTAGCGAAAGCGATCGAGTTTTACAAGGCTGCTTTCGGAGCGAAAGAGACTTTCCGCTTCGAGAATGAAGGCGGCATCGCCCACGCCGAAATCATGATTGGAGACTCCGTCGTCATGCTGGCGGAAGAGTGGCCCGAGGGCGGACGCTACAGTCCGGAGACCACAGGCAATTCGCCGGTAGCGATGACTATCCAGGTGCCCGACGTGGACGCCTTCGCAGGGCGCGCCATGGCCGCCGGCGCGAAGCTGCAACGCCCCATCGCCGACCAGTTCTACGGAAGGCGCGATGCCAATCTCGTCGACCCCTTCGGATACCCGTGGAGCGTGTTTACGGTCACCGAAGAGATGTCGGTCGAGGAAATGCACCGCCGCTTCCGCGCGATGACGGGCGGTGAAGAAGAAGCCCGCAGTTGATCCGATCCCCAAGGGTTACTCGACGCTGACCACCTACCTCGTGGCGCAAGACGCCGACGCCCTGATCACCTTCCTGACCAAAACCTTCGGCGCAGAGGCAACCTTCCGCAGCGGACCGGGTTCCGAGGGCGGCCTGCACTGCGAAGTGAAGATTCGCGATTCGATGCTGATGGTGGGCGGCGGCGGCGCCGGCATGAAGTGGCGCGGCACCCCCATGCCCAGTGCGTTCCACATCTACGTGCCCGATTGCGACGCCACCTACGCCCGTGCGCTGGAGGCGGGAGCAACGTCCGATCCGACGAACCGAAGGACCAGTTCTATGGAGAACGTTCCGCGGCAGTGAAGGACGCAGCCGGAAACTCCTGGTACATCGCGACCGACAGAGCGAGGGCTACAGGTGGGAGGGAGCACCCACGTTGCAACCGTACCTGCATCCGCTGCGCGCCGAACCCGTGATCAATTTCTTAAAGCGCGCCTTTCGGAGCCGAGGACCTTGGTCGGTATGCGACGCCCGACGGCGTGATCCACCATGTCACCCTGAAAATCGGCAACGCATACATGGAGATGGGCGAGGCTCATGGTCCGTACCAGCCCATGCCGACGATGTTCTATCTCTACGTGGAAGACTGCGACGCGCTGTATAAGCGAGCTATGAGCGCTGGAGCGACGTCCGATCTCCGAGCCGCAAGATCAGCCATACGGCGACCGCAGCGGCGGGGTGATCGACCCCTTCGGCAACAAGTGGTACATCGCGACCCACATCAAAGACATGTAGGACGCGAGGGGACGCCGCCCCGGCTGTCCGGCGGGAGCCGAAGCTCCGCAGTTCTTCTCGCGGGATGAATCATCGTCGAACTGCGCTCGACTGGACAGCCGGGGGCGGCTGTCCCCACGCGGTCTCACTACTGAACTTGGCGTACTCGGCTTTGGCTTCCTTCAGGATGGGGACATCCGGGTCGGCGTCTTTCCACAGCGCCAGGAAATCCTGGTAAGCGGTGCGGGCTCCGGCATTGTCGCCGGAGAGGGCGCGGGCGCGGCCCAGCTGGAGGCGGGCCAGGGTGCACTCCGGCGCGGTCAGGCAGATTCCACGATGGTCGATAATTTTCTGAAACTCGGCCGCCGCTTCCGGCCCTTGCCGCGCCTTGAGGTAGGCTTGTCCGCGGATGTAATTGGGCCATGTGCGCGCGGCCCAGCCGAATTCGTATGGCGATACTACCTTGAGCAATTCGATCGCTTTGGCTGGATTGCCGCGGTTGATTTCGATCTGCGCTCGAATCGTCGGCAGGTAGATGTTATTAATGTAGGTGTGGGTGGGATTGCTCTTGCCCAGTTCATCCGCGATCGCAGTAGCTTGGGGAATGTCCCCCGCCAAAGCCAGCACAATGCCGGATAGCACCAGCGTCGGGCGGTTGCGGCTCACCGCCATTGCCGCCATGGCCTGGCTTCGAGCCTCGGCGGTGTTCCCCATCAGTGCTTCCGTCCACGCGTGCAGGACCGTGGTCCGGGCGACGATCTCATCGACCTTTCCGCGGCGCGCCACTTCAACCGCCTGGCTGTAGGTGTCTCTCGCCTGGCGCAACTTGCCCGCCGAAGCCTGCGCATCGGCGACCGCCTGCAGCATGTCGTATTCGTCCGGCTTGCCTTTGGCCCAGTCCACCTGGCGCTGCATGGCTGCCGTGTCGCCTTCAAAAAAAGCGATGACGTACAAATCCGCATGGTCGAGGACCGCGTCGAGGTTGGCCGCGACTTGTTTCTCCCGCACCGCCTTGGCCTCCGCAAAGCGGTTCAGTCCCAGATAGTCCCCGCCCACGTTCTGAAAGCTTAGAGCCTCGTTGGGGGCGAGCCGCAGGGTTTCCTGGGCCTCTACCAGGGCTTGATCTAATTTGCCCACCGCGGCGTAACTGGAGGCCAGGTTGTTGGTTGGAATCGAGTCTCGTGGGTAGGTCCTCTTCCACAACTGATAGGCCTCGATCGCCTTGTCTGCTTCCCCGGTGACAATGTCGTAGTAGTGGGTCGAAATATAGAGCTTCTCCGGTTCGCTGGTGCGCTCCCGGCGCTCGAAGGCCTGCCTGGTGTTTTGGATGGCCAGGTCAACCTGTCCGCTGTTGGCGTAGGACTGGCCCACCCGGGCATAGGCCACGGCGAAGTTGGGATCGAGTTCGATCGCACGCCTATAGAACGGGATTGCGCCCAACTCACTTCCCTTGGCCCGCTCCGCTTCACCCAGGCTGAACGCCTTGAGCGCTTCCAGCGAGGAAGTCGTGGCCTCCTCCACTGGCGCATCGAATTTCTGCACCGAAGCCAACGACTCTCCCAGCTTGCCACGCAAACTCGAGGCCGCCTTGCCTACCGCGGCCAGCACTTGTTCTTTCTTGTCGGCCGGCACCTGTTCGCGGGCCAGGCTGTCCCCGGTCAGGCAGTTCACCGCATTCACATCCACCACGTACTGGGTCCCGATGTTGCTGATGGCTCCATTCAAGACGGCCTTGATGCCCTCGCGCTGACAGACATCCCGCGCCAGGTCCGGCGTGAGGCGTTCATCCGGTGAGCGGCCCATAAACTTCAACGTGTCCCGCACCCGCTGCTGGGGAAACACATTCAGGTAAGGCGACTGCTCCAACTGCACAGCCAGAGCCTGTTTCAGGGTCCCGTCGAATACCGCATCGCCCGTGGTGTTCACGAAGTCGGTGAGCAGGATGGAATCTTTTTCGGTCAGCGCCCCCGCGCGCCGGGTATAGAAAAAGCCAGCCAGCGCGATTGCCACTGACAGCAATGTCGCCGCCGCGATGTACCAGCGCTTGCGGCTTGCGGGCACTTGAGCTGCCGCCGAAACAGCGGAAGCCGGCGCGGAGATCGCCGACACGGGTTGCACCGCCGGAGCCGACGGCGGCCCCGCCGCCACTGCAACCGGCCCCGAAGGCGACGAGCCCGGCGGAGTTGGAACACTTACCGACGAACTCCTGCCCGAATCAATCTCGCGCTTCAGCCGCTTCAGGTCGCCGCGCATTTCTGAGGCCACCTGGTAGCGCAGATCGCGGTCCTTCTCCAAAGCTTTGTTGATGATGCGTTCCAGCTCCGCCGGCAAATTGGGGTTCAGCCGTACCGGCGCGGTGGGCGCCCGGTTCAGGATGGCGTCAAAGATTACCGCCGAGGTATTGCCGGTGAAGGGCTGCCGCCCGGTGGACATTTCATACAAAACGGCGCCAAAGGAAAACAGGTCGGTGCGGATGTCGAGTTCCTCGCCCCGCGCCTGCTCCGGCGACATGTAAGCCACGGTTCCCACCGTGCTGCCCGGGCTGGTGAGGTTCGCCGCATCCACGGCTGCGGTCGCGAACGATGCGCCCACCGGTTCCAGTTCCGGCATCGGGCGGCCCGCAACTTTGGCCAGACCGAAATCGAGGATCTTGGCCTGCCCGCGTTTAGTGAGAAATAAATTCGCCGGCTTCAGGTCACGATGGACGATGCCGGCGGTGTGCGCCACATCCAGCGCGTCGGCAATCTGCACCCCGAAGTCCACCAACTGCTCCACCGACAAAGGCTTGCCTTCGATGCGGTACTTCAGCGTCGTACCATCGAGATATTCCATCACGATGTACTGACGATCGTCGTCTTCGCCGATGTCGTAGATGGTGCAGATATTGGGATGATTGAGTGCCGAGGCCGCCCGCGCCTCGCGCCGGAACCGCTCCAGGGCCTGCGGGTCTTTCGCCAGTTCATCGGGCAGAAACTTCAGGGCCACCCGCCGCCCCAGGCGCAAATCCTCCGCCTCGTACACCACGCCCATGCCGCCGCCGCCCAGCTTCTGCGAGATGCGGTAATGCGAGATGGTTTTCCCGATCATAAGAGAACAGGTCGGCAATGTTAGGCTGCGGGCTGCGGCAAGTCAATTTGGCCCAATGCAGGCGCGAGCGTCCACACTATTGTCCGCGATGCAGATGCGCCTTGATCCATTGCACCACGCGGCTCGGCTGCAATCGGTCCGAATGATTGCCGTACCACAGAACCATTCCGCCCACGGCCAGCAGAAAGAGCATCACCGCATTCAGCACCCAGCGCCGGCGATGTCCGGACTGGCGCTGCGGCCGCGGGCAGATTCGGGGCGGCCAGAGCGGCCTCTGCATCGGGGTAGCCGCGGCGGACCGGCGCCGCCCGCCGCGCCCGGAAGCTGGCCAGTATCAGCAGCGCATTGGTGACCAGGATGACTGCGAACGCCAAGCCCGGGAACGAATGCGAGCCCGCTGCCACGCTCCCGCGCCACCGCGATGGCCAGAACCACCGTGATCAGTCCTCGGGGCATGACCCAGAAAATCAACTCCCGGCTGTGTGCTTCAATTCCCCGCCACGCCCAACGGCTGGAATGAATGGCCAGCCAGCGCGCCAGAAACAAAGACCCCAGCGTCCCCAGCCAAGAGCCATGGATGCTCGACGAAAAATTCCGAGCTCCGCCACCGCGCCGATCAGCACAAAAAAGAAAGTGCGCACCAGGAATGCAAGTTCGGAGTGAAACGTCAGCAAGGCGTGCTGCGACACGGCCATCTGCGTGACCGGCAGGGTCAATCCCAGGCCGGGATCAACGCCGGGAAAGTTGGAGAGGGTCAGGCCAAAGCCCAGCACCGCGATCAACCCGTTGGCGCCAAGCGCTTCCATCCCGGCATAAAGGACGAGAACAACAGAGAAAGTGAGCACCTGCCAGAAACGCTGCTCGGAGAGCACGTGCAACAGGCGCGACCACAGAACGCCCCCAGGGACGGCGAACAGCAGCGCGATCCCGACCTGGTTCCACAAGCCGTGCACCAGCCCTTGCGCGACCGCCCCGCCCTGGCTGCGCATGCCCAGAAGCAGCCCCACCGTGAGCACCGGCCAGCACATCTCCCCAGGCCGCTTCGAGCATCAGCGTGACCCGGACCGGTTCCTCCGCCTGCAGCTGTTGCAACACCGGCAGCACCACCGTGCTGCTGGTGCAGCCGAGGACGGCGCCGACCAGCAGACCGTCGGTCCACGACAATCCCAGACGATTGGTTACGGTCACCGCGACCAGCACCATGCTGAAGATGTAGGCCAGCGTGGCCAGCAGGAAACTGCCCGGAAAATGTTTCAGGGTGTCGCGAAGATTGAGTTCCAGCCCGCCTTCGAACAGCACCAGAATGATGGCCAGCGTCCCCAGCAGATTGGTGGTCTGGGCCAGGGTGCCGGGTTGCACCAGGCCCAGCACCGGCCCGAGCAGAACGCCCAGCATCATCAGCACCAGCACATCCGGGATTCGGGTCAGCCCAAAGACGCGGTTGGCCAGAAAGGCCACCACCAGCAGACCGCCGACCAATCCCAGAACTAACGCTGCGGACATTCCTGCTCCATCGTCTTAAGCGAACACTGGCTTCAATCTTCATGGAAGCGAACTCCGACCGAACCTGAACGGGACATCTTATCGCGTGCTACTCTCGTCCTCCGGACGAAAAATCGCCAAGGAGAAATCCTTGAATTGGCGTCGCGCTCGAACAACTCGTTCCGGTCGGCTTCAGCCTGGCAGCGGCGTTGTGCTGGGGCACCAGCGACTTCAGCGGCGGGCTACGCATCCCGGCGCTCCGATTCCTTTCTGGTGACCGCGCTCTCGCACGCCGGCGGCTTCGTCCTGATGCTCACGCTCGCGCTGATCATGCGCCCCGATCTGCCTTCACGTTCGAACCAGCTCTGGGCCGCCGCCGCGGGCGCGCTGGGCGGAGTCGCTCTCCTCCTGTTTTATCGCGCGCTCTCGCAGGGCATGGGACTGGCCGCCCCCGTGGCCGCCGTTCTCGGGGCCGCCATCCCGGCCGCGTTCACCATGATTACGCACGGACCGCCGGGCAAGCTTGGCCTTGCCGGCTTTCTGCTGGCGGGGCTCGGCATCTGGCTGATCTCGCGTCCCGATGGCTCAGGTAATTCTGGCGGCGTTTTCATCGCCGCCCTGGCCGGAATCGGCTTTGCCGGATTCTTCATCTGCATCAGCCGCACCGGAGACAGCTCACCTTTATGGTCGGCCGTGTTTTCCCGCGTGGCTTCCTTGCTGCTGGTAGGGACCATCGCGCTGTCCCGCCGGCGCAAGGGGCCACTGCTCCGCGGGGACGCAACCATCGCGATCTTCGCCGGATGTCTGGACGTCACCGGCACCGCACTCTTCATTCGGGCCAATCAGACGGGGAGGCTGGATTCGGTGGTGGTCTTGTCCTCGCTTTATCCGGCACTTGACCGTCTTGCTGGCCCGCTTCTTTCTCAAAGAACAATTCACCGGCTGGAAAACTGCCGGCATCCTCGCCGCCGTGGCCGCGGTCCCGCTGATCGCGTTGCAGTAAAAAGCGACTGAACTCACGGCGACAGCCGCCCCGGCTCGTCCGGTCGAGCGAAGCTCGACAGTCTTGGGCGGACAAGGTCGCTCACGGATATTCGCGAACCATCAGCGAGCTTCGCTCCGCCGGACAGCCGAGGGCGGCTGTCGCCCACGTCGGGCTGTTATAATCAAGAATTGCGCTCATGCCTACGAAGCGTCTGATTCGCTCCACTACAGTTCTTTCCGTCCGCCGCAACGGCACCGTCGTCATGGCCGGTGACGGCCAGGTCACGCTCGGCGAAGGCGTCATCAAGCACTCCGCCAAGAAGATTCGCCGGCTCTATCAGGACAAAATCCTGGCCGGATTTGCCGGCTCGACCGCCGACGCCTTCACGCTCTTCAGCCGCTTTGAATCGAAGCTGGAGCAATACCACGGCAACCTGGGACGGGGCGCGGTCGAACTGGCCAAAGACTGGCGCACGGACAAATTTCTGCGCCATCTGGAAGCCCTGCTGCTGGTCTCCGACAAAGACCAGACGTTCCTGCTGAGCGGACAGGGCGACGTGATCGAGCCCGACGGCGGCATCGCGGCGATCGGCAGCGGCGGCCCCTACGCCCAGGCAGCCGCGCAGGCCCTGGCCGACCACACCCAGCTGACGGCCCGCCAGATCGCCGAAGAAGCAATGAAGATTGCCGGCAAAATGTGCATCTATACTAATGACAAGGTGACGATTGAGGAACTCTAGGTCGTCAGTCGTCGGTGCTTCGGTCGTCGGCCAAAAAGTCAGCTCGACGATCAGACACTGAAGACCGACGACTGAGACCGACGACTGATTTATGGCTATCTACCTCCCCGCTGCCGCTGAAGAAGAACAGATCGCGCTCGACGAGCTCACCCCGCGTGAGATCGTCGCCGAACTGGACAAGCACGTGGTCGGCCAGAAGGACGCCAAGCGCGCCGTCGCCATCGCCCTGCGCAACCGCATGCGCCGCCAGAAGCTTACCCCTGACCTGGCCGAAGAAGTCATTCCCAAGAACATCATCATGATCGGGCCCACCGGCGTGGGCAAAACCGAAATCGCCCGCCGCCTGGCCAAGCTCGCCAACTCGCCCTTCCTGAAGGTGGAAGCCTCGAAGTTCACCGAAGTCGGCTACGTGGGACGCGACGTCGAATCCATGATCCGCGACCTGGTCGAAATCGCCATCGAAATGGTGCGCGAAGAAAAGCTGGAAGACGTCTCCGACAAGGCCGAGCTCAACGCCGAAGAGCGCCTGCTGGACATTCTGCTTCCCCCGCCCTCTCCCCGCCCCGCCGAGGGACCCACGGGCGGCATGGTGCTCGAAGGGACATCGGCTTCTTCCAGCCACGAGTCGCAAAGCCGCACCCGCGAGAAACTTCGCCAGCAACTACGCGAAGGCAAGCTCGACGACCGCACCGTCGAGATCGACGTGCGCGAGCGCAATTTCCCGTCCTTTGAAATCATCTCCAACCAGGGCGTCGAGGAGATGGACGTCAACATCAAGGACATGCTGCCCAACATCTTCGGCGCAGCGCACCAAGAAGCGGAAGATGAAGGTCAACGAGGCCTTCGAGTACCTGATTCAGGAAGAAGAACAGCGCCTGATTGACATGGACCAGGTCACCCGCATGGCCATCGATCGCGTGGAAGATTCCGGCATCATCTTCCTCGACGAGATCGACAAGATCGCCGGACGCGAAAGCGGCCACGGCCCCGACGTCTCCCGCGAAGGCGTGCAGCGCGACATCCTGCCCATCGTCGAAGGCACCACGGTCAACACCCGCTACGGCATGGTGCGCACCGACCACATCCTGTTCATCGCCGCCGGAGCCTTCCACGTTTCCAAACCCAGCGATCTGATTCCCGAACTGCAGGGCCGCTTCCCCATCCGGGTGGAGCTGCAATCGCTGACCATGGAAGACTTCATCCGCATCCTGACCGAACCGAAGTCCTCACTGGTGAAGCAGTACGTGGCCCTGCTGGAAACCGAAGGCGTAAAGCTGGAATTCACCCGCGAGGCCCAGGAAGAAATCGCGCGCTACGCCTTCCGCGTGAACGAAGGCACGGAAAACATCGGCGCCCGCCGCCTGCACACCATCATGGAGCGCGTCCTCGATGAAATCAGCTTCGACGCGCCGGACAAGAAGGGCGAGCACATCAAGGTGGACGCCGACTACGTGCGCAAGATGCTGGCCGACATCGTGAAAGACCAGGATTTGTCCCGGTACATCCTGTAAGGCATTAACCACAGAGGACACAAAGGACACGGAGTGACGATTTTCTGTGCGTCCTCGGTGTCCTCTGTGGTTAAGATTGTTTGACATGAAGTCGATCGACCGGCAGCGGATCAAGTCCCTCATGCAGCGCGAGCAGCAGCGCTTTGTGAGCGAGCGCCCCAAGTCCAAGGCGCTTTTCGAGCGCGCCGGCAAATCGCTGCTCGGCGGCGTGCCCATGAACTGGATGATCAAGTGGGCCGGCGCCTTCCCACCCTTTGTCCGCGAGGCCCAGGGCGCGCACTTCTATGATGTGGACGGGCACCGTTACATTGACTTCTGTCTGGGCGACACCGGCGCCATGACCGGGCACTCTCCGTTCGCCACGGTAAAAGCCGTGGAAGACCAGATAAAGCGCGGCATCACCCTGATGCTGCCCACGGAAGACGCAATTTTCGTTGCGGAAGAATTGCAGCAGCGCTTCGGCTTGCCCTACTGGCAATTCGCTCTGACCGCAACCGACGCCAACCGCTTCGCCATCCGCCTGGCGCGCCAGATTACAAAACGTCCTAAGATTCTGGTCTTCAACTGGTGCTATCACGGCACCGTGGACGAAAGCTTCATCACCCTGAAAGACGGCGTGGCGCAAGCTCGCCGCGGCAACATTGGACCGCCCGTCGATCCCGCGGTCACCACCAAGGTGGTCGAATTCAACGATCTCGCTGCGCTGCAGCAGGCGCTGGCCCCGGGCGACGTGGCCTGCGTGCTGGCCGAGCCGGTCATGACCAACGTCGGCATCGTCCATCCTGAACCCGGCTACCATAAAGCATTGCGGGACCTCACCCGCAAATCCGGCGCATTACTCATCATCGACGAGACCCACACCATTTGTGCCGGGCCGGGCGGATACACCCGGGCGGAAAATCTCGAACCTGACTTCTTCATCTTCGGGAAGGCCATTGCCGGCGGTGTTCCGGGCGCAGCCTACGGATTTACTCAGGAAGTCGCGAAGTGCATCTCCGATGGCCAGAACCTGGAAGACTGCGACACCGGAGGAATTGGCGGGACGCTGGCCGGCAATGCACTCTCGCTCGCCGCCATGCGGGCCACCTTGACCAAGGTGCTGACCAAGGAAGCCTTCCCCCGCATGATTTCCGCGGCCGAGCGCTGGACGGCTGGAGTCGAGAAAGTGATCACCGAATTCGCCCTGCCCTGGCACGTAACCCGGCTCGGTTGCCGCGCCGAATATCAGTTCTCGCCCACCCGTCCCAAGAACGGCACCCAGGCCCATGACGCCATGGACTTCGAGTTGGAGCGCTTCATGCATCTCTACGCCATGAACCGCGGGATTCTGCTGACGCCGTTCCACAACATGGCCCTGATGTCGCCGCAGGCCGATCCGGAAGATGTCGATCACCACACCCGCGTGTTCCGCGAAGCAGTCAAGGAGTTAGTCGCATAGCTTGCCCGCGCCTGCCGCGTGGAGCCAGCCGCAAAACCTTAGAGGTTTTGTTGTGTGTTGATACTGACCAGGCCACTCGCGGGAGCACGGGAAACCCGTACCCCGTCTGTTAACCTGTTGGTTCGCGCGATGAAGCGATCCGGTTGGAACATTCTGATCTGCGTGTTGAGCTGCGCCGTGTATGTTTCCTGCGGCGCTCCGGGCGTTCCCATCCCGCCGTCGCTTGAACTGGCGAAACCGGTCAATGACCTGCGCGCAGCGCGCAAGGGCGATAAGGTTTACCTGGCCTGGACGGTGCCTTCGAGGACGGTTGACCGCCAGTCCGTGCGCCATCCGGGATCGACCCGTATCTGTCGCAGCCTGAACCTGCCCCTGAATGACTGCAAGAATCCGGTGGCGGAACTTCCGGCCGGGCAATTTCCGTTGCCCATTGCCGCATCCACCCGGACAAATACAGCGGCCCCGAAGGTTGAGGCCGGCTACACCGATGTCCTGCCGGAGGCGCTGCAGAAGCAGGATCCTGCCGGCGCGATCACCTACGCGGTGTTGGTGCAGAACGAAAGCGGGCGCAGCGCCGGGCTCTCCAACCAGGTGCAGGTCCCGTCCGCGCCAACGCTGCCCCCGCCCGATCATTTCCGCGCCGAGGTAAGGAACAACGGTGTGCTGCTCTCCTGGGATTGTCCCCCAGCCCCGGCGCCTTCGAGCGAGATCACGTACAGGCTGCGCATTTATCGCCGCGAGCAGGGAAAGCAGACCGAGACCAGAGTCAGCGATGCCAGCCTCCCGGACTGTTCCCCAACCCAACCGGTCAGCGCGGTGCCCGAATTTCTTGACCAGACGGTCGAGTGGGAAAAGCATTACGACTACCGTGCCACGCTGGTGACGGTTGTTGCCGAACCCGGCAAACCCGAGGCTGAAGTGGAAGGTGACGACACTCCGGTGGCCCACGTCTTCGCCCACGATGCCTTTTCCCCCGCCGTGCCCACCGGCCTGCAGGCGGTTTTCTCGGGTGTAGGCCAGGCTCCATTCGTCGATCTGGTATGGTCGCCCGACACCGAAGCCGACCTGGCCGGTTACAACATCTTCCGCCACGAAGCAGGCGGCCAACCGGCAAAGCTCAACTCCGAACCGGTGAAGGCGCCGGCCTTCCGCGACTCGAACGTGCAATCGGGAAAGAAATATTTCTATTCCGTATCCGCGGTAGATGAACGCAACAACGAAAGCGCAAGGTCAGAAGAGGCGAATGAGCAGGTACCGTAGAAGCTATCAGCTGTCAGCTGTCAGCCATCACAAGGTCCATGCCGGATCTTGCCGTAAAGTGAATCAACCCTGTCTTGGCTGAAGGCTGAGAGCTGAAGGCTGACAGCTGCTTTTTTCGAGGTCCCATGAAATATTGCCGTTTCCAAATGAACAACCAACCTCACTACGGCCTTGTCGAATCCGTAGCCGGCCAGGAACAAATCACTCGCATATTTCTGAACCCGCCGCAAGATGCGGAGGCGGACCTGGAAGCCGTTCCCACGCGCCGCATGGACCATCTTGCTCTGGCGGAGGCCACCTTGCTCGCGCCGGTCTGTCCCTCGAAGATCGTTTGCGTGGGCCGCAACTATCGCGAGCATGCCGCCGAACTGGGAAACGAAGTTCCCGCCGAGCCGCTGATCTTCTTCAAGCCGCCTTCGTCGCTGCTGGCCCCCGGAGCTCAGGTCCGCCGGCCCCGGATCGCCGAACGCGTGGACTACGAAGGCGAACTCGGCGTCGTAATCGCCAAGAAATGCTACCAGTTGGCCGGAGACGAAGATGTTCGTCCATACATTCTGGGCTACACCTGTGTGAATGACGTTACCGCGCGCGACCTGCAAAAGAAGGACGGCCAGTGGACCCGTGCCAAGGGCTTCGACACCTTCTGCCCGGTCGGCCCGCTGGTTACGAGCGAAATCGATCCCTGGGCAGGGATTGCCGTCGAAACCAGGGTCAACGGCGTGGTCCGTCAGCAGGGCAACACACGCGATTTTATCTTCCCTCTCGATGTCGTCATCCGCTACATCTCCCAGGTCATGACGCTGCTGCCCGGAGACCTGATTCCTACCGGGACGCCGCAGGGCGTCGGCCCCGTGCTCGCGGGAGAGATCATGGAAGTAATCGTGGAAGGAGTAGGAACGCTGCGCAATCCGGTAGCGTAAATGAGACCACGTGGGGACAGCCGCCCCCGGTTGTCCAGTCGAGCGCAGCTCGACCAGGTTTTTCCGGTGCCTGGAAATAGCGGAGCGTTGCTCCGCCGGACAGCCGGGCGGCCGTCCCCACATGGGCTGTGGTGATTCGAAAACCGCACGAGCGGGACGCTCGCGCCTACATCGAGACTTCCCCGATTCCTTGTCAGGCCTTATTCTGTTGCGGGAACCGCCTGCGCGCTGCGGCCGTCTCCCGCCAATCATCATGATTCCATTTCGCCTTTACCTTTTCATCCTGGTGGGCATAGCTGTTCTTGGCCTCGCCTACCTGCTGCTCCGCCGCAAGCCCAAGACCGCCGATGACCTGGAGCGGGAGCGGCGCGCCTGGCTCGACCGCATCGGCCGCATCACTGACGGCACCGTGATCGATGTCCAGGAGATGCCGGGCACCCGCGAGCGCCCCTCTACCTTCCTCATCTACCAGTACGACGTCGCCGGAGTGTCCTACGAGGCCTCGCAGGATGTGACCTACCTGCGCCAGCTCATCAATCTCCACTCCTGCCGGCTCGGCCTCCCCACCTCTGTCCGCTTCGACCCGCACAATCCCGGAAACTCCCTCGTCGTCTCCGAGCGCTGGATGGGTCTGAGGCAGTAGCTGCACCTCCATTTGCAATTGCTCCTCGAGGGCTGGGTAGTGGGTCAGTTTCGTGACAAGACACGGCAAGTGCATAAACCACGAAGGACACGAAGTATCACGAAGGCTTTGTTTTCCGGGGCTTCCTTCGTGTACCTTCGTGCCCTTCGTGGTTCATGTCTCCAAACTGACCCACTACCGAGGGCTGGATTGAGTAGCATTCTGTTTGCAAGTCGAGTATGAGCCGATCGGATCCGACAGGCGCGTTGTTTCTGGGGACGGGTGCGGGGGTCTGGATTTTCTTCAAGGGCTTCCGCGTATTTCGCGAATTCAAAATCGTCGCTGACACGCCCTGCATGCCCATCCGCAGCATCCCCATGGGTCTGGTGCAGGTGCGGGGGCAAGCCCTGGCCGATCAACTGATCCCCAGTCCCATCACTCACACCCCCTGCTGTTTCTACCAGGTCAGGATCGAACACTACGAAACCGGCGAGCATGGCGGATGGAAGCACTACCGCACCGACATGGACGGCGCCAAATTCTACGTCCAGGACCAGACCGGCAAAGTGCTGGTCGATTCTTACTCCGCGGAATATGACTTGCCGGAAAGCCCGCCCCGGGTCGTGGATGGCGCCCACATCGCGCCCCTGATTGGGACCGGAGCCAGCGACGAGGAGTTGCTGCAGTATGTCCATCGGGCGGGCGCCAACGCGCTCGCCTCCAAGATGGAGCACTGGCTGGACAAGAAGGGCCCGCAGGACGATCCCAGGCGTGAGCAGGGACGTCAGACCCTGTTCGAGATGGTCCGGCTGATACCGCAGGCCACGACGGGAAGAGGAAAGATTCCGGTTGAGCTGATCGACAAGATTGCAGCGGCGCACCCGCTGGATGACCCCGGAAAAGAGCAGATGCGGCAGATGCTTCTGCAGCATATTCGGGAAACCGGTGGCTTGCCCATTCCCCAATCCTCAGAACAGGCCAGCGGGCGCTATCGCTTGCGCGAATCTCTCATTCTTCCCGGGCAGGAGTATCACGTAACCGGGACCTGTGTAGAGAATCCGGAAGCGCATGACGCCCATGACCGCAACATGATCGTGCAGGGACAGAACGAAAAGACCTTCCTCATTTCCTGGAAGGCGGAGCAAGCGGTGCAACACGATCTGCGCAAGCGGGCAGTGGGCATGGTGTTTGGCGGGGCGGCGCTGGCGCTGGTTTGCCTGGCTTTGCTGCTGTGGCATTTGAGCTTGTACTAGGAAGCACGTGTGTGGCGGGCCCGGTCCGCTTATAGAGGTCCTTCGACTGTGTGGCTGCTTCGCAAGCGAAGCCGCCACTTCGCTCAGGATGACACAGCGGTTTGGAGAAGACAGAAGATGGGCATCAGCATTGTGGCGGCGGCGGCGGTGTTTTTCGTGGTGGCGGGAGCGCTGCTCTACCTGATCATCATGTACAACGAACTGGTCCGGCTGCGGAACGATAACGACCGCGCCTGGGCGAATATTGATGTGTTGCTCAAACAGCGGCGCGACGAAATCCCGAACCTGGTGGAGACCGTGAAAGGCTACATGCAGCACGAACGTCAGACGCTGGAGTCGGTCACCCAGGCGCGGGCGGCGTCGATGAATGCCGCCAGCATCGGGCAAAAGGCGCAGGCCGACCTGATGATGACCGGCGCGCTGCACGGGCTGTTCGCGGTGGCCGAGAACTATCCTGAACTGAAAGCGAATGAGAATTTCCTGAAGCTGCAGAACCGCATTTCTGAACTGGAAGAACGCATCGCCGATCGTCGCGAGTTTTTCAACGACGATGTGAACACCTACAACACCCGCATCAGGCAACTGCCGGAAGTTTTCCTGGCCAGCCTGCTGGCCCTGAAGCCGCGGGAGTTTTTCAAAGTGTCAGATGAAGACCGCAAGCTGGTGGAAGTGAAGCTGGCGTAGTGAACTTCTTCTTTTCCAAGACGTCATCCTGAGGAACTTCAGTCCCGAAGGATCTGGCGCTGAGTGGATACGCGCTGGGCGGACTTTTCGGTGGCCCACGCCAGATCCTTCACCCGGCTAAAGCCGGGGTTCAGGATGACGCTGGCGGTGTGAAAAATCAAAAGCCGCGGGCGAGTCGCCCGCGGCCACACAACACTACCCATGCCAACCTAGTTGTTGTCTCCGCCGGCGCGCTTCCACGACATCAGCTCGCCGATGGTGGAGCCGCCCGTGCTTGATACTGGCTGCTTGTAGGCCTCCACTTCGGAGCGGGAGGCTTCCTCGCCGACTGCCTTGATGCTCAAGCCGACTTTTTTCTCTTCCGGATTCATCTTGATGATCTTGAAGTCGTGCTCGACTCCGGGTTCGAGAGTCAGAGGCTGGCCGTTTCGCATCCACGGCTTCGCTGTTGTGGCAGAGGCCTTCGATGCCTTCGGCGATTTCGACAAAAGCGCCGAAGGTCGCTACCCGCAGGACTTTGCCGTGCAGCACGTCGCCCACGTGATGCTGCTCGAAGAAGGTTTCCCAGACGTCGGGCTGAAGTTGTTTCACGCCCAGCGAAAGCCGGCGCTTGTCGGGTTCGATGGCCAGCACGATGGCCTTCACGCGGTCGCCCTTCTTCAGCACTTCCGATGGATGTTTCACGCGCTTGGTCCAGCTCAGATTGCTGACGTGGACCAGGCCGTCGATGCCTTCCTCGATTTCGATGAAGGCGCCAAAGTCGGTGAGGTTGCGCACACGGCCTTCGACCGTCGCGCCTACCGGATATTTGTCATGCAGCGCGTCCCAGGGATTGGCCGCCAACTGCCGCATGCCCAGAGAAATGCGCCGCTCCTGCGGATTCACGCTCAACACCACGCAATCCACCTGATCGCCCACGTTGACCAGTTTCGACGGGTGCTTGATGCGCTTCGACCAGGTCATCTCGCTGACGTGGACCAGGCCTTCGATGCCCTGCTCGAGCTCGACGAACGCGCCGTAGTCGGTGACGCTGATGACGCGTCCGCTGACGTGCGCGCCCACGGGATAGCGATGCGATGCATCCAGCCAGGGGTCAGGGCGTGAGCTGCTTGAATCCCAGCGAAACCCGCTGCTTGTCCTTGTCGAACTTCAGCACCTTGACCTGAATCTGGTCGCCGACGTTGACCAGGTCGCGGGGATGGGTGAGGCGTCCCCAGGACATGTCCGTGATGTGCAGCAGGCCGTCGATTCCACCCAGGTCAACGAAAGCGCCGTACTCGGTGAGGTTCTTTACCACCCCGGTGAGGACGGTGCCTTCTTCCAGGTGCTCGAGGGTCTTCGATTTCTTTTCGTTCTGTTCCTCTTCCATCAGCTGCTTGCGGGAGACCACGATGTTGCCGCGCTTCTTGTTGAGCTTGATGACCGCGACTTCGATGGTTTCGCCCTTGAGGACGTCGAGATTGCGCAGCGGACGCAGGTCGGCCTGGGACCCGGGCAGGAAGGCCTGGGCGCCCAGAATATCGACCGTCAGGCCGCCCTTGATGCGCTCGATCACCACAGCTTTGATCGGCTTCTTCTCGTTGTGGGCCTTCTCAATCTCGTCCCAGGCGCGCAGCCGCTGCGCCTTCTGGTGGGAGAGGTTGATGTAGCCTTCCTCGGTCTCACCCTTGTCGCGCATGACGGCGATCTCGTCGCCGGGCTGGAAGCGCGGCTTGCCGGAGTGATCCATCACTTCGGCGATGGGGAGCATGCCCTCGGACTTGGCGCCGATATCCACCACCACGTGGGTGGGGGTGATCTTCAGCACGGTGCCCTTGATGACGTTGTCTTCGCGGGCGGCTTCTTCCGTCTCGGTGGTGAAACTCTCGAGGGCGGAGGCGAAGTCTTCGGTGGCTGAGGGTTTTTCGTCCAGATTCTGGGTCACTTCGTTATGCGCAGACTGGGGCTGGGGGGAGTCGCTGTTTAAGGTCGAGCCCTCCGCGGATTCCACGGGTCGCTCAACGACTGAGGTCGAAGTCGCGGAATCCAGGTTGTGGGCGTTGTTATCGTCAGGCAAGGTTGATGGCCTCTCTCGGGTTTTCCACGCACGTGGGTGCGGGGATGGATTGCGGGGCGATTAGCGGACGGCTGGCGTTAGTCTAAGGTTGTGTTGAGCCCGCCCTGGCGGACGGACTGGAACAATCCCAGCGGTCGGACGTCTCTAAGCAAACCCGCGTCCAAAGGGAACTCTTCGAGTGTAGCAACCGCTTCCGAACAGTGTCAAACAACAAAAATCAGCTTCTGGCTCCGGCTAATGTGGAACTATGCAGGGGCGGACGCCCTCGTCCGCCCAGCCGAGCGAATCTCGGCCGCCTCAGCCGAGGCCAGCAGCTAGAAGCCAGAAGCGCTCTTCTGCTACTCTGCCCTGCCATGGACTATCTTTGGACTCCCTGGCGCTATGCCTACGTGGCGGGCATCGACAAGACCTCCGGATGCATCTTCTGCGACCTGCCGAAGGCCGGGGACGACGCCAAAGCCCGCATTGTGCATCGCGGCCAGCACTGCTACGTGGTCCTTGAACACCTATCCGTACACCTCCGGGCACGTGATGATCGTGCCTTTCGCCCATCTGGATGAACTGCAGAAGCTGCCGGTAGAGGCGGCCCACGAAATGATGGACCTGGGGCAGAAGATGGAGCGAGTCCTGCGCCAGCCTTTACACCCCGGACGGGATCAATCTGGGAATGAATATCGGCAAAGCGGCCGGGGCTGGGGTGGCAGGACACATCCATCTGCACGCGCTGCCGCGCTGGGTGGCCGATGCCAATTTCATGACGGTCGTCGGGCGAAACCAGAGTCCTGCCGGAGAGTTTGGAGACGACCTATGGAAGGATCAAGGGGGCGATGGAGGGGTAGTCGTTGCTCGGTGGGACCGGGTCTCCGACCCGGTCGGGCGGCCCGAAGGGCCGCAGTTCTGTGAATCATGCGGTTGCTGCGGTGCTTCGCACCGCCTGACCGGGTCAGAGACCCGGTCCCACACAGATATCGCTAGCCGAGCAGTTCCTGCATTTCTTTTTCGCCGATTACTCTTGACTCCCAGCTCTTTGGCTTTATCCAGCTTTGAGCCCGCATCATCTCCCGGCCACCACGAAATCTGTTTTCTTGCTGACTGAACCCGAAACCCGGCCGCCGGCGTCTTCGATCATCTTCTTGGCTTCATCCCGAGTGAGGTGGGGCAGTGTACCGGTGAGCACGAATGTCTTGCCCGCCAGTTTGGTGCCCCGTTGCTTGTTTCGTTCCAGTCAGCCGCAAGCCCAGGTCGCTGCAGCTGCTCCACCAGCGCCCGGTTCTTGGGCTCCTGGAAAAATTCCACAATGCTTTCGGCGATGCGCGGGCCGACTTCATTCACTTCCTGCAATTCTTCTTCGCCGGCATTCATCAGCGCGTCCATGGAACCGAAATGTTCGGCCAGGAACTGCGCCGTGCGTTCCCCGACCATGCGAATGCCCAGGCCGTAGATCACGCGCTCGAGAGGCAGCTTCTTCGAGTTCTTGATTTCTTCCAGCACATTCTGGGCGGATTTGTCGCCCATGCGCTCGAGCGAGAGCAGATTCTCCTTGGTCAGCTTGTAGATGTCGGCCACGTTCTTTACCAGCTTGCGGTCGGTGAGTTGCGTGACCAGCGCGTCGCCCAGGCCGTCGATATTCATCACACCACGCGAGGCGAAGTGCAGGATGGTCTCGCGCAGCTTGGCCGGGCAGTTGGCGTTGACGCAGCGGTGATCGGCCTCGCCTTCGGTGCGAACGACGTGGCCTCCGCAAACCGGGCATCGTTCCGGCATGTGGAACGATTTGTGGCCGCGGGGATGGTCTTTGTCTTCGACCACGCGCGTGACTTTGGGGATCACGTCGCCGCCGCGCTCGACTTCCACCCAGTCGCCGATCTTCACGCCGAGGCGTTCGATCTCGTCCATGTTGTGCAGGGTGGCGCGGCTGACCGTTGTGCCGCCGATGGGGACCGGCTTCAGCGCGGCCACCGGCGTGAGTTTCCCGGTGCGCCCGACTTGCACCAGGATGTCTTCGATCTTTGTGATGCCTCCGCGTGCGGCGTATTTGTAGGCGATGGCCCAGCGCGGTGCCTTTCCGGTGTAGCCCAGTTCCGCTTGCAACGCCGTGCGATCGACCTTGATGACGATGCCGTCGATCTCGTAGGGGAGGGTTTCGCGCTTGGGCTCCTCTTGCTCGATAAAGGCCCAGATCTGGTCGAAGGTTTTGGCCAGCTTGCGCGTGTGGTTGACCTTGAAGCCGGCGGCGTCAAGGGCGTTCAGAGTTTTGGAGTGATGGTCGAACCAGGTGCGGCCATCTTTCAGCAGCATGTAGGTGAAGTAGTCGAGCCGGCGCTCGGCGGTGATGCTGGGCTCGAGTTGGCGGACGGTGCCGGCGGTGGCGTTGCGCGGGTTGGCGAAAACGGACAGGCCCTTTTGCTCGCGCTCCTGGTTCATTTTCTTGAAGGAGGCGATGGGCATGAGCATTTCGCCGCGGACTTCGAAATTGGCGGGAATCCCGGCTTTCTTCAGCTTGTCCAGCGGAATCGAGAGCGGAATCGACCGCACCGTGCGCACGTTCAGGGTGACGTCTTCGCCGATGGTCCCGTCGCCGCGAGTGATGCCGCGGACCAGTTTGCCATTCTCGTAGTGCAGGGCCAGCGACATGCCGTCGAGCTTCAGTTCGCACACGTAGTCGATCTCGTCTCGGCCGCTGAGTTCATGCACGCGGCGCTCCCAGTTGCGCAGTTCGTCCTCGCTGTAAGTGTTGTCCAGTGACAGCATGGGCGAGGAGTGCGGCGCTTTGACGAAGCCCTCGCGCGGCTTGCCGCCGACGCGCTGGGTGGGCGAGTCGGGCGTCACCAGTTCCGGATGAACGTCTTCGAGCTTCTTCAGCTCAATCATGAGCTGGTCGAATTCGGCGTCGGAAATTTCGGGATCGTCGAGAACGTAGTAGCGGTATTCGTGGTGGCGGATCTTGTCCCGCAGTGCTTCGATCTTTTTTTCGGTCCCCTTGGTCGCGGCAGGCATGACTGAGAGATTATATTCGGGCAGCAGCAATGACTATGTGGGGACAGCCGCCCCTTCGACTTCGCTCAGGGCAGGCTCTCGGCTGTCCGGCGGAGCGAAGCTCCGCAGTTCTGTCTTTCTGCAGCGAAGAATGGCGAGCTTCGCTCGCCGGGACAGCCGAGGGCGGCTGTCCCCACGTGGCCGGTGGACCTACACCAGGTCTTCTACCTTCAATTGCATGGTCGCCCTTCCAGGACGCCTGGAATCGTTTTTGCACGAAGGCCGCATCGTAGTCGCGCTTTTGCGCTTTCAGGGCCTGCTTCCAGTCCGAACAGCGAACGCGGGTTACGCGGATGACGGTCCAGGTCCTCGCGGAAGACTTTCTCCGCTCCCGGCAGCATCGCCGTTCATCAGCAGCGCCGCGCCCAGCGACTCGCGCACCGGGAAGAACCAGTCTTCCGGTTCGTTGTACTTCAGCGAATCCTGGACCGTCACGGCGCTTTCCTGCATTGCGCGATGGCGGTGGCAGCTGTCCTTTTTCGCCAGGGCAATCTTAGCGCCCAACACATCCCGGGCGATCTTCAAGACGTCTTTGGTCTTGTTATTTACGGGCATGGCGAAGACCACATCTTCCGGCGTGTTCTTCTCCGCGCCGGCTACCACCTCGTAGTCGGCCTGGGCTTCATCCGGCTTGCCCTTGGCGGCCAGCGCCATGCCGCGGGCGAAGTGCCAGAACACAGTCTCAGTCTTCATTTCGGGATCGGGTTTCGGCATCTTCAGAATTTCATCCCACTTGCGGAAACGGACGTCCACCGCGATCGGGATGGTCACGAAGCCTTCGAGCGGCGGCATATCCTTTACGTGCGGCCGCACGTGGGCAGCCAGCATCTGCGCACTCTTCATGGCCTCGGGGTAATCGCCGTTCATGGCGGAGCACATGGCGATGAAATGCAGATTGTGGCTGTAGTACATCATCGGGTAGAGGCCCTGCGCTCCGCTGGCCTTG
Source organism: Terriglobia bacterium (assembly GCA_963801595.1). Classification (GTDB taxonomy): domain Bacteria; phylum Acidobacteriota; class Terriglobia; order Terriglobales; family Acidobacteriaceae; genus JAIQFF01. Next base: position 128,856 of record CAWDFW010000005.1, on the reverse strand, counting down.
ATGTAGGCGCGATCGGCAATGGCTGCCGCCTCGTTGGTCTTGACCGCCGCGGCGTAGTCGCCGGTGCGAATGTAAACATGGGCCGGCATGTGGACGAGGTGTCCGGCGGCTGGGCGCCATGGCGGCCAGGCGGTTCGCACCCGCCAGCGCCCGCTCCGGAGATGCTGAAGCTTCGACGGCGTGAATGTAGTAATGGATCGCGCCCAGTGGTTGGGATCGCGCTTGATCACCGATTCGAGCGTGGCCACGATTTCTTCAGTGCCGGCTTCCGGCGTTCCGTCGCGGTGCCACAAGCCCCAGGGGTGCAGGTTCATGCCGGACTCGGCGAACAGCGTGGCGGCGTCCAGATCGTCGGGAAAGTTCTTGACCACCTCGCGCATGGCGTCGTGATATGCCTCGGCGGCCTGCCGGCGGTCGGCTTTAGGGTCGGCCGGGAATCGCAGCGCCATGGCCTGAATGTAAGCTTGCTCGGCGGGCGAAGCGTTGGCGGAGAGATCGACCGCTTTCTGGATGGCGTTGTGGGCCTCGGCAAAGCGCTCATCGCTGGCGGGATCGTTGTAGTTCGGTCCCACGGCTTCAGCCACTCCCCAGTAGGCCATCGCGAGTTTGGGGTCGAGATCGGCGGCGCGCTGAAAGGACCGCGCGGCCTCGTCGTGGTTGAAGGCGTAGATCAGGCGCAAGCCCTGATCGAAGAATTGCTGCGCCTGCGGATTTTTGGTGGAGACAGCGTGATGCAAGTCTCCCAGCCCGGTCATCAGCGTGGCCGGCTTCGGCTGAGCGTGGGCTGAATGATTCTGGGCCGGATGAGTCTGAGCCGCGACCATGCCGCTCAGCAACAGGGCGAACAAAAGCGAGAGCCAGGTTCTCATGGCAGTTCTCCCTCCAAGGATGAATGGCCTAGCGAAAGATGAAAGGGCCCCCGAGCAGAGGTAGCTTAGTAAAAAGCACCGCCCGGCGCAACCGGAAGGCCCGCTCCGCTTCCAGTACAATCCATCCTGATCTCCCATTCCGATCTTCATGCGCAAGGCCGCTCTCTTCTACAACCCGCTCTCTGGCCGGCGCCGGGCGCGGCGGCTGGCGGACGTTGAAGCGGTCTCGGCAGTGTTGCGCCAGGCCGGGGTCGAGGTAACGGCGGAACCCACCCGGAGCCAGGCCGACGCGGGCGAACAGGCGCGCCAGGCCATCGCCGCCGGATGTGACACCGTCATTGCCTGTGGCGGCGATGGCACTGCACATGACGTTCTCCAGGGCATGGTCGGGAAGCGATGCAGCCCTGGGCATCATTCCTCTGGGCACAGCCAATGCGCTGGCTCACGATCTGCGATTGCCGCTTTCGCCGACGGGTGCGGCGCGGGCGCTTCTGACAGCAACGCCTCGGCGCATTGCCCTGGGCCGCGTGGAATATACCGATCTTGAAGGCAAGCGAGGATCCCGGTTCTTCACGGTCGCGGCTGGCATCGGCGCCGATGCGCATCTGTTCTACAAGTTGAACCCGCTGGTCAAAGGCCATCTCGGCATGGCTGCCTACTACGCCAAAGCCACGCGCCTGTGGCTGACTCATCCCATGGAAAAATTTGCGGTCGAGATGCACCCGGATTCGCCGATGGAGGTCTCTCAACTGCTGGCGGTTCGCATCCGGAACTTTGGAGGCGTGCTGCGCGAGCTGGCGCCGGGGGCTGCGCTCGATCGCAACGACTTGCGGCTGGTGCTTTTTCGCACCCGCAACCGCCTGGCGTATCTGACCTACATCGTGCGCGGGCTGGTGGGGGCGCGCTGGCAGGTGAATGGAATCGATCTGGTGGATGGGCTGAAGATAGATTGCCGGACGAGGATTGATGCGGCCGCGAATTCCCGCATCTTTGTGGAAGCCGACGGAGAATTGCTGGGGACGCTGCCCGCCACAATCAGCATCGTTCCCGACGCCCTGACATTGCTGTTCCCGTGTGGGTCGGACACTCCTGTCCGACGCCTTTGACTTTGATCCTGGTATCTGGATCTGCCCGGTAGTGCACAGAACCAGAACCAACACCAAGGCAAGATCAAAAGCGTCGGACAGAGCCTGCCCTGAGCGAAGTCGAAGGGAGTGTCCGACCCACACGGCTCGCCGCGCTACAATAAACTTTGGAACCCGTTACCCACTTTCTTACCGGGGCCTGTCTCGCCCGCGCCGGGTTCAACCGGAAGACGGCGCTGGCCACGGCCACCATGACCCTGGCGGCGGAAGCCCCCGATATCGACATCCTGGGAAATTTCAAGGACCCGGTCTTTGGCTTTGCTCATCATCGCGGCTTCACTCATTCGTTTCTTGGGCTCGTGCTGGTGCAGGCGCTGGTGGTTGGGCCTGATGTATTTCATCTGGCGTCTGCGCGGGCGCAAGGTGAAAGATCCGAATCTGCCGCCGCGCTGGGGTCTGCTATTCCTGTTCGCCTATCTTGCCGGCACTACGCACATCCTGCTCGACTTCACCAATAACTACGGCGTACGTCCGTTCTGGCCGTTCTGGGAGAAGTGGTATTCGTGGGACATCGTTTTCATCATCGAGCCCCTGCTTCTCATTCTGCTGATCGGCGGCCTGGTCGTGCCCGCACTCTTCTCCCTGATCAACGATGAGATCGGAGTGCGCCGCAAAGGCCCCGCCGGGCGCCTGGCTGCCGTGATTGCGCTGCTGGGCGTGATCGCGGTCTGGGGCGTGCGCGACTATGAGCACCGGCGCGCCGTCAACGCTCTCGAATTCCCGGCTCTACGACGGAGCTGATCCGGTGCGGGTTTCGGCTTACCCCTACTGGCTGAATCCGTTCAAGTGGTATGGCGTGGTGGAGACCCGGAATTTCTTTGCCACCATGCTGGTGGATTCTTCCATCCCCGACGCTGACCCCGAGGGCTCGGATGCAAATCCGCCGCAAGGCGGAGGAGACGCCAGTGACGCTGGCGGCCAAACGCAGCGGCCTGGGGCGGGTCTATCTGGACTGGGCACAGTATCCCGTGGTCGAACCGGAGGAGATCGGGTCGGGTTACATCGTTCGATTCCGCGACCTGCGCTATGACTATCCCGGACAAGCTCGGCGCGGAGTGCTGGGCGCGAGCGTAGAGCTCGATCGGAATCTGAATGTCGTGCGGGAAGCATTCGGAACGCGCAGCCGTCAGGCCAGAGACAAGCCATAGCTGCGTCTGTGTGGCGCGGGCGACCCCGCCCGCGGCTCTTGACTTTGCCTTGGGTTCTTGGCTTTTGACCTTGCTGACGGTTTTTTGCCTTTGACTTGTTCTCTTCACTTTCTCCCCGGCTTTTCAATTATGTCCGGCCGTTTACGCGGGCGAGGTCGCCCGCGACCACATGGTCAGCACCAGCGTCAGCATAATCCACAACGCTTGACGCGGCGCTCGGGGCGCGCCACAATCATTGCTGCCGATTGAGGTGATCATGCTGGCCTACCTGTTCCTCGCGCTTGCCGTCGCAGTTCGGTTCATGCCTCATCCCTGGACGTTTACCCCGGTAGCGGCAGCCCTGCTTTTCTTCGGAGCACGCGGCCCGCGGCGCTTCCTGTGGGTGCCGCTGGTGGTGATGGCAGCTTCGGACGTGGTTCTTACCAAAGTGGTCTATGCCTACCCGTTTGTCTGGGACCATTTCGTGACCTGGGCATGGTATGCGGCCGTGCTGTGGCTGGGGACCCGGCTGCGCGCCAACGCGAAGCCTCTGCCCGTGATTGGCGCCGCTCTGACGAGTTCGGTTTCCTTCTTCGTGATCAGCAATTTTGCGGTGTGGGCGGCCTATGACATGTATCCCAAGAACTTCGGTGGACTGATGACGTCATACACGCTGGCTTTGCCCTTCTTCCGCCAGGGAGTGGAAGGCGATCTACTGTTTACCTCCGTATTTTTCGCGACGCCGGTGGTGCTCGCGGCGTTGTCCGAGGCCCAGGGTAAAGGCGACCACGCGGCCGCAGCGTAAAATGCGTGGGGACAGCCGCCCTCGGCTGTCTGGTCGAGCAGCGGCTCGACAGGGTTTTTTCCTCTAGACAGAACTAGCGGAGCTCCGCTCCGCCGGACAGCCGGGGCGGCTGTCCCCACGTGGTCTTTAGTGATTCCAAAACCGCACGAGCGGACGCTCGCCCTACATTTTTCTCTTCTTTAGCCTGATCACTACCAGCCAGATAATCAATCCCACTGCCACCCCTGCCAGCACCAGCGCCCAATGCTCGCGGAAAATGGCTCCGGAGATGTGTACGAACTGGGGACCGAACAACAGGGTAAGAATGGACAACATCAGGAAGCGCACAAATCGGCCCGCGAAAATGGCCAGCAGGAAATGGCTGAACTGCATCTCCGAGACTGCCGCCGCCAGCGCAAACAGCTTGAACGGTGTGGGCGGCGGCAGCATGGCGGGAAGCATCAGGCTCCAGAAAGGATGCTTCTGGAAAGCCCGATGAAATTTGTCGAAGCGCTCGGGCGAGATACGCTTGCGCAACAGTTCCTCGCCACCCAGATATCCGATGCCGTAGATCACGATACTGCCCACCGTCGATCCGGTCGCGGCCATGAGCACGTACAGCAGGAACCGGGAGCGATTCTGGTACACGTAAGTGGCCACGATCGGGTCCATGGGCAACCCGAGAGCGGCGCCGTCCAGCGCCGCGATGGCAAAAACTCCCCACGCCCCCAGAGGCTTCAGCAGTCCCCAGAGGAACGCCGAGTAGCGCAGGAATATGTGTTTGATGGTTTCCAATAGGTAAGCCTAGCAGTTTATCCGAACCGTCCTAAACAAAGTGTGATCGGGTGGTAGTAGCTCAATTCGAAGCCATCCCCTTACAGCGGCGTCATCCTGAGGGACTTTAGTCCCGAAGAGCCTGCCCTGAGCGAAGTCGAAGGGATCTGGCGCGCACCAGCGACAACGCAGTGGCAAAGAGAGGATCTGCTTCACGCCAGATCCTTCACGGCCTGAAGGCCGTTCAGGATGACGCCAGTTGGTAAAGAGAAAGTTCAAACTGACCCACACACTTCCCTGACCACACACGCGCTCAGGTGTGCTTCGTATTTCCGATCAGCAACTCGAGGGCATGCGGTACTAGGTCAATCACGGCTTCGAGTGATTCAGCCGCGCCGCGGGGACTTCCCGGCAGGTTCAGGACCAACGACCTCTCACGCACTCCACAGAGGGCCCGGCTGAGGGCCGCCCTGGGGGTCTTTTTGGAGCCCTCGAAGCGCATGCGTTCGGCTACGCCTTCCAGCAGGCGGCTGCACACCGCGCGCGTGGCTTCGGGGGTTAGGTCGCGTTCGGCGATTCCGGTGCCTCCGGTGGTCACTACCAGGCGGGCCTTTCCCGCCAGCCGGACAATCGCCTGTTGAATGGCAGGCTGATCGTCGGCCACGATTTCGGTGGCAACGACCTCGAAATTCTTGCGCTTCAGGATTTCCGCAACCGCTGGACCAGAGAGATCGGCGCGCTCGCCGCGGGCCGAAGAATCGCTGACGGTGAGGACGGCGGCAGTAAGAGCTTCAGGAGTCGAGGAGGACATCTTCCTCTTCTTCCTCGGAGGGGCCATCGTCGCGCTTGGATTCGTCGAGCATGCGCAGGCCTTCCATCAGCAGGCCCTGGGTGTTTAACGTGGTGGTCTGTTTGCTGGTCTTGCCTTCGAAGTTGATCTGGAAGTTGCCGCCCGTCCAACTCAAGACTTTGAAAACAGCCTTGTCTCCGGTGAGCGAGCCGTAAGCCGCGTGGGTCACCTGGCCCTCGCTGAAATACATTTCGCATTTATCGCGTTCGTTGGTGAGCGTAAGGGCGCAGCTCTTGCGTCCCATTTCGAGCGATTGCACCAGGTCGATCACGTTCATCTGCGCCAGGCTGCCGCGCAGGACGCCGTCGGAGGGTGCGGTCTTCGCCATTTTTTCCAGCGCAATCTTGTCGATCACGCGCTTGATGCGCTGCGTGGCCTCTTTGAGAAAGAAGGGCTTTTCGACAAAGTCATCCACCGGTTCCTGGCTGGAAAGCTTTCTCCGAGATATCGGCCTTGCTGGCCAGCAGGATCACGGCAATGCCCGCGGTCTTGGGACGGCTGCGCAGCCGCTCGACCAACTGGTGGCCGTCCATACCGGGCATGCGGTAGTCGCTGACCAGCAGATCGGGCGGGTCGTCCACCGCCTTCAGCAGGGCGTCGGCCGTGTCGCTGGAAGTGGTGACGCTGGCCAGCGCGGTCAGAGCGCCGTGCAGCAGTCCCAGGACCATGGGATTGTCGTCCACCAGCAGGACTTTGACGCTATTCGGCATGACAGGGCTAGGTCTTCTTGCGGGCCTTCTTTCGAACTCGGGTGTAGTTACCGCTCTTGCCTCCGGATTTGTGCTCGAGCACGATCTCCCGGATCTCGATTCCCTTGTCCAGCGCTTTACACATATCGTACACGGTCAGGGCGGCGATGCTGGCCGCGACCAGGGCTTCCATTTCCACTCCCGTAACCGCCGTGGTGATAACTTTTGAGCTAATGGCGACGCCATTCTCGCACAGCCGCATGGTCACATCAACGTGGGAAAGCGGCAAGGGATGGCACATCGGGATCAGATCAGACGTGCGCTTGGCCGCCATGATCCCCGCCAGCCGCGCCACTTCGAGTGGATTGCCCTTGGGATTTTTCGGCAGCGCCTTCAGCACGGCAGGCTTCAGCGCGACGAAGGCGCTGGCGGCGGCTTCACGCCGGCTGGCAGCTTTCGCGGAAACATCCACCATTTTGGCGCGGCCGGTCCTATCGTAGTGTGAGAGCTTTTGTGCCACTTGCCTCCACGGCGACCAGCATTATCTTAGCAACACATCTGGTTATGTGGATCGGACGCTCCCTTCGGCTGCTGCCACGGATTAACGCGGATCAACACCCGGATGAACCTAAGAAGGTAAAGCTCTAAGAATTTAATCCGTCGAAAATCCGCGTTAATCCGTGGCCCAGACAGTCGAAGGGAGTGTCCGACCACACTTTTTTCTGCCATGCCGACGCGCTGCTACCCATCAGGACAGCTACGGATCTCTCCCGGCCGCGATTCGATCGCGGTCTGGGGGAATGACGACATAGCAATTTGCCCGGCCATCGCTGCCACGTCGCCGGAGCCATGCCACGCCACCAGTTCCACTTCCGCGTGTTCGAACTCTCCCGACAGAATTGCCGGCAGAAACCGCTTCAGACCGGTTTTTGTTTTTATCTCCGACTTCAGCCGGGCCTGTAGAAATGCCAACTTGCGCGGCGCCATGCCGGCCAGCGCCTCCAGCACCGGGCGGGCGAAGAGTTCGAACGTCACCATGGTCGAGACTGGATTGCCGGGCAGTCCGAAGAAGTAAACGTGGGCCGGGGAAGATGCCGACTCGCGGGCGAGTCGCCCGCGGCCACACGGGACTCGGCCGAACACTGCCGGCTTTCCGGGTTGAATGAGGACTCCGGTGAAGAAGAATTCTGCCTGGAATTCCGCGAGGACGGCTTCAACCAGATCGTACTTGCCCATCGACACTCCGCCCGCCAGCAGCACCAGATCGGACTCCAGGGCGTCGGCGATGAGTTCGCGCAAGCGGGCGGGTTCGTCGGGCGCAATCGGCAGCAGCACCGGTTCTCCGCCCGCAGCCTGCACTTGGGCCGCCAGCGAATAAGTATTCGAGTTGCGAATCTGGGTGGCCGCCGGGGGAACGTCGATGTCCACGATTTCGTCGCCGGTGGAGAGGATGGCCACTTTCGGTTTGCGGTAAACCAGCAGGCGGCTTCGCCCCACCGACGCGGCCACCGCAATGGCGGCGTAGTCGAGCCGTGCTCCGGGAGACAGCAACCGCTCACCGCGCTTCGCTTCGGAGGCGATGGCGGCGATGTTGTCGCCCGCGGCCACCGGTTTCATGATCTGGACCCGTCCCCCATCTCGTGCAGTGTGCTCCACCATCACCACCGCATCTGAACCTGGAGGCGCGGGCGCGCCCGTCATGATGGCCGCGGCCTGACCCGCTTGCAGCGTGGGAACATCTTCAGTGCGGGCGCCCGCCTTGATTTCTCCGATTACTTCGAGGGTCGCGGGCAGACGGGAAAGGTCAGCGGCCCGTACCGCATACCCATCGCGCATGGCACGGGGAAACGGCGGGAAATTTCTGTCGGCAAGCACCGGCTCGGCCAGAATCTGTCCGGCGCCTTCGAGCAACTCCACCAGTTCCTTGCCGTGGGGACGCAAATGCGCGGTGTGCTCTTCCACCAGGTGACGCGCGTCCTCGAAGCTCAGAATGGAAGAAGGCTCGGGCAGGGCTGCCATGCAGGAGATGATACGACACGGACCTTGCGTAGCGGCAGATGTCCTCATCTGCCCGGTGGAGCGAAGCTCCGTTGTTTTTTGGCGGCATGCAAGAAGATGTCGAGCTGCGCTCGACCGGACAGACGAGGGCGGCTGTCCCCACGTAGTTCTGTGTAGTGTCTCTGCTGGTAACCCGGCGCCGGTTGGCATTGAGCAACTCTGCGGCTTCGAGGACAATCGGGGGACAGGTTTTCACTGTCTGGGGGAGAGCTGTGCTTTGGCGATATGTATTTGGGGCGTGGCTGGCAGTCGCGGGTTGCTTTGCCGCAGCCTGGGCCAAAGACATGGCGCTGGTCGCCAACAAATCCAATGGTGTGACCGAGGTCAGCATGGCCGAGCTGGTCAGGATCTGCAAGGGGCAGACCAGCCGCTGGCCCAAGGGCAAACCGGTCACTTTCTTCAGCCTCAATCCGGCGGCGACAGAGATGAAGCTGGTGCTGGAGAAAGTCTATGGCATGTCGAGCGACGAGGTCAGTGCTCTCATCAGCAATGCCAATCACGGCAGAGCGAATCATCCCGCCATCGTGGTGGTGAATTCCGACAAGGCCGTGGTGGAGGCTGTGGAATCCACGCCCGGCGCCGTGGGTCTGGTGGACGTGTACTCGATAACCGGAGGCATTACCGTCTTGCGGATTGAAAGCAAACTTCCGCTGGAGGCGGGATACCCTCTGCATGGAAACTAGCACCTTGACCGACCGAGCCTTGCGTAGCGCCGGCATCCTGCCGCCTGTCCCGAGGGCATCCCGTCCTCGCGGCGGAGACGAGGACGCCGGGACAACAACGTTCTCCGAGGCGCCACATGAGCAGCCCACTGACCGATCCCAAATCTGATTCCCGCGCGTCGCGCCGCTTCCCCCGTCACCCACTCGACGTTCGCGTGTCAGTTTACGTTTTCCGTTCCGGAGAGAACGTATCTTTTTGGGGGCGATCGAGCGAACTCGGAGAAGATGGCATCGGGGCCACCCTGACCGGTGAACTGGAGCCCGGGGAAGTCGTCTCCATGGAACTGGCATTGCCCATGGCGCCGTTTCCCATCAGGTTTCGCGCCCTGGTGCGATATCGCGACGGATTGCGCCACGGCTTTGAATTTCTGGCCTTGAGTGTCGCCCAGCGCGACGAGATCCAGCGCGTCTGCGAGATGCTGGCCACCGGCACCTAGTGAGGGCGCGTGGGGACAGCCGCCCTCGGCTGTCCGGTGGAGCGCAGCTCGACAATCTTTAACCTTTTGCCACAGCGACAAGACCTTCACGTCGGGCCGGGAAACACGGGTTCTCAGCTCGAGCGTAGCGGCGCTCCGCCGGGCGGGTGAGGGCACCCGCTCCTACGCAGTCTGGGCGCGTGTCAGCGCTTTCGGAAGGGGCAAAATCGTGATGCCGGTTCCGCGCTTGTAGCCTAGCGTCATTTCCGCAGCGCACTGATTGCACAGCCAGAAAAATTCGACGCGCCGCGAAGGCTTTTTCGTTTCTGCCGTGGATGTGCCGGCAATAGTCTCGACATTGGTGTCCAGACGATACAGCTTTCCCTGATGCAGATACAGAAAAGTGGCCGCGCAGCCCGGATTGGCGCATTTGGAGAGCATTTCTGCCTCCTCTCGGGCGGAATAAATATTGGTTGGATGAATCCTACTCTCGACGGTCTGAGATGCAGCCGGTCGAAGGGAAAAACTTTGTGGAAATCCAGCCCCCAATTTTCAATTTGGGAGGACGATCAGCTGGCTGCTTTCTCGCCGGCAGGCAGGGCGCGTTCCCGCACTGCGACTGCAACCTTCTCTCCCATCGCTGATGTGCTAAGCACGCTCTCACCCGCCCGCGCCAGATCTTTGGTTCGGGATCCCGATGCCAGCACCGCGGCCACCGCCGACTCAATGCAGGCCGCCTCGGTTTCAAGCTTGAAGGAATAGCGCAACAACATAGCCGTCGACAGAATCGCGCCCAGAGGATTGGCGATGCCCTGCCCGGCAATATCAGGCGCCGAGCCATGCACCGGCTCGTAGAGGCCGACGGCCCCGCCAATGCTGGCCGAGCCCAACATGCCGAGCGATCCCACCACGGCGCCCGCCTGGTCGGAGAGAATGTCGCCAAACATATTTTCCGTGAGCACCACGTCGAAATCCGCGGGACGCGCCACCAGCGCCATGGCCGCCGAATCCACATACATGTGGCTCAGCTTGACGTCGGAATACTGCTGCCCCACCTGGGTCACCACCTCGCGCCACAGGCGAGAGCAATCGAGAACGTTGGCCTTGTCCACGGAAGTGACTTTGCGGCGGCGCGACCGCGCCAGCTCAAAAGCCACGTGCGCGATGCGCTCAATTTCGGCCTCGCCGTAGCGCATGGTGTCGATGGCCACGCGATTGCCCGGCGCGCCCTGCGTGCTGCGCGGCTCTCCGAAGTAAATGCCTCCCAGCAACTCGCGCACGATCAGGACGTCGGTGCCGCGCACGACTTCCGCCCGCAGCGGCGAACAATCTTCCAGCGCGGCAAAGCACAACGCCGGGCGCAGATTGGCAAACACCCCCAGTTCGCGCCGCAGACGCAGCAGACCGCTCTCCGGCCGCAGATGGCTGGGAAAATTATCGAATGAGGGACCCGCCCACCGCTCCCAGCAACACCGCCCCCGAGGCCAGACAGCTCTGCAACGTGTCCGCGGGCAACGGGTCCTTGCTGGACAGCAGAGCCGCACCCCCGACGGGCTTGCGGGTGACGCTGAGCTGATGCCCGAAAACTTCAGCGATGGTTTCCAGAACGCGGACGGCCTCGTCAGTAACTTCCGGTCCGACGCCGTCGCCGGGAAGGGCAGTGAGGTTGAGCAGCATGAGCGAGTATTGTATGGCGGAACTAGCGCGCAGAGTAGCGCCGGCGTCCCGCCGGCTGTCCGGGCGGCGTCTCGCCGCCCCGGAAGACGGAGGGCAGGATGCCCTCCGGACAGCCGGCAAGATGCCGGCGCTACTTTACGCCGGAATTCCTACACGCCCCAGAGATAATCTTCCTGATCGGCGTGATGATCGGCCGGGGGATGCAAAGCGATATTGAGCTCCGTGGCGGGAGGGGCCGCTGGAGGCTTTGAGAAGCGGCTTTGCCGGCGAGGCGGCCGAGTCCGCGTGCAGGGTCGGAACACGTTCCCGCGCCACTCGTGCCCGCTGGATCAGCTCCAGCAGGTGATGTTCTTCCACGTGCTTGATCTTGTCGGCCAGCACCACGAACCGGCGATAGACTTCATCCAGTTCGCGGCGATCGAACTGGAAGCCCAGCTGCTCGCAGCGCAGCCCCAGGGCATGACGTCCGGAGTGCTTGCCCAGCACCAGCTTGGAGTCGGGCACGCCCACCGACTGCGGGGTCATGATTTCGTAAGTCAACGGGTTCTTCAGCATGCCGTCCTGATGGATGCCGGCTTCGTGCGCGAAAGCATTGCGGCCGATCACCGCCTTGTTGGGCTGTACCGGCACGCCCGTGATCTCACCCAGCATCTGGCTCGCGGGGAACAATTGCTCGCTGACGATCCCGGTGTCATAGGGATAACGGTCGGGCCGGACTCGCATGGCCATCACAATTTCTTCGAGTGAAGCATTGCCCGCGCGCTCTCCGATGCCGTTAATCGTGCACTCCACCTGGCGCGCACCCGCGGCGATCGCTGCCAGCGAATTGGCGACCGCCAGTCCGAGATCGTTGTGACAGTGCGCCGAGATGGTCACCTTCTCGATGCCGCGCACGCGCTGTCGAATGCTCTGAATGAGCTCGCCGAACTCCGCCGGCATGCTGTAGCCGACCGTGTCCGGGATATTGAGGGTCGTGGCCCCGGCTTCGACCACCGCATTGAGCACCTGGTACAGGAATTCGTGATCGGTGCGGGTGGCGTCCTCGGGAGAAAATTCCACGTCGGCGCACAGCGATTTGGCCAGGCGGACCGAATCGCGCGCCTGCTCCAGGCACTGCTGCTGCGAGATCTTGAGCTTGTATTGTAAGATGGATGTCGGAGGTGGCCAGAAAGACGTGAATGCGCGGCCGCGCGGCTCCCTTGAGGGCCTGCCAGGCGCGCTCGATATCGGGGGTGCAGGCCCGGGCCAGGGCGGCGATGACGGGTCGCCGGATGGTGGCGGCAATCGCCTGCACCGCGGCAAAGTCGCCTTCCGAGGCGATGGGAAAGCCGGCTTCGATGACGTCCACGCCCAGGCGGTCGAGCTGGTGCGCCAGCCGCAGCTTCTCCTGCACGTTCATGCTGCATCCCGGCGACTGCTCGCCATCGCGCAGGGTAGTGTCGAATACCGTGATCCGTGCTCGTTCCATGCCGAGATCCCTCCTGCAGGTACGAGCTTTATGCTAGCGCGCAGGGCAAGGCTAAGAGAATCTTATAATTATTATGTTAGTATTAGATTATTTACTTAATAAGTATTGCTAATGATTAACTGAAGGTAAGTTAAGGTAGGTTTGTATGGATCTCGCGCAGCTGGAAGTGTTCCTCGCGGTGGCTCCGGGAAGGAAAGTTCTCCCGGGCAGCCGAAAAGCTGCATCGCACCCAATCGGCGGTAAGCCAGTCGATTCACAAGCTGGAGGATGATCTCGGCGAGCCTTTGTTTGACCGCTCTTCGCGCGACGGCCGGCTGACCGACGCCGGGCGCGTGCTGCAGGAATACGCCGAGAGGCTGCTCAACCTGCGCGATGATGCCGCCAGCGCGCTCGGCGAGTTGCGCCAGTTGCACCGCGGCAAGTTAAGCATCGCCGCCAACGAATTTACCGCGCTCTATCTGCTGCCGGTGCTGGCCCAGTTCCGCCGGCTGCATCCCATGATCCGCATTGCGGTCGAGCGTTCGCTGGGCAGCCATATTCCCGGGGACGTGCTGCGTCACAACTCGGAACTGGGTGTCCTCACCTACGATCCGCAGGAACCGCAACTGCACTCCGTCGTCGCTTACCTGGACGAATTGATTTTCGTGGTGCCTCCCACGCACCCGCTCGCGGGGGAGAGCCCAGGTCAGTATCCGGCAACTGGGCGCAGAGTCGTTCGTCGCCCACATTGTCTCCTCGCCCTATCGCGAAAAAGTCATTCAGGCATTCAAGCGACACAAGACGCCGCTGCACATGGACATCGAACTGCCCACCCTGCAGGCCATCAAACGCTTTGTGGCCATGGGCAACGGGGTCGCGCTGCTGCCCGCGATCAGTGTGGAAAACGAACTGGCACGCGGCGAACTGGTCAGGATCCCGGTGCGGGAGTTGCGCCTGCACCGGAAACTGCGGCTGGTCTATCGCGAAGCCGCCAGCCTGTCCCACGCGGCCCGCGCGTTCCTGAAGGTAGCGGAGGCGTTCGCGCTGGAACACCGCGGCCCCTACCGCTTTCAGCGCGAGCACTAACAGTGCAATGTGGGCGCGAGCGTCCTCGCTCGTCCTGCGGTGCCACAGACCTTCGCACGAGCGAGGACGCTCGCGCCCACACAACCCACGCTTCCTGACTTCACATCTAACCGCCAATGAGAATTTCTGTGTCCAAACTCACAATCATCGCGTTCATTCTCCTGCTGCTGCCCACGGCGGCGCTGGCTCAAATCCCTACTCGCGGAAATGTCTTCTTCGGATATTCCTACGGCAGCGCCGACTTTTCCTCCAACGGCCGCACCAACCTGAACGGGTGGAACGGGTCGCTCGAAGGCAAGGTGCTTCCCTGGGTCGGATTTGTGGTTGATTTCAGCGGCCTGTACGGCTCGCAGGATATCCCGGTCTCGCCGAGCTTCAGCGCCGATACGAACCTCAATACCGTGGTGCTGGGCCCGCGCGTGTCCGTCGGGATAGGGAAATTCACGCCCTTTGCCCACGCCTTGTTCGGAGCTTCACACATACACGAAAGCGCCGCCGGCTTTTCCGACTCTGACACCTCGTTTGCCAGCGCGTTTGGTGGAGGCATTGACTACCGGCTGATCCATGGAATCGGCTTGCGCGTGCAGGGCGACATGCTGCAGACGCGCTTCTTCAGCAATACCCAGAACAACTTCCGGCTGTCCACGGGAATTGTCTTGCATTTCTAAACGCTGGGGAGGATTGCGGAGTCAGCCCACGCTTTCGTACTCGACCTCTTCAAGAAACCCCGATTCGTCAGCGGTTTCAGCTACGCTGGAAGTAGGCTCCGGGCGGACTCCTGATCTCCATCTTGCTCGCGGTATTCGTGGATACGAACTCCATCGGAGTCGATGGTCAGGTAGGTTGGCGGGAAATCGGTCCAGCTGCCGGAATTGTAGTAAGCGACGCCATCGCGTTCGGTGCACGTTGCCTGATGAGTGTGGCCACAGAAGACACGATCGGCGTGGCGCAGCCGGGCATGCGCGATGGCGCCCGCCGCCACTTTCGTGGAGAGCCGCAACCAGCGGGCATTCAGGCGATCCAGAAAACGCGAGAAGGCCTTGCCCTTGAAATCGAGTTTCTGCAGCTGCAGATGCAGAAACGTTCCCACCGTGCTAAGCAGCAGATTGTTAACCGCAAAGCGGTCAAACTGGTGACCGTGAACCGCGAGGTGACGCCGGCCCTCGAACTCCCACTCGTATTCCTCATACACCTTCACGCCGACCAGGTGAGACATGATGTTGCTGAGCCCGCGATCGTGGTTGCCCTCTACCCAGACCACCTCAATACCGCGCTTGGGATTGGAGAGTTTGCGGATGTAGCCGAGGAACTTCCAGTGGGGCTTGGTCAGACGGCCAAAGTTGAGGTCGGAAAAAATGTCGCCCAGCAGGATCAGGCGGCGAAAACGGTTTTCCCGCAGCATCCGCGTGGCCTGCTCCGCGCGGCTGATCTCCGATCCCAGATGCAGGTCGGAGAGAATGAGCGTGTCGTAAACGGCGGCACTCATCACCCTAAGTTCTAGCAAAGCCATGTTACAGGGTGATGAAAATTGCACACAAAATAGGGCAGTGGGTAATGTAGGCGCGAGCCTCCCGCCCGCGCCTACATTTATGTGAACCTACTTCGAGGCGGGAGGCACGTACTCTTTGGGCGGGGCCGCGCCTTCGCCGAAGAAGTATTGCTCCATCTGCTTGACGATCGCTGCCTGGTCTTCGCGGCGGGCGGGGTTAAGACGGTATTCGTTGAGCAGCATCTTGCAGAATTCCGTCCAACCCTTCCAGGCCTCGAGGGAGACGTTGTCGTAGATCTTCTGGCCCAGCTCGGTGTCGAACGGAAGCTCATCCAGACCGGGAAGCTCTTTCTTCAGCTTGACGCAGAAAACCTTGTGCTCAGCCATGAAATTCCTCGCAATCCATGAAGGAAAATTATCTCACAAGGCGGGAGCATCGGGTGCGGTCGCCCCACGCGGGCGCAACCGGATTTCAGAAGGGATTTATTTGTGCCGCTGACTCACCAGATGCGTCGTCGTCGCGCGGGCCGGGTCCGGCTTTACGTAGCGGTAGAACCTGACCTGTCCGCGCTGCTTCCAGTACTGCGCGTCATAGGCATCGATGCCGGGCCCGCGACGCAGCCGGCTGAAGAAGGCGCGCTGCGCCGGATTGACCACGATGCCCACATGCCCCGGCCAAACCACCAGGTCCCCGGGCTGCGGACGCGTCACTCGCTGGAACTCGTCGGTCCCGTCGTAAAGATCGGAAGAACTCGCGTAGGGATAGGGGAACCCGGCCTGAAGGTAGATGGCGTGCACCAGGTGTGAACAATCAGGCTGCCGGGCCGCCTTGACCCGCGCGTCGAGCGCGGCGGCGATCACCGATAACCCATCATCCGGGCTCAATACCGCCGGGGCCGGACGCCGGCTGGAATGCTCGCGGCGGACCTGCTTAGCTGCGTCCGAGCTCTGGGCGGCTGGGTCTGCGGCTGCGCGAAAGACGGCACTGAGCGCAAATCCGCACAGCGTCAGTGCACCTGCGGTTTTCGCGCTGAATCGCATGGCATGTATTTTGATGCCGCTTTCGCGGATGGAGGAGGTTACCCTTGTGCTAGGACATCCGCCGGGTGGTGGCCGTGTGGGGCGGACACCTCGCCTTCGACTTCGGCTCATGAGCGCAGGCTCAGTCCACGCCCTGTGGCGTTTCACGAGTTTGAACAGTTCTGACAAACACTTAAGATCAAAAGCGGCGGGCGAGGGCGCCCGCCCCACACACACGGGCAGAATCATACATCGCACAAATCCACCGCCTCGCGCAGCGAGGTCAGCGGATCGCGGGTGGGCACGAACTCATGCGCCACGTAGCCCTGGTAACTGGTGGCGGCGATGCCGCGCATCACTCCATCCCACTGCACTTCCTGGGTGCCGTCGAGTTCATGCCGGCCGGGGACGCCTCCGGTGTGGAAGTGGGCCAGCCACTGAATGTTCTGCTGAATGGTCGAGACCAGGTCTCCTTCCATGATCTGCATGTGGTAGATGTCGTACAACAGCTTGACGTGCGGTGAGTTCACCGCCTGCACCACCTGCAAACCCCAGGCGGTGTGGTCGCACATGTAGTCCTTGTGATTCACCTTGCTGTTGAGCAGCTCCATGCAGATGACCACGCCGTTGTCTTCGGCAATCTTCTTCACCCGGTTGAGACCGATGATGGTGTTCTTCGCGCCCTCTTCGTCCGACATGCCGGCGCGGTTGCCGGAGAAGGTGATCACGTTCGGCACACCCGCCTTGGCTGCCAGCGGAATGTACTGGCGAAAACCTTCTTCGATTTTCGCGTGGTTCTCGACCCGGTTCAGGGCATTGGGAATGTCACCGCCGCCGGCATAGGCCATGCTGCACACCAGGCCATACTTCCGCGGTACTTCGTATTCTTCCGGCTTGAGCAGGTCAACTGCCCTTACAGCCAATCTGGGCGGCGTAGGCACAGAGTTGGTCGAGCGGGATGTCTTTATAGCACCAGCGTGAGACCGACTGCTTGATGCGCCCCTTGCGCTGGGTCGGAGGAGTTGTTTCCGACCACGACAGAGACGAGACCGAAGCCACGGCCGCTCCCGAGAGAGCGCCCTTCAGCATGGTGCGCCGCGATAGTTTGTCCATAGACCGCAAAGTGTACATCTGAATGAAAAAAATGGGGAGACTAACGTTTGCCCCGGTAGTAGCTCAATTTGAAATTTCTCTACCCACAGGCGTCATCCTGAACGGCCTTCAGGCCGTGAAGGATCTGGCGCGAAGCAGATACGCCCCTGTGCCCCAGCGCTGCTGCCGATGCACGCCAGATCCCTTCGACTTCGCTCAGGGCAGGCTCTTCGGGACTGAAGTCCCTCAGGATGACTTCGCTGGAAAGTGGCGGTTTCGAATTGAGCTACAAACGTTGCCCCGTTGCAGTCGCCCACTCCGGGGGACTAGACTTCGTTTTCGCTCTGGCCGCGCCATGTCATCCAGGATTTGTGCGACCAGCGATCGGGGGACCTTGGTTCGATGCCGCATTCGATAGCGAGTTCATCTGCGTCTAGATTCAAAGATTTCAAATTCAACGGGTTCAAATTCAGTACGATCGTGGCCATCAGTATGGCCTTGCTGGCCAGTTGCGCATTTGTGTCAGCGCAGACCAAGCCAGTCACCACAGCGTCCTCGGCT
The DNA here is from genome assembly GCA_963801595.1 of Terriglobia bacterium. GTDB lineage: Bacteria > Acidobacteriota > Terriglobia > Terriglobales > Acidobacteriaceae > JAIQFF01. Next base: position 111,050 of record CAWDFW010000005.1, on the reverse strand, counting down.
GCGGTGGTGGAGCGTGGCAAAGCCGTGTTTGGCCAGAATTGTGCCTTTTGTCATGGTCGCGAAGGCTTCGGCGGCGAAACCGGGCCGAACCTGATGGATTCAGACCTGGTCACGAGCGACGTGCGGGGCAATAAGATCGGCCCGGTCGTGCGCAATGGACGCCCGGAAAGGGGCATGCCGGCATTCAATCTTTCTCTGCCGGAGATCACGGCACTCTCCGCGTTCCTTCACGCGCAGAAGAAAAAGGCTGAATCGCACCCCGGCGGCCGCCGCGGTGTATCGGTGGCTGATCTTCAAACCGGCAATGTCGAGGCCGGCAAACAGTATTTCAATGGTGCGGGAACCTGCTCGTCCTGCCATTCCCCCACCGGCGACCTGGCGGGCATTGCCACGCGTTATAAGGGCCTGGAGCTTGAAAAGCGAATGCTCTATCCGCGTCACGCCAAGGCGACGGTCACGGTCACAACGCCCTCCGGCCAGACCGTGTCTGGCGAGCTCTCGTATCAGGACGAGTTCACCATCGGGCTGACCGACGCGGCGGGATGGTATCAGTCCTGGCCGGCAAACTCGATCAAGTACACGATCCACGCGCCCGCCGAAGCTCACGCCGAGTTACTGCCAAAATACACCGACGACGATGTTCACAACCTGATGGCTTACCTGCAAACCCTGCGCTAGGAGCGAACCGGATTGCGAACCATGAATCACTTCGATAAGGCTCTTTCATTCTCTCGTGTTCACGCTGATGTTTCTTTCTGCGGGCCGCGTGCTGGCGCAGGGTCTCGATCCGGCAACGATTGCAAATCCGCCCGCCGACAGTTGGCCGAGCTATCACGGGGATTATTCCGGCAGGCGCCATAGTCCGCTGACCCAGATCACTCCGCAGAACGTTCGGTCGCTCACCCTGGCCTGGGCATTCCAGACGGGACAGCCGGCGGCCCTGAAGTCCTCGCCCCTCCTGGTCAACGGCATCCTGTACTTCACCGTGCCGGACAACGTCTGGGCGGTGGATGCGCGCTCCGGACATCAGATCTGGCATTACACCTATCCGCCCAACCCAGGCCTCCACATCGGGCATCGCGGCGTTGCCATGTACAAGGGCTGGTTGTTTTTCACCACTCCGGATGCGCACCTCATTTCCCTGGATGCCAAAGACGGCAAAGTCCGCTGGAACGTCCAGATCGCCGACAACGAAAAGGGATACTGGTCCACCATGTCGCCCCTGGTGGTGCGCGATCACGTGCTGGTTGGCGTCGGCGGTGACATGGACAACATCCCCGGGTTCCTGAAGTCGATTGATCCTGAGACCGGCAAGACGCAATGGCAGTGGGACGTGACGCCTCCGGTCGTCACTCGGAACACGACCTCGGGAGGCATGACGTGGATGACGGGCACCTATGACCCGGAGCTGAACCTGGTCTATTGGGGAACGGGCAATCCCACGCCGGTGCTGACCGGCAAGACGCGCCCCGGCGACAACCTTTACACCTGCAGCATCGTGGCCCTCAATGCCGACACCGGGAAACTGGTCTGGGCTTTCCAGGTCTCTCCGCACGACACCCACGATTGGGACGCGGTCGAAACTCCGGTGCTGGTCGATGCCGACTTCGGAGGCCAACCGCGGAAGATGCTGATGCAGACGTCGCGCAACGGCTACTTCTTCGTGCTCGACCGGACCAACGGAAAGAGTCTTCTTACCACGCCCTACGGGCCGGTGAACTGGTCCCTCGGTGTGGATGGACAGGGGCGGCCGGTTCCCAACCCGGAAAAAGAACCGGCCCCGGACGGCCGCGTGATCGCACCCGACGAAGGCGGCCTGACCAACTACCGGTCCCCCAGTTTCGATCCCAAGACCGGACTGTTCATCGTTTCCGCTCACCCCAGCTGGTCGATCTACTTTGCCAAGCCCGCCGACGGCACCTACGGCTGGGCCGGAGCGGACTACGGTGTCTGGAGCAAAGGCGTCATCGAAGCCATCGACTACCAGACCGGCAAGATTCGCTGGACCCACGACGTGGGAAAAGACATTTTCGCCGGCGTGCTGACCACCGACTCAGGACTGACTTTCACCGGCGACATTGCCGGCAACGTTCTCGCTCTCGATACCAGCAACGGCAAGACTCTATGGCACGCCGGCACCAGCGAACGGATGGACACTTCTCCCATGACTTATGAACTGGACAAACGCCAGTACGTGGTGACCGGCACTGGCGGCGTGATCTTTGCCTGGGCGCTGCCGGAGGGTGATCAGTAGGAAGAGGTGGGAGATCGCTGGACGGGATAGCCGGGATGTGTTGGGACGCTTTGTAAGCCATGTCCTAGGACTAGACAAAAGAGCGCGATGTGTGGGGCACCCGGAACTCTTTATCGGACGCCCGGCAGTGATGCGGATGCCTGGCGGGCAATCAGGAGAAAGCCCTTGTCGCGAGCATCGGATTGAAGGCGGTCCAATCGAGCGCGGGCGGCGGCGTCTGCCGGCGTGGAGTTCGGCCCTCCCCAGAAGGAGGCGCGCCTCAAGTTCGAAGACGGCGTAGCCGTCATGCCTGGCCCGGGCCTGAAGAGCGTTCAGATCGCGTCCTGCTTCGGCTGCCTTGCCGGACAGAGTCTCCACCTCGGCTTCCGCGAAGCCGGCCTTCATGCGGACCATGCGATCGCTGCCCCGATTCGCCAGAGCAACGGCGTGCACCGCGGCAGCGCGGGCTTCACTGACTTTCCCCTGGGCCAGAAGCGAACGGGTCAACATGGCATAGGCCAGAGACGCGGAGCCGGGCACTTTGTTCTTTTCAAAGACCGATGCCGCCTTGCGGGCCAGGGACTCTGCGTCTGCGGGTCTGGCCTGGTCCAGAGCGATCTCGGCCAGTTGCAGGTCGCTCTCGGCCGAGTAGTTCTTCTCCTCGTTGTGCTCGCGCAGACTTAGGGACTGCTGGGTCGATGCCAGCGCTTCATCCAGACGGTCCTGGGCGGTCAGCACCTCGGCCAGACCGACCAGCGAAGTAACTCAGGCCCCGCTCGAAGGAGATTTCCTTCTGCAGGGCCATGGCCTGATTGTATTTCTCGGCGGCGCCGGCGAGCTGTCCCTGCTGGTAGAGCACCTCTCCCAGGTTGAACAGCACAATGGATTCGCCGCGCTTGTCGCCGATGTCGCGAAAAACCTGAAGGGCCTCCTCTTTCATGTGTCTTGCCGATGACAAGTCTCCCGCGCTCAAGGCGACATCTCCCAGATCGTCGAGGTCGGCGGCAACACCGCGTTTGTCATTCTGGGAGCGTTGAATGCGGAGGGCCTCCTCCATCCGCTCCCGGGCGTGCTCGAGATCGCCCTGCTCAGAGAGAAGGATGCCGAGATTGTTGGAGCATGAGGCGATGTCCCAGTTGGCTCCGATTCGGCGAAACTCGCGTGAGCGCTTCCTCAAAAGATTTTTGCGCCTCGGGCAGGTCTCCCTTGTCCTTCTGATCAATCGCAATGCCATGGAGGGCCTTGGCGGCGTTGCGAGCATCTCCCGCGGCGAGCCAGAGCTCGCGGGCGCGAGTATCGTCGGCGATGGCCTTGTCCGGTTCACCCAGATTCACCCACGCCCAGGCTTCGCGATCGAGCGCGGTGGCTAACATGAGACCGCTGCCCAGAGCTTGCGCCCGGGCTACGCCGGCGGCAGCAGCTTTTTGACTGCGCGTCATGTCGCCCAGCCTCTCCGAGGCCGAGGCTTCGATCAGATCAATGCGCGGGTCCCTTGCCTTCCGGCTCCGGCAATTTGCGCAACGCGACAACGGTTTGCAAAGCATCGGTATAGTGGTCAGCCCGGATCTGCGCATTGGCGAAGCGCAGTCCATATTCCAGGCTATCAGGAAGGAAATCGTGCAGGGTGCGATAGATCTCGAGGGCCGCGGGACGATCATGAGTGAGGTCGCGATAACGGCCCTCTACGGAGAGGCGGTCTTCGTGCGATAGATTGGCGGAGAGATCGAAAGCTTTCCGGGCTTCGGCTTGAGCGTTGAGTTCGTAGCCCAGGATGGACAGGCTCTCAGCCAGCGCGGAATGAGAGAGGGCATGATTGGGATCAGCGGCGACGGCCTTTTCCAGCAGGCTGCGGGCGGCGAGGGCGTCAAAGGCCCGGAGCCTGGCCAGCGCCTCCGCGTAAAGGCGCTCCGCCTCGGAATTTGACGGAACCGCAGCCCGTACCTCGCGCACGGCTGTAGCCGACAGGGAGCCGACGCCAAGTGTGCGGCGCAGACTGTCACCCCCGGCGGAAACGAGCTGCGGGAGTTCGCTCTCTCTGCCGTCCTCGGTAAAGGCCGCGATGGTTTCGCCGGTGTGTGTGTCCTGGGCTTGCAGAACGATTCTGAGTTTGGTGCCGGATCCATCTGTGAGCGCCAGATACGAGCCGGACACGATCATGTCCGTGCCCAGCTGGTAGTGGATCTTGTCCAGCGTTTCCCCGCCGTAGGTGTCGGTCGGGGCCAGCGACAAATCCAACTTCATGCGAGCGATGTTTTCGCTGGGAATCACCCTGATCTGCCGGCCGGAGGCAAGTTCCGCGCCCAGCAATTCCGCCATCGCGGTTGAGATCCACTCTTCGTCCGGCTTCCCCGACAGGTTCTTGAATCCCAGAACGGCGATCGAGGGACGGGGCTTGATCGATGCGGACGCTGCGGTGTCTGCGGAATGACGAAAAATCTCCCATACGCATCCCTCCGACTCCGATCCCCAGCAGCAATACTGCGGCGACGCTCAGGGAGAGCCACTTTCCCTGGCGTGGACAGGCTGGCTACGGCCGGCGCGGGCACATTCGGGAACGGCGCCTGGATCGTGAGCGGCGTGGGCTCCGCCGGGAGTTGCACCGGACTACTCCGCTCAACCGGGAAGATAAAGCGGTAGCCGAGCTTGGGGACCGTTTGGATATAACGGGGATCCGTGGCCGAATCGCTCAGGACGCCGCGCAGTTCCTTGATTGCGGTGTTCAGGCTGTGTTCGAAATCTACAAATGTGTCCGAGGGCCAGAGCTGCTGACGGAGCTGTTCGCGGGTGACAACCTCGCTGGAGCGTTCGACCAACAGAGATAAGACCTGAAAGGGCTGAGGCCGGAGCTTAACTTTAGTTCCACATTTGTACAGTTCTCGGGAGCTGAGATACAGCTCGTAGGGGCCGAACTTCATGACCACCAGGGACGTGTCCATGGAGTACCGCGAGTATTGCACTTCAGCACCCCATACTAGCCCTGTCTGGATGACCGACGCAATAAGTAATCTGCCGTGGAATGAGCCAGTTAGACCTTCACCTTTTTTTGATTAGATTTCCAGACGCGCTCCCTTGCCAGAAGGGGAAAGGGCAGGGATAATCCGGCGTCGGTTGCAGCGCCGCCGGGACTCAGCAGACTGCGGTGTTGCCATTCCTGGGAGGGAATCATATGCGCGCGCCATCTGGCATCGGACATTGGGTAAGAATCCATGCGAGGAAAATTGGGGGTAGTCGCGGGGGTGTTTAGCCTTGTCACGGTAGCCACCGCGCTGGTGATTCCGAATCTGTTTCCGTTCCTCGATCGGACCGGATTTATCTCCACCTACAACGTCAACGGTCCGATCAAGGACAACTCCGCCTTCTTCCAGAGTCTCGGGACCAACGGAAGAAGTTGCGCCACCTGCCACGTCGTGAGTAATGCGATGGGGTTGAGCACGGACAATATCCAGGCGCGATTTTTACTGACCCGCGGACGCGATCCTCTGTTTGCCGCGGTGGATGGCGCCAATTGCCCGAACACCAGTTCGAACAATCCGGCGTCGCACAGCTTGTTGCTGAAGAATGGACTGATCCGCATTCGCATACAACTGCCCGCAGGTCACCCAGTTCACCATCCGCGCTGTGGTCGATCCCTACGGATGCGCCATCGTGACTGATCCCGGCACGGGCTGCAGACGGTGTCGGTGTACCGGCGTCCCTTGCCGACGACCAACCTCAGGTTCCTGAGCGCGATCATGTTTGACGGGCGGGAAACCATCGCGCCCCTGAACTAACCCGCAAACCTTTCAGGCCAACCTGTTCACCGACCTGATGCATCAGTCGGTCTCAGCCACGGTTACGCACGCGCAAGGGGTGCACATCCGACCATCGCGCAGCAGACCGACATCGTCAACTTCGAACTGGGATTGTTCAGCGCCCAACTGGCGGACAACCACGCCGGGCTGCTCAATCAGTACGGAGCATTCGGCGGAGCACTTGATCTCTCGGCGCAAAACTACTACCCAGGAATCAACGACACCCTGGGCGCAGACCCGACCCACGCGGCGTTCAATCCCACCGGATTCACGCTCTATTCGTCGTGGGAAAACCTGAAATCCGGAAACCGGAGAGACTGGGCCCAGGTGGCTGCGCGTCAGGACATCGCAGCGGGAGAAAAGCTTTTCAACTCACATCCCTTGACTGTCACTGGCGTGCGCGGACTGAACGACAACCCGACCCTTGCCGGCGCTCTCGGGGTTTCGGCTGCCCATTGCGTCGTTCCCTGGAACCTGCACCACCTGCCACGACGCGCCCAATGTCGGGGACCATTCGCTGCCCTTGCCGCTCGATATCGGAACCGGCCATGACAACACTCTCGAAACCGACCCGCAAATCTCTACGGGGCTGATGCAGCTCAGCTCTCCCGACGTGCCAGTTTTCGAAATCACGGGATGTACAAACCCGTTCGCCGCCCCCGGGTCGTCCACCGAGCCCTACGTGATTTACACGACCGACCCCGGCAAGGCGCTTCTGACCGGACAGTGCGGAGACGTGAACCGCATCAAGGGACCAGTCCTGCGGGGCCTGGCGGCACGCGCGCCGTACTTCCACAACGGCGCGGCCCGTGACTTGAATGAACTGGTGAACTTCTACAACGAGCGCTTCCAGATGAACCTGACCGACAAGGAGAAGACGCAGCTGGTCGCTTTCCTGAATAGCCTGTAAGACAGTGGCCCACTCAAGCCAAAATGGAGGACGGGCGTCCCGCCCGTCTAGCTTGCGCAATGACGGGCGAGGACGCCCGTGCTCCATTTGGCTTTAGTGGGCCGCCCTGTTCGGCCGCGATCAGGCGGCCACTTCGAAGCGATCGTGGTTCATCACCTTGGTCCACGCCGCCACGAAGTCTTTCACGAACTTCTCCTTCGAGTCCGAGGATGCATAAACTTCCGCGAGAGCACGCAGCTGCGAGTGCGAGCCGAAGATCAGGTCCACGCGAGTGCCGGTCCACTTGACCTGGTTCGGTCTTGCGGTCGCGTCCCTCGTACACCGCTCCGGAGCCATTGGACGTGATTGGAGGGCTGCCATTGCGTGTTCATGTCCAGCAGGTTGACGAAGAAGTCGTTGGTCAGCGTGCCGGGCTTCTGAGTGAAGACGCCATGCTTCGAGTTGCCGGTATTCGCGCCCAGGACGCGCAAGCCACCGACGAGGACCGTCATCTCAGGCGCCGTCAGCCTCAGCAACTGCGCCCTATCGACCAACATCTCCTCAGGCGACAGGCGCTGCTTGCCGCCTGCAGATAGTTGCGGAATCCATCTGCTTTGGGTTCGAGCGGCTCGAAGGATTCAACATCAGTCTGCTCCTGCGACGCGTCCATGCGCCCCGGCCTGAAGGGGATCTTCACGTCGGTTCCGGCGTCTTTCGCGGCTTTCTCGATGGCCGCATCGCCGCCGAGAACGATCAGGTCCGCCAACGAGACTTTCTTCCCGCCAGAAGCGGAAGCGTTGAACTCGTTCTGGATGGCTTCCAGCTTCTGCAGCACCTTCTCCAATTCGGTTGGCTGGTTTACCTCCCAGAACTTTTGCGGCACCAGGCGAATGCGCGCGCCGTTCGCTCCGCCGCGCTTATCCGAGCCGCGGAAGGTTGACGCCGACGCCCAGGCGGTCGAGACCAGCTGGGAAATGGACAGGCCCGACGCGAGGATTTTCGCCTTCAGCGCGGCAACGTCCTGCTCGTTGACCAGCGGATGATTCACCGCCGGGATCGGATCCTGCCACGGCAGTGGCTCCTTGGGAACGAGCGGGCCGAGATAACGAACGATCGGGCCCATGTCGCGGTGCGTCAGCTTGAACCATGCCCGGGCAAACGCATCGGCGAACTGGTCCGGATGCTCGTAGAAGCGCCGCGAAATCTTTTCGTACGCCGGATCGAACCGCAAGGCGAGGTCAGTGGTCAGCATGGAGGGCGCGTGACGCTTTGACGGATCATGCGCGTCCGGCACGGTGCCGTTGCCTGCGCCATTTTTCGGCGTCCACTGATGCGCACCGGCCGGGCTCTTGGTCAGTTCCCAGTCGTATCTGAACAGATTGTCGAAGAAGTTGTTGCTCCACTTGGTCGGCGTCTGGGTCCAGGTGACTTCCAGGCCGCTGCCGATAGTGTCAGCACCAAAACCTTTACCGAATTTATTCTTCCATCCCAAGCCCTGGTCCTGAATGTCGGCACCTTCTGGTTCGGGGCCCACATAGTCAGCGGGAACGGCAGCGCCGTGGGTCTTCCCGAAGGTATGCCCGCCGGCAATCAGTGCGACGGTTTCTTCGTCGTTCATGGCCATGCGCTTGAAGGTTTCGCGAATGTCCCGGCCCGCCGCGATGGGATCGGGCTTTCCATTGGGCCCTTCCGGGTTCACGTAAATCAGACCCATCTGGACCGCAGCCAGCGGATTCGAAAGATCACGATCGCCGCTGTAGCGCTCGTCCGCCAGCCACTTGCCTTCGGGACCCCAGTACACGTCCTCTTCGGGTTCCCACACATCCGCGCGTCCGCCGCCGAAACCAAAGGTCTTGAAGCCCATCGACTCGAGAGCGACGTTGCCGGCGAGAATCATCAGGTCAGCCCACGAAATTTTGCGGCCGTATTTCTGCTTGATCGGCCACAGCAGCCGTCGCGCCTTGTCGAGGTTTACATTGTCCGGCCAGCTATTGAGCGGGGCGAAGCGCTGCTGCCCGGCTCCGGCGCCGCCGCGGCCATCGCCGATGCGGTACGTGCCTGCACTGTGCCACGCCATGCGGATGAACAGCCCTCCGTAGTGCCCGAAGTCGGCCGGCCACCAATCCTGCGAGTCGGTCATGAGCGCATGAAGGTCCTTGATCACAGCATTCAGATCAAGACTCTTGAATTCCTGGGCGTAGTCGAACTCCTTACCCATCGGATCAGACAGGTCCGGAGTGCTGATGCAGGACGTTCAGGTTCACCTGATTCGGCCACCAGTCGCGGTTGGTGGGCGCGGAGGCGCCGTGGTTGAACGGGCACTTGGATTCGGTTGACGTTGTTTTTGCCCTGATCTTTGACCTGAACTTCGGGGGAAACAGTCCCCGATGAAGAGGCCAGTGTGTTTTCCATATGCTTTGAATTTTCCATATGCTCTTCCTTTGAATTAGTTCAAAAACTGTAATGATCTACGAACCCATCAGACCGCGGTTCGCACCCTGGTGCCGACGCGCTTACTGATCGGCGGTTCAACATGTATTCACGCATCTCCCGGCTTAACGGGAAGCGCGGCGCGGCGCGCACTTCGCGCAGAGTCCACGGAAAATGAGCTGGCATTCGCGAACGATTCGTTTACCGAGAGACCGCGAGGCTGGCCTGGGCACGTCGTACCAATCCACATCCTCCACATTGCCGCAGCGGTCGCAGATGAAGTGGTGGTGGCGCATGCCTTCCAGATCGAACCGCCCGGCCCGGCCCTCGACAGCCACTTCCCGCACCAGGCCCGCCTTCACCAGGTCCCGCAGATTGTTATAAGTCGTGGCCCGGGAAGAGCGCGGATCCATGCGATTCACGGCTTTGAAGATTTCCGCCGCCGTGGGATGCCCCTTGTGGTCCATCAGGAATGCCATCACGGCGTAGCGCTGCGCAGTGCAACGCAACCCACTGCCCTCCAGAGACTGTTTGATCGCTTCGGCGTCCATCACAAAGTTTAGATTATATCTAATCTGATAGTTTGTCTAGATTTGCGGGCCATTCCGCCACCCCGCCGGGTCATGCGGGAGTGCGATTGAAGAACAGAGCTGCGCCAGAGGCAGGCTCGAGCGTCACGCGCACAACGCCGGCTTTACTGGCGATGCGCTCTTCGCGATGTGGCTTCCATGCTTCGCCCGGTCTGATTGCTGTCCCGGCCAGAGTCACGTGGGTTGTCGCGGTGAGATCGGGCGCCTCCAGTCGCCACAGTCTGGCGCCGTGGGTGGAGGGAATCGCGAGTTCAAATCTCTGGCGCGGGTCCTGGTTGAGAAGGACGAAGCGCATACCGCCTCCCGGCATCTCTCCCGCCCACACAGTAGCGTCTGCGGGAGATTGATCAAGCTTCACCGGGCGCATGCTGCCTCCCGCCAGAACACCTGCCAACTTCATGCCATAAAAAATCGGTCGCGCGATGAAGCCTTTCTCGCGGCTGCCCGCAATCGGAGTATAGAAGCTTCCCTCCGCGGCGATCGCCGCAGCGCCGGGCGAAAGCTGTTCTCCCGGCAAATGGCCACCCAGTGACATGCGAATCTGCTTGGCTCCGCCGCCGTGCAGGTTCACTCCTGCGGCGCCGTAACTCGCAAGCCTAAGAAGATAATCTGCCGCCCACAACGCGGAGCAGAAGGCGTTGCTCAGTCCCGGTTTTCCTCCCCGATAGCAGGAATTACCCTCAGTCATGCGGTAGAGGACATGCGATTGGTTGGCCGCAGCAATGATTCGTGGCACATCGCGATCAACCCTCGGGTCCGGGGCGAGCAGGCGAGCCACTGTAGTATCCGGACTATCCGGTGGACCCTCGGCGTAATAGTGGCTGGTAGCTGCAACGATCTTGCCAGGCAGCTGTTTCGGCGCTTCTTCCGCGAAGCGCACCACCCATTCCGCGTTCGAACCTACGTCGGGTCCTCCAAAGCGCATATCCGGATTCCGCTTGAGCACGGCTCGAGCAAAAGTCATCCACTGTGCCAGATACTTATCGAAGTCCCAGTCCGGAGGGCGCAGCCGGTTGTTCGAGTCCCGGTAGAACTCGGGTTCGTTGCCGATCTGGAAATAGAGCAGACGAGAACCGAGCTTGTTCGCGACATATAGCCGCCTCTTCCGCGTCCCGGTCAGGTGTCCCCACGCCGAGGTTGAGGCCATAAATGCAATTCCATCCTGTGGCGCGCAGGAAACCTTCCAGACGGTCAATTGCGACGTGGCTCGATCGCAGTGAAGGTGTGCGGCATCCAGTTCTCATCGCCGTGCGCGAGGCTGGAAGCTCGGGAGGATGCTCATCCGGTCTTGTCTTCCACCAGCAGAACTCGCTGGAGTTGCCGCCAATGCGCAGCACGCCATGGTCGCTCAGCGAGCGAAACAGCGATATCAGTCCCTGGTTGTCCTCGGCGAAGAAGTCGGGATCCGCGAGCTGAGCAGTCTCATAGCTGAACCCCACATAGTCGAGAGGCACCGGATTGCGTCGCCGTCTCTCCGAGTGTGAGGCTCGTGTTCGTTGCGTTGTTCCGGGCCGCGGCTGGAAGACTGCAGAAAGCCGTAGTCGCGAACCAACGACGCCAGCATTTGACGCCGGGTTATGCCCTGATTGCGATCCGAGGGCCACTCATCGTAATGGTCCATTTCGCTTCAGTAAACGTCCTCATTAAGGTATCAGTGCCAGCTTCGCTGGGTCAGGCTACGCGCCGCTTGGAGCGGCCAGGCCCGAAGTCGGTGAGCCCGGCGACGTACTGCTCGGGCGTCGAGGTGGTTGTCTGGTGGAGGTGGATCGTTGACATGCGTGCTCCTTTGGTTAGCGAGCGACGAGCTGTTGCCCGCCGTCGATGTCGTAAGTCGCGCCCGTGAGGGCGGTGTTGCTCATGATGTGTACCGCGAGCGCAGCCACGTCGGCCGGCGTGACCACGCGCCGGATGGGAAGCGTGGCCCGAAGCTGATTGCGGCGGTTTTCGAGTTCATCGCCGAGCAGCGATGCCGACAACGGGGTGTCAACGAAGCCGGCAGCGATGAGGTTGACGCGGATGGGCGCGAGCTCGAGCGCCAGGCTGGCGGTGAGGGCGGGGAGTGCGGCGGTGACGGTCGGCACGATCCCCAGTCCGATGCCGGGGCGCCGGCCGCCGGTGCCGCCCATGAACAGCAGCGTGCCTCCGGGTCTCACCTTGGGGGCGGCGTTGCGGGCGACCTGGAGTGTCAGCAAGAGATGCGTGTCGAGGGCGCGGCGCGCGTCCTCGAAGTCCATGTCGAGAAGGCGCCCGTAGCGCGGCCGGCCGGCCGTCACCATCACGTGGTCGATCGTGGCCGGCAGGTCGCGGAAGAACCGTTCCAGGGAAGCAGGATCGGTGGCGTCGAAGGCGGCGGTGCTCTGGGCTTTGAGTTCGCTCGCGGCGCGCTGTAGAGGCTCGGGATTCCGGCCGGTGAGGATTACCTTGGCCCCCTCAGCGCGTGCTCGCCGGGCCGTTTCGAACCCGATGCCGGCGCTACCGCCGATTACCACGACGGTTTGCCCGAGGAGTTCCGGTTCGCGGTGGATGGTAGAGGCGATGGTTGCGGTGCTCATGATTCCTCCGATCAGCAGTCTGAAATTATTTGCGCCGGGTGCCGGCAGGCGAGAGATCACAATCAAAAACTCGATGGAGTTCGCTCGCGGCGCGATACCTCAGTTGTTCCGGTTTCCTTCACCTCGACTCTCCTTATTCCCTGGTGCCTACCAGCGGCCGGCGTGGGCGCCACCATCTACGTGGAGGACCTCTGGTTATTTGGTCTGCTTCTGCCAGATATAGAACCGCGTTGACAATGTCTTTTATCTCCACGATTTTCCCCATTGGCTGGAACGTTTTGAGAGAGTCTTTGGGATCATTCTTATGAAGCGGTGAATCCACGACGCCGGGCGCGACGGCATTGAAGCGGATACCTTGTTTTGCATATTCCATGGCAAGATGCCGGGTGACCGTATTCAAGCCTCCCTTGGTAATCATGGAGACCGAGGCATTGATGCCGGCGACTGCCTGGTCAGCGAGCGACGCAGTGATACTGACAACATTGCCCGATTTTTGCTTCAGCATCTGTTTCACCGTGAGTTGCGTCATGTAGAGGAATCCCAGCAGGTTGATCGAGAACAGGGCATCGAAGTCTTCGGTTGTAAAGTCGGTGAATGGCTTGGTGCGAAAAATTCCTGCGTTATTCACCAGAACATCGATGGCTCCGAAGTGCTTCATCGCTGCCTCGACAACTTTGGCAGCAGTCTCCGGCTTGCCTATATCGCCATCGACGAAAACCAGACTGGGTGATGTGCTCAACGATTAAGCCACGTTGAGCGAGGTACCGACGACGTTATAACCGTTCTTTAGGAAAGCCTCGACCAACCCAGCTCCAATGCCCTGGTTCGCTCCGGTGACGATTGCTGTTCTTTTGTCTGGCATAACTTTTCTTCTCAACGCGAAGGACCGACAAAACCTCGGACCAACGCGGCGATCTCGTCGGCAGCCGTGTCCAGTGCGAAGTGGCCAGCTTCAAGAACGTGAACCTCCGCCTTGGGAACGTCCTTGCGGTAGCGTTCTGGTTCGCCGGGGTCGAATGACAAGTCATACTTGCCCCAGATCACCAGCAGCCGAGGCTGCTTCTCGCGCATCCAGGCCTGCCATTTCGGGTAGGCGTCCACATTGGTTCGATAGTCGTAGAACAGGTCGCTTTGAATCTCGGCCTGGCCCGGCTGGTTGAGAAAATAAAATTCATCGGTCCAGAGATCCGGGTCATAGCGTTCCAAGTTGGGATCGTTACCGACATGCCGGGTTCTGCGTCGTCGCTAACGAGAGCAGATTTGTGCGCAGCGCACTTTCATTGGCAGCGCGATCGGCCCAAAAGGCCCGCCGCGTCTTCCAGTTCGCACCCAGGCCTTCGTTGTGTGCGACCGCGTCTTGAACGATGAGGGCTGCGATACGCTCCGGGTGCGCCAGGGCCATGCGAAAACCTACCGGGCCACCGTAATCCTGCATATACATCGTGAAGCGCGAGAGCGCCAGTGCTTCGGTGAAGTGATTCATGATTTCGGCGTAGTGATCGAACGTATAGGCGAATTTCTTCGGGTCAGGCCAGTCGCTGTGTCCGAAGCCCGGGTAATCAGGCGCAACCATGTGGTAGCGGCCGGAAAGCCGGGCGAAGAGTGGCTCGAACATCCGTGACGAAGAAGGCAGTCCGTGCAGCAGGAGAATCAGCGGTCCGTCTTTCGGGCCGGCCTCCCGGTAAAAAATGGACAGCCCATCGATCTGAATCGTGCGATGTAGAGTCGGGTATTCCATCGGATGTTTCTTCCCCTGGGTTTGGGCCAGCAATTGAAGTGATGCGAGCATCACGGAGACCGCCAGGCAGTAATGTTTCATCGTACCGCCCTCGACTACATCCCGACCTCAAAAATAACTTCCAACTCGACGGGGGTTCCTAATGGAAGGCGGAGGGAATCTGCCCCACACGGAATCCGCGCCCGCTGGATCTATTTCTTCAACCATCCTTCTAACTCCAGCCAGTCGGCGAACCGGTCAATCCAGTGGTCCGTAGGAAGGTCCTGTTTGCGCATTCCAAAGCCGTGGCCACCCTTCGCGTACATGTGCAGTTCCGCCGATTGATGAGCGGCTGTCCACCGCTGGTACAAGGCAACGCTTTCCGGCGCGAGTCCGAGCTGATCGTCGGTCGCAGCCGCAACAAACATAGGCGGTGCGTCCGCTGGAACAGGGACATCTTTGGATATTTCCCCGCCGGCATAGATCGGCGCTACGAAGGCGGGCCGTCCTTCAGGCAGGTAATGGAATGCGACTCCGGAAGCGACCCTTCCCCCGGCGGAGAATCCGATAATGCCGACACGGTCGGGCGAAACTCCCCATTCCGAGGCGTGCTGCCGAACGTAGGTGACGGCCGCTAAGCCATCGGCGACGGCCAGGGGAATGACCGGCCCTACCAGTTCGTCAAATTTCTGCCGGTTGGCAAATAGCGCCATAAATTCCTGGGTGGCATCCTCGCCGGTGTGGGCGAGGCGGTACTTCAACACAAATGCGGTCACGCCTCTGGCAGCCATGTACCTCGCAACATCGATGCCTTCGCTGTTGATGGAGAGCGCCATGAATCCGCCGCCCGGACAGATCACCGCAGCGGTGCCGTTTTTCAACTCTGGAGCGGGTTTGAAAACCGTCAGGCTGGGCTTGGTCACGTTGGTGACCACTTCAGTGTTCCAGACTTTGGAGAAGTACTCTTTCTCGGGATAGTTCTCCGGCGTCGAGCCCGGCGGCGTGCCGGGGTAGAGTGGAATGACATCCTGGGCGGCGGCCAGGGTCGCCAGGAACACTAGTAAGAAAAGGGTTCGAACGAGGGATGTTTTCATGGCCGCGTAGTTTAGCAGAGAGTCGCGTCTGGCGGTCACACTGTCGATTGAGCACGTTACAGATGGTGGGTGTTGGCGATTATTCAGGATATTTCTTTTAACTGCTGTTGCGAATCGCGGAGAGTGTGCCTCTCCGCGATCCGCCAGCCCGGGACGGATGAGTTACAACGAGCGCAGGAAGTTCAGAATGTCCTGCACCTGCGATGGCTTGAGGCTATTGAAGTTTCGGAGGACTCCGTTTGCTTCCGAGCCGCAGCGCGAGTACTGGAAGCGATTGTGGTAGCGATCCGAGGTCGTGCCTCCACAGTCAGCGTGCGCCTCGATGGCCTGGAGCAAGTCTGAGGTGCGGCCGTCGTGCAGGAAGAACAGGCGCTGACCAATGCCCCACAGGGGAGCGCTGCGAAATTCGTCCGCACCCGCTGCGCCCTGGTTGATCCCGTCCGCCAGGCCTGAGCCCATGTGGTGCAGGGCGAAATCCGAGAAGGGATGGTAGATCACCTCTTCCGTACTGGCACTGAAGACAGACGGGCCCGCCTTCAGCGATGGTGAGTGGCACAGAGCACAGCCAATGGCGTTGAACAGATTGGAGCCGTTATGGGTAGAGTCTGTCTCTGGACTGGGCTCCGGTGGTGCCGCCAGGCGCATGAATATGGCGAAGTTCACCGTATCGGAGAACGGGCTTTCCCTGTCTTCATTGCTGACCCCGTTGACGTCCTCGGGCAAAGAATTGAAGACGCAGCCGTCCACCCCGGCGCGCTCGTCGGGAAACACTTCATTGGTTACACCCTGCTCGACGTTATAAGCTTCACCGGCAAAGATCAGCAGCGACTTGTTCTGGGCCTTCCAACCGAAGCGGGTGATGGTGCCGTCGTTGCCGCTGGTGTTAAATCTCCCGCCAATACCCAGGCGAGACCTTGCGTCCCGTGTGGCAGCCAGGTTGGCCCGCAGAGTGGCATCAGTCGTGTTCTCCACCAGGCCTAACCCAAAAACCGGAGTCGGAATGCGGAAAACTACGTTGTTGAAGGCCAGCTGCCGGGCGAAATCCGGCTGCATCAGATTGCATCCCGGAGCATCGTCGCGGCCGGCAATGCTGAACAGGCCATGGACCCCGCCATCCAGCGAGCCGTCACGGTTCCTCACAAACCGTGCTTCTCGAATCGGGCCGTTGGCAGTAACGAACGCGGGGACACTATTAGAAGCGTTGTGAAGTTTGGCCAGAGCCACTTGCGGGTTCACGCTGGGGCTGGTGCCGCCGATGGCCGGCTGCTTGTGACACATGGCGCAGCCATTTCCATTGAATGTCGGACCAAGTCCGCCGCTATCTTCACCTTCTATATCGCCGGAGACGGACTGCACCTCCTGGAACTGCATGAGCGCCTGGTCGAAGAGAGCCTGGGCCTCGGGTTTCAGATTGGGTAGGACCCCTCCAGCTCCGGCGGTCCCGCCGCGCGGCCCGGGGTCATGCTGAGCCTGAAGCCTTCCCGGTGCGATCACCAGCAATCCGAGATACACAAATGCCGCCAGCATTTTGCAGAGTTTCACACACACCTCCCTCGGCCGGATGGATTCCGGCAATGCAAAATTTCTATTCACTGGGAGGAACCGCGCATCTCCTCGCTGCCTGGCTCACTGGGGCCAATGGTGAAACTCGATTGGCCGGGGGTGAGCAGAACAGCCCTGGGAGTGGCACAGCCCAGGACGGGCCGTCATGCTTCGCTAAACTGCCGCAGAAGATTAAAGAAAACTAATGCGGACATTAGTCCCGTGTCGGGAGGGCGTCAATTACCGGTCGTACAGGGTCACGCCGCGCACGGGTTCACTGGTGCGGCGGGCATTCGGACACGACAGCACACCGCTGGTGGCGATCCCTGCAAAGCTGAGAGCCCCGGATCGTTCATTTGATTAAGAAGGAAACCGAGCGAGACATGATCGGGTGTAGGCTTATGGAGTGAACCTACTGACTAATTTTCAAATGCTGGCCCGGTACAATCGCATAGCGAACGAGCGGCTCTTTGCAAAATGTGGGCAGTTGGATGATGCTGAGTACCGAAAAGGACGTGCGGGGTCCTTCGGCAGCATTCATGGGTTGTTGAATCACATTCTGCTAGGTGATCGCAGGTGGATGGGCCTGTTCGAGAGCGGCGGACGCGTGACCCCGCCTCTAAACCAGATTCTGCACGATGATTTTTCCGGTCTAGAGAGTGCCAGGGCACGGGAAGACGCGCGGATTGAGGCGTTCTTCACGAAGCTAGACGACGATTTTTGGAACCGGTCGTTCGCGTACACGAACAATCAGGGCAAAGACTACGTGGAGACGGCGCACGTGGCATGCAGTCATCTGTTCAATCACCAGACCCACCATCGAGGGCAAGTCCACGTGATGCTGAGTCAGACCGCGGTGGCGCCTCCATCACTCGACTTGCATCGTATCGTCAATCCTTAGAGAGTGCTGATTGCTTACGCCTTGGACGCTCAATTGGAGACTGCCCTGTTCTCTCTTGTGGTTCTATTTTGGGATTTTTCCACCGGGAACCTAATAAATTCGCCTTTTCTTCGCTTCAATGCCAGTGTATAATCCGCGCTTAAACACCTTACTGCATTCTTCATCATCAAAAAGGAGCCGCATTCTTATGGCTGACGAACGAACAAAAGCAATCGATCTGGCCTTTGCGCAAATCGAAAAGCAATTTGGTAAGGGCTCGATCATGCGGCTGGGCTCGAAGGAAGCCATCGTCCCCATCGCCGTGATTCCTACGGGCGCAATTTCCTTCGACGCGGCTCTGGGCGTGGGCGGCTTTCCCCGTGGCCGGGTAGTTGAAATCTTCGGACCGGAATCTTCCGGCAAGACCACCATCGCATTACAAGTTGTTGCTCAAGCTCAAAAGACGGGCGGCATGGCGGCCTTCGTCGATGCCGAGCATGCGCTCGATCCCGGCTACGCCAAAAAACTCGGCGTGGATGTGGACAACCTGCTGGTCTCCCAACCCGACTACGGAGAGCAGGCGCTCGAGATCACCGAGGCCCTGGTGCGTTCGGGCGCAATCGACGTGCTGGTGGTGGATTCGGTGGCCGCGCTCGTCCCCAAGGCCGAACTCGATGGCGAAATGGGCGACAGCCATATGGGCTTGCAGGCGCGGCTCATGTCGCAGGCCCTGCGTAAATTAACTGGCACGGTTTCGAAGTCGCGCACCTGCCTCATCTTCATCAACCAGATCCGCGAAAAAATCGGAGTGATGTTCGGCAATCCGGAAACCACCACCGGCGGCCGTGCCCTGAAATTTTATTCCTCGGTGCGGGTGGACATCCGCCGCATCGCTGCCATTAAGGAAGGTGACGTGGTCACGGGCTCGCGCACCAAGGTGAAAGTGGTGAAAAACAAGGTCGCCGCGCCCTTCCGCGAGGCCGAATTCGACATCATGTACGGGGAAGGCATTTCGCGGGAAGGCGATCTGCTCGACCTGGCGGTGAACAATAACCTGCTGGAAAAATCCGGCGCCTGGTACAGCTACAAGGGCGAACGCATCGGCCAGGGCCGCGAGAACGCCCGCCAGTTCCTGAAGGACAATGCCGACACCTTCGTCAAGCTGGAAGGCGAAGTGCGCAAGCATCTGGGATTGACCACGCCGACAGCTCAACCTGTGGCTGCGGCCCAGGCAGCGGCGGCGGCTCCAAGCGCTCCCCAGGGCACGGGCGCTCGCGTTACCACCATGCCGAGCGCGCCCCCGGAAGCTGCCAAGGTTCCGGCCGCGAGACGATAACTCTGTGTTTATGGAGGACGGGCGTCCTCGCCCGTCCAACATGTCCATTGCCTAACGGGCGAGACGCCCGTCCTCCACCTGCTCGGGCACCAAAGAATTGCCATCCCTCATCTATGCCGCATAGAATCTTCTTTAACCCTTGCCTGCCTGTTGCCCGTCAGGAAAATGAGGACTTCTTTGAAGAAGGTCATTGCCATCTATCCCGGCTCGTTTGATCCGCCGACCAACGGGCACCTGGACTTGATTGAACGGGGCAGCAAGATTTTCGACGAGCTGATCGTGGCCATTCTGCGCAATCCGGAGAAGAGCCCCCTGTTCAGCCTGGGCGAGCGCCGCGCCATGCTGGAAGCTTTGACTGCCGATTTCAAGAACGTTCAAGTGGACGTTTTTGACGGCCTCACCGTGGACTACGCGGCCCGGGTCAAGGCCAGTGCCGTGTTGCGCGGGATCCGCGCCCTCAGCGATTATGAATACGAGCTGCAGATGGCCATGATGAACCGCAAGCTGCAGCCCGACCTGGAAACGGTTTTCATGATGCCGGCGGAACAGTACTCTTATCTGAGTTCCCGGCTGGTGCGCGAGGTGGCAAAACTCGGCGGGTCGATCCGGGACCTGGTGCCGGAAATGGTGGAACAGCGGCTCAGGGAAAAGCTTGATCCCGCCATCAAACTGAAAGACGCAAGAAGAATAAAGACAGGAAAACGAGCATGACTCCAGTTACGGAAGCAGTGCCAGCCCTCAAACTTACGGAACGAATCAACCGCATCGAGCCCTCCGCCACTATGGCGGTGGTGGCCGAAGCCGACAAGCTGCGCCAGCAGGGAATTGATGTCGTTGATTTCGGCGCAGGCGAACCGCATTTTTCCACGCCGCAGCACGTCAAGGACGCCGCCATCGCCGCCATCCAGAATAATTTCTCGAAGTACACCGCCGTGGGCGGGACGGCTGAGCTGCGCGACGCCATCGTGCTTCGCCATGCGACTGATTTCCAGTCCGGATACCGGCGCGAGGAATCCATGGCGTCGGTTGGGGGCAAGCACGCCCTGTTCAATGCCATCCAGGTGCTGGTCGATCACGGCGATGAAGTCATCCTGCCGGTGCCGTACTGGGTGTCGTTCAAGGACATCGTGCGCTATGCCGGTGGAAATTGCGTGCTGCTGCAGGCCGACGAAAGCCAGGGGTTCCGGGTGACGGCGGAGATGATCGAGCGCCTGGTGACTCCGCGCACCAAAATGATCATTCTGAATTCGCCCTCGAACCCTTCGGGTGCGGTCATGTCGCCGAAGGATTTGAAGGCGGTGGTTCGACTGGCGGCCAAGCGCGGCATCTGGGTGCTTTCCGACGAGTGCTATGTCTATCTGAATTACACCGGAGAACAGTTTTCCGTGGGATCGCTGCGCGAGTACCGCGAGCGCATGCTGATCATCGGATCGCTTTCGAAAACTTATGCCATGACGGGCTGGCGGCTGGGCTATGCGCTGGGGCCGGCGGCGGTGATCGCGGCCATGCAGAAGCTGCAGAGCCAGTCCACTTCCAATCCGACCTCCATCGTGCAGAAGGCGGCGGTGGCGGCGTTGAACGGTCCGCAGCAATGCGTGGAAGAAATGCGTCTCGAATACATCAAGTTGCGCGACCACGTGGTCAAGGGGCTGCGCTCGATTCCGGGCGTGCAATGCACGCTGCCGGAAGGCGCATTCTATGCCTATCCCAATATTTCGTCCTTCATCGGGCGCGGCGGCATCAAATCCGCTTCGGATGTTGCAGGCCGGCTGCTGCGCGAGGCGCATGTGGCCACTGTCCCCGGCGAGGGCTTCGGCACCCGCGAACATATCCGGGTTTCCTACGCTACATCGGTCACCGAACTGGACCGCGGACTGGAGCGCATGCGCAAGTTCCTGGCGGCGTTGTAAGGCGGGCGTCCTGCCGGAGGCCCTCGGGCTGGCTCCAGAGTTGTAGCCCACATGCACACCGCGTGAGTGATCTCTATCCATTTTCGATGCAGCCTGCCTTCGACCCGCGTCCCTGGGGCACGCTCGATCTTTCGCCGATTTATCCCAACCACAGGTTTGAGGAGAAGATCGGCGAAGCCTGGTTGACGGGCGACGCCTGCAAAGTGGCGAACGGCCCTTTGAGCGGGCAGTCTCTCTCGGAGTTGAGCTCGCAGTATGGCCGCGAGCTGGTGGGCGAGGCGCCTGCAGATCCCAGCCGCTTTCCGTTGCTTCTGAAGTTTCTGTTTCCCCACGAGAAACTCTCCATACAGGTGCATCCGGATGACGAGGCCGCCCGCCGGGTGGGGCAGCCCTGGGGCAAGACCGAATGCTGGTACGTGGCGCACGCGAAGCCCGGTGCGCAGATCGGGCTGGGTCTCAAGCCTGGCGTTACTCGCGATCAGTTCGAGCGCGCCATCGCGGAGAAACGCGCCGAGGAACTGCTGAACTGGGTCAACGTTTATCCGGGGGAGATGATTTACGTGGCTGGCGGGACGGTGCATACGCTTGGCCCGGGAGCGATCATCGTGGAAACCCAGCAGCAATCGGACACGACGTATCGTCTCTATGACTATGGACGCCCGCGCGAATTGCATCTGAAAGAAGGCCTGGCCGCTATCAAGGAGAAAGTTGGATCCGGCAAGGTGGTCCGGCCTGCTCCCTCAAATATGAACGGAGGCGCTAATCGGCGCGCGCCCCTGATCTCGTCGCCCTACTTTGCAGTGGACATGTTTGAACTCAAGCAGCCGCACTCCTTCCGCACGCGGAGCGGCACGGGAAAGAACTCGGTTCACATTCTGGTGGCGGTGGAAGGTTGCGGAATTGTCGAAGCTGACGGCGCGAATCCGGTCACGCTGGCCCGAGGTGATGCCGTAGTCGTGCCCGCGACGGTCGGCGAATTCCAGGTGCGTCCGCAGTGGGCGGTGGAGTTTCTTCAGGCATCGGTGCCGGGCGAGACGCTTTCTGTGCCGGAGACGAGGTTGTAGCGAAGACTTTCAGATCTCAGATTTCAGATCTCAGATCTCAGTTGAGCCGGATCTGAAAGGTGTTGACCTTCTTGAACTGTGGCTAAGACCAGCTTTCATCCCGTGATTCTCGCCGGCGGCCGCGGCACCCGCTTCTGGCCGCTGAGCCGGCAGCGTCGCGCCAAGCAACTGCTGGCGCTCGACGGAAAGCAGACCATGATCCAGCAGACGGTTGAGAGGCTGCTGCCCCTGGCTTCGCCGGCGCGTTTCTGGGTCATCACCAACCAGCATTTGCAGCGCGAAATCATGCGCCAGCTTCCGAGGCTTGGGCCAAAACAGATTCTCGCCGAGCCGGTAGGACGCAACACGGCGCCAGCCATCGGTTTGGCTGCGTTCATCCTGATGAACAGCGATCCCGATGCAGTGATTGGCTTGTTTCCTTCCGACCACGTAATCGGCGACGAAAAAGCGTATCGCGATGTTTTGAAGAAGGGAATCGCGATCGCGGCCGCGGCAGAGAATATTGTGGTCCTGGGAATCCGTCCCACGCGGGCCGAGATTGGCTACGGTTACATCGAAGCCGGTTCGACCTTCAAGGGCGATGCCCTTCGCGTGTGCCGCTTTACGGAAAAGCCTGACGCAGCACGGGCGGCCGACTTTGTGAAAGCCGGAAATTATTTCTGGAACAGCGGCATGTTTTTGTGGAGCGCCCGCACCCTGGCGCACGCGCTGCTGGAGCACCTGCCAAAGACCTCCGCATTGCTGCAGCAGATTGCAGCTACATTCGGGACGCGCAAGTTTGCAGCCACCTTTGCCCGGCTCTATCCCAAATGCGAGAACATCAGCATCGATTATGCCGTGCTCGAACCGCGTTCGAGCAAGGGAGAACTGAACTCCAACATCATTTGCCTTCCCGCCGATTTCGGATGGAATGATCTGGGTTCGTGGACTGCGCTGCACGAGCATCACGCGGCCCGGCGCCAGCCAAAGGACAACAACCTGATCGCTGCCGAAGGATGGTTCACGCTCAACGCTCAGGGCAATTACATTCACGCACCCGGAAAATTCGTCGCAGCGTTGGGCGTAAACAATCTGGTCGTAGTAGAGACGGAAGACGCTCTGCTGATCACCACTCGCGATCAGGCCCAGGATGTCGGGAAAGTGGTGAAGTACCTGGACGAGAAGAAGCTGCGTAATCTGGTGTAAGAAAGGCAGTCGTTGGTCGTTCGTCGTTGGTCGTTGGCAAGAGCAAGTCCCAAGACCTGATGAACATCGACAGATTGCCAACGACCAACGACCAATGACCAACGAGCGATCGATCAAATTTGGCACTGACGGCTGGCGCGGCATTATTGCCGATGATTTTACGTTTGAGAACGTCCGCCGTGTGGCGGGGGGAATTGCGGCCTACGTTCTGCGCCATGAGGATGCGGCTCGAGGCGTAGTCGTCGGCTATGACACGCGTTTTCTATCCCAGCACGCGGCCCGGGTCGCAGCTGAGGTCATTGCCGGGGCGGGCATTCCGGTACAGATCACCTCGGACTCCACCCCGACGCCGGCGATTTCGCTGGCCGTAAAGAGCCAGGGGGCTGCCGGCGGAGTGGTTGTCACTTCCAGTCACAATCCCTGGAACTGGAACGGGGTCAAGTTCAAAGCCAGGTTTGGCGGGTCGGCCACGCCCGCCATCATGAAGGTGATTGAAGAGGAAGTCGGCGCCGGGGCGATGCCCAAAGGGCAGGCGGCTTCCATCAAGGAAGTTGACCTCAAACCGACATACATGGAGGCCATCTCCCGGTTTGCCGATCTTGATCTCATTGCCAGGGCGAAGTTCAGGTTTGCGGTGGACTCCATGTACGGTTCTGGACGCGGCGTGCTGACCCGGATCTTCCAGGATCGCGGCATCGACTACGTCGCCATCCGCCAGGAGTTGAATCCGTTATTCCCCGGCATCAATCCGGAGCCGATCGAGCCCCACGTGGAGATGCTGCGCCAGACGGTACTGAAGGAAAGTTGTCACGCCGGACTGGCGGTTGACGGCGATGCGGACCGCATCGGCGCCATCGCCGAAGATGGCAGCTTCGTCGATTCACACAAGTGTTTCTCCGTCCTTTTACGTTGGGCCCTGGAGCGGAAGAAGTGGCCCGGGGACGTGGTGCGGGCTTTCAACACCACTGGCATGGCGGACCGTATCGCCGCCAGGTACGGACGCAAGCTGATCGAGTGTCCCATCGGGTTCAAGTACATCGCCGACCTGATGATGGAACACGAGATTGTGGTGGGAGGAGAAGAATCCGGCGGGATCGGATATTCGCGTTACCTGCCGGAGCGTGACGGCACCCTCAACTGCCTGTTGCTGGCCAACGTCATGGCCGAGGAGGGCAAACCCCTGGGGCAACTGGTGGCCGATCTGCAGCGCGAGTACGGGCCGCACCATTACGGACGCCGGGATCTGCACATCACCGAGGAGATGAAGCAAAGCGCGGTCCAGCGCGCCCGCTCGGACCAGACCACCCAGCTTGGCCGCTACTCTATCAAAAGGAAGGAAGCGCTCGACGGAATAAAGTTCTTCCTTGACGCCTCGAGCCAGGGCACCTCCAAAAACGGCAACGGCGCAATCCCCTGGGTCCTGTTTCGTATGTCCGGCACCGAGCCTCTGCTGCGGGTCTATGCCGAGGCGGAGTCGCCTGAACTCGTAACCGACATTCTCTCCGTGGCGGAGGTTTTTGTCCGGCGCCCGGCGTAAGGGGAACAACCGCCGAGAACGCGGAAGACACTGATAACTATTGGACTTTTGGGTCTCGCATTTCGTTTCCGGCGATACGATAATCAATCGGGCACCAATGGTTTCAGCAGCCGCTACCGTCCCGGTCGCAACCGACTCTCCTGAGGCGCGGCATTACAACCGCATCCGGCGGTGGCTGGGCATTGCCGACTTTCTTCTCGGGTTGGCCCTCATGGTTGCGCTCCTGGCCACGGGATGGAGCGGGGCCCTTCGCGACATCGCTTACGAAGCCACGTTTCAGCACTACGGCCTGGCCTTGTTCCTGTACCTGCTGATGATCATGGTTGTGGCCAAAGTCCTGGGACTGGGACTCGACTACTACAGTTTTCGCCTCGAACACCGGTATCACCTTTCCAACATGCGGTTGCGCGCCTGGTTGTGGGACGAGGGCAAAGGCTTTCTGGTTGGCCTGGTCCTGGCCGGGATCGTGACTGAGTTGCTGTACTTCATCATGCGCCAGGCGCCGCAGCACTGGTGGCTGATTGCCTGGGGGGCGTTTCTGGGATTGTTCGTCCTGCTGGCCCAGCTCGCTCCGGTGGTCCTGTTTCCAATCTTTTACAAGTTCGCACCCCTTGATAATGAGGAATTAAAGGCGCGGCTGGTGAAGCTGGGGGAGCGGGCCGGCACCCGGGTCCGCGGAGTTTACCAGTGGAAGCTCTCAGAGAAGAGCAAGAAAGCAAATGCGGCCCTCACCGGACTGGGCAACACTCGCCGCATCATTCTCGCCGACACCCTGCTGGCGAACTATTCCACCGATGAAATCGAAGCCGTTCTGGCCCACGAACTGGGTCACCACGTGCACCGCCACATCTTCAAAAGCATTCTGGTGCAGGCCGGCGTGACGTTTGTCGGATTCTGGGCGGCGAATCTGGTGTTGCACTACGCGGTTGACCGCATGCACATGTTCGAGACCCTGTCCGATTTTGCCAATCTTCCTTTATTGATGCTGGTGGCCACCACACTCTCCGTGCTGGTGCTGCCGCTGCTCAATGCTTACTCTCGTTTCAACGAGCGCCAGGCGGACCGCTATGCCTTCCGGTCCATTCCAACGGTCCAGCCCTTTGTCTCGGCCATGAACAAGCTGGCCGACCAGAACCTGGCCGAGCATTCCCCGGCCCCCTGGGTGGAATGGCTTTTTCACTCGCATCCCGCCATTTCGCGGCGCGTGGCGGCGGCCCACGCCTGGGCAAAGGCAGCGCAGACACCTTCAAATCACCGCTCCGCGTAAGGCGCGCGCCGATACCTGTCCAGACCCGCCGCGGCGTCTCATCTGTACGATCTAAAAGCATTGTAATCAACAGGTTATATGTTTACCTCCCTGCCTCTCCCCAACTCGCCCGGATTCTGGGACAATAGTCAGATACTGCCAGCTGGGGCATTCCTACCTTCTTAACCGCGGCTGGGAAGCAGGTTTTATGGCTTTAGACTCCGAAATCATCCTTAACCTTCCCGAGACGGAGCGCATGACGCGGACGGCGGCTGAGCCGGCACTGCGCGGGTCTGTCCTCGTCCTGATCCAGTTCGACGTTTGCGAAGAGATCCGGCTGGACGAGTTGCGTCAGATTTTTGGCGCCCGCACCCTCGAACAGCCCAATTTCAAGCATCCTGCCCCGGGATACGTCCGCTATCAGCGGCCTCCCGTGGTCGAGCCCATCGAACCGTTGATCCTGGACAGTGGCGAGCGCCTGGAAGGCCAGATCAAGTATTACGACTACGGCGTACTCAGCGTGGTTTTCGAACTGCCGTTTTCCGGCGACTGGGACACCCTGGTTCAAATGGGTAGCCGCTGGGTCTGGGACGTGGACTTTGAGAAGCACGCATCCCGCATCGCACGCCAGAAGCTGGAGCGGGCTGCGCCGGCTTTGGTCAAGCCCTATTCGGAATGGTTGAGCGAGGACTACTTTATTTTTCATGTCCGGGAGATCGCGGGTTCTCCCTCCGCCTCCGAGTTGTGCGCCTCCCAGGGCGGATCGCATCGCGCAGATTGTGCGCGGTGAAACGGCCCAGCTTTCCGAAGGCGAGCGCAACGAGATTCTCCAGTCCCGCATTTCCTATTACCCGAATGACCTGGCGGTAATCGGCTGGAACGCGGCTTTCCTCTACGACAGTGAGGCTGGAGCGGAAACCGCCATCCAGCTTCTGGAGTACGCCAACTCGCAGTTGCTGGAGTTCCGTCACTACGACGAACTGCTCACCCGCGAACTGGGGATCGTGTATGCCGGCCTCGACAAGGGTACGGGAATGCTGGCCCGCTGGCGCCTGGCGAGGGCCGCGACCAAACTGCATACCGTCCTGCTCGACGTGAACGAACTGACCGAGCGAGCCGACAACGCCATCAAGTTTCTCAGCGACATGTTTTCCGCCCGCCTGTACAAGCTGGCGGCGGCCAAGGTCGGCGTTCCCGACTACAAAGACCTGGTCACCCAGAAACTGCAAACCGCCGAAGACCTCTATCGCTTCATGGTGGACCAGTTCAACCAGAGCCGCGCCTTCGTGCTCGAACTCATGGTAGTGATCATCCTGGTCATCGAACTGGTCTTCTTCTTCGGCGGGAAATTGTAAAAACCCAAAACCACCAAGGACACGAAGGTACACGAAGGAAAGACTGGGGTTGAACTCCTTCGTGTACCTTTGTGTCCTTCGTGGCTCAAGGTTCTGGGCTCGCCTGGATTGTCATCGACGATCGCACTGCTTTATGCTGAACTGCGATTCGCCACACGGAGGAACATGCGAGGACTCAAGGGCAAGCGCGTCCTGATCACCGGAGGCGCAAGCGGAATCGGGGCGGCAACGGCCGCACGCTTTCTGGAAGAAGGGCCAGCCGTGGTGGTGCTCGACCGCGACGACAAGGGCCGGGCGCAAATCCACGCCCAACTTCCGAAATTGACGGGCACGGTGCATGCCGACGTCTCTGATCTGAAGCAGGTGGTAGGGGCTTTCGTCGAGGCCGTCCGCCTGCTGGGCGGCGTGGATGTGCTGATCAACAACGCCGGTATCAGCATCCGCCACAACTTCCTCGACATTACTCCCGAGGAATGGGCCAAGGTGATGGCGGTCAACCTCACCGGCGTCTTTTACATGGCACAGACCGCGGCGCGGCACATGTGGGAGCGCGGCAGCGGCGTCATTCTGCAGACCGCGTCCACCAATGGCCTGGTCGGGCAGCCTTTCTATGCCGATTACAACGCCACCAAAGCGGGAGTGATCGAGCTGACCAAGTCCATGGCGCTCGAACTGGCGCCCAAAGTTCGCGTGTGCGCCGTCGCGCCGGGATACGTGCTCACTCCCATGCAGCGCGCCGAATACACCGATGAGATGCTGGAGGCGGTAAACCGCAAAGTTCCCCTGGGACGTCACGCCCAGCCGGAAGAGATCGCGGCATTGTTTGCGTTTCTGGCCTCCGACGATGCCGCTTACATCACCGGGCACGTGTACACCATCGATGGCGCAGAAACCGCCGGAGGACTGGCCAGCCGCTGAGTTGGTAGGTCTTGTGTGGTCCTGGGCGACCCGCCCGCGAAGGTTTTGAATGAAAAGCCGCGGGCGAGTCGCCCGCGACCACACAAGACCCGGCGACATCAACGACCGAGAGATTCATGCCGCAGAATCAGCTTCAGGGCAAAACCGCTCTCATCACCGGCGCCGCCTCCGGCATTGGACGAACCGCCGCCCGGCTCTTTGCCCGTGAAGGCGCCTGCGGTCCTGTCCTGACCGATATAAATGAATCGGCCGGGCATGCTGTAGCTGCCGAAATCACAGAGCAGGGCGGTCGCGCCATCTTCGAGCCCGGTGACGTCACCAGCGCCGCCGACTGCAGGCGCGTGACCGAACGCGCCGTCCGCGAATTTGGCGCTATCCACATCCTGTTCAACAACGCCGGCATCATTCGCCGCGCTTCCGTGGTCGAACTCAGCGAAACCGACTGGGACCGCGTGATGGCGGTCAACGTGAAGGCCATTTTCCTAATGTCCCGCCATGTCATCCCCGTAATGGCTGCAGCGGGCGGAGGGTCCATCATCAACACCGCGTCCGGATGGGGCCTTGCCGGCGGACCCAGAGCGGCGGTGTACTGTGCTTCGAAAGGCGCGGTGGTCTTATTGACCAAGGCCATGGCGATCGATCACGGCCCGCAGAATATTCGCGTAAACTGCATTTGCCCTGGCGACACTGACACTGCCATGCTGCGCCATGAGGCCCAGCAACTGGGAGAGCCTGGCGACAAATTTCTGGCGGAAGCGGCAAAGAGGCCGTTGGGTCGCGTGGGCAAGCCGGAAGAGATCGCGCAAGCTGCGCTGTATCTGGCCAGTGATGCGTCGTCGTTCGTAACCGGAACGGCGTTGGTAGTGGACGGAGGCGGGCCTGGCAGGATCCACGTAGGGGCGGACGCCCTCGTCCGCCTGGCGGAGCAAAGCTCCGCAACGGTTTTCCGGGAGGCAGAAGCTTTCTGGCGAGCTACGCTCGCCCGCCCGGACGAGGGCGTCCGGGCCTACGCAATCTTATGCGCCTTGCAAGATAGAGTCGCTCTCATCACCGGAGGTACCTCCGGCATCGGCGAAGCCACCGCCGTTCTCTTCGCCAGGGAAGGCGCCAAAGTCGCCATCACCGGACGCAACGAGAAGCGCGGCCACACCGTTATCGAACAGATCCTGAACGGCGGCGGGCAGGCCATCTTCCTGCGCACCGACGTGCGCAAGGCCGATGAATGCCGACGCGCCGTCGATGAAACCGTAAGCGCCTTCGGACGCCTCGACATCCTCTTCAACAACGCCGGCATTTTCTATCCTCATACCACGCTCGATTGCAGCGAAGAAGAATGGGACCTGCAAATTGACGTGAACCTGAAAGGCACTTTCCTGATGTCGAAGTTCGCCCTGCCCGGCATGATCGAGCGGCGCAGCGGCGTGATCATCAACAACAGTTCGGGATGGGGAATCGTGGGCGGCGATGCCGCCATCGCCTACTGTGCTTCGAAAGGCGGCGTGGTGCTCCTGACCAAGGCCATGGCCATTGATCATGGCCGCCAGGGCATCCGCGTAAACTGCATTTGCCCCGGTGACGTGGACACGCCCATGCTCCCGGAAGACGCCCGCATGCGCGGCCAGAAGTGGGAAGACTATCTGGCGGGCTGCAGTAACCGTCCGCTGGGCCGGATCGGCACTTCGGATGAGATAGCTAAGGCCGCGCTGTTCCTGGCCTCGGACGACTCGTCGTTTATGACGGGAGCAACCCTGGTGGTGGACGGCGGCGGCACCGCAGACTAACGCCGCGACCGGCGTAGGGGCGGACGCCCTCGTCCGCCCAGCGGAGCGAAGCTCCGCGAGGTTTCCTGGGTGGCGCGGCAGTGTTCGAAAGTCCGCACGCTTTCTGGCGAGCTGCGCTCGCCTGCCCGGACGAGGGGCGTCCGGGCCTACGCGGTTCTTTTATGGCAACTGGCAAAATCTCGCAACAGTGGTTCGAGCGCTCCCAGCAATCGCTGGTCGAAGGCGTCAACTCGCCTTCGCGCGGTGCTGCCGTTTTCTCTCCCGGCCCGGTATTTCTCGAGCGTGGCCAGGGCTCCCACGTCTGGGATGCCGACGGCAACGAATACATCGATTTCATGATGTCATTCGGCGCGCTCATTCAGGGGCACGCTCATCCCAAGCTGGTGGAAGTCGTTTCGCAGACCATGGCGCAAGGCTCGCACTTCGCGGCGGCAACTTCCGCCGAAGTTGAGGCGGCGGAGCGCTTGCGGCGCATGGTGCCAT
This sequence comes from Terriglobia bacterium, assembly GCA_963801595.1. Lineage (GTDB taxonomy): Bacteria > Acidobacteriota > Terriglobia > Terriglobales > Acidobacteriaceae > JAIQFF01. The sequence goes on along the minus strand of CAWDFW010000005.1, from coordinate 80,517 downwards.
CCGCCGAGGTGGTGCGTTTCACCAACAGCGGCAGCGAAGCCACCATGCTGGCCCTGCGTCTGGCCCGCGCCGACACTGGCCGGACAAAGTTCCTCAAATTCGAAGGTCATTACCACGGCTGGTACGATCCTTATCTTTTGAACGCCCACAGTCATGCGCCGGAAAAGCTTGGTCCGCCGGAGAACCCGAACCGCATGCCCGACTCGGAAGGCATCCCGGCATCGACCTTCGAAGATGTGGTATTGGCGCCATGGAACGACGCTGCCGCTCTCGAACGTGTCATGAAGCAGCACGGCCGTGAACTCGCCGCCGTGATCACTGAGCCGATCATGGCCAACATGGGCTGCATCCTGCCGCGCGAGGGATATCTCGAACGGCTTCGCGCAATCACGCAGGATTACGGCGCTCTGTTGATCCTGGACGAAGTGGTCACCGGATTCCGCTACGCTCCGGGCGGATGTCAGGAGTATTACGGCATCACGCCCGACATCAGCACCTTCGGCAAGGCCCTGGGCGCGGGATTTCCCGTGGGCGCGGTGGCCGGACCGAGGTCCATCCTCGATCGCATGCGCTGGAGCGAGAACATGGTGCTGCACTACGGCACTTTTAACGGACACCGGCTCACCATGAAAGTCGTGGCCGCGAACCTCGACTTGTTGTCGGAGGACGGCGCATATCAGAAGCTGCACGCCGTGGGAAACGCCGCTATCTCAGGCCTGCGCGAAGTTTTTCGCCGGCACAAGGTCAAGGCCATCGTGCAGGGCTTCGGCCCCATGTTCCAAATCTATTTTACCGGGCGTGATGGCATCCACGACTATCGCGACTATTGCACCTACGTGGATACTCAACTCTACTCGCGCTTCGTTCATCGTCTGCTCGAACGAGGCATTTACATGACTCCGTCCAACGGCCTGCACTGGATCATCTCCACCGCGCATACGGAGAAAGATGTTGCCACGCTGATCGAAGCCGCGGACCTGGCCTGCGCCGGCCTGGAATGAAAGCCGTGAGAAACAATGCCGTTGTCTTTCTGGGTGGCGGACGCATCACCAGCGCGCTGCTGGCCGGTCTGCGCCTGGCAGGATCCAGGCAGCCGGTCGTTGTGCACGATCGCAACGCCCACAAACTGCGTCAACTCAAACGCCAGTACGATGTTCAGGTTGAGCCTGACCTGCATCGCGCCGTCGAGCAGGCCCATCTTCTGATCGTCGCGGTGCGGCCCGGTGGAGTCCGCGACCTGTTGCAGCAGATCGGCCAAGTCGGCCTGGAACAAGCCCGCCCGCTCACGGCTGTGAGCCTGGCCGCTGGAATTCCGCTCAAGAATTTACGCGCATGGGCGGGCCTTCCTCTGCGCTGGGCCCGCGCCATGCCCAGCCCGGTGGCGCGCACCGGGCGCGGTCTTACGGCAATAACATTCGACCGCGGTCTGCCAGTCTCAGCCCGCCGCGGAGTGCGGAATTTCTTTTCGCGAGTGGGTACCGTCCTCGAAATTTCCGAGCGCAGGTTCGACGCCTTCACCGTGACTTACTCCTCCAGCCACGGCTATCATGCGCTGTCCGCGCTTGCCGAAGCCGCCGGGAAACTCGGCCTGGATCGCAAGACCGCCCTGACCGCGGCCGCGCACGCCCTGGCCGACGGGGTGCTGGCATGGCGCGAGTCCATTCTTTCTCTGGACTCGCTGCTGAACGAAGCCGCCACTCCGGGCGGCATCGCCGCCAGCACGATGGCGAAGATGGATCAATCGGGATACAAACGCAGCGTGCAACTCGGTTTGCAGGCGGGGATGAGTCGAGCCGCGAAGAACGCGAAGAGCTGATCTCAAGTTCGCCCAGGGCACCCTCGAGATGCAAGTCACTTCTGCCGCGCCTCAGCTTCGGCCAGCCACCCACGGCGCAAGGTTTCGGAAGGGATGCTCGACAGGTAGGGTTTGATGTCGAGAATCGGAGTTCCATCCAGCATATCGACGCCGCGAACGTGCAACTCGATACCGTCGCGGCGGCGCAGTTCGACAACCGTCAGGCCAATCGGATTTGGACGTCGCGGAGATCGCGTCGCAAACACGCCATGCGACCGATTATCGGAGGGCGGGTGAGCAAGCAAGTCTGTTCCCCGCAATTCCTCCCTGGGGGAGCGATCGAACTCCCAGATGACGAAGAGATGCGAGAAGCCTTCGATGTCGGTAAGCCCGGGCTCAAACTCGGGCAGGATCTTGAGCACACCATCGGCGTCATGTTTAGCGTTGAGACCCTTGGGAATCTCGCGCGTGCTTTTGTACGGAGTACTTACAAATCCAATCGGCTGCGGGGTAAACATCAGCTAGAACGCCTCCTGATCGTGTATACCAACTCGCGAGGGTGCCTCGTCCAAGCTTCGATTGGGCGGGGTCTTGACGGGATTTCCCCCACACAGTTCAGTTTACGACGATTCGGGAAAAAGGCTGCGCAAGCGAAGCCTGGACGGGGCCCCACGAGTTTGTCAGTCGGCCACCCCAGCTTGCGCGAATGGGATGCGCGATGAGGAATCTGCGGAGCTGAAACGAAAAAACGCGGAGCCTTGCTCCGCCGGACAGCCGAGGGCGGCTGTCCCCACGTGGCCCCTGGGAGGTCCGGCCATTAGTGCCGGCTGACCAATCTTCCGGCTAGGCGGCCAACCCGTACCACGCGATAGAGCGGAAACAACGGCCTGGGCAACTGCACCGCCGACCATTCTCCAGCACCCGGAGTGACCAGGAGCCGCCACCAGAAAGAAACACGGTCCCGGCGACGCTCGCGCAATTCCGTCATCAAGCGAAAATAAGCGATCGTCTCCGGATCGAATTCTTCATCCGCCACAATCAAATTCAAAACCCGTTGCATCAGACCTTCCGCGATCGCATCCCTCTCTTCTCCGAACTCTGCTCCGAACTGTGCCGGCAATTCTGCCCCGAGCAGTTGATGGGCCAGCAGAAATGTGAGGGTCACGATGCGCACGATGCCGAGCCGTTCGGCCTCTGCCCGTAGCGCCGCCCAATCCAGTGCCCGGGAGCGCGCCAGATGCGCAATGTCGCTTAGCCACGAAATCTGCCGCCAGGCATGCTTGGCCGCATGCACGCACAGCACGAGCATCAAGTCCTGGTCGCAGAGCGTGTGCAACTTCTGGCCCTCGATCGTGATCAGGGCCGCTCTCTTGAAGAAATCGCTGACGTCGAATCCGATGGCGTAGAAGCGCGGCAGAATTTGCCACTTGATCTCCAGCAGGTTGCGCCCGCGAGCACCGTCAAAGGTGTATTCGTATCCCGACTTCAGGTAGTCGCGCTCGGCGGCCTGCGACAGGTGGAGGCCCGGTGCGTACCCCAACTCCGCCAGCGCCACCTTGATCCTGGGCAGATCATCGCAACGAATCAGCAGATCGAGGTCAGAGAATTGGCGCAGCGCGACGTTGCCATACAGCGCCTCCGCCAGCACCGCACCTTTGTAGGGCAAGACTTCCAGTCCGCGCGCCTGCAGATGCCGGCAAATATTCAGCAACTCAACGGTCAGCCAAAGAGCACGGTGGGCGTTGGACTGGTCTTTCCGGCGGAGGGCGTCCAATCCCGGTGAATGAATAGCATCCATCTCGTTGGACAACCGGCGGTACAGCAGTGGCACCAGGCCCTGCTGATGCGCGAGTTCAACCAGGCGCTCCCAATCCACGCCGTGACGAAGAATTTGTTGGATGCGCGTGCCGGTGCTTCCACCCGATTGATCACCGCAGCAGGCGAGAACCAAATCGAGTTCTGGACTGAAAGTGCCGGCGTAGGGAGAGTTTGAGTCGGGGAGCCGGGATGGCGCGGGTTGCGGCAAAGTGATAGTCGTCGGCGACAGCGCTCTATGCTCGGGCCGGAGGACTCCTATCGTCGAAACTATAATACGAACGATCTCTGCGCTCGTTTACTTGATCTGTTCCCTCGCTGCCTCTCTTTCGACAGAAGCATTCCGCTCGCCTCTGCTTCTGTATCCGGCGGTCACGTGCAGCGGGTACCCAGCCACGCAATAGCGTCCAACATTATGTCTTTCGCCCGGGAGTGCGGTGGGTTATCGTGAGCCTCTGAGGTAATCCCGACGGAAAGCCACGCCGGTGGGAGTCTTTGGCCGGTAGCGGCTGACGGAATTTTTAACCGATGGATCCTCAGGCGCTCGACAAAGTCAGGTGCAGTTTGGCGGTCGAGGCGCTGCGATCGCGGGGCGTATTGAAGTTGCGTGCCGCCGGAGTCAGCATGCTGCCGACTCTCTGGCCCGGCGACCTGCTTACCGTCGAATGCCTCGGTGCGGAAGAAGCCGAGCCCGGTGAGATTGTGCTCTACATGCGCAGCGATCGCTTCTTTGTACACCGGATCGTGAGCAAGAACCTGGGCCAGGACAATGCGTCGCTGATTACCCGGGGTGATTGTATGTCGGCTGACGATCCCCCGATTGGAAGTAGCGAACTGTTGGGCAAAGTTACGGCGATCCAGCGCTCGGACTCGATATTTCCACCGGCGCGCAGGCTTTCGCTCACGCGCCGGCTTCTGGCGTATTTGTTCTGTCACTGGAGCCTGTTCCGGTGCGCCGGACTCCGGCTCTGGAATTACCGCAACGATGGCCAGGGTGAAGGCACATTCGTCAGAGCAGCACAGTAAGCCGAACATAGGCACGGACGATTCGAATCCCCTGCCACGGAACTGCCCGAGAATGAATCCGAGCTATCACATCACGGTCGAGATCGGCGGCATGCCGATCGTCTTGCGTACGCAGGACAATTCCTTCCGTCAATTACTGGCACGCCGCTATGCTGGATTTGTCGATTCCTCCGCGCCCCCCAGATTCGAATTTGACATCGAGTTGACGAAGCGACCCGCGCGCGCTCCCGATGACGATGTGCGAGTGGAAATGCGGGATGGCACGTGGCGCCTGCGGCGAGGCGATTTTCGCGCCCACTGGGATCCCGATGCCGGCTGCGGCCGCATTCGCCAGTCTGCCAATCCTTTTTCTATTGACTCCGTTCTGCGCATTGTCCACACCCTGATCCTGGCGCGCGAAGGAGGCTTCCTGCTGCATTCCGCCGGGGCCATTCGCAACGGACGGGCCTTTCTGTTCTCCGGAGTCTCGGGCGCCGGCAAGACTACGATCTCCCGCCTCGCGCCTCCGGACGTAACTCTGCTGACCGATGAAGTGTCTTACGTCCGCCATGTCGATGGCTGCTATCGCGCCTGCGGAACTCCCTTCGCGGGAGAGCTGGCGCGGGTGGGAGAGAACTGTTCCGCTCGCATCGATTCTCTGTTTTTCCTGAAGCAGGGTCCGGAAAACAAGATTGAGCCGATGACGAAATCCGAAACGTATCCGCCGCCTGATGCGAAACATTCTCTTTTTCGCCGAGGATGCCGAGCTGGTGGAGAATGTTTTCCAGTCGGCCTGCGAGTTCGTGGAGCGCGTTCCGGTGCGGCGCTTGACTTTTACTCCCGACTCGCGGGTCTGGGACTTGATCCGGTGAACCACGAATGACAGAAGAATACGGCGCCAGGTACATAACCAAGAGTTCCGCCATTGCCTCTCGCCTGCTCGGCGGAGAGATGATGATCATGTCCACCGTGGATTCAACCTTCTTTACCCTGAATCCGGTGGCCACCGTGATCTGGCAGGCAGCCGACGGACGTACTCCGCTGTCTGCGATCGTGGCGCAGCAGGTCTGCACCGAGTTCGACGTTGACTTCGAAACTGCGCACCGCGATGCCGAGGGTTTCGTCGAGGAACTCTCCAGCCACGGTATCCTCCTGGTTTCGGAACGCCCCTTTCCAGAGTCAGGGGCCAGCCCCACGGAGGCCGCGTGAGCCGGGTCAAGTCAGCCTGGGGCAGCTAGCTTGGGACCAGTAAGCCTCATGCAGGAGATGAGCCAGCGGGCCCTGGATCTGGGCGTCCCGATGTCCGTCCACTTCGACATCACCTACCGCTGCAACGAACGCTGCGTGCACTGCTATCTCGATCACGACGACCACGGCGAAATGACCACGGCCGAAATCAAGCGCGTGCTCGACCAACTGGCCGAAGCCGGCACCTTCTTCCTGACCTTCAGCGGCGGCGAAGTGCTGATGCGGCGCGATTTCTTCGAGCTTCTGGAATACGCGCGCCATCTCATGTTCGCGGTAAGAATCAAAACCAACGCCGTGATGATTGGCCAAGCGGAAGCCCGGCGCATGCTGGAATTGGGGGTTGACCAGGTGCAGGTCAGCATCTATTCGCATCGCCCCGTGGTGCACGACGCCATCACCAAGCTTCCCGGTTCACTGCGCCGCGGTGTTGAAGCCATCCGCTTTCTCGCGGCGCAAGGACTGCGAGTCACGATTGCCAATGTTCTGATGACGGCCAACATGCGCGACCATGCCGGCGTGCAGGCCCTGGCCTGCGAACTGGGCGTTCAGTACACTCTGGACCCGACTATCACACCGAAAATGGACGGCGATACTTCGATTCTGAATCTGCGAATCCCGGGCTCGGAACTCGAGGGCGTCTTTCACAACGAAAACCTGGTGGGAAACGTCGAAGAGTTCTGCGCTCCTCCGCCCGCTCCGGACGAGGACGTCATGGAGGGTTATCCGTGCAGCGCGGGTCATACCCTGGCTTATATTTCTCCGTACGGAGATGTCTTCCCTTGCGTTCAGTTTCCGTTGCCCAGCGGCAACGTGCGGCGGCAGAAGTTTCTGGACATCTGGAACCACTCTTCCGAACTCAATGAGGTGCGTTCCATTCGCGCCAGGGATTTGACGGTGTGCTCCAGTTGCAGTCACGTTGGGACCTGCACCCGCTGTCCCGGCCTGGCCTATATGGAGGGCAGCATGCGCGGGCCTTCGACAGCGGATTGCGAAAAGTCGTTCCACCGCACTGGAATCCCGTCCGCAAATATGCTTCGCCGGGATCGGACCATGCCTTCCGGTCGGCTAATTCACATCCAGCCCCTGACCGCCTAGCAAAGAGGGTTACTTTAGTGTTCTCTCGCGCGCAGGATGCCGTCGCCACGGCCGCGCCGGGCACGTAAAATCGTAGAGACCTCACCATGGACTCCACGGAAAATTCGGCTGACACAGGAAGGCGAAGCACCCGAATCCGCGCCCAGATTCCGGTCCGCGTTACCAGCCTCGACCCTGCGACCCCCTTCTCTGAGTCTGGACACACGCTGGTGGTTAATACGCAAGGCTGCGGTGTGCGGCTTTCACGTGCACTGGAGCCCGGCCTGGCCGTCTCTCTGGACGATCTTCCCGCTGGAAGTGTGACCGCGCGCATTGCTAACTGTGTACCGTTGGGTAGCGGAGGCCAGTGGTGGATGGTAGGCATCGCGCTCGACGAACCGGGCAATGTGTGGGGCATTCATCCCACGCCTGCAGATTGGGGATCGGACGCCACAACTGCCGCTGCGGCAGGCGCAACCGGATCCGCCGCAAGCCCAGCCAAGAGCGGCGAATGGCCTTTCCGCCAATTCTCCAGCCGCGGAGAATTCCACCCCGGCAAAAGATAGCAAGGTGGTGTGTGGGTTGTGGTGTGGGTCGGACACTTCTGTCCGACGCTGTTGATGTTGATGTTGCTCTTCAGACCCCTGTCCAGTTCCTGAGTCCGCCTTCGAGCGCCGATGAATTTCGCAACCTGGAAAATCCAAGTCAAAAGCGGCGGGCGAGGGCGCCCGCCCCACACTCTTACCAGTTCGTGATTGAACCATCCGGGCGGAAGTAGGTTTGGGCCCGGGCCGTCACTGGCTCTGTGATTTCGGCGATCTTGGTCAGCTGCTTGAAGTCAAGCTCAACCCCCAGGCCGGGCCGTTCATTGGGATAGAGCTTGCCGTTCTTGAAATCCAGACACACCGGCAAGTGCGGCAACGTCCGTCCCTGGTAGTTGTACTCCATCAGGACGGGCTGCGAGAAAGTCCCCAGGCTGTTGACCAGGGCCGCGGTCGCGATGGGTCCGGTGAAATGGGGAGCGATCCCGACAAAATGGGTCTCGCAAATGGCGGCGATCTTCATCATCTCGGTAATGCCGCCAACGTTCGGCAGGGTGGCGCGAACAAAATCGATATCGTGATCCTCCACCAGTTTGTTGAAGTCCCAGCGGTTGCCCCACTCCTCGCCCGCCGCCAGAGGGACGTTCACTTTCTGGCGCAGGATCGGAAGGTCCTGCAGGAAGGCCTCGGTGCGAACCGGGTCTTCGACGAAGAACGGCGCCAGGTCTTCGATCAGATTACAGCCGCGGATGGCATCGGCGAGATCGAAGCGCTGGTGGAAATCGATGACCCAATCGCCGTCTTTGCCGACGCCTTCCCGTGCCTGCGTGCATTCGTCGCGAAGATGGGTGACACGCTCGCGGGTGTTGTAAGTGGTATTGGCGGGAAGGTCCATGGCGCCGAAGCGGAAGGCGCGATAGCCGGCCTCCATGGTGGCGTGGGCGCGTTCCCTGATGCTCATGGCCGGCGTGATGCCCGGAATAATTCCGGCCGTGTTGTAACACTCGCAATAGTTGCGGACCATCCCGCCCAGCAACTCGTGCACGGGCAGGCCTTGGACTTTTCCCTTGATGTCCCACAAAGCTAAATCGAGCGCGCCAATGGCGTGGGTCTTCTCGCGGCCGGCGGGATAGAAAAAGGCGCGGTTCATGTCCTGCCACAGGAGTTCGATGTATTGCGGGTCCCGGCCAATCAATCTGCCGGCGGACTGGGACAGCGTGTCCTTCGATCCGCCTTCGCCGATGCCGGTGATTCCGGCGTCGGTTTCGATGGTGACCACTACATCGCTCTGGTTGAAAAGCGGGTTGGGATCCGGCGGCAGGTAAGCCCGCACCCGCGTGATCTTCATTTTCGGGAGAGCGGCGAACGCAGGCAGCGTGGCCGCAGCGCCCATGATTGCCGCAGCTGCCAAAGACCTGAGCAAGTCCCGTCTCTGCATGAATTCGCGCCCCCTGGCACGCTCGTCGATGCGAATCTTACGTATGCAAAGCGAAGCAAGTCAAAGCAGGCGGGGGTCCCGATGAGAAAATACTCCCTCCCTTTGACTCCCCTCCTTTGGGGAATTGAAGGGCGGCAGGTGCCTGAAACCCAACCTAAAAGGGGTCAATGCATTATGAGAGAGCGGTCCTGTTGAGTGGAGTATAGCGCGGGGATGTAGGGCAAGAATCAGAGGAGAAGATAGGCAAAGTGGCTGAAGAATGACACTTTACCTTGAGGGAAAGACTCCGTTGAGCGCGAATGATCTTTCCCTCAAGGAGGCAACTGCATGAGTCGCGATGTCAAGTATATCGGCATGGACGTGCACAAGGAAGCGGTGGTGATCGCTGTCCTCAACAGCAGTGGCAAGCTGGAAATGGAGTCGATTGTCGAAACCAAAGCTAGCAGCATTCTGCAGTTTATCCACGGTCTGCGGGGCGAGTTGCATGTGACCTGGGAAGAAGGGACCTGGGCGGCTTGGCTCTACGATCTGCTGCAACCCCAGGTGGCGCAAGTGCTGGTCTGCGATCCGCGACGGAATGCGTTATTAAAGGAAGGCAACAAGAGCGACAAGGTGGATGCGCGCAAGCTGGCCGACTTGTTGCGTACGGGAATGCTGCGCCCGGTCTATCACGGAGAACATGGACTGCGGACGCTGCGCGAGTTAGGGCGCAGTTATCAGACCCTCAGCCAAGACCTGAACCGGGTGATGAATCGGATCAAAGCTCTCTACCGCGGCTGGAGCATCCCTTGTGCAGGTACCCAGGTGTATGCTCCGCGTTATCGGGAAGAGTGGCTACAGAAGATCGAGCATGCCGGTGTGCGCCGGCGTGCCGAGCTACTCTATCAACAGTTGGATGGATTGCAGACGTTAAGACGAACCCTGCGCCCTGAGTTATTGGCGGAGAGCCGGAAACACAAGGCTGCGAAACTACTACGTCAGATTCCGTGCATCGGTCCGATTCGAGCCGCCCGCTTAATCGCGTTGATGCAGACGCCGCACCGGTTCCGGAGCAAACGGCAACTCTGGACCTATAGTGGGCTGGGCATCGAGACCCGCGACAGTGCGCAATATCGCTACGTGCACGGACAACTGCAACGCACGAAAAAACCGCAACAGATTCGTGGTCTCAATCAGAATCACAACCACGAAATGAAAGAGATCTTCAAGGGCGCCGCGACCCGAGCCAGCTGTGGTGTGGGTCCCTTGCGCGACTTCTATGTAGCGTTGCTGGCCAAGGGCAGTGAAGCCCGAGATGGCGCGTCTGACCTTAGCACGAAAGATCGCGGCCATAGCTTTGACACTTTGGAAGAAGGAGGAACGTTTCGACGCAGAACAACTGAAGCCGCAAGCAGCTTGAGTGTTGCACAGAGCTCAGGTGGTCTCCCAGGTTTCATGCCTCGGTAGTGACCTATCGGTTCTGGCGATGCTCGGGTTCGAGGGAGAGTATCCATGCACTCATTAGGCGTTCCGGGTGCTGGAATCAGCACCCAGTCTCCGGGTCAATCCTATGCCCCCTCGCACAACCCAAAAAAGCCATAGGCCTCGAGCCTCACATAGGATGATGGTTGGCACTTAAGCCAACGGTTGGCTTGCGCAGCTTCGCAACGAATGGTGTCGGGACCGCTGCATGAAACCACTCAAGGAAGACCAGCAACTGCGATCCGTATCCCTGTCGTACTCTGTGGCGCTCCAGGCGTTAAAACCAAAATCCTCTCCACGAAGAAGAAGGGATCTGGATGCAAGCACCCATCGAGGTCTCACGGAGAGGATGGAGAAGTGTTTTTTCTTGACATCCTCTCTCATAGGATGAGTGTAATCGCCTGTGGGTGTTGAAAAAGTCACTGAGATTGGCAGGTGGAATTCAGCAGAAGCATGTTAGAAGAAAGTGATCTTGCCCATGCTCTGGATTCTCATCGTCGGAGGCCTGCTGATCATGATGGGGCAACACGACCGCTCCGAAGCTCTGTTCTACTACTTCCGCCTGGAAGATCAGGTTCCTGAGACTCATCTGCTGCGGCTGATCGAAAAGCACATCAGCTTTGCCTTTGTGCGGGAGAGGCTGAAAGCGAGTTACAGCGATACCGGCCGGCCGTCCATTGATCCCGAGCTTCTGCTGCGCATCCTGTTGATCGGCTATTTGTACGGCATCACCAGCGAGCGGAAGCTGGTGGAGGAGCTGCGCATGCACCTGGCGTGGCGCTGGTTCACCGGTCTGGGCTTCGATCAGGAGATTCCGCATCACTCCACGTTCTCGAAAAACCGGCACGGACGGTTTCAGGAATCGAAGCTGTTCGAGGAACTGTTTGGGCAGATCGTGCTGCTCCAGTGTGTGGAAGTGGGATTGGTGCAGGGCAAGCACTTGTCGGTCGATGGCAGCTTCGTGGAGGCGAATGCGGCGAAGGAGAGCCGCATTCCACGGGAGCAGTTAGGGGAAGCGGCGCAGGTGAACCAAACTGTGCGCCAGTATCTGGTGGAATTAGAGCAGCAAAACCCGACCGACGAGCCAGTGCATGAGCAAAAACTGGTGTCCACAACCGATCCCGATGCGACCTATGCCACCAAGGGTGGAACTCCGGCCCGGCTGGGATATTACGACAACTATCTGGTGGACAACCACAGTTGCGTGATCGTGGGAGTGCAAGCCACCGCAGCCCGGATGAGTCAGGAGACGGTGGCTGCACAAGACATGATCGCTCGTTTCGCCGAATGGCAAGGACGCGACCCCGAGTCGGTGGTTGCTGATGCCACTTACGGCAACGGGGAGTTCTTGCAATGGTTGGCGGATCGGAGCATCACGCCCTATATGCGAACCCGCGACAGTATCCACCGAAAGAACAGCCCGTTCTACGGTCCCGAGCGCTTCAGTTATCAACCCGAAAGCAATAGCTATCGCTGTCCTGCGGGGGAACAGCTCAACTATGTCGGCCTGAATGTTCGCAATCGCGCTCATGCCTATATCGGCAGCGGCAAACGTTGTGGGGCCTGTTCGCTAAAAGCACAATGCACCAGTGGGCGATATAAGTATCTCGCCATTCACATGGACGAGACGGCCCGGCAACGCGCTCGCGGGTTGGTCCACACACCAGAGTTCGCGAAGGCACAGCGAGAAAGAAAGAAGGTGGAAGCCCTGTTCGCGGAACTCAAGAATCAGATTGGATTGCGTCGCGTGCGCCTACGCAGACTGAAGTTCGTGCGGGAGCAGTTCTTCCTGGCAGCCGTGGCCCAGAACCTCAAGCGACTGGTGCGGTTCCTCAGCCAACCGACAACTCCCACAGTGGAAGCTACCACGTAGCCCTGGTGAGAACTCCGCAGCAGCCGACAATCGAGGCCAAATGGACATTCCCATCACGAACTTTTTCACCCACGCCTGATTACAACAGTAACGCTGTCGTAGCGGCACGAGAGGCGTCTGAGAGCGTACATCGTTAATTATGCCGATGACCTCGTGATCTGCTGTCGCGACAAAGCCGCAGATGCTTTAGTCACGATGCGGGGCATGATGACGAAGCTGAAGTTAACGGTGAACGAGACGAAGACGCGGGTCTGCAAGCTGCCGGAAGAAAAGTTCGACTTCTTAGGGTACACGTTCGGGCGATGCTACTCGCCAAAGACGGGACGAGCCTATCTAGGCAGCACTCCGTCGAAGAAACGGGTGCAACGCGTCTGTGAGGCGATCAGCCAGGAAACCGGACGGAACAGGACCCTGCTGGCCCAAGAAACAGTAATCACAACACTCAATCGAATCATGATCGGGTGGGCTAACTATTTCTGTTTGGGACCAGTCAGTCCTGCTTATCGGGCTGTCGAACGACATGCTCGCAAGAGGCTGCGACAGTGGCTGTGCGCCAAGCACAAGCTGCGAGGGCAGGCAAGCAAGCAGTATTCAATCACTACCCTGCATCAGGTGCTGGGCTTGGTCGAACTTACTACTCGGACCAGCAGCCTTCCGTGGGCGAAATCGTGAAACTTTCTCCGAGAGCCGGATGCGCGAGCTGCGCCTGTCCGGTTCGATGAGCGGGAACAGGAAACGTAGCCATGCTGCGGATTGAGGCACGCTCTGCGAAAGCACCGCTTACGCATGCCACCGGGAGACTACCGCTACGCGCCTGTTCTCGACTTCACCTCATCCTATGAGAGAGGATGTCAAGAAAAAACACTTCTCCATCCTCTCCGTGAGACCTCGATGGGTGCTTGCATCCAGATCCCTTCTTCTTCGTGGAGAGGATTTTGGTTTTAACGCCTGGAGCGCCACAGAGTACGACAGGGATACGGATCGCAGTTGCTGGTCTTCCTTGAGTGGTTTCATGCAGCGGTCCCGACACCATTCGTTGCGAAGCTGCGCAAGCCAACCGTTGGCTTAAGTGCCAACCATCATCCTATGTGAGGCTCGAGGCCTATGGCTTTTTTGGGTTGTGCGAGGGGGCATAGGATTGACCCGGAGACTGGGTGCTGATTCCAGCACCCGGAACGCCTAATGAGTGCATGGATACTCTCCCTCGAACCCGAGCATCGCCAGAACCGATAGGTCACTACCGAGGCATGAAACCTGGGAGACCACCTGAGCTCTGTGCAACACTCAAGCTGCTTGCGGCTTCAGTTGTTCTGCGTCGAAACGTTCCTCCTTCTTCCAAAGTGTCAAAGCTATGGCCGCGATCTTTCGTGCTAAGGTCAGACGCGCCATCTCGGGCTTCACTCCTTTGGCCAGCAAAGCTACATAGAAGTCGCGCAAGGGACCCACACCACAGCTGGCTCGGGTCGCGGCGCCCTTGAAGATCTCTTTCATTTCGTGGTTGTGATTCTGATTGAGACCACGAATCTGTTGCGGTTTTTTCGTGCGTTGCAGTTGTCCGTGCACGTAGCGATATTGCGCACTGTCGCGGGTCTCAATGCCCAGCCCACTATAGGTCCAGAGTTGCCGTTTGCTCCGGAACCGGTGCGGCGTCTGCATCAACGCGATTAAGCGGGCGGCTCGAATCGGACCGATGCACGGAATCTGACGTAGTAGTTTCGCAGCCTTGTGTTTCCGGCTCTCCGCCAATAACTCAGGGCGCAGGGTTCGTCTTAACGTCTGCAATCCATCCAACTGTTGATAGAGTAGCTCGGCACGCCGGCGCACACCGGCATGCTCGATCTTCTGTAGCCACTCTTCCCGATAACGCGGAGCATACACCTGGGTACCTGCACAAGGGATGCTCCAGCCGCGGTAGAGAGCTTTGATCCGATTCATCACCCGGTTCAGGTCTTGGCTGAGGGTCTGATAACTGCGCCCTAACTCGCGCAGCGTCCGCAGTCCATGTTCTCCGTGATAGACCGGGCGCAGCATTCCCGTACGCAACAAGTCGGCCAGCTTGCGCGCATCCACCTTGTCGCTCTTGTTGCCTTCCTTTAATAACGCATTCCGTCGCGGATCGCAGACCAGCACTTGCGCCACCTGGGGTTGCAGCAGATCGTAGAGCCAAGCCGCCCAGGTCCCTTCTTCCCAGGTCACATGCAACTCGCCCCGCAGACCGTGGATAAACTGCAGAATGCTGCTAGCTTTGGTTTCGACAATCGACTCCATTTCCAGCTTGCCACTGCTGTTGAGGACAGCGATCACCACCGCTTCCTTGTGCACGTCCATGCCGATATACTTGACATCGCGACTCATGCAGTTGCCTCCTTGAGGGAAAGATCATTCGCGCTCAACGGAGTCTTTCCCTCAAGGTAAAGTGTCATTCTTCAGCCACTTTGCCTATCTTCTCCTCTGATTCTTGCCCTACATCCCCGCGCTATACTCCACTCAACAGGACCGCTCTCTCATAATGCATTGACCTTTGCGACTCCATCTGTGACGCCATTTCACTTGCCACTCGCCGCGCCATTTTTTCCACTTGCGGCGACGCTCGTCTTCGCCTTCTCGCACGTCGTATTCACCGTCAGGTATGTTGCCGCCGTCCTTCCTGCGAACGTGAGCGAACGTCCGAATCTGGCTCCGTTCGTAGTAAACCAGAAATTCGACCGCAAACCAGTCCGCATCTGATCCGCGTTCGCGCAGAAGCGCAAATCCTTGGACGGGTCTCAGGGCAGGCTTTTCGTTGACGGGTTTGACCACCGCTGGATTATAGACCCCGTCAGTTGAAGTTAAATCGCCTTTACCCTCATTGACCGGCTTGTGTGGGTTACCGAGCCGAGTTGGCTGGGTAGCACGACGTGAAGCGTATCTGTGTCAGCAGTCTTTGCACTTGGCAACGATCATAGTCATATCGTCGTACTGCTCGGCGGGACTGAACTGGCGAACCTCATCCACGATTGCCGCCAGCAGTTCCTGCGAAGCCAAGGCGCGATGCCTGCGCAACCCTTCAGTCAGGCGCTGCTCGCCGAATTCTTCTCCCCGCGGGTTGCAGGCTTCGGTGATGCCGTCGGTGTAGAACGCGATCGTGTCGCCGGACAGGAGTTGGCACTCGCCGATCGAGCAATCCCATTGCTGGAACAGTCCCAGCACCGTTGCCGTGGAGTCCAGCCGCTCCAGAGTGTCGTTGGCGCGAAGCAGGAGCGCCGAGAGATGCCCGCAGTTGGCGTAGCGCAGGCGTTGCGCCTGGTCGTGATATTCGGCGAAGAACAGTGTCGCGTAGGCATTGTCGGGCGTGTTGTCGTAAAACACCTGGTTGACGGACTGCAGCAGGCGTTGCAGTTCGTCCACAGCGATGGCGCACTGGCTGCGCAGATTCGCCTGCAGGTTGGCCATCAGGAGAGCGCCGGCGATTCCTTTTCCTGAAATGTCGCCCAACACCATGCCCAGCCGCTCCTGCCCGAGGTTGAGAAAGTCGTAGTAATCGCCGCCCACCTGGCGCGCCTGAATGCAGACGCCGGCGTAGTCGAGCGTCTTCAGGGGAGGAAAACTCTGCGGGAAGAGCCTGGCCTGCACCTGCCGGGCAATTTCCATTTCCTGACCGGCACGGCGTTCGGCTTCCAGTTTCGCCGCCGAAGTACGACGTTGTGCTTCGGCCGCCTGGGTCATTTCGTCGAAGCTGACCAGTGCGAAGGAATTGCGATCGATATCTTCGAAACGAGTGAATACTCCTCCCCAAATCGGAGGCTGCTTTCCCAGGAGCAGCGATGGAGCCTTTCCTGTCCCGTCCAGCGCGCGCTGTTCATACTTGACGCGCCGCAGCCGCGGCACATGACGGAACCGGACTCCTCGCCGGCTCCACAGGGTGTAAGTCGCAACGACATCTTCGGCAACAAACGCGATCTGCGTAGGCTGGCCGATGAGCTTGTACTCGTCCGACTCCGGATCTGGCGCAATCAGGGTAAGGACCGCCGTACCGTGCGGAGGTGCAACCCCCACCCAGCGCTGTCCCGATTGCAGGCGCACATCAAAGGCCAGGCTGAATCCCAGCTGCTCCACGTAGAATTGCAGACTCCGGTCCTGATCGCGGACGAAAACGTTGACCGCGTGAACTCGAAGATGGGAGTTTTCGCGATCCAGAGGCGAAGCCGGTTGGTCCGCCAGACCGAAGGCAGGGGAACTGACCATGGCGGGTATTATAAGACCACAAAAACGGCTGGATTACTGGGCATGTAAGCGACACAATTCGCCATGCCCGCGCGTCCGCACCGCGGCTCGTGCCCTCTCGTTTCAATCGGATGCTACTGTGGCGGCGGCGCGGGCGCAGTGGTTGCTCCCGGCGTAACCTGAGTTCCAATCACGTCGCCCGAAACGATCATCTCCACCCGGCGATTCAGCTTGCGCCCCGCCGCAGTGCTGTTGTCCGCTACGGGACGCGTTTTGCCGAAGCCGCGCGCAATCACGTTGTTGATCGACACACTGTTATCGACCAGATAGTCGCGTACGGACGCCGCCCGCTTTTCCGACAAAGCCTGGTTGTACGCATCGCTGCCCACGCTGTCGGTGTGGCCTTCAATTTCCAGACGCAGATCGGGATAAGCCAGGACGATGCCTGAGATTCGTGCCAGCCGCTCGCGGGCGGCGGGCTTCAAAGTGTAGCTGCCGGAGTCAAACAGAACGTCGGGCATGCTCACCACCAGGCCGCGGTCGGTGTCTTTGGTCTCCAGCACCTGATTGAGCTGGTTGAGCAGGCGCTGCCGCTGCTCTTCTTTCTGGCGGATAGCTTCGGCCGCAGCCTGGCGTTGTCTCTCGGCCTCCGCTTCAGCCTTCTGCTGCTCGGCCATGGCGGCGGCGCGCGCGGCATCGGCTTGGGCCTGCTGGAGCTGGGCTTCGGCCTGGGCTTTTTCCGCAGCGGAGCGGTCGGCTTCGGCTTGCAATCGCCGGCGGGCGTCTTCTTCAGCCTGGGCCTTGGCCTGGGCTTCGGCCTCGGCAGATGCTTTCGCTTCAGCTTCAGCCTTTTGCTGCTTATCCAGCATGGCCTGCTTTTCGTTCGCGATTCGCTCCGGCTCTTTGCGGCGGAGGGTCAGCACGCGTGCGTCTTCGGCCATCTGCGTGGCGCCGCGCGCGGCCGTACCGATCGGAGTCTTACCCTGCTTGCGCTTGAGATAATCCTCGGCCCGCGCCAGATAGGTTTCAGCTTTTTGCAGGCTGTCCGCCGCGTAGTGCTCGGCGCCCGCCGCTTTGGCGATGGCGACGGCATTGCGTGCTTCGAGCAGGGTCAGAGGGGTCTTGGGATCGGCGGTCGCCGAAGGCAATTGCTGGGCCGGAACATCAACCGTGTACTGTCCCCCTTCGAGCATGTCGAATCTCGCGTCGATAGCTTCTTCAAAGCCCTTGGTTTCCTGCCGGATGATGTTTTCGGCCACTACCGCGTCGCTGGGCCGGGTGACGGAAAAGTAGGGTTCTGCGGTCACGATCAGGCCGAAGGCCTGCAGGTCGGTGGTCACATCGAGGCCGCTCTTGCCGTACGTATCGGGAAGAATCTCTCCCAGGTTCTGGGCGCGCCCTTCGGGCGTGATCGCCCACAGCACGTAGGTCAGGAACTGAGGACCCACGCGGCTTGCCGGTCCTAGCTTGGAGAGATCGACATTGACTTGCAGGCGTCCGTTCTTGCTGTCCACCTTGGCTTTGCCGGTCACTTCCGGCATCAGGCTGGTGCCTTTCATGTCCACGGTGGTGGAACCGCCGCGGTGACGATAGTTCACCGCCTTTGTAGTCCGCGACACCACGTTCACGCGGAATACAGGGGTCTGGTCCATCGGTTCGACAGGGGTGTTCTCCTGCTGGGCCACCGCGAACCCGGCCAGCAATATCGTGCAGATCGAGATCGTGCACATCAAGCCTGCGAATTTCTTCATGATTGCATCCTTCTTTTTGGCACAGTTTGGCACAGAGGACCGCGAAGGGTCTTACAAGATTTTCGCGCCTTCCGGCTTCATACGGAAGTGTCTTGGCAAGCACCACGTAGGCCCGGAGGGGGTGCGTAGGCCCGGACGCCCTCGTCCGGGCGGGCGAGCGAAGCTCGCCAGACGCCAGAAGGCAAAAATTGGAGCGGAGCTTTTGCTCCTCAGGGCGGACGAGGGCGTCCGCCCCTACGCGAGCGCGGGCCTCCACAACCCTTGCCTGACGTGGGTTTCAGCCCCGGCCACGGCACATAAGTAACCCATCGCGGTTACCTATTATGTGCAGCAACTTGCGGTTCAGAGCCCTCAGACGACCTGGAGATCCACGCTAAATTACTTCCCTTCAATGGTTTACAGAAATCGTCGTTATTGGCTGACAAGCTGCATTCGGTATCTGTGCCTGCTCGCTCAGGGGCATAGATCGGGGTGCGATTTTGTGGAACCTGACGGGCAATAACGCGGTGACCAAGCCCGGGCGCTCGCTCCTTCCCGCGCTCATCATTCTGTTCCTGGTTTCCTACGGCCTGCTGACCATGCTGGTAGTGGAGCAGGGCCGAACCATCGATTCGCAGCGCGGCCTGATCCAGATGCTGTTCAGTGACAGCGTCGAGTTGACCGGCTTGAAAGGGAAGGAAAATCAGAGAAAGCAGGCCGAAGCCCAGGCGCGGGCCCATGCCCTGAAGAAATCGCCCCCGGCGCAGGCGGCGCCGCGAACTCCCCAGATGCAGTCCCCGTCGTCCAATCCGCCGCAGGCGGGCGCGAAGAGTCAGAGCACCAGCAAGCTTGCGAGACCGCTTCCGCAGAAACCTCCGAAAGCCACAGCCGACCAGGACGACGAGCGCAGGATGCTGATCTCGATCTAGATTTTCGGGCCCGGGTTTATAGGAAACGTTACTCCCCATGAAAGTATTCGCGACATTGTTGTTGTCAGCTTCACTGTACGGCTCGTACCGCCTTCCACCGCCCAAGCCGCCCGTCGATCGCACTACTGCCAAGCGCCCCGCCCGCAAGGGAGGGCAGTGGTACTTTGCGGAAAACGGCCACGCCGTTTACTGCTTTGGCCCAGTCCGGCTCATGCCGCAAGCCGAAGGCGGACTGCAACGCGTCGCAACTTTCTGCCAGGGCGACAAGAACATGGTCCCGCTGAAAGACTAAGAGGAGCTGCTGGCTCCTGGCTTCTAGCTCCTAGCCTCTGCTTCGGCATCTCGGCTGCATGCTGTGTTTTCTAAGTTTCAGCCAGAAGCCAGGAGCTAGAAGCTAGGAGCTCCCCAGGCGCGAACTTCCCGAATCCTATACATTTTCCTCATGCCCAAGTTCGAGAAGCATATCTTCATCTGCGGCAACCAACGCCCGGCCGGGGCTCCGCGCCCCTGCTGCGATCCCGCGGGCCAGGCCGAACTGCAGAAGTCGTTCAAGGAAAAGCTGGCGGCGCGCGGACTGAAGGGAAAAGTGCGGGCCAACCAGTCCGGCTGTCTCGATCAATGCGAGCACGGCCCCAACCTGGTGGTGTATCCGGATGCGGTCTGGTACGGCCGAGTCACGCTGGACGATGTGGACGAGATTATCGAGTCACACATCCTGGGCGGAAAGCCGGTCGAGCGACTGGTGTTGCCCGACTCCTGCCTCAACACTACCTGCGAACACAGAATGCCGAAGGCTGCAACCAAGGTCTAGCCCAGGAGATGGTAGGCGCGGCAGGAATTGAACCTGCAACCGTCGGATTAGAAATCCGATGCTCTATCCGTTTGAGCTACGCGCCCTCGTTTCTAATTATCAATAATTTAATACGTATTTGCGAATCTGATCGTGTTCGACGCACTAACCGGGGTATTAGTCTTGGCCGTCACTCAAGGGATCGAGCGTTTGATCATTTCAGGCTTCTAAGAGTTGCGGCTTGACACTTGCTACGCCGTGGGGGCAGAATCCGCTGGTCCCGTCAAGAGGCAGAACAATCTCCCGGCATTTTTCCCACGATTTGTCCTATGAGTCGCAAGTCACTTCCAACAGGTTTCCGGTCGTGGGTTGATGGGGATGTTGTCGAAAGAACCCTTGACGAGCAAGGAGATTTCCGTATGAAGAGCGCCAATGCAGAATCACCCAAAACACAAAGACCGCGGTTGTCTTTGACTCTGTTCACATCGACTCTGTTCCCCTCGCTGATTCTCTTATCCTTTCTGATGGTTGGATCGATGCTTGCGCAGAACGAATCGGTATCTGTGCAAGTTGGCGCTGAAGATCGGGCCGCTGGCACCTACGGCACATCAAACTTCCGGTTTCACATTCTTCCGGCGAGGACCCTGGCCGGAAGTGCTGCACGAAGTTCGCGTACCACGAAGCCTTCCGCGGACGTCCGCACCCAGCGCTTCGTCGGCGGGTTCTTTCCGGCCGACCTGACGCGTGGCCAGGGTCCGCTGGTCAAGCGGGCGCAATTCCACGACATCGATTTCGACTGCGCTGAGTCCTGCTGGGGAAACCCGAGTGCCTTTCTCAACGACCTTGGGAAACAGCACCTTCATCCATGTGGTCGATCGATACGTCGGAGCGACCGCCAATGGGCGATATACCGTGGGCGCAAACGTCTCCGCCAGCGCACCTCTTTTCACCAACACGTTAGGCCAGAATGACGTCCTTGCCATCGTCCATTCTGCAGCGGCCAAGCTCGGGAAGACGGGCTACGGCCACATCTATCATCTCTTTCTGCCCAATGGCGTCGATACCTGCTTTGACCAGACGAACATCTGCTATTCACCCGACAATCCGTCTTCGTTCGCGTTCTGCGGTTACCACGGGAGCGTGACCTACAGCGATATCGGGCATGTGCTGCTTAGCGTCGAACCGTTTCAAAACGTGGATGGATGCTCAGTCGCCACCCCCAGCCCAAACGGCGCGCTCGTCGATTCGACCGCCAATGTTCTTTCCCACGAGACCTTCGAGACCATCACCGATCCCGATCCCCCGGCCACCTTTGAGATCTGTCTCAACGGAAACTTCGGATGGCTCGCCTTAAATTCACTGGTTGAGTTTGGCGAGTGAAATCGCTGATATATGCGAAAATCCGTTCTTCCGGTACAACCCGGTCACGCTCAACGGCAAGAGCTACGAAATTCAGCCGGAGTATTCAAACAAATTCCACACCTGTGCCTTCGTGCCTTAGAAGCTGTGCGAGGGTTGGGTGCCGGTGCCCCACTCATTCGCGCCTTTTTGCAAATGAGTGGTGACGGGGCGGTCTGTCCAAGCCAGACTTTCTACCGGACGACGTTTGACCTCCAGGGGCCGTTGAGACTAAACACCAGGGTTGGAGCGTGTCGATGATCTCCGTTCACACCGATGCTAACGAAACCCACCCGGCCGCCCTGGACGGAATTGAACAAGCCGTACCCAGTGTGGGCCGGACGTATGGGTCGGACACTTTTGTCCGTGGCCGTTGACTTGGATTTCGCGTTCTGCAGCCCGACGACCGATGGCCGCGGAAAAGGTCAGAACCAAAACCAAAGGCGGCGGGCGAGGGCGCCCGCCCCACACTGAATCAGCCTACGCTGCCGCACCGGCAAAGAAGCTGCGCAGTTCGGTGGCCACCACCTCGGGATTGTTCAGCGGGATAAAGTGGCCAGCGTCAACGGTAACCACTTTGGACCGGAGAAACAGCTCCGACGCCCGCTGCGCGAATCGTTCAGGTACGGCCTGGTCGCGCGATCCCTGAAAAATGATGGTGGGAATCAGGAGCTGTGGCAGCATCTCCGGTACAGCCGCCAGGACCTCGGCCGGATTTCCCCAGCGCAGCACAGACATCAGGCGCCAGGCGCCCGCGGGGCCGGAGAAGGGAGCATGGAAGTCCTTGACCGCGTCGTTCAGTTCATCGCCTTGTGGTTCGACCGCCTGGCGCATTGCGATGTTCCAGAAAATGGCATTGATCACCGGCGCCGTCAATTCGCCAATCACCGGCCTTCTGAGAATACGAAAAAGATGAAATGGTTTGAGCTCGGGAAACACTGCCGGCGACAGCAGAGCCAGACGGTCAACCCGGTGCTGAAAGCGATAGGCATAGTGCACGGCGATGGCAGAGTGTCTGACAGCTTGGCGAACATTCGGGCGGGTTTCCGCCCCAGAAGCATCGCGGGAAAGTATCATTTCCAGTTTGCGGTATCGATAGTAGGAAACAAATAGACCAAGCCGAGTAACCACGGCCTACGTAGGCCCGGACGCCTCGTCCGGTGGGCGAGCGAAGCTCGCCCGGTTTCCGTTTTCAGCCAAAACCCAGCCGGGCTTTGCCCGGCGGGGCGGGTGAGGGCACCCGCCCCTACGTATTTTGCGCGCCAGATGCTGGGAGTACATGTCCGGATTTTCGGCGGGTCATGACCGGACATTGCATGTCGGCGCCCCGTTTGCTGTGACAATAGAAACATGAAGGTTTCCTGGAAGAGCTTGCTGGCCGCCAACGGCGCGTTGGCCCTGGCGCTCGCCTGTGCCAATTGTGGTGGGGGCCTGAGCGGTTCGACCATCGGCACCGGAGGCTCCGGCAGCGGCGGTTCGGGGGCGGCAGTGGTTCAGGCGGCGGTAGCGGGTCCGGCGGTGGGGGCAACAACCAGAGCGCCTGCAGCGCGATGAGCGCGGGACAGGGCGCCAGCCTCAACGGCTTCCGTCCCTTCAGCAGCGATAGCCTCTGGAACAAGGATATTTCCGCTTCGCCGGTCGATCCGAATTCGGATGCCATCATCAATTTCATCGGTTCGAGCGTCGGAATGCATGCCGATTTTGGATCGGGACAGTACCAGGGCTCGAATATCGGCATCCCCTACTCCGTGGTAAGCGGGACGCAGGCTGCCGGTCGGCATCACTTTCACCGCTTATGGTTCCGAGAGCGATCCCGGGCCGATGCCGGTACCGGGCAATGCGCCGATTGAGGGCGATCCGAATCCCGGCAACGGCGATCGCCATGTGCTCGTGCTCGACAACAGCAATTGTTTTCTCTACGAACTGTTCAGCGCCGTCCCCAACGGCAACGGGAACTGGAATGCCGCGTCAGCGGCGATCTGGGACCTGTTGAGTGACGGCAAAACCCAGCGTCCCGTGGACCTGGACGTCGGCCGATGCCGCAGGTCTGCCGATTTTCCCCGGGCCTGGTGCGCTACGACGAAGTGGCCGCCGGACAGATTCAGCACGCCATTCGCGTCACCCTGCAGGACAGCCGGGCCGCGGCGGTGCTTCCGGCCACGCACTGGGCGGCCAACTCCACCAGCGCGAATGCCGCACCCATGGGCATGCGCATGCGCCTGAAAGCCAACTACAACATTTCCGGATTCTCTCCTCAGGTGCAGGTCATCCTGTCCGCCATGAAGACGTACGGACTGATCATGGCCGACAACGGCAGCTCCATGTACATCAGCGGCGCGCCAGACAGTCGCTGGGACAACGACGCTCTGCACGATCTTGGGACAGGTGCCGGCCTCGGCGTTTGAAGTAGTGAAGATGGATACGGTTTACACCGGGTCGAACGTGCCGCAAGGAACGGCCCCCGGCATCAACAGCTTCACCGCGACGCCCACCAGCGTGAACGCGGGCGGCAACGTGACCTTGTCGTGGGATGTCAGCAATGCCTCGTACGTTATCGTCTCGCCGCAGGTCGGACGCTGTGCGGGGAACCAGCATAATCGTCCAGCCCGGCCAGACCACCACCTACAAGCTGTACGCCACCAACCAGTACGGGCGCACCACGGCAACAGTCACGGTAACCGTGCCGTAGGAATCACGTGGGGACAGCCGCCCTCGGCTGTCCAGGTCGAGCACAGGCTCGACAGGTTTGGTTGGGCTCACTGGTAGCGGAGCTTCGCTCCGCCGGACAGCCGAGGGCGGCTGTCCCCACGTGGCCTTTCCTTCAGAACAGTTTTTCCTGCCTCCGGAGATTTCCGAAGGAGCCGATATTGGCCAGCGCGAAATTGAAGCGGAACTGGTTTTCGTTGCGGACCGATCCCAGGGCAAAGCGGCGATACTCGACGCTGAAGCCGCAGCAGTCCCAGTTGTAGGCGGTCTGCACCGCCGCATACTGCAGAAAGCCCAGGTTGGCGTCGAAGCCCAGGTTGGTCGCTCCACTGAATCCTCGTTTGTTCGGCTGCCCGTAGCCGAACAGCACGCGGAACTGATTGAACATCTGCTGCCCAGTGGTCGGAGTATCACTGGGCGCCCGCAGATATGCATCTCCGCCGCCGATGGTGTACGAACCGAAGCGATAGTTCACGAACGCCGTGCTGGCATTGATCCGGCTTTGCTTGAAATCGTAGTCGATGTCCCACTCCGCTTCGCTCCGGCTGGTGGCGGCGAATTTGAGGCGCGAGATCAGGGGAGAAAGACGCCGGGCCTCGGTCAGAAAAGCGATACCGGTAAAGTCCGCGGTGGTGGTGAACACATTCCTCTGCCCCGGCACCAGGGCCCCGCCGAAGGTGGGATCAAGAAAATATTTCTGGCCCAGTTCCCAGGTAACGACTTCCCGCACCCGTGGTTCGGCCTGACACGGAATTCCTCCGCGATCCAGTTGCCGCTCCCAGGGAACCGGACTCTCCGCCGCGGGGTGACCGATGATAAGAGATGCCATGCCGGTGGCGTCGCAATTCTCCGGTTTCTCTGAAGTACGTTTGGCGTAGAGCCGGTTGACCACCGCATATTCGACTTCGCTGGTATTGCTCAGGATGTCGCGTTCGTCAAAGCGCAGAATGCGGGAGAAATTATCGACCCCGGTGACGTAGCGATAAATGGCGCGCGGCTCGATGACGTGCTTCCACTTGCGTCCCAAGAATTCGCGGTCGTAAACGCGCTCCAGGGCGGGTGGGCGAATTTCCACCGATCCCTCGACCGCCCTGCGGTTGATGACATCGCTCTGCGCCACACCCACGCCGCCGCTGCTGGGGACGAGTTGCTGGGTATAGAAGGTTTCGCGCAGAGACAACTCGGGACGCACCGACCAGCCGTGCAGCACCAGCGGAAGCGAGAGAGTCGGACGAAGATCAAAGCGTCCGACCAGTGGCGCGGTCCGAAACGAAGGTTCGCTGCGCGACAGTCCTTCGGCGGCGACGTCATAGGACCAGTAAAACGGCGAGCGCCCGATGGCGTGGTCCACGCTGGAAGACTCGAAGCTGGGAGCATGCAGAATGGTGATGACATCGCCCGGAGTCGTGCTCTCAAAGTTCTGATAGCGCTGGGTGGAGCCGTTGTAGAAAAAACCGCGGGTGGCGTTGGAGAGAAAGGCCTCCGACTTTACCTCCGAGTTCACCGCCTGGCTGAAGACATCGTTGAAAGCCAGGCGAAAAACGAACGAGCTCAGATAGTCGATGCTGGCCACGCCGCGGAAGTTGTGCCCAAAGGTATCTTCCGCACTGAGCTTCACCTCGTGTCCCGCCCTGGTCCACCGGTGGAGTTCCGATGCCGCGGTCGAAGACCCCAAAATAGTTCAGGTACACAAAGGACTTTTCACTCGGCCGGGCGCGAAACTCAATCTGCGGCGCCCACCCCCGCCGGGTGAAATACTCAGCCCCGGCGGTGAGGTCCATGCTGCGATTGATGGCCCAGAAGATGGAATCTCCGAAGATTGTCCCCTTGATCGAAGACCTGCCGATGTTAGGAATGAGAAACCCGGTCTGCCTGGGTTCGCGCTCCACCGGGTGGGTGGCGAAGGGAAAATAAAAGACCGGAACGCCCTCAATGCGGAAAGTGCTGTGATAAATGGTGGCATTCCCGCCCACTTCCACCACAATCTTGTGCGCGTTGAACTCCCACTTGGGGCGCGGCAGTTCGCAGGTGGTGATGGTCCCGTCATAGACGACATAGCGGTCCGGACCGGTCTTCTCCACCACTCCACCGGAAAAGGCAAAGGGATTGGTGGTGGTCAAAGTCATCCGCTTCCCCCGCAACCGCATGCCCGTCGTCCCCACCACGTGTTCAAAGCGTCCGGATTCTGCCCTGATGTTGTAGGTGGCATGAGTGGCCTCAACATGCTCGTCATTGGGCCCGCCGTCGAGCACCACGTGGCCATCCGCGATCGCTTCTCCCGTGTCCGAGTTGTAATCGACCGAATCGGCATACAGGATGTACGTGCCGTAGTGGATTTCCGCCTGCCCGCGCAGCTTGAAGACGGCGCCGTCTTTCTCCTGCTGCAGGGCCCGGATGGTAACGTCCTGCTCTCTCACCGAGGACGGCGCGGACGGCAGCGAAGATTGTTCTTTCGGTTTTTCCGGAGCGGAAAGCAACTGGCTGGTAACTATGGGCGGAGCGAGTAGCAGATGACAAACAAACGCCGCCGTGATAAGGAATCGAGTGCGGGATGTCATCGCAAGCGGACGAAACCCCTGGCGAGGCAGATCCACGCTGGGGTATGGTGACGTTAGCACGGCTCCAGCCCGGTAGCAAAGTTCAGGACAGAGTTCGGGACAAAGCCCTGGGCATCCGTGTGAATTATTTTTAGAGTTGGGCTTTCTTCTTGCGGGACCAGTTCATCTCTTGCCGCATAGCAGTCGTTCTGCCGCTGGAGTTTCACCGGGACCCGATCATTCCTTCATGAAACCAAGATTCGAACCCGATGTTCCGGCGGACGCAAGCGAAAACCATTCAGAGATTCTGATTGATCCTGAAGCGTACGATGCCAGCGAGCAGCAATTTGCTGCCAGCCTCGAGCCACAGTGCCCCCCAAGCTCAACCCAGGTTTGTCGTGGAAGATGAACCGCCTAAAGCAGCGAACGGGAGAGAGCTCGAGAAATTCCTTCCAGCGGAAGAATCGGTTGTGGAATCTCGGGAGCCTGCAATGCCTGCCGCGGCACAAGCCGAACCGGAGCAAGCGCAGGATCCCGATGCCTGGCGGCGCGAGGTGGCGGAGCGTTTGAGTCACTATCGGGCGCGCCGGCGTACGCGGGAGCCACGCTATCCTTCGCTGCAATTGAAGTTCGAGACGGAGCCGAGTTTCGACGCTCCGGCTGAGGCACCACACTCGCCTGCTGCCCCCGCCATGCGTCAGACCGTGGACTATGTGCCATCAGCCGCCGCTCCCCGCATCACCCTGGCTGAGCCGGCAAACTATCCGCGGATCATGCCTGCCATCACGGAAACCACCGCGAAGGTCATTGAGTTTGCCAGCTACAGCCCCGCGCCGCGAGCGCTGGACGAACTGGCCGAACCGGTCCTGGAACGCCCCAGAATCATCGAGGCCCCTGAGTTGGTGCCTCCGCCACCTGCCCTCGGAGGTTTTCTGATTGAACCGGTGGAAGAACCGGCGAACGAGAGGCGGCCTGGATTCGAGATTCCGCTGCAGGCGGCGCCCATGGCACGACGCATCGCCGCGTCCACCATAGATGGCTTGCTGGTAATGTCGGCCTTCGCGGCTTTTGCCTACATCTTTTTTCGATTCACGGCTGAGCTGCCGCCGCTGTCAAAGATAGCTGGAGCCGGCGTACTTCTCATCGGCCTGATGTGGTCTGCCTATCAATATCTGTTGCTGGTTTACAGTGGCACCACGCCCGGCCTGAAGCTGGCGAAGCTCGAACTGCATCGCTTTGACGGCAGCCCGGTTCCGCTGCGGCTACGCCGCTGGCGCGTCCTGACGTCCGTCCTGTCCGGCCTATCGTTGGGGCTGGGCTACGCCTGGTGTTTCCTCGACGAAGACCGCCTCTGCTGGCACGATCGCATTACACGAACCTACATGGCGCCGAGGAACAAGTAGTGCCGCCAGCCTTGCGCTAGACTGGATGTACTCGTCCGGGGACGGGTCTCCGACCTGTCCAGGCCGAGCCGCAGTTCGGCTAGATTGTGTGGCGCGGGCGCCCCCGCCCGCGCGGCTGATCGCAGCTCCTCTCATCACCGCAGCCGAAGTGCCCTCGGGACAGCCGGCGAGACGCCGGCGCTACAAAACGCGGAGACTCCGGGCGGGTGAGGGCACCCGCCCCTACGTGGGTCTTCCGTCTGCTAACATCTTTTGGTGACTCCGACTTCTCCCGTCCGTGTACGTTTCGCGCCCTCTCCCACCGGGCATCTGCATGTTGGCAATGCACGTACCGCCCTGTTCAACTGGCTTTTCGCGCGAAAAAAGGGCGGCACCATGGTGCTGCGCATCGAGGACACGGACGTCGAACGCAGTGAGGCCCGCTTTGAAGATCAACTCATCGCCGACCTCAAGTGGCTGGGTCTCGACTGGGACGAAGGGCCCGACCTGGGCGGACCGTACGCGCCCTATCGTCAGTCCGAGCGTCTGGAGATTTACCGCGAACACGCCGAGCGCCTGATCGCCGAGGGCAAGGCCTATCTTTGTTTCTGCAGCGAAGAAGATTTGCAGAAAGAGCGCGAACGGGCCCAGGCCGAACATCGCCAGCCCATCTACTCCGGCAAGTGCCGCGCTATCGATCCGGCCGAAGCTGGGCAAGCGGCGAGCTTCGGGAGAATCCTGCGCGATCCGGCTGAGAATTCCCGAGCATCCCATCCGCTTTCACGACATCGTGCATGGCGATGTCGAATTCTCGAACGAAGTGGTGAGCGATCCCATCATCCTGCGCTCGAACGGAATGCCGGTGTACAACTACGTGGTGGTGATCGACGATGCGCTGATGAAGATCACGCACGTGATCCGCGGCGACGATCATCTTTCGAATACGCCCAAGCAGGTGGCGCTGTACGAGGCCCTGGGCTGGCCCGTTCCCGAGTTCGCACACCTCTCGACGATTCTGGGCAGCGACCGCGAGCGGCTCTCCAAACGGCACGGCGCGACTTCGATCGCCAACTTCCGCGACATGGGTGTACTGCCCGAAGCGCTGGTGAATTATCTGGCGCTGCTGGGATGGGCGCCCACCGGCGGCACCCGGGAAATCTTCAGCCCTGAAGAATTGAAGAAGGAATTTTCTCTCGAACGGGTGACGCCTGCGGCGGCCATGTTCGACATGGAGAAGCTGTACTGGCTGAACCGGCACTACATCAAAAGCTGGCCCGTGGGAAATCTGGTCGCGCTGGGCGCATGGTTCCTCTCCAAGGCAGGCTACATTGAACTGAAAGATGCGAAGTGGTTGAGTGCGGAAAGCTTTCCGGAGATTGAGCTTGATCTGGAGATACAAGTCTGGCTCACACGGGTCACCGAGTTGCTGGCTCCATCTGTCGATCGCCTGGAGCAATTGCCCGAGCGCGCGGCGCTGATCTTCAAATACGATGCCGAATGCCGCCCTGGCCGCCCCCGATAATGCCGAGGTGCTCGGCTGGGCCAACACCGACGCCGTCCTGGCAAGATTCACGGTCAAGATTCTGGAAGACGAATCCGCCGCTGCCGCACAACTCACACCCGAACGATTCAAGCAGCTGGTCAACGAAGTAAAAGCTGAGACCGGCGCCAAGGGCAAAGAATTGTTTCATCCCATTCGCATCGTAATCACCGGTTCACACTCGGGGCCGGAATTCGACAAGCTGATCCCCATTCTCGAAGAGGGCAGCCGGCTCAAGCTGCCCACGCACGTCCTCAGCGTGCGCGAGCGGGTCGAAGAGTTCGCCAGGCAACGCACCCACAAGGATTAGAAGTGTGGAGCGGGCGCCCTCGCCCGCCGCCTTTGACTCTGATCTTGGCCTCAAGATCCACGCCTAAGCTGGACAGCCTGCCGCAAGGTTTCCGGAAGTCAAAGTCAAAGTCAAAGGCGTCGGACAAGAGTGTCCGACGCACACAACTCCGTGCTATCGTCCTTTCATGATTCGAAATCTGGCTGTCTTCCTCCTGCTGGTGTCTGCCAGCGTGCCCGGCCTGGCCAAAGAGAAGTATCAGCACCCTGGTCCCATCTATCTCGATCATGGCGGCGAAAAATGGGCACAGAAGACCCTCAAGAAACTTTCTCTGGAAGAAAAGGTCGGCCAACTTTTCATGGTCTGGGTGCGGGCGGAGTTTCTCAATGTAAACAGTCCCGAGTATCTGCAGCTGCGCGACGCCATGAGCAAGTATCACGTCGGCTCATTCGCCATGACGGTGCCGTGGGAGCCTCCATTTCTCTATCGCAGTGAGCCCTATGAGGCTGCCGAACTGCTCAACCGCCTGCAGCAGGATTCCAAACTGCCGCTGCTCTTCGCCGCCGATTTTGAGCGCGGGGTCACCATGCGTCTTCGCGGTGCAACCCCGTTCCCCGCACGCCATGGCCTTCGGCGCGGCTGGGAAAGAGGAGTACGCCAAGGCCTTCGGCCGCATTACCGCCGAGGAGTCCCGCGCCGTCGGGGTGCACTGGAATTTCTTTCCCGACGCCGACGTAAACTCCAATCCAGCCAACCCCATTATCAACACGCGTTCGTTCGGAGAGAATCCCGAGCAGGTCGGGGATCTTGTCGCCGCGTACATTCGGGGAGCGCGCGCCGGCGGAATGATGACGACGGCCAAGCATTTCCCCGGCCATGGCGATACCGCGACCGATTCCCACCTCAGCGTGGCCCAGGTCACTGGAGACCGGGCGCGATTGAATTCCGTGGAACTGCCGCCCTTCCGCAAGGCCATCGCGGCGGGAGTCGATTCTGTCATGGTGGCGCACGTC
The DNA here is from genome assembly GCA_963801595.1 of Terriglobia bacterium. GTDB lineage: Bacteria > Acidobacteriota > Terriglobia > Terriglobales > Acidobacteriaceae > JAIQFF01. The sequence continues at coordinate 49,749 of CAWDFW010000005.1, read as the reverse complement.
ACTGTTCCGGCGCTTGAGTCCGACCCCAATCGCGTGGCCACAACTTCTCCCGCGATCGTCAGCGACCTGCTCAAGCATGAGCTCGGCTTTCAGGGAATCGTGGTCACCGACGCGCTCGATATGGCCGGGCTGACCCGTCTATACGCCGCCAACATCGGGCGCGCCGCCGTGGACGCCTTCAAGGCCGGCAGCGATCTGCTGCTCATCCCGGCTGACCTGGAAGCGTCCTACAACGCTGTCCTGGAAGCCGCTCGCAGCGGCGAAATTCCCTCCGCCCGGCTCGACGCCTCAGTCCTCAAGCTGTTGAAGGCAAAAGCCGCGCTGGGACTGAACAAGGCCCGCCTGGTGGATGTGAACGCCTTGCCTGAAATCATCGGCAAGCCGGAGAACCTGGCCCTGGGCCAGCAGATTGCCGACGACGCCGTCACCCTGGTTCGCGACAACGGCAAAATGCTGCCCCTGAAACAATCGGGAACTGTGAAGAGCGGACTTCCGTATCAACAAGCTGATAGAAGTGCACAACCGGGTGGTGGCGGTGGTGCTCTCTGAAGATGTGCGCACCGAATCCGGCCGCGCCCTGGAGCGCGCAGTCAAGGCGCGCGTGCCCGATGCCAATGTGATTTATGTGGACCCACGCAACGCAACTGCCATGTCGGACGAAATACTGAAAGCCGTGGACCAGGCTGAGTCCGTGATCGCGGCGGTGTACGTGGTGCCGACCGCGGGCAAGGCCGTCGCAGGCGCGAACGGTCCCACGAATTCGGTCGCACTTAACGATGCCAGCGGCACGCTGTTGCAGGCGATTCTGGATCATGCCGCGGCGAAAACCGCGGTCGTGGCCATGGGGAATCCGTACGTGGCCCAGGATTTCCCCGCGATACAGAACTATCTTTGTACTTTTTCCAATGCCGGCATTTCGGAAATCAGCGCGGTCAAGGCTCTTTTTGGCGAAACCGCCATTCATGGCCACTTGCCGGTCAGCATTCCTAACATCGCTCAACGTCGCGCCGGCATCGAGCGCCCCGCACAAATCGCAGAGGAGGGACCGCAACATGCGCATACCACAGCCAATCAACGGTAATTTACCCCTGGTCTTCGCTCTGGTTATGGTTTTCGGCATCCAGCTGGCCCTGCCCGGCTGCAGTGTCAACGTCAAGAAAGACGGCGAAGGGCAGGAAAAGAAGGTGGATATCGAGACCCCGATGGGAGCACTGCACGTCTCCAAGGACGCGGACGTGCGCGACATCGGACTCCCGGTGTATCCCGGCGCGCGCCGCAAGGAGCATGGCGACGGCGAGCACGACAACAACGCCCACGTCAATATTTCCAGCGGCCTCTTCGGCCTGAAGGTGGTGGCCATTGAATACCTGTCCGACGATCCTCCCGAGAAAATCATCGCTTACTACAAGGACCAGCTCAAGAAATACGGTGATGTGCTGGAATGCCATAACAACAGCAATCGGGTTGGCGCAGCCATGAACCCCGGCGATCATGCCGGCCATTCCGAGCGGCTGAAGTGCGAGGGCGACCAGAACGGCCAGACGGTGGAACTGAAAGTCGGTAACGAGCAGAGCCAGCACATCGCCTCCATCAAGCCCGGTGACGAGGGCAAAGGCTCGGACTTCGGTCTGGTCTATATCCAGATGCGGGGCGGCAAGGACACCATCTGAGGCGCAATCCTGCTTCCTTGCCTCCCCTCGCCGCCCTGCTGTAACTTGAAACCCAGTGGAGTATCCCTGTCATCGTTGTGGTGCTGCCGTGGAACAAGGCACCGCCTTCTGTCCGCATTGCAATGCGCCGCAAATCCGTGTGGCTGTGGCAGAGACGGTACCTCCTTCGGGGACCATCTCTGAATCAGCGATTCCGCCGCTGCCGGCTTATTTCGGCGCATCGCTGGCCACCCGGATTGAATGGTCACAGGCCTGGCCGGCCACGGCCCTGGCCGCTCTGATCGGGGCCGTGCTCATGATTACCCCGTTTGCCGGCCTCGGATTAGGGATGCTGATCGGCGGCAGCCTGTCGGTGGTTTTTTACCGGCGCCGGGTCCCGGCAGCCCGGATCACACCTGGAATGGGCGCCCGCCTCGGCATGGTGACCGGAGTTCTGGGCAGCGCCTGTCTCGCCATCGTGCTCGCCATCCGCACTCTGCTGACCCACGGATGGGAGAGCGTCCGCGAAGATCTGATTGCCGGAGTCGAGCAAGCCGCGGCCCGCAATCCTGACCCGCAAACCCATCAGGTCGTGGAATTTCTCAAATCTCCTCAAGGCATCGTCTTGCTGCTTATCATGGCCCTGATTACTACCGTGATCTTCTTTGTGATCTTCTCTGGATTGGGCGGCGCCCTGGGCGCGGCCCTGCTTCGTCGCCGCAAAGAACAACTCTAGCCTGCACCCGCCGCGAGTGCATGGCTCTATTTGCAGGAGGCGTCGTCGGTCGTTGGCCCTTGGCCGTTGGCCAAATGCGACCGCCGCAGCCGAATTAGTATCAGGATATTTTTTGGCCGTGGCCAACGACCAAGGGCCAACGACCGTTGGCTGAGAGTTGCGTGCCACCGGAAGGAAGTCTATAGTCACCGTTGTTTTTGGAGAGTGCCATGAAACATCTCCTGAACTGGGCCTTGAGCGCGCTGGCCGTCTGGATTGTAGCCAGGGTGGTGCCGGGTTTCCACGTCAGCGGACCGCTGGCCGCGTTGATTGCGGCGCTGGTGATCGGCTTCGTCAACGCCACCCTGGGAGTCTTCCTGAAGATCGTCACCTTTCCCCTGGTCCTGCTCACCCTGGGGCTGTTCTGGCTGGTGATCAATGCGGCCATGATCGAGCTGGCTTCGGCGGTGGTTCCCGGGTTCCATGTGGATACTTTCGGCGCCGCCTTTGTAGGAGCGATCGTGCTCGCTCTGGTCAACATGTTCTTCCGCTGGTTGGCGGGAACGGGAAGAAACCGGAGCTAAGTAGATCAGTTTGAGGTTTGCCCTTGATCAAGGCGTCATGCGCAAACGTATTCTAAGAAAGGAGTCATGCTGAGGTTGCGAAGCATCTGGCGTGAGGCATATGTGCGTCAGGCCGGAGTTCATGCGGCACGCGCAAGATCCTTCGGGACTGAAGTCCCTCAGGATGACCCCGGGTCTGCGGATATTTTCTAACGTGACATCGTGTGAGGGCGAGACGCCCTCGCGACAGCCGGCGGGACGCCGGCGCTACAAACTACACGCCACGCGGAATCCATAATCTGCATAGTGAAATTCAGGCGGGATGCTGGAGCGGGCTGCGCACCGGCTGGCCTTGACGTGGTGGCGCCAGGAACCGCCCCGCGATGCCCTCCGATCGCCTCGCTCAGGGCCCGCGGGATTGCGCTCGGCTGATATCGCGTAGTAGCCGGCCTGATACCAGTCGCTGCACCATTCGTGCACGTTCTCGCAGATGTCATAAAGCCCAAAAGCATGGGGCGCGTACCGGCCTACGGGCTCAGGACCTTTCTTCCAACGCGTCTCGTAATCCGGCAAGGATTGCGGCGGGGCGTCTCCCCAGGGATAGAGCTGGTTTTCGACCCCTCCACGCGCGGCCCGTTCCCATTCGGCTTCGGTCGGCAAGCGATAGTTCCGGCCGCTGCCATGGCTGAGCCACTCGCAATATTTCACCGCCTCAAACCAGGAAACCGCGACCACCGGCTGTTCCGGATGGTTGAACGCCGGATCCTGACAAAACGGAGCTGCAGGATTTCCCGTGGCGCGCACGAAGTGAGCGTACGCGGCATTGGTTACGGCGCAAGACGCCAGCAGGAATTCGTCCACCCACACGCGGTGAACGGGACGCTCGTTGTCCTGCCCGGTTTCCGATCCCATCGCGAACCAGCCCTCGGGAATGGGCACCAGTTCCGGCTCAACCAGGATGGGTCGCGGTGATGGGCTCGGCGAAGAAGGCATGTGGTTACAGTCTAAAGGGTTGTGTTCCAACGTTCCCGCTTGCACAAAGGCAAAATCAAATGCGGCGGGCGAGGGCGCCCGCCCCACACATTTCGGCCCCTGGGAAAATCAGTTCCGTCATAGAGTGGAAAACCTCTTCCACGGCCCATTTGTGGTGAGCCACGCTCAATTTATCAGCTGCGTTTTCAGATAGATGCGCGGAAGCCTCGTGGGCCTAAAAGTGCTTCTAATAAGCCCAGGAAGCAAGACAGAACAACTCACTTGAAGAGTATGCGCTTATGAAGCTACTGTTGAAATTGCTTATTGCCGGCGTGCTATTGATGGCCACCGGATTCGCGCAAGAACTGAAGCGCGACGCGCGTCCACAGGAGCCGGTCGCAGAGTCGCAAGTGTCAACCGAACAGACAATTGCTACCGGCGTGCGTCACCGCCCTGCTCCCGTTGTGCAGCCCAAAGCGTTGCCGCCCTTGAATCCATCGCTGGGAGAAATTGCCCGCCGGGTTCGCGCGGCTCATGCCGAGGCCCCGAAGGCGAAGTTGATAGTGGCGGAGGACGCGCCACCGCAAAAGTAAACGAGCATCGTCCCGGTTCCGCGATCAGTCGCTGTCGCCAGGACGTAAGCGCCGCATCGGTACCGCAGATACACTATTCTCACGTCAGTACCGATCGCGTATGGCCATCCCGAAACAATCTTCAACCCTGGCAGCGATTTTTCGTCAGCAGTGTCCCCGTTGCCGCAGGGGAGGAATTTTCCCTTATTCCATCTTCCGGGGATTTCCGAAGATGTGCAGGCGCTGTTCTATCTGCGACCTGAAATTTCAGCGGGAGGAAGGATATTTTCTTGGGGCCATGTACATCAGCTTTGGCCTGGCGCTTGCCATCATCGCGCTGATCGCGGCGCTGCTCTGGGCCGTTACGGGTTGGTGGATCACCAAAGATGTGATCTGGGCGGTGGTGTTGTTCGTTCCGCTTGCGCCGACCATTTCCCTCTTCGCCCGCGTGCTCTGGATATATCTGGATCAGACCTTCGATCCCGAACCGCCGGGAAATGCTCACAGGTAAAAGGACCCGCAAAGGTCGGCAATTCAATCGCTCGGCTGTCGATAGAGACAGAGCGGATCGCTTTCCAGCGCATCACCCGTGTGCGCGAAGGCCCGCGCCCGGGATCCGCCGCAAATATGGCTGAATTCGCACTCTCCACATCTTCCCCTGAACACCTGCGGCGAGTGCAATGCCTGAAAGAGCGGTGCCTGCCGGTACACCTCCACCAACGAGCCGGTCCGTACATTGCCGCAGCGCAGGGGTAAGAAGCCCGAAGGATAAATATCGCCCTGGCTGGAAACGAAGACAATCCCGTGGCCGTCGCGAATTTGGAAACCGTTGTAAACCGAACTGCTTTTGATTTCGGAACCTGTCCTACCGGAAGCGTGCATGTGGTTCAAGGCCAGACGCCGGTAGCATGGCGCCTCTGTGGTCTTGACCGCAAAGGGCGCATCCGGCACGAGGTCGAGGACCCAGTTCATGATTTCCTCGCCACGCGCGGGGGAGACCTCCTGTAGCGCCTTGCCGCGGCCCACTGAGATCAGGAAGAACAGGCTCCAGCGCATTACAGGGAAGGTCTTCAGCAGTTCATAAATCGCGGGCAGATCGGCGGCCGTTTCCTTGGCCACCAGGGTATTGATTTGAATGGGCAGTCCGAGCCGGCCAGCTTCGCGTGCCACATCTATCGTCCGGTCGAAGCATCCCGGGACCGCGCGTACTGCATCGTGCCGGGCGGCCGAGGACCCGTCGAGGCTCAGGCCGAGACTCTGGATACCGTGCGACTGCAGCCGATTCAACGCCTCGGCAGTAAGAGCCGGGGTGACACTGGGCGTTATGGAAACCTGCAGACCCAATGCACGGGCATCATCGATTACCCGGAACAGATCTTTGCGGCTGAGAGGGTCGCCGCCGGTAAGAATCAGGTGCGGTAAGGGATCGCCGAACGCAGCAATCTGGCATAGCAAACCCATACTCTCCATGGGCGTCAGTTCCAGAGGATGCGGGCTCGGCATGGCTTCGGCGCGACAGTGCCGGCAGGCCAGCATGCATGCCTGGGTCATCTCCCAGTACACCAGCATGGGATTCCGGGTGAAGTCGTAACGGTTGGCATGTGTGGGGAGTGAAGGCGAATGAGGGATGACCATCTTGCTCCTCCGGGTTCACGGGATGAGAACCGCAGGCTAGGTTACCTCTCGGGGTTGGCTTCTTGTTGTGATCTCGATCACGCTTGTCGGTGATTTTCTTGAGCCGTAGCCCTCTGAGCCTCAGGTTCTTCCCCACCAGGCTGACAGGGAGGACGAACCGGAGCGGCTCCCCCGCCGCTCCGGCTTCCCTCTGTGTTGCTCCCGGCAGCTCATGCAGCCAAGGCTTGCACGAAGTGCTCACACAGGGTGGTCTCGACGTTGTACAGCTTGTAAGTAATCGGGCTGGTCAGGTAGGGCTTCAGAATCTCCTCCACCTTCGGAAACACTTCACGCCCATAGCGCTCCGCATTCCCTTTTTCCGTCCAGAGGGTGACCGCAATCACCTTTTCATTCTTGGTCTCCGGGAAGAAGGGCAGAAGCTCCATGAATCCGGTTTGCTTCTTCAGAATGGGAAGCACTTCGTTCCGGATGACCTTCACAAATTCCTCTTTCTTTTCCAGCTTCGGGATGAATTCAACAATGCGCGCAAACATAATATTTCTCCTTTACTGTTCAGAGTGATGGGAGGCCCGGAAGCTGCTCCGTACAGACAGTGGAGTGTTGGCGGGCCAATGCCACCGCCCCTAAGGCTAGATGCGGAACCATGGAAAAGCGGTGACGCCGGATACGCACCGGCGTGATTGCAGTCACTGGGAGGGCTGGGAATTCCGACTTGGTTAACGCACTTCAGCCAGTTGCGTGCGTAGTTTGTGAGTGGCGCGGAACAGCGTGTTCTTGATGGTGCCTTCCGTGGTATTGAGCATGCCCGCGACGGTGCGCAGCCTCATGCCGTGGTAATGCTTGAGTTCGAACACCATCCGTTCGCGGGGCGAGAGCCGGCCCAGGGCGCGCACGATGCATTGCTGCAGTTCGCGTCCGGCAAAGCTTCGCTCCGGGCTGGCGTTCGGGTTGTGATCGGGCATGCGGTCCAGCATGTCTTCCTGCTCGCCGTCGGGAGACATCGTCGTATTCAAGTCGCGGCCGCGGGAATGCTTCTTGCGGAGATGGTCCAGACAGAGATTGGTGACGATGCGATAGATCCAGGTATAGAAGGAACACTCAAAGCGGAAACGCGCCAGATTGATATAGGCGCGCAGAAACGCTTCCTGATAAATATCCTGTCCATCTTCCGACGACCCGGTGAGGTGGATGGCCAGGCGGAGCACGGCGCGATCGTACTGGCGGACCAGTTCTTCGAAAGCGGCCGTGTTGCCCTGTTGCGCCTGGCGAATCAGCGCGGAATCGTCCACCCGGATCGGCGTGCTTGAAGCCGGCTTGCCGGAAGCCACAACCGGGGGGTTCAGGTATGGCGTCAATCGAATTTTGCCGCTCTCAGACATACTCATATCGGTTTACCCAACGAACTTGTAACCCGTGCCGTGCACCGTGAGGATGAAGCGAGGTTCGTCCGGCTTCGGCTCAACTTTCTGCCGCAAGCGCACAATGTGCGCGTCCACAGTGCGGGTAGTGGGAAAGCGGTCGTAGCCCCACACATCCTCAAGCAGGCGATCGCGGCTCAGCGTTTCGCCGGGATGGCACAGAAAGTATTTCAGCAACTCGAATTCCTTGGACGAAAAATCCATGGCCTTGCCGCTGCGCGAAACCTGGCAGCTCTTCAGATTCACCTCGACCTCACCAAAGGAATAACGCTCCTGGTCCTTGGGAACAACCTTGGCGCGGCGGAGCACGGCTTTCACCCGGGCCAGCAATTCGCGGATCGAAAAGGGCTTGGTGACATAGTCATCCGCGCCCAGCTCCAGGCCGACTACCTTGTCCACTTCCTGGCCGCGGGCGGTCAGCATGATGATCGGCACCGAGGGCCGCTTGGCCTTGAGCTGCTTGCAGACATCGAGGCCGCTCATGCGGGGCATCATCACATCGAGGATGACCAGGTCGGGGGCTTCTTTCAGGGCGCGTTCCAGGCCAGCCACGCCGTCGGGAGCGGTGATGACGTCATAACCTTCGAATTCGAAGTTGTCGCGCAAGCCTGCCACCATGTTGGGCTCGTCTTCGACAATCAGGATTCTCGTCATGTCGTAAATCCTTCACTTCCACTTCCGCTGCTGTCGAGCTGCGCTCGACTGGACAGCCGAGGGCGGCTGGCCCCACGTAGTTTTCTAGGCTGATGCTGTTCCGCCGTTGTACTGCGGCGGCTTCACCGGCAACACGATGGTGAATTTGCTGCCCTGGCCCGGCGCACTGTCCACCGAGACTTCGCCGCCGTGGGCCTGCACGATATGGCGCACCAGGGAAAGACCCAGGCCGCTGCCCTTCGTGTTGTGCACCAGCGGGTCGCCCACGCGATAGAACTTCTCGAAAATCTTCTGCTGCTCCTGGTGCGGAATGCCGATGCCCTGGTCCACCACTTCCAGCTTCACCGAGCCGTTGTCGCGATAGAGATTGACGCCGATATACTTCCGGTCCTGCGAATACTTGAGCGCGTTGTTCACCAGGTTCAACAAGGACCGGGCCATGGCTTCACGGTCCACGCGCATGGGCGGCACTTCGTCAATCTTCTCTTCAAACTGGAATCCGCTTTGCTCCAGTTGGTAGCGATAGGAGTCGAGCGTGTTGTGCACCAGTTCGCTCATATCGGTTTCGCGGAAGTCGTACTCCTTGCGCCCCGCCTCGATGCGCGAAAAATCCAGGATGTTGTTGATCAGCGCAGTCAGGCGCTCACTCTCTTTGCGGATGATGCGGTAGTACTCCTGATACTTCTCCGGACTGGTGAGCCGGCCCATCTCCAGGGTCTCGGCATAGAGCCGTATCAACGAAAGCGGCGTGCGCAGCTCGTGTGAAACGTTGGAAACGAAATCCGATTTCAGCCGCGCCAGCGCCATCTCCTTGGTGACATTGCGATACGTCAGCGCAATGCCGCCGGCCAGCACCAGGGAAAGAGCGGCCAGTGTAAGCAAGCTCATGCGCGCGAAGCGTTCGCCGATGGCGGCCAGCGTATTTCCCCGCAGCTTGATGGCCAGGGTCAATCCCGGGAATGCTCCTTCAATATTTCTCTCTACTTCCGGCGTGCCTCCATCCCATCCTGTAGATTGAGCCAACGCCGTGGACTCATACTTGCCGCGCAGCATCATGACTGCGTGGTTCTTGTCGCTTTGGGCGTCGGCCACATTGTGGTTGATGACGTCGTCCAAGGTCTGTGGAAAGAACTGGTCTTTCAGGTAGTCGGCGTCCAGAGCGGCGCCTGCGATGGCGAGCGATCCCGTCCTCTCGTCCTTTACGACAAACAGCGCGGTCGATTGATAAACTTTCTTGTCACCACGCGGCACCCATTCCCCCTCGAAGATATAGGGCATTCCCTTCCTCTGGAGATGTACCAGTTTGTCGGAGAAATCGTGGAAGTCCATCTTCAGCCAGCCCTCGTACATCTTGTTCAGCCAGTCGGCCTCATCGCGAAATCCCTGTTCGTTCTTCAAGCGGCTAGATTGGGAACGAAACACCATTCCGGCCTCCGGGGAATACATGAATACGTGCGCCGTGTAGGGATGCGCAGCTAGGATCTTGTCCAACGTAGGCCCGCAGGCCTCACTGGGGGTGGGAAATCCTTCGCGGACGTCGTCCACCAGTTCGTAGGCCTTGTGATTGATCTGCTTCTCCGAGATGGCCAGCACCTGGCTGTACTCGCGCTGGAAGGCGGCTTCCACCGCACGGTCGCGTTGAATGTGCCTCACGTGCCAGACGCTGAGGATCACGAGGGCAGCGGCGGGCAATATGACCGCGAGCTCCAGGGTGAGGAGCAATCGGGTTTTTTCGTTCCGCCGTTTCATGTTCATTTCCTGAGTGGCTGCCCCGAGTGAGTGCCCCGGCCCGCAATCAAACATAGTCAAGCGGGCCTTGACCCGTGTCAATCGGGGGTAAAAATACGTAAAAAGTTGTGAACTCGTTGATCAGGAGGGCACTTCAACAAGAGCCACGGATTTACGCGGATTCACACGGATCGGAACAAGATCTTGAACCCCGACGATCGTCAAAAATCCGTGGCCGATCGCAGGGTTTTCTGCTGCTAGGGCAGCCTGAAATCGACGGTCACGAAGGTTTCGGCCTCGACGGCGCGGCCGTTTACCAGATAGGGCTGGTAGCGCCACTTCTTCACGGCTCGATACGCGGCCTGGCCAAGGAGGAAAGATCCGCGCACCAGCTTCAGGTCCTGAATGGTGCCGTCCCGGCCAATCCATGCCTGCAGCACCACCGGACCCTGCAAGCGCGCCTTGACTGCTTGGTCGGGATAGCTGGGCAGAACCTTCTGCAGCAGCAGCCTGCGAGAAATGTCTTCGGACAGGGACACGGGCTCGAGGGCGGCGAGAAGTGACGGAGCAATCCGGGCGACGCTGCGCATACTCGCGCTCTGCACCGGGTTGCTCAAACTGTCCGGAATGCGAACGGCGTTGGTGGCTGCGGCCGGTTGCTGATTTGCCTGTGCGGCTTCAACCTGAGTGGGTTGCGGCGCTGCCGCAGGTTTGGCGCCTGCGTTCTGAAACGGGTCCCTGACCGGAGTCACGCGGATGCGTCCCACCGCCCGCCCGGGATGCGCGGCTTGTTGATCGTCGTCATTCTCGGCCAGTTGGGCCGGTGGCGCCGGAGCGCCGCTCAAGCTGGGCCGGTATAACCAGGCTTGGGTCTGTTCCAGCACGCGCCCGTACATTCTGGCCACGGAGGTCTTTGTGCCCTGTCCCCGAAGCGGTTCGCTGAAAACGTAGCCTACGGAGAGAAAGGCGATCGCGATAGCCAGCCCTGGCAGCACCCGGTTCCGAGCCTTTGGCCGAAGATTCGCCGAGGAGGAAAAACTGGGCTGCGGTGCGTTGAACAGGGTTTGCACCCGGGACCGATACAACAGATCGTCGTCAAAAATCGACTCGGCGGCGACCACCGGCGACTCACATTCGGTACGGCGTGGGGGAGGTGGGGAGGGCCAGGCACGAAGAGGCGGCAAGGGATGCGGAGCCCTGCCGTCTGCGGCCGTGCATTCTTCGACCTCATGCTCTAAATTCTCCGGAGATTTACTCTCCAAAACCGGAAACGGTTGAGCCTGCGCCCGGTTCACGGGCATCTCCGGCCCCGAGGATGGCTCCGTCCGGGGCAGCCAGGACCTCATCTGGACAAGAAATGGATCACAAGTCAGCAACGCGTATTTGACTTTATCGGGAAGAAGCGGCCGGCCCAGGACCAGGTCGGCGCCCGCTGCCAGGGCGGCGGCAGCGGCCTCCGTGTTGGCGATGGCAATGGTAAAGGCCGAGTGGTTGGCCTTCAGTTCGCGCACCGTCTTCAGCAGGAAAACCGCTTCCAGTCCTTCGTTCCAGTCCGAAACCACTACATCGAAACTGCGGCGGGTGATCTTTTCCACCGCGCTGAAGATTTCCGGGCAAGTTTCGACTTCGAATTCGAGATCGGTGAAAGCAAGACTCAGGGCGCGTGAGGCCTCCTCATCGGAGGAGAACAGCAGAGAGTGTGGCCACATAGTATGAGACTAGTGGGGCAGGATCGAAGCCACAAGTTACGAACTACACGGCAGGTGACCGCAGGCGGACACGTAACTGTGCGATCAGTTACCTGTACCGAAGGTCAGATGTTCACGGCAATGGCGGGACTTAGCCCGGGTGCGCGGGTCGGGGTTGCGGGTATTCTTCTGCAGAATCATGCGGGTAAACTGATAAGAACACTGAAGAGCAGAGCTTACGAGGGCCGGGCGGGTCGGGTCGGTACCTTGAAACCCGCTCAAACGCGGATTGGACTTCTGAGGATTTGCCCCTGCTACCGCTCGGTGCAGGACTCAGCCATGCATTCTGAGATTAGAGAAAGGCCGGACACCACCCGGCAGTGCGAGACTCAAACGAGGATCTTATCGAGAGCGGAACCGGAGACGATTCCATTGAGGCGCTGGTAGACCGCGTAAACTTGAGACTCGCTCATGCCAGCAATCAAGTCGACGACGACTCGGCGGTTTCTGACTGTACCAGAGCCATGTTTCTTTACCATGTCATCCAGACGCTCTTTGTAGTAGGGTGGGAGCAACCGAGATGATTTTACATTCGTTTCATGCATGAACGCGTTGAACAAGTACCTAATGATCTGGCGTTGCGCATGTTGCTGAACGGCCAAGCCGGGTGCCTCGATTACGTAGAACCAAGTGAGCTGCTTTAGGACCGCAATTTCCTTCTCGAGATCTTTATTGCGTACGACCGTGCTACCTCCACCAGGTTCCGATATTGTAAGCCCATTGATGTAACGGCTGACGAGTTGGCTTGTAAAGCTGCGCAGCCGGGCCCGGTCTCTTTGCGTGCCTTCGTACGAGGATTGCAATTTGAAAAACGTAAAGATTAATTGCCCAAATATTTCATCCAGGTCAGCCTGCGTTGCATCGGCCAACTCGGATATCGAACCAATTTTGGACCAAACATAATCAAGAAATCGGGACCTTTCGGCGAGCGGTGCGCTGCCCTTTTGAGCTGGACGCAGCAGGTGTAACGGTATAAGGCCGGCGCGATAAAAGTCTTCGACGTCATGGATCGCATAGGTCAAATCGTCGGCCCAGTCCATCATTTCGGATTCAGGAGTTCTCTTGACCGGTCCGCCACTATCTAGCACCGCGTGCTTAAAGGCTGTCGCCTCGGAAGTGTATGCTCCCCACTTTTCCTTCCTTTCGGGAGGACGATTCGGGTAAGTCCACGGGTATTTCAATACCCCTCGGAGCGTCTGATAAGTAAGGTTCAGTCCGTTGTACTCATCCGAACGAAAAGCCAGCTCAGCTATGATTCGGAAGCTTTGTGCATTTCCCTCGAAACCCTCAATAGCCTCACCCGCGAGGGTGTTAAGGGCAGATTCGGCAAGATGGCCGAATGGTGGATGGCCTAAGTCATGAGCGAGGCAGGCGGCTTCGACCGCATCCGGTTCGATTCCATAATGCGTGGTCAAGTCCTTCTGCTGGCGAGCCAACTTCTCTGCAAGGCGTCGTCCTACCTGTGCTACCTGCAATGAATGTGTGAGACGGTTGTGAAATACGTGTCCCGTTTCTGCGGACACGACCTGCGTAATGCTCGAAAGTCGTCGAAATGCCGTGCTATACAGGATGATGTCGCGATCGTGCTGGAAATCAGTGCGATCGTCGCCCAGCTTGGGCGGGGACTCAATTATTCGGAGAGGGCGGACAATTGCCGACACGTGAGGGGAGCTCTAACGCGGCGCGACAGAATGGGCCGTGCGAAGACGCCGATCAGCACTGAGCGTAACCGTCCCAGCCTCGATCAGTTCGCCGACAGCGTCCTGAAGTTCCGTATACGACAACTGGGGTGCAAGAATCTCAAGCAACTCGGTGGGCTTAGGACTACGTTCTTCGATTTTCTCGAGTACGAGCTCAAGCCGCTTTGGGTCAACCTTAACCACACATACCATGAGATGTACCCTCCTCAGTGGCTCATTTCTTGCAGCTTAACATCATTTCGATTGAAGTCAAGGCACCGACGCAGCATCAATTTCTGTGAATACACATCAAGAACACGGCACTTACGAACACGTCTCGACATGGCAGCCGGTGCCTTCCGACCCCGCGCCAGGCGTTGATCTCGTCGAGAATTAGACATTTGGCTACCTAACTACTTGCGGAACTGCTGGGCCACCGATTCCGGCAAGTCCTCTTCCAGTTTGGCGGCCAGCCAGCGCTGCAGCACGGGCCGCTGCTCGGATTGAATCATCAAGGACCGCAGCCCGGCGCGTCCGTTCTCGTCGCGCCAGCAAATTTCGGCCTCAATCTGGAACTGAGGCTCCTGGCCGGGCAGTCTGAAGAGAACGCGAACCTGCGTCCCGGGCTTCAGGGCGGGCGATCCAGTGATAGCCAGGCCGCCCTCGCTGATATTGACCAGGCGGCAGCTGACTTCATCGGTTTTCATCACGAGGGTGGCTGAAAGGTCTGTCGGACAACGAAAGGAACGGCGACGCTCCCGCACGATCAACCCGAACGCCGCTTTCAGGATTCGCCCCACCGAACCCGCGGAGATCGGCTTTTCGATTGTAAAATTCGCCTGGATCTCCGGCTTCGCCGGTTTATCCGGGTCTGTAATAGCAAAAGTCACGGCGGTGCGATTGGATGGGGATAGACGCACCTGACCTAGCACCTGATCTGACTCAGTCAGCCCCAGGTCAATAATGACAGCCTCGAATTTTTTGCGATTCAGTGAGCGCAGGGCCGTGTTGACATCAACACAGACTTCGGTCGCGATTGCCAGGTGCTGCATGCCTTCAGACAGATGCTGAATCGCAATGGAATCGTCGCAGACCAGGAGCACCCGACCCATCGAAGCGCTCGCCACAGCTGAAACCATTCCTCAGCCCCCGTGTCGTCTTGTCGTTCTGGCTCACTCCGATTGTCCCCTGCAATGAGTCAGTTGCGGATTAAAATCTGCTGTTCGTCGGAAAACCGGAATGGCGGGCGCCGGCCGTCGTAAAACTGGAATTGGAGCCATGCAAGAACCATCGAGATGGCGGGGCGTCACCCGCCAGAAGCCCGGTTGAGCTGGGAGAGTGCCACTTTTTGCCGGCCATCTTCGGCAAAATTCGCCGGATCGAGCCAGCGCTCGAAATTGGCTTTTCGCTGCGGCCATTCGGAATCCAGCATGGAGAACCACGCCGTATCCCGATTCCGCCCTTTGACGATCATGTGCTGACGAAAAATTCCTTCAAAGCTGAAACCGAAGCGCAATGCGGCCCGCCGCGAAGGCGCATTGAGGGCATTGCACTTCCATTCGTAGCGGCGGTATCCCAGGTCCTCGAAGACATGGCGCGCCATGAGATACATGGCCTCGGTCGCGAGTACGGTCTGTTGCAGTCGCGGAGTAAAGAGGATGCTGCCCACTTCGATCACCCGATGGACGGGCTCAATGCGCATGTAGGCGGCGTATCCCAGCGCGCTTGCCGAGGCTGAATCTACGATGGCGAAGAATAACGGATCTTCAGAAGCTGCAATCCGCTGCAGGTGGCTGTCGAAAGCCGCGCGATCGGAGAATGGTCCCTCGAACAGATATTGCCAGAGCCGTTCTCCGCTTTCCTCTTGCGTTCCTTCATAGAGCGAGTCGCCGTGGGCGCGAGGGTCAAGCGGCGCCAGCGTGACCCGCCGCCCCTCGAGAGTCGTCCGCGCCGGGCGCCGGGCCGGGGAAGTGTCAACCCGAGCATTGGTGGGCATCGCGCCTTCAGATGAGTCTTCGACCAGCATTTATCAGTTGTCCTTTCCAGAGCAACCGGTGCAGAAGGTCAGCCGGAGCGCTGGTTAGACACTATAGTGCACCAGTCTGAAGTTATGCCTTTGAGTGGATGGCAGACGCCAGTGTGATGACAGGGTCAGGGAGTTGGCAGCTTTGCGAACGCGGCTTTGGCTTGCTTTAGCACGGGGATGTCAGCGTCCGCGTCTTTCCAGAGAGTGAAGAAGTCCTGATACGCCGCTCTGGCCTTGGCGGTTTCTCCTGCAAGTGCGTAGGCGCGGGCGAGCCCGATGCGGGCCAGCGCGCCCGTCCAGCAGTTCCAGACAATCCCGCTGTGGTCGAGAATCTTTTGAAATTCGGCGCCAGCCTCGTTGCCCTTGCCTGCCGCCAGATACACCTGGCCCCGGAGGTACACCGGATACATGCAGGAAATATTGTTGATGAACTGGATTTGCCCCAGGTCGATGCGGGAGGAGGCCTCGAGGCGATCGATGGCGGCAGCCGGATTCTTCCGGTTCAGTTCCAGTTGCGCCCGTATGGCCGGCAGCCACAGCGACTGAACCTGGGTATCGAGCGGAAAGTGATGGTCCAGATCGCGAACCAAGGATTCTGCCGGCACACTCTCCCCTGCCATGGCCAACGCCAGGGCGGCTTCGAGTTGCACGCTTTGACTGCCCGGCTCCAGCTTGAGCGCGGCTTCCGCGTCCCTGCGAGCTTCAGCCGGGTTGCCGAAGGCAGCTTCGCGCAGCGCCTGATTGTCCTGCCAGATGGCGGCATTCTCTTTGCTGTCGGTGCGCACCGCCGATGCAATGGCCTGCCGGGTGAGGTCCCGCGCTTTGCCAAGACGGCCGGAATACGCCTTCGTGTCAGACTCCAGCGCCAGGCCGAAATGTTCTGAGTCCGGCTGGCTTTGAAACCATGCGGACTATTCGGCCATGCCCTGGGAATCTCCTCCAATAAAGGCGACCGCGTAGGGCTCGTTGCGCAGGATGTAGTCGTCGAAGTTCCGGGCGAGAGCGGTCTTCGCGATCTGGCGGGCCTCGTCAAAGCGCTGCAACGCCAGCAGGCAATTGCCCAGGTTCATGTAGGGAGCGCCCACTTCGGGGGCAAGGCGCAGGTTCTGGCGGTGCGCCTCTTCGGCTTTGTCGTACTGCCCCAGCGAGGCATAGGTGATGCCGAGCGCGCTGTAGGCGGCGTCGTCGCGAGGATAATTTTCAATCCACTCCTGATAAGTCTGGGCTGACTTGTCGAGTTCCCCGGTCACGAAACGGTAGTAGTCGGCGGCAATTGCAAGTTTTTCGCGCTCGCTCGAATGAGCGCGATTCTCAAAGGCCTTGCCCTGATATTCACTGGCCCGTCCCAGTTCGGCCAGACTGGCGTAGCTGTTGGCGAGGCCGCGATAGGCCGCGGCGAAATTCGGGTCCAGTTCGACGGCACGCTGGTAATAAGCAATAGATTGGGTGGTGCTCTTCTGCATGCCCGCCCGCACCCCAAGACTGAACGCCTTCAGGGCTTCGAGTGATGAGGTGGTGGCCTGGCTCAGCGGCACATCGAACTTCCTGACCGTGGCCAGCGACTCGCCCAATTCGCCGCGCAACCGCGCAGCGGCATCGCCCAGGGTGTCCACCACTTTCTCTTTGCTGGGGGCCGTGACCTGTTCCTGGGCCAGAGTGTCTCCGCTGTGGCAATTCACCGCATTCAGGCCAATCACATATTGATTTCCGAGGGGAGCAATATCTCCCGCGATATAAGCCTGGCTGCCGGCGCGCTGGCAAACTTCGCGGGCGATTTCTGGAGTGAGTGGCGTGTCCTCGGGACGAGTCATCAACTTGAGAGTTGCGCCCACTTTGCCGCCCGAAACCACGTTCAGGAAAGGCGACTGGCGCAGGGCGACGCTGAGGGTCTGCTTGAGGGTGTCGTCGAAAACGGGATCGCGCGTGGAGTTGGCGAAGTCGGCGAGCACGATGGTGTCGCGTTCGGTGAGGATCTTCGGGCGATGGTAGCGGTAGTACAGAACTCCTGTTGTGGCCGTGATGAGTAGAACAACGACCAGAGCCCAGCCGAGCCTGGCTCGGCCTGGGCGGACGGGGGCGTCCGTCCCTACGTGGGTGGCGGTTGCCATTTCGGTCGTGGTTGCCATCGGCCCCATTCCTACATCGCCAATGGTTTCGTCGCTCATCCGCGACGGGCTTGATGGTTTGACGGCACCGGAAGTGACCATCGCCGAAGCGGCACCGGCAAGGCGCCCTGAATCCGTGTCCCGCTTCAGCTTTTGAAGATCGTTCCTTAACTCGGCGGCGGACTGGTAGCGCAGCTTCCGATTCTTGTCCAGGGCCTTGTTGATGATGGCCTCGAGGCGCGCAGGCAGGTGGCGGTTCAAGCGCACAGGCGGGACCGGCGCCTCGTACAATATGGCGCCGAAAGTTGAGCCCGTGGTTTCCCGCTCAAAGGGCTGGCGCCCGGTGGCCATTTCGTAGAGCACCACGCCGAAAGAAAATATGTCGGTGCGACCGTCCAGCGGCTTGCCGGAAACCTGTTCCGGAGACATGTAGGCCACGGTGCCCATCATGCTTCCGACCACGGTCAAATCCTTGAGCACTGTGGGACTGTCCGAGTCCGGCGCGTTCGCAGGGCGCTGCCCGCTGCTCATTTTTGCCAGGCCGAAGTCGAGAATCTTGGCCAACCCTCGCTTGGTGACGAAAATATTGGCTGGCTTCACGTCCCGATGAACAATGGCCTGGGCATGAGCCGCGTCCAGCGCGTCGGCAATCTCGGTGCCGATCGAGAGCAGGGCCTCCAGTTCCAGCGGCCGCCCGCCGATGCGGTGCTTCAAGGTATCGCCATCCAGAAACTCCATGACAATGAACCACTGCCCCTCATGGCTCGCAATCTCATGGATGGTGCAGATGTTGGGATGGTTCAGGGCAGAAGCTGCGCGGGCTTCGCGGCGAAAGCGCTCCAGCGCCTGGGGATCGTGGGCAACTTCGTTGGGCAAAAACTTCAAAGCCACGAAGCGGCCAAGCATGAGGTCTTCGGCCTTGTACACCACGCCCATGCCCCCGCCGCCCAGCTTTTCCAGGATGCGATAGTGCGAGATGGTTTGACCAATCACAGGAGAGACCAAGCTGTGGAAGCGATGGTAGGAGCAGCAGGAAAGCAAGTCAATCCGGCGGGGATGGTTAGTGGGAAGGGAAAAGGCAGCTGAGGACAGAAGACGCGGCCTAGAAAAACTCGCTCATGTCGGGAGCGGTGCTTGCGGCCGCCGGGTAGGTCTGAATCCCCAGCCCCTGCAGAATCAGGCGTAGCGTGCTCTGGTGCTGATAAAGAGACGGCGACCGATAGCCCTGCTTTGCCTTCGGACTGATGATGAAAGCCGCGACGTGGCCACCACCGTCGGTCGAATCATTGATATCGGCCTCATCGAAGACAATGATCAGCAACCCGTCCTTCTGAAATGCCGGGCTCGAGATCAATGGCGTGATGTTGTTCTGCAGCCATGCGTCGGCTAGCTGAAGGGGGCCATCGTGAGCGTTATTCAGAAGATTCGGCACCAGGAAAGAAAAATTCGGCAACTGCGCATTGGACAGGTCGGAACGATATTGAGATAACGAAACGAGATTGTTCGACTGCGTGCTGCTGTTTACGACGTCGGTAAAGTACGCAAAGGGGTTATGGCGCTTCGCGTACGGATACACATCACCCCCGGTGTAGCCGGTTGAAGGGATGCTCTCGGCGTATGACTTCCAGGTTTTGCCGGCAGCGATCAGTTGGCGAACAATATTGTCCACGCCAACCGTACCGGTAAACGCATCATCGTTGGTGACCAGCTGCCCGGTCGTGAGCATGAAGTAATTTCCGATGGAAGGATGCGTGTTCGCGAAGTACTGAGTAGCCAGGCCGTACTGTGAAGCCAGGCTGTTGAGATACGGCATGGCCGAATTTCCAACCACTTCGGAATAGCTGTGATTCTCCTCGAGAACCATAACCACATGCCCAAACTGCGGGACCGAACCGGATGAGGGTGGGGGCGCGGGCGGTCTTGGACCTCCCGCCGATGAAACACTGCAACCCGTCGTTGCCGCCAGGATCAGGATAAGGACGCAGACGAAGAAGGCATTTGTAGCGCTCGCCGCCCGCTTGTACAAGGATCGCATCCTGGTTCTCTTGAAGGATCTGGTTCCGGACCAGTCTCTTCGATGCCGGCGCGACCTGTCGGGATGTGCAGGAGGACACATTGGGGCCGGCCCCGCCCACAGCACGAAGGCTTTGACTTGAGGCTGCCCCACCCTTGTGACTTTGCAAGGGTGGGTGTGGCCATCCGTCCCATTGATCCCACCCGGTGTGACCTACAATCCCAGCGAGCCTGAACATCACGGCCAGTTGCAAGCTCCTCCTCCCACCCTTGCAAAGGACGCAAGGGTGGGGCAGCCTTGGCACCATTTGCAATCTCCCCTGATCAGCCCTCTTCCATCGAATGTGAGCGGTTGTGCACAGACAGTCAAATCCATAACAGAGTAGCGTGGTGCTGTTCCACTCTGGATGCTCCAGGTTCCCAGGCCGGAGTTCACCGGTGCACAGCGCGCGAACGTTCTGCGCGAGGACCTACAGCAAAATCAAATCCCAAGTGAAACCTGGCCCGCCGCAAGGCGAGACTCTCAGGAGGATTCCATGAATAGGGTATTCCTAGTGATGGTGGTATCGGCCCTGCTGGTGACGTTCGGGTTGGCGCAGACTCCCGACCCCGGCAGCAACACAGATCCGGCCAACGTGAAAGGTTGTCTGGGTGGATCGGATGGCAACTACACGGTGGTCGAAGACGGCACCCGTCAGACTTTCAAGATCAGCACCAGCAGTGTTGATCTCAAAGCACATCTCGGCCACGACGTGAAACTCATCGGGCACAAAACAGACGCGACCGCGAGTCCGGGCGCTGCTGACAACAGCTTTGCCGTTACTGAACTGAGCATGATCTCCGAACATTGTGCCGCGGCTGCTGCCACTGCACCGGCTGCGTCAGTCATTCCGCCCGCGGAGACGGTCATCGCACCCGATCCGGCCCCTGTTGCGCCTGCAACGACTGCCAGCGCACCCGCCGCCACCCCAGCTGCTCCCGCCGCGACCGCCAGCGCGCCCGCGGTAGATGCTGCTGCACCGGCTGCGACTGCAAGTACGCCCCCGGTGCACGCTTCTGCGACGGTCGCTCCTTCTGCCGCGGTGGTGAGCACGCCTGCCGTGGAGCCTGCTGCGCCGGCTGCAACTGTCGCACCGCCAGCAGCGGCTCCAGCCACGCCAGCCGTGGAGGCTGCCGCTCCCGCCGCGACGGTCGAACCGTCTCCGGCCACGCCTCCGCCCGCCGTGGAAGCCGCGGCGCCGGTTGCGAACGATGCTCGCCCTGCTCGACTGTCAGCTCATGCTCGCAAACTCGCAGCAGCAAAAGCTGCAGCCGCTACTGAATCCGCGGAGCCGGTAACACCGACCCCGGAGCCGGCAGCGGCACCCGCTGCGGACGCCGCAACACCTGCTGCGACCGCTCCGCCCGCCAGTGCGTCCGCTGAGACTGTGGCCGCGCCTGACGCCGCTGCACCCGATGCCGCCGTTCCCGCACCTGCGGCGACTCATAGGCCCGGGTCTCTGGCGCTCTTGATTGGGTTTGTCGTTGTTGTAATCGTCTTAGGCACGACTGCCCCGCTCATCGGCAGGTGGAGAAAACGGAAAGCGCTGGAACGCGACGGCAGCCCGAATCTCTCTTTCACCAATGACTCGACTGCGACTGAACTGACGAGCAATGAAGCGAGCTCCGGGCCAGGACAAGGCAGGGCCGCGCAAAGTTGCCTAGGATGCTGTCCCAGAAATACATGGAATGTAAGCGGCGCAGGTGGAGTTGGCTGAAACAGCAGGTCCCCTCCACTGCGCTCGCTGCGCTCCGCTCGGTCGGGATGACAATATTTAGTTCGATGAATTTTTCGGGACAGGACAATAGGTGTTTGTGAGCACAATGCGGCGGTGACGCGGAAGGCTCGATCGGGACTGAGTAAAACCGGGAAGGCGGAGCTTCAACTCCGCCTCCTCGAAAACTGCAACGCTTACGCTGATACTCCAGCGGCGATCTTGTGGAAGGTCGAGTTGACCACTTCGCTGGTCTGGACCTTGGGCGTGCCCTCGATGAATCTGGACATCGTCTTCAACACTTCAGGATAAGTGTTGTTGTTGTACGTGTCTGAGCTGGCCTTGTTTTCCCACAGGCTGATCGCCGTCACATCGATTCCGCCCGGGCCGGAGAACGTAATTTCGTCCCTGAAACCGTTCTGCTTGCGCAGTAAGGGAAGAATGTCCTTGTCGAATGTGCGGGAATAATCGGCGAGCATATTGGATTTCAGATGAAAGGAAACATTGCGTGCAAACATAGTCAACCTCCTTAAGGTTGTGGTCCGCTAAGAGAGGAGGAGCTTCAGATGGACTGACTTAGTTCAGGAACCTGAAAGAGGAGCAAGGATGCTCTCTCCCTCTGGCTGTTGCACTTGAGTGGCCCTCTGCCCCGACCGCGTCAACCTGTTGCTTCGATAGGGCATAGGGAACCACGGAATCCGCCGCCGCCGTGTATCTTTGGCGCCTGTCAGGCACAAACGGCGACTCTTGGGAGGGAGGACCGGCAGGACTGGTCCACGCTTCCTCGATCCACGGCATAAAGCAGGTCCCTCGACTTCGCTCGGGATGACAGTTTCGAGGTGATTGCATGTTTTCGGGTAAAATCCCCCGCATATGCCGATCCATCTTCGCTTCGCTCTCACAGTTCTCATGCTCGCAGCCGCTGTTACCGCCGCTTTCTCGCAAGCGCTTCAAAAGCTCGATCCTGCTCTCGACAAGCTTGTGCCTGCCAACGCCACGCTGGAAAAAGTTGCAACCGGTTTCAACAAGTGGACGGAAGGACCGGTCTGGACCCGCAAGGGCACTCTACTGTTCGCGGAAATTCCGGCGAACAACATCGACCAGTGGGTGCCCGGGCAGAGCGCTAGCGTCTTCATACATCCCAGCGGATACGAAGGAGCGGAGCCCTACAAGGGACCGGAGCCCGGCTCGAACGGAATGACGCTCGACGCCGACGGCCGGGTCACCGTGGCGGGGCACGCTCGACGCAACGTCTGGCGCCTGGAGACGCTCGATCCCAAGGCGCAAATCACGGTGCTGGCTGATTCCTATCAGGGCAAGAAGCTCAACAGTCCGAACGATGTCGCCTATAAATCCGATGGCTCGCTGTACTTTACCGATCCGCCTTACGGCCTGCCCACGCAGGGCGACGATGATCCCTTGAAGGAGTTGCAAGTCAACGGCGTGTACCGCGTACCCGGTGCGCGGCAGCAGAAGCCGGGCGCTCCGCCTGACCGGGACAAACTGCAACTGATCATCAAGGACCTGCCCCGGCCCAACGGCTTGGCCTTTTCTCCGGATGAGAAATTCCTGTACGTCGCGGACTCCGGCAAGAAACTATGGATGCGCTACCGGGTGCAGCCTGACGGATCGGTCACTGATGGCAGCGTCTTTCTCGACGCCTCCTCCGAGACAGTGATGGGTCCGCCCGACGGGTTGCGTGTGGACAAGAAAGGAAACATCTTCAGTTCCGGCCCGGGTGGGGTCTGGATCATTTCCCCGGAGGGCAAGCATCTCGGGACCATCAAAGTTCCAGAGGTGGTCAGCAACGTGGCCTGGGGTGAGAAGGACGGCAAGACTCTTTACATCACTGGCAGCACCAGCATTTACCGCATCAAGGTGAAAGTTGGCGGCGTCGTGCCGGGATTGTAGCGGCTCGCGTGGGGACAGCCGCCCTCGGCTGTCCGGCGGAGCAAAGCTCCGCTATTTTCTCAGTTATTCTTTAGTGTTAGGCAAAACCCCTGTCGAGCTTTGCTCGACTGGACAGCCGGGGGCGGCTGTCCCCACGCAGGCATCTCAGGGCTTGAGTTTGCTTTCGACCAGTTCCTCTACTCGCCGTAGAACTTCATCTTCCGACAGTTGCGTGGAGTCGAGCAGCAGGGCGTCGCTGGCGGGCACCAGCGGCGACGTGGCCCGGGTACGATCGCGGCGGTCGCGCTCGCGCAACTCCGCGGCGATGGCGTGGGCCGCCGCCCCGCGCACATTTTGCTGCTGCAGGCGCCGCTGTTCGCGCACCACCGGGTCGGCATCGAGAAATATCTTCACGTCAGCCTCGGGAAAGACTTTGGTGCCGATGTCGCGGCCTTCCATGACCACGCCGCCGCCGGCGCCCATTTCCTTTTGCCGGGCCACCATCCACTGCCGCACCCCGGGGTGGACCGATACCCGCGAAGCGGCCTCGGTGACGTCGGGTTCGCGCACCCGCTGGCTGACGTCGCGGCCGTCGAGGAGCACCCGGTTGCCGCCCAAGCTGGGTTCGAGGAGGATGCGCGTGTCGTGCGCCAGCTTGACCAGCGCGGACTCGTCGTCGAACGATACGTCCCACTCGATCGCTTTCAGGGCCAGGGCGCGGTACATGGCGCCGCTCTCCAGGTTCACATAGCCCAGCTTGCGGGCCAGGCGCGAGGCAATGGTGCTCTTGCCGGCGCCGGCTGGGCCGTCAATGGCGATGATGAGTTTGCGTGCGGAGGTGACGATCATTCTGGAAGGTAACGATTGTACACGGTGCGCGATCGTACGACGCCCTTTCGCCGATGCTAGAATCGAGTAGGAAACCAGCGACTCGATTCCAGACCATCTCATGCTGACCGGCTCCGAAATCCGCCGCAAATTTCTGGACTTTTTCGTCCAGAAGGGACACCGCGAGGTGCACTCGTCGTCCCTCGTCCCGCAAAATGACCCGACTCTGCTGTTTACCAATGCGGGCATGAACCAGTTCAAGGATGTCTTCCTCGGCCTGGAAAAACGCGACTATACCCGGGCCACGACTTCCCAGAAATGCGTCCGCGCCGGAGGCAAGCACAACGATCTCGAAAATGTTGGCTTCACTAACCGTCATCACACGTTTTTCGAGATGCTGGGAAACTTTTCCTTTGGTGACTACTTCAAAAAAGACGCCATCGCCTACGCCTGGGAGCTGATCACCTCGCCGCAATGGTTCGGCATAGACAAGGCCAAGCTCTACGTCACCATCTTCAACGGCGAAGGCGGAATGCAGCGCGATGCCGAAGCTTACGATTTGTGGCTGGGCCAGGGCGTGCCGAAAGACCGCATTTTCGAGTTCGGCTTGAAAGACAACTTCTGGCAGATGGGCGATACCGGCCCCTGCGGCCCGTGCAGCGAGATCCACTACGACATGGGCATCGCGGCGTCCGACCAGGGCCACACCGATTGCAAATTCGGCTGCGACTGCGGACGCTACGTCGAACTCTGGAACCTCGTCTTCATGCAATTCGACCGCGATGCCGGCGGAAAGCTGAATCCGCTGCCCAAGCCTTCGATTGATACAGGGATGGGACTGGAGCGGGTGGCGGCGGTGCTGCAGGGCGTGATCTCGAATTACGACACGGATTTGTTCACGCCGCTGATCGCGCGGGCAGCGGAGTTGACCGGAGTTCAGCCGGGTCTTCGACCCGGCCGGGGGGGTGAGGACACCCGCCCCTACGCGAGCACAAACGATGGCGGCGGCAGCGCCCACGTAGGGACGGGTGTCCCACCCGTCCTGGCCGAGCAAAGCTCGGCTGGTTCGAAGTCCGCCGCGTCGCTGCGAGTCATTGCGGACCACTCGCGCGCGGCTACGTTTCTGATCTCAGATGGAGTGCTGCCATCGAATGAAGGCCGCGGTTACGTGCTACGAAAGATCATTCGAAGGGCAATCACGCACGGACGACTGCTTGGCTGTGACAAGCCATTCCTACACAAGATGGTCCTCGCAGTGCGTGATCTGATGCAGGACGCGTATCCGGAACTGACGGAATCTGTGGATCGTGTTTCGAAAACCGTGCTATCTGAGGAGCAACGGTTCGCACACACACTGGACATCGGACTCAAAAAGCTGGAGGAAGCCATCCATTCCACTTCTGCGGCAGGCAAAGTCCTGGCGGGAGAAACTGCGTTCAAGCTCTACGACACTTTCGGCATGCCCCTCGATTTCATGCAGGATGCAGCACGAGACCAGGGCATCGCCTTCGATCAGGACGGCTTCGATCGCGCCATGCAGGAGCAGCGCGAACGCGCCCGCGCTTCATGGAAAGGGGCCGCCAAGCAGACTGCCAACCCCGCATATCAGCAACTTCCGAAATCAGACTTCGAAGGCTATCGCCAGACCCGCTCCGAGGGCTGCGAGATTCTAGCCATCATCCACAACGGTCAGGGCGCACAGGAACTCAAGGCTGGCGAAGAAGGCGAAGTCATCCTCGACCATACGCCGTTTTACGCCGAGTCCGGCGGGCAGGTTGGCGACCGGGGATGGCTCTACAGCGACGATCACAATACCATCGTGGCTGAGGTAAAGGGTTGCTACTACCCGATCCAAGGCGTGCGCGCGCATCAAGTGGTCATGAAATCCCCACCCAACGAAAACCGCGTTGGGTGGGGCACCCTCAGGGTCGGAGACAAAGTTGACGCCGTGGTCGATGCCGAAATCAGGCTGGCCACCATGCGCAATCACACCGCCACGCATTTGCTGCAGGCCGGGCTGCGCGAAGTGCTGGGCAAGCATGTGAAGCAGGCGGGGTCGCTGGTGGCGCCGAATCATCTGCGCTTCGACTTTTCACACTTCACCGCGGTCGCGGACGAAGAGCTGCAGGACATCGAAGACCTGATCAACAAGGAAGTGTTGAGTAACGAGAAGATTCAAGTCATCGAAAACGTCCCCATCGACGTCGCCATCAACGAGTACAAAGCCATGGCGCTGTTCGGCGAAAAATATGGCGACAAGGTGCGCGTGATCAAGATTGGCGACTTCTCCACCGAACTCTGCGGTGGAACCCACACCGCCGCCACCGGCGAGATCGGCCTGATCAAAGTCTTGAAGGAAGGCAGCGTGTCATCGGGCGTGCGCCGCATCGAGGCAGTGACTGGCGAAGGTTCCCTGCATCACTTCCAGAAAGACCATGAGCTGGAGAGTGTGGTGTCAAGCTTCGTTGGTCCCACCCTTTCGCAAAAAACGCGAAAGGATGGGGCAGCCGAAGAGGCCTTCCTGTCACCGGCCGAAGCACTGAAAGCCGAGCTGGAAAAGAAAGATGCGGAGATCAAGCGGCTGGCCCGCGAACTCGACCAGGTCCGGATGAAATCGGCATCTTCCTCGGTCGCTTCCGTCGCCGACCAGATCAAGGACGTTCGTGGCGTGAAAGTGCTGGCGCACCGGGTGGATAATCTCGAGCGTGGACAGATGCGCACGCTGGTCGATCAATTGCGTGACAAGCTGGGCTCGGGCGTGGTTGTGCTGGGATCGGCAACGAACGGCAACGTTGCGCTCATCGTAGGCGTGACCAAAGACCTTACCGGCCGGATACAGGCGGGCAAAGTCATCGGGCCGGTGGCGCAGAGAGTCGGCGGCAAGGGCGGTGGCAGGCCCGATCTCGCCGAAGCCGGCGGCAAGGACCCATCGGCGCTGGATGCTGCCCTGGGTGAAGTGTACGGGGTGGTAGAGACCTTGTTGGGAAAGTAGAACCAGTTGTCAGATTTGAGTTCCCGGTTCTCAGACGGTTACTCCGGGAGGGCGTGTGAAAAACCGCATCCGTTTCATCAGCCACCGGGGGAAGAAGATCCTGCTGGTGGATTGCACCAATTGCTCCGCCGAGGAACTGGAAAAATTTGCCGACCTGGTTCCCGTCCATGTTACCGCTGAGCCTCGCGGATCGGTGCTGCTGCTGGCGGACTTCACGGGTTCGAAGGTTGACAAGAAGGCGGTTGAGCGGGTCAAGCCCGCGCTGGTGTTCGATCGGCCACACATTAAACGTTCCGCCTGGGTGGGAACCGACAGCTTGCCTAAAATCTTGTACGAGCACATGAAGTCTTTCTCGCAGCGGGAGTTGCCCACGTTCAAGACCCGCGAGGAAGCGCTGGACTGGCTGGTCGCGGACTGAGCGGGACGAGGGCGGGACGCCCTCGGGACAGCCGGCGAGACGCCGGCGCTACAAATTCAACTTCTCCATTCCAGCGTGACTGGTCCGGGCAGGGGATGCTTCATCTCGCCGCCGGTCCGCTTTGCCTCCAGGTGCGCGGCTTTTAATCCGAAATACCATTTGGCGGGGCGGTCGGCGTCATCGATCAGCATCAGGTGCGGGTTGTGTTTCAGCCCTTCTGATTGTTTTTCCATGGTCTGCCGGTCCTGTTCCACAAACTTGGCAAACACGAACTTGAGCAGATGCGGTCCGAGCGGCAGCCAGCGGAAAATGTTCCACGCCGCCACCACATCAATGCGGCAGTGGCTGCGGGTGATGGGCGTCACCGTGGTCAAGGACGAGAACCAGTACTTGCCGGCGCGGATGGTCTCCAGCCGCAGGTTGGGCAGAACAAAATCAATGGTCGTGGTGATCGATTCCGCGTCGGCATAGAGCCGCAGCAGTTTGTAAGGCGCGCTATTCGAGCTGGGGGTGTGCGCGCTCATGCGGAAGCCGTTGGG
Organism: Terriglobia bacterium; assembly: GCA_963801595.1. Classification (GTDB taxonomy): domain Bacteria; phylum Acidobacteriota; class Terriglobia; order Terriglobales; family Acidobacteriaceae; genus JAIQFF01. The sequence goes on along the minus strand of CAWDFW010000005.1, from coordinate 21,851 downwards.
GATGGGCTCGAAATTCTTGTGCTTCTCGTGAATGCTGTCACGACTGCGCCACCACCAGGCCTGATGGACGAAGGGCCCATGCGCGGGATCCATCAGCCCGATGATTCCGTGATCGACGCTGCAGGGCAGGTCGGCGGTCAGGTAGGCGAGTTTGTACTTCTCGCTGAAGGTGGGGACACGAGGCGCGGGCATGGGCGCGTCCTCGGCCCGGGTGAACCCGGCGCCGGGCGGCGGCGACTGGGGAACGAAGACCCAGATGAAGTCATCATGTTCTTCGCAGGGATAGCTGCCGGCGTAGATGCGGTCGATCTTCAGCTTCTGGTCCGCGGTGAGGGAAGGAATCAGCTTGCACTGTCCGGTGTGTCCATCGAACCGCCAGCCGTGATAGCTGCATTCCACCTGCTGGCCGTCGAAGTGGCCGTGCGAAAGTGGCATTCCGCGGTGCGGGCAGGCATCGTGCAGCGCGAAAGCCCGGCCCTGGCCATCGCGGCCGATGGCCAGCGGGGTTTCGAGCAGCATGACTTTTTGCAGGCGGCTTCCGCTTACCTGCTTGCCGGGCAGGGCGCGATACCAGAAGCCGTAGAGCATCAGGGAGTCCGGCGCCTCGCGTTGCGGCAGGGCGATGTCGTTCATGAGGTGATGGACATTGGTGACGCAGGCAGCCTACTACAGCCGCCGATGTAGGCGCGAGCGCCCCGCTCGTGCGGCAGCGCCCGGAACGCCCGCAGCACGAGCGCGACGCTCGCACCTACACTGGTAAGGTAACCAGCCAGCGGCGTAAATATCTATATTTTCAGCAAATTGCTGGATTACTTCGGTGGTTCTATTGGTCTTTTGAGCAATTGCTACCGCTCCACCGCCAGCCTATAATTGCCTCACTCTGGTAGATGTTTCTCCGTCAGGTTCCGGGTAGGCAGGCGCGGGGTATTGGTTTGTCCGCGCGCAAGCACTAAACCCGGCTATGCGAAAACGCCTGCAAATCGCCCTGATGGCAAGCCCAGTACTCGCGACCTTCCTTTCTTTCACAACCTCTACGCCATATCTGCGAGCGCAGGCCGGTGCCGCACGCATCACCACCAGCGTTGACGGCTCGGGACGCAAAGTGTACGTCAATGACGAAGCTCCCGTAGCCCCGAGACGGTCAACCGCTCCTGCGGTCCAAGGCAGCGGGTTGATGTACTGGAGTCCCACTGCCCACCGCTGGAAGGCAGTTCCATCCGCCAATGTCCGGGCGGCGCGCTCGGCCGCCGCTGAAGTCAGCAACTCGCAGGATGTTTCCAGCTACGTTCGGGGCAAGCCCTTCACGCAGCAGCAGATCGATGCCGCCATCGATCAGGCTGCGGCCCGGCACAATGTGGACCCCAGTCTGGTGCGCGCGGTCATCAAGGTGGAATCGAACTTCAACCCCAACGCAGTCTCCCGCACCGGGGCGATGGGGCTGATGCAGTTGATGCCACAGACGGCGCGGAGCCTGAACGTGGTCAACCCTTTCGATCCCCAGCAGAACGTGGATGCGGGCGTCCGCCATCTCAAGCGGTTGATGGAAAGCTATGGTGGCGACGTCAAGCTGAGCCTGGCCGCCTACAACGCCGGCGCGGGCGCAGTGGCGCGCAGCGCGGGGATACCGCACTTCCGCGAGACCCGCAACTACGTGAAGCGCATCACCCAGATCTATTACGGCGGGAGCGATGCCAGCTACCGCATTCTGGGCAGTCCGGTGCGCGAGCCCGTACGGGTCACGCGGGATGACCGGGGCGTCTTAAACTTCAGCAACACCGACTGAGAAACCGGCATCTGTAGCAGGGTAAGCAACGGAACATCGCTCTCGCGAGCTACGCGATACGGGCTTAGGCGACAACAGGCTGGAAAATTGAAGAACTCCGATCGAAGCCAACGCGCAAGGCGTCTGGGTGCGGCCCTGCTCCTGCTGTTGCTCCCGGCGCTGCCTCTGCAGGCACGGGGCAAGTCCGAGGCCTGGGCGCGCACCCAATACTCCACCGCGGAGCGCATGCGCGAGGCCCTGAACAACCTTCCCTCCGCCCAGCAGAGCCGCCACGAATACCAGCGCGTGATCGCCGCCTACCGGCGCGTGTACTACGGTTCTCCGACTTCCTCCAAGGCAGACCCCAGTGTGGTTGCCGTGGCTGAATTGCTGACGGAGATGGGCCGGCGCTTTAACGATGACAAGGCCCTGCGCTCGGCCATCGGCCAGTACAAGTTCCTGCGCCGCGAATACCCCGGCAGCCGCGACCGTGTCGATGCGCTCTTCACCATGGGCCAGATCTATCAGGATGATCTGAAAGACCAGGCCCAGGCCAAACCGGTGTTCGAGGAATTTCTCCACCGCTATCCTCACCACCATCTGGCGAGCGAGGCCCGGAAGGCGCTGGCCGAACCGGTTCAGCAAGCGGGCTTGCGATCCAAGGACGAGGACGATTCGGACGACGACTCCAGCGCCCCTCAAACGCGCTCCGGGAAGCCGAACTCCGGCAAGAGTCCGACCTCCGCGGCGGCTGAAAATGCCGCACCCAAGCCCGACGCGGAAGACGCGAACCGCAAGGTGGCGCACGTCACCAGCGTCCGTCACTGGTCCAACCCGGGCTACACCCGGGTCGCCATTGGCCTGGAAAGAGACATAAAGTTCGATGCCCAGCGCATTGACAATCCCGAGCGAATCTTTTTTGATCTGCTCGACACCAACCTGACTTCAGAGTTGCTGGGCAAAACCTTCGAAGTGGATGATGGGCTGCTGAAAAAGATCCGGGTGGCGCAGTTCCAGCCGGGAAAAGCCCGCATCGTTCTGGAAGTTGAAGACCGTTCCGACTACACCACCTTCCTGCTCACCGATCCGCCGCGCCTGATCATTGACGTTCACAGCAAGGACATTCACCCCGGACACGTCAGGCGAGAGGTTCGCGGAACGGCACCGGACCGGACAGAAATCCCGAGAAAGATCCGGAAGAGCCGCATCCAAAGCCACGACCGCGGAAGCCAAGCCGCAAGGCAAGGACAGCGCCAGGAAGCCCGCCTCGCTGACCAGTGTGGCCAGCGACGCCGGCACCAAGAAAATAGTGGTGGACGCGGACGATGACGACGACTCCGGCCCGGCCACGGTCGCCAAACTCGATCCGCCGGAGATCAAGCCGCAAACCCGGGCCGCGACCACGCTGACCCGGCCCACGGCGGCCAAAGGCTCCAGCCGGAGCAAGCGCAAACCGCCGCTGATTTTTCCCGATGTCCGCGAAGCCTCGCCGACGGCCAACGGCGACCGCTCGCTGATCCGCGCCCTGGGATTGAAGATCGGCAAAATCGTGATCGACCCCGGCCACGGCGGACACGATACCGGAACCATCGGCCCCAACGGCCTGGAAGAAAAAGACCTGGTGCTCGATGTCGGCCGGCGCCTGGGCAAGCTGCTGCAGGCCCGGCTGGGCGCCGACGTGGTTTACACCCGCAAGGACGACACCTTTATTCCGCTGGAAACTCGCACCTCGATCGCCAACCAGGAGCAGGCGGACCTGTTCGTTTCAATCCACGCCAACTCCAGCCGCGACCCGGATGCGCGGGGCGTCGAGACCTACTACCTGAACTTCACCTCGTCGGCGGAAGCGCTGGATGTGGCGGCGCGCGAAAATGCGGCTTCGGATAAATCCATCCACGAACTGCAGGACCTGGTAAAGAAGATCGCGTTGAAAGAGAAGATTGAGGAATCGCGCGAGTTTGCCTCCAACGTGCAGCGCGCCCTGCACAGCGGCCTGGCCGCGAAGAGTCCCGGCATCCGCGATCGCGGGGTCAAGAAGGCGCCGTTCATCGTGCTCATCGGGGCCAACATGCCGTCGATTCTGGCCGAGATTTCGTTCGTCAGCAACCCGGGCGACGAGCGCCGGCTGCGGACTTCCGACTATCGCCAGCGCATCGCCGAGTCGCTCTACCGGGGAATATCGAAGTATGTGAGCGGCTTGAGCGGAGTCAAAGTCGCCAGCAAGATTGATAGAGACGAGAACTAGTAGCTCAGCCTTGGCGTCCTTTGCGGCCTTTCTTTGCGTCCTTTGCGGTTCAAGATTTTCACCCTGGCCAGCCGCAAGGTCAAACTCTTTGACCGCAAAGTGCGCAAAAGAACACCACCCGCAAAGGACGCAAAGAAAACCCTGGACCCAATTACCTGCCCGATGGAAACTTTCCGCCCTGGCCTGTAGTCTAAGTACTACAGGGCCCTTTCCCCTCCCTGCCTGATTATGGTCAGCAGATTCATTTCCGTTATTGTTTTGTTGACACTGAGCGTGGGCATCGCTTTCGCGGGCGAGTCGCCCGCGGCCACACCAGCCACACCAGCCACGCACCTTCCTCCATTCTTCCCGCACAATTTGCCGGATGGCATATCTCGGGCTCGATTCGGAGCAGCAAAGACCCGGCGGTGGCTGACTCTGTCAACGCCGCTCTGCTTAAGGAATACGGCCTGACTGACTTCGAATCCGGCGACCTACATCGCCGAAGACGGACGCAAGGTCGCTCTCAAAGCCATCCGCTTCGCCGACGCCAGCGGCGCCTACGGCGCGTTCACCTATTACAAGCTGCCGCAGATGCGTCAGGAGTCGATCCCGGACCTGGGTTCGTCGCTGAACGAGCGGGTGCTTTTTTATCGCGGCAACATCCTGGTGGACGCGGTGTTCGAGAAACTCACCGCCATGTCCGCCGCGTCCCTGCGGGAACTGTCGCAGGCGCTGCCCTTGCCCGCCGGGAACGCCGGCAATCTGCCCAGCCTGCCGGCATATCTTCCCAAGTCGGGTTACGTGAAGAACACCGCGAAATACGTGATGGGACCGGTGGGCCTGGACAAGATCGGCGCGCCCCTCTCCGCGCAACTGGTGGACTTCAACGCCAGCGCGGAAGTGGCCCAGGGCGCCTACCAGACTTCGGGCGGGGTGGCCACGCTGATGCTGATCGCCTATCCGACGCCGCAACTGGCGGCGGAGCATCTGCGCAAGATCGAAGCCGCTACTCAGGCCAGCGGATCGACGCAGCCCGGAAGTCCGATCGCGATTGCGGGCCCGAGTTTCCAGAAGCGCACCGGTCCTATCGTGGTGATCGCAACCGGCGCGGTTTCGCAGAGTGAAGCGCGCGCTCTCTTGAGTGCGGTGAACTACGAAGCTGATGTCACCTGGAACGAGAACACCTATCAGGGCAAGAAAAACAGTCTGGCCAACTCTGCTGTTGAACGTTTTTCTGTTGTGCGGAATTCTGATCGTGTTCGCAGCCGTGGCGGGGCTGGCGTTCGGAGGGATCCGGATCTTCTTCAACCGCATTTTGCCGGAGCGAGTGCTGCACCGCGAAACTCCCAGCGATTTCATCTCTCTGAACCTGTCCGAGGGTCAGGGTGAGGCCGCCGATTCCAAGGTAAGCCCATCAATCAAAGCCATTTAGGGGAGCAAAAGCGGTCAAAGCCTAAAAATGGCCGGCGCTGCAGACGTGTTAACCTATTTTGTAAGTTATTGAATCCAAAGATATTTATTTCCCAAAAATTCCTTGACACCCCCCTTTTTCGGCTCATAAGATTTCGCCAGAAAGTTTTGACGGATTTTTGCCCCGTTGGAACTATTCTCCCTAAAAGAAGAGGCCGCCCCTTTGCCAGGGTGGCCTTTTTATTTCGGTCGTTGGTCTTTGGCCGTTGGTCGTTGGCCATTGACGAAGGACCGGTTGTGTCGGAATTGAGTTGTCGTGATCGAGCGGTTAAGTTTCCGAAAAATGATTTGCGATCGGCCAACGACCAACGACCGATGACTGACGACCAACGGCTGCCTTTGTTAGAATCGAAGCAAGCCGACGTAGCTCAGTTGGTAGAGCAGCCGATTCGTAATCGGCAGGTCAGCGGTTCAAGTCCGCTCGTCGGCTCCAGTTTCTTCTGCGCGTGAAGTTTTCCGCGAATCTTGCACCCCGAATTGGGCAAGTTGTCGGCTGAGATTCCCTTTTGGGCGACTTTGCACTTGCCAACTGGGAGTAACCTTTCCGATAATATGGCAAGAGCTCAATAAACCATCGTGTATCGATACACTCAAGCGGATCTGCTTCGCATTCTGCGGATCACGGCGCGCCAGTTGGCAGCCTGGGAGAAGGCCGGGCTGGTGGCGGCTGCCGAGAGCTATTCATTCTTCGAACTCCTGCAAGTTAAGAAGGTACGCGACCTGTGCGCCCGCAAGGTGCGGCCCGCGGTAATCCGGCAATCGCTTGAAGCCATGCTGAAGCAGGTTGCGGGGATGGAAAACCCGCTGCTTGAGGCCGGCGCCTTCTACCACCGGACACCGCATCGCCTTTCGTCACCAGGGCAAAGTGGTCGAACCCATCGCCGGACAGTTTATGTTTGACTTCACTCCCGGGCAGCGGCTCGTGGCCAGTACTCCCATCTCGAGCCGCACGGAAGCGGCCCCCACCGACGCGGCTGAGTTGTTTGCGCGCGGCATCGCGCTGGAGGAAGACCCCAACCATCAGGCGCAGGCCATTGAGATGTACCAGCAGGTGCTCGAAGTCGATCCCGATCACGCCGCTGCGCATATCAACCTGGGCACGCTGCACTACAACCGGCAGGAATACGCTCTGGCCGAAAAGCATTACCGCCATGCCATCGAGGTGGATGCGCGCTATGCCCTGGCTTACTTCGATCTGGGCAACGTGCTGGACGAAACCGGCCGGGTGGCGGAAGCCATCCAGACCTACAGCACCGCGCTGCGGCTGGCGCCTACTTACGCCGACGCCCATTACAACCTGGCCCTGGCTTACGAAAAAATCAAGGAACCGCGCAAAGCCCTCAAACACTGGCGGGCTTATGTAAAGCTGGACACGGTTGGCCCCTGGGCGGTGCACGCCCGCAACCAGATCCAACGCATCCTCGAAGCCGACGGACTCAAGCTCGTACAGGGCGGCAAGCAGTAACAGGTTAAGTGGAGGCCGGGCGTCCCGCCCGGTTGGACGGGCGAGACGCCCGTCCTCCATCACCGCACCTCAACGCGAAGACGCCGGGCTACAAGTTGCTAGAATTCTTAGTCCTCCCACTCTTTGTCTTGAAGGTGCTTTCATGCCTGACGCCACCCTCCAGCTTCCTTCGCCAACGCCCCTGACTTCCTTCACCGAAGACGAAGTCATGTTTCGCGACAACATCCGCCAGTTTGCCGACGAGAAAGTCCGCCCGCTGGTCAAAGAGATGGATGAAAAGGGCGTCTTCGACCGGACCTGATTCGCCAGTTCTTTCAGCTCGGCTTGATGGGAATCGAGATTCCCGAGCAGTACGGCGGCGGTGGCGGCAAGTTCTTCGAGGCCATCCTGGCGGTCGAGGAGATGTCGCGGGTGGATGCGTCCGCCGGTGTCGTGGTGGACGTGCAGAACACGCTGGTCAATAATGCCCTGCTGCGCTGGGGCAACGAGGAGCAGAAGAAACGCTTCCTGCCGCGCATGGCAGCCGATACCTGCGGCGCCTACGCCCTCAGCGAAGCGGGTTCGGGATCGGATGCCTTCGCCCTGCAGACCCGGGCCACGCTCAAGGGCAGCGACTACGTCCTCAATGGCCGCAAACTGTGGATCACCAATGGCAAGGAAGCCGGCCTCTTTGTGCTGTTTGCCACGGTCGATCCCGCCGCCGGTTACAAGGGAATCACTGCGTTTCTCATCGAAAAGACTTTCCCCGGTTTCACCGTGGGCAAGAAAGAAGACAAGCTGGGGATTCGTGCATTCGTCCACCTGCGAGCTGATTCTCGAAGACTGCCAGGTGCCGAAATCCAACGTGCTGGGCGAAGTGGGCAAAGGCTACAAGATCGCAATCGAGACCCTGAACGAGGGCCGCATCGGAATCGGGGCGCAGATGGCCGGAGTGGCCCGCGGCGCCTGGGAGTACGCGGCCAGGTACGCGCAGGAGCGTAAACAGTTCGGCAAACCGATCAGCGACTATCAGGGCATCCAGTTCCAGATCGCGCAGATGGCCACCGAAATCGAGGCGGCCCGGCTGATGGTGTACAACGCGGCGCGCATGAAAGATGCCGGCATCCCCTTCGTCAAGGAAGCGGCCATGACCAAACTCTTCTGCTCGCAGGTGGCGGAGCGTGTGACCTCGCTGGCCATCGAAATCTACGGCGGCTACGGCTTTACCAAAGACTATCCGGTGGAGAAGTACTGGCGCGATTCAAAGATCGGCAAGATCTACGAAGGCACCTCCAACATGCAGCTGGCCACCATCGCCAAACTGCTGATGGGCGGGAAGTAAGAAGGTTCAGGTTTTCTTTGCGACCTTTGCGGTGTCTTGGCGCCCTTTGCGGTGAAAGGCTTTGAAGTTGGCTCGGCCAATATCCTGACCTGACCTGACCTGCTCACAAATTCCGGCCATGCCCGTCGAATGAGAGGGTCAGCCTGTCTGCGTGCTCGTGGATATCTCAAAGGAAAAACAAATGACAAAGCAATCGATAGCTGCGCTCGTTCTCGCGACGGCTCTGTGTACCGTGTCCCTGGCGCAAATGCCAGCCAACGGAAAGGCTGAGGCGGGAACCGCTCCCGTGCGTTTGCCCGGCCTGGACAAGCGGTTGATCGACACCACCGCCGATCCGTGCACCGATTTCTTCAAGTATGCCTGCGGCAATTTTTCCAAGCTGTACCCGATTCCCAACGATCGTTCCGCCTACGGCACCGGCGCCATGATTGCCGACTACACCGAATACATCCTGCACACCATGCTGGAAAAGGCCGCCGCGGGCGGCGCCGGCCGCACTCCGAATGAACAGAAAATCGGCGATTCCTACGCCGCCTGCATGGATGTGGACGCGATCAACCAGAAGGGACTGAAACCGCTGCAGCCGGAATTCGATCGCATTGCCGCGCTCAAGAGTAAAGACGAGTTGCCCGAACTGCTCGCCCGCTTCCAGTTGATCGCCGCCAACGCATTCATGAGCTTTGGCGAACAGCAGGACTTCAAGGATGCCCGCAAGCAGATCGCCGTGGCCGATCAGGGCGGCCTGGGCCTGCCGGAACGCGATTACTATTTCCGCAGCGGAGACGCAGCCGAGAAGACCCGCACCCAGTACGTGCAGCACATCGCCAATATGCTGAAGCTGGTGGGCGAACCGGAAGAGAAAGCCGCCAGCGATGCCAAAGCCATCATGCAACTGGAAACCGCGCTGGCCAAGGTTTCCATGGACATCACGTCGCGGCGCGATCCCAACAAGGTTTACCACCTGATGCCGGTGTCCGAGTTCGCGGCTCTGGCTCCGGGACTGGCCTGGGACCGCTTTCTGGCCGCGTCCGGGGCGCCCCCGATCACCGAACTGAACGTCACCAATCCCGACTTCTTCAAGGGACTGAATGCCCTGCTCGCATCCACCGATCTGGATACGATCAAGACTTATTTACGCTGGCAGCTGATTCTGTCCACCCCGGGCTACGTGCTGCCCCAGGCGCTCGACGATGAACGCTTCGATTTCTACGGCCGTAAGTTGCGCGGCCAGCCGGAACAGAGGGCCCGCTACAAGCGCTGCGTGCAGGCCACTGACGGGGCCCTGGGTGAAGCCCTGGGCCAGGTCTATGTGGCGCAGGAATTTCCTCCCGCCAACAAACAGGCCACGGTGCAAATGGTGAAGGACATCGAGGCCGCGATGGACCAGGACATCGACACCCTGGACTGGATGAGCTCGGCAACCAAAGTCGCGCGCCAAGGAAAAGCTGCGCGCCGTGGCCGACAAGATCGGTTATCCCGACCACTGGCGCGACTATTCCACTCTGACCATCGCGCGCGACGACGCTTTCGGGAATGCGCAGCGCGCCACCGAGTTTGAGGCCCGGCGCCAGCTGGCGAAAATCGGCAAGCCTCTCAATCGCGGGGAGTGGTTCATCACCCCGGCGACCGTCGATGCGTACTACGATCCCGGCATGAACGACATCAACTTCCCGGCCGGCATCCTGCAGCCCCCGCTGTATGACAGTCACGCCTCGGACGCGACGAACTACGGCCACATTGGCGGCATTGTGGGACACGAACTCACCCACGGCTTCGACGATCAAGGCCGTCAATTCGATGCCAACGGAAACCTTGCGGACTGGTGGACCCCCGAGGACGGCAAACACTTTGACGAGAAAGCGGACTGCGAAGTGAAGGAGTACGGTAACTTTGTCGCGGTCGATGACGCCAAGGTGAATGGCAAGCTGACTCTGGGCGAGAACACCGCCGACAACGGAGGCCTGCGCCTCGCCTACATCGCGCTCCTGGCCGATGCGAAGCGGAAGAACATCAACCTGAACAAGAAAGAAGATGGCTATACACCGATCCAGCAATTCTTCCTGGGACACGGACAAAGCTGGTGCGGCAACACCCGCCCCGAGCAACTCCGTCTGCAAGTGCAGACCGACCCGCACTCGCCCCGGCAATTCCGCGTGAACGGCGTGGTGCAGAACATGCCGGAGTTCGGCAAAGCGTTCGGCTGCAAAGCCGGTCAGCCCATGATGCCGGTGAATGCCTGCCGCGTCTGGTGAAACCGGGCGGTCGCCACAACGCGTCTTCCGCACCGACAGGCAATCGGGACATCCTACCCACGTAGCCCGGACGCCCTCCTTCGACTTCGCTCAGGACCCGGCAGGCGAGCGCAGCTCGCCAAGGTTTTTGAATGGTGAAGCGGAAAGACCTTGCCGGGCTGCGCTTGCCCGGCGGGTGGGGGCACCCGCCCCTACGTGGGTCTGGGTGGAAGACCCGAAATCCCGCGCATGAAAGTACATCTGCGCAGGATCCTCCTCGCCAAAGCACGGGCAATCGTGACCGGATGAGTCGCCAGAAGTGGATATTTGTCCCAAAGCGCTCTGCGGCTCGTGGAAAACGCCGAGTTGCCGCAGCACTGTGCCCCGGTCGTAATAGATTTTTTCACCGGCCAGACGGTCCTCGGTGTCGAAGGTGTACACGCCGCACAGCGGGAACTCGACCCGCCGTCCCGTCGCCGGAAGGCCGCGCCAGCCGCCGAGGTGCGTACCGCGAATGACGACTTCGAGGAGAATCGCATCGTCCGCGACATGCCGGCGCTGTACTTCAATTTCCAGGTCAGGCAAAGCCTTCATCAGCTGCTCGTAAAACTGGCGGACTCCGTCGCGGCCCTTATAGTGTTCGTCCCAGGGCTCGTCGTCGTACCGTGCAGTATCGCCGAAGGTGCGTAGAACACCTTCGAGATCATGCTCGTTTTCCAGTCGAACGTGCTGCTCCACCACGGCGATGCGAGCCGACACTTGGTCTTTCGGAATAGGATACGCTTGCCACATTCCACCTTCAGTTGCGTTTGTGCCATTCCAGCGACAAATACTACCATCGGAAACTGTCATGCACCGCGGTAGCGGTTGCCGCGCAGGGCGCGGAAAGGAGCGGACAGCCGTGGCTCAGGACTTCATCAGCTTGGAGAAGTAGCGGTTGTCGTAAAACATCGTGCTGTTGTGCACGAACTCGAGCACCTTGTGCATCTTGTCCCGGTCTTCGCGGTTCATGTCGTTGAACTGGATGGCGATGCCTGACCCGGGATCGATACGCACCACGAACCCTGCAGCCTGCAGCCTGCCGTCGTCAATCGAGAAAATCACTTTCAATTTCGACCCGGCGGGCATGAGGGTGCTGGTTTCCACGTAGCAGCCGCCCAGGCTGACGTCGATCAGGTTGCCCAGGATCGGGCACGTCGCCTTCCTGCGGCCGCAGCTCGATGGTGACCCGGCACTTCATGCGGGGATACAACCGGCGGTTCTTGCGCGAAGGCTGCTTCTGCTTTTCGATGTACATGCGGCGGTCGGCTTCGGCCAGCAGCGCTTCCGCATCTTTTCCGTCCTCCGGATAGAGCGCCTGTCCCACGCTGAGCGAAAGGATGTCCTCGCTGCACACTTCCTGGCCGGCCTGCCGCGCCAGTTCACGCAGGCTCTCCGCCTTCTTGGCGGCGGCCTCGGCGGTCAGGCCCGGCGCCACCACCACAAATTCGTCTCCACCCATGCGGGCCACGTAGTCGTACTCGCGGCAGCTCTCTTTTAACGCCTGCGCGAACAGGCGAAGCACGCGATTGCCTTCCAGGTGGCCGAAGCGGTCGTTGATCTGCTTGAAGCCGTCCATATCGCTGACCATCACGACCAGGGATGTGGTGTCGCGCTTGCAGCGGGCCAGTTCGCGGTCCAGTTGCAGGAACAGCGAGCGGGCGTTGGGCAGTCCGGTCAAGATAGTCGGTGACTGCAGAACTCTCGGCTTGCTCGAACTTGACAGCGTTTTCGATGGCCAGCGCCATCTTCGAGCTGATGGCCAGCAGGATGCGCAAGTGGTCGGAAGTGAAGGCATCGATTTCCGCGTGATAGAGGGCGAGCACGCCGACCACGCCGGCCAGTCCTTCCAGAGGAATCGCCAGCGCCGAGCGCAGCGTGCTGAACTTGGTCGGATCGTTGAGATACCCCGGCTCCACCGAGGGATTGCCATTGATGATGGGCTTTCGGTTCTGGGCCACCCAGCCGGAGAGGCCGCTGCCCCACGGAATGCGCAGCGACGAGAACAGGCGGTGGTTGTCGCCGCTCACATGCTCCGGAACCAGTTCCGCGTCCCGCTTTACATAGATCGCGATGGCATCGTACGGCACCAGCCGCCTGAGCTTCACCGAGAACACCGACAGGGTTTCGTCCAGGCTGAGCGAAGCGCCCAGGTCCTGGCTCAGTTCGAACAGGGTCTGCGCTTCCTGCCGCGCCGCCGCGATGGACGACAGGAACGTAGCTTCCTGGCCGGGCGCGTCCTTGACCGTGATGTCTTCAAAGCCGGCCGCCGGCGCCGCTCCTGCCTCCACTTTCATTTCGGTCGAGAGAGGCATTACCGGCTCGCGTCTGAAGGTGGATTCCACCAGCCTCTCCAGCTGCTTATAGCGTCTCTCCAGAACGCTCACCACTTTGGGATCGAATGACTTTCCCGACTCCGCCGACAGCCGCTTCATGACTTCTTCCAACGGCAGTGCCCGCCGGTATTGCCGGTCCGATGCCATGGCGTCGAGAAAATCCACGGAAGAAAGAATGCGCGCCCCAATCGGAATCTCTTCACCCTTCAGCCCGAAGGGATAGCCCGATCCGTCCCACTTCTCGTGATGGGCCCGGACAATCGGCACCACCGGATAGGGAAAGCGGACCCGTTCCAGGATCTCCGCCCCCACCAGCGGGTGGATCTTCATCTTTTCAAATTCTTCCGGAGTCAGGCGCCCTGGCTTCGAAATGATGTGCTCGGGCACGGCCAGTTTGCCAATGTCATGCAACAGCGCCGCCGCGTGCAGCGCTTCCATTTCGCCCGGGGTGACGTGCAGTTCCTTGGCCACCTCGATGGCATACACCCGCACCCGTTGCAGGTGATCGTGCGTAGTGTGGTCTTTGGCCTCGATGGCCAGCGCCAGGGCCTCGATGGTGCGCAGGTGCAGAGTCGCCATTTCTTCGACGTGACGCTTTTCGTCTTCAAGTTTTCCCAGATACAGGCGATAGGACCGGTAGATCAGGTAAATGATGGGAACGATCAGCAGCGAGGTTTCCCATCCGAACTCGCGGTTGAACCAGCCGATCATGCCGGCAAAGGCGGCGCCCACCAGGTAATAGGGGAACGACCAGAAGTAGCATTCCACCCACAGAGTTCTGATGGACCTTTGTTCGGTGAGTGCGATCACGGCTGCGATCGAGCCGGTGTTGGCCGCGAAGTAAGAGATCGCCGCCAATCCCAGCAGCAGGGGATGGCTCTTCACCTGTGCCCCGGAGATCGCCAGGTGGTACACGTTGTAGGCTACGGCGATTGAAATGGCGCTGGCCGACAGATTGAACGTGACCTGCAGCGGGCTGGGGCGGTCGCGATAGAAGCACTGGACAAGGATGGCGCCGGTCGCCAAAGCCAGAGTCTCGGCAAAGCCCAATTCCAGTATGCCCAGCAGGATGAACAGAAAGTTCACTGACATCGTGCCGGTAATCCCCGGCAAGCGCACCTTGAGCCGGGCGGCCAGAATCGCGATCAGCAGGTAGCAGATGAACTGGGCTATATTCTTGCTGGTGGGCCGGACTGCGCCGTACACCAGCACACACGTCCCCGCCATGACGACAAGGCTGATAAACACCTTGGCGCCCAAGGTCAGTTCTCTCCACCGCTGAGAGCCGCTACCCACGTCCCTCCGATAGGATTCCCGGTTTAACGTACATGCTGGAATCTGACTCATTGATAACAGCTAAGATGTTCTAAAACAACAACTTGCGCTATTTCTGACCAAACTTTCGTAACTAGAATTCGCTTACCGAAGAGCCGCGACGGATAAGAGACGCGATTTCAGCTACTTGTGTTGTCATGCAGGCGCGAGCGTCCCTGCTCGTGCATTCCCGCGATACTGCGTTGTCGGCATCCGTTGTTCCCCGTCGTAAAACTTCTTGACAGTAACTACTGTATGGCATACAGTGTATGCCATACACTATGCAGCACACGGTAGAAGGGTCGACCAACAACGAAGTCCTCGAAAACCTGAGGCTTGAGCTCAGGCGGGGCTGCCTGATTCTGGCAGTGCTGGCTGAACTGCGGGACGAACGCTATGGCTACACCCTGCGCAAAGCGCTTTCCGAGCAGGGCATGGAGATCGATGAAGGCACTTTGTATCCGCTGCTGCGCCGGCTGGAGAGCCAGGGCCTGCTGGTCAGCGAGTGGCGCGAGGAAGAGAAACGAAATAAACGTTTCTATCACCTGTCCGCCGAGGGCAAGCTGATCCTGAAACAACTCTCCGCCGAGTGGAAGAGCATCAACGCGTCTCTGGACGGGATTCTGTAAAGGTTTGCTGGTTGGGTCTCTGAGCGCCACGCGCGCCGCCGGAGCCGCATTTTTATAGTTTCCAAGGAGCACGATATGGAATTGATCGAACGCTATCTGCAGGCGGTAAAGTTCGCGCTTCCCCAGGAACAGCGCGACGACATCATCAAGGAATTGCGTGACAACATCCTCTCCCAGATCGAGGAGAAGGAGGCCGAGCTTGGTCACCCCCTGAGTGAGGACGAGCAGGTCGAGCTGCTGAAGAAGCTGGGCAGCCCCATGCGCCTGGCCAGCCGCTATCGCAAGCAGCAGTACATGATTGGAGCGACTATGTTTCCCATCTATTGGAAGGTATTGAAGGCCTCGCTGGGCCTCGCGTTTCTGGTACTGGTGGTCGCCAGTATTGCGACCGCTGCCGCCGGCAAGACCTTCATGGAGAGTCTGGGCGTGCTGTTCCGTTATCCCAGCGTTGCGTTAATGACCTTCGCCTGGATCACTCTGGTCTTCTCCACCCTGGAGTTCTTTGGCGCCCGGCTCGGGCTGAAGGACACCTGGGACCCGCGCAAGCTGCCGCCGCTGGTAAAGCAAAGTCCGCGCAAGTCGCGTTTTGAGTTAATCACCCAACTGCTGCTGCAAACCATATTCGGCGTTTGGTGGCTGGTCGGATTGCACTATCAGTACCTCATACTTCGGCCCGGGCATCGCCTTCCGTCGCTTTGGCCCAGTGTGGCAAGCCATCTATCCCCTGTTCGTGGTGATGGTGCTGGCGGATACGTCGATCACTGCCGCCATGCTGATATGGCCGCAGTGGATCCAGGGTAGAAGCGTGTCGCGGCTGGTCATGAGCGCGCTCGGTCTGGTCGTCCTTTATTTCCTGATCAACGCTCCCGAGTTGTTTGTGGCTGCCGACTCGAGCGTGGCGCAACTGCAAGCCCTGGCGAAGGGCATCAACACCGGAGTCCACCTGGGCCTGATGATTGCCGCCGTCGTGAACGTCGTCAACATCGGGGTTGAATCGGTCCGGTTCATCGGTCGGAAGCTCGGCCGGGTGCATCAGGCGACGGTGTCGTAATTTGACGAATTTGCCAACGGTGGAACAGGGAAGCATTCGGCCGCCGATAGGAAGTGTGGGTCGAACACTCCTGTCCGACGCGGTTGACGTTGACTTTTCTGTATCAAAGCAGCGACGTGATTTGCAAACTCGGAACAACACCTAAACCAACATCAACTTCAAAGGCGGCGGGCGAGGGCGCCCGCCCCACATACTACTTCTGGCGGTAGAGGCTCAACACCGCGTCTCCCTGCTCCAGCTGGCGATAGCGGAACAGGGGCGCAAACCCGTCGCCGGGATCGAATCGTTTGTCATGCTCGGCGACGACTACCGCATCCGGCGCCAGCAAAGTCGACTGCGAGAGCTGCTGAAGTATCTGAGCATAGATCTTCTCCAGGCGGTAGGGAGGATCGAGAAAGACAAAGTCGGCCGTGATGTTCCTCGCCTCCAGTTGGCGCAGTGCGCGAGCGGCGTCTTCCTTCAACACCTCGAAGCCCGACTCCACTTTCAGCGAGTCGAGATTGCGACGGACCAGGGTGGCGGCTGCTGTCGAAGATTCCACAAAGTAAACTTTGGCCGCTCCGCGGCTCAAGGCTTCGATGCCGACCGCGCCGGTTCCGGCGCAAAGGTCGAACCAGACCTTGCCCTCGAACGCCGCCGCGTTTCCCGCGCCCAGCACGTTGAACAGGGTCTCGCGCAGCCGGTCGGCCGTGGGACGCAAGTCCATCCCGCGCAGAGAGTGCAAGGGGCGGCTGCGAAATTTTCCGGCAATCACTCTCATGATGCCGCCCCGCGTGGCGCCGCGCCACGTCGCCCGCGCCCGGCCATCCCATTACCTTGGATATGCTGAAATGGCAACTCCCGGCTCCAATCTGTTGTCTAAACTATATAGAATGGCGGTAGCGGAAGAGGCCGCAGGTTTCTCATGAGAAGCTGGTCCATTTCGGCAGGCCGGGTGTTTGGCGTTGAAGTTCGCATCCATTGGACCTTTTTCCTGATGCCGCTGTTTGTGTGGTACACCGAGTACGCCGCCCACCGCACAGCCAACGAGGGGCGAGGCCTTGCTCTGGTCGGCATCATCTTCGCTTGTGTACTGGCCCATGAGTTCGGTCATGCCCTGGTGGCCCGGCGCTCGGGTGTTCGGGTAAAGTCCATCATCCTGCTGCCCATCGGCGGAGTCACGCAACTGGACGACAGCCAGCCCGCAGCCGATACCAAACTCGTTCCCTGGAAGCGGGACATTCGCATCGCCATGGCGGGACCGCTGGCCAACCTGCTGCTGGCCTTGATCTCCGGCTTCGTCATTGTGGCCATCGCTCCCCATTTCGACCTCTGGAGCTGGCCCTTCATGCGCTCCGGCAATCTTCCCCGCAGCCTGGTGTGGATCAATCTTTATATCGCCGGATTCAATCTGCTTCCCGCCTATCCCATGGATGGCGGGCGGGTGTTGCGGGCGCTCTTCAGCCGCCACATGGACCCGATCCAGGCCACGCGCCGTGCCGTATCGATTGGCCAGGCCTTCGCCACCATGTTCATCCTTGGCGGCATGCTCCTGCCCAACTACTGGCTCACGCTGGTGGGACTATTCCTGTTCATCGCGTCGCAGATGGAAGAGCGCTCCGCCGTCTTTCAGTCGGTGCTGGAGAAGGTGCACCTGGAAGACGTAATGCTCACCGATTTTGCCACGCTCTCTCCGGCCGACACGCTCGAAGACGCTCTGGAAAAAGCCGTGCACTGCCTGCAGGACGATTTCCCCGTAATCCGCGGCAGCGACATGGTGGGAGTGATTTCGAAGCAGAAGATCCTGGAAGCGCTGCGGGCTGAAGGCAACGGCTATGTTCAGGCCGTGATGAACCGGATTTTTGACGTGGCCCAGAGAGGCGAATCCCTGGCTTCAGCCTTTCGCAAACTCACCACCAAGAACCTGAGCATCATTCCGGTGGTCGAAGATCAGCGCCTGGTAGGTATCGTCACCCTGCAAAACCTGATGCACTCCATGGCGCTGCTGGCAGAAAGCCGCAAGCTCCGCAAGCAAGCCTTGAATTCCTAAAACCGGCCACGGATTTCCACTGATCTTCACGGATCGTAAATCTTCGTAGTGTCCTCATTCAGCTACTCTTTGCGTCCTTTGCGGGCCTTCTTGGCGAACTTTGCGGTTGATTTTCGAATGATTCAGGCG
Organism: Terriglobia bacterium; assembly: GCA_963801595.1. Classification (GTDB taxonomy): domain Bacteria; phylum Acidobacteriota; class Terriglobia; order Terriglobales; family Acidobacteriaceae; genus JAIQFF01. Next base: position 3,848 of record CAWDFW010000005.1, on the reverse strand, counting down.
AGTTCAAACTCTTTACCGCAAAGGACGCCAAGAAGCGCCGCAAAGTGCGCAGAGTACCCGCACAGTCGCACTGTGGTAACAAGTGGGGAATAACGAACTCCTGGATTCTCTTGCCTCATCCGTGTGAATCCGCGTAAATCCGTGGCCGATTTGCCCTTAGAATTTCACCACGATCCCGACCGAAGGCTCCGCCATGTGGCCTCGGGCCCCGGTGAACAGGTTCTGGATTTTGTAATCGGGCGCCTTGTAAACCAGTCCGCGATACTGCAGGCGCAGGGCCAGGTGGTTGGAGAGGGAAGACCGGTGAATCAGGGGCAGGCTGGAAAAGATGCGCCAGTCGAATCCTCCGCCATAGAGGAAGGCCGGCTTGGTCTGCTGCGATGCCGGAATGAAAGTCTGCACACCGTTGATGTAGTTGGCATCGTAGCTGGGATAGAAAACCAGCGCGGCCGCGCCGGCAAAAACGAACGGTTCGACTTTATCGCTTTCGTGGAAACTGAAAACGTACGCACCAGAGTATTCCCCGGTGGTGCTGTGAATGCGATAGGTCAACGGCGCGGCAAAGTAGATCTGGGAGTTCGCGGTATGGGAATAGTTGATCTCGACCGAGCTGTGTTCGGAAAACCGGTAGCGGCCGGTGACGAGAACCGCGCCCGAGTTCGTCGGGGTAAGCACCGTGCCGTTGCCCGTGGACTGCTTGCTGAACACCGCCGCCCCGCCCAGGCTGACGTCGAAGCGGTTGTCCTGGGCCCATCCCATGGATGTAAGCAGAAAGAACGCTGCCATTGCGATGCCGCATCTTCTTAACATCAATTGTCCTCGCGCGTTTGGGTTTGTGACCTGTTGGAACCAGTCGCGGCTTCCGGGGATGCTTGGCTGCCGCTGATTTTCACCAGTCATCCTTCGCTCAGGATGACACTACTGGTTTTTCCGTCACGCTAAAACAGCCGGATCGCCTTGGCCTGTTCCACCGCCGGCACTCTTCTCAGTTCAGCCAGAACTTCCAGAGACACTTTTCCATCCACGTGCACCACCGCAATCGCTTCCCGCGGAGCACTGGGCTTGGCGTTGCCCACCCGGCGTCCCAGCGAGAAGTCGGCGATATTGATCTTGTGCTTGCCCAGAATCGTGCCTACCTTCCCGATCACCCCGGGAACGTCGCGGTTGCGCAGGTAAATGAGGTTGCGCTCGAGGGGGGCTTCCACGTCAATCCCATCCACATGCAACAGTCGCGGCCTGTCCTTATGCAGGACCGCGCCCTTTACCAGATGTTCTCCCGCTGCCGTCCTGAGCAGCACTGAGAGCACGCTGCCCGAGCCTCCGCTGGAGGTGTGCGGCTTGCGCGACTCATGGATACGCAACCCGCGGGCCGATGCGATCGCCTCCGCGTTCACCAGGTTTGCCTTCTCTTCCAGCGCTTCATTCAGGATTCCTTTTACCGCGGCGTTGCGGATCAGGTCGGTCTTCGATTCCGCCATATGCCCGGTATAACGCAGCGAGATCTCCTCCAGCGTCCCCTCACTTACCTGCGCCAGAAATGAGCCCAGCCGCTCCGCCAGCACGATGTAAGGCTGCAGTTCCAGATATTCATCATGCGAGACCGAGGGCACGTTTACCGCATTCTGGATGACGCCGTGCTTCAGGTATTCCTTCACCTGCAGCGCAATCTGATAGCCGACCGCCTCCTGGGCTTCGTAGGTCGAGCCGGCAATGTGAGGGGTCAGAATAATGTTGTCGAGTGCCGTCAGCGGCGAGTTTTTCAAAGGCTCGTCGGCAAAAACATCCAGCGCCGCGCCCGCCACCAGGCCCTGCTTGACGGCTTGCGCCAGCGCGGCTTCATCCACCAGTTCGCCGCGCGCGCAATTCACCAGGCGCACTCCGCGCTTCATTCGCTTGACCGAATCCGCGTTAATCATGCCCGCGGTTTGCGGCGTGAGTCCCACATGCAGGGTGAGGTAGTCGGCGGCTGCGTAAACTTCCTCCAGCTTGGCCAGGCGTATGCCCTGCTCCTTGGCCACGGGGGTCGAGACAAAGGGATCGTGCGCGACAATCTCCATTCCGAAGGCCCGCGCCCGGCGCGCGACTTCCATGCCGATCCTGCCCAGGCCCACGATGCCCAGGGTCTTGCCCCGCAGTTCGCTGCCTTGAAGAGATTTCTTCTCCCACTTCCCGGCATGCATCAACTCGTTGGCGCGGCCGATGTGGCGGGCCATGGCCAGCATCAGCGCCAGCGCATGTTCGGCCACGGCGATGGCATTGGCGCCGGGGGTATTCATCACGGCAATGCCTTTGCGGGTGGCGGCATCGAGGTCGATGTTGTCCACGCCCACGCCGGCCCGCCCGATGACCCGCAGTTTGCGGGCGTGTTCCAGCAGGTCGGCATCTACTTGCACCGCGGAGCGAACGATGAGCGCGTCGGCCGACTGCAACTGCGCCGCCAGTTTGCCCTCGACCTGGTCGGGCGTGACGATGGTCCAGCGCGGCTCGCGCAACAGGTCGATTGCGGAGGATGAAATCTTTTCTGCCACCACAACTTTCATAGTCAGGGTCAACTCTCCAGGGAATTGTGATGCTTCCTGCGACCGCGCTGCTTCAGCGCCGCTGCACAGGCAAAATCTTTACCAGGAAATGACAGGCCGGTGACACCCGCACCTGGGTCTCCTCGTACGCTGACACCAGAACCTAAGCCCAATCTCACAGGGGGATCACTATGAAAACAATCTTCGTCATTCTGTTGACAGCCTTCGCTCTCGGATGCGGCGGCTACGGCTCTGGCTCCGGTTCGGGTTCGATGGCTGCAGGAGCGCCGCGTATCGCTGACCCGCTGGTACCCAATACCGCAACCGCCGGCAGCGCTGCTTTCACCTTGACCGTCAACGGCAGCGGATTTGTCGGTCAGTCGGTTGTCTATTGGAATTCCACGGCGCGCACCACCACATTCGTGACCAATAGCCAGCTTACCGCGGCGATTTCGGCCGACGACGTCGCTAACGCCGGCGCGGTGCCCGTTTTCGTGAAAAATCCGGGTGGCACGGGAATCTACAACAACCAGCCGCCCCAGAACTCCAACATGGTGAACTTTACGGTGCAGTAATCGACGGGTCACGTCAGGCGCCAACCGGCTGCCGTTTTTCCGCGGCGCTGCGCGCGTACACTTCCTGCGCCGCCCGCACCGCGGCGCCATACTCCACCGGCTTCGCGGTCACGCTGGCGAGCACATGCTCGAGCGCGGCCAGAATTCCGATGGTGTCGAGATAGTCGTAGTAGCCGAGGTGCGCGATGCGGAACAGTTTGCCTTTCATCTCGCCCTGGCCGTTGGCCACCACTGCGGCAAACGATTCGCGGAACTCCTTGACGATCGCGCTGGAGTCCGTTCCCGGCGGCGCCTGAATCGCCGTGAGCGCCGCAGCCGGCGAAGCCGCCGCGAACAGCTTCAGGCCCAGGGCCAGCGCCCCGGCGCGGGTCATCTCCGCCGCCAGTTCCGCATTGTTGACCAGGGCTTCGCGCCCGGCCACCAGGTCTCCCTTGCCCATCTCCCGGATGAAATCGAGCGCCGCTCCCAATGCGGCGAATAGCGAGGTCGCGGGCGTGTAGGCCGACTCTCCCTTGGCCGCAGCCTTGCGTTCCTTGCGGAAGTCGAAGTAGTAGCGCGGAGACCTGGCCGTCTCCATGCGCTTCCAGGCCCGCTCGCTCACGGCACAGTAGGCCAGCCCGGGCGGAATCATCAACGCCTTCTGCGAACCTCCGATGATGACGTCGATGCCCCAGCCATCCACATCGAAGTGGGTGGTACCCAGTCCGGTGATCGCGTCCACCACCAGCAAGGTGTCGTCGCCCTGGGCGCGCAC
>CAWDFW010000004.1:0-36596 GCA_963801595.1 Terriglobia bacterium | reverse complement strand
GCCACCCGGGCAAACGCCAGCATGACTCCGGTGATGACGCCCGAGGTCGCGGTGCGCAGCGTGATCGAAAGCGTGGTCCGCCAGCGCGAAACTCCCAGACCGTAGGCCGCCTCGCGCACCGCTTGCGGCACCAGCAACAGCATCTCTTCCGTAGTCCGGGTGATGGTGGGCACCATCATGATGGCGAGAGCAACGCCGCCGGCCAGGGCCGAAAAGTGTCCCTGGGTCAATACCACCAGACCGTAGGCCACGATGCCCACAATGATCGAGGGCACGCCGTTGAGCACGTCCGCGGTGAAGCGGATCAGGTTGCCGAAGCGGGTCCCACGCCCGTATTCCGAGAGATAAATTCCCGCGCCGATGCCGAGGGGAACGCCCATGGAACTGGCGATGAGCAGAATGTAAACCGATCCGGCGATGGCGTTCGCCATGCCTCCGCCGGCTTCGCCGGGAGGTTTGGGAATCTGGGTCAGGAAGGCCCAGTTGATGGAGCCGATACCCTTGTAGATCAGGTAGCCGAAGACCGCTCCCAAGTGGCATCAGCACCAGTACCACGGCTCCGATGGCCGCCACCGAGACCACGAAATTCAGGCCGCGCCGCCACAGGCTGATGGGAGCGTCTGAAAAATCGGCCGGAAGCATCGTCTTTTCAGGCATGGCTCCTCGCAGGAGTACCGCGGGTCACTGTCCACACCAGCAACTGCGCCACGATGTTGACGATAATGGTCACCAGAAAAAGCGCCAGGCCGACTTCAACCAGGGCGCTGAGATAAAGGTCGCCGGTGGCCTCGCTGAACTCGTTGGCGATCACGCTGGCCATGGTGTAGCCGGGAGCGAAAAGAGATTTCGCGATTTCAGGGCGGTTGCCGATCACCATGGTGACCGCCATGGTCTCGCCCAGCGCCCGGCCCAGCCCGAGGATCACGCCGCCCATGATGCCGGCGCGCGCATTGCGCAGCACCCCGGTGCGGATCATCTCCCAGCGCGTGGCGCCCAGAGCGAGCACAGCCTCCCGCTGCTGCTGCGGGACCGCGGTCATGACCTCGCGCGTGATCGAGGAAACAATCGGGACCACCATGATGGCAAGAATGATTCCGGCCGCCAGCATGCCGATGCCATAGGGTGGTCCTTCAAATAACCCGGTCCAGCCCAGGTATTTTGCCAGCCAGGGTTGCACGTATTGGCGGAGCAGCGGCACCAGGACGAAAATCGCCCACAATCCATAAATAACGCTGGGGATGGCAGCCAGCAATTCCGTGGTGAAGGCCAGCGCCCCGCGCAACCAGCGCGGCGCCATTTCGGTAATATAGACAGCTACTCCGACCGCGAGCGGCACGGCGATGAGCAACGCCAGAATAGAAGAAACGATGGTGCCATAGACGAAAGGCAGGGCGCCGAACTGGTCATTGACCGGGTCCCAATCGCTCTGGAAAAAGAATTTCCAGCCAAAAGCGTGCCAGGAAAGGCTGGACTTGGTAATCAACTCATAGACAATCAGTCCGACCAGCGCCAGCACCGAACACCCGCAGGCCAGCATGGCGTAAAAAAACGCGGCGTCCGCACGCCGGCTGTCTCCGGCGTTGATCAACGGTTGCGCCTGGGTCATGGCGCCCGCTGCAACTGCTTGTTCCGGAACGGGTTGTGGACCGGTCAGTCGAGGCGCTCCCAAAGCTCGATTAGCCATTTCCGGCAAGGTAGCACGGTCGTGTTACAGCAGTGTTAAAATAACTGTTTGCCCCTGCCTCCGGGAAGCTTCCTGTCGAAGACCCGGAACTTTAGCTCCACTGATTCCGAGTAACAGGTTCAACGGTACGGACCCGGATTTTGCAGTTCATGGTTTTTGATCGTATGCCGCTACGCCCCGACAATACACGCGTTACATTCCGCAAGCTCAGCCGGCAATTGTCCAGGCTGGCCGGAAAGCTGTCCCCGGAGAATGTCCATAAATTCCGTACTTCCAGTCGCAGAGTTGAGGTGCTGGTTTCAGATCTGGCTGAGCGCCGCAGCGGCAACGACAAGAAGCTGCTCAAGCTGCTGGCTCGGCTGCGAAAGAAGGCAGGCCGGGTGCGCGACCTGGATGTGCAGAGCGCTGCTTTACGCAGCCTGAAGATACCGGAGCAGCCGGTGCGCAAGGCGCGACTCATGCGCACCCTGGCCGAGGAGCGTTCGCAACGCGAAAAGCGACTCACCAAGTCCCTGGACAAGAAGACTGTCGCCGAAGTCCGCAAGCGCCTGAAGCGCGCCGCCGCCAGCCTGGAGATTCCACGGAATGCCGACCCCCTGGCCCTGGCGCGGCAAAAGCTGAACACACTGGAAGTGGACCAGGGTGTGATCACTGAAAAGACCCTGCATCAGTTCAGGATTGCGGGCAAGCGGGCACGGTATATCGCAGAACTCGCGGGTAAAAACGCGGAGGCTTCCCGCCTGATTGCGCTCCTCAACCGTATGCAGGACGTGATCGGCGACTGGCATGACTGGGTCCAACTGGCGGAGAGAGCAGAGAAGCTGTTTGGTAGCGTTCAGGAATCCGCACTGGTGGCGGTACTGCGCAACGTGACCCGCGCCAAGTTCCGGCAGGCGGTAAACACTCTGGCCGAAACCCGAGCCGCGCTGGCCGCGAAGAAGCCAGCTTCGATCACACCTATCGGCCGAGACCCATCGCGCCAAGCTGTCGCCTAAGTCTTGTGTGGGTCGGACAACCCTTTCCGACGGCTTTGGCTTTGGGGTTGGTTGTTGGGGTTGGTGTCGATCGTGGTCGATCATGGACCGGTCTTTATCTTCAGGTTAGTTTTAGCTCCAGTGGGCCATTCTGGAACTCCAAGTCAAAGGCGTCGGACAGCAGTGTCCGACCCACACAAAGCTCCTGCAAATCCAATTGCCAATGAACCTCATCTAATAGAACTGGTCGATCGACTGGAGAAAACCCAACCTTGAGGTCCCGAATAGTTATTTTCATTGCAGTCATTCAGTCCATTTTGTTTTTGGCTCATTGGTTTTTGTATGAGACCTGGGGGTTTTTCTGGGGAGTGCCCGCAGCATCGAGGATTTCCCCTCTACCGATAGTTCTGGCTCTGCTCTCGGTCAGCTTCGTACTGGCTTCCCTGCTGGCCTGGCGCTCTTCGCATGTCGTGGTACGCGTGCTCTACACGCTCTCCGCGGTGTGGCTGGGGACGTTGAGCTTCTGCTTTCTGGCGGCGTGTCTCTGCTGGGCAAGCTATGGCGGTGCCCGGCTTCTGGGACTGCATCCGGACCGGCGCGAACTCGTGATCGTGTTCTTCGCAATCGCCCTGCTGGCCAGTCTGTACGGCATCGTGAACGCCGCCTGGACGCGGGTGCGGCGAGTCAGCGTCACTCTGCCCAATCTGCCCGCATCCTGGCGTGGCCGGGTGGCGGCGCTGGTGACTGACACTCATCTGGGCCACGTTCGCGGTTTCCGGTTCATGCGGCGCATCGTGACCACGCTTACGCGGCTGCGGCCCGATATCGTCTTTATTGCGGGCGATATGTACGACGGGACAGTGGCGCGGGTGCGGGAACTTGCCCAGCCCTGGGCCCGGCTGGCCGCCCCGCAGGGGGCGTTCTTTGTTCTCGGCAATCACGAACAATTCAGCGATTCCGCCAAATATCTCGATGCGGTCGAGCACTCGGGCGTGCGGGTCCTGAACAACGAGAAGGTGACCGTTGATGGTTTGCAGATCGTTGGCGTGCACTACAGTGATTCAACCAACGACGACCGCTTCCGCTCCGTCCTGAGGCAAGCGGATGTGGACCGCGACCGGGCCAGCATTCTGCTCACCCACGCACCCGACCGCCTGAAGATAGCCGAAGAAGAAGGCTTCTCCCTGCAACTGTCCGGCCACACCCATGGCGGCCAGTTCTTCCCTTTTACCTGGATCACGTCCCGAATGTACGGAAAATTTGTCTATGGCCTGCAACGTTTGGGCAATCTGATCGTCTATGTCTCCTACGGGGCGGGCACCTGGGGTCCACCGCTGCGGCTGGGGACAACCCCTGAAATTGTGCTGATCCAGTTCGACTGATCTGCCGGTATGGGTCGGACACTCTTGTCCGTCGCGCCTTTGCCTTGGGCTTGGTTTTGAACTTAGCCGCATTCGTCTGCGAACCTGACACGGTAAAGCCTTTAACCGCGAAGGACGCAAAGAGCGCAAAGGACACCCCCCCGGAAAAGCAGCGCTCCGCGTAGCCGGGAGAAGGTACAATGTCACAGATCATGCGCACGGTCGTGGACATTTTCGTGCAGATCTTCCGCAACCTGTGGGCCCACAAACTGCGCTCATTTCTTACCATGTTCGGAATCGCCTGGGGCGTAGGATCTTTGCTGTTGCTGGTGGGCGTGGGTGAAGGCTTCCGTTCAGGCAACAAGCGCGAGATGGCGGAGTTCGGCAAGGACATCATGTTTATCTTTCCCGGGCGCGCGCCCGCGGTAAAGGGCAGCATGAACTCCGCCCGCTCCTATCTGCTCACCTACCAGGACTACATGGATATCCGCACCCAGGCCCCACACGTCCGCAACGCCTGCCCTTTGCTTTCCCGCACCGACCTGCACGAGGTGAGCGAGTTCTCCAACGCCGGAGGCGAAATTCTGGGCGTCGAGCCCCAGCTCAGCGACATAAGCTATCTTCCCCTCAAGGAAGGACGCTGGCTCAATGAACTGGACGGATCGCAGAAGCGCAACGTGATCGTGCTGGGGAACGAACTGCTGAAGACTCTGTTCCCCGGGCGTCCTGCGGTCGGCGCATTCGTTCTGCTGAACGGCATCCGCTTCGAAGTCGTAGGCAGCATGCCGCACCTTGGCCGCGGCGACAACAACTGGCTGAACATGCGGGGCTACATCCCTTTCCAGGTGATGGCGACATATTTCCCGCTCAAGGGAGAAAACCACGAAAACTCCATTTCTTTCATTGAATATCAGCCGACCGTGAGAGAGGACCACGCGCTGGCCCAGAACGACGTTTACAAGATCATCGCCCGTAATCACGGCTTCGACGGCAGCGATGAAAACGCGTTCGACAGCTGGGACACGATCAAGCAATCCCAGATGGTGGGAACGATCTTCGACGTCATGAACATGTTCCTGGGAGCGGTGGGCATGGTCACGCTGGCCCTGGGCGCCATCGGCGTCATCAATATCATGCTGGTGGCGGTCAGCGAACGCACCCATGAGATCGGATTGCGCAAGGCGCTGGGCGCCACCAACCGCAGCATCCTGTTTCAATTTTTTCTGGAAGGGTTGCTTCTCACCCTGGGCAGCGGACTGATCGGCATGGGCCTGGCGACCGGCTTGATGGCGATGCTGGGCACGGTGCAGGGGCCGGGCGGATTTGATCCCCCTAAACTGGTGCCGATGTCGGCCGTCCTGGCGATTGGCAGCCTGACCCTGGCGGGAGTGGTGGCGGGTCTGTATCCCGCGCGCAAGGCGGCCATGCTGCAGCCGGTGGAAGCGCTCCGGCAGGAGTGATGAACTTTGTCATTGGCCAATTGGGTAATTTTGTAATGGAAGAAATCGTGCGGGTTCCCAGCGTTAGAAATTACCCTGATACCCAATTACAAAATCACCCGATGATCTCATATGTTTCGTGACCTGCTCCGCGAAGCCTACGGCGCCATGCGGCACAACCGCCGCCGCACTGCGCTTACCATGCTGGGCATGGCGTGGGGCATTGCCACGGTAGTCATGCTGCTAGCGTATGGGGATGGTTTTGGCCAGGCCTGCGCCAACATCTTTGCCAACTTCGGCACCAAGCTGGTCATCGTGGTTCCGGGCCGCACTTCCATGCAGGCGGGCGGTCAGAAGGCGGGAGTCCTCGTCCGCTTCACTCTGGATGATGTGGAGGCGCTCAGCACCAACCTCCCTCAGATCACCAATATCACTCCCGAAGTCGGCAAGCAGGCGCACGTCCAGTACGACACCCGGGTCTTCGACTTTCCGGTCACCGGGAATTATCCCAATGTGCCCGCGGTTCGCGTCCTGAAACTGGCGCAGGGCCGCTACTACAACGCCGAAGACGAGATCCAGCACTCGAGAGTCGCGGTGATCGGCTCGGAAGCAAAGGAAAAACTCTTCTCCGGGCGCAACGCCCTGGGTGAGCACATTCGCCTGGACGGTCTGAGCTTCGAGGTGGTTGGCGTCCTCGACGCCAAGATGCAGGAGGGAAATGACGACATAAACCGCGTGGTGTACGTCCCCTTCACCACCATGAGCGACCTGAAAGATACGCATTACCTCGACTCCATCTGGTTCACTTACCAGACGCCTGAGTACGAGCGCCTGGAACAGTCGGTCCGCTCCATTCTGGCGGTGCCGCACAAGCTCAACCAGACGGACCGCCAGGCGGTGAGAGTGTTCAACCTCATGATGCAGGTCCACCAGTTCGAAATCATTACCCTGGGGCTGAAGGTCCTGATGGGTTTCATCGGCACGCTTACGCTCGGCATCGGCGGTGTCGGCCTGATGAACATCATGCTGGTTTCGGTCACCCAGCGCACTCGCGAGATCGGCGTGCAGAAGGCGCTGGGCGCGCCCCGGCGCTACATCCTGATGCAGTTCCTGGCCGAGGCCCTGACCATCACTTTCATCGGCGGAGTGCTGGGAGTGATTCTGGCTTACACGGTCGCGCTTTCGGTGGGCAGGCTCACGTTGTACAGTGCTTTCGCCAAAAATGGCGAAGCCGGCGACATCCGTCTGATCATCGCCCCTGGAACGCTGATCGCGGCCACGCTGATTCTGGGCTTCGTAGGCCTGGTCAGCGGCATGGTACCCGCCTTCCGCGCCTCCCGCCTGGATCCCATCGAGGCCCTGCGCCACGAATAAGATAATTATGTGTAGGTCGGACACTTTGATCGCGGCACTCTGCCGACGCCTTTGACTTTGCTTCTGGTAAATTGCCAGAATGGAGCAGGACACAGATCAGTTGTCAGGCGTCAGTTGTCAGTTGTCAGAAATGATGCTGAAGACTGACGACCGACGACTGCCTTATCGCGAAGCCATGAAATTTGCCAAAATCGTCTTCCGGATTGCTGCCATCTGGGGTGTGCTGGTACTCACTCCGCTCTACTTCATGTTCAACCTGATCGGCCGCAACGATCCCCCGCCCATCACCCACCCGGCCTTCTTCTACGGATTCATAGGGGCCGCCCTGGCTTGGCAGATCGCGTTTTTCATCATCGCGACCGATCCCGCGCGCTATCGCCTGCTGATGATTCCTTCAGTGTTCGAAAAATTCAGCTACGGGATTGCGGTGGTGATTCTGGTCATGCAACACCGCATGCATGCCTCGGACCTGGTCTTCGGTGGGGTGGATCTGCTGCTCGGCGTCCTGTTTGTAATTGCTTTCTTCATCACACCGCGTCGCCTCGCCTGGCGGTCTGGCGATTTCCTGGCTAGCGGCTCAATTTGAGTTCGTGATGAAGTTGCTGCCGCAACGTTTCCACCATCAGACCGATCAAACCATACGTGGCAGCATTCGCAAGCACGGACCAGTACAACCCGAGGGCAAAGTGGAAATGAATACTCGCAAACACAACTGGGCAGGTTAATTCCACGAGACTTACAATCGGGTCGGCGGAAGTCATCGCTGGAGGTGCGCTGGCGAAGGCGTACAGGGCCCAACCGACCGCAACCAGAAAGCCCACACTCGTCCACAAAGCAATTCGGTATTTCATGCGCCACCCCCTGCCAGTTCCTGTCCCAATAGTCTCACCGATTCCTTCAAACTCCAAACATGATTGACCGCTATCCGCCCCAATTTCAAATCGCACGTTTCCCGCACGAGTTCGCCCGGCACGCCTCCGCGGCCGTGGAAGGGCGCGGCTTCAGCCGTGCCGATAGAGGAGTCCAGCGAGCGGCTTTAGCCGCTGTGGCACCTCGATGTAACGCAAAATGTGCGCTCGGCGAAGTTGCCCACGCAGGCGGAATCCGCATCATTCTTTCGTGCCTGGTCGCACGGCTTGAAGTCGTGCGCTTCCACGGTGCTGCCCGGGCTGATGTTCCTGATGCATGTGGGCTTCTGATCGCGCAAAAGAAACACGCTTGTTTTGTGGTCGGCGTCCGGCCAAACCTTCGCCGAGCTGCGCTCGGCCGGACAGCCGAGGGCGGCTGTCCCCACGTGTTTTGTGGCACTGCATGCCTTCACGCGGGCGAGAGCGCCCGCGCCACACTACACACAATGTCCCTGAAAGAGGTTGAACAATCGCTATAATCGTACGGCTCATTGCGTAGCTAGCTTTACGAAACAAGACAATGCAACCCACTGACCATCGCGAAGCTCGCAACTGGTTGACCAGCGTGCTGACCGACGTGCACTTCTGGGTGCCGGTGGCAGTCCTGATCGGCGGCCTGCTGCTTCTGGAATACATTCACTGAACCACTGAACCGAGGATCAACGGAACATGCAATCGGTCGTGACTGCCGGGAACGAGACCACGGCTCAGGGGATTTCACGCGCGCGGAAGCTGCAGGCACTGGGCATCCTTTCCGGGTTCACCGCGGGCGCCTGGCTGGGCGCCGCCGAGGCACCGACCAAACTGGTTTCCGATCGGCGTTTCGCCGCTGGTGATTTCGCTCATCATGGTGACCGGCGTTTTTCTGGCGCGCTGGAGCCTGCCGGCGTTGATCCTGGGCACGTCGTCGGTCCGCGCCGACCTTCGGCGCGCGCCTCACCTCATCATCTGGGCGCTGCTGGCGGGATGTCTCTGGGCGGTGGCCAACACCATGACCATCTTCGCCATCCGCGATATCGGGTTGAGCATTGCCTTCCCGCTGTGGAATTCAAATAGTCTGCTCGGCATTTTGTGGGGTTTCATTTTCTTCAACGAGTTGCGCCAGGCCGGCTGGCGGCGCTGGACGGGGGTGCTCGGCGGAGCGCTGGTCATGTGTGTCGGCGCCACCTTGCTGGCGATTGCGTCCTCGACTCAGGCGCCCGCCGCTCACTCCATGCGCGGGGTATGGGCCGCGCTCGGCGCGGGTGTTCTTTGGGGAACGATGTACATTCCGTACCGCAAGGCCTATTTGTCCGGGATGAACCCGCTTTCGTTTGTGACCTTCTTCACCTTTGGAGAACTGGGAATGATGGCCGCGCTTGCCATGGGATATCTGGGCCTGGCCCCGCTCTGGCAAGAGCTGGTCCGGGCGCGGGACGTGCTTTTCTGGCTGATGCTGGGCGGCTTCATCTGGGTGATTGGCGACGTCTTTCAGCAGTACGCCGCGAAGTATGTGGGCATCAGCCGCGGCATTCCGCTGTCGAACTCCAATCAACTATGGGGATTGCTGTGGGGGATTTTTGTCTTTGGCGAATTGCACGGCAGCGGGACTTCCACCTACATGCAAGTCATCGGAGGTTCTCTGCTGATGATGCTGGGAGTGGGAGCCATTGCATTTTCCTCCGTCGCCGGCAAGGAGCAGGCAAAGTGGCAGGAAGCCGCGCAGCGCGAATCGCGCCGCTACCACATCGCCGAAGATTACGTCGAGGCCCGCATGCAGGGCAGGCAGACCGCCGGAGAAGTCAGGCCGCCGCGGACAGTGTGGGACTGGCTGCTGGTTGCCGTCGCCTCCGGCATCTTCGTGTTTTTCGCTACTCTCGCGCGCGCTCCGCGCATGTCTTTTCACTGGGCTCCGGCGCTGCTCTTGATCGCCGCGACGCTGGCCCTGCTTGTGGTTTGTGGCCTTACACTGTGGCGCACCACCCGTTTCAACTGAATCCATCGTGAATGAATCGTCCAAGATTGACCTGGTCGGCGTCGGACTGAACGCCACCGACACGTTGATACGGCTGCCGCACTATCCCGCGCTGGGGTCGAAAGTCGAATTTCGTTCAGCCGACGTCCTGCCCGGCGGCCAGGTCGCAACCGCGGTCGCCGCCTGCCAGCAATGGGGCCTGCGCACCCGGTACGTAGGCAAGATCGGCGACGACAGCGCGGCCGCCATTCATCGCGCCGAGTTCGAACGACTGGGCGTCGAGACACATCTCCTCACCGCACCGGGCTGCGCCAGCCAGCAGGCAGTCATTCTGGTGGATGACGCCGGCGAGCGCACTGTGCTTTGGAAGCGCGACAACCGGTTGACCCTGTTGCCGGAAGAACTGCGGCGCGAATGGATCACCGACGCCCGCGCGCTTCACCTCGACGGACATGACACGGCAGCCGCAGTGATGGCCGCAGGCTGGGCCCAGGACGCGGGCATCCCTATGATCGCTGACCTCGACGACCTCTATCCGGGCGTGGAAGAGCTGTTAGGAAAAATCGACTACCTCATCACCAGCCGCGACATTCCGGGGCGTCTGACTGGCGAATCGGACTTGCGCAAGTCACTGCCCGCAGTTCGCAGCCGCTACGGCTGCCGCCTCACCGCAGCCACGCTGGGCCACGAAGGAGTCCTGGCCTGGGATGGCTCCCAGTTCCACTACGCGCCCGCCTTTCAGCGTGCGGCCACTGGACACCACCGGTGCCGGCGATATCTTCCACGCCGGATTTATCTATGGACTTCTGCAAAGCTGGCCTCTGCCCCGTCAACTTGATTTCGCCTGTGCTGCCGCCGCCCTGAACTGCACCGCCGCCGGCGCCCGTGGCGGCATTCAGTCCGTCGAAAATATCGAAAAGCTGATCGCCACAGGCCCGCGACACGCGGCTGCTTTCGATCTGTCAGAAGTAGTCTGACAACAGCTTCGTGCGAGTACACCCAAATTCGTTGTCATCCTGCAGCAGATTCTGGCTGCCTTCGCTCTGCGGCAAGGACGCGGCCTACGCTCAGGATGACACGGGACAATTTCATCGCAATGCTGCAAACAACGCTTCCTTCCAGCGCCGGTTGTCGATCGTCCAGCAGACTTTGGTCTTCCTTTCCTGCCGCATTGCCTCGGCCCAGACCGCCCGGTTCCGTTCGTCGCCTGCCACGTTGAGGCGATCCACAACCGTCATCCCCCGCGTCAACTCGCTCTGCGTCTCGACCTCCACGATAGTGTTCGCTCCACTGAGTTCCGATGGTGGGATCGAGCGCGACGCTCATCGCCACCGGATCGGGCAGTGAGATACCGTCTTCTCCTGTCTGTTCTTTGTAGGCTTCGCGGGCGCGGCTGTTGCACTCGATGGCAAAGCGGGCAAGGTCGTTGTTGAATCCCAGAATCTTTGCGATGTCGCCTTCGTTGAGGACGGCGTCACCGCGGCAGGTCTGCCAGCCGACCAGTTCCACCGGAAGACCACTGAGCATGACAGTCCGCGCCGCCTCGGGATCGACCCAGATGTTGTACTCGGCCGCCGGAGTTACGTTGCCTTCACAGCAGGGCGCGCCGCCCATAACCACGCAGCGCCCGACCTGGGCCGCCAGGGCGGGTTTGCGGGTCACGGCCAGGGCAAGATTGGTGAGCGGGCCCAGAGTGACAACCACGATTCCAGGATTGGCTTCGATGGCTTCGATCATGGCATCGACGGCGTGCAACGTTCCCGCCGGTCTGGCGCGGCGCCGGATAGCCGTGGTCGCCGAGCCCGTCGAGGCCATGAAACCAGGTCGCACTCTCATGCGCGCGCCGCAAGGGCTTCTCGGCTCCGGTAAAAACAGGAACGCTCGCTCCACAGAGTTCCGCGGTGTAGAGCGCGTTGCGCGTGGCCTGCTGTACTTCGACATTTCCGGCCACGGTCGTAATCGCAACCACCCGCACTTCGGGAGCGCGCAGCGCCATGATGAGGGCGACGGCGTCGTCGGAGGCTACGTCGGTATCGATGAGGAAGGCGCGCGGCATCCGCGTAGCATAGCAAACCGCCCCCCTGTGTCATGGCAGCCACAGGTTTCTTCCAACTGAACCACGAAAGCTCTGGTTCCGGTCCGCGCTAATTTGTGATGGTGACAGTAATGGTGGCCGAGTGCGTCGCGCTTCCTCCACGCGGCGGCTGTCGCGGTCACCGTCGATGTGCCCAGGGGAGTCTTGGGGCCGGCAGGAGCCGACCTGGAAATGGAGCCGCAGCCCGCCACTCCAAGAAAGAATACTGCGAGTGTCAGCATTTGCAGCCAGCGCAGTGGCGCCCACCGCGACCTACCGGAGGGTGACAAATCTTTCCCGCGTCTCGTGATCGAGAACAATGACAAGGCGAGGAACGGAGTCAGTAGGGCCAGGATGGACCCGCGCCCAAAATCGGAACTGGCCGGGGACAACGAAGGGGCCGGCGGTCTTCAACCTGAACTGGACGGTCTGAGCTGTATTGCTGCCATCTACCTGCACGCTGGCCGGAGAAAACGTGCAAGTTGCAAACTGGGGAAGCCCAGAGCAAGTGAACGCCACCGCGCCGGTGTACCCGCCCACGGGAGTGAGCGTCAAGGTCGCCGTCCCGGTCTGGCCCCGGCGAATGGTAAGCGCGGTGGGAGTGGCGGTGATCGAGTAGTCAGGCGCACTCACGGTCAGAATGGCGGCCGAAGCGGTGCTGGCGGTGAAGTTTTCATCGCCGGAATAAGCCGCCGTAATGTCGTGGTCGCCGCTGGCCAGGTCGCTCTTGCTCAAGATCGCGTGACCATTGCTGACGGCAACCGGTGAACCGATGGCGGCGCCGCCATCGGAGAAGATCACGGTGCCGGACGGCGTGTACCCTCCGCTGCTCGAAGGGGTAACGGTCGCGGTCAGGCTCACCGACTGACCCGGTGAGGCCGGATCAGGTGAAATGCTCAAAGCCAGGCTGGTCGAAACTTGCGATCCGGTCAGGCTGACAAGGCTGGACACGCTCACGGCTGAGTTGGCGTCTCCCGCATAACTGGCGACCACATTGTGACTACCGCCGCCGGGGATAGAAACCGCAGCCAGGGTGGCAGTTGCGGAAATGGATCCCAGCGAAGTCACTACATTGCTGGCGCCCAGGTTGGAGACCACGACATCGATGACACCGTCGCCATTCAGGTCGGCCAGGGCGAGCAGGTAGTTGGAGGCTGACGTGGTCGTGGACACCCCCGGCAGCAGCGTCCCATCCCCCACTCCCTGGAGCAACTCGACCGCCCCCTGCCAGGTTCGTGGCTACCACGTCTGGAATTCCGTCGCCGTTGACATCAGCGGCCGCCACTGCCCAGGGGCTGGGCACCACGTAGTCCACTTTAGTCTGGAAGGTCCCATCTCCAACGCCCAGCAGAACGCTAACGCTGGAGCCGCTGAAATTGCACACCACCAGGTCTGGGTTCCCATCCGCGTTCAGGTCCACCGCGATCACGTTTGTGGGATTGGCGCCGACCGCATAATTGGCCGCGGTCTGGAGCGTCCCGTCACCGTTGCCCAGAAGCACGGAGACTGTCGAGCCGTGTGTAGTTGGCTGCGACCACGTCCACATTGCCGTCCTTATTGAAGTCTGCGACCACCAAGCCGTAGGAAAAGGCTCCGGCACTGTAACTCTGCTCCGTCTGGAATGTCCCGTCCCCATTGCCCAACAGTACCAACACCCCGCCGGCGTAGGAGTTTAATGTGACGATATCCAGGTTCCCATCGTGGTTAAGATCAGGCAGCGCGACGTAGAAGGAAGCTCCGCCGGTTGCAATCGTCTGCATCGGGCTGAAACGTTCCGTCCCCATTGCCCAGCAACAGGCCAACCCCGCCACTGCTGTCGTATGCCACGGCGATGTCGGGATATCCGTCGCCGTTCACATCACCCAATGCCATGCCAAAGGCGTATTGGCTCACGGCATAGTCCACGTGGGCCTGGAAAGATCCGTCTCCGGTGCCCAGCAGCACACTCAAGGTGGTGCCTAAGTAGTTCGATGTCACCAGGTCCGGTATGCCGTCGCCGTTCAAGTCTCCCACGACCACCCCGTAACTCGGGTCGGCGGTCGGGAAGCTCACCAGCGACTGCCAGCCACTGGTCCGGGTGGCCGCATCCAGCGCCGCCGAGCCCAGCGAGAAATTACTGTTGCTTTGGTCCAGAAACGAAACCGTTCCCGTGGGCGCGGCTGGAGCTGAAGGCCGTCACTTTTCCGCTCAGGGTGTAACTACCGGTGCTGCCGCTGGAAGTAATTTCCGTGCTGGTCGCCGCCGCAGACGAGGCAGTCACCGTGATGCTCTGGCTGGAAGATGTGCTGCTCAGATAAGAGTTCACGCCGCCATACACTGCCTTGATCACGTGACTGCCTCGGTCCCAGGCGCAGCTTCAGATTGGCGGTGCCCAGCGTATATGTCGATGCCACGGAGCTGACCAACTGCGCCGAGGACAGCACCGTGACGCCGTCGTAGAAAGTGACTGAACCGGTGGTAACAGCCGTTGCTCCTGACAGCACCGTAGCCTGCAGGGTCAAGGTCGTACCCTGGGTCACCGAGCCGCCGGGAGTCACGGTGACCGTCGTGGTGGTCGCGGGGACCGGGCTGGCCTGGCCACACGGCGCGCAGAGTAGCAGAACAGACAGCAGCAGAAAGACCAGAGAAAAGCCGCGAAAGAGAACCGTCAGGAATGGCCGCACAGGAAAGACGCATCGAGAAATGCTCCTTGGAATTCTGGTCCTGGAAAAGATGCAACGTACTAAGCGCGGTCCTGCAAACCAGCGATGGGCCGCACCAGCGGACGCAGATTTGTTCTCAAAGAACTAATCGGTGGATTGGAGGCGAACTTTAGGCGGTCGAAGCGCCCTAGCGGCATGCGTGACCATCCTAGTTAACTAGTTATCTGACTAGGTCAGTTTCGTGGCTTATGCAGGCGGAGAAGAGCGCCAAGATGAGCGCACTGGGAAGTCCAGGACGCGAAAGTCAGCTTCAGCGAAGGCTGTTTTCGCGAGGGGCGCTGCTTTGCGGGGCAAGGCGAAACGCCTCATCGAAGATGTCATGATCGCCGCCACCGCCCGCATTCATTACTGACAATCGCGATCCGTAACGAAAAAGACTTCAAGCTGCTGGACGTGCAGGTCCTCGATCCCTTCAAGACGCCCGCGCTAGCCGACCGCCCCGCATCACTCCCCGTCGCGGTACACTGTTGCCCTCGCCATGCCGACTTTAGCCGCGGTCGATATCGGATCGAACTCCGTCCGTCTGAAGATTTCCCGTCTTTCCGGACGGCGTCTGATCGAAATTCACGAAGATCGCCAGGTCACGCGCCTGGGCGACAGTGTCTTCCGCAACGGTTTTCTTTCGCCCGAGGCCATCGACGATACCGTCAAGGCGCTGCGGCGCTTCCATCGCGCGGTGCAGCACGAAGGCACGGACACGGTGCGCGTGGTGGCCACCAGCGCGGTGCGCGACGCGCGCAACTCGCGGGCCTTCCTGGAGTGGGTACGCTCGGCCACGGGGTGGAAGGTCGAAATCATCTCCGGACTGGAAGAGGCGCGGCTGATTCACCTGGGCCTGGTTTCAAGCCTGCGGGTCAGTCCCGCGGCCACGCTGATGGTCGATCTGGGCGGCGGCAGCTGTGAACTGACCATTTCCAGCCAGGGACACATCCGCGACACGGTCAGCCTGCCTCTGGGCGCGGTGCGCCTGACCAATGAGTTTCTGGCCCACGATCCGCCGCGCAAATCGGAACTGCGCCGCCTGCGAGGATTTGTGGAAAGAGAAATCGGGCGCATCGCCGACCGGATTGCCCGCTCCCGGCCCAAGACCGTGATCGCGACTTCGGGCACGGCCGCTTCCCTGGCCGCGGTCTGTCACGGCTTGTACAAGACGAAAGGCTCGCGCGCCGCCGCGGTCTCGCGCACCCAGATGCGCCGGATCGCCAAGATGCTGGCGCGCCTTCCCGTGGCGGAACGCAAGAAGCTTTCCGGGGTGGGGCCGCGGCGGGCTGAGATCGTGGTCGCAGGCGCAGTCGTCTATGCCGAACTTCTGGAACGCTGCCAGTTGGCGGGCTTCCGCTACTCTCCGCTGGGATTGCGCGACGGGCAGCTGGCACAGATGGCTGCGGACTACGATCGCAGCACTCGTTCCGGAAAGCACATCGAATCGGAGCGCTGGGATTCCATCCGCGCCGCCGTTGCCCATTACCGCGTGGACATGGACCATGCGCTGCAAGTCCGCGAATTCGCCATGCACTTATTCAAAACTTTGAAATCGCTGCACCGGCTCCCCGCCGAGTATGCGGAATGGTTGTCGGCGGCGGCCATGCTGTATGAAGTCGGCGACTATGTCAATCGCAACGGGCGGCACCGCCACGCCTACTACATCATCGCCCACTCGGAAATCCTGGGATACACGCCGGAGCAGAGACGGATCATCGCGGCCACCGCGCGCTACCTGGGCAAATCGCGTCCCTCGGCCGGGGATTCAGCCATCAAAGTCCTGCCGCCGGCCGACCGGGAATTTGTGCGCAAAGCCTCTCTGCTGCTGCGGCTGGCGCGCGCCCTCAATCTCGGACGCAGCGGCGCGGTGCGCGCCACCGACGTGCGGATAAGTCCGGGCGCGGTCAAGCTGACCCTTCGCGCCAAGCCGCGCGCCAGCGTGGACCTGGAGTTGTGGGCCGTGGAAAAAGAGAAGGCCTATTTTCGCGAAGTTTTCGGACGCGAGGTTTCCGCCGCCGCGGCATAGAGGGTGCGTAGAATCTTGGGCGTGAGGCACCAGGTCAGCGAGGCCGAGTTGCGGCTCATCTCCGCCCGTGCCACCGCGCCCTTCTTGAGGTCAATCGCCGCTTCACAGCCGCTTTCGCTGATCGCCCGTCCCGAGGAACTCGCTCAGGGTCGGGTTGTGGCCTACCACCATGATGGCGTCGTGCCGGATGTACTTGTCGAGCATCTTGCGGAAGTCCGCAAACGAAGCCGTGGGGCGCAATGCGTCCTCGAACTGCAGCTTGCCTTCGTAACCCATTTCATTGCCCACCAGTGAAGCGGTCTGCGCGGCCCGCTTCAGCGGACTCGAAATAATAACGTCCACCTGGACGTCCAACGCCGCCAGGGCGCGGCCCACGTAACCGCATTGCTCGACTCCGGTTTCATCCAGAGCGCGTTTTTCGTCCTTCTTGAGATTGCTTACCGGTTCACCGGCGCTGGCGTGGCGCAGGAAATAGAGAATCATCTTGGTTTACCGTCCCTTCACCGTGGCGAATCGGCGGCCCTTTGGCGGTGCCGGCACCGGCATGGCCTCCACCGCCTGTTTGCCTTCCGCCAGTCCCAGCAGAAAGTCCTGCGCGCTGAAGGCGACGGCTTCCGCCGGCGGCTTGCGTTTGCCCTCGGCCTGCCAGGTGCGCACATAAGCGCCGTCTTTCCGCAGTACGCGCGACTTCACATTGTCCACCAGGTAGGCATCCAGGATCTCATGGCGCACGCGCTCGCGTCCCAGCGCGTCTTTCAGCGGGAACATGACTTCCACGCGCTCGTAGAGATTGCGCGGCATCCAGTCGGCGCTGCGAGATAGACCTCTTCCTGGCCCCCGTTGGCAAAGTGGAAAATGCGGCTGTGCTCCAGAAAGCGTCCCACGATACTCCGCACCCGGATGCGGTCGCTCACCCCGCGAACGCCGGGCCGCAGAGCGCACATGCCGCGCACGATCAGATCAATTTCCACACCTGCCTGCGAAGCCCGGTACAAGCGCCATGATGATGTTCTTGTCCAGCAGGGCGTTCATCTTGGCGATGATGCGGGCGGGACGTCCGTGACGCGCATGCTCAGCCTCGCGCTCGATCAGACCCAGGCAGCGTTCCGCCAGGTCCAGGGGAGCCACCAGCAGGGGCTCGTAGTTGGCGTGCTCGGCGTAGGCCGTGAGAAAACTGAAAACATCGTGTACCGCACCCGTGATTTCCGGATCGGCGGTGAGCAGGCTCAGTCGGTGTAGACCCGCGCCGTGCTCGCGTTGTAGTTGCCCGTGCCCAGGTGAGCGTAGCGGCGGGTCACGCCATCCGGAGTCGCGCCGCACCAGCAACGACAGCTTGCAGTGCGTCTTCAGTCCGACCAGGCCGTGGAACACCTGCACTCCGGCATCTTCGAGATCGCGGGCCCAGCGAATGTTGGTGTCTTCATCGAAGCGCGCCTTGAGTTCCACCACCGCGGTGACTTCCTTTTTTTCCGCCGCCGAAATCAAGGCCGGCACGATCAGTGAATGCTCGTTCGTCCGATAGAGCGTCTGCTTGATCGAAAGCACCCGCGGGTCCTGGGCCGCGGCTTCGATGAACGAGACCACCGCGTCGTAGGAATCGAAGGGATGGTGCAGCAGAACGTCGTGGCGGCGCAGTTCCTCGAACAGGTCCTGCGATTTGGCGGTCAATCGCAATTCGCGCGGAGAGAAAGGCCTGAATTTGAGGTCAGGATGCGCCGTCTGCTCGTAAATATTGAACAACCGCGAGAGATTCACCGGGCCGTGGACGGAAAAAACCTGCCAGGGTTCCAGTTCGAAGTTGGTGCGCAGGCGTTCGATGATTTCAGGATCGGCGTCGGCCTCGATCTCCAGCCGCACCGCATCGCCCTTGCGCCGGTTATGCAGCTCGGTGCGGACCGATTCCAGCAGGTTGCGCGATTCCTCTTCCGCCAGATAGAGGTTGCTGTTGCGGGTGACGCGGAACGCGGCCGAGGAAACAATGTCGTAGCCGTGATACATCCGCGAGGCGTGGAAGGCCACCAGGTCGGCGAGAAAAATAAAGTCGTCGGTCCCGTCCGAGGGCAACCGGACCAGGCGCGGCAAAGCCCGCGGCACCGTGACCACGCCGGTATAGGTGAGCGCGGAGCGGCGGCGGCGGCGCAGCAGAAAAGCCACGCACAGCGCCTTGTTGATCACTCGTGGAAAGGGATGCGCCGGGTCCACGGTCACCGGCGTGAGCAGCAGGTCGAGTTCCTTCTCGCAGTACTCTTCGATGAAGGCGCGGGCGCGTGATTCCAGTTCGTGCAGGCCCAGAACGCGGATGCCATGGTCGGCCAGCGCCGGACGCAGTCTCTCATTCCAACAGTGGTACTGATCGTCCACGAACTCGTGGGTGTCGCGCGAAACCACGTCGCGCTCTTCCAGCAGAGTGAGGCCGTCCGGTCCAGCCTCGGTGTATCCGTCTTCAATCTGCTGCACCAGGCCGGCCACGCGTACTTCGAAAAACTCATCCAGGTTGCTGGCCGAGATGGAAAGAAATTTCAGACGCTCGAGCAGAGGGTTTTTGTGGTCCTGCGCTTCTTCGAGGACGCGGCGGTTGAATGCCAGCCAGGAAGCTTCCCGGTTGATGTAGTTGGCCGGATTGTCCAGCGCGAGGCGAGCCATAAGCCAATAAGGCGGAAGAACGACCTGATGCGGAGAAGGCCTGTTTCCGTATCAGTTCAGAGTGGAAGTACCGGCTTGGGAGCCGCCGCTCTTGTGGTCCCGAGCGCACAGTTCACGAACCGTACGCAGCGCCAGTATAGAACATAGTCGCCAGCCTGGACTGGACCTGCATTTACCTGATCCGGGAACGGACGGGGCGGCTGGTGGCCGCCCTGTAACCCTGGGATTGCTTTGACTGAATACTTCCGGCAGCCCTGGAGCCCAGTGCCTACCGGACCTGCTTGATCGCGTCCCTCACCTTGGCCGCGACGTTGTCTGGCAGGGGTGCATAGGCGAGTTGGGAGGTCATGCCCTCCCCGTGATCGAGCATCCAGGTCAGGAAGTCCACCAGAATCTTGCCCTTGGCCGGGTCCTTGGATTGGGTCGGAATCAAGTAACCAGGTAAAGCTGGAAATTGGATAGGCATCCTTTCCCGGGGCGTTGGTGATGGAAACGCGGAAGTCGGCGGGCATCTCTTGACCGAAGCGGCCGCTGCCGTCGGTCACGCTGTCGAGACTGGCTTTCAGACAGGTGCCGGCGGAGTTTTTCACGCTTCCGTAGGGAATGTTGTTCTGCACCGCGTAGATGAGTTCGATGTAGCCGATCGCACCATCCATCTGGCGGATCATTCCCGCCACGCCTTCGTTGCCCTTGGCGCCCAGGCCCACCGGCCACTTCACCGAAGTTCCCTTGCCCGGCCCGACTCTTCCACTCCGATACTCACCTTGGACAGGATAGTCGGTCCAGATGTAGGTGGTGCCGCTGCCATCGGAACGATGCACAACAATGATCGGTCTGGTCGGGCAGCTTTACCCCGGGATTCGTCCTTGGCGATGGCCGGGTCGTTCCAGGTGGTGATCTTTGCCCAGGAAGATGTCCGCAAGCGCCTCTGGGCGTAAAACGCAGATCGCCGGTCACGCCGGAGACGTTGTAGGCCGGAACCACTGCGCCCAGCACGGTCGGAATGTGCAGGATCTTGGTCTTGGCTTGGGCCAGCTGCTCGTCGGTCATGGGACCGTCACTGGCCCCGAAATCCACCGTCTGCGCCAGAACCTGACGAATACCGCCGCCGCTGCCGATGGACTGGTAGTTGAACTGAATGCTCGGGATGGGCCTTGTGGTATTCGCTGAACCACTTCTGGTACATGGGATTAGGGAAAGTTGCGCCGGCCCCATTCAAGGTCGTCTGACCGAAAGCGGGCACAGCCAGAACAACACACAAGAAGCGCAATGCGGCGTATCACGCGATGGTTCCTCCTTATTAATTTGATGGGGCAGTTTTACGCCGCGAATGTTACAGGACTGTTACAGCGTGGTGAATTTCCAGTGAACGGAATTACGGGCTCACGTAGGGACGCGTGCCCACACCCGTCCGGCGGAGCGAAGCTCCGCAAGGTTTCTGGTGAAGGTCAGCAAATTCCAGGCGAGCGTTGCTCGCCCGCCCGGGTCCTGAGCGAAGTCGAAGGAGGGCGTCCGGGCCTACGCAGTTCCTTAATGACCTGAGTCCAGGCGGGCGATTTCGCGGGCGAACAATGGATTCTTGGGGAACTCGTCCCGCAGGGCAGCCAGCACTTCCCGGGCGCGGGCATTGTCCTTGTCGCGGACGTAAGCGATGGCCAGCAGGATGCGCGCGAACGGACCCAGGTAACGGCCATGGTCGGCCGTCATCTGCAACTCCACGATTCCCTGCTTCTTGTCTCCCGAGACCCCGCCCAGCCGCAACACCCAGCGCAACGGCGCCGCCATGCTCCCGATGATGTATTTGCTGAAACCGGTGGCCACGCGGGCATCGTAGCAGTCGGGATCCACGGCCAGGAGTTTGTCCGCCCACTCATTGGCATCGCGGGTGTACTTCAATGACGCCATGTTCCGCTTTTCGATCAGGGCGGCGTAGTCGGCTTGCAGGCCGGACGAAAGCGTCATGGCAAATAACGCGTCACGGTCCTTTGGGATTGGTAGCAAGCCGGGCGCTCGCGGCCGCCTGGGCGCGGCCCAGCGCCGCATTGAGACGGTCCCGGACCGCGCTATTCGGCTCGGGCTTGTCACGGTTCAGAAAGCTCTTGTCGTTCTCGTAAAACTGCGCTTCCAGCACTCCCAGCCGGTGAAATTCCGAGAAAAGTATTCCCGCTGCTTCGGCCGTGGGCCCCACCGGATCCTGGGGGTGGTCGTGCTGCCAGGAAAGAAACACCTGATGCGCCTGGTCGAAATCAAGGTCGTAGAGCAGGCGAAATCCCTGATCCAGAGAGGTGCGAATCGGCGGTGCATCGGCCGCGGCTGCGGGACGCCAGCAACGTCGCCAGGCACAGCGCCACTGATAGAACCTGCCCGCGTCACCGATCGTTGGCTCACTTTCATGGTCATATCCGGCAAACCGCAGTATTGTGCCTGTCTTCCGGCCTCTGTGCAACTTACTTAAAGCTTAGATGCCACGTGGGCAAAAGCGCGTCCGGAACTTGCAAAAAGTTTGTCAAAACTGTCTCCACCTGGCCTCGAGTTCCCAGTTAGGAACAGGGCCAGATTGATCTCGAATTAAAGCGGGTCCCGCTTGACCTGTAACCATATTTCTGCAATTATCGAATGATGCCAGTCGCCTCACGCAAAGAAAGCACCGAGAACGTCGCCAAGTACGCCGACATGCTGTCCGCCATGGGCACCGAACCACGACTTCGAATCATCCGGTTGCTGCTATCCGCGCATCCCGACGGCCTGGTCGTGGGCGATATCCAGTCCGAACTCGACATTCCGAACTCCACGCTTTCCCACCACCTGGAAAAACTGAAGAATGAAGACCTGGTAAACGTGCGCCGCGAAAGCACGTTCTTGCGCTACACCGCTAACGCCGAAGCGCTCCAGGAATTGCTGCAATTCCTCTACGCCGAATGCTGCACCCGAAACAAGGCGGTCAAACCGCAAACTATCGTCCAGCTTTGCAAATAGGAGCCCACCATGAGCAGTACCGACCTCAAAGAGCGTCATCAAGGAAAAATATGGCCAGGCAGCCTTGCGCGTGAACCAGCGGCGGCAGTGCCTGCTGCGGCAGCCACTGCGGCCAGCGTCTCGGGCTGCGACCCGATCACTTCCGATCTCTACGACTCCTCCCAGGCCGGACAAGTTCCCGAGGAGGCCATTCTCGCCTCCCTCGGGTGCGGCAATCCGACGGCGCTGGCGCAACTTGAATCCCGGAGAAGTGGTTCTGGACCTCGGCTCCGGCGGCGGCGTGGATGTTCTGCTCTCGGCGAAGCGAGTCGGTCCCACCGGCAAGGCATACGGTCTCGATATGACGGATGAGATGCTGGCGCTTGCCAACGAAAACAAGCGCAAAGCGGGCGCCGAGAACGTCGAGTTCCTGCGGGGCGAGATCGAGCATATCCCTTTGCCCGACAACTCGGTGGACGTGATTATCTCGAATTGTGTGATCAACCTTTCGGGGGACAAAGACCGTGTCCTGCGAGAAGCCTTCCGCGTGCTGAAGCCGGGCGGCCGCTTCGCGGTTTCCGACGTTGTTACCCGGGGCGAAATCGCACCGGAGATTCGCCAAGAGCGTGCTTCTGTGGGTGGGCTGTGTGGCGGGGGCGCTCGACGATGACGAATTTCGCAGCAAGCTCGCTGCCGCCGGTTTCGAGCAAATTGACATTGAGCCGACACGGATCTATCGCGCCGAAGATGCGCGCGAGATTCTTTCCGCGGAAGGCGTTGATGTGGACGCGATCGCACCGCAGGTTGACGGCAAGTTCATGAGCGCCTTCGTGCGCGCCGTCAAACCAGTGGCGTGCGAAGGCATGCTGTGGACCGACCTGCTGCAACTAGGAGAGAACGACTATGCAAGGACACTACAACGTCTTGTTCCTGTGCACGGGCAATTCCGCGCGCTCCATCATGGCCGAGGCGATTCTGAACTTCAAAGGCCGCCCGAATTTCACCGGCTACAGCGCCGGAAGTCATCCCTCGGGCGCGGTTCGACCGGAGGCTTTGAAGCAGCTCGAAATCGCGCACCTGCCCACCCAGGGTCTGCGCAGCAAGGCCTGGGATGAATTCTCCCTGCCCGGTTCTCCCCAGCTCGATTTTGTCTTTACGGTTTGCGATAACGCTGCCCAGGAAGTCTGCCCCATATGGCCAGGACAGCCGATGACCGCCCATTGGGGCGTTCCAGACCCGGCGGCAGTTCGCGGCAGCGCAGCGGAGATAGAACGGGCATTTCGCGAAGCGTTTTTTATCCTGGACCGCAGAATCAGCTCTATTTCTCTCGCCTTCCGCTTAAGAGTCTCGACAGCCTGGCGCTCAAGCGGGAGCTGGACAACATCGGCCAGACGATGACGCCGGTCCCGCACGAATAGCTGCGTCTTTCCGCAACCGGCTGCGCTTCGGCCAGCTTGCCGCAACCCGAGGATTCCACAATGAAGGCAACCCGTCGTCTCGGTTTTCTGGACCGGTATCTGACCGCGTGGATCTTCGCCGCCATGGTCACGGGCGTCGTACTGGGTTGGCTGGTGCCTGGAGTCGTGCCGTTTCTGAATCGCTTCAACATCGGCACCACGTCGGTTCCGATTGCGGCGGGATTGATCCTGATGATGTATCCGCCCTTCACCAAGGTGCGATATGAAGAACTGCATGAGGTCTTTCGCAACAAGCGGGTGCTCGGCCTCTCGCTGGTGCAGAACTGGGTTGTAGGACCGATTCTGATGTTCGTTCTCGCCATCGTGTTTCTGCGCGGATATCCGGAATACATGGCGGGACTGATCATGATCGGCCTGGCACGCTGCATCGCCATGGTCATCGTCTGGAATGAACTGGCCCGAGGCGATACGGAATACGCGGCCGGCCTGGTGGCCTTCAATTCCCTCTTCCAGGTTTTTTTCTACTCGCTCTACGCCTGGGTCTTCATTACGGTCCTTCCCGCCCGGCTCGGCCTTCGCAGCGCGTGGTCAATGTGTCCATCGGCGGAGATTGCGAAGAGCGTCTTTATTTATCTGGGAATTCCATTTCTCGCCGGATTCCTGACTCGAGTCGCCCTGGTTCGTGCCAAGGGGACGCGATTGGTACAACCGGAATTTCGTTCCCCGCATAAGCCCGCTGACGCTGATCGCCCTGCTGTTCACGATCGTGGTGATGTTCTCGCTGAAGGGTGAATACATTGTCCGCCTGCCCCTGGACGTCCTCCGCATCGCCGTGCCGCTGCTGATTTACTTCGTGCTGATGTTTCTGGTGTCCTTTTACATGGGCAAGAAGCTGGGCGCGGACTATTCCAAAACCACAACCCTGGCATTTACCGCCGCTTCCAACAACTTTGAACTGGCAATCGCGGTTGCAGTGTCGGTATTTGGCATCAACTCCGGAGCCGCCTTCGCGGCCGTCATCGGGCCTCTGGTGGAAGTGCCGGTGATGATCGCCCTGGTCAATGTGGCGCTCTACTTTCAGCGTCGCTATTTCCCTGACCCGCAAGCGATGGCCATCGAGCCGGTTTGCTCGCCCACTGCCTAGGTAGTGGGTTAGTTGGGAGAGCATGAACCACGAAGGGCACGAAGGTACACGAAGGAAACCCTGGAAAACAGCGCCTTCGTGATACCTCGTGTCCTTCGTGGTTTACGCATTTGCCGTGACATCTCACAAAACTGATCCACCACCACCCGCTAAGCTTGTTTGACTGCCCTCCACCCTTTGTTACCTTCAAGGGTTTCCACTGCCTGAGTGCCTGCGCCGGTTCGCGGCGAAGAAACAGAAACGAGAAGCTGATGGCCATCAAGTTCCGGGGAGTTGATTTCCTCGAATTCGATTCCCTGCTCACCGACGACGAACGCCTGGTGCGCGACACCACGCGCAAGTTCATCGAAGACAATCTCATCCCCATCATCGAGGAATGCAACCGCGCCGGCCGCTTCCCCAAGGAACTGGTCAAGCCCATGGCGGACCTGGGCCTCTACGGCGCCAGCCTCAAAGGCTACGGTTGCGCTGGGATGTCGAACGTCGAATACGGTCTGGTCATGCAGGAACTGGAGCGCGGTGACAGCGGCGTCCGTTCTTTCGTCAGCGTGCATTCCTCGCTGGCCATGTATCCCATTTACGCCTTCGGCAGCGACGAGCAGAAACAGACCTGGCTCCCGGCCATGCAGAAGGGCGAGAAGATCGGCTGCTTCGGCCTGACCGAGCCCGACTTCGGTTCCAATCCCGGCGGCATGCGGACGCGCGCCAAAAAGTCGGGCAAGGAGTACATCCTCAACGGCGAGAAGATGTGGATCACCTCGGGCTCCATCGCCGACGTGGCCATCATCTGGGCCAAGGTCGGAAGACGAAGACAACAAGATCCGCGGCTTCCTGGTCGAGACCGATCGCCCCGGCTTCCGCGCCGAAGACGTTCACGGCAAGTGGTCGCTGCGCGCGTCGGTCACGTCGAGCCTCTCGCTGCAGGACGTTCACATCCCGGAATCGAACCTGCTGCCCAAAACCGGAGGCCTGAAGATCTCCGCTCATGTGCCTGAGCCAGGCGCGCTACGGAATCGGCTGGGGCGCAATCGGCGCGGCCATGGCCTGTTACGACTGTGCCCTGCAATATTCGCTGTTCCGCAAGCAGTTTCACGATCAAGCCCATCGCCTCGCACCAACTGGTGCAGGAAAAGCTTGCCTGGATGATTTCTGAAATCACCAAGGCCCAGTTGCTGGCGCTGCAAGTCGGACGTCTCAAGGACAAAGACAAGGCCAGGCCGCAGCACATTTCCATGTCCAAGCGAAACAACGTCTGGATGGCCCTGGAATGCGCCCGCATGGCCCGCGACATCCTGGGCGCCAACGGCATCGCCGACGAGTACCCCATCTTCCGCCACATGGCGAACCTGGAGTCGGTGAAGACCTACGAAGGCACGCACGACATTCACACGTTGATCATCGGCGCAAAGCGTAACCGGGCATTGACGCGTTCTAGTGTCCAGTGTGGGGCGGACACTCCTGTCCGCCGCTTTTGACTTTGATTCCAGCTGCAAGACGTTTTGCCTCTAGCTGCAAAATTTGTGTAAATCCCGGACCTTTCCGAACTTGCAGAGTCACAGATCAACGGTCAAAGCGGCGGACAAGAGTGTCCGCCCCACACGGCTCTCCCGCTGGTAACTTTCCCTTCATGCCCATCGGCGTTATATTCGTTGACCGCGCTGGGATACAACTTCTTATGATCAGGGGGCACTCATGACAGCTGTCAGTCAAGACCGAAGCCAAGGCCCGGACCTTTGGCCGAAACATTGAAAGTGACCTGGCTTCCAGGTTCCTGCGGGTAGTGGAGACCGCAGCCATCGCCTCGGCCCACACCATGGGCCAGGGCGAACGCAAACTTTCCGACCAGGTGGCCACCGAAGCCATGCGCAAGACCATGGATTCAATTCCCATGCGCGGCACCATCGTCATCGGCGAAGGCGAACGCGACGAGGCGCCCATGCTCTACATCGGCGAAAAAGTCGGCGCCGAATTTCCCGACGGCACCGAAGTTCCGGAAGTGGACATCGCCGTCGATCCCCTCGAAGGCACCAACCTGTGCGCCACCGGCGCGCCCGGCGCCATCACCGTGCTGGCCGCTTCCGAAAGTGGCGGACTGCTGAACGCGCCCGACTGCTACATGGAAAAGATCGTGGTCGGCCCGTCCTGCAAGGGCGCGGTGGACATTGACGCGCCCGTGATCGACAACCTCAAGAACATTGCCAAACGCATGCACCGCGACGTCGAAGACCTGGTCATCATCGTGCTCGACCGGCCGCGGCACGAGAAGCTGATTACCGAGATTCGCAAGGCCGGAGCGAGGATCCGGCTGATCGGCGACGGTGATCTGTCGGCCGGCATCGCAGCCGCCGTCATCGGGACCGGCGTCCACGCGGTCATGGGCTCGGGCGGCGCTCCCGAGGGCGTGATCACAGCCGCCGCCATTCGCTGCCTGAACGGCTACATGCTGGGGCGCCTGGTGATCGACAAGCCCGAACTGGAAGAGCGCATCGCGCGCATGGGCATCAAGGACAAGAACAAGATCTACGAAGCCGAGGACCTCGCTCCCGGCAAGCAGCTCATCTTCGCCGCCACCGGAGTCACCGAAGGCGTCGTTGCTGAAGGGAGTGCGCTTCTTCGGCGAAGGCACGCGAACCTCATCGGTCGTCCTGACGCTGCGCACCGGCAAAGTGCGCTTCATCGACAGCATTCATCTGGAGAAGGGGCCGGATGTGAAGGTGAGGTTCGTATAACCGTCAAGAAGGTCAAGAAAAGGGATTGTCGATACGGAGGTTGTCGATCTCCTGCCCGTTCTGGAGGTCCTCGCTGTACAGCACGCTACACTGGCTCTGCAGAGCGGCAGCGACGATAAGACAGTCATACCAAGATAAGCAGTATTTTCCCGCTATGCGCATGGCTTCGACGTACAGAGCAGGCGAGGAGTGAACGGCCAGTAGCGGGCGAAACACGGTGATCAAATATTGCTCGGCCTCGGCCGTGTTCATCGGGTGCTGGAAACGCCGAAAGGCAACGTTGAAGAACTCCTGCACCACCTGGTAGCTGACGAGTCCCTCGCCAGTGTCGGCAGCTCGTCGGATCAGTTGAGTCGCCCGCTTCGCTTTGGCGGGCGATTTTGCGTCGAAGGTGTACACAAAGATGTTTGTGTCGAGGAAAAATCTACCGCTCATTCATCTCTTCCCGAGTATAGGGCCCTGATGAACGCACGTGGCGAAGACGGCGCATCAGGGCATCGACAGCGGCCCCTCCTCCGGCTTGTGCCGCGTACTGCTCCAGCCATTCCCGAAAGGCCGCGTTCAGTGTCTTGTGTTGTGCCCGCGCCACCAGCCGCGCCTGCTCGATGAGGCTTTCGTCCGCACTCAAAGTTATGTTCTTCATACGTATATAGTGTACACTATTTTAGTGTACCGTCAAACCTACTGCGGCACCGGCGGCCACTCCTGCGACACTCCCGCGAACAGGCTGACCGTCTTTTCCAGCCGCTTGCTTCCGTCGTGCACGGCGATCTTGTGCGGCTTGCCGGGTTCGTAGCCGTCCCACAGCGAGACGCCGGCGTACGCGCCATCTTTGCGCAGCGCGTAATAGGTCATGTCCATGAAGCGGAGGCGGTCCATATCGCCGTTGTAGTTGCGCACAATGCGCTTCAGTGCATCCATGCGCGGCGTCGAAGGGCGACATGCCGTGGCGCATATTCTCCACAATGGTGTGCGCCCCCGCGACCTTGATGTTCTCTTCCCCGCTTCCTGTGGCGCCCGCCGAACCTACGTCCTGATCGGTATAGCAGCCGGCCCCGATGATCGGAGAATCGCCAACGCGTCCGGGCAACTTCCAGGCCAGGCCGCTGGTGGTGGTGCTGCCGGAAATTTCTCCCTTTTCGTTGAGTGCGGAACAATGAATCGTTCCGGTCGGCGGAAACAGGACCTTGCGGATGGCCACCATGCGCTGCTCCGGCTCAATTCCGATATCCGCGGCAACCTGCTTCATGCGCTCGATGCGGCGCTCGAAATCGTCGGCGTGAGGCGCTGCCGGCAGGCGCTTGTGCCAGTCGGGACTGGACAGTCCCGGCCCCCACCAGTCGGAATGGGTCTCCTTCCACAGCAACCAGATCTTGCGGGAGTGCTCGGTCAGCAGGTTCTCGCGGGGAAAACCCTGGGCCACGGCAAAGCGTTCGGCGCCTTCTCCCACCAGCATCACATGACCAGTGTGTTCCATCACCGCCCGGGCCACCTGCGACACATTCTTGATATTGCGCACGCCCCCGACCGACCCGGCCCGTCGCGTTGGACCGTGCATGCAGCAGGAGTCCAGTTCGACCACGCATTCTTCGTTGGGCAACCCGCCCAGTCCGACGCTGTCATCGTTGGGATCGTTTTCCGGACCCTTAACGACTCTCAGCGCGGCCTCGAGAGTATCGCCGCCGTTCTTCAGAAATGTGAAAGCCTCATCGAGATAGTCGAATCCGTTGGCCGCGCTGATGATAATCGGACGCTTGCCGGCTGCGGCCGCCGCCTCGGCCTTGTCGGGAACGGATTTCTTCCGCTCTTCTCCCTCCAACCCCAAGGACACAGCTCCCACCACGGCGGTAGAGAGAAAATCCCGGCGCGAAAAGGCCATTGCGGTCCTCCAGTGTGTGACGGAATTTGCAGGAAAGCGGAAAGGATAACACGTCCGTGAAGAGCTGAAGCCGGCCACGGATTTCAGGGATTCTCGCGGATCAGATCAAGCAAAAGAATTGATTAAATCCGTGGAGATCCGCGCACATCCGTGGCAATAGAATTTCGTCACGAGGCCACAGCCATCCCGTCTTTTTTCTGGCCGCTGCGGAAACGCAGCAGGGCGGCAATGCCGCCCACATTTTCGAACTCAGGCTCATCCTTTACGTACACCAGCTCAACGTCGCGACGGATGGCGGCCGGGACGAGGGCTTCGCAAACATCCTCCAACTCTTGCGTGCCCCGTCCACACACCGGACAATAGCGCACCATGTGCGCGTCAAGATGGCCGCAGCTGGGGCATTCGACAGCGTGCGCCGTGTAATTTTCGACCATCAGCAGGGTCTGCACTTCACCCATTTCGAGCGATCGCAACACCCGGCGCAGGCCGGTCACGCCGCGACCGTTGCTCCGCGCCTGGCCCAGGGCTTCACGCACCAGCTCATGGCGGTGTTGAGTGAGCGAATCTTTCAACATGCGTTCGCCCTGCTCGCGCACCTGCTCTTCGCTTACCTTACCCACGTCTGCGGTAAAGCGGCCCAGCAGTTTCTGCTTGACGTAAGGGTGAAGCTGGATCTCGAAGTCATGCCAATGGATGTCTGGACATCCGATGATGAACTGGTCAAAAGTTCCTTTTTCCAGTCCCTGTTTCAGGACTTCCGCCACATTCTTGAAATGGTGCAGGACCTCGTCATTGACACTGCGTTCAGCGTGGCCGGCATCGTAGCCCAAAAAGCCGTCGCCGCGGCCGCGCGGGACAGAGTATGGAAAAGGGACTCGTGTTCTGCTGACTTCATCGAGATGCAGATCAAACAATCGCGCCCGGTGACGATCCAGAATGACCACTCGTAAACGCGGCTGCCGGCCCAGCACCACGGCCAGTTCGTTGAGGTGGAAGCGGCGGTTGACGAACAGTTGAGTCTTGGCGAGTTGCGGCGGCAGATCGAATTCGCGCCAGATGTTCCGGCCGCCACAGGCAAACACCGCCTTGGCCCGCGCGCTATTACCCTGCCAATCCGCAGTCAGGTCAAGGATACGTTGCAGATCGGCCCGGGCGCAGCCATTGCGGCCATTCTTCTCAGCCTCGCGCAGCGCCTGGCGGACCAGGTCCTTGGCCAGGATTGCCTGCTCGCGGTGCGATTTGTTGCTCGGCCGGGCGGGCTGAAAATAGAAACTGATCGCGCAATCCGTTCCACTGCCCTGAAATTCCGCCAGCTCACGGACATCTTCGCGGGTGATCATTTCACTCTCTCCTGAGTGTGACAGCAAATTGCTGCCGCCGAAATCAGTCGGTGCCCGTGCTCTGGAGTGTTCTTTTCCTGAATCGACTGGCGATCGGCGGTGAGCGCCGCAAGTGCTCGCGGGCGGCGATGATCGAAGCGTGAATCGACTCGGGCTTGCGATCGGTGATGGCAGAGATCTCCGCCACCGAAAATCCTTCCACCGTGTGCAGAATGAACGCCTCGCGGTCTCGCGGCCGGGCGGCAGCCAGGGCAAACTCCACCAGCCGGTTCATCTCGTCAGACGAGGCGATGTCCTCCGGCGTCGAGGTGCGGCGGTCCGCGATCACGCTTTCCCGGGTCAGGGTTTCATCCGGCTGATGGAACTGCAGCTCAGGCTCGTCGCTGGCCCGCACGTTGGGCATACGCGCCGAGTCTTCGAGGTGGACGGAAAGCACGTTATCGGAGCTGCGGGCCTGCAAATCGCCGATGGCATGGATCGCCAGCCGGTACAACCACGGCTCCAGGGCGATCTTGTCAGGCTTATCTCCGCCATCGCCCAGGGCGCCGGCGATGACCTCGTCGATCACTTCATCCTTGGTGATGGAATCGGGCACGATCTGCTCGGCGGCCTCGCGAAAATAAAGTTCGCGCTCGACGAAAAGCTCCAAGCGGGAAAGATTCGCATTCACGTAACAGCGTATGTCCTCGGCGGACACCGATCGATGGACGAATCGACGCCAGGGTCTGCTCGAACGGGACCTGCGCTTCCGGACGGGACCCTATCGAGCGGCGCCTCGTCCACTTGTGCGAACTCCTCAGCAGATCCTTGTAGCGAGTGATCTGTTGCAGCAAATCGTCGAACGCAGTCTTGATCGCCGCCACGCCGTCTGGGGATGACCGCTGCGCCGCCAACTGGCCCGAAGGCAGGCGCAGGTTCAGCGACACAGTTACCGCCTTGCGCGGAGAGGCTTGCTCCACCACTGCCTTCAGATGCAGCAGTTCGGGCCGAAAAACCTGCAGCCGCTTGCGCAGTTTTTCCACCAGGTGATTGATTTCTTTTTCGAGATCAGGTGTCTTACGCAGCTTATAGCTGATATGGACATTCATGCCAAGCCTCAGAACACGGGTAGCGGGTCCCGTGAAGCTTTGTCGTCCTTACTAAGCCGATTCTACACCCTCGAGCGAAAAGGTACGACTTCAAAATTGGAAGGTAATCAATCTAATTTTTGCTCGGTTGACCGCAATTCAAGAGGGTAGGCGACCGGCTACACGGCCACGGTGACCGACGTCTCGGTCCTCGTGACTGGCCGGTATAACGTGTCGCGCTCCACCGGTTCCCTGCCCGCTTCGCGGATCAGGCGAACCAGGTCCTGGCGGCGCATGCCTTGCGGAGTGGTGGCGCCGGCGTCGTGGTAGATTTTTTCTTCGATCACGGTCCCATCAATGTCGTCGGCGCCAAAGCGCAGCGCAATCTGCGCGATCTTCGGAGTCATCATCTGCCAGTAGGCTTTGACGTGGGGGAAATTATCCAGCACCAGCCGGCTGACGGCGATCTGCTTGATGTCGAGCATGCCGCTGGTCCGGGGCAAGTGTTGCAGCGGAGTGTTATCGGGATGGAAGGCCAGCGGAATAAACGTCTGGAAGCCGTGAGTTTCGTCCTGCAGGGCCCGCAGTTTGAGCAGGTGGTCAACCCGGTCTTCGTCGTTTTCCACGTGGCCGTAAAGCATGGTGGCGTTCGACTTCAATCCGATCTGATGCGCCAGCTTCGCCGTATCCAGCCACTGGTCGCCGTCGATCTTGTGGTCGCAAATAATATGGCGCACCCGGTCGGCAAAAATCTCCGCACCGCCGCCGGGCAGTGAATCCACACCCGCAGCTTTCAGCTGTTCCAGCGTCTCCCGAATCGAAAGCTTGGCCCGCTTCGACAGATAAGCCACCTCGACCATGGTGAAGGCCTTCAGATGGACCTGCGGAAAGCGCTGCTTAAGGCCTGAAATCAGGTCGAGGAAATACTGGAACGGCAGATCGGGATGCAGCCCGCCGACGATGTGAAATTCCGTGACCGCCTCGGTGTAGCCGGACGCGGCGGTCTCGAAAGCTTCTTCCAGCGCCATGGTGTAGGCGCCCGGTGTGTCCTTCTTGCGCCCGAAAGCGCACAGCCGGCAAGCCGCCACGCAAACATTGGTGGGATTCAGATGGCGGTTGACGTTGAAGTATGTCTTGTCGCCATGCATGCGTTCGCGAACATGGTTGGCCATCCAGCCCACGGCCAGAATGTCGCCGGTACGGTAGAGGGCGAGAGCGTCATCCACGTTCAGTCGCTCGCCTGCCATAACCTTGTCATGGACTGGCCCCAGCCGAGCGTCATCAGTCTGAAATGAATGCATCGTGGACATCACCCTGATGATACCGCATCCGGGTGTGGGTCGGACACTGTTGTCCGACGCCTTTGACTTTGAGTTTCGGATTGGAATCTGCTGGATGTGTGATTACCAGATCTCTGTTACTCGATCGCTAAAATCAAAGTCAAAGGCGTCGGACAGGGCCTGCCCTGAGCGAAGTCGAAGGGAGTGTCCGACCCACACCTGCCTCCGGCTACTTCCGCAGCAGCAGATCTCCGGCGATGAAGAGAAAGAACACAACCGAGATCACGCCGTTCATGGTGAAGAATGCCGCATTCAGTTTGGTCAGATTGTCGGACGAAACCAGCGAATGTTCGTAAGCCAGAAGCAGAGCCACCACGATCACCCCTGCCACTGCCAGTTCGCCCAGCCCGAAAGCCACCACCAGTCCCATCAGCAGGACCAGCATGAGCACGTGAAACAAGCGCGCAATCCACAACGCGCGCCGGATCCCGAAGTAACGCGGAATGGAATGCAGGCCCGCCTCGCGGTCGAATTCATAGTCCTGGCAGGCGTAGAGCACGTCAAACCCGGCCACCCAGAACGTGACCGCGGCCGTGAGCAGCAGAATGCGGGGATCAAACGATCCGCGCACCGCGATCCAGGCCGCGGATGGAGCAATGCCCAGCGCCAGGCCTAAGACCAAATGCGACCAGCGAGTAAAACGTTTGGTGTAGGAATAAAGCAACACCACGGCCAGCGCCACCGGGGAGAGCAGCAGCGCCAGGTGGGTCAGCCGGGACGCAGCCAGCACGAACACCACGCAGGAACAGGCCACGAAGGTCGCGACAAATGCAGGCGTCAGGGTGCCGGCCGGCAAGGCCCGGGTTTGAGTCCGCGGATTGGCAGCATCAATGGAGGCATCGGCGAGCCGGTTAAACGCCATGGCGGCGGAGCGCGCCGCGACCATGGCCACGACGATCCACAGCAGCTGCTGTCCCGCAGGCAACCCGTTCGCCGCCAGCATGGCGCCGCACAACGCGAAAGGGAGCGCAAAAACCGAATGCTCCCACTTGATCATTTCCAGAGTCACCCGCAAATTCCGCAGTACTGGCACACCAGAATTGTAAAGCACAACGTGTGGCGCGGGCGCCCTCGCCCGCGGACCTTAATTTGCCTACCTTGACTTCGCTTAGCGGCAGGCTTTGTCCGACCCACATTCTCAAGCTGGATCCCCGCCGCTGATTAACGGCACAAACCGGCAGGCTTCGCGCAGAACCATCAACGCCTTCCCGCCCTGCTTACGAACCAACTGCAACTCCTGCGCCTCCGGCGGCCCCACGGGGATGATCATGCGTCCACCCTCGCGTAGCTGCTCAAACAGCGCCGGCGGAATCTGTGCCGCCGCCGCCGAGACAATGATGGCGTCGAACGGAGCATATTCCGGCAAGCCCTTGCTTCCGTCCCCGGTCACTACGGTGACATTGGTCAAACCGAGGCGGGACAGGTTGTCCGCCGCATGCCGTGCCAGTTCGGCATGACGTTCCACAGAGTAAACATGTTTGGCGAGCTGAGTCAGCAAGGCGGTCTGATATCCGGAGCCGGTTCCGATTTCCAGCACTTTCGACGAGGGCTGAAGTTGCAGAAGGTCCAGCATGAGCGCCACGATGTAGGGCTGCGAAATTGTCTGACCCGCAGCGATGGGAAGAGGATGGTCCGCATAGGCCTGGTCCCGGTAGCGCGGTTCCACGAATTCGTGACGCGGGACATTCGCCATCGCATCGAGCAAGCCCTGGTCGCTGATGCCGCGAGCCCGCACCTGGGTCTCCACCATGTGCTGGCGTTCGACCGCAAAGCGATCGGACTGGAGTTCGGCAACCAACGCCGCTCCAGAATACTCCTCCCGCTTACCCGTGTGGTCGCGGGCGACTCGCCCGCGAGGTCTGTCCTGAGTCTGGCACTTCTTTGTGACCGACGGAGCCGTTTTCACCACCCAGGGATGCTACGAGCCCACGCTGACGATCATGGCCTATTTCGGCCCGCGCCGGAGAGCACATCGCGCGAGCGTTTCGCCGGGGGGAGCTATGAGCGACGAACCAGAGCCGATCCCCACGGCATCATCACCAGCCGACGACCTTTCCCGCCGCCAGTGGCTGCTGCGCCTGGGAGAAATGGTGGTTCTCGCCGGCGTCAGCGGACTCGTTCCAGAATCCGCGGCAGCTCTGCTGGGAGCGGCACACGACGCGTCACCAGCCCCTGCCGCTCTCCCGCCCGGCCTCTACGACGCTTCGCCCGAACATCTGGTTCACGCGCTCCGTAGTGGCGGCAAGAATTGGGTTCCGCCACCCGGCAGTGAGACGGAATACGTCCAGCCCAACTCCCTCCCGTTTCAGCCGCAGTTCTTTTCCGCGGAGGAGTTCCGCGTCGTCACCCGATTCGTCGAGGTCCTGCTGGGCAGCGCGGACGCCTCGGCCTTGTCACAAGCTACCCAGTGGTTCGACCAGTGGCTGCATTCTGCCGCGGGAGTTCGCGCCGCCGCGCAGCACCTCGACCCGCTGCATCGCCTGCTCGCCGTGGCCGTCAACGGAGAAGAATCGGTGCGCGATCTCGAAACCGCCGATCCCCGAATCTGTAGTTCGTGGCGGACTCGCCGCGCTGCACGATCTCTCTCTCCAGGCCCACGGTCAGGAATTCCTGCAACTCACCGCTTCCCAACAGATTGATCTGCTGACTTCCTCCGGTACCGGCCAGCTCGGCAACCCGCTGCAAAAGTTCTTCGAGATCACCCGTGCCCAAGCCATCCGCGGCTACTACACCTCGGCCGCGGGTTTGGAGGAACTCGACTACAAAGGCAACACCTACTACGGCGACAGCCCGGGCTGCGAAGCGAAATCCTGAACGCTGTCCGCGGATGCGAAGTGTCGATGACGGGCAAGCCAGAAGCTATTCGAACAGTGCGCTGGGATTTTTGCCGAACCAATGAGTCCCGCCCCTGCCGCACATCCGTTCCTGCGGTGCCTCCCACGAGTCAGGCCAGCACCATGGCTTCGAGGGCCGCCTTGTTTCTGATAAGCACGCTCGGACCCTTGGTGGAGATCAACATCCTGGTCCGCAATTCGGTCAGCGCCCGGGTGACGGTTTCGCGTGTCACTCCGACCACCTGGGCGATCTCTTCGTGGGTCAAAGTCAAGTTGAAACGGATGCCTTTCGCCGTTTCCTGCCCGTGCACAGCCGCTTCCAGCAGGAACGAGGCCATTTCTTCGGTGGCCGAAGGGAGTCAGCCCCAGATAGCGAATCTGGTGGCAGGCCCCGCGGTAATACCTGGTGAATTGCTGCATGGCGCTGATCGAGGCATCACCGTGTTCATGCAGCAGTTTCATAAAATCCTCACGCCGGATGAAGTCTATCTGGCAGGGTTGCAGAGTCTCGGCGGTAACTTCGTGGGGATCTCCGGAAACGGCCGAGTGCAG
Organism: Terriglobia bacterium; assembly: GCA_963801595.1. Taxonomy (GTDB): domain Bacteria; phylum Acidobacteriota; class Terriglobia; order Terriglobales; family Acidobacteriaceae; genus JAIQFF01. Next base: position 217 of record CAWDFW010000004.1, on the reverse strand, counting down.
GCCCAGCAATTCCCCCGCTTCGACCACCCGCACGATCACGGTTTTCCCACTGGGTGATGCCATGGTCAGCTTCACGCGCCCTTTGCAGAGCATGTACACTCCACGCGGCACCTGGCTTTCGACAAACAGGACAGCCCCCGCGGGATACGTGCTGGTAAATTTCATCTTCTGAAAATCGGCCAGAGTTGCAGCACTCATCTGGCAAAAAAATCCATCT
>CAWDFW010000003.1:0-90871 GCA_963801595.1 Terriglobia bacterium | reverse complement strand
TGTTGTCGGTGTGGCCGATAATGGCCAGCTTCCAGCCGGGCTTGTCGGCTGTGGCCTGGGCAATTTCTTTGAGCACAGGTTCCGACACTGGCCGGATCGTGTCGCTGTTGAAATCGAACTTGATTCCCCACGTGATCGCCTTGCGGTTTTTCTCGAGTTGCTGTTCGATCGTCGGCTTGTCACTGGGGTAAGTGACGCGAATCAGCTTTGCCCTGTGTATAGATTTTTTCTCCGATGATCGTCCGACCTTGCACGGTGTAGGTGGAATAACTGTGACTTGGTGTCGTAAACACCTTGTCCAGAGCGTCAAAAACAGGCTGACAGGAGTCCTAGGCGTGAAGAGTGGATGACCATTGCAGCATCGTGATGACTGCGAGAGAGGTAAGCCAACGCAAAATGACCTTCCGGTTCATGGCTGCTCCTTTCTTTTTGTGGGCTGGTGCGGGTCGCTACATCGGTGGGCGAATATTGCCGTACTCGAAGCGCGTTGATTGATGCTCCTTTTTCTTGTTTCCTCTGTTATCTACGTCCTCTTCGGCGCGAAGGAGCAGCCCGGCGCTTGTGGACACCCACATCTGCCCGTCTTCTTTGACCTCATCATACTCGCGGTGCATGGAGTAGACCGTTGCAGTTTGACCGTTCACAGAATCGCGTCGAAGGAGTTGGCAAGTTGACTTGCCTTTCTCCTCTTTTTCCTTTTCCTGCTCCAGGACGTCCTGTGAGGTCACGGGAATGCGCATCCATTTTCCGCGCGCCCGAATGTACTTCTGTCCGTTGGCGAATATTGTCTCGGCTTCGGTCGGCGTGCCACCGTTAACGCCTGTACTGGTCGTATAGCTGTGGCTCGGAGTTGTTGCGACCTTCATCAGGGCGTCGAAGACAGGCTGACAGGAGTCAGCCGCGTGTGCTGGCGCTGCGTGTCCCATCACGAGTAACCAAAGAACAGAAACCGTGAAAACGTAATTGCGAAGCATGAGGGTCTCCTTGTCTACCGAATTCCACTTGAATTCTCGGCTATCTATGTCCCTGCCACTTCCCCCAAGATCGAAGTACTGAGCCTGCGGCGGTCAGGGATATCTTGTGAGAGCGACGCGTGTTCCTGGTTTCTCCTCGCCCGATTCATCGTAGAAATTCGCTGAGATCTGGATTCTTACGCCGCCGGCCTTTACAGACCAGGTATTTCCTCCTTCGCTTTCCGACCATGCGCCGTGCACGTGCGATTTGTACCACGCCACCACCGTCGGCATGCGGTCGCTCGTTGCGATCCCATATAACTTCGGGGTGACAGGGCCGCTCGAGGGGAGGGCATGAGGGTAGGCAGGGACAACGGCTGCGGCCCAGTCGGGATATGAAGGCGCGGCGCTATCTGCCGCACGTGCTGTCACAGCCTGCCCCATCACGAGTAATGAAAGGACGAAAAGCGTGAAAAAGTGACTGCGAAACATAAAGTTCTCCTTTTGACTCTGCTATTTCTTCTTCGTGCTGCCAGCGAACTAAGGTTCGACCTTGTACAGCGTCACCATTCCCGCATCCATGTGGTCGTCAATGTGGCAATGAAACATCCAGATACCAGGGTTGTCGGGCACCATGTCGACTGTCTCCATCTGGGCTTGCATGAGGGGAACAACATCCGTACGTTTGCCGTCGTGCAGCACTACGTTGCCGTGCCAGTGCGGAGTGTGGACGCTGAACTGTTCGCCGAGTGCAACCAGGTACCAGCGGACTCGCTCTCCTTTCTTCATGGTCATCATCGGGCCGGTCCCGTAGATGTAGCCGTTGATCGCGAACTTGGCATTGGCAACAACGAATCCTGAACCCACGCCGGAGAAGTTACCCTCGTCGTCCACAGGAGCGAATTCTAGTTTCTTCACACCCTTCGGATCGGTTGTAAACGTCTGAATGTTGTGGTCGAGATACCAACTCACGTTTTCATCGAAGAGCAGATACAGACACACAAACTCCCGATCGACATCTTTGGGCTTTCCATCTTCATTGGCCATGCCGCGGCGGGTGATAATCATGGCGCCCACCAGTCCGCTCTCTACGTCTTTCAATTCGTTCGTGTGCGAGTGATACAGCCATACGACGGAGCTGGGATCGTTCGGCCCGGGACCTGCTCGTTCTGGTACTTGCCAGGTATAAATGTGCATTTTCCCGGGCGGCACCGCATCATCTTCCTTGTCTTTGCCCGACGTGCCGTCGTCGTAGGGGGCGCCTTCGGAGTCCTTGTCGTAGAAAACACCGTGTGGGTGCATGCTGTAGGGTCGGCTGGCGTTATTCTTGAAAAGAATGCGAATGGTGTCTCCTACTTCGGCGCGCAGGATTGGTCCAAGGATGCCGGCGTGTTCCCACTCAGGTGGGCGGGCTTTGAGATGAGCGAAGGTTTCATCCGTGTACTCGCGGTAAATGGCCTTGCGGTATACGGTTCCGATCCGGTGTGGCCCTCGTTCGGTAAAAACCGTCGAGTATCCCTCGAACTTCATGCCCATCATCTTGTTTACGCCGCCGGGAGCGTAGTCCCAGTCCACTTCATCGGCGGCAATGTAGTAGGTGCGGATCTTGCCGGTGGAGGCGACCGGAGCCGTTTGGGCTACGCTTGGTGCCGGACGAATCAGCGCCATGCTGATGAGAAACGCGGAGGTTGTCCGAGCGACTGCGATGCGGTTTGTCTTTGTCATCTTTGCTCCTGCATTTACACGTCCCAGGACTTCGCTTTCTGATTTCTGCTCTGCCTCCTCCTTGTCATCAGCCTGACTTTGGCCAAAAGTGCAGTATCCAGGAGGCAACGCTATGCCAAACTTGGGAGTGGCCAATCAAACTTTGCGTCTCCTCGTAGAGAATCAGAAACAAGCCTCCCCACAGAGTTGCGGAATGAAGTTTTCTTCGAGAGGAGAAGTCATAGACAACAATCAAGAGAAGAAAGAAGTAAGTGACCATCGTGACGCCATGGGACATTTCGTGAATCCAGTGCACAGGCCAACGAAAGATACCGGCTTCGCCGATAACCAAGGTCGCGAGAAGGATGAGGCGCTTGTGGGTTTGTGGCGCGTTTCGATACCGAAGTGATAAACCGGCCAGGATGGCGAAGACCAGAAGTGAGGCCAGGGAATCGTAATAGAAAACCCACGGACCGTCGAAACCGGGTGGGAAGCGGTTATGTGCCACGGCCGCCGTGACGGTCAACGCGCCGACGACCGGCATGCAGCAAAGAAGGAAAAATCCCGCGATCCCCAGACGGCGATGCCAAGCAACTCGCCCGGCGGACACGAGAGACGCTTGAGTCAACAGTAGAAGCATCCAGCCGAAGAAGAGCGAGGCGTGGATATAGACGAGCAAACTAGGAAACGGAAAATACTCTGCTCGAAATCGCACATATTCCGAACCGAATCCGTAGAACACCGCAGCACAGATCAGCACCGTCACCGAGGAAAAGAAGGACCGCTCCGTGTCAATACCGGTGTCTGGAAACGAGCGTTGTGTTGCGCTAACCGTACTCAAGTTCATACCCCTTTGAATTGGCATCGTTGTAGCCGCAGTCCCCTACAGGGTCCTGCTACTGTGCGCTTACTGGACTCAAGGGAAATTCCTGATTCGGCCACTTCTCGATCTTTCATCTTTGGCCAACACCACCGCCAGTTTGAAAAAGTGAGTCACGTTTCTCCCTTCTTTACACTTGCGACATGGGACCGGACATCAAAGCCTTACCCCCGCCTGCTCCGCGGCGAAGCTACCAACGATCGGCAGCCTGAAAAGTTTTTGCTGATAGGCCTGGTACATCAGAAAGATCCAGATTCCAAATCCTGCGAGGGTAAAAATCAACATCAACGGCAGAGCGATCAAGTCAGAGAATCCGGCCGTCAAAGGTGTTAGTACAGCCGAAAGAATCATCCAGACAATCCAACAGACGATCCATGCGACATTAAAGAAAATCGACTGGAAAGCGTGAAAGCGAACGAAGGAATTCGACTTGTACGGATCCAGGACAAGAAACACGATCCCGGTCACGAAGCCCGCGAGGTAGGTGAGGGCTCCCGCGACATTCGTATCCATGCTTTTCGATCCCGTCTCCCCGAACGGAGATGTGACAGCGACTGCAGCCGAACTCCCGACTGCCGGCGCAGAGACATCTGGCCTCAGTTCTGTCGGCGACCCACAAGACTGACAGGGGCGAGTGTCATCGGCTAACGCGGCACCGCAAGATTGGCAAGCGCTCATCTCTCCCTCCTCAGAATTGAATCTGGTGGATGGGCTGCAACGATGGGAACTTTGCTTCCGACAGGAGGAATTCGCAAACCAACTGAGTGCAAATTGTGCGTTAACCGCTAATTCTTTGTTTTCTAGAGACTTACGAGAGGCTGGTTAACTCGTTCTTAGCTCATTTCCCGTGCTAAACTCGACGCTCAAAAGTCTCGCATGGCGTATGAAGGCCTCTGCTACAAACAATTCTCCCGCCCCGGAAATACGCTACGGTTTTGGGCTTTACGTGCTTGACCCGGGCAATGGCACACTGACGCGCGATTCGGTGCGGGTGCGCGTGCAAGAACAGCCTTTCCAGCTAATGCTGTTACTTGTGGAACGCGCCGGACAGATTGTTTCGCGGGAAGAGATTCGGAATCGACTCTGGCCGCAAAATACCTTTGTCGAATTCGACAAAAGCTTGGGAGTGGCGGTACTGAAGGTCCGGGAAGCTCTTGGGGATGATGCCAGTAATCCCAGGTTTATCGAAACCATTCCTCGGCGCGGCTACCGGTTCATCGCACCTGTTAAGGTCGAGACCGCACACGTTGCTGATTCCACCACGTCAACTCCTGCGGCGCCGGCTGTGTCCGTATCCTACCCTAACCCCTACGCTACAAAACACGGATGGACCATCGCCATTTTCGTAGTGTTGTTGGTTGGCACGGTGTTTTATGTTCTCCAAGCGAGGCATGGGGCTTCGCGTTCCACAGCCCAGGCCGGGACCTCCATCCCTCGAATACACGTGCGTCGTTCGGTCGCAGTGCTCGGCTTCCGCAATTTGCCGGGCCGACCAGAGGACAATTGGCTCTCCTCCGCTTTCTGCGAAATGTTGAATACAGAACTGGCCGCTGGCGGAGAACTCCGCATGGTCCCAGGAGAGGATGTGGCGCGGGCCAAGAGTGAATTGCCACTCCGCGACGAAGATTCGCTTGGCAAGTCTACCTTGCAGCGATTGCGAACGAACCCAGGTGCTGATGTGGTCGTCGTAGGCTCATACACGATGATTCCGTCTGACCCGAAACGGAGGATTCGGCTTGACGTTCGCCTTCAAGACACCGCCGGCGGAGAAACGATCGCGGAGGATTCCGTCTCGGGTGACGAGAATGACCTCTTTAACCTGGTGTCGGACCTGGGGGCGAAACTGCAGCGAAGTCTCGGTGTGGCTGCACCGTCCGAAGCAATCGAAATTGCCACAAGGGCAGCTCTTCCGTCCAACCAAAAGGCAGCCCGCCTCTACGCCGAGGGACGAGCAAGATTGTGGGCATTCGACTACTTTGCGGCGCGCGACTTACTTAGCAAAGCAATCGCCGAGGATCCAGATTTCCCGCTCGCCCACGCGGCTCTATCGGACGTTTGGTGGCACACCGGCTATGACGCCAAAGCGCGAGGCGAAGCTCGACGCGCGCTGGAGCTGTCGAATCATCTTTCACAAGAACAGCGGCTTCTGGTCGAAGGACAATATCAGAGGACCATTGAAGAATGGCCCAAAGCCATTGAGACATATCGCTCGCTGTTCCGCCTTTTCCCCGACAATCTGGACTATGGCCTGTTGTTCGCCTCCGCGCAAATGCATCTCAGCGCCGCGGACTCGCTGCAGACGTTAGCAGTCCTGCGGCAGCTCCCACCGCCCATTGGCGACGACGCGCGAATTGACATGACAGAGGCTTCCGCATGGATCAATAGAGACTTCACCAAAGCCAGTGCCGCAGCGAAGCTGGCGATCGAAAAGGCGAGCGCACAAGGATCACCGGTTATTGTCAGTCGAACCTATGGCATTCTCTGCCAGCAAGCGCCCTCGATCGACGCATCCACTGAGGCCATCGATATCTGCCGAAATGCCCTTGAAGCCTCAATTGCCGCGAAAGACCCGAACGGCGAGGCCATGATGCGCACAGATCTCGCGTCTATCTTCTATCTACGGGGTGACCTCACACAATCTGCAGAAATGCTCCAGCAGGCGGTGAAGAAATTTAAGCAGGTTGGCAACCGGGATGGCGTCGCCACCGCGCTCAGCAATTTTGCTGACGCTCGTCTTTCTCAAGGCGATCTGATGGAAGCGAAGAAGCTGTTGCAGGAGTCCATCCCAGAGTATCAAGCCGTCGATGACAAGGAGGGCGTAGTCCTTAATCTCGACAGCTTGGGAGACATCTGGAGACAGAATGGCGAGCTCGAAAAGGCCGAGACAGCCTATCGGCAGGCCGATGTGATTGCGCGGAAAATTGAAGACAAGAACGCTACCGCCTATGTGCTCAGCGGGATGGGGGATGTAGCGTTGGATCGGGGTGATCTTGCCCTGGCGCGGACGCGATACGAAGAAGCTTTTGCGCTTCGGAATCAGGCCGGAGAAAAACAGGCGGCGGCGGAAAGCCGTGTCTCATTAGCGAAACTTGCGATTGAAGAAGGTCACAGTTCCGACGCCGAGACCTCGGCACGTTCGAGTCAACAACAATTTCATCAGCAGCAACAAGCGGACGACGAACTTAGCGCCAGCCTCGTACTGATCGATGCGCTACTCAGCCAGGGCAAGCAAGGCGAAGCTCAAAAAGAAATGGAAGCAGCTCAAGCGCTCGGAAACGAGAGCCAGAATCGCTTTCTTCGTTTACAGTTCGAGCTGGCTTCGGGCCGAGTCTTCCTGGTGTCCGATCACCCGGACGTGTCACGACCCCTGCTTAAGCGAGTAGCCGACGATGCCCATCGGTATGGATTCGTCGGTCTTGAGTTTGCGGACGACCTTGCCCTGGCAGAATTTGCGAACAAGACAAAGCACGGTTCGCAGGCCCAAATGGAGTTACGCGCTTTGGAGAAGGCAGCCAGTTCCAAAGGCTTCGGATTGATTGCGCGCAAGGCATCTCAAGCAAGCTCAGTTCTGCGTAAGCCTATTGGCGCGATGTAATTTCAGCCCTGAAAATGCCGGCGGCGGCGGTCCGTCCCCCGCCACCACATTTTCAATATCTCCGCCGGGTCCAAAAAACGAATCCACCCACAGTTACCGGCGCTCGTGGTTCCGAGGTCGATTTCGGTCAAGACCAGAGGTCAGCCGATGGGGTGCGACGCTCGACGTCCATGCTATAAAGCCACGGCCCGGAACCATCGGGATCGCTGGCAAGGTAGATCAGCGTCCGCCGATCCACCAGAACCGGATAAGTTACGCGCCCGTAGTGCGACGTGATCCGCTCAGGAGTTCCGCCGGCTGGGCGACTATTCCCGTAGCCTGGATTTCTCTTGCGGGGCCTTCGCCTGAGTGGACCTCGACAGACTGCGGAAACGCGCAGGAGGAGTTTCAAACTCGCGTTTGAAAGCACGATTAAAAGCGGCTTCGGACTCATAGCCAACTTCGGATGCGATCTGTGCCACCGAATAACTGGTCGAGGCAAGCATCTGCGCTCCCAACTGCAGTCGCCAGCGAGTGAGGTAAGCCATTGGAGGCTCGTTGAGGTAATGGCGGAATCGCTCTGCCAGCACCGAGCGGGACACTCCCGCTTCTCTTGCCAAGGAAGCAATAGTCCACGGATGCGCAGGATTCCGGTGCATTAGCGCCAGGGTCTTTCCGACCTCGGAATCGCGGGCGCCGGCCAGCCAGCCAGTTTGCTCCGCCGGAAGGTGCGCAATATAGGTCCGCAGTGTTTCCACGAACAAAACCTCCGACAGTTTGGCCAAGACCGCTTCTCCGCCGGCGCGGGAAGCGTCGGCCTCGTTCACCGAGAAGCGGATCGAGTTCTCCAGCCATCTGCCCGAAGCATCGTTACGAATGCTGACTTTAAACACCGGCGGCAGACCACTAAGAAAAACCTGGCTGAGTCGTGGCTCGCAGGCCATGAAGCCACAGACGAATTTCGTAATTTCCCCGCCACCACCCAGAGTCGATCGCTTCAAACCCTGGGAAAAGATTCGAGCTAGTTCCTTCTCCATGTCCACAGACTTTGCCGGAGGCCCGTTTTCCAGGAAATGTGCGTCGCCATGGGGAAAGATCACGATATCGCCAGCTTCAAGAATGATGCGCTCGCCATCCACCAACCGGGCAGAGGCGCGCCCTTCCGTCAGTAAGTGATAAACGATAACGTGCCTCGCGTCGGGCGCTACATACGGCGCAACCGTGCGGGAGGGTGGTGAGTAAAAACTCCACGGCGACGAGAATTCTCCGTTGTAGAACAGGGCGCCCTGGAGCTTCACGACCTTCAGCACTTCGGAAAGCACATCCATATGCCCTCCCGCGGACTTCCTGCAAACCTCTCCGGACTCTTGAGCAAATCATCATACGGGAAGTCTGGCCTGAGCAAGAAAGCCGGACGTGCAGACAAGAGTGGTCCAAGCGGCTGCTCCATAGTAGGAAAGTCAACGGGACGGAAAGACTCGATCCGATTGAAACCCGAATGGAGGATCCGACCATGGACTTGATTCAAGTGAATGTGAACGAGAAAGTTTTCACGCCGGCCCACAAGACGGACCTCAACAACAACCTCACCTATTCCACTGTGTCGGTCGAGGAAGAGGAGATGTGCAGCGTTAAGTGGGCAGACATTCAAGACGTTCTTGATGAGGAATGGGAAATTGGCGGGTTGGCCATGGCGACCGACGCGATCCGCGCCCTGGCTGCAGGCGAATAGAAAACACCGGAGGAAACATGAGTACCATCACATCTACATTGGAAATCGACGGTCTGAAGGCTCGACTAAGGGATACGTGGGTGGCCGGAGACTACGACCGCTTCTCGCGCTATATGGAGCAGGGCGCGCGCATTTTCTACGAACAGCTCGATGTTCCCGCTGGGTGCCAACTGCTCGATGTAGCTTGCGGCTCGGGCCAGGTCGCGCTGTGGGCGGCGCGGGATGGAGTGAAGGTCACCGGAGTGGACATCGCGCCGAATCTCGTGCAGCGTGCACAGGCACGCGCCGACGCGGAAGCTCTCAAGGCTCGTTTTGTTGAAGGCGACGCCGAGGATCTTCCGTTTGAAGATGCCAGCTTCGATGTCGTAATCAGCCTGGTGGGAGCGATGTTTGCCCCTCGCCCGGAACTCGTCGCTCGCGAACTGCTGCGAGTGTGCAGCCCTGGAGGCACCATTGCCATGGGAAATTGGACGCGCGAAGGCTTCGTTGGGCAAATGTTCAAAACGTTTGCCAAGTTCATTGCTCCCTCTGGTATGCCGTCCCCGGTGTTGTGGGGCGATGAGGCTGTGGTGCGTGAGAGGCTGGGCCACGGAGTTTCCGACCTTACGATGACGCGCCGCCAATATAGCTTCAACTATCCTTTCCCGCCGGCAGACGTGGTCGAGTTTTTCCGGCAGTACTACGGGCCTACCAATCGCGCGTTTGCTTCGCTGGATGAATCGGATGCGAAGAAGCTGCGCGCTGACTTGGAGGAGCTGTGGTCTGCGCACAATCGGGGAGGGGACGAACTCACAGTAGTCTCATCGGAGTATCTGGAAGTGATCGCAGTGCGAGCCTGAGGTCCTGAGTTCCTCGCAGCGAATCTTTGCACGATAAGGAGATACAAATATGGCTTTAATGCGTCCGGATCCAACCTTTTATCCCTCACCGGGCATGGCAATGCAAGCCCCGGCAGAACGCCTTGCATACGTTGCGCTGCTCAACGCCGGCAACAATGGGCAGCGCGATGCCATGGGAGTCGTCGACCTCGATCCGAGTTCCTCCGAGTATGGGCGGCTCGTGGGGCAAACAGATTTTCCGCGCGGCGATAATGAGCTGCATCACTTCGGCTGGAATGCCTGCAGCGCATGTCTTTGCCCGCAGGCCCCGCATCCACACATGGAGCGCCGCTACCTGATCGTGCCGGGCATCGGGTCTTCGCGGATTTACATCCTGGATACGAAGCCGGACCCCAAGCAGCCGAAGATCGTGAAGGTGATCGAGCCTGAAGAGTTCATCAAGAAGACGGGCTATACCTCGCCCCATACGATTCATTGCGGCCCGGACTGCATCTATGGAAGCGCGCTCGGATCGGCCAACGGAGACGGGCCCGGCGGCATTTTTCTGATGGACGCGAACACTTTCGAGCTCAAGGGCCAGTGGGAGCAAGATCGCGGCCCGCAGCAACTGGCGTACGACTTCTGGTGGCACCTCGGGCACGACACGATGATTACGTCGGAATGGGGCACGCCGAACATGGTGAAAGACGGCGTCAATCCGGAGTTACTCCTGGCTGGTAAGTATGGGCACAAGATTCATATCTGGGATCTGGACAAGCGACGCCATCAGCAGGAAATCGACCTGGGTGCGGAGCAACAGTGGGTGCTCGAGCTGAGACCCTCTCACGATCCCAACAAGGCTTACGGTTTTGTCGGAGTCGGCATTTCGCTCAAAGATCTGTCGTCGTCGATCTGGATGTGGTACCGCGAGGGCCGCGGTAAGAACGGGAAGTGGGCCGTCCGCAAGCTGATTGAAATCCCCGCGGAGCCCGCCGACCCGGAAAAACTACCACCGCTGCTAAAGGGCTTCAAGGCGGTGCCGCCGCTGGTAACTGACATCAACCTGTCGCTCGACGATCGCTTCCTCTATGTGTCGTGCTGGGGGACCGGGGAGTTCATCCAATATGATGTTTCGGACCCGGCTAACCCGAAGAAGACGGGCTCGGTCCATCTCGGCGGCATCGTGCGCCGTGCGGCTCATCCCAGTAAGCCCACGCAACCGCTCAACGGCGGTCCGCAAATGGTTGAGATCAGCCGCGATGGCAAGCGAATCTATTTCACCAATTCGCTCTACGCACCGTGGGACGAGCAGATCTATCCCGACGGGTTGAAGAGTTGGATGGTCAAGCTCGATGCGGACCCGAAGGGCGGAATGAAACTCGATGAAAAGTTCTTTGTCGAGTTCGATGGGATGCGCGCGCATCAGGTGAGGCTGGAGGGTGGGGACGCCTCGTCGGACTCTTACTGCTACTCCGAGGCAAAATGACGCACGAGATGGGCTCAACCGCGTTGTGGCTGATGCTGCTCCTCGGCGCCTACCACGGAATCAACCCTGGGATGGGTTGGCTCTTCGCGGTGGCGCTGGGGATGCAGGAGCAGAAGGGGAGTGCGGTGGCGAGGGCGCTCATTCCGATCGCGCTTGGCCATGCTTTGTCCATTGGAATCGTCGTGGTGACTGCGGCGTTTCTCGGAATGGCACTGCCGCAGGAGGCGATCCGCTATGGTGTCGCCGCGCTTCTGTTCGGTCTTGGAATCTTCTCGCTGGTGAGACATTACCACCCCCGCTGGGTCCGCATGCAGGTGGGCTTTCGCGACCTGACGGTCTGGTCGTTTCTGATGGCAACGGCCCACGGTGCTGGTTTTATGTTGCTGCCGGTGTTATTGGGCAGCCGAACAGTCGAGGCGGCTGACCACATGGCAGGCCACCATCACACATCCGCGGCCGCCAGCCCTCTCGCAGCACTGCTCGCCACAGCGGTCCATACGATCGCCTACCTTGCGGTAACAGGGCTCATCGCTTGGGTGGTGTATACCAAGTTCGGCCTCGCGATTCTACGCAAGGCGTGGCTGAATCTCGACGCATTATGGGCCGCAGCACTCGTGGTCACCAGCGTGGTCATTCTGCTGATGTAAAAACTTAAACTTTTTTGGCCGGCGGCCAGATTTCGTCCTGTTAAGTCGGCTGGTAGGACGCGATTGCTCCCGATTGACGAGCCACCCGGAAGCAAGCGGGGACTCTAAGTTCTGATGGCCACTGGTCCACGCCCGGGACTGGCGGAGATCGACGAGGTCGCTGGCAAGCAGCACGGGTGACATTGAGGGCCGACGCTTAGGCGAACATCGGCGCTGGTCACAGAATGGTCACAAAACTGGGGCCACTCTGCAGAGTTAGGTAGTACGCAGCTCTGGAAAGGCTGGCGTCGGCGTCGACCGGCAAGCCCTACGGGAACTTATAGCCGGGCTTGAGTTCGCAGCGATACACTTTCGTCTGATCTCGATTCACGCGCGCATTGCAATCGGCCCAGCTCAGGTAAAGGTTGGGGCCAAAGGGGAAAGTGATAGTCTCGCCATTGATTTCGGCTTGAATGCTGACGCCTTCCGCCGAACCGGGCACGGTAAAGTTCAGGGCCTGGCCGAACTTTACGGGATGCGATGTCCGCACCATGTCGCTGACCATGGGGCGGAACACTTCAGCTTCCAGCAGGAATGTGGCCGTGTCCGACCAGTTGAGGGCCGTGACTTTCACTTCGCGTCCGCCCCGCAGGAAATCTTCGGACTCGATCTTGGTAAAAGGACAGGGCCCGGCAATACACGAGGTTCGCGCATTGCGGAATTCGTTGCCTTCTCCGGCGTCCAGCGACGCCCCGCCAATCGCAGCCTTCCATTGCCCGTCGGGAGAGCAGGGCGGCTGTTTCCGGCAAGCCACGTTGCCGGTATTCACCACTTCGAAGGTCTTGACGGCACTGCCCACATTGGCCGTATTGGTGGTCTTGATCGAATAGCGGGCCAGTACATTCGATACCGTGACCACGGGACGATTCGCGGGCTTGACTTCGTGGGGCAGGGGCACCATGTGGGCCACGTATAACTTGTCTCCCACGAATTCCTTGAGGTCCAGCGGCTGGTAGTCTGCGTGCCGAAAGCGGAGCATCACCGCCCGGCCGATCCAGAAGCGGGTGCGCAACGTGACTGTGAAAAAACCGGAGGCATCCGACTTGCCCTCGCCAATCACGGCGTCATTGGAGAGCGCCTGGATTTCAACGTCAGCCAGGGGCAATTCCTTGGTGGGATCGGCATCCTGCCTGATCACCGCGCCCCGCAACGTCATGGGCCGGGTGTGAGGATGGGTCAGCAGTATCGCGGCGACGATCAGGCCCGCAACCACCATGGTGGCTGTCCACATTACCAGCCGGCGTTTTCCGGTCATCCCGCTACCTTCATTGGCATATTCTACGATGCCCGCCCGCAGACCAGATTTTTAGTCTCGCCCCATCTTTCGTCAAGGTCTTTAGGCTCAGTCGGTGTAACCATTCCTGTTACCCTAGTTTGCGCTCCCCCATCGTTCCCCGGGGCAGGATCGTTTAGATTTGTGAAGTGCATGAGAGGAAGTTTGGCCCCATAGTCCGTTCCCGCCGGGAGTTTCTCAGACAGATGGCAGGCCTGGGAATCTGCCTGCCCGGCGCGCCCTGGGCATTTGCTTCTTTCATGTCGCCCGCGCCGGAGCAGCGCGCCCGCCCGGCGCCGCCTCCGGTCAAAACTTATCTTACGCAGGAAGACGACCAGTTCCTGGACGATCTCGAGCAAACCATTTTTTGCTACTTCTGGGAACAGGCCAACCCCCTGACCGGCCTGGTCAAAGACCGGTGCAATGCCCGCAAGGCCACGACCGACAACGCCGTGGTAGCCAGCATCGCGGCCACCGGCTTTGGCCTGTCGGCGCTCTGCATCGGAGAAAAACGCGGATTCATATCCCCGAACGAGGCGCGCAACCGCGTGCTCAATTCCTTGCGCTTTCTGTGGAAGACGCTGCCCCACCATCGCGGTTTTTTCTATCACTTCGCCAACGTCAACACCGGCGAACGGCTGTGGGACTCGGAAATCTCTTCGGTGGACACGGCCATTCTGCTGTGCGGCATCCTGTGCTGCCGGCAGCACTTCGAGAATTCTGAAATCCGCGATCTGGCCCGCTCGATTTTCGACCGCGTGGACTGGACCTGGCTCTCGGAAGACACCAACCTGCTGCCTCACGGCTGGCTCCCCGAAGTAGGATTCCTGCCCTATCGCTGGGACTACTACAGCGAACTGATGATGATGTATCTGCTGGGCATGGGCTCGTCTTCCCACCCCCTGAAGGCGGAAACCTGGGATGCCTGGAAGCGAAACGTATTCGAGTATGACGGTCTGCGTTACATCGGTTCGTTCGCGCCTCTGTTCGTGCACCAGTACTCCCAGGCCTGGTTCGATTTCCGCGGCAAGCGCGACCGCTATGCGGATTACTTTCAGAATTCCGCCATCGCCACCGATGTCCATCGCCGCTTCTGCGTTGAACTGGGAAAACAGTTTCCCGACTACAGCGATGACCTGTGGGGCATCACCGCGTCGGATTCGGACAAGGGCTACGTGGTTTGGGGCGGGCCTCCCGCCATGGGTCCCATCGATGGCAGCGTGGTTCCCAGCGCGGCCGGCGGTTCCCTGCCCTTCCTGCCCCAGCCGGTCATGCGCGTGCTGCGCAACATCAGGAACCGCTACCCCAACGCCTGGAGCACGCTATGGATTCGTGAACGCTTTCAACCCGCTGAAAAACTGGTATGACAGCGACGTAGTCGCCATCGATACCGGAATCACCTTGCTGATGGCGGAGAATGCCCGCACCGGCTTTGTCTGGAATACTTTCATGAAAAACCCGGAAGCGATCCGAGGCATGCAACGCGCCGGTTTCAAAACCTACCAGCCTCCGGGAAGTCAAAAAAACGGACCGCCGGCCAGCGCCGGCAGTCCAGGCAATTTTGTTGTGGGTTCTCCGACCGGCTAGAAGTTTGGTTTCGTCGCCTCGTGTTCCGTGGTCGTCGAAGAGTCAGCCGGGGTGGTAGCAGCGACCGAGGGAATTGGAACCTGGGTCTCGGGAGTCTGGGTTTCCGGCAACACGCCGGGCTGAAGTTTTACCGTGGCCAGGATCTTTTCCAGCTTGCCAAACACCTGTTCACGATCGACCGGCGTAATTTCCTCCACATTGGCGTCGCCGTCGGTCCCTATTCCCAGGGCAAATTCATAGCACGCTCCTGAGTTGAAAGCGTGGTAGAACCTGGCGTCGGGCTGCTTCATCATGGCGCTGGAGTTCTCCACTTCATGGAACGCGATGGCTCCAATCTTGACGTCCTCGATCTTCGCCGGTGAAGCTTCCGATCCCATGCCCGGCTCGGGAAGCGCAAATTGGGCGCACGCTTCAGACGTCATGCCCGGATTCACGCTGACGTTGACCAGGCCGGATTTGAAATCCGTGCCGGGATACGAGTTGCCAGGCATCTCCAAGGCTGCCAGCATCACTCCGCCGGGATGGACAAAATTCATCTGCGCCGGCCCGGTCAGGCCCGAAGCCGATTGCACTGCCTTACCCGTCTTCAGCCGATAGCTTCGCGGGAAGCTGAAAGAGAGACCATACTCCCGGTTGACGTAGGAGAGAGTGGCCGCCCGGTGCTTCCTGGTTTTTGCTTTCGCCTGCACCGGCGCGGGAGGCGGTGCCGGCGGGTTGACGGCCGGAGCTGAAACCGGTGCCGCGGGTTGAACGGGTTGCTGCACCGCTACCGGCTGGCTGCTGCGAGAGCAGCTGCCGATGACGATCACGGCGGCAAACATGGCGAGCGCTCCCAGCGCGCCCACGGTCTGGTTCTTGATCGATCCGCCTTCGGGTTCTGCAGCCGATTTCTGCTGCGGGTTGTTGGACGGCCTGCCGGACAAGTTGAGTTGCGTCATATGATCCTCCTGGGTCGCTGCCCGCCTGGGAGATCGCACGAGGGCGGCCATCACGGAAGACACTGACTGGGCGCGGGTTACGGGCGGCCGGGGGTTCGCAGAGCGTGGCTTGTGAAGCACAGTGTGGTTGGAGAGCCACGTTGCATCGTCATCTTGAGCAGAAAAACAAGGCCCTCGCGCGGTTGGGTTGACCGGGACCAATTTGATGCACTACAATGTAGTGCATGAAAGACCAGGTCTATAGCTGGCGCATTTCCGCGCAAAAGAAGGCCGAACTGGAAAGTGAAGCTCGGCGGGAAGGCACGTCACTGGCGCGCCTGCTGGAGCAGATTACCGCGGAATGGCTTCAGGAACAGCGCAGTTCGCGCAGTGACGATGTAAAGGAGCAAGCCGCTATCAGACGCCGAGTGATGGCCACTGTGGGAGCAATACGTGGCGGAGACCCCACGCGCTCGCGACGGGCTGGTGAACCTGTGCGGGAAATCATCCGGAAAAAACACGCCAGAGGGCCCAATGCCTCCTCCCGCACTGATTGATACCGGGGCCGTCCTCGCCATTGTTGAAGCTGACGACGATTGGCATTCTGTTTGTCTGGAGGCGCTGCAATCAGTACACATACCCTTGTTCACGACTGAAGCGGTGCTCACCGAACTTTTCCACCTGATTGGCAAAAGTGCCCACAACATCGGGAAGGCATGGAATTTCGTCCGCTCTGGCGCGCTGACCGTGCGACCGATCGACGATTCTGATTTACCCGCGCTCCAGGCACTGATGGTCCAATACCGCGACCGCCCCATGGATTTTGCCGACGCCACCCTGGTACATCTTGCCGCCCGCGAGTCCCTGAGCTTGATTTTGACCATCGACCACGATGATTTTGAAACTTACCGCATCGGCGGGCGCAAGAAGTTCACTATTCTTCCGGACCGCGGCGCGAGATAGTCGCGCGAGTCACAAAGGATCCGGAGATTATTGGAGACATGGCTCGATGTTTCCTTTCCCAGGAATTCAGACTGCGGAGGCGGTACCATCAAAACCGTAAACCTCAAAGCCGGGATGCCGACCGTCCCCGAAGCCCTGCAACATCTGGAGCGTGAACTGGCTCGCGCCCGGCAGGCAGGATGCGCTGTCCTGAAGCTGATCCACGGCTATGGATCGAGCGGGGCCGGCGGCGACATTCGCATCGTAGCGCAAAGACGTTTGACCGAGATGGCGAGTCGAGGCGAGATTCGTGCCTGCATTTTCGGCGAGAGACTGGGCCAAATCTGACGAGCAGGCGTGGGCCCTCATCAAGGCTCGTCCCGAACTGAAGCAGGACACCGATCTGGGCAAGCGCAACCTGGGAATCACCATCGTAGTGCTGTGATGCGCCGCTGCCTCTTGCGCAATTCCCTTCCCGCCGACGATACTGGAACCACACACAACATGAAAACTAATCTTTCCCTCTCCAATCCTGCCGAAGTAGAAACCGAATGCCTGGTCGCGATCGTGCTCGACAAAGCGGAAAAGGGCCGCGGCGAAAAGGACAAACCGCAAGTCTCGATTGAAACCTCCGACGCCGCCGTCAAAGACGCGGCCGCCGATGTGATCGCTGGCGGCGAGGTGACTGGCAAGGTTTTCGAAAACACGCTGCTGCACCGGCCGGCGAAACTGAAAGCCAAACGGCTGTTGCTTCTGGGCGGCGGCAAAGCCAAGACGTTTTCCGCATTCGACTTGCGCCGCCTGGCCGGCGCTGCCGTGCGCACGCTCAAAGCCGAAGGGCCTGCGCAGCTTTGCCTTCGTCGCGCCCGAAGCCGGGCTGAAGACGGAAGATGCGGTCAAGGCCATCGTCGAAGGCGCGTTTGTCGGCAACTTCGATCCCGACTACTACAAGAGCGACCGCAAGGACCAGAAGATCGACGGGCTCACCGTAGTCGCGCGTGGCGATCAGGCCAAGTTGCAGCAGGCGGTGGACGAAGCCCGCATCGTCGGCGAATCGCAGAATTTCACCCGCGACCTGGTCAACGAGCCTTCCAATCGCATGACGCCAACCATCCTCGCTGATCGCGCGAAAGAAGATGGCGGCGGAAGTCGGATTGAAATGCGACATTTACGGCGCCGACAAGATCAAGGAACTCAAGATGGGCGCGTTCTGGAGCGTTGCCCAGGGCTCCGACGAACCGCCCACGCTGATCGTGTTGCGCTACGAACCTGCCGGCGCTCCCGAAAAACCGGTGCTGGGACTGGTGGGCAAAGGCATCACCTTCGACACTGGCGGCATCTCGATCAAGCCCAGCGACGGCATGGAGAAAATGAAATACGACATGGCGGGCGGCGCCACCATGATCGGCGCCATGCGCGCCATCGCTCTGCTGAAACCCAAGTTGAAAATCACGGCCATTATTCTGGCCACGGAAAATATGCCGTCGGGCAAAGCGCAGAAACCGGGCGACGTGCAGATTGCCATGTCGGGCAAATCGATTGAGATCATCAACACCGATGCCGAAGGACGCCTGGTGCTGGCCGACGGCCTTTTCTATGCGCGCCAACTCGGCTGCACTCACCTGATCGACGCCGCCACGCTCACCGGCGCAGTCGTGGTCGCGCTGGGCTCAATCAATGCCGGCATCTTCGCCAACGATGAGGCCATGTACAACCGCTTCAGCCAGGCGCTCGACAAGGCGGGCGAGAAAATGTGGCGCCTGCCGCTCGACGACGAGTACAAGGAAATCATTCGCTCCAACATCGCCGACATCGTCAACTCCGGCGGACGCTGGGGCGGCGCCATCACCGCCGCCATGTTTCTGAAAGAGTTCGCCGAGGAGACGCCCTGGCTGCACCTCGATATCGCCGGCACCGCGTGGACCGAAGAGCAGAAGCCCTGGATCGCCAAAGGGCCCTCTGGAATTGCACTCCGCAGCCTGGTGGAGTTTGCCCGGGACTTTGCCGATAGCAAGGGATGAGAAGCATCCCGCTCGTCCTCGACCGCATCTTAAGCGGCCGATGGACGCTCGGGTCCATGCACTCAACTCTCAAGCTGGAGGCTTCTAATGAAGGCTCTATTTGTAGTGGGGCTGGCAGTAGTAATCCTGGGAATCCTTTCGTTTTTCGTTGCGATTCCGCATTCGGAAAATCACGGCATCAAGGCGGGTGACGTCAACATCGGAGTTCAGACCCACGACAGCGAAAAAGTTTCACCCGCCATCAGCGCCGTCCTGCTGGTAGTCGGAGCCGGACTCATGATCGCCGGCCGCAAAGCTAGCCGGGAGCAACGACTCTTTGCCGCCTCGCCAGTCTGCGATTCTCGCAGCGGAGGCGGCATGCAACTTCGAAACGTGTTAGCGGTCCTCCCGATTACTCGCCGGTTGCAGTGCTCTCCAGAAACATTCTGTTCCCCCATCAACAAAGCTGTCATCCTGAGCGAGTCGAGGACCCCTATGACCTCATTCATCTGACCCGTCATGCCCGAGTGCGGCTGCCGAAAGGTTATAGGGGTCCTTCGACTCCATCCTTCCACTCGCAGATCGAGTGAAGGATTCCGCCCCGGAATACGCCGTCTTGCGGAAGTCACTCACCACAGATCCGGCAACGGCTTGGCGGCGGCGGGCACGTCGTGCGGATAGTCCTTGCCCAGTAAGGCTGCCACCGTCGCGGCGATCTGCGACTGCGTGACCGGTTCTGACATTTTCGCGTTCGCCTCGCGCCGGAGTATCCGGGCCCATGACCGCAATCCAGATATTCTCCGATCCCTTTTCGTCCACGCCGTGCTCTTTCCATTCCACCAGCCCGCTGCCGCGTCCGTGATCGGTGGTGAGGATGAAAGTAGTCTGGCCGCGATATTCCGGCATCGCCTGCATGGTTTCCCAGAGCTGCTGCTACGAAGTGGTCGAAGCCGTGAGCGCTCTGCAGCACCAGATCGTAGCGGCCCTGGTGCGCCCAGTTATCGGTCTCGCCGTAACCCACGAACAGCACTCGCGGATGGTCCGACTTCACGTAGTCCAGCAGCGGAATCTGGATAAACGAATTGTAGGTATCTTCGTCATCCAGCGGTGTGGTCGTGCGGTAAAGTTCGTTGATCAGTTCCTGGCGCGGGGTAAGTTTCCCTTTCTCCGGCAAGTTCCATCCCGTCTGCAAGACCAGGCCGCTGCGCTTTTCGTTGAAGATGTCCTGGAACACATTCCACGTGGCGAAGACCGCAACCTTGCCGCGAAATTCCGGCATGCGGTTCAGCCATTCAAAGACGGTCACGTTGGGATTGGGCCCGAACTCGTTGCGATCGATTTTAGGATCGGGATGCCCGGTCAGCATTTCGTTGTAGCCGGGATAGGAAAATGCCATTCCATTGGTGACGCGGGCAACGCTGCCCTTGGTCTGATTGCCGAAGATCTGTCCCTGCTTCGCGATGGTGCTCCACAGAAACGGAAATAGCGCCTCGCGCCGTTCGGCCACATCATTGCGCCAGAACTTGCGCTTGAGTTCACTGGCATCGGCCCAGATGCCGCCGTGCTCGCTGTCCATCAAGGTTGGATCGGCGCCAGTGAAAATCTTCCTGCCAGCGCAACCCATCGCTGACGATCAGGACAACGTTGCGGGTTTTCAGCGGGGGCGCAGGCAGCTGCGCCCGGGCGGGTGCTGTCACCACTATGAGTGACCAGCAAGAGAACCCAATGGCAAAAAGTGCTCGGATGGAGCTTGTTCACGATTTTCTCCGTTGCTCGGAGTGCCATTGTGCAACGCAAACCTGTTCTCAGGCAATCACGTCCGAAAATGGGAGACTGCGGTGGTTAATCGACTGCCTTTGGCTGGATTCGAAAGAGGAGAAGGTCTTGCCTAGAAGAATATCCACCGAACTAAGGCAACGACTCCGACAATCCACGGAATCGCCAACGCGATGAGCAACAGGAAGGCTAATAGACCGTTGAATCTTCCCCCGGGATGACTCACAAGGTCGTCCCCGTTTATCTGGAGGTGAGGACTCTTTTGGTTGATCTGTAACCACGGGCGATTCATGAAGGATAGGATATCGCAGAGGCCTGCCTAGGCCACGTATGTATTCGCGGAGATACGCGTTAGCCAAAGAAAACGGGCGAGGACGCCCGTTCTCCATTTCGATAACAGCTAGAAGCTAAGAGCCAGGAGCCAGTAGCTGCTTTTCAGTTGATATCAAACTGCTCCTGGTGCAGCGCCGGATCGCTCTTCACGATCACGGTCTTCTTGGTCATCTCTTCCATCTCGATCAGGGCTTTGCCGTTGTTGGCCTTGAGCGCCTTGGCGACCTCGGGATTGACCCGCAGCATCACGTCGGCATGCTCCAGGTGTTTCGCGATCTTGCGCATCTCGAGATAGATCTCGTTGCACACCGTGGTCACCGATTTCACGAAGCCGGTGGACTGGCAGTAGGGACACGGGGAACCGATGGTGCGCTCCAGCGACTGCTTCACCCGCTTGCGGGTGATGGCCACCAGTCCGAAGTCGTTAAACTGAAGGACCTTGGATGGCGCCCGGTCGCTGCGCAGGGCCTCTTCCAGCGCCTGCATGACCTTCTGGCGGTTGCGGCGTTCATCCATGTCGATGAAATCGATGATGATGATGCCGCCCAGATCGCGCAGGCGGATCTGGCGCACGATCTCCTTGATCGCATCCACGTTGGTCTTGACGATGGTGTCTTCGAGACGCGTCGTCTTGCCGACGTATTTGCCGGTGTTGACGTCGATGGCGACCAGCGCCTCGGTCTGGTTGATGACGATGTAGCCGCCACTCTTCAGCCAGACTTTCGACTTGAGCGCCTTGTTGATCTCCTCGCTCAGGCCGAATTGTTCGTAGAGCGGCGTCTCCTTGGTGTAGAGCTTGACCCGCTTGACCAGCGCGGGCTGGAAGCGGTTGGCGAAGCGCAGGATGCGTTCGTACTCTTCGTCGCTGTCCACCCAGATGGCGGAGAAGTCGGAAGTGACCTGGTCGCGCAGCACCCGCTCGACCACGTTGAGGTCGTGATAGATCAGAGTCGGTCCCTTGCCGGCATCAGCGCGCGACTTGATCTCGGTCCACAGACCTTTGAGGAAGCGGATGTCGGCGCGCAGATCTTCTTCCGCGGCATTCATGGCGGCGGTGCGGACGATGAATCCGCCGTGCCCGTTCTCGCGCTCGCTCTGAATGATGCGCTTCAGCCGCTGGCGCTCTTCTTCCGAAGCAATCTTGCGCGACACGCCGGTGTGATTCACCGTCGGCATATAGACCAGGAAGCGGCCGGGCAGCGCGATGTGGCTGGTGATGCGGGCGCCCTTCTTGCCGATCGGCTCCTTGGCGATCTGGACCAGAATCTCCTGCCCTTCCTTGAGCAGGTCGGTGATCAGCGGCATGTTGCTGCTGTTCGTTGCTGCGCGACCGGCGTCCACCGCCACCGCCGCGGCGGCCGCCGCGCTGGGGCCGGCGATCGTATCCCGGACGCGGCGCGCGCTGGGTATAGCCAGCGGTGCCGGCCGGAGCGCGAACTTCGGCGCGAGCTTCGGTCATTCCCGTGCCTCCGGCTTCGGCGGCCAGGACTGCTTCCGCTTCCGCCTGGGCTTCATCCAGCTCGGCTTCGTCTTCGGCTTCTTCGTCAACTTCGTCGGCCGCCGCTACATCGACTTCTTCCGAGGAAATCGGTTCCGCGGAAAAGGGTACTGCGTCTGCCGATGAGGGTTCCGCGGAGGCAGCGATTTCCCGCGCCGGCTGTTCGTGCTCTCCGGCAGCGTGAGTCTCCTCTTCGAGTTCCTCGAAGGCGGCATCTTCCTCGAGGTCCTCGACGTAGTGGGCCAGGTCCGCTTCTTCCTCTTCGATCTCTTCTTCTTCGACCGTGCCCGCAGCCGACACCGGCGCAGCTGGTCGGAATGCTCGGCAACGATTACGAGCCTGTCGTCTGATTCGTCAGCCGGTTTCCTGATCGTCGTCATCGTCTTCCGCCGCTTCGCCGCCGAACACCGCTGCCACGTTCATCTGGTGCAGGCGTTGCTGTTCGCGGTCCCAGTCGCTGGAAACTTCGTCCACCTGCACCGGGACAGGCGTCGCTGAAATTTCTTCATGAGGCTGCGTTTCCGCGGTGGCAGGGGGAGCCACAGCAAAGATCGGCTCATCGTCCGCGAAAATCTCGGCGATCGGCTGGGCCGGCTGGTCCTGAACCGGCGCCGCCGCTCTTTCGCTCGCGCTCGGCGGTGCAGGCCGGGTCTGGTTCAGCCCTCGATATTTGGAGATGGACTCGCCGGGCAGAATGATGGGCTGATATCCCGGCGGCGGTCCGTATTCGGAGCGCTCCGGCCGGTCGGTTCTCGCCGGGCGTTCGGATCGTCCACCGCGATCGGAAAATTCCGGCCGTTGGGCTCGATCATTTCGTTCGGGGCGTTCGGTCCGTTCGGGGCGCTCAGCGCGGGGAGCCTCGCGCGGCGCTTCCGTGACGGGGCTGGCAAACTTCGATTCCGGCATGCGCTCGCCGCGGCGTCCGCGACGGCGCCGCCGTCCACGGAAACTGCCGCGATTGTCCCGCGATTCGCCGACGGCCGGCGCCTCGCCATTTCCCGCTCCTGCTTCCGAATATTCCTGGGGCTTGTGGTTCTGCTACTGGAGCCGCAAATGTTTCAGCGCCACGTGGGCTTCGGCCTGGGGCTGCGCCTGATAACGCTCCGGCGCGGGCCGGTTGGTGGGAACCTCGTCCAGATCGTCGGAGTCTTCGAGTTCCATAAAGTCGGAAACGTAAAGGAAAGCGTCGCGTTCCAGGCCAATGTCCACAAAAGCCGATTGCATTCCAGGAAGCACGCGAGTCACGCGTCCTTTGTAGATGGAACCTGCCAGGGTGTATTCGTTTTCGCGTTCGAGGTAGATTTCAGCGAGCAGATCGTCTTCGACCAGGCCCACTTTGGTTTCGTGGGGCGTGGAAGACACAAATAATTCTCTAGTCATGCGAACTCCGGTCCCGGGCCGTCAGGCGGCCCCGGGATCACCGGATGGAAGGCAGGAAAAGACTGGGAGGATCAAGCGCTGCGATAGCCGCCCTGGACAAGGGACAGCCCGGGCCCCGGAGTTCTCTCCGTGGCCGAATCCGTTGCGTAAGCTTAGGAATCTTTTGCACTTATCGCATTGCGCTTCGCCAGGTTTGTGACCGCTCTCTCAACTCTGAGGGGGCCGTTACCGGCCTGGCAGCGCCTTTGCCTGATCCTGCCCGGCTCTAACTGCTTTTCTAGCCGGCGTGTGCCCTCTTTACGCGAGGGCGATCGTAATTAATCTTGTTTTCCGCGCGGATGGCAAGCGCGGGCTAACCCCCTGCCATTCTTCATCCTGCGTCAGTTCACGAAACGGCGCATGCGGACATTCATGACAATGCCCAACGCCAGAAACATAAACAGGACAGAAGACCCGCCATAACTCATCAGCGGCAGGGGTATTCCGGTGACCGGCATAAAGCCAACCACCATGCCGACATTGACCAGGATATGGAAGCTAAGCACCGCCACCACACCCATGACCACGAACGTGCCAGCGCGGTCGGGCGCCGTTTGCGCGTTCTGAGTCAATCGCATCAGCACTATAAAGTATAACAGCATTACCGCCAGGGCACCTACAAAACCATGTTCCTCGGCGAAGGCGGCGAAGATAAAGTCCGTTTGTGGGACCGGTAGAAACGCTAAATGGGTTTGGGAACCCTCCGAATTCCCCCAGATGCCGCCCGAACCGACGGCAATCAGAGACTGGTTAACCTGGTAGCCGGAGCCCTGACTGTCGGCCTCCGGGTGCATGAAGCTGGTAAGACGGTCGCGCTGGTAGGGCTTCAAGGCATGCCACGCCAGCGGCAACAGCAAGGCGGCCGCGATGGTCACGATGGCCGCCTGCTTGAAGCGGACCCCGCCCAGAAACAGGCCGACGACCGCAATCGGCAGGTAGGTAAGGCTGGTGCCCAGGTCGGGCTGCCGCAAGACCATGAGCATGGGCACCAGCACGATGGCGCCGGCCTTCATGAAATCCGGCCAGGTAAGCTCTCGCTGGTGCAGATCGGCGAAGTACTTGGCCACCGCCAGAATCAGGATCAGCTTCACCCACTCCGACGGCTGAAAGTGCGCTCCTCCCGGCATCTTGATCCAGCGCCGGGCCCCCAGATACTTCTGCCCGAATAGCATCACGCTCATCAGCGAAACGATGGCGGCAATATAGAGCCAATGCACCCGGTCGAGCAGCTTCTGGTAGTTCACCAGGCTGACCAGAAACATGCCGATGATGCCGCCCAAGATCCAATAAATCTGCCGGATATGCGCTCCCGCAAACTTGGTATGCGAGGTGGCGCTGCGAATCTCCATCACTCCCAGCCCGCAGATCATCAGCACAAAGATGAAGAGCAGCCAGTCGAAATCGCGGAATGAAATATAGCGGGACATGAGATTCAGTCGTCGGTCGTCAGTCGTCGGTCGTCAGGAAATTCGTCGTCGGTCATTGGTCCTTGCGTCGCCTGGCCGCCGTCGTCGCCCTGTTTCCCTGTTCTGAGGTGTTACCTCTTCCTCGCTCGTCTTGGCGAAGTAGCGCCGAGCTCATCCTGACCGAGCCCTGTCCCCCGACTCGGTGGCGTCCCGCCACTCGTCTGCACCCCTGAGGGCGGGACGCCCTCACGACCGGAGCCGGGACGGGGCGCCACCTCGAAACGCCTACTCCAACCCCGGTGCCGCTACCGCCAGCGGCGCGCGTGACTTCGATACTTCTAAATCGAAATGCCCTCCGTGCAGATCATCGTCGTCGCCCGAACCAGTATTCCAGACGGCGCCTACATCCACTTTGCCGGAGCTGTCCGCCACCTTGGTGGGTTGCCGGCGTTGCTTGTCCACGTAGGCCTTGATGACCTGGGTGGCCAG
This sequence comes from Terriglobia bacterium, assembly GCA_963801595.1. Lineage (GTDB taxonomy): Bacteria > Acidobacteriota > Terriglobia > Terriglobales > Acidobacteriaceae > JAIQFF01. The sequence continues at coordinate 65,398 of CAWDFW010000003.1, read as the reverse complement.
ACGTGCCGCCAATTTGCCATGCTCGCCGCCTTCGAACAGCACGGCGACGATGATGTCCGGATTGCGCCGAGGCGTGAATCCCACGAACCACCCATTCTGATTGAGCGCCTCATTGTTCGCATGCAAAGCCCGGACCTTCAGCGACACAATCTGGGCCGATCCCGTCTTTCCAGCTATGTCGACGCCTGGAACGTGCGCAGAAGGCGCCGTACCCTCAGGCAGCAACACCCGTGCCATGGCGTCAGTGATCAGGTTGAATCCGCCTGGGTCGATCGGAATATTCTTCACGTCCGTATAGTGATGAGTCTCAAGGTACTCGGGGGCAGACCGGTCGGACTCGCGACATGGGGTACGACCATGCGGCCATCCATCGAGATGGCAGCAATCGCGCGCATCAGTTGCACCGGCGTAGTGGCGACCGCGCCCTGTCCGATCCCCACTGAAATGGTCTCTCCTGCGTACCACTTCTGCTTGAAATTGCGGATCTTCCATTCTTCCGACGGCATGACGCCGCTGGCTTCTTCGCGGCAGATCAATGCCGGTCTTCTGGCCCAATCCCATGCTAGTGGCGTATTTTGCAATGCGGTCGATACCCAGCTTTTCCGCCAGAGTGTAGAAGAAAACATCACAAGACTGGTAGATGGCTTTGGTCAGGTCAACCGCGCCGTGGCCGGTTCTTCACCCAGCAACCGAAGCGCCGGCCATAGAAGGTTGCGCCTCCATTGCAGTGTACGTTCAGAGTCTGGGCGATACCTTCCTGCCATCCCGCCACGGACATCAGGATCTTGAACGTCGAGCCGGGCGCCAGCTGTGCCTGAATGGCTTTGTTCAGCAGCGGCTTGTCAGGATCGTTGACCAGCTTGTTCCAGTCGCCGCGCGAGATACGGACCGCGAAATCGTTGGGATCGAAAGTCGGGCCGGCTCACCATGGCGAGAATTTCGCCGGTGCGCGGATCCATGGCAATCATGGCTCCGTTCTTGTCCCCCATGGCCTGTTCCGCCGCGATCTGCAGGTCGATATCGATGGTCAGCTTGAGTTGTTTGCCGGGGACCGCCGGCTTCTGGTCCAACTCTCCCATTTCCTTCCCCTTGCTGTTCACCAGGACCTGGCGCGATCCATTCTTTCCCATCAATACCTGGTTGTACTGCAACTCCACGCCCGATTTGCCCACCACGTCGCCCGGGTTATAGAGCTCCCACCGGGCTGGTTCAACATGTTCTCGCTCACCTCGCCGACATAGCCGATCAGGTGCGCCATAAACCCGTTGCGCGGGTACAGGCGGCGATGGGCCACGATGGTGTCCAGCTCGGGCAGTTCGTTGTGGTGAGACTCGATGAAAGCCAGCTCGTCCGGCGTGATGTCTTCCTTGAGATAGATCGGCTGGTACTGCGGAGTGCCGGCAAACTTGTGCAGGCGCTCCCGGACTTCCTTGGGATCAAGGTGCAGTCCCTGCGCGATCATGTCCGCATCACCCGACAGGTCGCGGGTGGAGTCGCGCAGCAGCAAAGCGGTGAAGGAAGGATAGTTGTCGACGATGACGCGGCCTTCACGGTCGAGAATCTTGCCGCGCGGCGCCAGAATGGGGACTTCGCGAGTCCTGTTTTTCTCCGCCAGGGCCGAGTAGAAGTCGCTCTGCACCACCTGCAGCCGCCACAATCCGTAGGCCAAAATCAGAAAAACGCCGAGGATGATGTATTGCACGGCGGTCAGGCGGGTTCCCGATACTTTTTCGTCGCGGCCAAACATGGGCTAGTCGTCGGTCGTCGGTCGTCAGCTATTCGTCGTTGGTCGTTGGTCGTTGGCCCTTGGTCGTTGGCCAATCACGTTACTTTTTATTGTAGTCCGGCGGGGAACCGCTGTTGTTGTCATCCACGGTGACGGAGGGACATCACCGGTTGGGTACTGCGAGATTTTGCCAACGACCAATGACCAATGACCAACGACGGTTCTCACGCTCTCTGCTTAAACCGGTCCAGCAGGGTAAACAGTATGGCCGCGGTTGCGGCGTTGAGCAGGGCGCCGCCGATCTCGTGTCCCCAACTCCACTGCAGGGTCAATTTGACCAGCCCGCGAGCCACGGTGAAGTACACCACTTCGTGGACGGCGTAGAAGAACAGGGTCACCAGGAAGCGGGCGCCTACGTTCTCGACGTCCAGCTTGGCGCCCAGAGACGAGGCCCCAAAACCCACCACCGTGTTTGCGATCCCGTAAATCCCGATGGGCTGATGGGTGAGCGAATCCTGCAGCAGGCCGATCAGCGCACCGGTCAACAGCCCGGACACCTGGCTGCGCCGCGCCACGGCGAAGAAAATCACCACCAGCAACGGCAGGTCGAACAGAGAAAAGAAATGCAGCCGCAGGGGCAGAAATGCCTGCAGAAAAAGCGCAACCAGCGGAATGAGGATGGCCGCCGGGGCGCTGAAGCGGTAAACCTCTACCTGCTCCTGAGATGTGTAAGTGATGGGCACGCTAGTGCGGTTTATCCTCCGCAGTCCCAGGTTGCGACGGTCCGGGTTTGGATGGCACAGCTGACGAACCAGGCGGCGAGACTGCCGGTTGCGAAACTACACGCTCGGGAGGCGCGCCGGTTGCCGGCCTGGCGGTGGTCGTGGGCTTATGCCCGATCACCGGCTTGACGACCCCAGGGACGGCGGGAATGCCGGCTGACTTGTCCACGGCTGCCGCGTCTTTCCGCTTGGGCGTGGCGGACCCTCAGGTGCGGATGGCTGGCTCGCCTCCGCCGCCGGCTTGTCGGGGACCGAAGGCAGGCGCTGGGTCAGAATGTCCACCGCCCGGACTGAATTGGTTTCCGCCACCGAGGGCGCGCGATCCTCTTTTTTCGTGATCACCAGAACTTCTTCGAGGCGGCTCAGGTTGGCGGAGGGCTTTACCCGGATATTGAGAAACAGGTCCGCGCCCGGAGTAACTTTCATCACCGTTCCCACCGTAATGCCCTTGGGGAAGATCTGGTCGCCGCCGCTGGTCACGATCCGCTCGCCCGGCGTCACCTGTTCGTCGGTCATCACCTTTTCCACGACCACTTCGCCGGACGCCGTCCCTTTGATGACCCCCTGCAGGCGCGACTTGTCCAGGATCACACCCACGCCGCTGCTCTGGTCGTTGATCAGCAGCACTTGCGCCGAGGACCCGAACGCCCGCAATACCTTGCCCACCAGGCCGTCGGCGGTGATCACCGCCATATCTTTGTCCACTCCGGCAGACGTTCCCTTATCGATGTAGATCGACCGCGACAGGTCGCTGCCGCTGGAACCGATGACCTGCGCGGCCACGGTTTTCGCGATGTAAGTTTCCTTGAAGCCCAGCAAGGCCTGCAGCCGGCGCGCCTGCTGCGCGTCGTCGGACAGCCGCACCTGCTCCAGCCGGAGCCGCTCGATCTCGAATTTCAGATCGCGATTTTCCTGCCGCACTCCGCGCAGGTAAACGTAGTTGCTCCAGATACCGCCCAGGCCGTTCTGGCACCAGACCAGGGCTTTCTCCAGAGGAGTCACCGCGCTGACCGTCCACAGGCGAATCACCCGGGTGGATTCGTCGGCGCTGGACCGCCGCTTGACCTGCACCGCCAGACCCAGCACCTGTACAAACAGGATGGCCACCAGGATGGTGACGTTGCGGTAGCGGCTCATCAGATTTTCCATGGAAATACGGTTTCTGGTTTCTAGTTTCTGGTTTCTAGTTTCGACACCGGCGCCGAGGATGGTTGCGGAGACTGGCGCGAGACGGGCGAGGACGCCCGTCCTCCATTTCAACCCACTGGAAACTAGAAACCGGAAACTTGAAACTATTCGATTGAAATTTTGCGCAGCAGCTTGAAATCGCTGAGCATCTTGCCCGTGCCCAGGACCACGCTGCAGAGCGGATCGTCGGCGATGGAGACCGGCAACCCGGTTTCCTCGCGAATACGTTTGTCCAGATTTTTCAGCAGCGCCCCTCCGCCGGTCAGCACAATGCCGCGGTCGCTGATGTCCGCGGAGAGTTCCGGCGGGGTACGTTCGAGCGCGACCCGGATGGCGTTCATGATGGTCGAAACGCATTCGCTCAGGGCCTCGCGGATTTCGCTGTCGTCCACCGTGATGGTCTTGGGCACGCCTTCGATCAGGTTGCGGCCCTTGATTTCCATGGTCAACGGCTTTTCCAGCGGATACGCCGAGCCAATCTCCATCTTGATCTGCTCGGCGGTGCGTTCGCCGACCAGCAGGTTGTACTTGCGCTTGAGATAGTTCATCACCGCTTCGTCCATCTGGTTGCCGGCCATGCGCACGGAACGGGAATAAACGATGCCGCTGAGAGAAATGACGGCGATGTCGGTGGTGCCGCCGCCGATATCCACCACCATGTTGCCGCTGGGTTCGGTAATTGGAAGTCCGGCGCCGATGGCGGCCACCATGGCCTGCTCCACCAGATACACTTCGCTGGCCTTGGCGCGATAGGCGGAATCCATGACCGCGCGCTTTTCCACCTGGGTAATTTCCGAAGGCACGCCGATCACGATCCGCGGATGCACCAGCATCTTGCGGTTGTGCGCCTTCTGGATGAAGTAGTTGAGCATCTTCTCGGTGACCTTGAAGTCGGCGATGACGCCATCCTTCATGGGCTTGATGGCCACGATGTTGCCGGGCGTGCGGCCCAGCATCTCTTTGGCCTCTTTGCCGACGGCCTCGACTTCGCCGGTGTTCTTGTTGATGGCGACGATGGAGGGTTCGTTGACCACGATGCCCTTGCCCCGTGCGTACACCAGCGTGTTGGCCGTCCCCAGGTCGATGGCAAGATCGCTGGAAAAAATACTGAACAGCGATCTCAGATTGTGCAGGCGCGTCGAAGAATGGAATCCGTTAGATGACATACGCGATTTAGCTCTCTCGAACCGCTGTCATTGCCGGGCGAACCCGGTTGCTTCCGTGCGGGTGGGGGGCCGTGCCCTAATTCTATGGGATAACGCCCGCTTCGCCCTCAAACCAAAGTCCCGGCACCTCGGGTGTTCCTCCCGAAATCCCGGCTTTTTACTGGCTGAGCCCCAAATCTATCCGGGGTCCTTTGCGTTCTTTGCGGCTCTTCTTTGCGAACTTTGCGGTTAAAGATTTGACTTGCGCAAGACAAAGTCTTAACCGCAAAGTACGCAAAGAAAGGCCGCAAAGAACGCAAAGAAAACCTACTGAATCACGATCTTTTTCTGGACCGTATTCACTCCGCCCTTGGCATTCTGGGCCGTAATCGTGATCAGGCTCTCGCCCGGCGGCAGCGGAGGCATGAAGTAATGAAAGCTGCCATCGGCGCCCACCACGGGCACTTCCCTGCCATTGACCATTACCCGCGCCCCGACCTCGGTCTTTCCGGTCAGTTCAATTACCTTTCCGTGCTGCATAAAGGGATCCAGTTCCAGGTCGATGGCAGTCGTGTTCTGGCCTTTGGGAATGATGGTGAACCGGTTCTTCTGGCTTTCCACCGACTCCTTGTCGTCGGCGTCGTAGGACTGGACCAGCCAGTAGTACGCCCCTTCACCTAAACCGGAGACGATCACGTCAGCCGTGGTTACCCGGCGATCCACGATGGTCGAAGAAAAATACGGATTGTGCGAAATGCGCAGCCGGTAGCCTACCGCGTTGGTCATCGGCGTCCAGGAAAACTCCACCGGCTTGGACGCGCCCGAGGTAAAGATGGGCATCATGTTGGCCGGCGAAATCGGCGTCGGCGGCCCGATTTCCTTCACCTTGGCCATGCGCGGCGATTGCGACTGGAAACCGACTTTCTCCCACTCCGCCAGGTGAACCACCTCGCCGTTGCGGGTGATTTCTCCAGACCCTTTCTTCACCAGAATCTCGTGCTGGTCGGCCTTGGGATCGTTGCGCACCATGGCCGCGCTGTCCGGGGCCAGAGAGGCGGTCGCCCCGGCCACGATCACCTGCGACTTCGATCCCTGGACGTAGGTGGCGGTGGTGAGATCCACGGTTCCCGTGCTCACCGCCACCGACACGTTGGTCTGCTGCTGGTCATTGGCTGAGTTTTCCTCGATCACGATCAGCGAATCCTGTTTGACCGTGTAATTGGTGCCATCGCTGAAGACGATTTTGGCCATGCCTTCCGAACCGGTCTGGACCACATCGCCTTTCTCCAGCGGGACGTTGTAATCGGCCGTCACCCAGCTGTTGCTGCTGGCCTTCTTGACCCGCACAGTTCCGTCGAGCGCCGTGATATGGGCCTGCTGGGAATTGAGCGAACCCGACTTGGCCTTCCCGCCGGCTCCCGCGATCATCTCCAGCAGACTGTCGCCCAGCTTGCTGACCGACTTCACCCCCTTCTGGGTGAATTGCGGAAAGGCAAAATTCATCCCGATGAAGAGCGCGACCGCGGCAAACAGCACCGCCAGAGCCACGCTGCGGTAGGTGACCGTCTTCCACGCTACATGGATCCCAGGTTTGCTACTTGAAGAAGACACAAAGGCCACCGGACGCCAGTCAAACCCTAAGAATATGGGGTATTTGCGAGAGTATCACAAGCATAACTGGCAGGGCACAGTTGATTACCTTGGGTACCACCTCCGGCGGTCATGTCCGGTAGTGCAGGGGCAGGAGGTCAGGCTGTTGGTCACGGCGGCCTTTCTGTCCCACTTTCAGGATGTTCTGAGCAATCGCTGAATTCGGGATCTCGGCCGGTTTATGTCGTGAATGACCCCGGGGCTAACCGCTTTGCAGCGGAACTGTAGCGGGGTGGACCTGGGACAGTGACTAATTATCCTTGCGATAGAGCAGTGTGCGCATCGCTTGCCTCCGAGCCTCGTTTGCTTCACGCACTGTCTTGCGCTCATCCGCGTCCATGGGGCGCTGAGTCGCAGGGGCACTTGGTTCTGGAGTGCTGCACGCAGGGCAGCAGTTGGCGAAACCGGGCTTGTCCGGTTTCAGTTCGAACTCCTCCGCGCAGACGGAGCAGATTTTGAGGGGGAAAGCCATTTGCGTTTTATGATACGACGGTCATGAGCTCCAGGAAAGTCGCCTATCGGCCCTTTCGAGTGAAGGCATGGTCACACCGCAATCCAAAGATTGTCTCCTTGCTAAGGCTGGACCGTAACCTCGACCATATTGTCGTCCGGCACGCGATCGATCAGCAGCAGCAGGGGATCGATTCCGGCTTTGTCCGGCTTTTCATCCGTCGTGAAAGCTGTAGCTGGCTTTGCCGCTGGTCATGTGCACGCGTTCGCGGTGCAGGACTTTGCCAAAGCGCTTTCCCTTCTCCGGCGCGGCCAGCGCTCCAACCTCGATCCAGTCATCCACCGGAACTTCAGTTTCGTTGCCTTTTTCGTCGGCTTTGAACTTGCGCGCCTCGGTTTCGACCGTGACCTGGTATTTGCCGTCCGGACCCTTTGTGGGCGGTTGCGGTCACCGCCCGATTGGAAAATAGCGTGATGTCATAGAACAGGTCCTGAATCAGGTATTGCAGTTGCGGCGGCGTTTCCTCGCGCAGGGCATCGACCAGCGCATACGACGTGGGATACGGCGGCGGCGCGTATCCATACTTGTTCAGCACTTTGCGCACGGCGCGGTTCACCGCTTCCTCACCGATCATTTCGCGCAGGTAGTACATCACCACGCTGCCCTTGCGATAGTGGATGTATCCCTGCGACGCCTCCACGCGCAACAGTGGGACGCTCTTTCAAGAGTTCGGCGCCGCGTGAGCGCAGGTAGTTGTCCATTTCGTACTGCATGAACTTGCGCATGGTGTCGCGGCCGTATTCTTTTTCCATGGTCATCAGAGCCGAGTACTGGGCCAGGGTCTCGACCAGCAGCGTGGCCCCTTGCATGTTCGCTCCCACTTCCTGGTGGCCCCACCATTGATGCGCCATCTCGTGCGCGACCACGTAAAAGACCATGTCGATGTCATCCGGCTTCTGGATGCTGGCGATGAAGCCGATGGACTCCGAGTACGGCATGGTCCCGGGAAAGGCCTCGGCGAAGGCGGCCAGGCGCGGGAATTCGATGATGCGCGCTTGCTTCTGCGGATAGGGACCGAAGTTCTTGGTGTAGTACTCGAAAGATTTCTTCACCGAGTTCAGCATCTTGGGAACGTTCCAGGGCTGCTCTTTGAGGTAGTACACCTCGATGTTGATGCCGTTCCACTCGGTGCGGGCGACCTCATAGCGGGCCGACAAGAACGAGTAATAGTTCAGTCCCATAGTGGTCGAGCTTGTACTGGAAGTAGCGGCGCCCATTTTCGCTCCACTCCCGTTGCAGCGAACCCGGCGCGATCGCGATCTGGTCGGGCGATGTGCTGATCACGGTTTCAACATTCACCCAGTCGGAGTTATTGCTGATGTAGCTGTCGTGGCAGTCGGCAGTGCAGTTCTGCTCGAGCGCCGGCATCAGGTCTTTTTCCTTGAGGCCGAAGCGCTTGCGTTTGTTCTTGTCGTCCAGTTCGTTGCCGGGCTGATACCCGATCTGGGGAACGATCTGGCTATGAATGAATGTGCCGTTCGGCAGCACGGCACGGTTGGTCAGCGTGTTCTCGAAGCCCCGCACCCGGGTCTGCATGGTGAACTGCAGTCACTCGCGACTCGCCGGGCTGCATCGGCGTGGTCAGAGCGTAAATCTGGTAGTGCAGGCGCTGGTCATCCTGAGACAGCTTCGCGCCCGGTATCTCGATGGTGGTTTCGTAGTCGTTGGCCAGGCTGAAATGAATTTCAGTCAGCGGCCTGGAGGTCTGGTTCACGATGGTCTGCTGGCCGCGCATGGTCATGTTGCGCGATTCCGGATACAGGTCGATCGCATACTTCACGTCCGTGACCCGGGGCTCGGGCTGCTTCTCGAATTTCTTGTAGGTCTTCTCGTAGTCCGCCTGCAGGCGATCGTTGTCGTTTTCGCTGCGCACCGTGTTCAGGACTTTGGTGTTGTAAAAAATCCAGCCGCCGGTGGCCACGAATCCGATTGCTGCCGCGACGGCGATAAAGCGCACCGCCCCGTGATAGCGCAAGCGCGCATTCCGGATGCGGCTGCGCCAACTGGTTTCGCGCCCGCGCTGCCATAGCAGGATCGTGACTGCCGCCAGAAAAACGCAAAACGCCGTCCAATACAGCATGAACCACGACCAACTCTTGAGGAACGGACCGTAGCCGTAGAAATCCGAGTAGGTCATGGTCTGGGCCTGGCCGAACTGGACCAGGTAAGTGGCGATGTGCAACGGCGCCAGATAAATGTGGTCAGCAGGAGAAAGGTGATGTATCCGAAGTAGCCGACGTATTTGTTGGGCGAGATGACATGAATAAAAAACGCCAGAATGGCCAGAAAGACGAAGCCCGAGCAGATCGATGCCAAACAGGTTCGCGATGAAAAGACCGATCTGGTAGCGGTGATATCCGTGGAAGAACTGCACCAGCAGCGCCGCGCACATGACCACAGCGAGAATGATGACGATGCTGCTCATCAGCGCCGTAAGCTTGGCCAGATACGTGGGCCACTCCGGATTGGGCAGCGCGTCGTGCACTTCGTCGGTTCCGCTGTCGCGCTCCTCCCAGGCCAGGACGCCGGCGAAGTAGGTGATCATCGCGATCAGGAACAGGTAGAGCGTTCCCGCGATGACTTCGAGCAAGCGGTAGGTGACCGGCAGGAACGTGTTTCCGAAGCCCTCGGTGTTGCTGTAAATCAGCGCGGGCACGCAGTTCAGCAGGGCGAAGGCGGTGATCACGATGAATGTCGTGGTCTTGACCAGGCGCCTGAATTCGATCCTGACCGTGCCCCAGAATTGCAGCCACTCGGCACCGGCGCCAAAATTCCTGTCTGCCGCTGGAATTGCCGTGGAAGTGATCGATACGATCTCCTGCGCTTTGACTTTCTTCTTCCTCGGACTCCGTTCGGCAAAGCTGAACCGCCAGTAGGCGAAAGCGAAGATCAGCGGCCCCGACCCCGAGCCAGATCAGCCGGTTCCACAGCAGATATCCGGAGTAGCCGATGGAGAGCGTGTTCTTCTCGGCCACGGTCCAGTATTTGGTCGCGTAGAGAAAGGGATCGATGCCAAAGGGATCGATCAGCGCCGCCAGTTTCTGGTTTTTCAGGTCGCTGGTGAGCACTCGGGAAATTCCGTATCCCGCGAGCAACGCCAGGCTGCCCAGAAATGAAACCACCGTGCTTCGGGTCAGCACCGCGATGGCGAAGATGACCGCTGCGATGAACAGCGTGTTGGGAACCGCAAAAACGAGAATCGCCTTCCAGTGGGCCGCCCAGACCACGGGCCCCCAGCGTTCCGCGTCCACCCACGGCATGTACTTCGCGGCCAGAATCCCCACCGAAACACCCAGCAGGGGGATCACGGCGATCAACGCCGATCCCAGAAAGCGTCCAGCCAGATAATCAAGTTTGCGGATGGGCGTGCTGAACAGGATCTGATGAGTATTGTGGGCAAAATCACGCGAGGCGGCGGAGTTGACGAACGCTGTGGTCATCAGCAGCGTCAGCAGACTGCAGACCACGTAGAAGTTTTCCACCACCCAGGGAGCGTTGCGATAGGTATTTTTCAGCGAACTGCCGACCGTGATCTGGTCGCTGCTGGCGGCCCCGAAAAACATCAGCGCCACGATCAGGAAAAATACCCACAGCATCCAGGAGCGCAGCCAGAACCGGACCTCGAAGCTGAAGAACTGTCTGAACATGGCTGGTCTCACGCGATCCCGGAAATGCGGCTGAAGAATACGTCTTCGAGATCGGCGCTCACCGGGGTGAATCCGTTCCCCGGATTCTCGGCGGAGTAGATGTGGATGAGGGGCTTGCCCGCAATCAGTTTGCTGGAGATGACGCGATAACGCTGTTCGTAGTCTTTCACCTCGGACTTGGCCACTGACTTCTGCCAGATGCGTCCTTCGAGCGACTTTGACGGCTTCACCGGGAGCACCGGCAAACAGCACCTTGCCCTGGTGAATGACGGCCATGTTGGTGCACAACTCCATCACGTCTTCCACGATGTGGGTGGAGAGAATCACGATGACGTCTTCGCCGATCTCGGAAAGCAGGCTGTAGAAGCGGTTGCGTTCTCCGGGATCGAGGCCGGCCGTCGGTTCATCCACGATCAGCAAACGCGGATTGCCGAGCAGCGCCTGCGCGATCCCGAAGCGCTGCCGCATGCCGCCCGAAAATCCGGACAGCGCCTTCTTGCGATGTTCGTAGAGATTGGTGCGGTGGAGCAGCGCCTCGACCGTTTCCTTGCGCTGCTTCGAGTCGGTGATGCCCTTCAGCAGCGCCAGGTGGCCAAGCATTTCCTGCGCCGAGGTGCGCGGGTACACGCCAAACTCCTGGGGAAGATAGCCCAGCGTCTTGCGCAGCTCCTGCTTCTGCCGCAAGACGTTCAGCGTCCCCAGATGGATCTCGTCCGCTGTCCGGTTCCTGGAGCGTGGCGATGGTGCGCATCAGCGTGGACTTGCCCGCCCCGTTGGGGCCGAGCAGCCCGTACATGCCCACGGGAATGGTCAGAGAGACGTTGTCCAGCGCGCGCACGCCGTTTTTATAGACTTTGGATAAATTCTGAATCTGCAATTCCACGAAGATTCGCTCCTGGGGACGCGTCATAGCGCCCTCGAACTCAATACGTTGCCGCCGGCTGAATGGTTCCCCGAGGCCGGGAAGTTCGCGATTCTGTACTCTCGCCGGGCCTTGTCAAGCGGTGGCGCGGAGACAAACTATAACCAGCTGAGGACCACGGAGGACACAGAGGCTTTGCTCCGGGGGTTTACCTTCGTGTCCTCTGTGTCCTCTGTGGTTGGCGCCGCTTGCCGATCCTCAACCCCACCTGTAGCATAGAGGTTCACGGCAATTCTTCCCTGCAACTCAGGAGACGTTCATGGCAACCGATACACTGACCAGCCCACCCGCGCTCGGCAGCAAACCACCAAGGTTTACAAGAACTTTATTGACGGCGAGTGGGTGGAATCCTCGACCGGCGAGACTTTTGAAAACCGCAATCCCGCCGACACGCGCGACGTGGTCGGCATCTTCCAGAAGTCCGCGAAAGCCGATGTGGACGCCGCGGTTGAAGCCGCCAGCCGCGCTTTCGCCAAGTGGCGCCTGGTGCCGGCCCCGCGCCGCGCCGAAATCGTCTTCCGCGCCGCCGAGATGCTGCTCGAGCGCAAGGAAGAATACTCCCGCGACATGACCCGCGAGATGGGCAAGATCCTCAAGGAAACTCGCGGCGACACCCAGGAAGCCATCGACACCGCTTACTACTTCGCCGGCGAAGGCCGCCGCCTGTTCGGGCCCACCACGCCGTCGGAACTGCCCAACAAGTTCGCCATGGCGGTGCGGACCCCCATCGGTGTCTGCGGCATGATTACGCCGTGGAATTTTCCCATGGCGATTCCGTCGTGGAAACTGCTGCCCGCCATCGTTTGCGGCAACACCTGCGTGATCAAGCCGGCGCAGGACACGCCGCTTTCCACTTACAACCTGGTGCGCACGCTGTCCGATGCGGGCGTGCCCAAGGGCGTGATCAACATTGTCAGCGGATTCGGCCGCAGGTGGGTGGACCGCTGATGGAGCACCCCGAAGTCCGGGCTATCTCGCTGACCGGATCGACCGCGGTCGGCCGCATCGTTGGCACTACCGCCGCCAAGAGTTTCAAGCACTGCTCGCTGGAACTGGGCGGCAAGAATCCCATGATCGTGCTGGACGACGCCAACCTCGACCTCGCCATCGAAGGCGGCCTCTGGGGCGGCTTCGGCACCACCGGCCAGCGCTGCACGGCCACCAGCCGCATCATTGTGCAGAAGGGCGTGTACGCCGAGTTCGTGGAGCGCTACGTCGATCGCGCCAGGCGTCTGAAGGTCGGCAACGGCCTGGATGAGAGCACCGAGATGGGGCCGGCGATCAACGAAGCCCAGCTCAAGACCGACCTCAGCTACGTGGAAATCGGCAAGTCCGAAGGCGCGAAGCTGAAGTGCGGCGGCAACCGCCTCGACCAGGGCGAATACCAGCACGGCTACTTCATGGAGCCGACGGTGTTCGTCGATGTTGATCCCAAAATGCGCATTGCCCAGGAAGAAATCTTCGGGCCGGTCGTTTCCATCATCCCCTGTGAAGACCTGGAAGATGCGATTGCCATCGCCAACGGCATCGAGTACGGGCTGTCGTCCGCGCTCTACACCAAGGACGTGAACAAGGCGTTTACCGCCATGCGCGATCTGCATGCCGGCATCACCTACATCAACGCGCCGACCATCGGCGCCGAAGTCCACCTGCCGTTCGGCGGCGTAAAGGCCACCGGCAACGGACATCGCGAAGGCGGCATGGGCGCGATTGACTTCTACACCGAGTGGAAAGCGGTGTACGTGGATTACTCCGACCGCCTGCAAAAGGCGCAGATCGATCGAGTGGACTGAGCAGTCGTCGGTCGTCGGTCGTCAGTCGTCGGTCATTCGCCTTTGGTCGTTGGTCTTTGGTCGTTGGCTACCCGTTGAAGCAAAGGGATCCCTTCGCGTACTTTGCGGCGGTCTTTGCGACCTTTGCGGTCAAAAGCTTTGCTTTAGATAGACGGAACCTCATGCCCAGCACTCAAATCCGCGAAATCGCCGCCGCCCAACGACTCGACAACGTCCGCTATGCCATACGCGATCTGGCGTCGGTCGCCGACGAAGTCACGAAGCAAGGCCACAAGGTCCTCGCGCTCAACGTCGGCGATCCCAACATCTTTGATTTCAAAACTCCGTCCGCACCTGATCGAAGCCGTCTATAAGGCGATGCGGGAGAACAAGAACGGCTACGCGCCCTCTCCCGGCATTCCGGAGGCGCTCGAAGCCATTCGCGGCGAAGCGGCGCGCAAGGGCATTTCCACGGTGCAGGACGCATTCGTGACTTCGGGCGCCAGCGAAGCAGTGGATGTCTGTCTGACTGCCCTGGTCAATCCCGGCGAACATGTTCTGACTCCGAGTCCGGATTACCCGCTCTACTCCGCCGTGCTGTGCAAACTCGGCATTCCGGTCACGCCGTACAATCTGAACGAAGACGACGCCTGGCAGCCGGACCTGATCGATCTGCAGCGCAAGATCAATTCGCGCACCCGCGCCATTGTCCTGATCAATCCCAATAATCCCACCGGCGCAGTCTGCTCCCGCCGCATGCTGGAACAACTCGCGGAACTGGCGCGACGCAACAATCTGGTCATTTTCGCCGACGAGATTTACGACAAGCTCATTCTGGATTCCGGCGATAAGACAGACCCTATCTCGATCGCGGCCGTCGCCCCCGATGTGCCGGTCGTGACTTTCGGTGGACTGTCGAAGAATTACCTGGCGCCGGGCTGGCGCATCGGCTGGGGGGTGGTCAGCGGAGACGCGGCCGCGGTGAAGCCCTACGTCGAAGGCATTCATCGCCTGTTGCGGGCACGCCTGTGCGCCAATCATCCCGAGCAGTACGCCATTAAGCCCGCGCTGGACGGGCCTCAGGACCACCTGGTGGAAGTACGCAACAAGCTTCGCGCCCGGCGCGACCTCACCGTCCAGTGGTGCAATTCAACTCCACGCGTGAGTTGTGTGTCTCCCCGGGGCGCGTTCTACGCCTTTCCCCGCATCGAAATTCCTGAAGGCGACGACGTCTTCGTGAAGGAATTGTGCCGGGCGAAACACGTGCTGGTGGTTCACGGCTCCGGCTTTGGTCAAAAGGCCGGTACCCGGCACTTCCGCATCGTGTTCTTGCCCGATGAGCCAACGCTGACCAGGGCCTATCAATCGATCGCGGACTTCATCGCGGAAAGATACAAGTAAGGCAAGGCTAATGTGGGCGCGAGCGTCCCGCTCGTGCCGGGGCGTGAGAGTTCACGAACTTCCCCGCCCTGTCTCTCCAGAAACGGAGAGACGAGGACGGAGCACCGGGATGGATTTCGCGCGCCCGGTAACCGGGCACGCCAGGTTACCGGGACCGATTTCGGAACAAGATTAAGTCCGCGTCCTGGCTTGGCCTTTCGATGGAAATCTGCTTAAATTAACTGGCCGCTGTTCTCCCCTCGGCAGTCCACGTGATCGATATTCATTGCCACATCCTGCCTAAAGTTGACGATGGCTCGAAGTCCTGGGACACGTCGCTGGAAATGTGTCGAATGGCGGCGGATGACGGCATCGAACACATTGTGGCCACTCCGCATGCCAACGAGCGCTTTCAGTACGACCGGGAGAGTCTGGCCAAGCACCTGGAGTATCTCCGGGTGCTGGTGGGCAAGACTCCGCGCCTCAGCCTGGGCTGCGATTTCCATCTTTCATATGACAACCTGCAGGAAGTAATGATTTCACCGGAGCGCTACACCATCGAAGGCAGCCACTACCTGCTGGTGGAGTTGAGCAACTACAGCATTCCTACCCAAATCAACGAGTGTTTCACCCGCATGGCCGACGTTGGGGTCACGCCCGTGCTCACTCATCCCGAGCGTAATCCGATTCTGCAGCAGACGCCGCTGCGGGTGCTGGAATGGGTGGACCAGGGCTGTGTGGTGCAGGTGACGGCGTCGGCGGTGACTGGAGGCTGGGGACAGAAGGTGATGCGGGCAGCTGAATGGCTGCTCGAACGAGACGCGGTGCACGTGCTGGCCACTGATGCCCACGACACCAAGCACCGTCCGCCCTCGCTCTCCGCTGCGCGCGACAAGGTCGCGAAACTTTGCGGCCTAGAGGTCGCCCAGGCGCTGGTGGACGGGAACCCTCGCGCCATTATCAGCGACAAACCCCTGCCCTATTTTCCCAATCCAGCGATGAAGAAGAGCAGTCGGTAAGGGCGGGCGTCGGACTTCGGGCGTCAGACCTCGAGACCCCGCCCCCTGGGCCTCGGGCGTCAGGCTTCGGCCGTGCTCTTTTCTCGACGGAACATAGGGCAGCTCCTCCGATTGCGGCAGGACACATGATCGAGAATCGTCTCCGAGGCTCTGAATAACGAGGTCCGAAGTCTGAAGTCCGACGCCCGAAACCTACTTCTGCGGTTGGGTCGTCATGGTGGAGGTCTGCTCCAGCATCGGTTCAGCGTGGAGCGGCTCGGGCTGAGATGTCATGGCGCTTTCCGGATTCAGCAGGTGATCGTGGTTGGGGCCCAATCCCAGTTTGATCAAGGCGCGGGAATCTGGGACCGACTTGCTTTGCCAGCCATTGTCGGCCTGGTAGCGCTGCATGGCGCTCTGCGACTTCGCGTCCCAGGTTCCGGAGGCAGAGCCTTCGAGATAGTGTTCGCGGATCAGCGCTTCCTGGATTTCGCGGGCGCGAGTGCTGTCGATCTTCTGCTGGCCTCGCTTGCGCGATTTTGCGCTCTTGCGCGCTTTCTTGCTCTTGTGGGTGCCGGGATGAGCGGAGACAGTCCGGAATTTCGCCTTGGATCCGGTTCCCGCCGGCGCTTTGCTCGGGGTTTGCGCCGAAAGGGTGCCGCAGGCCAGGAGCACAGCGCAGCCCGCGCTCAAGCACACGGTCGAAATGGAGAAGCCAAGTTTCACAATCGTGGTCGGAAGTAACTCCCTGCCCGGTTACCAGCAATTCCCGATCGAGCAGGCAGGGTAAACCATTCCCGCCTTCAGCACCAGCCCTCTTTGTGCCAGCTTCGGGTTACGGAAGTGTACCGGCCAGAAAGATGGTCCCACCCTGGCGGCCGGCGCCCCGCTGGCGAACCAGGAAAACGACGTCCTGTCCGGTCTTCAGGGTGGCAACAACGCGGTTAAACTCCTCCTCGTTGTCCACCGCCTGCCGGTTGACCTCGAGGATAATATCGCCCCGGCTCAAGCCCACATCCTCGGCAAACGATCCCGCCTTTACATCCTTGGCAATCACGCCCTTGCCCGCGGGGACATCGAGGCGGTCCGCCATCTCCTGGGTCAGGGTCTGAACCGTGACCCCGAGTTTGCTTTCTTTCGGTCCAGCCTCGGGGCCGCCTTCCTCCTCATCGCCCAGGCGGGCAGCGAACAGCTTGGCCCGGTCGGCGACGGTGGCGGTGGCTTCCTGCTTCTTACCGTTGCGGATGAATCCGACGACGATCTTGGAGCCCGGCTTGCGCGCGGCGATATCGGCCACCAGTTCATCGCCGTTTTTCACCGCCTTGCTGTCCACGGCCACAATGGTGTCGCCCACCTTCAGGCCGGCCTGTTCCGCCGGGCTGCCCGGGGTCACATCCGAGATGGTCACGCCAGACCCGGTTCCGTACACCCGCGCGATGGCGGGATTGTCGAGCGCGTTAAACATGATTCCGATCGAACCGCGTGATACCCGGTGGTCGGGACCGATCAGCTGGTTGTAAACCTGGGCCACGGTATTCGAGGGCAGGGCAAAACCCACTCCGGCGTAGGCATTGGTATCGGTGAGAATCGCGGTGTTGATGCCGATCACTTCGCCCGCCATGTTCACCAGCGGACCTCCGGAATTGCCCGGATTGATGGCGGCGTCGGTCTGAATAAACGACTGGAACTGGCGTTGGGGCACGATGTTGCGGCCCTTGGCGGAGACGATTCCGGCGGTCACGGTTTCCTGCAAGCCAAATGGACTGCCGACGGCGAGCACCCAGTCTCCCACCTGCATGCTGTCAGAATTGCCCAGCTTCGCAATGGGGAACGGCTTGTCGCCTTCGATCTTGATGACGGCCAGGTCGGTTTCCTGGTCCGATCCGATAACTTTGGCTTCGTGCAGCACTCCCGGCGGATCGTCCTGCAGGCGCACCCGAATCCGGTCAGCCTTCTCCACGACGTGCCGGTTGGTGACGATGTAGCCTTTCGGATCCACAATCACGCCCGAGCCCAGAGAACGCTCTCGAATAGCGCCGCCCCCGGGGCCCTGTCCACCCTGGCCGCCCTGGTCCGCCGAAAAAGCGGTCAAAGAAGTCGTCAAACGGATTGGCGTCATCGTCGCCATTGGGAACGCCACGGCGCCGGCGGGGAGTCTTGATGGTCGATTCGGTGTTGATGTTGACCACGCTGGGCTCGAGCTGCTTCGAGATCTGCGAGAACTGGTTGGAGAGCGTCTGCGGCGAGGGTACGCTCAACATGGCCGCATCCGAGGAGGATGATTTCTTGTCCTGGCCCTTCACTCCGGAGGAGATCACGGTCCCGATCAGGATACCGACGGTCAACGTAATCAGGATCGAAATGCTGTACGCGAGGCGGTTCGCCTTCAAACGTACCCAAAGAGCGCTTGCGCGCTGATTCATAATGACTTCCTCCGAATATTGGCTGCCCGGTTGATTATACCTTCCCACCATCGGCAGTCACAGTGAGTTAGACGCGGATTGGAGGAAAAGTGTTGCGGCCCAGACCGCAATGTGGGCGCCGGCGTCCCGCCCGTGCGGGCGAGCGCAGCTCGCCTGGGGGTTGCCGCTCGACCGGAACCTTGGCAGCTCGCCTGGCGTTTTCGAAAACTGTGCCGAAAGCTGCGGAGCTTCGCTCCGCTGGGCGGGCGAGGGCGCCCGCCCCTACGTGTGCAGTGGTAACCTCTAGCCGTGCTGGCTGGGCACCGCCGCGTGATCGGGAGAAACCGCCATCGACTCCGTGCTTGCCTTTTCTTCCGAGATCAGCAGCCCGGCCAGAATGCATGCCGCTCCAAACCCGGCACGGGCGCCCAGCCGTTCTCCGAGAAAAATGAATGACGTCAGCCAGGCGAACACCGGCTCCAGGGTAAAAATCAGCGCGGTATGGGTGGCCGGAGTGAATTGCTGCGCCCAGGCCTGGATGGCGAATGCCAGGGCCAGGCTCAGAAACCCGGTGATGCCAATTCCCCAGATCACCCGCGGAGACCAGACGACGTAAACCTTCTCCGCCACCGGAACGGTCAGAATCATCAGCAGCGCGGTCACCGCAACCTGCACCACAGTAATCTGCTGCCATCCCTGGGT
The DNA here is from genome assembly GCA_963801595.1 of Terriglobia bacterium. Taxonomy (GTDB): domain Bacteria; phylum Acidobacteriota; class Terriglobia; order Terriglobales; family Acidobacteriaceae; genus JAIQFF01. The sequence goes on along the minus strand of CAWDFW010000003.1, from coordinate 46,573 downwards.
GCGGGTGGCGTGCTCGATGAAAATGATGTGGAAGGCAAACACTACGGCCGCGCCCAGAGTAAGCAGGTCACCCTGATTCATGCTTCGCAGATTGAAGCCGCCGCCGGCCGACGACGGCACCGTCAGCAGGTACAAGCCGGCAAACGCGAGGACCACGCCGGCTGCGGTCCAGCGATTCAGGCCGCGCTTCCAGAACAACGCGAGCAAAACGGGAACCAGCACGACCGAGACCCCGGTCAGGAAAGCTGATTTCGATGGCGTCGTATATTTCAAGCCCACCGTCTGCAGTTCGTTCCCCACAAACAGAAAAACTCCCACCAGGAAACCCGAACGCAAAGAGGCCGCAGTAAAGCGTCCCAGCTCACGATAGAAAACGACGGCCAGAACAACCGCAGCCAGGCTCATGCGGACGGCGTTGAAGAACAGGGGGGAAATATCGGCCAGCGCATTCTTGATGATGACAAAATTCGAGCCCCAGATCAGAGTGACCAGGACCAGAAGAATGTGGGCTTTGAGCGAGCGGGACACGGAGGTAGAGTAACAAACGGGAGAGCGTTTACCCCGGCGAGGAATGCGTGGGGACAGCCGCCCTCGGCTGTCCGGGCGAGCCCTGCTCGCCACGGTTTGTCGCTCTCAATTGGATGTTTCGTCCCACCGCGGCGCTGCGCGCCGCCGGACAGCCGGGGGCGGCTGTCCCCACGTGAGTGACGTGCAACCGGCCATCCACGATTTCTCTATTTGGCCTGGTACACCGTCCTGCCGCCGACAACCGTGCGCAGCACTTTGGTTCCCAGAATTTTCTCCGGGGCCACGGAAGTGATGTCCATGTCCAGCACGACCAGGTCGGCGAGCATGCCGGGGGCCAGCGTGCCTTTGTCTTTTTCGGCGAATTCGGCGAAGGCCGAACCGGTGGTGTAGGCGGCGATGGCCTGTTCCATGTTCAGCTTCTGCTCGGGATAGTATTCCTTTTTTCCGTCTTCGCTCTTGCGGGTCACGGCGGCGTAGAGACCGCGGAACGGCGTGACCGGTTCGACGGGATAATCAGTGCCGAAAGCCAGGGTCACTCCCTTTTTCAGAAATTCCGCCCAGGCATAGGAGTGCGCCGCGCGCTTCGGCCCCAGCCGGGCCTCGGCCCAGTTCATGTCGGTGAGCAGATGGTTGGGTTGCATGGAGGCGATCACTTTTAGCTGCTTGAACTTCGCCACCTGCAGCGGGTTGGTGACCTGGGCGTGCTCGATGCGCAGGCGCAGGTCCGGGGTTGAGCCGGAGCCAGGCTTAGCCGAGCTTTGCTCGGCCTGGACGGGTCCCTTCGCTGCGCTCAGGGCGGCTCCGAACCCGTCCCCACACGGTCTGTCCCCACATAATCTTTTTCGGCGGCGGCGAAGGCGTCCAGCGCCATCTGCACACCCTTGTCGCCGATGGCGTGGAATCCGATCTGGAATCCGGCGTTCACCCGCTCTTTCGTCAACCGGGTGAGCACGTCCTGTTCATACTGTGGCAAGCCGGAATTGGTGGGGTCATCGGCGTAGGGTTCGAGCAGCGCGGCGGTGCGCGAACCCAGCGATCCATCCATGTAGGCCTTGAGCATGCCGGTGTGCAGCAGTTTGTCCGACTGGGGATGCGCCGCGCGATGCTCCTCCAGTACCGGCAAGGGATCGTTGAAGGGCAGCCATTCCGTGATGCGCGCGGTGAGCTTGCCTTCCCTTTCAATTTCTTCGAAGATCTGGAAATCGTCCCAGGAAAGTTTCGAGTCACCGGAATCGGAATTGTCCTGCGCGGACGTAATGCCGCTGCGGGCCAGTTCCTGCAGTCCCGGCTTCAATGGCTTGCCGGCGTTTGTCGTGGTTGGGCTTGGGAATCACGGCGGTCACGGCCTGGCGCGCGGTTTCGCGCAAGATGCCGGTGGCCTGGCCGGTGGTGTCACGATCAATCTTGCCGCCCGCCGGGTCCTTGCTGGCGACCGTGATACTCGCCAGTTGCAGGGCGCGGGTGTTGGCTACCGCGATGTGTCCATCCACGCGTTCCAGGAACACGGGATGGTCGGTGGTCACCTCATCGATGTCCCAGCGGCTGGGAAGTTCTTTCACCGGCCACAGAGTCTGGTCCCAACCGCCGCCTACAATCCACTCGCCCGGCCCGGCGTTTTGCACCCGCGCCCGAATGCGATCGCGAAATTCAGTCAGTGACTTCACGCCCATCAGGTCAACCGTCAGCCGCTGAAAACCCGCGTTGGCCAGATGCATGTGCGCGTCGTTGAAGCCGGGCATGACGAAATGCCCGTTCAGATCGATCACTTCGGTGGACGGTCCCTTCAGCTTTATGATCTGATCGCCGCGGCCCACGGCTTCCACCCGCCCATCACGCACGGCCATCGCTTCGGCGCGTTCTATGGCGTGAAACGACGACGTATCCAGCACACCGGTGTAGATGTTCGCATTGAGAAAAATGACATCGGCCTTGGGCTGAACGGGTAAATTCTGCGCCCCAGCCATCGCAGTCGTGGCCAGGACTGCCACGGCCAGCAGGACAATCATGAATCCCGGCTTTCATAGAGCGACTCCCGCCAGCCCCAGCAGAGTCAGCAGAATGCGCTTGAGGCCAAGCTCGCGTCCGTTGCAGTCAAACCATTCCTGCAAGGTGTGCGCGCCGCCGCCGGCGCCGCCGCCGCCGATGGCAATTGCTTCGAGTCCCAGCGACAACGGGATGTTGGCGTCCGTGGACGCGCGCTGCACTTGTGCCGCGTTGCCCAACTGTGCATCCACCGCCCGAACTACCTGCAGAATGCGAGCGTTGGGATACAGTTCGCCCGCGGGACGATTGCCGATCACCACCACTTCACAACTCAGCCCGAAGGGCCGCCGCCGCGATGCCGTGCGCGTCTCCGTGGCCCGCGTTTCCTCTTCGACCGCCTGGTCGAGCGCTTGCCGCAGAGCACGCTCCAGGCGCTCCATTTCCGCCATGGACGTGGAACGGATGTCCACCCGCATGCTGGCCGACTCGGGAATCGAATTGACCGACGTCCCGCCACGGATCACGCCGACGTTGAAAGTCGTCTTGGGCGATGCCGGCACCGGCGTTTGGGCAAACGATTGCACCGCGCGCGCACAGCACTACGATGGGATTGGGCGTGCCAAAGTCGCTCCAGGAATGTCCGCCGGGACCGCGCACGATCACCTCGAAACGGCGGCTGCCCAGGGCCTCGGCCACGATGGTGTCGGCGCCCGCGCCATCCAGCACCAGGCTGTAGTGAATCTCGTCCTTCCAGCGCGCCTGAGAGAAAATGTGGCGCATGCCCCGCAAGTCGCCTTCGCCTTCTTCCCCGACATTGCCGATAAACAGAAGAGGCAAAGCGTGCCGGATGCCCAGCGCGCGCAACGCGGCCACGATGGCCAGCATCGCGGTCACGCCGGCCCCGTTGTCCGAAACCCCCGGGCCGTACAGGCGGCTGCCCTGCTGCCGGATGTTCAGCGGCGTGCCCGCGGGAAAGACCGTGTCCAGGTGGGCGCTGAGCGACACGTGTCCGTGTCCGTAGCCGGCATGCGTGCCAAAAACATTGCCTACCTCGTCGGTGTAAACCGACTCCAGACCGAGCTCGCAGAATTTGTCGGCCAACCACTGGGCCCGGGCGCTCTCGCCGAACGGAGGCGCCGGAATGCGCGCCAGCTCCAGCTGCCAGTGCGCGAATTGCGGCTCCTGGGCGCGAAGCCAGGTGAAAGCGGAGCGAATTTCCGGCAGTGAACAGAGATGTGCGACCTCCTGTTGCACTCCAGGAAACAGCTCCGAGACTTCGGGTGGCGAGCCAGGCATGAGCGAGTCGTCGGTCTTCAGTCGTCAGTCGTCAGTCTTCGGCCGTCAGCCTTCAGCCCGAATGTGATCACAGTCTTTCGTGAGGCTGAAGATCAGCGACTGACAACTGACAACCGGCGACTGATGACTGGTTTTCCCATCTTACAACGCTATCGGAGGTCGGAGGTGACGTTTGGGGACACTCAGCAATTACGGCTGAACGTGTGGGGCGGACACTCTTGTCCGCCGCCTTTGACCTCAGAGTTGCCGATCGTTATGCCGCCGGCAGAGTCCATAGTCACGTCTTCTTCTTTCCCTTGTCGATGTGGACTCTCGGCGCGGCCAATGCATTCGAAAATTCGAGCGTGACTACCCAGCCTTTCCGGACATTGACCACCAGTGCGGGACGAAAGCAGGCCAGGCATGTGCCGCCGCGATGACGAACACTGGGGTAGATCAGTCCCGCCGATCCCTGGTTCAAAAGCTCGCGGGCCAGACCCTGTGAGGCAACATAGCTTGCCGGATCGAGACAGGCTGAGTACTTGGAGCTCTTGCGAATATCGTGGAATCCGGCGCGGAAATCGGCCAGATACTCCCGGTAGGTCGCGGTTTCGCTCTCGTGCCAATTCACTTCGCGCAAACTCTGGGCAAAATGGAATGCCACTTCGGCCTGCGCCGTGTCGAGTGTGAACGCGGAATACCAGGCCCCGCGATCCGGACCATTGAAGCGGCTTCCCTCGGGGCGCGCGTGGGTGAAGGCGGCATTTACGATGTGCGCATTGGGAACTCCGAAAACAAGTTCATGGACGGTGACGCCGGGCAGCAGGTTGGCTTCTCCCAGCAACCGTTCATTGGTTGCGCCATCGAGCTGGAAAAGATCCTGCAGCTGTTGCCGGTCGGAGGTGAGCCGCGCCAGCACGCTGGCGCCATCTTCGCTGTAGCGCGCAGGGATGAGACGATGAGTATCGTCCTGATGAAGCTGCGTGACACGAGGGGCCACTAGCGACCGCCGCGGCGAGCGTCCACTAACTGCCGTACCCGGATCATCGCCGGCACGCCACCCTTGATCATCGAAAGCAACGGCGACTCTCCGCCAAACATGGGATTGCTGTTGGGCAGCTGCACCCAGGCGTCCGCCAGCTTCCTGCTGTATAGGATATTCAGCGCCTTGAAAATTCCCAGCAGCAGCGAGATGCGGGTAAGTTTGTCCTGATCGAGAGTCTTGGCCGGACGGCGCTTCAGGCTGTAATAGGCGCCATTGGAAATCCCGCCTAACAGATCGCGGGCATCCTGGTCGCGCAGATTCCACAGATCGGTAAGCCGGAAAAAGGCCAGTATGGCGGAGGAGCTGAGCTTCTCCTGGACCTTCCTGCTGGAAAGGTCAACCGGCTGGTCGAGCGCTATGCCCGCAATCTGCGAGTCTGGAGTGGCCATAATTGTGACTCCAATAATGTATATATATTACTACAAATTTGGAGATAGTCAAACTTCCGGACTGAATTGGAATCTTCCTCCTAAATCGAGGCGTCATCCTGAGCTTGCGAGGGGCTGTGTCACAACCCTTCTTTCGCCCCTTCGGGGCTCGCTCACGGCCGTCTTTTCACCCGGGGCTTGCGCCCCGGGCTGCATTCTTGAGCCGCTTAGCGGCTTTTTGCGGGGTGGATGCTAACGCGGGATGGTCAGCGCTGTGTAACTCTGCACGGGCGGGACGCCCGTGCTCCATGGTTTGTTTACAGGCACTGGCGGATTTCTGTCTCGCTGAGGGTGTGGTTGGAGGCTTTGGCGCGCTGATAGATTCTGTCCACGACTTCATCGCTTGCGGGCACGCCGTGGCGTTCCAGCCAGAACAGCACATTCGACTTCCCGCTCATGGGGCCGATGTCGATGATCTGTTCCAAACCGAACATCTGCGAAGGGACGCCGGAGTACACGGCATTTGCCAGTTCGACGTCGTTCTTCTTATAGGCCTTGATAAGGGCCGCGGCGTGCACTCCGGTCGCGGTGCGAAACGCGTCTTCACCTACTACCGGATAGTTCGCCGGAATGGGCACACCCGTGGCCTTCGATACCGTCTGGCAATATTCCTTCAGCTTGGTGAGGTCTTGTTCGGTCCACGGGAGAAATACCCATGAGTTTGAGGTTCACCAGCATCTGGTCCATCTGGGTGTTGCCCACGCGTTCGCCGATTCCGAGGGCGCAGGCGTGGACGCACTCCGCGCCTGCCATCAGCGCCGCCATCGAATTCGCAACGGCGAGGCCGCGGTCGCAGTGCCCGTGCCAGTCCACGCGGATCGTTTCTCCGGAAGGCTTCACCACTTCTTCGAGCACGAAGCGCACCAGGGCGAACGCACCCATGGGGGTGGCGTGTCCGGCGGTATCGCAAATCACGATGGCGCGCGCCCCGCAGTTGATCGCAGTCGAATAAAGACGTTTGACCATGGCCGGATCGCAGCGGCTGGTGTCCTCGGTGACATACATGCATTCGAGGCCGAGCGACACGGTGAACTTCACTGCCTTTTCCGTGGTCTCGAGCAGGAAGTCATCGGTCCAGCCTTCGGTGTAGCGGCGAATCGGACTGGAGCCAATGAAGGTTGCGGCCTGAATGTTCAGCCCGGTGCGCTGCACGATCTCGGCGATCGGCCGGATGTCATTTTCATGAGTGCGGGCGGCGCAGTTGGCGCGAATCTTCATCTTGTGGCGGACGATCTCGTGGGCCAGCGCCTCGCAATCCGCGACTGCGCGCGGTCCTGCGCCCGGCAGACCCAGATCGAGCGAGTTGATCCCCAGGGCTTCCATCAGATGCAGGATCTGAATTTTCTCCGCAATCGAGGGATCGCGCACCGAGGGCGACTGCAACCCGTCGCGCAGGGTCTCGTCGTTGAGCAGGACATTTCCCGTCGGCCGCAGCTTTGCGGCATCCATCTGGTTCCAGTCGTAGATAAGTTCGGAAGTATTCACAGGGAAATGTCAGGAGACCCGACCAACATAATCCGCACCCACGTGGGGACAGCCGCCCCGGCTGTCCTGGCCGGGTGAAACCCGGCGATTCTGCAGAGCCCACCCGGTCTCCCTATTTTTTCGGCGCCACCGTCAACCCAAACACCGAAGTCTGTCCCTGCCCGGCCACGTTCAGCCCGCGCACTCCCTCCTCATTCGGCAAGTACAGCGTCTTGCAATGTTCGCAGCGATAGACTTCGGCATCCGGTCCCCAGGCTTGCTCGGCATCGCCACAGGCCTGCTCGACCACGTCCGTGGTGTAGAACCAGCGCTTCAGGTGTCCGCCGCAGAATTTGCCCTTGGCGTCCTTCTCGTTGCAGGAACGCTGGCCCGGCTTCTTGATCTTCACTTTGTGATGGGGAAGCTGGGGAGGAGCAGTCGCGGTTTCGGTGGCCAAGGGCTATCCTCGTCGCTGCGGCAAAACGCCGCCGGATTTACAAATTTATTCTACTCGAAGGCGTTTGGCTGCATCGCTTCAATCGAATTCTCGCTTGGGCGCGGCCTGCTGCGGTCCCACGCAGCCGCTGACGATATCGGCGACAAAATAATTCTCGCCTTTTATTGGGCCGCCTGCCATGCGCCGCAGCATCGCGATTTGTCCCACATGGGTCAGGGCGTCGGCCACCGGACCCTGAAAAAGCTTTTCCGCCGGAACATGCAGTGGCTCGGTCGAAGCCAGGTAATCGTCGAAGTTCTTGAGCGCGGCAAAGAAGCGGTCTGTTTCTTTGTCCCAAGGCAGGGGTTCGGAGTTTTTCCAACTCTGCTTGCCTTGCGCGATGGAGAGTCCCCAATCGAGCAGGTCACCCAGGTGGGCCAGGATTTGTCCGGCGGTGCGCCCGGATGGGCACCCGCGAAACTCGGCAAACCCAGCGGGAGCATTGCGGACAGCCTTGCCGCCGCGGTAGGCCAGCGTGGCCACGGTGTGGCGCAGGAGTTCGCGTTTCGGATCAGAGTTCGGAGTCATCGCGTTTCCTCTTCCCGTGTGGGTCGGACACTCCCTTCGACTTCGCTCAGGGCAGGCTCTGTCCGACGCCTTTTGACTTTGCTCTTAAAAGATCGCCCTCGGTGGCCACCAGGACCCCCGAAGATTCAAAGAAAATTCAACGGCAAGAATCAACTTCAAGAACCAACTTCAAAATCAACTGCAAAATTTTCGGACAGGAGTGTCCGACCCACACGGACCAGCGGTCAGTATTCGACGCTGACCAGGCATAGGCCGCCGGCGGGCGCGGTGGCCCCAGCCGCTGACCGCGAACGTGCTTCCATGATCCGCGGCAGGTCGGAAACCTTCAGGGTCCCCTTGCCCACCAGCAAGAAGGTTCCGACCAGGTTACGAACCATATGGTGCAAGAAACCATTGCCGCGCACAGTGTAGATGAATTCATCGCCCTGCCGTTCCCAGTGTGAACAGAAAATCTGCCGGAGGTTCGACACGGCGGCATCGTGTCCGCGCTCGGGGTCAACCGCGGCAAACGAGGTGAAATCGTGCTCGCCCACCATCAACGGTGCTACCTCCCGCATCTGATCTTCGTCCAAAGGATAGGGATAGTGCCACACATACCGTGCCAGAAAAGGCGGACAGATGGCGCCGCGAAACATGCGGTAGCGGTAGGTCTTGGCCCGGGCGGACTTGCGGGCGTGAAATTCGGCCGGGGCCTCGGCAGCCTCCAGCACCCGGATGGTGGAGGGCAGAATGTCATTCAGCGCGACTACCAGGTTCTCCGGCGGGATGGGCGATTGGGTGAGGAAGCTGGCCACCTGGCCGAGCGCGTGCACGCCGGCGTCGGTGCGCCCCGAACCCTGGGGCAGGACTTTTTCGCCCGTCACTCGTCCAATAGCTGAAGCTAACGTCCCCTGGATGGTGGCCGCCTCGGGCTGCACCTGCCATCCGGAAAACTCCGTGCCATCGTAAGCCAGGACTAGTTTGAGATTTCGCATGACGATTGTTTGGAGTCTTCCTGCGGGCAATGATCATCCAATCGGGTTGAAAATCTTTACAAAGTTTTACCCTGGCGCCGGGGCGTGGCTTCAGGTGCAGGGCAGGGCCGTCAGCTATACTATTTTATTCAAATTGCGATCCAGGGTGAATCGTGACCCAGGGACGAAAAGCAGAAATGGCGCGGGTAAGCACAAAAATGAAACCCGGCGCCCGCATTTTACGTACCATCGCTTGATTTCCGGAAGCCTTTGCGCTCATACCATCAGCTTGTGCAGGGAGAGAATCGAATGTTTTTGTCGGCATTGCAATGCGCCTTTCGGCGGACTCTTGCGCTCGTCCTCGCCGGTACTTTAACCGCCACGAGTTGGGCCCAAACCGCGCCCCAGCCGGCCGCGGCCTTGCCCGACGGCCCGCGACCGCAGCGTCTGGCAGTGAAGGATTATTCGAAGCCCAACTCTCACTTCCCCAATCCCTTGGGGCCCTACATGGCACGGCACCTGCCGCCGGCGGACCTGCTCAACACCCCGCGGATCGAGCAGTTGCTGCGCGATGGCAAGCTCTATCTGTCCATGAACGACGCGGTGGCGCTGGCTCTCGAAAACAACCTGGACATCGCCATTTCCCGCTACAACCTTAACATCGCCGACACCGACGTACTGCGGGCCAACGCGGGCGCGAACACGCTGGGTGTGAGCCTGGGCCTGCTGCAAGGCACGCCCGGAGGCAACGCGGGCGGATTGGGCGGGACCATCGGCTCGGGCCCCGGCGGCACCAGCGTGAGCGGGACCGCGGGCGCCGGCGGAGGCGCGTCGGGCCTGGTCACCAGCACTCTGGGGAGCGGGCCGCAGATCACCAGTTTCGATCCGGTGGTCACCGGTTCGTTGCAGTTTGATCACAACAATATTCTGTCCTCCAGCACCTTTGCTCTTCCCATCACTGTCCAGAACACCACCAACGCCAACTTTTCTTATTTGCAGGGCTTCAAGTGGGGCTCGGACCTCCAGGTGGGATTTAACAACACCCGCGAGCACCACCGATTCGACGTTTGCCACTCTGAGCCCAACGCTGGGCTCCAACTTTGAGGCAAGGTTTACCCAGCACCTGCTGCAGGGCTTTGGCTTTGCGCCCAACACGCGCTTCATCCGCATCGCGAAAAATAACCGCGAGATTTCCGACGTGGCCTTTCGTCTGCAAATTATTACCACCGTGGACCAGATCGAAAACATGTACTGGGACCTGGTGTACGCGTACGAAAACGTGAGGGTGCAGAACGAGTCCCTCACCTTTGCGCAGAAGACCCTTTCTGACACGCAGAAGCAGGTGGAAATCGGCACTCTGGCCCCCATCGAAACGGTGCGGGCACAGAGCACGGTGGCCAGCGATCAACAGCAGCTCACGCTGGCGCAGACCAACCTGCAATTGCAGCAACTCCTGATGAAGAATGCGCTCAGCCGCACTCTGGTGGATCCCCGGCTGGCGGATGCCGAGGTGATTCCGACGTCCACCATGCACTTGCCCGACCAGGAACCGGTGGTTCCGACGCAAGATCTGGTGAACGAAGCGCTGAGCCGTCGCGGAGAACTGGCGGAGGCCCGCATCAATCTGAAGAACCAGGAGATCAGCATCAAGTCGGTGCGCAGTTCACTGCTGCCCTCTTTGGATCTCTACGGCTACTATGGCGGATCGGGACTGGGAGGGGCGCAGAATGCAGCCAATTTGTGTCCGCCGCCTCCACAGCCACAGCCCTTCGGTTGCTCGACAAATCCAGTGACGCCGGTGAGCTATGGCAGCACTCTCAACCAGTTGGTCAATTCCACCGCTCCTGACAAAGGCGTCGGATTGCAGCTGACCATACCGCTGAGGAACCGGGTGGCGCAGGCCACTCAGATCAGGTCGGAACTGGAATACCGCCAGGCGCAGATGCGGTTGCAGCAACTGGAGAACCAGGTCCGCATCGAAATACGCAACGCCCAGTTTGCGGTGCAGCAGAACCGGGCCAGCGTATCTTCCGCCCAGGCGGCAGTTGACCTGGGCCGCCAATCGCTGGACGCGGAACAGAAGAAGTACGCTCTGGGGGCTTCCACCACCACGCTGGTGCTGCAGAACCGCAGCGCCCTGGCGCAGGCCGAGTCCACGTTGGTGTCAGCCATGGCTGCCTACGAAAAAGCCCAGGTTGAACTGGATCGCGCCACCGGACTGCTGCTGGACCACTCGGGAATCCTGCTGGCCGATGCCGAACGCGGCGAAGTGACGCACATGCCTTCCGTTCCCTTCGTCTCCGCCCGGCCGGACGTGCCGCAGTCGGTAATGCCGCCGCAGCCTCCACCGCAGTAGTTTTTTGTGTGGGTCGGACACTCCCTCGAAGGGAGTGTCCGACCCACGCACTGTTGTACCCCTGCGGGCATTCCGCCGCTGCGGTCTTACGGTTTATCCTCTCCGCGTGAAGCTCTCCGTGGTCTTGATCACCTGCAACGAAGAAGCCAACCTGGCACGCACCCTGGAGAGTGTGCGGCCCCTGGTGCGCGACGGGCAAGGCGAGATCATTGTGGTGGATTCAGGTTCCACAGACCGCACCGTGGAGATTGCGAAGTCATATGGTGCGAGAGTCTTCGTCGAAGCCTGGAAGGGCTACGCCGCGCAAAAGAATTCCGCGATCGAGAAGGCTACCGGCGATTGGATCCTGAGCCTGGATGCGGACGAGGAGTTGGACGGGCAACTGCAGAGTGCGCTTACCACAGCGCTGGAGAATCTCGAACGAGTGGATTCCGTGCGGCGTGAGGCCGATGCTCATCCCTTCATGATGCAGGATGCCCGGGCCGAATTAGCAAATTGCATCGACCTAAAAGGCGAGCAGACAGTCGCAGGGGTTTGTATCCGGCGCAAGAATGAATTCCTCGGCCGGTGGATCAAACATGGAGGCTTTTGGCCCGACCCCAAGCTGCGCCTCTTCCGTCGTGGTTGCGGCCGCTTCGAAGACCGCGCCGTGCACGAGACGGTCCAGGTCAGCGGCGCGTCCGCTACCCTCAAGCAGGGTGCTCTCCTGCACCACTGCTACCCCACGGTCTCCGACTACATCGCCCACATGAACCGCTACTCTTCGCTGGGGGCGGAAATGGCCGTCGCCGAGGGGCGAACGGGATTCAGCGTCATAAATATCGCAGTGCGTCCGCTGACGACGTTCGTCTATAACTATTTTTTCCGGCTCGGTTTTCTTGACGGCCGCGAAGGACTGCTGCTGCATCTTTGTCACGCGGTTTACGTTTCCTGGAAATATACGAAGGTGTGGGAACTGGCGCACTCGCGCAGATCCTAGCCTGCCCTGGTCCCGTCGGGCACCGGACTTTCCGGTGTGGCCAGCACGGGACGCACCCCGTCGGCGTAACCGATGTCGAAAAGCATGCCTTCCGATACCACGGCTCGCATCTTGCGCGGCTCCAGGTTCACTACGAACAGCGCCTGCCGGCCCACAATCTCTTGCGGATGGGCGCGTTCTGTTTTCATTCCGGCCACGATGGTGCGCTCGTGATCGCCGAAACTCACGCGCAACTGAACCAGCTTGTCGGAGTTTGGCACATCGTCCACTGCGAGGATCGTCCCGACACGAACGTCAACCTGATTCAGGACTTCCAGAGAAACCGTCGGCTTGATGGGCGCTGGCATAGTCACAAGATAACCACGGAGGACACTGAGGACACAGAGAAAAAGCGCTCAGGTTTTCTCCGTGTCCTCAGTGTCCTCCGTGGTTAGTTTCAGCTTTACAAATTCGACGATCTGGGAGGTGACGTAGTTTGGGGGACAAATCCGAAACACCGGCCGGCCGGACACCGGTTTCAGCGAAGTCTCCGGCCATACCGGCACTGGGACCGGGCTTTCGTGCAGGATGACCGCGTCGGCCCGGTCGAGAAACTCCTGGGCTGATTTTTTGAAGTCCGTGGTCGCGGGATCGAGCACGGTGAGATAGAGGTCCGGGCGCAGAAATTTGAGAACGCTGTTCGACTCCAGTATCGCATTCTCGCCATCCTGCAGCTTGCGGCGGATGGTGGGCATGGCCTCCGCCAGCCGTCCCTGCTCCGTCCGCACCCACCATGCCCGGGCCGCTCCCGCCGCCAGAAAACGGGAGCTATCGGAATCCCCGGTGCGATCAGTCTCTTCGGAAATTGCCCAGCTGTGGTCGTCCGTCGCGCAGTGACAGGGCTTCCCGTCCCTCGAGCAAACGCCGTGTCCATATTGGGTGATTTTGAACGCTGTCCAGTTGTATTCGGGCAGGGCAGCGATGAGTCCGGCGACCACGCTGGTCTTGCCCACGCTGCGCGAGTGCCCGCCGATAACGATGATGGCCATAGGAAGTAGTCTTTGGCCGTTGGTCGTTGGTCGTTGGCCATTAGCGCCGGTGATCTTGGGGAATTAGTTTTGGCCAACGGCCAACGGCCAACGACCAAGGACCAACGACTACTTCCTTGCCAGCCGCGCCAATGCCGCCAGCTGTTTCAAGTACTCGCGCACCGGGCGTGCCGGGGTTCCCCAGAACGCCACGCCCTTGCCGCGCAGCACTTTGTTGGGAAGAACGCCGCCTTGTCCGCCCAGCATCACACCCTCTTCGATGCGGGCGTGCTCTCCGATACCCACCTGGCCGCCCAGCACGACATTCTTCTCGATCACGATGCTGCCGGAGAGCCCGGTCTGGGCGGCGATCACCACGTCCTCCCCGATCTGGCAGTTGTGCCCGATGTGCACCAGATTATCGATCTTTGCGCCGCGTCCGATGCGGGTGACTTCGAGCGCTCCCCGATCGATGGTCGAGTTGGCCCCAATCTCCACGTCATCTCCGATCTCGAGCCGCCCTACCTGGGGAAACTTCTCGTAGTGCCCGCTGGCCGGATCGCGGACATAGCCGAACCCATCGCCTCCCAGTACCGCTCCAGCATGAACAATCACGCGGTCACCGAGCCGAGCACCCGCGTAGATGGTTACATTGGGGTATATCTCGCAATCCCTGCCTGCGCGAACGGATGCACCGATTACAGTGCCCGCTCCAATCCAGGTGTGATCGCCGATCTCAGCGCTCTCGCCGATGACGGCTCGCTCTGCCACGATCACGTTCCTGCCCAGCCTGGCCGAAGCATGCACGACCGCAGTGGGATGGGTCCCGGGGTACCGCTCCGGCGCGGGACAAAGTAACCGTGCCGCCCGCGCAAACGCCAGTCTGGGATGCTTGCATAGCAGCAGGGGCTTGCCATCACTCTTTTCCTTCGAATCCGAAGCCCTGGCAAACTCACCCGCGATGACCGCCGCGGCCCGCGAACCAAGCGCCGCCCGCAAGCTCTTTTCATCTTCGACAAACACCAGGTCTACAGGAGATGCCTGCGAAATGCTGGCGATTCCACTGACTTCGACCGCGACATCTCCCACCACCTGCGCCTGCAACGCCTGGGCAACCGAAAGGAGTGACCGCTTCATTGCACCTTTGTATACGTTTGGCCAGGGAAAGAAAAGCTGGCCCGGGTCTAGAATGTTGGCATGGAGAAGAAAATCTTCTGGGCCGCTTTCACGGTGTTGGGGCTGGCCGCGGACTTTATCCTGCCGATTTGGTGGGCCCTGCTGGCAACCATCCCCATCGCCTACGCCAGTTGGTGGATTGCCTATCGCAGCGATTGGTTTTAGACGCAGCTCCTAGCTACTGGCTTCTGGCTAGAGCTGCTTAGAAACGGCTTCGCCACAAGCTAGCAGCCAGGAGCTAGAAGCTGCCTCTCTTAGTACAACCCCGGCTCGCCCGGCGGCCGCGTCTTCCAGCGCCGGTGTACCCACAACCACTGGTCGGGATAGCGGCGCACATAGTCCTCTGTGATCTTGGTGAATATCTGAGTGTTGGTGACGATATCGTCTTCGTCGTTGCCGGTACGAACCAGATTGACGGCTGGATCGAAGCGCAGCCGGTATTTGCGCAGGGTTGGGTCCCAGATGGTGAAGCCTGGGACCACGGCGGCGTCGGTGCGCAGCGCTATTCTGGCCAGGCCGCTGGCGGTGCAGGCGGGAATGCCAAAGAAATTCACGAACACGCCTTGCGGCGGAGTCATGTTGGTGTCCATCAGAAGGCCAACCATCTCCCCGGCTTTCATCGCCTGCAGCAGCCCGCGCACGAAATTGTCTTTGCTGACGGTGGTGTTGCCGTGCATCGAGCGATAACGCTGAATCAGGCGATCGAGATAGACGTTATCCAGGTTGCGGACCACAACATTCATCCAGTGGCCATGCAGCGAATGCACAAAGGCGGAGAGTTCCCAGCCGCCAAAGTGAGCGGTAAGAAACAATACCCCCTTGCCGCGAGCGGCGGCCCGCTCGTAGTTCTCGAAGCCGTCATAGACGACCACGCGGTTGACGTTCTCCCTGGTATATCGGGGAAACTGGCAGACCTCAGCCAGCTGGCGGCCCAGCGAGGTAAATTCTCCGCGCAAGATGCGGGCATGCTCGCGGCGGCTCTTTTCCGGCATCGCCATGGCCAGATTGCGCATGCCCACCCGCCGCAAACGTACATGCAGCAGGTAAACCATCCAGGCAAGAGATATTGCAGCTGCGCGCGAAAGCGGACGAGGTAGCAGGCTTAGAGTCTTGATGAACGGCCACGCGAGCGCGTACTCGAATCGCTGACGCATTTAAGGAAACTGGTGACGGTAGCAAGGGGAAAGTGGGTTGTCAAACGAGACGTTAGCTTGATGTAGGCGCGAGCGTCCCCGCTCGTGCTGACCTCTGCACGAGCGGGACGCTCGCGCCTACATTCACACCTGGTTACTTGGTGGCTGCCGTCTTGGCCCACTTGGCCAGGGTGTTCAGGAACGGGTAGGCATTGGCCGGAGCGTCGATCGTGCCGGTCAGCGAGGTCTTGAAGGGCACCATGCGGTTATAGAACTCGCGGGTGGCGTCCTTGTCCTGGCTGATCGCGGCGCCGCTCAGTTCGAGGCCGGCAAACAGTCCGCGGGCCCGGGAATAGCTCAGAACCTGCGCCTTTAGCTTCCAGTCGGTGTCCGCGGCGGCATGCCGGCCCACCGGCCCGGCCGCCACGCTGGCATCGGCCCCCAGCTTGAACTCGCTGCTTAACAGGTTCTTCATGCCATTGTCGTTCATGATAAGCATGACCAGATCAACCGCCTGCGCGCCAATCTGCAGGCCAAAGCTGCCGCCCTTGATGGTAAAGAAGGCCGGCGCGCTCCAACCCTTAGGAGTCCTGCAACTGGCAACGCCGCGTCCAAATCGGGCGCCAACAATGAAACCGCCCTTCAGCATGGTGGGAACTACGGCCACACATTGGGCTGAACCCAGCACTTCTTCCGGAATGCCCTGGTCAGGGGCCGACTCAATCTCCTCCAGCACGGTGCTGGCGGCTTTAACGCGGTCTTCGGCCTTGTTCTGGTCTTCATCATCCTTGGCAAACGTGGAAATGGCGAGACCCGCGACTACACACAGAAGCAGCAGTTTTTTCATTTCTTCCTTACTTTCTGGACTTGGTAGAGTTTATTGGCAACTCAGTACACTGATTTTAGCGGATTTTGCGGGAAAGCGTGGTTGACGGGTGGGGAATTGCGCGGCCAAAAAAAATCGGGGCCAGTAGCGGTGACCCTAAATCTCCGCTCCCAACCCCGTCTCCCAGGTTCTGTGGTAGGTGAAGCGAGTATGCGTGGAGCGGGCTGAAGCGACAAGATTACCCAGGGTATTGTCCTAAAGTAACTTCGAGGATTGACCGCTAGAAAGGCTAGATCTTGTTTGATGACGAATTGACGGATTGCCGAATTGACGGATTCCAAATCCGGCAATTCGGCAATCCGTAAATTCTAAAATTATCTTATTTCGCGGTGACCAGCGAGTGCGTGATGGCGTGCACCGACAGCGCGATCCGGTTCTGCACTCCCACCTTCCGCATCAGCTTGGCTACGTGGGCCTTGACGGTGCGTTCCTCGATGCCCAGGGCAGAACCGATTTCCTTGTTGGAGCGGCCCGCTACCAGCATTTCCAGGACTTCCTTCTCGCGGTCGGTAAAAGTCACGCGGCCGGCGGGAAAGACCCGGCCCGGAGCTGAACTCACACGCTCGATAAACAGGGAAAGCACCCGGCGCGGCGCCCACACGGAACCCTGATTCACGATGCGGATGGCCTGCACAAATTCAGCCGGCGAGGCCGCTTCGTCCACGTATCCTTTGGCCCCGGAAGCAATGGCCTTCAAGATGGTTTCCTCGTCCATGCCCGAACCTGTCACAATAATGCGCAGGTCAGGACGGCTGGCTTTGAGGCTGGCCATCAGGTCGAACAGGTTCTGTCCATTGCGGTTCCCCAGGAGCACCAGATCAATGTTGGGCAGGCTGCCGATGTCGGGCAACGAGGCCGCGATCAGCTCGAAATCCGTTTCCGAGTCAAACAGGGCGCGAAATCCCACAAAGCGCAGTGGATCGCTCTCCACCACAGCCAGTCGGATGGCCGGTTTTTTTGCTGGTGAAGCCTTCATGGCGGTTGCAGCCTTCATAGGGTTTCCTGTTTGATAGGGTTTCCTGCTTTATTCCAAAAGCTGGATTAGCATAGCTGCATTTCCCGGCCATGAGAACATTCGACTGATCCCTAACGATTACGCCGGTAACGTGTTCAGCATCTAAAATATGGCGGGTAACTACTCATGAAATCGCGAGGCAGACGGGTGAAACAGCATATTTGCAGGGTTGCGGCGATGGTGCTGGTGAGCTGTACGGTGGCCGCGGCACAGACCCCATACCAGCCCAAGTTCAAGGGCGATCCCGCCCGATCGGACTCGGAAGCCGCTGCCCTGGGCTACATGCGCACCGTACTGCGCGCCCAGAAGCTCTACAAGAAGAAGAATGACAAGTTTGCCGCGTCGCTGGCGCAACTGGTGCACACCGGGTCCTTTACCAAGCGCATGGTGAACCCGGACCGCGGCGACTACTCCGTCGGTTTTCGTCCCAACAAAAACGGATTCGATTTGACCCTCACGCCCAAGCAACTCGATGCCGAGCACCGCTCGTTCTACGCCGACGAAGATAATGAGATTCACGCCGATGAGCAGGGGCCGGCGACGGACAAGTCGCCGGTGGTGAAGTGAAGGGTGGTTTCTGGTTTCTGGACTTTGCTTTCGTGCGGGTTTCAGATCTCAGATCCAAGTTGTCAGATCTCAGTTAACTTTCCTACCCGCCCGTGATCTCGGCCGCCTTGCCGTCGCGGAAAGTGATGGTCACCGGCTTGCCTCCGTTGGGATAGTGCACCGTCTTCACCGCCGGATCGCTGGACCGCTCGGGAACTCCCATCCCGATGGCAAAATACGCCTGAAATTCATTCATCCCGGGCTTGATCTGGTGTTGCTCGATGGATGCCCAGACGTCGGCCGGCCAGTGCTTGTACAACTCGTGCGGATCCTGGATGAAAAACATTTCGTCGGAATAGATCTGATAACTGTCGCCGACCTGCGAACCAATAGGGACCGCGTAGCTCTTGCCATCCAATTCGAACACCGCCATCACCTGATGCAGATGCGCGGAGTGCGGCGCGGTATCGGTGACCACATCCTTGATTTCCAGCTTCTGGATGGGTAGCAGCAGCCCGGCCTCATGCGCAAAGTCCGTGCGATGACGCGACCGGTTGTAAGGGTAGTAGGTGAAGCGGTAACCTTCCCGGACCCACACCGGTTGCTGGATAAGCTGTTTCGCAGACTTCAGATCATAGGGATAGAGTTTCTTGGGAACGACGTAATAGTCAGGATTCAGGGGCGGCGCCTGCTGTCTGGTCTCTTTGGCCGCATTGGCGTGCCGCTCATACACAACATACCCGGCACGAAGAGCTGCCGCGGCAATCACAACTGCCAGTACAAACTGGATTTTCCGCTTCGCTTCTGAGGTCATAGGTGGTTGCCCTGAACATCGACAGCGCCTGGCCGTGTAAACTATCAGCATCGACACTCGACTCACCCAGGGAGTGCCCGATTTGAGGAGAACGCATGGCTACTCTTACCGAGGACGAGGTCCTAAGCGCATTGAAGCAGTGTTACGATCCGGAAATTCCAGTCAACATTGTCGATCTGGGACTGATTTACGGGGTCCGCTTCGACCCCGCGCCGGAAGAGAAACAGGACGTGACCGTGGAAATGACCCTCACAGCTCAAGGCTGTCCCTCGCACGTCATGATCGGTGAACAAGTCAAGGCCCGGGTGGAACAGATGCCCGGAGTGCGCAATGCCACCGTCAACGTAGTCTGGACTCCGCCGTGGACTCCGGAGCGGCTCAGTCCCGATGCCCGCAAGACTCTGGGCATCGAATAGTCCGTCCTCCAGCATCGGCGTCAGTGGGTAAGCAACGACTCGTACCACGTCTGGGAGCGGCTCTCCGCTGCTTCCGCCAGACGGTCTCCCACCCGGGTGGCAACCTCAAGAAAATTGTTGCCGCGCTCGATAAAGTCGGGCAGCCGCCGGCGCACTTCGGCGAATTTCTCGGGATATTCCGAAGCCAGCGCAGCCATTCCGACGCCCGCCAGAATGATTCCAGCCGTCCATTTTTTCTTCAGGAACATCGCCGTGCCCACGCCCGCGGCACCACTCACCAGCGCCACCTTCCAGTTTTCCATTCCACCCTCCGCCTTGACGGAATTGTATCCGAAGCCGAACACTGGATACCCTATGCTGCCAAACTTACCACGGAAGACTTGGATGCTGGAAGCGGGCTGGGCATTGCTCGCTGCCCTGTTTTTTTCCTTGCTGCCCGCCACCGCGGCGGCCCAAACCGGAACTCGCGCGCGCGACCTGGGAGTTCCTTTTGACGGCACCCCCGGCCCCCTCAACGCCATCACCGATGTAAAGGGCGTGGAGGTTGGCCAGACCACCCTGATTTCAGGCAGTGGCCCGCTGAAGGTCGGCGTCGGTCCGGTCCGGACGGGTGTGACTGCCATTCTTCCCCGTGGCCACAACTTCAAGGATTCGGTCTTCGCCGGCTGGTTCACCCTTAATGGCAACGGCGAAATGACTGGGACCACCTGGGTGGAAGATTCAGGTTTCCTGGATGGCCCGGTGATGATCACAAACACGCACAGCGTGGGCGTGGTGCGCGATGCGGTGATTGCCTGGCGCGTGCAACATGCTCCTCCGGACGACGATGGCTACTGGTGGTCTCTGCCGGTGGTGGCCGAAACCTGGGATGGCGACTTGAACGACGCCAACGGATTTCACGTCAAGCCGGAACACGTTTTCCATGCCCTCGACACGGCAAAGGGCGGCCCCGTCGAAGAAGGCAGTGTGGGCGGAGGGACCGGCATGATCTGCAATGAGTTCAAAGGCGGAATCGGGACTTCCTCGCGGGTGCTCGATGCGAGGTACGGTGGCTACACGGTCGGCGTCCTGGTGCAATGCAATTACGGAGCTCGCAGCCAACTCCGCATCGCGGGAGTGCCGGTGGGCCGGGAGATCGGCGAGCATACCGTCCGCGATGATGACATCGGATCCATCATCGTGGTGGTGGCCACCGACGCGCCCCTGATTCCTACCCAACTGAAGCGCGTGGCCCGTCGCGTGTCGTTGGGTTTGGGCCGGGATGGCAGTTTTTCCGGCGATGGTTCAGGAGACATTTTTATCGCCTTCTCAACCGCGAACCCGGGAGCGGCGGAGCCCAAGGGCGTGCACCAGCTGACCATGCTTCCCAACCAGCGCCTGAACCCGATCTTCCTCGCGACGGTGCAGGCCACCGAAGAAGCGGTGGTCAATGCCATGGTGGCCGCGAAAACGATGAAAGGCATCAACGACGTTGAGGTCATCGGATTGCCCCATGATCGTCTCCGCGAAGTGTTGAAGAAATACAACCGCCTGGTGAAGTAAGGGCGTTAGGAGTAGTGGGGGGCGCGCGCCCTCGCCCGCCGCCTTTGACTTTGACTTTGTTTCCTGCCAGGAGTCGTGCACTTAACAGTGAAGAATAGCGGAACAAAATCAACTGCAAAGGCGGCGGGCGAGGGCGCCCGCCCCACACAGGGACTCAGTAAATTGTATAGCCTGGGGCTGGGGTTCGCAGGTCGGGCTTTGATGCCATCAGCAGCAGCGCTCCCGTCTTCTTGCACGCTCGCAAATCTTCGAGGCTGTGGAAGGACTTCGTCTGATAGTTGTCCGGGGTGGGCGTATCGTCCGGGATGCGCTGCGCTTCGACTTTTTCAAATGCATGCTTCTTCAGGAGCTCGACATACTCCGCCTCGGAACGCACGTGCACCGGGACTTTCAGCTTGTCCACCCATTGCAGCGAGTAGGGATTGTCGCGGTACAGATTGATCAGGATGAACAAACGCCCGTGCGGAGCCATGACCCGAAAGAGCTCGGACAGTGCCCGGTCCTGGTCCGCGTAGTAGTAAAAAGACTCTACCGACAGGACTTTGTCGAAAAAGTTTTCCTCCCACGGAATCTGCTGCGCCGATCCCCAGACGTACAGAATATTCTCAAAGTCTTTCGAAGACGCGCGTGCCTGGCGGACCATTTCGTCGGAAACGTCAAGACCTACAACCTGGCCGAAACCCTCGGGCCCATCGCCCACCAGGCGCGAAAGCAGCCGCGTCGCCCAACCAGAGCCGCAGCCGAGATCGAGCACGCGCTCGCCCGGGCGCAGGTCCATCAACCGTAGAGTCTTCCCGGTGATGTCGAGATGATGGTTTTCCATCTTCGGGCCTTCACCAGCCAGCGCCCAGCGATTGAATTCCAGCTGCAGGTTTTCATCGGGAGTGCGGGATTTGTCGGGCATGCAATTATCTTAACGCCACAGATGCCCACGTAGGGGCGGACGCCCTCGTCCGCCCGGCCGGGCAAGGCCCGGCGCGAGTTCATTCCTCAGGCGAAAAACCTGGCGAGCTTTGCTCGCCCGCCCGAACGAGGGCGTCCGGGCCTACGTGGGTCGTGGTCGCGCCTGCGTCGTCCAGGCCAGCGTGGTTCGAGGCAACGCACATGTGCTACATTGCCATCCTCATGAGCTCAACCCCGCGGCCGGAGCCTGACCCGGAGCCACTCTACTGTCCCCGGTGCAGCCAGGAAGTAACCGATCCGCTGACTTGCGGCGATTGTTCGGCCGTCATCTGCCGGCGCTGCGGAACTCCGCTGGAATCTCCCGACGAACTGGGAATGGGATAATTAATGAGCCTGCCTCCGGCCTCTTCGCCCTCCCCCTCGAAATCCGAATCGCCCAGCCTGGTTCGCGGACTCAGCCTGCTCGATTCCGTCCTGCTCTTGTGCGGAGGCATCATCGGCTCTTCGATTTTCCTGACCGCGAAAGACATTGCCGGCCCACTGCCGCATCCCGTGCTATTCCTCCTGGTCTGGATTCTGGGTGCAGGTATTTCCCTGCTGGGATGCAATGCCTTCGCCGAACTGGGCTCGATGTTTCCCGACTCCGGCGGCCAGTACGTTTATCTGCGCGAAGCGTATGGCGACCTGCCCGCATTTCTCTACGGATGGATGCTGTTCAGCGTGGCCAACGGCGGCACTATCGCGGCGCTCTCGGTGGCTTCGGCAGCATATCTCGGCGGAATTGTCCCCGCGATTTCTCAGGACCACATTATCTTCGCCGCCGCGGGAATCGTTCTCACCCGCGCCCACCTTGTGGCGCTGGTTGCGATTTTTATCGTGACCTGGATCAACGTGGTCGGACTGCGCTGGGGCACAGTTTTGCAAAACTTGGCCACCTGGGCCAAGTTTGCCGCCATGGCCGCCTTCGTAATTCTGGGATTCGCCATCGGCAAAGGCGACTGGCACCATTTCTCTCCGGCGCCGGGGCAAAGCCTCACTCTGGGATTGAGCGCCGGGCAATTGATCTCCGCATTCGGGGTGGCATTGATCGCCGTTTTCTGGGCCTACGACGGCTGGGTGTACATCACATGGGTTTCTGGCGAGGTCAAAGATCCGCGCCGGAATGTGCCGCGCGCCATGGTGCTCGGAGTAGTCGCCGTCGGCATTATTTACATGGCGATGAACATGACATACGTTTACGCGCTGCCGCTGGACGAGATTGCGAAACACGAAATCATTGCGCACTCCGCCGCGGTTGCACTATTTTCTCCCGCGGCTGCGGTGTGGCTGTCGGCTCTGATCGCAGTGTCCTGCTTCGGCGCCATGGCTAGCTGCACCATGAGCGGCGCGCGCGTGTACTTTGCCATGGCCCGCGATGGCGCCTTCTTCCAGAAGATGGCGGAAGTCCATCCCAAATGGCGGACGCCCGCGTTCAGCCTGATCGGCCAGGGCATCTGGGGCGCAGTGCTTACGCTCAGCGGCCGTTACGACCAGCTCTACACCTACGTGATGTTTGGCATGGTGCTGTCGTACATGCTCACGGTAATTGGCTTGTTCATCCTGCGCTGGAAGCGTCCTGAACTTCCCCGTCCCTACCGCTGCTCGGGATATCCCTGGCTTCCTGCGATCTATGTGCTGGTCGGCGGCGCCTGGACCCTGAACACGATCGTCACGCGGCCTACCGAGGCATTCTGGGGTGCTGCAATTGTGTCGATCGGCGTGCCTGGATATTTGTACTGGAAGCGGTTGAGCAGAAATGCGCCGCGCGTATCCTGATTTCCGTTGCGACCTTTGCGGAATTCTTGGCGACCTTTGCGGTTTAAGATTTTTGCGTGTGTCACGGCAAAATCAAAATCTTTACCGCAAAGGTCGCGAAGGACTCCGCAAAGGTCGCTAGGAAATCAGGTGGCGCAGGCCGCAGTTGGCATACGCCCGCCATGTCTTTACAATCACCTGACTAACAAATCGCCCGATCTTCCGGCACCGCGGAGAATTTCATGACGGACCCTCTCCTGATCGCCAAGGGGGACAACCCGCTGTACTTGTTGCCCGGCATGTCGAACCGGCACGGCCTCGTCGCCGGCGCCACCGGCACGGGCAAGACGGTCACGCTGCAAGTGATGGCGGAGAGCTTCAGCCGCGTCGGCGTGCCGATCTTTGCTGCCGATGTGAAGGGCGACCTTTCCGGAATCAGCCAGCCCGGCAGTGACAATCCCAAAGTACAGGACCGGGTAAAGAAATTGGGCCTGACCGACTTCAGCTTCAATGGTTCTCCGGTCACCTTCTGGGATGTCTTCGGCGAGCAGGGCCATCCCGTCCGCGCCACCATTTCGGAGATGGGGCCGCTGCTCATCAGCCGCATCCTGAACCTGAACGAGACCCAGTCGGGTGTCATGGCGCTGGTGTTCAAGATTGCCGATGACAACGGCCTTCTATTGCTTGATCTAAAAGATCTGCAAGCCATGCTGCAGCACGTAGGCGATTCGGCCAAAGATTTTCAGACCCAGTATGGCAACATTTCACCCGCCAGCATCGGCACTATTCAGCGCTCTCTGACCGCATTGCAGGAGCAGGGTGGCGACAAGTTTTTTGGCGAGCCCGCGCTGAATTTCGACGACCTGCTGCAAACCGACACCAGGGGACGCGGCGTGATCAACATCCTGGCCGCCGACAAGCTCATGGCTTCGCCGCAGCTCTATGCCACTTTCCTGCTGTGGATGCTGTCGGAATTATTTGAGAAGCTGCCCGAAGTCGGTGACCCGGAGAAACCCAAGCTGGTCTTCTTCTTCGATGAAGCCCACCTGCTGTTTACCGATTTGCCGTCAACTCTTCAGGCCAAGATCGAACAGGTCATCCGGCTGATTCGTTCCAAAGGTGTGGGCGTTTATTTTGTCACGCAGAATCCGCTGGACGTGCCCGAAGTTGTGCTGGGACAGCTGGGCAACCGGGTCCAGCACGCGCTCCGCGCTTTCACTCCCAAAGACCAGAAAGCCGTGCGCGCCGCGGCCCAGACCTTTCGCACCAATCCCAAGTTGAATGTGGAAACCGTCATCACCGAACTCGCGGTCGGCGAGGCCCTGGCTTCATTCCTCGACGAAAAAGGAACTCCCGGTATCGTCGAACGCGCCCTGGTTTGCCCGCCGCACAGCCAGATCGGTCCGATCACTCCCGCGCAGCGGCAGCAGATCATCAGTAGCTCGGTGATATTTGGCGTGTACGAGAAAGTCGTGGACCGTGAATCCGCCTACGAGCGGCTGAAAAGCAAAGCGCAGCAATCTCCGGTACCCGGCGCCAGCCAAACTCAAACGCCGGCGGACAAACCCTGGTATGAAAATCTGAGCCTTCCCACCAGCCTGGGCGGAGGAACAGGGCGACGCGGGGACACCGTGGTCGATGCCATGATGAAGAGCGCTGCGCGTTCCATCGGCAGCTTCGGTTGGACGCCAGATTATCCGCGGCGTGCTGGGTTCGATCCTGGGCGGAAGCAGCCGGCGCTGAGCCTCCAGTCTCCGTCAGCTGTCTGAAACTCGCGGCACCACACACGATAGTGGACGACACCAGACCAGCCGCCGATGCGACATCCCTGAGTATCGGGCAGGAATCTCCCGCCAACCCCGACCCGCAGAATCAACCCAAGCGAGTCATGGGCTTCCGCGACCTCGTACTTTTCTACGTGGTCACCGGCATCAGCCTGCGCTGGATTGCCACCGCTGCGGCCGCCGGGCCCAGTTCGATTGTGATCTGGATTGGGGCGTGGCTGGTTTTCTATATCCCTCTGGCGTTTTCCGTCGTCGAACTGTCGTCGCGATATCCGGATGAGGGCGGGCTCTACGTCTGGAGCAAAAAAGCGTTCGGAGACTTTTCCGGATTCATGTCGGCGTGGGCGTACTGGACCAGCAACCTACCATATTTCCCCGCCGTGCTTTATTTCGCCGCCAGCAACGTAATTTACATGCGGCAGGGCGCATGGGGACATCTCTCGAGCGACGCGACTTTCTACATCATCTTTTCGCTGCTCACGTTGACGCTCGCAACAGTGGTGAACGTGGTCGGCCTGGACGTTGGCAAATGGCTGCATAACGTCGGCGCGGTTGCCATGTGGATTCCGGCGGTGATCGTGATCGTCATGGGCGCCATTGCATGGCACCGCTTTGGCTCAGCCAACGCGTTCACCCTGCACACCCTGACGCCGAGCATTCACTTCAAGGACATTATTTTCTGGTCGTTGCTGGTGTTCGCGTTCGGGGGATGTGAAGCCGGCTCGTTCCTGGGCGGGGAAATCAAGAATCCGCGCCGCACCATTCCCTGGGCGGTGTTGGCGGCGGGAATGACGGTCGCGTTTTGCTACATCATTGGGACGATAGGCGTGCTGGTGGCGCTGCCCTCGACGGAAGTCAGCAACCTGCAAGGGCTGGTGCAGGCCATCGCGAAGACGGTCGAGCGCGTGGGGTACTACTGGACGCTGCCGCTGGCGGCATTCCTGATCGCGCTGAGCAACGTCGGGGCAGCCGCGGCTTATCTCGCTGCGGTGGCCCGGTTGCCGTTTGTCGCCGGAATCGACCATTTTTTGCCGCCGGTGTTTGGCAGGCTGCATCCGCGCTGGAAAACGCCCTGGATCTCGCTGCTCATACAATATTTTGTCGGGATACTGTTCATTTTTCTCGGCCAGGCCGGAACCAACGTCAAAGGCGCCTACAACGTGCTGGCCAGCATGACCGTGATTGTTTACTTCATTCCTTACCTGTACGTGTTTGCCGCCATGATCAAGTTGCAGCGCGAGCCCGCAGGGCCGGAGGTAATCCGGGTTCCGGGAGGGAGGCCCGTGGCCGTGTTGATCTCTGTGATCGGGCTGCTTACGACGACTGCCACAATCCTGCTGTCGGTCGTGCCGCCGGCGGATGATCCCAACAAGCCGCTGGCAGTTCTGAAAATTGTAGGAGGCACGGCGGCGCTGATGGCCGCGGGCGGCTGGATTTATTGGGCGGGAAAGAGGAAGGCACAAAAACAAACCACGTAGGGGCGGGCGCCTCGCCCGTCCCAGTCGGGCAAAACCCGACAGTCTTGTTAAAGGGAACTGCCGAGCTTCGCTCGGCTGGGCGGACGAGGGCGTCCGCCCCTACGTGGTTCGATCTATACCGGCGTCGCCGTCTTCCGTTCCGGATTGAAGAACGGCATCTTCACAATTTTCGCCGTTACCTGCTGGCGCATGGCCTCGATGGTAATTTCCAGCTGCAGCCTGGTGCCGATTTGCGAGTGCGCTGTGTCCACGCTCGCCAGCGCGATCATCTTCTTCAGTACCGGTGACCATGTGGTGGTCGTTGCTTTGCCTACCTGTTTTTCGCCCAGATATACGGGAACGGCCACGCGCGACGCCTGGCTGGGCGCTGCCGGGGTGAGGCCGAATTCCTCGTACCTCGCCTCCACTTCAGGCCAATCGATTTCCAGGCCCACAAACTGCCGCGGCACGCCCTGCTTCTGCTGCTTCACCAGGGCGGCTTTGCCGATAAAATTTTCTTTCTCCAGGTGGACCATTTTTCCAAAACCCAGCTCGTAGGGAGAATATTTCTGCGATTCGATCAGCGCCTTCTTGGCGCTGGTGTAGTCCACTTCGATCAGCAGCAACCCGGCTTCGACCCGGGCTACGTCGAGCGCCAGCATTCCGGCGGCGTGGATGTCGAACTGCTTGCCCTTTTCCATCACCGCGTCCCAGACTTTTACCGCGTCATTCCACGGGACCCAGATTTCATAGCCCAGATCGCCGGTGTATCCGGTGCGCGAGATGTCCACGTAAACGTTGCCGATCTTCCCCCGGGTCATGCGAAAGTATTTGAGGTTGGCGATGTCCGCGGCTTCAGCAACTGCCTTCAACAGCTTGCCGGAGGTGGGTCCCTGCAAGGCCAGCGCGGCCAGTTGCTCGGAAATGTCTTCGACCTGCACGTCCATGTTCAAACCGTTTTGCCGGAACCAGCGCAGGCTGGGGTCGGCGGCGGTCCAGCGATACTTATTTTCTTCCAGGCGCGTGATGGTGCCGTCGTCGATCACGTTCCCCTGCTCGTCGCACCAGCAGCAATAAATTACCTGTCCCACTCTCACTTTAGTGATGTCGCGGGTGATGATGCGGTTCACCAGCTTGGTGGCATCCTTGCCCGTGATCAGATACTTGTAGAGTGGCGAAATATCGATGAGCGCGGCCGCGTTGCGGATGGCGTTGTACTCGTGCTCGTGATGCACTTCATAAACGCTGACCGCGTAGTAGCCCGACCACTCGCGGTAGTTCAGGCTCTGGCAAAGCGGAAAAGTTCTATCGTGAAATGCGGTTCCGACTGGCAAAAGACGCTCCTTCTATCTCCGTGTCCTCAGTGTCCTCCGTGGTTATGAAAAACTTTAAACCACGGAGGACACTGAGGACACGGAGGAAACCTGCTCGTGCTGGATTATATGCAGTCCTGATCGTTCCCAGCAATTCCCTGCACCTGACTCCCAGTCAGGCTGACAAAGGGTACGCTTCCCGATACAATCAGTTTCGCCTCCACAGGGCGCGATGATGCCTTCGTCCTCCAACCCGATGTTGAGCTGGGCCGTACTCAAAAGCGGTCTCTGACCTCCATCCTTGCGTTTTCCGTGGACGGGAATTCGCGATAAGCTCAGCTCCCGGCCATACCTGTTAAAATCCCTGCGAATTGAAATCAGCGCCCAGCGCTAAAGGTTTAAATGGCTTCCAGCGGCAATTCGAAATACGACGCAATCATCATCGGCGGGGGGCACAACGGCCTCACCACGGCCGCCTATCTGGCGCGCGCCGGGAAGAAAGTCCTGGTTCTCGAGCGCCGGCACGTGCTCGGAGGCGCCGCTGTCACTGAGGAAGTTTTTCCCGGATTCAAGTTTTCGGTGTGCTCCTACGTGGTCTCGCTCCTGCGGCCGGAGATCATTCGCGATCTCGACCTGCCCCGCCATGGCCTGGAAATCCTGCCGCTCGACGGCACCTTCACACCCATGCCGAGCGGCGACTATCTGTGGCGGGTGAACGATCACGGCAAAACTCATCGCGAGATCGCGCGGCACTCGAAAGTTGACGCCGAAGCCTACGACGAATTCGGCAAGGCGATGCAGGCCATGTGCCGCTTCGTAAAGCCGATCCTGAGCATGGTTCCACCCGATCCGGCGACGCTCAATCCGAAGGAACTGATGAAGCTGCTCTTCATCGGCCGCCGCTTTCAGGGCATGACCAGCGAGGACAAATACAACCAGGTGCAGTTGATGACCATGAGCGCCATCGACTTCCTGGACCAATGGTTTGAAACCGATGTGCTCAAGGCCACGATGTCAGCCTCGGGCATAATCGGGACTTTCCTCGGGGTGCGTTCGCCGGGAACAGCCTACGTTCTGCTGCATCACTACATGGGAGAAATTGACGGCGCTTTCCGTTCGTGGGGGTTTGCCCGCGGCGGCACGGGGGCGATTTCAAACGCCATCGCCGATGCCGCCCGCGAAGCTGGAGCCGAAATCCGGACCAAGGCCGCCATTGCGCAGATCATCGTGAAAAGCGGTAAAGCCAAGGGCGTCGTTCTCGCCGACGGGGACGAAATTTATGCAGACATCATCTCGTCGAGCGTCGATCCCCGGCTGACCTTCACGAAATTTCTCGAGGCCGGCACGTTGCCCGCGGAATTTCTGGAGGACGTGAATCGTTACAAGTATCGCGGCTCTTCCGGCAAGGTGAACCTGGCGCTCGATGCGCTGCCGAACTTCAAGGCCATACCCGGACCGGGGGCCCACCTGCGGGGCGCGATTTCCATTTCGCCCAGCGTGGAATACATGGAGCGCGCTTACGACGATGCCAAGTACGGCAACTTCTCCCGGCGCCCGTACATTGACATGGTGATTCCCACGCTGACCGATCCCTCGGTCGCGCCGCCGGGAAAGCACATCATGTCCTGCTTCGTGCAGTACGCGCCCTACAAGCTGCGCCCCGGCCTCAACTGGGACGATCAGAAAGAGGCCTTCGGCGACAACGTGATCAACACCATTGCCGAGTACGCGCCCAACATCAAGGACATCATCCTGCATCGCCAGGTAGTCACGCCGCTCGACCTCGAACGCGAATTCGGCTTGAGCGAAGGCAACATCTTCCAGGGCGAACTTTCTCTGGAACAGCTTTTCTTCCTGCGCCCGGTGCCGGGCTGGGCGCAATTCCGCACTCCGATTAAAAACCTTTACATGTGCGGATCGGCCACCCATCCCGGTGGCGGGATCATGGGCGGTCCGGGCAGGCTGGCAGCCCTCGAAATCCTGAAAGACTTCAAGGGGGCGGCCTAAGCATGTCTCGAAAGGCGAACGTGCCCGGGCAGCGCGATGTAGTCATCATTGGCGGCGGCCATAACGGCCTGGTCACCGCCTTCTACCTGGCCAAGGCCGGATACAAGCCGCTGGTGCTGGAGCGCCGCGCGCAACCCGGCGGCGCTGCCATCACGGAAGAATTTCATCCCGGTTTCCGCTGCTCCACTCTGGCGCACTCGGCGGGGCCGCTGCGGCGCGACATCGTGCGAGCCATGCAGTTGGAGAAGCACGGCCTGAACATGATCAGGACCGACGTTGCGGTGACCGCATTGTCACCCGACGGCCGCGCGCTCATTCTTTACCACGACACCGAAAAAGCCGCCCAGGAAATCGCGGATTTCTCGCAGAAAGATGCGACGAAGTATCCCCAATTCCAGTCATCACTCGCCAAGATGGGCCGAGTCATTGGCAAGGCGCTCACCCTGGCTCCACCCGACATCGATAATCCCAGTTCAGGCGATCTGTGGGGAATGCTCAATACCGGCCGCGCCCTGCGCAAACTGGGTCGGCGCGACATGTACCGCCTGCTGCGCTGGGGACCGATGGCGGTGGCTGATCTGGTAGCGGAATATTTCGAGACGGAACTGCTGCGCGCCACCATCGCCGCGCGCGGAATCTTCGGGACGTTCCTGGGTCCGTGGTCCGCTGGCAGCAGCCTGGTGCTGCTGATCCGCGCCGCCGGCGACGAACACGCCGCGGGTACTTCCTGGTTCGCCAGCGGAGGCATGGGCGCGGTCACGCAAGCCATGGCCGCCGCCGCCCAGCAGGCCGGGGCCGAGA
The DNA here is from genome assembly GCA_963801595.1 of Terriglobia bacterium. Classification (GTDB taxonomy): domain Bacteria; phylum Acidobacteriota; class Terriglobia; order Terriglobales; family Acidobacteriaceae; genus JAIQFF01. The sequence continues at coordinate 15,944 of CAWDFW010000003.1, read as the reverse complement.
TTCGCAACGGCGCCGAAGTCATCGAAGTCCGGGTGAAGGACGGCATCGCCAGCGGGGTCGTGCTCTCGAATGGCGAAGAAATTACCGCCGGAGCAGTGATCTCGAACGCCGACCCCAAACGCACGCTGCTGAAACTGGTTGATCCGGCACAGCTCTCGCCCGATTTCGTCATGAAGTTGCAGCACTATCGCATGCCGGGCACGGTCGCCAAGGTAAATCTCGCGCTGGCCGGACTTCCCAAATTCACCGCGCTCGCGGGCGAAAACCACGATCGCGCACTGAGCAGCCGCATTCACATTGGACCGGAAATCGACTATCTCGAGCGCGCCTTCGACGAATCCAAGTACGGCAATTTTTCCAAGCAGCCGTATCTCGAAGTCGCAATCCCATCGCTCACCGATCCCTCGCTCGCGCCCGAGGGCAAGACATGTGATGTCGATCTACATGCAATACGCTCCCTACAAGTTGAAAGGCAGCGACTGGGAAAAACAGCGCGTGCCGCTCGGCGACACCGTGGTCAAGACGCTGGCGCAATATGCGCCCAATCTGCCCGAGCTGATCCTGAGCCACCAGATCATCACTCCCCAGGACTTGGAAGAAACCTACGGCCTCACCGGCGGGCACATCTTCCACGGTGAACTTTCGCTGGACCAGTTCTTCACCATGCGTCCGCTGCTGGATTGGGCGCGCTATCGCACGCCAATTCAGAATCTCTACCTGTGCGGCTCCGGCACCCATCCCGGCGCGGGATTGACCGGCGGCTCAGGGGCCAACGCAGCCCGCGAAATCTTGAAAGACCTCAAGAAATAACGCGCTGTCATCCTGAGCGCAGCCTGAGCGCTCGCTTGCGAGCGGTCAGGCGGAGTCGAAGGACCCCTACCTCGAGCAGATCACGTGGGGACAGCCGCCCCCGGCTGTCCCGCGGAGCGTAGCTCCGCTGGCTTTTCCAAGTACCTGGGAAATCCGATGCAAGATGGAACGATGCAGGGCCAGACTGGCGAGCTTTGCTCGCCCGGACAGCCGAGGGCGGCTGTCCCCACGTGGTTTGTGCTGCCATCGGGGTCCTTCGACTCACCTGCTCCTTCGCAAGCGAAGGAGCGAGATCGCTCTGGATGACACTATAGTCTCTAACTTTAGCTCTCCCCATCCTCCATTGTGACTTTAGTGCCATCCCTTCGGGAAAACGATTGTGCGGGACGCCTGCATTAGGTTTTACTAATCCAAACCTGTGTTCACAGCATTCCGCAGGCTCAGATCAGCGGGAGTGAAAGTGTGGTAGAGGATCCTAAATGGGAGCTGGCCATCCTGGCCACGGTGCAGGGCTTCTATGAGAAGCTCCTGCAGGATTCCATTGGGGGCGAAGTCCCGGTTCCGGCAGGACTGGAGGCCATTTCGCTGCAGGAGGGCGATGGCGAAGTGCATGCCACGCTCGACCGCATGCGGCGCTGGTTGCGCCTGCTCGATCAGGCCATTACGCCGGCCATGCTGCGACGGGCGTTCACTGCCGAGACCGACCCCGAGATCGCGGAAGCCGTCCTGCGCTACTTCACCCGTAAGAAAGATACCGACGACGTAAATCGCGACAAGACTGACCTGGTGGCCACATTTCTCTATCGCCATCCGCGCGTGCCCGGACAATGGGAGCGCCGCGGCTACGGGCTCGATGGTTCGCTGCCGCTCTCGCCCTTCGAGATTGCCCTGATCGAAATCCTGGCCGACAGCGATGTCCCCTCGTTGCCCGAGGAGCATGTGCAAATGTTGCGGCGCTTCGATCCTCTGCAGGAGCAGGCCCAGAACTGCCACGACCTGAACTCGCTGCTCGAGTCGGAAATCATCCCCCGGGTGCGGGAGCTCAAGCAATCGCTGGATTCGTCTTTCTACCATCCCGGGGTGCTGGCCACCATCGCGCCTTACAACGCGGCTTTCGGCAAGAAGTTTGACGAGTTCTTTCCGTTCGTAAAGGATCGCCTCGGTGACGACGAGCACCCGCCTCGCCGAAGCGGGAGACGACCGATGCCAGGCGATGGATGATATCCACCCCGAAGTACTCGTCTCGTGGGGAAGGGAGAAAATCAGGTCGGACATCGGTTCTCCTTTTTTAAAAAAAAGGCGGGAAGTCTTCCACCCTCCGCCTCTGCGTTTTTCTCGATGGCAACGATCAAATGTCGAACTGCTCCATGATTTTTTCCGCCGTCTCCTCGAGACGCGGTCGGACAGGTAGTTGGGGTCCTGGAGCTTCCGTTTCACTTCCTCGACCCGGTTCAGCGGATATCGGTGTTCTTGGCGATTTCGAGGGCGTTGTAGACCTCCGCCTTGGACTTCGCCTCTTCGGGCAGCATTGATGGAATCGCTCTTTCCCGTCTTGACGGGCTTTTCGGCCTTCTCGGCCTTGTTCAGCTTAGGGAGCGGTTCCAGCGGCCCGATACCCTGAATCGTCATGTTCGCACCCATCCTTTCATGGACGTACCGAAAACAACGCCGGTTTTCACGCGCCCTTCGCATCGTTTTCTATTCAAAATATCGTCACTCGGGGTCGATTCTCTTAACGTTTTTCTCTCCGGCCACCAGGACGGAGAATTCACCGAATATCTTCGGCTTTTTCTCCAGTTCGGTCAATACTTCACGGGCGGTGCCCGTGAGGATCTCTTCGTGGATCTTGGTAAGCTCGCGGCCGGCCACCACCGGCCGGTCCGGGGCGAGCCCGGCCAGGCCGCGGAGGAGCCCGACGATCCGCATGGGCGATTCGTAGAGGATGAACCCGTCGCCGTTCGCGAGAAGCTTCCCGAGCTGGTTTTTCCGTCGGCCCTTTTTGGGCGAGAGAAATCCCTGGCAGGAGACGCCCTTGGCCGAATAGCCCGCGACGCTTAAGAGCGCGCTCAAGGCCGACGGCCCGGGTATGGGCGAGACCGCGAATCCCTTTTCGCGGGCGAGGCGCACGACGTGCGTTCCCGGGTCGGAAATGCCGGGCGTGCCCGAGTCGGAGACGAGCGCCACGTTGTGTCCCTGGGCGAGAAGCTTGATGATTCCTTCCGCGGAGGCCCGCTCGTTGTACGAGTAGTGGCTCACGAGCCGCTTGGAAAGCCCGTAATGCGAGAGGAGCTTGAGCGTTTGCCGGGTGTCCTCGCAGGCCACGTAATCCGCCTTCTCAGGACGGCCAGGGCGCGCCGGGTGATGTCGTCGAGGTTGCCGATGGGGGTCGCCACCACAGAGGGTCGCCATGGCCTGAGAGATAGTGCAAACACACGCCCCGATAAGGCGGGTTTGTCCTTGACTTTGGGAGACGATTGCTTCAAATTCATGGTACCGGCTCAGGAAACAGGACTCACGATAAGGCGTTCACTCGACTTTTCCCGTCCTCCCGCCGGACCGTGCCGCCACTCACGAGGAGCCTTATGAAAACCACGGACCTGATCTCGCGCATCCATCTCTTTCAGGAGCTCTCGCCCGCTCGGTGACCTCCGGCACCTCGCCGACCACACCGAGCGCCGCTCCTTCGCCAGGGACGAGATCATCTTCAACGCCGGCGACGCCGGCAACGATCTCCACATGATCGAGAAGGGCTGCGTGGAGATTTTCATCCCCCAGCGCGAGAAGGGCAAGAAACTCAGCCTGGCGACGCTCGGCGCGGGCCAGTTCTTCGGCGAGCTTTCCCTGTCCGACAAAAAGCCGCGCTCCGCCACGGCCCTGGCGACCGAGGCTTCGGAAATTCTCGTCCTCAAGCAGGAGACTGGTCTTCGCCTTCCTCCGTGAGCACCCGCAGGCCGCGGTCTCCATCCTCGCGGAGATGAGCGAGCGCCTGCGGCTGACGAACGCGCTTTTAAACCGGCAGACGAGCCGCAACGTCTACGACGAGATCGATAAAAAGACGAAGATCTCCGGCCGGATCGCCGACAAAGTCGCGTCCTTCGGCGGGAGCTGGAAGTTCATCCTTGCCTTCATCGGCTTCATCGTCGCCTGGATGGTCCTCATGTTCCTGCAGCTCCTCGGCAAGCCCTTCGACGGGTATCCCTACCAGTTCCTGAACCTGGTCCTGGCCGTCGTCGCCTCGCTCCAGGCGCCGTTCATCATGATGAGCCAGAACCGCCAGTCCGACAAGGACAGGCTCTCGGCCAAGATCGATTACGAGGTCAACCTCAAAAACGAGGTCGGCATCGAAACCGCCCTGCGCAAGATCGAGGCGATGGGCAAGACCCTGGCCGAGCTGGAAAAAAAGGCGGGCGGCCGCAAACCCGCGGCGAAGAAGCGCGCGTAAAGAAAATCCGGCGCGCTTTCGGTGGCACTGATTCACCTCGCTTTCTCATCGTTCTTTTCCCTTGCCAGAAAAACCGACCGGTATTAAGATTAATGAAGGGGAGCGAGCGATGGTTCCCTGACGGGACCCGCCTCGTTTCGCCCGGAAACTTCTTCTCGGGAGGCAATCCATGAAAAGCAAGCATCACAATCGTAATCCGCGAAAAAATCCCTGGACATGAAGACCAACGTAAAAAGCTATTTCAAGACCGAGGGAAAAATGCTTCATGGAACGTACGGCAAGCCGACCAACGGCCCGAGGGGGAATAAAAAGTATTGAAACGCGGTTAAAAAACCGATTGCGGTTTTTCAACCGCTTCTCTCGATGTGAGGAGCGCCCCTTTAGCCCTTATTTGATTCTCCTCGCGGTCATCGGTTTTCTCGCTGTCGTGGTTGTTTTTTTGAGCCTTGAAAAAAGCTCCCGCACGGCGAAAAAGCCCGAGCGCGAAGAACGGAAAGCCAAGGTTCCCTGTCCGCTCTGCGGAAGCCGCCTGTTCTCAGGCGAGCGGGATCCGCTCGGTCGCCTTCGACCTGGGCCGGGAAAAGCTCATGCATATTTACGGCTGCCCTTATTGCGAGCGGCCGGGCTCGCCCGTCCGGCGGCGCTGCCCGGTGTGCAAGAAGGATATTCCCGCCGGCGGGTTTGCCGTGGGCCGGATGTGGGACAAGGCCGGGAAACGCCATCTGCACATCGTCGGGTGCACGACGTGCAAGCCTCGGTACAAAACGGCCGAGCGTGATCTTCGCCCTCTAAACAGTTGATTATATTGTTATTTTGCCAGTTCATTCAGGACGATTCTGAAAAAATCTTCCCGCGCTTGTTTTTCCAGCCAGGGCGTGTGTCCGCAGCGCTTGAGTAAAATAAACCGGAAATCCTTGATGGCAGCGGCGAGCGGCTTCTCCACGCCTTCCGCCGGATGCGGATCCCAGTCTCCGTGTATCGCGACTACCGGGCAGGCGATCCTTCGCGTCAGCGCGAGCAGCTCCCCGCTCCGGCGCAGCCCGGCGGCGGCGCTCCAGACCGCTTCGAATATATCGCCCCGGAACGGGAGCCGGTATTCGTCCCCGGCTTCGGCGACGAGCGGGTCGCAGGCGTCGGTCTTGACGATGAGCGCGTCGAATCGGCCGAAGAGCGGGTCCTTGTCTTTGTGACCCGGATCGTTGAGAGAAGCGAGAATCGATTCGAGCTCCACCCGCTCATCGGCCGAAAGCCGGCTCAGGCGCGTCGCCTCCAGGGCGGCGGCGTACTTTTCCTCGAACGGGCCGCTCGACACGAGAATGAGCTTTTTGACGAGCGCCGGGAAGCGGGCGGCCGTGAGACAGGCGAGCCAGGCGCCCCAGGAATGGCCGATGAGAACGAAGGGAGGATCGCCGGCCGATTTCAGGCGCGAGGCGAGCTCCTCGACCTGGCCGTCGAGGGTGGCCGCGGTCTGGATGGGTTCGAGCACGCCGTGGACGAGCGCCAGCTCGCGTGCGACCGGCGCCATCTCTCCGCCCGCGCCGGGTCCGCCGTGAACGACGGCGACCGTGAAGGGCGGCTTTCCGTATCGCCTTGGATTCTCCATCGTTCCCATTATAGAGTGCCCCCAAGATTGCGATTGCCGAAATCGCAATCTTGGGGGCCCTCGGTCACACCTTCCCGCAGCCGCCCGGGCAGGCGTGTGGGGAGGCGCCGTCCCAGCAGTAGGTGCAGAGCTTCTCCTTGGGCAGGCCGATCGCCGCGACCAGGTCGTCGAGCCGCTGGTACCGGAGCGTGGTCAGGCCCAGACGCGCTGGCGGATGCGCTCGACCATGGCGGCGTGCTTGTCCGACGCGGCGTCGGCGTACGCGGCCAGGTCGGGCTCCCGGTCGCCCTCGAGCTCCTTGATGGCCTTGCCGGCCGGCCAGGTCCAGCTCCGAGCGGGAGCGGGAGAAGTTCAGGAACTTGCAGCCGTAGACCAGCGGCGGGCAGGCCGGCCGCATGTGGACCTCCTGCGCGCCGTAGTCGAACAGCCGCTGGATGGTGTCCTGGAGCTGCGTGCCGCGGACGATGGAGTCCTCGCAGAAGAGCAGCCGCTTGCCCTCGATCAGCTCGCGGATGGGGATGAGCTTCATCCGCGCGACGAGGTCGCGGACCGCCTGGTCCTGCGGCATGAAGCTCCGCGGCCAGGTGGGCGTGTACTTGACGAACGGGCGGCGGTAGGGGACGCCCGCCTCGTTGGCGTAGCCGATGGCGTGGCCGGTGCCCGAGTCGGGGATGCCGGCGACGAGGTCGACCGCGACGTCGTCGCTGCGGGCCAGGGCCGCCCCGCAGCGGTTGCGGGCCGCCTCGACGTTGATCCCCTCGTAGCTGGAGGCCGGATAGCCGTAGTAGACCCACAGGAACGACGCAGATCTGCATCGTCTGCGCCGGGCGCGGCGCGAGCTGCTCGACGCCGTCGGCCGTCATCAGCACGATCTCGCCGGGGCCGAGGTAGCGCTCGACCTCGTAGCCGAGGTTGGGGAAGGCGCAGGTCTCCAGCGTGGCGGCGTAGGCGCCGGCCTTCCTGCCGATGACGACGGGCGTGCGGCCGAGCGGTCGCGGGCGGCGTAGATGCCGTCGCGCGTCAGCAGCAGGATCGAGCAGGAGCCCTCGATCGCCTCCTGGGCGTTGCGCGATGCCCGTCCTCGAAGCGAGTCCTCCTGGTTGATGAGCGTGGCCACCAGCTCGGTGGGGTTGATCTCGTCCGCCGCTCATCTCGGAGAAGTGGGTCGTCCGTTTCGCGAAGGCCTTGGCGCGCCAGCTCGTGCGAGGTTCCTGATCGACGCCGACGGTGACGATGGCGTAGACGCCCGAGGTGCGAGCCGATGATCAGCGGCTGGTCCTCGTAGTCGCTGATGACGCCGATGCCCGGCCGCCCGTGAAGCTTGCGGCAGGTCGTCCTCGAACTTGCGAGCGGAACTGGGCGTTGGTGATGTCGTGGATGAACGCGCGTGAAGCCGCTCGCCGTCCGCGACGGCCAGGCCGCCGCGCCGCGTGCCGAGGTGCGAGTGGTAGTCGGTGCCGTAGAACAGGTCCGCGACGCAGATTCTTTCGAAGCGACGCCGAAGAATCCGCCCATAAAGATGGTTCCCCCCAATGCCAGGCAATGAGTGACGCTGGATGCTGTCGACCGATAAGTCATGAGTATAGCGATGCCCGCAGGCCTTGCGCAAGGCCGGCGGCTTGACCGCTCATCGCCTATCCCCTATGCTTCGTATCACCATTCAGATGAAACGGCCGAACGCGATGAAAATCAGAACCAAAAACGACGTGTTCCAGATGCTCCTCGCCGTCAAGACCAACCGGCAAAAGCGGAGCCGCTTCGACGAAATCTTCGTCGAGGGGATCGAGTCGATCAAGCAGGCGCTCGCCTCGCCTTACGTCGCCTTGAAAAAAATCATCTACCGGGACTTCACGGCCCTCTCAGACTGGGCGAAGAAGACGATTGAAATCGATGCGTTCCCGGAGCGGGTGGAAATGGCGGATGTCCTCTACCGCGAGCTCGCGGACAAGGACGAGCCGGCCGAGATCATGATCACGCTCGCCTATCGCGGGACGACGCTCGCGGGGGCGGCCTTGAGCGAGAAGCCCGTCATCGTCGTCTTCGACCGGCCGGGCGATCCCGGCAATCTGGGCTCGCTCGTCCGCACGGCGAACGCCTTCGGCGTCGACCTGGTCGTCACCGTCGGCCACGGCGTCGACGTCTTCGAGCCCAAGGCCATCCGCGCGAGCCTGGGCGCGGTCTTCCGCACGCCCGTCGTCCGGGCGGAATCCATGGCCGAGCTCGACCATGGCTTCTCGCGCTGAAACGCGGAAGGGACTCTCCGTCATCGGCACCGATTCCGCGGGCGATACGTCACTGGAGGCGGCCTCCTTGAGTCCTCCCGTCGCCCTCGTCGTCGGGAACGAGGCCAAGGGGATGAGCGTCGGCCTGAAAGCCCTGGCCGACCGCCTCGTGCGGATTCCGATGCGCGGCGAGGTGAACTCCCTGAACGCCGCCTCCGCCGGGTCGATTCTTCTCTGGGAGATTTTCAAGGCGACGTTGCAATAATATCTACGCCCCCAAAAGAGGACACCCCTCGACTACGCTCGGGGCAGGCTCCGACCACGGAGTGAGGAGGAGAGCACCCTTCGGCTCGGCAGCGAAAGAGGTGGGTTTTCAATTAGCCGCTGGTTGCCTCGCTCAGGGCAGGCTCCGGCCGTCAGATTCATCACCTGACTCTTTTCTCCGTCTTTCTGATTCAATTCCACGAAATGTCGGCGCATCGCTCTTTTCTTCACGGACAGCTATTACTTTAAATATGGGGAGCATATGGCGACCCTCGGGAGGGGAAGAAGGGAGAGCATATGCTTCCGCATTCGAGCTGGAAGGGTTTCATACAGTTAAGCCTGGTCACCATCCCGGTCAAAGCTTTCACCGTGCACGAGACGGAAAGAGAAGTCAGCTTGCACCAGCTGCACAAGGACTGCAACCAGAGGATCAAGTACCAGAAGGTCTGCCCCGAGCACGGGGAGCTCAAGCCGCAGGACATCATCCGCGGCTACGAATACACCAAGGACCAGTACGTCGTCATCGAGGACGAGGAGATCGCCAAGCTGCGGTCCGAGAACGACCACGCCGTCCGCATCTACGGGTTCGTCGACGCGCAGTCGCTGGACGACCTGTTTCTCGACGGCGGAAACCACTTCCTGCTGCCGGACGGGGACGTGGGTCAGAAGCCGTACGCGCTCTTCCGGGACAGCATGAAGGAAAACGGCGAGTACGCCCTCGCCCTCGTCATCCTCACCAACCGGGAGCACCTGGTGGTCTTGCGGCCGCGCAACAAGCTCATCGCCATGTCGTCGCTCTATTACCGGGACCAGGTGAAGGAAGAAAAGGAATTCGAGGAATACGTGAAGGACGTGGAGAGCGCTCCGGGGGAAAGGGAGCTCACGAAAACCCTCCTCGCGGCGACGACGCTCAAGGATTTCAACCTGGGTTCGTACAAGGACGATTACCGGGAGAACATCCTGAAGCTCGTGGATCTCAAGGTGGAAGGCAAGGAAATCGTCGCGGCGGAAAAACCGGAGGAGCCGAAGATCGTCAACCTGCTCGACGCGCTGAAGAAGAGCGTGGAAGAGGCCGTCAACAGGCAGAAAGCGGGCTAGCGGGTTGTTGAAAAAGTGGTCCTTTTTCAACAACCCGCTTCTGAAATTGCCGGAATCAGTCACTCACATGAGGTTTCATAAGAAAAATGCGATGAAAAACGATGGAAATCGATTTGAAGATGCTTCCGACAATTTCTTGTTTACATCCGAAGAAGCTGTTGAGAATACCGCCGGTTTCCCGCAAAGCGGGAAACACGGTTTCATTCAACAGTCTCCCAGGCCGATGACCCTGCCGCGGTTCATCCCGCCCATGCTGGCCGTCTTCGGCAAACCGTTCGACGACCCCGGCTACCTCTTCGAGCTCAAATGGGACGGTTTCCGGACTTTGGTCTTTCGCGATGAATCGTCTTATCGCCTCATGTCCCGCAACGGCCTCGACGTCACGGAACATTACCCGGAGTTCGGCTTTCTGTTGGAGCTGCCGCCGGGGACCGTGCTCGACGGCGAGCTCGTGGCCTGGGACAAGAACCGGCCCGCGTTCGAAGCCATGGCCGAACGATCGCACCGCTACGCCGGGGAGGAAAGCCTCTTCTACATCGCCTTCGACCTTTTGTACCGCGCCTTCGATTCCGTCATGGACCGCCCGCTCACCGAACGGAAAGAGAGGTTGCGCGAGCTCGTCCCATCGTCCCCGGATCGCCGCTTCATCCTGGCGGAATGCGTCGATACCCACGGCCGGGTTTTTTTCGAAAAGGCCCGGGAGCAAAACCTGGAGGGGATCGTCGCCAAACGCAAGGAGAGCCTGTATTATCCCGGCAAAAGAGTCGATGCGTGGGAAAAAAATAAAGCGGAAGTCGATTGTCACCTGCGTCATCATCGGCTTCATTCCGCGACCCGGAGATCCGGCGGCCGGCTTTAAGAGCCTGCTCGTGGCGGCCGACATCGACGGGGAGCTTGCCTATATCGGCAGGCCGGGCACCGGCTTCGGCGACCGCGTGAAAAGTGAGCTTTATAAAACCCTCCTCGAGATGACGACGCCGTCGCCCTGCGTCCCCTGCCCCGAGCCCGGCGTCTGGGTGCGCCCCGAGCTTTTCTGCAATGTAGAGTACGCGGAGCTCACCGGCGCCGGCGTAATGCGCGCCCCGGTGTTCAAAGGCCTGGTCAAATCCTGAGCGATCGCATCGGAAAGTGAACTAAAGACACCATGAAGAACACGAAGAGCACCCTTCGGCTCAGCCGGGAAAGCGGTGAGTTTTTCATAAGTCATCGGCTGCCTCGCTCAGGGCAGGCTCCGGACACGAATGAGTGCGAGAGCACGGAGAGGGAGAGAAGGGGAAAGCAGGAAGCCAGGAAGGGAGGAAACCAGGAAAAGAGGAGGAACGAAAAGAAAAAAGTGAATACATGTATGGCGCAGATGGGCGCGGATAAAACGGGGAAAGATGAATAATTAGTTAAATATACGGCCGCGCGCGAACTCACACCGACTTCGGCGCCATCGATTCGCGCCGCATTCACACTCGTTCGCGGCACCATTCGGCGCAAGCCTCGCTCTCTCGGGTTCTTCAGGCGACACGCACGGCGCATCCGGTTTAGCTCCCGGCCGGAAATCGGCTACGTCCGCCCAAGGCGGAAGACGGTAATAGCGACGCGGGAGAAGAACCGAAGGCTTGGGATAAGAGCCTGACGATTCATTGGAACCGCCGGAGATTTCAATGAAATCGCCGCACGTTTCAATGGGACCGCCGGATGTTTCAATGAAAGCGCCGGACGAGTCAATGAAAATGCCGCGCGTTTCAATGGGTTCGCCGGACGTTTCAATGAAAGCGCCGGACGAGTCAATGAAATCGCCGCGCGCTTCAATGGGTTCGCCGGACGTTTCAATGAAAGCGCCGGACGAGTCAATGAAATCGCCGCGCGTTTCAATGAGATCGCCGGTCCCTTCGACTCGCGGAGGAAACGATCGCAACAAGGTAAGCGCTCAATTGGACCCGTTGGAGAATTATTTCAGGAGTTGCGGGTCGATGCGATGAGGTAGTAGATCGATCTGTTTTTCTTTGGGCGTTACCGGGAGCATGGTGAAGAGGTACTTCAGGTACAAGTACGGATCGAGCCCGTTGGCCTTGGCGCTCTCGATGAGGCTGTAGAGAGCGGCGCTCGCGTGAGCGCCCAACGGAGTGTCGGCGAAGAGCCAATTCTTGCGGCCGATGACGAACGGGCGGATAGCATTCTCCACAATATTATTGTCGGGGTGCAGGAACGGGTGATCGAGATACCGGATGAGCTTTTCCCATTGATTGGTCACGTATCCCATGGCTTGGCCCAGACGCGAAGAAGGGGTGACTTCGTCGATATGGGCCTCCACCCAGGCTTTGATCTGGGAGAGTACGGGAAGTGATTTTGTCCTGCGTTTGTCGATGAACTCGTCGACGGACAGCTTACCGGCTTCCCATAGCGCACGATACTTTCTGTCGATCGCAAAAAGCTTCCCGATGAGGATCAACGCCCGCCGGGCAAGGCTTGCCTGGTGTTTCCCTTTTTGAGCATCGAAAAAGTCCCGCCGGGCATGGCCCCAGCACCCGACATGGGTGATGCCTTCCCGTTTCCCGACGGCGGTGTATGCGGCGTACCCGTCGGTCTGTATGAAACCCCGATAACCCTCGGTCAGCTTTTCGGCCACCGGTTTCGACCGGCTCTGGTGATAGTGGAACAAGATGATTCTTTTCCCTTGGTGATAACCTACCGTCACCCACATGTATGACTTCTGCGATGCCGAGCGCTCCGGCTCTTTGAGCACTTGCAGCGTCGTCTCATCCAGGTGCAGCACCGGCGAGCCGCGCGCGTCTTCCCACATCAATTTGAGGATGTCCTGGCAGGCCCGGGACACGGAAATCATCTGGCCGCACATCGTGGCGCGGGGATAGTCGATCCCGGACCGCGCCAGAATCTTCTCCATTCGGTAAAACGGCAGGCCGTCCGCGAATTTGCAGGTCGCCAGGTACGCCAACAGCCCCGGTCCGGCCATCCCGCCCGGAATCAGCCGCTTCACCGCGGGCGCGGTGACGATGGCGCGGATCGTCGCATCGGCCTTGCTCTTCTCGCAGCCGCACGGCCCGTACTTCGGGTACACGTGACGGATTACAAACAATTGCGCCGGGATGTGTTCCAGCTCCTCGGTCGTCGCTTCCCCGATCCGCGGCCGTTCCTTTCCGCAGCAGGCGCACTTCTTTTCCTCGGGAGTGAGGTCGTGGATGTCGTCGCGTTTGGGAAGCGATGCGGGCAGCTTCCGGCGTCCGGGCTTCTTCCGCACATGCGCCGGCACCTCGACCGTCTTTTCCTCTTGTCCTTCATCCGCCGGTGCTTCAGCGGGCGCTTCCGAAACCGTCAGTTCTGCCTCGTCGAACAGCCAGCCTTTGATTTCCTCGGCCGACAGCTTCTCACTCGACCGGCCGAACAGCCTCCGGTTCCGCGCCGCCAGTTGCTCCTCCAGCCACAGTACCTGATGCGTGAGTTGATCATTGTTCTTCTTTAAACCGACGATTTCATTGTTGTGTTTTTGTACTAATGCTTCGATGTATTCCAGCAATCCTTCTTTTGTCTGCGGCAGCTGGTTCGGGTTGAACTCCATGCCATATTCATAGCATTGCGGTAAACAAAAAACTAGGCTCTTTCAGAATATTTTTTTGTACTCGATTTCCTTGTGCTCGTTCCAGAAATCGATCCCCCGAAAGATCAGCTCCACTTCGTCCCAGTTCAAAACCTTAACCCCGCTCCCCTTCCGCGGCCAAGGAAATCGATCACGTTCCAATTTCTTCTGCCACTGACAAAACCCGTTCCGGTCCCAGTACAATATTTTGATGATCCTGCCGTGACGCCCGCAGAACATAAACCAATCACCCTTGAACGGGCCTCCCGGTAACTCCTCCTGCACCAACGCCGCCAACTGTTGCGTCCCCCAATCCATGTTCGTCATCCCCAGCCAGGCGTACACCTTGGCTCCTTCTTTCAGTGTCATCATCGCCGTTCCTCCTTGCACAGAGAATCGGCTTTCGTCGCTGATTATTCAGACGGGGGGAAATTACCGCTTACGCAACAAGGCCATGAAGGAAGCGCTCGACCAGATCCGCAAGATCCGCTTCGCGGGCAAAGCCTGCTATAAAAAAGAAGACGCGCAGACGCTCAAGGAATTCCAGGTGGGCAAACAGCCCCCCACAACGGTGAAGGCCGCGCTCGGCGACCTGTCGTACCTCCGCGACGTGGCGCACAAACACTTGGGCGATCTCAAGAAAAATTTGATATTCGAATACTTTCGGAATGCCTGATATTTATACTAGTCGTTTTATATCGTTATTTCAAACAGTCAACGAATCGTTTGTATCCGTCTGCGGACTTCGATTAAGAAGTCCAGCAGGAAGCCAGGAAGAGGGAAAAGCGGTCGAGGCGGGGGATTCCGCGTGCGACGCGGCGGAGAAATTCCGCGAGTTTGCGAATTCCGACTGAGAGGGAGCATTCCGCCCGGAGGCGCGAGAGAAGATTTAAAATTCCACGATCGCCAAGTCGTGCGGCATTTTCTGAATGTGCTTGCCGGTGTTCTTCCGGGTTATCTCAAGCGACGTGCCGCTTTCAAGCTCGGTCTCCAGGGCGTCCTGGGATACGGCCGTGCCTTTGACGATAAAAGACTCAAGCACGTAGGGGATGCCGTCCGAGCCCAGAGGAAGCTTGCCTCTGATCACATGGAAATGCAGGTGAGGGGCCGTGGTATTGCCGGAATTACCCAGCAGGCCGATCACCTCGCCCTTGCGCACCTTCTGTCCGGGTTTGACTTTTATGCTTCCCCGTTTTATATGCGCGTATAAGGCGTAGTTGCCATCACCAAGCTCCAGGATAATATAGTTCCCCGCCGCCTCCTGGATGGTCATTTTTTCCGGAAATTTCCCCGGCGCTATATCGGGCAGGCCGTCTCTTACCGTTTCAATGGTCCCGCTTTTAACCGCGAGCACTTCTTTCCCGAACTGCGGGTAATTTTCGTTTTTTGTCAGTTCGCCCGTACAGAGTTTGTTTTCATCGTTCATCTGTATCCAATCCACCGCCCATCTTTCCGGCGCGAACCATTTCCCATTAATGGGCATTATCGCACCCCGATGATAGGTGTCTTTGCCTACCGCCAAAGCGATCCACTTGTCGCCTTTGAGAGGCGGTCCGATGACGACCGGTTCGGATACAACGGCGGTCTCCGCGATCCGTTCCACATAGCCGGGCAATATATTGCCGTAGGGCTTGTCCACGGAAACGGTTATTATATGCCCGAGCTTTTTGGGGACCTGTCTTTCTGAAGAGAAGCTCAGGTCGATCCGGATAAATCCGCCTTCCGCCGGAGCGAGCGAGAGGCGGGGCTGGGGCGCTCCGGGGATATATATGCTGCTGAGAATTTTCTCCTTGCTCAGCCGGTATATTTCAGAATCGTTCGTCGCGGGGTCAACGATGCGGATGCTTTCAATGGTTATTTTTGTCTTGATGGCGTTGGAGAAGATCAATTCATAATTCAGGCAATATGTTCCGTCGCTTAATTTGGCCAGCCGCGGTGTTGCCGTATATTGGGCTACCAGGGGAGTGTATTCTTCCGGTTCCGCCGACACTGCTGCCGGCGTCATGGTCAATCCCGCGCCACACAGCGTCAGAATGAGCGCGGCCGACAACCAGTTTTTCATAATGCCCTCCTAAAAGCGATGTTGACGTTGAAAAACACTCGTGTTCAGTGGACAGGTCGGAAGGGAATTGACGCCGGCAGCGTCTCTTCCGCCCGCTATTCGGTTCTTGAGTCAAACAGTAGCACGCGAAGACGCGCCGTTCAAGACGCCGCGCGATCCGCATGGCACAGAACGACGAGAAGAAAGATAATTGAAGCGATGACAAGCAAAGACTATTTCAACTCAACGTACTGAGTTCGCTTCGACGGGGTTTATCCCGAGCTTGTCGAGGGGCTCAGCGAACGTCTTCTTCATTCTTTTCTCTGCCTTTCTCTTCATCAGCGTCATCAGCGTGTACGCGCGATAACCGCGCGCGAGAATCATTGTCCCCTCCACTCCCCCATCAGCGTCCCGCCCCGGCGTCATTCCGTTTTCTGCTCGGACACCGCTGCCGCGGCCTGCTTCATCCCGGCCGCGAGCAGGCGCTTGTCTCCCAGGACGAGGAAGTTTAGGCCGAGGAGGACGGCGCCCGTCCCGATCAGGAGCCATTCGATGCGCACGACTTCCGCGAGCGGGCCGAAGACGAGCATCCCGAGGGGCATCATCGAGGTCATGAGCATCGTGAATATTCCGAACACCCGGCCCAGGTACCCTTCCGCGACATTGCCTGGATGAGAACCGTCGCCGGGGTGTTGTAAAAAGGCATGGTGATCCCGAACACGCCCATGGGCACCAGGTAGATCCAGAAGTTCGGCATGAACCCGAGGAGAATCGTGCAGGCCGCCATGACGGAGGCGGAGAGAAGCATGGTGTGGACCCGGTTCTTGAAGCCGCCCCAGACGGCGATGAGGGCGCCCCCGGCCATCATCCCGGTCAACGCG
>CAWDFW010000002.1:0-86663 GCA_963801595.1 Terriglobia bacterium | reverse complement strand
CGACGTTGAAACGCAACAGGGGCCGCAACGCAGTTTCGCTCAACTGGCAGACGTGGGCCCGCACTCCCAGGCCGTGTTTCTTGGCCGCATCGAAGATTCTTTCCGTGTCTTCCGCCGTGAAGGCGCCGCGGTCGGTGAATACGTCCACAAACTGCGCCAGCTTTCTCTCCGCCACCAGCGGGACCATTTCTCTACAAACCACATCGACATATTCGTGCGCCCGGCCGTGAAATTCCCGCGGTACGACATGCGCGCCCAGCAGGGTGGCGACCACCGTTCCCGGCCATTTCGCGGCTGCGCCGCGGATGGCTTCGAGCGACTTGATCTCGGAATCGAGCGTCAACCCGTAGCCTGACTTGGCTTCGACCGTGGTCGTGCCCTGCTCCGCCATTTCGTGCAGCGCGCCCAGCACTTTATCGGTCAGCAGTTTCCTGCCGGCCTTGCGCACGCCCTCCAGGCTTGAACGAATGCCGCCGCCGGCTTCCGCGATCTGTTCGTAGGTCGCGCCTGCGATACGCTGCTCGAAATCGACCAGCCGTGGCGCGACGAAAGCGGGATGGGTGTGCGAATCCACGAATCCGGGCAGGACAACTTGTCCGGCGCAGTCGATCTCGACAATTTTCTTGCGGTTCTTTCTGATCCACGGATCCCGCAGCGCGTCCCTGGTTTTGCAGGCAGAGACAATCTTTCTCCCCACGGACAAAACCGCGCCATCCTTGATGATGCCGAGTTCCTGGAGCTCCGGGCCCCGTCGCGGGCCGGCGTTTCCGGAAGGAGAGCGTAGCGTCAGCAGCTGGCTGATGTTGACCAGCAGGAGCGCAGGATCAGCGGGTGCTTCGTTTTTCGCAGAACGGGGCACTGGGTGATTAGTTTAGCAGCGACGGCGTGGGGGCGGGATTGTGTGGGGACGGGTCTCTGACCCGTCCGGCCGAGCGCAGTTCGGCAAGGCTTTAACTGCCTGCACCTCTGATCTCCGCAACAAAACCCAGCCGAGCTTTGCTCGGCCTGGACGGGTCGGAGACCCGTCCCTACACGGGCATCGGGACCTTCACGCCGTTCTTCGACGCGAACTTCGCCGCCTCGTCGTAGCCGGCGTCCACGTGGCGGATCACGCCCATGCCTGGGTCGGTGGTCAGCACGCGCTCGATCCGT
Source organism: Terriglobia bacterium (assembly GCA_963801595.1). Classification (GTDB taxonomy): domain Bacteria; phylum Acidobacteriota; class Terriglobia; order Terriglobales; family Acidobacteriaceae; genus JAIQFF01. The sequence goes on along the minus strand of CAWDFW010000002.1, from coordinate 85,511 downwards.
TTGGCCATCATCTCGCGTGCCATCGGCGACCGTGACTTGCCCGGCGTGCAGGGAATAGCCGATGCCGACGCCACCGCCATTGTGGATCGAGACCCAGGACGCGCCCGCCGCGGTGTTGAGCAAAGCGTTGAGCAGCGGCCAGTCCGCGACCGCGTCGCTGCCATCTTTCATGCTTTCGGTTTCGCGGAACGGGGACGCCACCGAGCCGCAATCGAGGTGGTCGCGTCCGATCACAATCGGCGCCTTGAGCTTGCCCTTTTTCACCAGATCGTTCATGGCCAGGCCGAACTGCGCCCGCTCGCCATAGCCCAGCCAGCAGATGCGCGCCGGCAGTCCCTGAAACTTGATGCGCTTGCGCGCCAGGTCAATCCATCGGCGCAGAATTTTGTTTTCCGGGAACAGTTCCAGCACCAGGTCGTCGGTCACCGCAATATCGGACGGTTCGCCTGACAGCGCCACCCAGCGGAATGGCCCGCGTCCCTCGCAGAACAGAGGCCGGATATAGGCCGGAACGAAGCCGGGAAAGTCGTAGGCATTCTTCACTCCGCGCTGGAACGCGAAGGTGCGGATATTATTTCCGTAGTCAAAAGTCACCGCGCCCATTTTCTGCAGCCGCAGCATGCCTTCGACATGGCGGGCCATCGCATCCAGCGAGCGCTCCTGATAGGCCTTCGGATCGCGCTGCCGCAGTTCCAACGCTTCGGGCAAGGTCATTCCGTTGGGAACGTATCCGTTGAGCGGATCGTGCGCCGAGGTCTGGTCGGTCAGGATATCGGGCAACACGCCGCGTTCGGCCAGTTCGGGAATAACATCGGCGCAGTTTCCCACCAGCCCGACGGAAACATTTTCTTTCTTGCGCAGCGCGTTTTTCAGGATGCGCAACGCTTCGTCGAGGGTGGTGACCATGAAGTCGCAGTAGCCGGTCTTCAGCCGCTTCTTGATGCGCTCGGCATCGACATCGATCCCGAGGAAGGCCGCGCCGGTCATGGTTGCGGCCAGCGGTTGCGCGCCACCCATGCCGCCCATGCCGCCGCTCACGATCAGTCTTGCCCGCGAGATCGCCGCCAAAATGTTTTTCCCCGGCCGCCGAGAAGGTCTCAAACGTGCCCTGCACGATCCCTTGCGAACCGATATAAATCCACGAACCCGCCGTCATCTGGCCGTACATCATCAGTCCGGCGCGTTCCAGCTCATTGAATTTCTCCCAGTTGGACCAGTGCCCCACCAGGTTGGAATTCGCGATCAGCACGCGCGGCGCATGATCGTGGGTCTTGAACACGCCCACCGGCTTGCCGGACTGGACCAGCAGAGTCTCGTCATTTTCGAGACTCTTTCAGCGAGCGCCACGATCGCGTGGTAGGCCTCCCAACTGCGCGCCGCCCGCCCCGTGCCGCCATAGACCACCAGATCTCTCGGCCGTTCCCCAACTTCCTCGTCAAGGTTGTTCATCAGCATGCGCATGGCGGCTTCCTGCTGCCAGCCTTTGCATGTGATCTGGGTCCCGCGCGGGGCGCGAATCGGGAGTGTAGGTCGAGGGAGTGATTTCGGTTTCAACCGGCATGATCTAGATGTTAGTGCCTGCGCTGAAACTGTTCAAATGGGAGAAGCGCAGTCTGGAAAACGGGTCAAAATCTTAAACCGCAAAGTTCGCAAAGAAAGGCCGCAAAGGACGCGAAAGGTTGAATCTGGTCACTGTCGAAGCAGAGAGGTCGAGGTCTGCGGTCCGAGGTCTGACGCCCGTCTTACCAGCTGCTGTAGGCCGTGCCGTCGCTGGACGTGCCGGTGGCCCCGCTATGCACGTCGCTGATGCCCGGCTCCTGCTGGTCCACCGACATCACGGAATCTTCCTGGTCCACGGTCCAGGAGCTGTTGCTGCCGGTCATGGGATCATTTGGCAGCTGCTTGATGTATCCCGCCTGCACCAGGTCATCGAGCGACTGCGGCGCCTTCTGCTTATCCAGCGTGTATTGCGAAATCAGGGAGCGCAGCTGGAACAGGTCCTGCCTCAGCACCGATTCCTTGGCCCGCAGAATGGACTGGTTGTAGGCTGGAATCGAGATCGACACCAGGATCAGGATCATGCTGATGACGATCATCAGCTCGATCAGGGTAAAGCCGCGCTCCCGCTTGTGCCTGACTTGTGCCATCACCAGGTTCTGTACTCCGTACCGTCGAGCCCGGTGCCCTGCGCCTTGGTAAAGACGTCAAAGACGTTCTGTCCGCCCCAGGAGTCCGAGTCGGGATCGTCCTGCATGGAGCGCAGGCCCCATTCCGTGCTGTTGGTCATGGGATCGATGGGAATGCGGCGCAGGAAGCGGACCTTCTTGCCGCCCACGTCCACACCTTTCACCAGCGTGTCCAGGTCCGGTGGATAGCCCTCGGTCCCCACCTTGATCTGGAAAGCCTGGCGGTCGGCGGCGTCCTTGTAGCGGTCGATGGCGTCGCGCAATTCCCAGAGATCGTGGCGGAGCTCGCGCTCTTTCGCGCGCATGATGGCCACCCGCGCCATGGGCACGGCCAGTCCGGTGAGGATCACCAGGATGGCAGTGGCCACGATCAATTCGATGAGCGTGAACCCGCGGCGGCCATGTGTTGAGCCGGGTTTCTGGACGGCGGACTTCATTAGACTATTATCGTCGAAAATGGCCTGGACTTTAAGCTCTTCGGGGGCTCGTTCTTGGCGTCCCGGGGCCAGCTTTGGCGGTGAAGGCCTGGATCGTCAGCTTGCACATCCGCGCTCCGAGGCGGAAGCGGCCCCCAGCGGCTAAAGCCGCCATTCACCGCATCTAGTTGGCACGACTGAAGTCGTGCCCTTCCCAGGCCGCCCTTCCACGACCGCAAATTCACGGCCGCAAATTCACGGCCGCAAATTCACGGCCGCAAATTCACGGCCGCAAGGAGCGCGTGCTACTGCACCGTCACCGTGGCCACGGTTCCAGCCACCGGCAAGGCGCGCATCGCCGGGTCGCGGGCCCCGCCTTTCGAAATCGCCAGAGTGGACTGCCCCGCTGGCCTTGGCCATGAAGGTCAGAGTCACTACCGTGCCTTGCCCGGAAACACCGGCCGTTCCCGGCGGCCGCGTGGCCGAAATCTGCAACGTCCCGGTCGAGTCATCATCGCGATGCACGATCCCCACGATCTGGCCGTCCTGCGAGAGCAGGCCACCGTTCGACACGTTCACCACTTGCAGGATTTTCGGATCGTAACTCACCTGCAAGGGTACCGAATATACGTTCTGCGCCCCCTTGAGCAACACATTGACCGAGAAAGTCGAGCCGGGTGCCTGAGTCAGGCTGGCCGGATCGAAGACAAAGCTGGCTTCGCCGGCGGCCATCTGAGGGGCGGCCTGCGTTGCCGGTGCGGGCGCCTGCGTCTGAGCCGCTGTCGGAGTTGCCTCGTTCACCGGCGCGGGAGGCGCCGCCTGGCTGGTGCGCCGCAACTCGATGGCCGATGCCGTTCCCACTTCCAGCGCCTTCTCGTTCAGGTCGGTGACGTCACGCGACCGGATGATGTGCGGAATCAGAGCAAATACAATTTCGTTTTCCTTGTGCTCAACGTTGGTCTGCGAGAACAGGTACTTCAGGATCGGAATCTGGGCCAGCCCGGGGATGCCGCTCAGGGAGCGTATGTCCTGGTCTTCCAATATTCCGCCCATGATGTTGACTTCGCCTTCCTTCAGGCGGATTTCATGCTCGATCTTGCGCTGGCCGATCACCGGCTGGCTGATACCGCCAATATTCGATTGCCCGGTCACGGATGAAATATCCATCGAGACTTTCAACGTGACTTCGCGCGCGGCATGCACCTTGGGCGTGATGTCGATATTCACGCCGACGTCCAGATACTGGAACTGCGTGTTGACCAGCGGGTTGATGCCTACGCCGCCGATGCCGGGTTGAAACGAACCGGTTGCCACCGGCACACGGTCGCCGATCTTGAGCGAAGCCTTCTGCCCATCCACCGCGCGAATCTGCGGGTTCTGGATAAGCTTGGTACTGCTGTCACTGAACAGAGCAGTGGCCGTGGCGGGAGGAATGGTGACCACAAAGTCGGTCGCGTTCAGGTTGCCAAGCCGGTTCAGGTTGATCTGGTTGGCCGTTCCCGAAGTGCTGCTCACGCTATTGTTGGTCTGATTGTTGGTGACGGTATTGTTGGTGGTGAAATTGTCCTGCAAGGCCACGGTGGCGCTGGTGGGCGGACTGATTCCCAGGTTCCGCGTCTTGTCACGGCTGACCTGCATGATGGCCACTTCGACGATCACTTCCGGACGCGCCTTGTCCAGATCGCCGACCAGTTTTTCCGCCAGCGCAATCTGGTCCGGGGTGCCGCGTACCACCAGCGCGCCCTGCGAAGGCAGGGGCTGGATGCGGGAAATCTCCAGGATCTGACGCAGGGCGTTGACCACATCCTGCAGTTCGGTCGGTTGCGACAGGTTCGCCAGGTAGAAAGTCTTGATAACGCTCTGTTCAATTTCCTTGCGCTTGGCCGGGTTGTCGGAAGCGACGAATATCGTATTCGGCGTCACCGGCCGCCAGAATGTCTTGGACTCCAGCGCGACGATCTCCAGGGCTTCCTGCTCCGAGACCCCGTTCAATTCGATCTTGATCCGCCGCGAAGTGTAGTCCGGATCGAACAGCACGTTGAGTCCCGCCAGCTTGCCGATGGTTTCGTAAATGATCTTGGTGTCCTCGGTCATCTTGAGCGTGATGGGAACGTTCGAGATGGCGGCCAGATCAACCGGTCCCTGCGCCTCCTGCACCCGTTTTTGCAGGCCGGTGGGCGGCGGCGCGGCCGAAGTCGGCGGCGCGTTGCCCGCATCATTGATCATCTTCTGGGTACGGCGGATTTCCTGCTGGGCGATGAAACTCGAGGAATCGATCTCGGCTGCCTTCTGGAATTCAATCAGGGCTTCCTGCAACTTGCCCGCATCCCGCAATAATTGTCCGCGATGTACATGGGAGGCGGCAGCCAGGAAACGGGTGCGTTCGTATGAGGCCCGATAAGCCAAATCCGTGGGTTTCTGTTCGTAGGCCTGCTTGTACAGATCGTAGGCGGCTTCATAGTTCTGGCGAGCTTCGGCGTCTTTAGCTTTCTTAAAGAGCGACTTGGCGCTTTCGGCGGCGCCGATCGGCAGGGTCATCGCAGCCACGAGCAACGCGATTGCTGCCGGGCGAATCAGGCGTGTCTTCACTGGTCCCTCGCAGGCAGTCTTCCCTCGGGAATCGGCCAATGACCCCGGGCTAGGCCGCTGAAAATGCGCTGATTTGAGAAGTAAGCTGGCTGATTATAGCATCGCTCCGCAGCCGTGGAAGTGACTGCTCTGGTAGCAGTTACTCATTAGTCTTAGTCCCAACAGCGTTACCGGGAAAGCCGTTTCAGGAAATGTCTGGTCGCCGATTTTGGCTCCCCGCAATGCAATGGGATGCAGATTCCCGTGCCGGGATGTTGACGGCACCGGCGCCACGTGGGGACAGTCGCCCCCGGCTGTCCGGCGGAAGCGAGCTTCCGCTTTTTCCAGCCCGGTCCCGGAGACGCTGTCGAGCTGCGCTCGACCCGACAGCCGAGGGCGGCTGTCTCCACGTGCCTCGCGTATGAGATAACCTTAGTACTGCCATGGCCCGCACACCCACCCATCAAACCAAGCCGAATCCGGAGAAAAATCCCCGCCGCGACCCCACCGCTGCCGGCGAGCGTGATGCGGCCGTCAACCGGGTGGCCGCCCATAACTATTTCCTGCTGGAGAAATTTGAGACCGGGGTCGCACTGACCGGCACCGAGGTCAAATCAGTCCGCGCCGGACAAGCGAACCTCAAAGACTCCTACGGACTGCTCAAGGACGGCGAACTCTGGCTGCTCAACTGCCACATCGGCCCCTACGACCACGGCAACATCTTCAACCACGCGCCCCTGCGCACCCGCAAGCTGCTGGTCCATAAAGAGGAAATTCGCAAGCTCATCGGCAAAACCCAGCAGAAGGGCCTGACCCTCATCCCCACCCGCTTGTATTTCAAGAATGGCCGAGTAAAAGTAGAACTCGCGCTGGCCAAGGGCAAGCAGCTCTGGGACAAGCGCGAAACCGAACGCCGCCGCACCGCCGACAAAGAGGCGAGAGAAGCAGTCAACCGGTCGCGCAAAGGGCGCTGAGCGGAAATATGGTTTCAACCTGATCAGGCGCAGGCTGTTGCCCCCGGAAGCAGATGCTTCTCTTCACTCCTCGCTGTACTGCACGGCACAGCAAGATTGCAAACCGGACATTGCACTTCCGGTGCCGCCTGCATCTGACATCTCATGCTAGACTTCCACCACTTGTTTCATCGTGGGCAATCGGGACCAGGGAAGAATTCTTTTCATCGAAAGGCGTGGCCTGTCACAGCGGGAAGAGTCAGGCGGGGTTTCCCGGCAATGCAAGCGGCCCTTGCGAACAACCAGCGATCTTTCTCACGGCGCGGATCTGCCACTTTTTGTGCTTGCGCCGGCTGGGCAATCCTTCTAATCGCGTTTTTGCATCCCGCAGTGGCGCAAATTTCTCCTGGGGCCCTTTCGCGGGCACATCAATCTCTCAATGGCACCAGCAACTGCACCACCTGCCATAAATTGGCCGCCGGGCAGGCAACGTTCAGATGTGTGGATTGCCACAGCGAAATTGGATCGCGTGTTGCCGGCCGGCAGGGTCTGCACGCCTCTTACAACCTTAGCCCGGGTTCCAGCCAGGGATGCGTGCGTTGCCACTCCGAGCATAACGGAGAAGATTTTCCGCTGATCAAATGGGACGTCACAGCCTTCGACCACAAGCAGACGGGATACGTCCTCGAGGGCAAACACGCGGGGGTCACCTGCAATCGCTGTCATAGCGCCCAGCACATATCGCCGTCCGCGCGCGCCACGATCAAAGTTACTGACCTGAATAAGACCTTTCTGGGCGTTTCCACGAATTGTGTGACCTGTCACCAGGACCAGCACAACGGGCGCCTGGGCGAGAATTGTCTTCAGTGCCACACCTACAACGACTGGAAAACCGTCAACGTGGGGAAGTTCGACCATTCCAAGACCCGCTATCCGTTGACTGGGCTGCACGCACAGGTCACTTGCCAGAAGTGTCATACCCCCGCAGCGGACAGCAAACCTCGCTACACGGGAATTGCTTTCGGCAAGTGTTCTGATTGTCACTCCGATCCGCATCGCGGAAGCTTTACCCAGGGTTGCCAGGCATGCCATAACACCAACGGATGGAAGAGGGTGTCTGCAAAAGAGGTCAGTCAGCGTTTCGATCACTCGACTACCAAATACCCGTTGCTGGGCAAGCATGCCACGGTGGAGTGTTCGCAGTGCCACGCGGGTGGAGATTTCAAGAAGCCGCTGGCCTTCCAAAAATGCATGGATTGCCACAAGCCTGACCCGCACCAGGGCCAGTTTGCCAAACGAACCGGCGGCGGCGAGTGCGCTTCGTGCCACACCGTGGACGGTTTCAAGCCCTCGACATTCACGGTGAAAGACCACGCCACAACGGCGTATCCGCTGCAGGGTGGACACGCCATGGTGCCATGTTCGGGGTGTCACATCCCCAAAGGCAAGGACACGCGGTTCAAGATCAAGTTCGAGCGCTGCACCGACTGCCATGCCGACCAGCACGCGGGGCAGTTCGCCGCCGCGCCATATTTCAACGGCTGTGACCGGTGTCACAACCTGCAAGGCTATCGACCCTCCACTTTCACGCTGGCGCGTCACAAGGAGACCCGGTTCGCGTTGAGCGACGGACACCTGGCGGTGCCGTGCGGAGATTGCCACAAGCCGAGCGATGCTTTTAAGCCCAAAACTGCGGAATATCACTGGAGCGAACTCTCCTGCACCAGTTGCCACTCCGATCCGCATCAGGGGCAGTTCAAGGATCGTATGCTGCAGGCCCGGGCCAATGGCAGGGCGGCCGGCTGCCAGGCCTGCCATTCCACCAAGTCCTGGAAAGAGCTGTCTACCTTCGATCATTCCAAGACTGCCTTCCCGCTGGTTGGAGCGCACCGGGCCACAGCCTGCATCGAATGCCACAAGCCGCCCAACCAGGAAACGCGCCTGATTCACGCGGATTTCAGGGCGGCGCCGACGAAGTGCCAGGAATGCCACGAAGAGGTCCACGGCGGGCAATTTGCCCAGGGCGGAGTCACGGCCTGCGCCGACTGCCACAACAGCGCCAAGTGGAAACCCTCGCTCTTTGATCACGACAGGCGGACCCAATTCCCGCTGCAGGGAGCACACGAGAATGTGCGTTGCGACGGTTGCCACAAACTGAACCGGGCGGTGGAGGGCAAGACCGTTCTCTTCTACAAACCCACCCCAAAGGAATGCGCCGCCTGTCACGGAACAAGCCTGCCAGTAAAGAAGTAACCGGGCCCGTAAAATCTGCTCACATTCGAAAAAGTTACTTGCACCCGAAAGTACAGGGGATGCTCAGGTAGATCGTGACACTGCCCAAATTGGCCCCTGAACGTGCACTTAGGTAACTTTTGTGACCGCACATAGCGCTCTAACCTAATGGACAACTAATTGCACACGCACTTGCATCTGTGACATAAGGTCGTCATATCGTTCTTAATTTTTTCCTTTCTGGCGTTGGGGCAGTCGAATCCGCTTCAGGCGGTAGCACGTTGGCTTCGGCAATCCGAGGGTATCTGTTTATCGCGTTGGTCGTGCTGGCCTCTATCGGACCTGCTTGGGGGCAGTCGCAGACCTACGCCAACACCCGCAGCCCTCATGGTCCGCTCAATATCCCCTGCCAGAACTGCCACACGCTTAGTGGGTGGAAGCCCATCCGGAACGCACCCGAGTTCGACCATAGCCAGACCCGCTACCCGCTGCGCGGCATGCATAAAAACGTCGCCTGCACCCAATGCCACATTAAACCTGTGTTTACCAATGTGGGCAGCAAATGCGCGGATTGTCATGCCGACATCCATAAGAGGCAGTTCGGAGCGAGCTGCGAGCAGTGCCACAGCGTAAAGGGATGGCAAGTCTCGGCGCAGCAGATTAACCAGCACCAGAACCGCTTTCCTCTGCTGGGGGCGCATGCCGCCCTGGACTGCACCTCCTGTCACAAGGGCGCGGCCACCGGACAATTTCAGGGCTTGGCGACCCAATGCTATTCCTGCCATGCCAGGGAGTACCAGGCGACCACTGGTCCCAGTCACGTGGCCAGCGGTTTTCCCACCACCTGCGAACAATGCCATGGCTTCAACAGCTGGTCGGGCGCCAAGTTCGACCATCTGAAATCAACCGGGTTCGCGCTGACAGGAGCACATATTCCCCTGGATTGCACCGCCTGCCACGTAGGAGGGAAATTTGCCGGGACGCCCGCGACCTGCGTGGGCTGCCATCTCCCCGATTTCCAGAAGACGACAAATCCGAACCACGTGCAGGCAGGATTCCCGCAGACTTGCCAGAGTTGCCACACCACCGCCGCCTGGCAGCCCGCGAAATTCGATCACAACACCTTCACCAAATTCTCCCTGACCGGGGCCCATGTGACCGTCGCCTGCACCCAGTGCCACGTGAACGGCCAGTTTGCTGGCACTCCGACGGACTGCGTCTCCTGCCACATGAAGGATTTCCAGGGGACGACGGATCCCAATCACGCTCAGGCCGGAATCCCCACCACCTGCGCCAGCTGCCACACCACGACGTCGTGGGGAAATGCCACCTTCGATCACAGCAAGACGGGTTTCCCCCTGACCGGATCGCACGTGACCACCCCGTGCTCGCAGTGTCACGTCAACGGGAACTACAACCTGACCAATACCAGTTGCGTATCGTGCCACCTGACGAACTATCAAACGGCCAGCAATCCCAATCACGTGCAGGCGGGATTCCCTCAGACTTGCGAGAGCTGCCACACCACGGCTTCATGGACCACGGCCACATTCGATCACAGCAAAACGGGCTTCCCGCTGAGCGGCGCCCACGTGCCGCTGCAGTGTGCGCAGTGCCACATCAACGGCAACTACAACCTGACCGACACCACCTGCGTGTCGTGCCACCTCAAGGACTATCAGGGCACGACCGATCCCAACCATGTACAGGCCGGACTGCCGCAGACTTGCGAGAGTTGCCATAGCACCGCATCCTGGGGCAGCGCGAGCTTCAACCACTCCACCACCGGTTTCCCCTTGACCGGAGCGCACGTCCCGCTGCAATGTTCGCAGTGCCACATCAACGGCAATTACAACCTGACCGACACCAGCTGCGTTTCCTGCCACCTGAAGGACTTTCAGGGCACGACCGATCCCAATCACGTGCAGGCCGGAATGCCGCAGACCTGCCAGAGCTGTCACACCACCACGTCCTGGGGAAATGCCACCTTCAACCACGCGACTACGGGATTTGCCCTGACCGGCGCGCACGTTCCGCTGCAGTGTTCGCAATGCCACGTCAACGGGAACTACTCGCTGAGCAGCGGCGCATGCGCTACCTGTCATTTGAAGGACTACCAGCGCACAACGGATCCCAATCATGCCCAGGCGGGATTCCCGCAAACCTGCGACTCCTGCCACACCACGGTTTCCTGGGCGAATGCAACCTTCAATCACGCGACTACGGGATTTGCCCTGACCGGTGCGCACGTTCCGCTGCAGTGTTCACAATGCCATGTCAATGGCAACTACAGCCTGAACAGCACCGCTTGTGCCACGTGCCATGTCAACGATTTCAACGGGACCACCAACCCGAACCATGTGCAGTCGGGATTCCCGCAGCAGTGCGAAGTGTGCCACAACACCACGGCATGGATCCCGTCGTCGTTCAACCATAACAACACCGCATTCCCCCTGACCGGGAAACATACGACCGTCGCCTGCGCCAGTTGCCACGTGAACAATAACTACACCTCGGTTCCGACCGATTGCTTTTCGTGCCATAAGTCCGACTATCAGACCACGACCAATCCGAATCACACGGCGGCCGGCTTCCCCACCACCTGCCAGACCTGCCACACCACCAGCGCGTGGACCGGAGCGACATTCAACCACACCTGGTTCCCGACCAACCACGGCAATGCGGGAGGAGTCTGTTCCACTTGCCACACCAATTCATCGGACTACTCGGTATTTTCCTGCACCGTCTGCCATGGCAAATCCCAGACGGATTCGAACCACCGCGGCGTAAACGGCTACGTTTATAGCAGTCCGAATTGCTATCAATGCCATCGCAATGGGCGTGCCGGCGGCTAGATCAAAATGGAACCTCATTTAGATAGAACGGCGAAGTCTGAACCATGTGGGCAAAAAGACAATGCGGGAACCTGCTGTTGCTCGTGTCGTGTGCCGTCGCTCAAAGCGCGTCTCCGAACGCTGTGAACGTGGAACGTCTGCGGGTTGTGCCTGACAGAGCCAATGTGCGAGTGGAAATTACGCTGAGTGCGGCCCCGGGCGCCAGCGCGACTGTGACTGCGGTAAAAAATCCCAACCGCCTGGTTCTTGACCTGCCCAACACTCTGTCCGCAGCGAGGCAGCAACAGGTTGCCGTGAATTATAAGGGAGTGCACGCAGTACGACTGGGCCTGAACAGCTCGCACCCTCCGGTTACCCGCGTCGTGGTGGATCTGGACCCGATGCGGCCCTACACTTTGCAGGCTGAGGGAAACCGTATCGTACTGGTCGTGGGTACAACCTCCGCCGCAATCGTGAGCGGGGGACAGGGAGCGGCAGCCGCGGGCGCCCCCGGAGGACTTGTAGGAATCTTTCGACGGAGCCCACCGCCGCCGGTGGAGATGAGCACGAACCCGGAGCAGAGCGTGCCACCGCCGCCTCCTCCCGGAACGCCGATCAAGTTTCCCGAGGACCAGGGAAGGGATGCAGCGAACTCCACCGCCACAAGCACCTCTTCGCGCCCCACTGCCGCGCATCCGAACCTGGGCAGCCTGCAGCAGGGGACGGTATTCCCCAGCCTCGGCTCGCCGGGGACGGGCAATGTGCCGACGAACCAGAGCGCCTCGGTTTCGGCGGCCGGAAGCAGCCCGGTGCAGGCTCCGGCCGCTTCCCCTGCCAGCGGCGTAACGACCCCGCCCGGCGCTGTGTTTCCGCCCAGGACCGCGGCTGATAGCGGTGTCCCGTCAGCCGTCGTTACACCGGCTCCGCCGTCAACTCAGAACCCGTCGCCGGTCGGCCCCTCGTCGGTGACGCAGCACCCGCCATCAAAGTCCGGAACCGAATCCGCCGGTAACCCGTCGGTACCTGCGACGGCTGGCGATCAGGTGCCGGCCAGTGTGCCCGTGGTCGCGGTGCCCCCGCAGTCAAGTAAGGAAACGGTGTCTGTCGGCAATTCCTCTGGTCCTTCGACGATGGCAGCGGCTCCGCCATCAGAATCCGGAGATGTATCCGCGAGAAACCCATCGGCACCCGCGACGCTCAGTGATCAGGAACCCGCGACTGCGATTCCTGCGCAACAAAAACCGGAGCCCATCGCAGTTGCGCCAGGCCAGCAAAGCGAGGCTCCGGCCAAAGCCACGTCACTCCCGCAGCAAGCTGACGCTCAGAAAACGACTGCAGGGCAGCCCATCGATCAGGCTGTATCCGCTCCAGCTGACAAGACATCCCAATCTGAAGTGCCAGCCAAAGCTCCCGCAGTCGGCGAATCTCCGGCGGTGGTTGCGGCCGAGCCCGCGCCGGTTGCTCCTGCCACCGTGCCAGACAATACGACCTCTTCGCCCGAAACAGGTGCAGGCAAAGGGCCGGCAGATGCCGATCTTCCGCTGCTCGCGCTTCGCGCCGTGGACCCCAACCTGCGTACCGTATTCAAAGTGAAATACGTCGCTGAAGGTGTCGCCTACCTGGACGGAGGACGCAGTTCGGGTCTGACTGAAGGCATGAAACTTGAAATCATGGAAACAGACCTAGCGGTTCAGCAGGGATCGACCGGAGATCCCAATGACCCTCGGGCCGTCGCCGAGCTCGAAGTCACTGCGGTTGCGGAGACTTCCGCCGTAACCGATATCCACCTGCCCAAACGTCAGGTGAAGCCCGGTGACCTGGCCTATTTATCATCCGGCGATGCGCAGGCGCTGGTGCAGCAGCGGTCCCTCAGTGCGACTCGAAAATATCCCGCAGTGGTGACCTTTACCGAGGGTGACCCGCTCGAAGAGGAGGCCCGGGCAGAGGTGCCCCGGCCGCCGCAGCCCTCCGTGAACCGGGCGCGCGGGCGTGTCGGTTTCGACTACATGGGCACGGTCAGTCGCGGCGATTCCTCCGTGACCAGTTCAAACATTGGAATGATCGTGCGCGCCGATATTACCCGCATTGGTGGCACCTACTGGAACATGAGCGGCTACTGGCGGGGGCGGCTTAGCTCGCTTTCGTCAACCAGCCAGCAAACTCTGCAGGATCTGATCAACCGCACCTATCACCTGAGCGTGACCTACGATAATCCGAACTCTCCATGGGTGGCTGGTTTTGGCCGCCTCTACCTGCCCTGGGCCAGCAGCCTGGATACCATCGACGGCGGGTATTTCGGGCGGCGAGTGGTGCCCGGCGTAACGGCCGGTATTTTCGCCGGCTCGACTCCAGACCCGACTTCCTGGAACTACAACCCGGACCGGCGGATTGGCGGCGCCTTCGTCAACTTCCAGGGCGGCAGCTTTGACGCCTTTCACTACACCAGTACGGCGGGACTCGGCATCAGCACATTGAAATGGAAGATCGACCGGCCCTTTGCGTTTTTTGAAAACACTCTCTCCTACAAACGATATCTGTCGATCTACCATTCCCTGCAGGCCGACAGTCCGGCGGGAAACCCCGCGGTGCCGGCGCCTGGTCCAGGGATCAGCCGCAGCTTTCTCACTTTTCGGATTCAGCCCCACCCGCGGCTGGAACTTGATTTCAATCACAATTACTTTCGTGACGTGCCTACCTTTGATCCCCAGTTGATCGGCACCGGACTGCTGGACAAATATCTGTTTCAGGGCTTCAGCGCCGGCGCACGAGTGGAGGTGGTGAAACAGATTTTCGTTTACGGCAGTCTGGGCCAAAGCAACCGGTCAGGCGACGCCAAGGCCTCTCTGAACCAGATGTACGGAGTCACTTTCAATCAACTTCCCTGGCTGGGTTTGCGAGCGGATGCGCACTATTCGAAATTCGACAGCTCTTTCGGCAGCGGATCGTACCGGGCGCTTTCGTTGTCCAAAAACCTGGGCGAAGAGATCCGTCTGGAAGTCCTGGGCGGGGATCAGACATTCAGTTCTCTGCTCACCACCAACAACCGCTCACGCTTCATAAACACGAATCTCGATTTCGCCATAGGAGCTCACTATTTCATGCAGGGAGGTTTCACGGTCGATCGCGGCCAGTTGAGTTACGACCAGTGGATGTTCACCATCGGTTACCGCTTCGATTCGAAAGGAAAACATCGGTGATGATGCGGCGACCACAACTTTGGAAGCGGCCGGATGGTTCTGTCCTTTTCGCCGTCCTGCTGTTCGGGCTGGTGGCGGCGCCTTCGACCTTCGCGGCCAGCGACAGGCTCAACGATCTGCTGGGCCGCACCGGCCAGCAGGTATCGAAGTTCGTCGAGCAATTCTCGGAGGTCAAGTGCACCGAGAAGGTGACCCAGGAAAAACTGGGAAAGGACGGTAAGGTGGAGGTGAAGGAGGAATCCACCTACGACTACCTTGTGATTCTGTCCAACGCGGGCGGGGAACTGAGCCTGGATGAATCGCGGCTGGCCGTGCGGGAAGCCAAGCCGGACAAGAAAAACACGTCCCTGCTGGTGACCAACGGCTTCGCCACCCTGTTTCTGGTCTTTCACCCCTATTACGCCGGGAGTTTCCGATTTGCGCTCCTGCCGGACGAAGCGCTGGACGGGCATCTGTACAGCAAGGTCTCATTCCAGCATGTGAGTGGGACACGTTCGGTGGCGGCGCTGGCTTTGCGCGGGCGAGAGTATCCGCTGGAGCTTTCGGGAACGGCCTGGATTGATCCGGAAACCGGAGTGATCGACAAGATCGTCGCCGACGTTGGAGACACCATGCGGGACGTGGGACTGAATACCCTGCGCTCGGAAGTTTCCTACGCGCCGGTGCCATTCCGCGGGACGAAACAGACCTACTGGTTTCCGGCCCAGGCCAGCGTGGAAGTGGAAACCCCCCGGCAACACTGGCGCAACCTACATGCCTTCACCGATTACAAGAGATTTTCAGTCGATACCGAGGAGCAGGTCGCAAACCAATGAGCGCTAACGCCACTGTCGCAACCGCCGCCATGCCCGCCCGGAACCGGGAAAGAGCGCATCACATCCGCCTGGTCTGCGGCTATGTGTTCGCCATCGCCTTGATTGTAGGCCTGGCCGTTTACGGCTTCGACTACTACACGCTGGGCTCCGCCGAGCGCCCATTCTCTCCCAAGCACCACCTCTTGCGGCCCAGTGGAGTGATCGGGATAAAACTTGGCTTCATGGGATTGGCCATGTTTCTGGCCATTTTTGTTTATCCCCTGCGCAAGAAGTGGCCATGGCTTTCCCGGCAGGGCAGCTCCAAACACTGGCTGGACATTCATGTGCTGCTGGGACTGACCGCGCCCTTCATCATCGCCCTGCACTCCGCCTTCAAGTTCCGCGGATTTGCTGGCATGGCTTTCTGGATCATGCTGGCGGTTTCACTCAGCGGCGTGATCGGCAGGTATCTTTATGGTCAGATTCCGCGCCGCCTCAACTCGGCGGAATTGTCTATACGCGAATTGCAGGATGTCCAGGCCGGGTTGGCGGAACAACTGAAGCAACAGAAGCTGTTGCCCGAAGAGGATGTCAGATCTCTGCTCCGCCTGCCCAGCCCGGAACGGGTGGAGGAGATGTCGATCCTGGTCGCTCTCGGATACATGATGGCGCTCGATATCGGGCGTGCCTTCCGGATCGCGAGATTACGCCGCCGGGCCCTGGCGCTGGGCGAACGATTGACCACGCTCGGTGGATTCCTTCCTACTCGCCATGCCAGCCTGGAGAGATCGATCTCGCTGGCGCGAGAAGAGGCGGCAACCGCGAAACGGGTCCTTTTCCTGTCACGCTCTCAGCAGGTCTTTCACTTGTGGCATGTGGTCCACAAACCATTCAGCTATTCATTCGCCCTGCTGGCAATCATTCATATTGTGGTGGTCATGATGATGGGCTTCTTTTAGGGCGAATCCATGGACACATTCTTTGCTTTCCTTATTGCTGCGTCGGTCACTGGATTCTTCGTGTACCTCTATTCGAAGAGCCTGAAGAAGAGAGACCGGCTGGCGCGCGAGGCCGCCGAGAAGGGAAAGCTGTTTTCGGATGGGCCCAAGGGACAGCATCCCCACATTGACAACGCCCATTGCATCGGCTGCGGCACCTGCACCTCCGTCTGCCCGGAGGGAGATGTGCTGGCAATGCTGGCGGGCAAGGCCGTCATCGTTAACGGACACAAATGTATCGGCCACAGCCTGTGTGCTGAAGCGTGTCCGGTGGGCGCAATCACGATGGTGATGGCGAGCCCCAGCATGGGCGCCGACATGCCCTTCCTCACTCCCGAGTACGAGACCAGTATCCACAACCTGTTCATTGTCGGTGAACTCGGTGGCCTGGCATTGATCAAGAATGCCGTGAACCAGGGACGCGATTGCATTGACACCATCGCCGGCCGGCTCAAAAGCGGGGCGATGCCCAAATCGGCCTCCGGCGTTTACGATGTGCTCATCATCGGCGCTGGACCCGGTGGTATCAGCGCCTCTCTGCGCGCCATCGAAACCAAACTCAACTATGTAACCCTGGAGCGGGACGAGATCGGGGGCACAGTAGCCAAGTTCCCCCGCCAGAAACTCGTCATGACCAGTCCCGTAGAATTTCCCATGTATGGGAAGTTCAAGAAGACGGAACTCTCCAAGGAGAACCTGCTGGCCTTCTGGGACATGGTCCTGAATCGGGCCGACTTCAACGCCGTTACCGGCGAAATAGTGGATGACGTCAGGCGGAGCGCGGACGGTATTTTCACGGTGATAACGCCCAACAATCAGTACCGTGCACGCGCTGTAATTCTGGCTCTGGGACGAAACGGCACACCGCGAAAGCTGGGCGTCAAAGGTGAAGAGCTGCCTAAAGTCATGTACCGTCTGATCGAGGCTGACCATTACATCAACAAGAAAATTTTGATCGTGGGTGGAGGTGACAGTGCGGTTGAAGCGGCCATGGGACTGGCCCACCAGCAGGGCAACCAGGTCACGCTTTCCTACCGGAAGGAAAGATTCGGCCGGATCAAGGAACGGAATTCAACTCGCATGGCTGAGTGCATGCGCAGCGGGAAAGTCAAAGTGCTGTTCAATTCGAATCCAGTGGAATTCAAGCCCGATGCGGTTACCCTCGAAGTCAACGGCGCATTGCAGGAGGTCGCCAACGATTTTGTCTGGATCTTTGCCGGCGGCACTCCTCCGACGGACTTCCTCAAGAAGATCGGCGTCGAGTTCGGAATGTGTGATATGACATTGGAAGGCGGCCGCGAGGCCAGACTAAGCTCCATGTGAGCACGGATCACAACCGGGACGCTGGTGGCGCTCCCACGGTCCCCGGAAAACTTCAGGAGAAAGAATGAAGAGCACAATACGAATCAGCCGACCGATTCGCGAAGAATCCGTTTCGAATGCTGGAAGGACCTTTCGGTTCCTGGCCGTAACCAGCATGATTTGTTTTCTGCTTCTGGTCTCATTGGCCACGCAAGCTCGCGCAGCGGCCGATGCGATCGCCTCGAAAACAGCAGAAGTCGATGGGCTCAAGCTGCACTACCTCACTGCCGGCCACGGTCCCACGGTGATCCTGTTGCACGGCTACACCCAAACCTCGCGCATGTGGAGACCGATCATTCCACTCCTGGCCGAGAAATTTACCGTGATTGCGCCTGACCTGCCGGGCATTGGCGATTCCGGCATTCCGAAAGACGGCCTGGACATGAAAGACGTCAGCCATCCGCATCCACGCCCTGTCCAAGTCCCTCCAGGTTGAAAAGGCGCGAGTCGTCGGACACGACATCGGACTCATGGTTGCGTATGCCTACGCCGCCACGTATCCCGGCGAAGTGGAAAAGCTGGTTGTCATGGACGCGTTTCTGCCCGGCGTCGAAGGCTGGGAGCCGTATTACAACAATCCTGACCTTTGGCACTTCCGCTTTCATGGTCCGACTCCGGAAGCCCTGGTGGCGGGCCGGGAGAAAATCTATTTCGCATACTTCTGGAATGATCTGGCCGCGGACAAGACGCGATCCCTGCCGTTGGCCGACCGCCAGGCCTACGTCGCGGCCTACTCCCGTCCCGGCCGGATGCGGGCCGCGTGGGCTTACTTTGCTGCCTGGCCGCAAACGGCGAATGATTTTGCCGAACTGGCCAAGACTAAATTGACCATGCCGGTTCTATCCATCGCCGGCGAAAAAGCCAGCGCAGCAACCCTGAATGCGCAGATGAAGCTGGTTGCGGCCGACGTAACCGTCGTCGTTCTCAAGGACACTGGACATTGGCTGATGGAAGAACGGCCGAAGGAAACGACTGAGGCGCTGATGAAATTCCTGTAACACGGGCGCATCCCGGTCCAGTAAGAGCGGATTGCACAAGGTCACGGTCAGACCACCTCGGTGACCCGCATCCCATAATTGCCATCCACAATGACCACTTCTCCGCGGGCCACCACCCGGTCGCCCAGCAGAAGCTCGGCGGGGTCCTGGAGGGATTTGTCCAACTCGACCACCGATCCGGACCTTAACTCGCCAATCTCTCGCAACGGGAGGCGGCGTTCGCCGAAACGGAGCGTCACATCGATCTCAACATTTTCGAGCAGGGAGACGTTAGCGCCATGTTCCGCCTGTGGCGACTGGTCGCCGGCATCCGCTGAGCCTGATGCCCAGTCCGCAGAGAAAAGCACTTGAAACTGAACGCTTCGCGATCCTCCATCTGTTCCTGTCAATGAAAATTGCCTGGCCGGGGTCCAGGGCAGGGCCTTGGCCAGTTGCAACTTGAGCTTGGCCCCTGCCAGGGCCTGGCCCGCTTTCTCGCAAGCTTCCGCCAGCAGCGCTCGGACCGCTTGCGCATGCTCGGGTTGGAATTGTGTCGGAGGCGCGGCCACCCCACCTAGCGCAGCTGCCAGAGAGAGGGTACTCTCCAGGCTGATCTGGATGGCCGCTTCCGTCTTCGAGGGTTCTGCGACCAGCAGCAGCGTGAGCAGCTGCGCGCCCGCGGGAAATGTTTTTGGTTTTTCATCCAGGACCACGTTCCAGGCTGCTGAAGTTTTTGCGGAAAAAGCCTGAGCGGTGGCGGCTGGCAACGCTTCCATGAACAGATCGATTGGATTGCGGCTCATAGGGTGCTCCCTTTTTCTGATTGACGTTGTGGCAGGCGATCGACAATTTGCACAGCGCGATGACGTCCGCTGCGCACCGGAACGCCCTCGAATGAATCATGCCCTTCGATTTTGAGCACTGCCGGAGTTCGCACCGGGATTCCCAGCGAAAGGATCTTTCCGTCGCGGAGGTTCAACAGGTCGTTCGCCGGTATCTTGCCCCCCAACAACGAAAGCTCAAGCCCAAAAGTGGTGCCGATCAACTGTTCAGCGAGCTTGAGATTCATCACGCCCCTTCGGGAGGATTCAGGAGCGGAAGCCGGGGTCGCCCCCAGAAACGCACCCAGCACAGGAACCGGCAGCATTACCTGGAAATCGCCTCCGCATGATTCCAGGTTCGCAGAAAAGGTGAACACCAGCGCGTTGTCGTTGGCGGAAAATAGTCTCTGCATTTCAGCCGGTGACTGCCGGGTTCCCGCCGTAACGGAAACGCCGAATAGCCGCCATGCGGCCTGCAATTCCCGGCAAATCAGCTGCACGAATTCCTTTGCGATCTGAGCTTCGATTTCGGTGACTTCGCGTGACGGCTCACTGGGAGTGGCGCTGCCTCCGAGCAGCCGGTCCACGATGGGGAACAGCAGCATCGAATCAATCTGCAGTAACGCAATATCGCCTTGCGAGCCGACTTGCAGCGAGACCACGTAAGAGCCTTCTGACTTCTGGATAAAAGTCCGGCAGGGAATTTGCTCCGAGGTGCGAAGCGCGGTCTCACAGGTCAAAGCCAGCCAGTTGTGGAGCGCCTGGCTGAACAAGGGAGCAAATGTTTCCGTGGCTGCCACCAGCGGTGCCAGGCGCGCTTTGTCGATGCCGCCGACTACGCGAAAATCGCAGGGCTGCACCCGGTCCGGCGCAATGTCGCCGTTCACGACAACCGTGCCTTCCGCCGCGGTAGATGGTGATTGAGCCAGAGTTCCCATTTGGATTACCTGAAAGTGTCCTCTTTGAGTTGCATGGCCTGGATCGCCGTACGAAGCTTGGTGATCGCGAGCGAATGAATCTGCGATACCCGCGACTCGGCCAGGTCCATGACTTCCGCGACTTCGCGCATGGTCAACTCTTCGCGGTAGTAGAGCGAAATAACCATCTGCTCTTTCTCCGAAAGAGTCTCGATCGCTTGTGTCAGGTAGCCGCTTCGTTCAGAGCGCAGGCAGATTTCGAACGGACTTTCGTTCTCATTGGCGGGGGCGTTTTCGATGAGGTCCTGGACTTCGGAATCATCGAAGCGCGAACCCGCCATCTGGCCCACGATGTGCAGGCCGTCCAGACGCCGAAGCAGGGTTTGCAGTTCGGAAACTTCTAAATCAAGATCGGCCGCGATTTCGTCTTCCGTGGGCTGGCGTCCCAGTTTGTTGGCCAGCTTGGTGATGCTTTCCGCAACATTCCGGCCTTTTTTTCGTAGCGGCCGGGATCCCCAATCCAGGGCGCGCAAGCTGTCGAGAATCGCCCCGCGAATGCGAAATGAGGCGAACGATTTCAGCGAAGCGTTCTTGTTGGGGTTATATTTGCGCACGGCTTCGATCAGCCCGAGCACGCCTGCGTGCACCAGGTCTTCCAGGGGAACGTGTTGCGGCAAGCGTTCGTGGATCCGCCGCGCCAGGTAGTACACCTGCGACAGCTCGGACAAAATGAGCTGGTTGCGTGGTTCGTTTTCCGACAGAAGGTCGGTATAACCGGCTTGGGGCAATGTCATTTCGTCCTCGCTTCGAGTCGTCACCGCAGCGAACCCACCGACTGCACCGGCACCAGCGGCGGGATTTCAGTCGGCGCCAGCACCACGATTTTGGGTAAAAAAGGTTCCAGCAACCGGCGCAGGTAAAAGCGGCCCGGGGATGAGCAAAGCAATACCGGCGGAGCGCTGAGCGCATGCTCTCCGAACAAAGTTCGCAGGCCCTCCAGAACGCGACGGGCGGTGGAGGGTTGCAGGGCCATGCTGGCCGCATTGACGGACTGCGCCCCGGCTGCGCGGCTGCACTCTTCTTCGATGGAGCGATCGAGCGTGACCACTTTGAGCTCTCCGCGTTCGTCCAGCAGCGGCCGGACCAGGCCTCGTCCCAGCGCATGGCGGACCGCTTCGTTCAGCAGCACCGGGTTCTTGCTCACGCCTGCGGTTTCGATCAGAGTTTCGAGAATCGTGCCCAGGTCGCGAATGGATACTTGTTCGCGCAACAGTTGCTGCAGAACTCTCTGCACCTCGCCCAGGGTCATGAGTTTGGGTACGAGTTCTTCCACCAGCTTGGGATGCGACTCGCTCAGCCGGTCAATCAAGCGCTTGGTTTCGTGGCGGCTGAGTAACTCGTGCGCGTTCTGACGGATGATTTCTCCCAGATGAGTCGCCAATGCGGCGGTCTGGTCCACGACCGCGTAACCGGCTGCCAGCGCCTGGGCCTGCTGTTCTTTGCCGATCCACTTGGCAGGCGCGCCAAAGGCAGGGTCGCGCGTGTCCACACCCGGCAACGCGGGCGGGTTGGGTTGTGAACTGATGGCGAGCAGGCAATCGCGGCGCATCTCCCAGCGCGCGATTTCCACTCCACGCAGGTAGATGACGTATTCCAGGTCCTTGATGGTCAGATTGTCAGTGATGTGAATAGACGGAACCAGGAAGCCGAGTTGTGTCGCCAGGTGCTTGCGCAGTGCCTTCACCTTGGTCAGCAGCTGTCCGCCTTTGTTGGCGTCCACCAGAGGCACCAGGCCCACACCGACTTCGAGCATGAGGTCATCCAGCTTCAAGGCCGCATCCATCGGGTCAAGAGCCGGCGACGGAGCAGCTTCGGACTTGCCTGCAATCGTTGTAGAAACTTGTTTGCCTTCGATCGCTTCCGGCTTGGCGCGCCGCGCCAGAACCACCATGATCACGGCCATGAGAATGAAAGAGAGCTTGGGCAGCCCCGGAATCAGAGCGAGGCCGGTCATCACCGCGGCTGCAATCCACAAGGGACGGCTGTTGCCGAACAACTGCTTGCCTAAATCCGTGGAGAGCGTGCTGTCAGAAGAAGCTCGCGTCACCACCATGCCGCCGGCCACCGAGACCAGCAGCGAAGGAATCATCGTGACCAGGCCATCGCCCACGGTCAGCACGGTGTAGGTCTTAAGCGCCTCCATGAAAGGAACGCCTTGCTGTATGACTCCGATGAGAAAGCCGGCGATGATATTGATGGCGGTGATCAGAATGGTGGCCAGCGCATCGCGCTGATTGAAGCGGGCCGCGCCGTCCATGGCGCCGTAGAATTCCGCCTCGTGCGCGATCTGCTCGCGGCGGGCGCGGGCCTGTACTTCATCGATCAGGCCGGCGTTGAGGTCGGCGTCGATTGCCATCTGCTTGCCCGGCATGGCATCGAGAGTGAAGCGCGCCGTGACTTCCGCAGTTCGCACCGCGCCGTGACTGACCACGATGTACTGGATGGCGATCAAGGCAAGAAACAAAACGAAGCCGACAACATAATTGCCACCCACCACGAACTGGCCGAAGGCCTCAATCACGCGTCCTGCCGCCGAAGCTCCTTCCGCCCCATGCAGCAGGATTCGCCGGCTGCTGGCAAGGTTGAGTGACAGGCGGAACAGGGTCATCAGCAGGAGCAAGCTGGGGAAAACAGAAAATTGCGCGGGCCGAAGAATCTGGACCGCGGTGAGCAGCACTAGCACGGAAGCCGTCATGCTGAACGCCAGCAGAATGTCGAGGAGAAAACTCGGCATCGGCACCAGCATCACAAAGACCATGCTGACGGCCGCGGCCGGCACGATCCAATCAACTGTCGATCGCCCAGCCAGCTTCGGTTTGGTGATGGCGGCCATTATCGCGTCTCAGCCCCCTGTCGTTTCATCTGCTGCTGCGTGCGGTACACGAATGCCAGCACTTCCGCGACCGCGGTGTAGAGCTTGGCCGGAATGCTCTGGCCCACGTCCACGGTTTTGTAAAGCGCCTGCGCCAGCGGCGGATTCTCCAGCACCGGAATTTCTTTCCAGCGCGCAATCTGCTTCATCTTTTGCGCTAACAGGTTCCGGCCTTTCGCGACCACGACCGGGGCGCCCATGTCCATGTGATAGAGAATTGCCACCGCAAAGTGGGTCGGGTTAGTGACCACGACAGTCGCCTTTTCGGTTTCACGCAACATCAACTGCCGCCGCATCTGCCGCTGCAGGCGCCGGATGCGCATCTTGATCTGCGGGTTCCCGTCGGAATCCTTGGTTTCCTGCCGCATCTCCTCGCGTGACATGCGCAGGTCGCTTTCCGACTTTCGCCAGGTGAGGAAGTAATCCACCAGCGCCCATGCCAGCAGTACCAGTGCGGATTTCCAGGTAACCTCGAAGATGACGGTGAGCAGGAAGCGAGTGAACGTCCAAAGACTGGTGTTAGACGCGACCACAATCGAGATCCAATGTTCCTGGAGCGTGGCAAAGCCCACATAACCAATCGCCGCGAACGGAAGCAGTGACTTCAGCAGGCCGCTCAAGCCGGTGAGAGAAAAAATCTGCCCCAGTTTCTGGGCCGGGCTGAGTCGCTCAATCTTGGGAACCAGGGCCTCGGGTGCGAACACGATTCCGCCCTGTGCCAAGCCTCCGATCAGCGACAATGTCCAGGCCGTTGCCATCACCGGCACTACACACTTGGCGAGCGTCCATCCTGTCCATATAAATAAGGAGGCGGCGGGCGTCAGCGCTTCCGCGCTGGAGTACTCAAACGTGTGCCGCAACAGTTTCCGCCAGGCCTCAATTCCCGTATAGCCCTGCCATGCGACCAGGCCGAACGCCCCGGACACCGCCAGGATGCTGGACAAATCACGCGAGCGCGCGACCTGACCCTGTTCTCGCGCCTTTTGCCGGCGCCGCGGTGTCGGTTTCTCTGTCTTGTTGTCGCTCATGTCCGCGCCGCCAGATGCAGAAGACGTTCCGTGAAGCCCACGGATTCCGTGAAGTAACGCTCGAACAGGGCCGGCCAGTAGCGGATCACCATGACCAGCAGTCCTACACCCAACATGCTTTTAAGCGCGGGGCCCAGCAACATCAGGGGCATTTGCGGAGATGCCTTGCCCAGGAATCCCAGAATCACATCTGCCACCAGGGTCACGGCCAGCACCGGGGCCGCGATCTGCAACCCGGTCCCCAGCACGCCCGCAATCCCGTGCAATAGCTCTGTAGTCAAGCCACGATTCAGAAGGACTGCACCGGGCGAGAGGTACTCAAAACTGTGAGCGATGCCGCGCAGGATCCAATGATGAACATCCAACTGCAGAAACAGCAGAAAGGCCACCGTCTGGTGGAACATGGCGACCACTGTCGTATCCACCTGGGTTTGCGGGTCGAGAATGTTGACCAGCGAATATCCCATCTGCACACCCAACACAGCTCCGGCCAGTTGCGCTGCTTCAAACACAAAATTGGCGACCAGCCCGATGGCGACTCCCAGCACAAACTCTCGCGCGACTACTCCCGGCCACTGGGTCAGCGTGACAATACCCACTTGCGAGGAGTACACGGGATACAAGACTGCGGTGATGAGCAGGACCAGCATCGCCTTGACGCGGGGCGGGATGGCGGCGTTGCCGAAGAACGGGGCGAACAGCATCAAGCCCGAAATTCGGATCCCGATCACCAGCGGCCCGCTCAACAGTTCGGTCAGGGAAAGTTCCATTTGTCGGCCTATCTCACGTACGGATGAAAGTCCGAGAACAACTTCACGGTGTATTGCCCCATCTGCCGCCACATCCACGGCATCATCAAGAAAGCGGCTGCCGCCACCGCCAGGAGCCTGGGGACAGCTGAAAGCGTGGCTTCCTGCAACGACGTCAACACCTGGACGACGTTCACCAGCAAACTCACCGCGACGGCGATGGCCAAAATCGGCGCCGCCAGCAGCAGAACCTGGAGCAGTGTGTGACGGCAAATCTCTATAACCTGGGCATCCGGCATCAGCTGAAACTCCTCATCAACGAACCGACTAGCAATCCCCACCCATCCACCATCACAAACAGCAGCAGCTTGAGCGGAGTCGAGATCACCACCGGCGGCAGCTGCAGCATGCCGACCGAAGTGGTGATCGATGCCACCACCATGTCAATCACCATGAAGGGAAGAAAGAGAATCGCGCCGATCTGGAATCCGGCTTTAAGTTCCGAGAGAATGTAAGCAGGCACCAGCAAACGCATCGAAAGATCGTTGGGATCGTGGGGGCGCTGCTGCTTGGCGAGATCCACAAAAAGCGCCACATCCTTTTCCCTGACGTAGTGCGTCATGAACTGATGGATGGGAACGGTGCCGCGCTGCACGGCATCCATCGCGTTGATTTGTCCTGCCTGCAGCGGTTCCAGCGCCTGGGTGTAGATGGAAGCGCCAACCGGCTGCATGAGAAAGAAAGTCAGCACCAGGGCCAGTCCGATCAGGGTCTGATTGCTGGGTGTGCTCTGCAGCCCAAGTGCCTGCCGGAGAAAATGAAACACAATCAGCAGGCGGGCGAATGGCGTCATGCACATCAGCAGCGATGGGATCAGAGTCAGGAACGTCAGCAGGGCTACGATGGTCCACGAGGACGAACTGGAGCCAGCCGCTCCCGGCATGGTGATGCGAATTTCGTTGGAAGCTGGAGTCGGCGTGACTGCCGGCGTTGCTTTGGACGAAGCCGATGCCGAGGCTGTTCCCAACATCACGGCAACCAGAGATACTCGGACGAACCGGGGGCAGGAGGTCATGACTTCTTTGCCGCCTCCTGGTCGAGCGCCCCGGCAAACGTTTTAGTTTCCTGCAGGCGGGTCAGCAGTGACACTGCGCCGGAAGATCCACCGATCAGGAATCTTTCCTCATCCACCTGAACAACTGCGACGAACCGCTTCTCGCCCAGCGAGACGGTTTCGCATACCCGTAAATTCTTGCGCGCCTGCTGCGCCTTGACGCGCAGCACAATCCACTTGAGAACGCTCCAGGTCCGTACCAGCAGGGTCTGGCTGAGGTCTCCGACGCGGGGAAGAGAACGCGACTCATCAGATACAGGTTGCAGAGGTTCGATTTGAGAGAGTGTATTCATGCCAATTCCGTGATTCGTATTGCCAGGCGGTCATCCACCGCTTCAAATCTTCCCCATCCGAGAAGGATCTTGTTGACCCTTACAGGGACGTCATTGGCCACTGCTGTCGCTGTCCGCACCACCGACCCTTGCCGCAGGTTGAGCAGGTCGCCCACGGTGAACCGGGGCACCGCAATCTCTGCCGTGGTCTTGCAGCGAAGCCAGTGGTAAGCCTCGATGGGACTGTTCGCGGGCTCTTTCGCCTGCGGGGGTTCCGTTCGCACCGGCGCAACTTGGGCTGTAGCCATTCTGTTTTTCTCGCCTGCTGGATGGAGCAACGCGAAGTCGGAACTCCGCGAAGCAATGGAGGTGCAATCACTCTGCCAGTGGTGGCCTGACGAGGAGGGAGGAACCAATGCTTACGCGGTTCCGCGAAACAATAGAGAGAGCACGACTTAGCTCAACACGATTACTTCGGTGTTGGCGGCGAAGCGAGCCGCTTTCAATTAGAGTGAGAGTAGAAGGCGCGACTTTCCAGCGCAGCGGGGGACCGCGCCGGATTCGCTCTAATTTTCACCTAACTTTTCAGCTTCAGTTCTACAACTGCTTCATGTTGATAGTGTCCTGCGTGAGTTGGTCGAATGTCGTTACTACTCGGGCATTCGCCTGGTAGCCACGCTGAGTCACAATCATGTTGGAGAACTCGGTCGCAATGTCCACGTTCGATTGCTCCAGGGAACCGCCCGTGAGCGTGCCGCGTCCGCCGCTTCCCGCCACTCCGATCGCCGGAGCGCCGGAGGACAGTGTGGTTTGAAAACTGTTCTGTCCCACCCGCAACAGGCCTTGCGGGTTGGCAAAATTCGCCAGCACGATCTGACCCAGGGCCAGCGTCTGGTTGTTGGTAAAAGTTCCCTCAATGGTTCCGTCAGAGGTGATGCTGAAATCGGAGAGCGTTCCGCTGCCGTAGCCGTTCTGGAAAGTATTGGCAGTGGCGCTGGGAGCCGACGATTGGGTAAGCAGGGAATTCCCGGCCGCGTCCTGCAGATTCCAGGTCATGGTAATGTCCGAGGCGCCGTCAGCCAATCCGGTAATTGCGATGCCCGTGACGGGCGCGGCGGGTGTAGCCAGGGTGCCGTCCGGATTGAAAGTTACGTTGCCCGTCGAAATTACCGTAGGCGCGCCCGTCCCGCCGGTATCGGCGGCAGGCAGAGTGAGTTGGTAACTCCACGCGTTGGACGCAGTCTTGGTGAACTGATAAGTCACCACGTGAGATGTGCCCAGCGAATCGAACACGGTGACGGGCGTCGAAAAACTATCGCCCACCGCCGAACTCGCGTCCAGATTGGTCTGGGTCTGGATCGCCGTTGTCGCTGCTCCGGGAATCAGTTGTCCCTGGCTGATCAGGAGCGGCGCCAGGGTCTGGGATGGGCTGATAACGCCGTTTACCGCCGGATATCCCATCACCAGTTGTCCCTCCTGCGTGGTCAGCTGGCCCTGGGCATCGACCGTGAAGTTGCCGGCGCGAGTGTACTGCTCCACGCCATTCTTCTGGGTCACAAAAAGTCCGTTCCCGGTGATGGCCACGTCAGTAGGCACGCCGGTGCCTTCGAGGTTGCCGCCGGTGAACGTAGGTGTGACCGACCCCAGAGCTACGCCTTCGCCGACCTGGATCGGATCGTTGGCACCGTTGGTCCCGAACGCCTGATAGAAAAGATCGGTAAAAGACGCTCGGCTCTCCTTGAATCCGACGGTGTTGAGGTTGGCGAGGTTGTTGGAAATGACCGCCAGCGCTTGCGACGCGGCAGTTAATCCGGAAAGTGGAATTGAAAAATTGGGCATGGTGTTAGGCTCCTGTGGGTGACGTTGTAGATTGCGATGGCGTGGTTGGCGTGGTGGTGCCCTGCATCAACTGGCGGATTTGAATCAGCTCGTTCAGCTGGTTCATGGACAACATCTGTCCCACCATCTGTGTCGGGTCCATGGGCGAAGTCGGGTCCTGGGTCTTGAGCTGCGCAATCAGGAGCTGCAGGAACAGATCGCTGGAGCTGTTGGCCAAGGTGTCTGAGGTTGAATTGGTGGATCCGGTGGAGCTGCCTTGCGCCGCATGTTGAGCGGCTGTGGCGGATGCTGCGATGGGATTGATCATCATAGTTGTTTCTCCTTCACACTTTCTTGCTGCGATTTATAGCTGCTAAATGCGAATGTCTAACCTGCCCGTGGAATCGAGCGTTTCCATCAACGCTGGAAGCGCCGTTTCCACGTCTGATTTTGTGGCGTTGTAACTCTGCGGCCGCCAGTTCTGCGGCTGCTGTGAATCCTGGGCCAGGCCGGAAGACGTCGCGAAACTCTGCCCTTGAATCACGATGCTCGCCACCGGAACCTGCTGGTCGGCAAGTTTGTGATACAGGGCCGGCAAATCGGCCGTCATGGATTTGGCGACGTCACTGTGTTCCACGGAAATCTGCGCGCTGAACATGTGCCGCGCCACCGAGGTGCGGATGTCTATGTTGCCGAACTCCTGGGTTTGCATCCCTACGCGAAATTCAGACTGACTCATGTTCTGTACGAGCTTTGCCGTGGTTATAGGCGACGGCGTGGATGTAGGAAGAGCTTCATCGGGCCCGTCCGCTTCTGCGACAGCGGTTGGAGAAGATGGGGTGAGGGTAGCCTGCTTCACTGGTACGGGCTTGGCATGAGCATCCGAATGATTCCCCAAAGTCACGCCGGCGGCATCCTTGCTGCCTGTGGTCGCAGATTTTGTCAGCCCATCCGCGAAATTGCCTGCCTCGGCGGAGGAAATCTTTCCGCGCTGAGTTGACGTCGTCCTTGCGTCTTTGATACCCCGGTCTTTGAGTTCGCGGCCTTTGATTGTCGGTGATGCGGCCGTCGTGGGCCGCGGAGATTCGTTACTCAATCCTGCCGCCAGCCTGAGATCAACCGGCCCGGACGCTGGCGCCGGCGCCGGCTTTGCTGTCATGGGCTTGTCAGATATCTCGCTGGCGGAAACAGCTGAAGTTATTTCTACCGGGACGGCGGAAGGCATGGAAGCGGCTGCAGGAGGCACTTCCGGAACATGGTCCACCGTGACCGGCGCAGACGTGGGCAGCGCTGGCTGGTTGGGGTTGGCTGCCGGCGTCGAAGCCTGCTTCGCCGGTTCGGTGCTCGATAGTTGATTGGATTCATCGTCCGCGGTCTTCTTTGCCGTTGTACCGGTAGCGGGAAATGCAGCCGATCGCGGCGCTGGTTCCTTCGCTCGCATCAACCCATCCGAAGGCACGGTACGCTCGAGCAACCGCGGGTTGTCGCCCACAAACGGGGGCAATTCTTTGTGGACCTCGCTCATGATGACGGTGGGCCCCGGCGTGTCTGCCTCCGTCAATGAAGATGCTGGAGTGGTGGTCTTCAGCATTTCCGATGGGGTGAAGGGCAAGGAAGCCGCGTCCGCGGGCTTCTCGCCGTTATCGCTCAAGTTCTGGCCAGCGAACATCGCAGCCTTTTTCAAGACAGCCGTGATGTCCGTCAGGCTGACTGCAACGGCCGTGGGCTCTGGCCTCAGCGCGAAGCAGACGGGCGGCGTAAGAGGAGTGGGCAAGGCTGCAGTCAATTCTGGATGCGTCGCCAGGGAACCCGGATCAGCGGATTCTTTGCTCTTGCGGGATTTACTTTCGTCTTGCGGACTGTCCGCAGGTTTCTTAACTGTGGCAGATTCCTGCGCGGGAATCTGAGCTGGGCTAACGCTTGAACTCTCCACGCCGAACAACGCCGCGGCGATCGCCCTGAAATCGTCACCGGAGTTCGCGGGCAAGCCTGCCAGCAGAAAATCGGCCAGCGAGGAGTTGGTGGGCTGCAGGGGCGCAGCGCCGTGCGCGCTCGCGGTTCCGGAATTTGGCGGCGTCACATTCACAAGACAGTCTCAGTCGCAGGACAAGTAAGCACGCCGGCGGCCAAAGATCTCCGGTTCTGCAATCGAGCCCGAACAAAACAACTTTGTTGCGGGCTAAAGACTTGGGAAGGACCTGCCGATAAAGGCCTGCGAAGAAAACGCCGGAGAGGTGTGTACTGGGCAAGGTTTGCCCATCATTGCTAGGCAAAGTGTGCCTAGTCGCGCGCTCGCGTGCGCGCCAGAAACAGGTCATCCAACGTTTTTTGTTCCTGCCGCTTCTGATTCAATTGATAGGCGTGGCGCTGCCGCTCTCGCAGTTCGCTGAGGACCTCACGGTCCTGGCGCGCGGTTTGATAGACAGCCAACTGCGCCAGGCGTTGCGTTTCAAGTTGTCGAAGCCGCAGGCGCAGCCCATCAGCCGCCACTTTGAGCTCCAACTCCCGTTGAGCAATTTCCATGAGATGAGCGGCGGGTAGCGTGAGGGCAAGGTCCTGTTCGCGCTGCTCCCGGATGCGCACCTGTTCCGCGGCAACCTGCTGCAGTTCGTGCTCAGCCTCGATAATCTGCTGCACAATGAGAAGCAGCGCGGCCTCTTCGGAATGCTCCACGCTTTCGCGAAAGCGCAGCACCGCATCGAGACTAAAACGGAATGCCATATCTAGGCGGGCAGGGCGAGCAGCCTTTTTGCGGTTTCTGCGGGTGCCGGAATTTCAGTTGGGTTTTGTTGCAGGAAGGCATTGATCGCAGGCAAGGCGGCGATGGCCTTGTCGAGCAGCGCATCCGTGCCCGGCTTGTAGGCGCCAATGCGAATCAGGTCTTCGGCGCGGGCGTATGCCGCCAGCAGCATGCGCACGTTGCCCGCCTTTTCCATCTGCTGCGGACCGCAAATCGCAGGCATCAGGCGGCTCAGACTGTCGAGCACCGAAATTGCCGGGTAGTGATTGCGCACCGCCAGATCGCGGTTCAGCACCACGTGCCCATCAAGAAGAGAGCGTGCCGTGTCCACCAGGGGGTCCTGCTGGTCGTCGCCCTCCATCAAGACGGTGTAAAAACCGGTGATGCTCCCGGTTGAAAAACGCCCTGCGCGCTCGATGAGTTTGGCCATCATGGCGAGAACCGACGGCGTGTACCCTTTTGCCGTGGGCGGTTCGCCGGCCGCCAGGCCGATTTCGCGCTGTGCCATGGCGAATCGCGTGAGCGAATCCAGCACCAGCAGAACGTGTTTGCCGCGGGCCGAAAAATATTCCGCCACGGCAGTTGCGGCCAGGGCCGCGCGTATGCGCAGCAGGGGCGACTGGTCGGAAGTTGAAGCCACGACCACCGACCGGCGGCGGCCTTCTTCGCCCAGCGCCTTGAGAAAGTCTCCCACCTCACGCCCGCGTTCACCCACCAGCGCGAGTACGGTCAGATCAGCCGCAGTAGCGCGGGTCATCATGCCGACCAGAGTCGTTTTGCCGACACCGCTGCCGCCAAATATTCCAACCCGCTGCCCTCGCCCGCAGGCCACAAATCCGTCGATGGCGCGAATGCCGCAAGTCAGCGGTTCGCTGATCGGAACACGGCTCAAGGGATGGGGCACCGTACCATCGATGGCAACGGTTCGCGTGGCGCGATATTCGCCCAGAGAGTCCAGGGGATTGCCGCGTGCGTCGATGACGCGACCTAACAACTCTGGCCCCACGCGCAACGAAGGACGCGCCCCCCAGGTTACGATGTGATCGCCGAAGCGAATTCCCTGCGGCTTGTCCAGGGGCATGGAGAGCACAGTCGAGCCGCGAAAGCCGACGACCTCGCCCGGGAACAGATTTCCGTTGGAGTCCTCCATCTCGCAGGATTCTCCGACCGAGCAGAACGGGCCAACGGATTCCACCAGGTTGCCCACGACGTGGGTGACCCGCCCCTTCCAGCGCAGAGTGGAAGAGTGGTGCAGCCACTGGGTGTAGGCGTCGAGGATTGCTTCGCTCATTTCTGGTCCGGCCTTTGTGCCAGCAAATCAAAAAATCCCTGTTCAATTTCCTTCAGCTGTGCGTCTAATCCGAGTTCCGTGCTCCCCAATTCTGTTTCCAGGATGCAGTTGTGGGCTTCCACTGATGGATCGGCCTTGACCTCCAGCCGAATCTCGCGGCTGGTATTGCCTTCAAAGTAGCGGTTCCAGTCGCCAACTTCTTCGGGCCGCACCCGGACGGTCGCCGTGGTCCCATGTTGCAGCTTTTCCATCGCCACCTTCACCAAAGCCGCCACCAGCATGCGATCTACCTGGGCTTCGCGGTGCAGAATCTTGGCCGCGATGGCCAGCGCCAGGTGAACCAGCTCAACTTCGGCGCGGGAATAATATTCGTTGGTCTTTTGAGCGAAGGCTTGTAGAGCCTCGGCAACTTTTGCACGCTCGTCTGTCAATTGCGTTTCGAAGGATTCCTGGGCCTGCTGCAGCCCTTCGCGAATTCCTTCGGCGCGGGCCGCGGCTAGTTTCACTTCCAGTTGATCCAATGTTTCTCGACCGGCAGATCCGTTCTGAGGCGCGGTGCGGTTCTCGGCTGCACGTGTCGCCGCAGCTTCAACCCCTCCAGGCTCCCGGTATTCAAAAGTTTCAACCGGCGCCAGTTCAGGCGACGAACTCATCATCTGCCTCCGCTCTCAACGTGATCTTGCCTTCCGCTTCGAGTTGACGGGCGGCGGCGATGACCTCCTGCTGGGCCTTGGCGACATCCTTGCCTCGCACCCGGCCGAGCACATCCATGTCTTCCTTCAGCATTTCGACCGCGCGCGATGACATGGCTTTAAAAATATGTTCCTTCACCGGGTCGCTTGCGCCTTTAAGCGCCAGCGCCAGAGTCTTCTTGTCCACCGCGCCCAGCAGGTCTCGCAGGGCCGTCTCTGGGACTCCAATCAGGTCCTCGAAGGTGAACATGAGATTCCGGATGCTTCCGGCCAGCTCGGCATTATCTTTTTCAATAGCTTCCAGAATCGCCCGCGATGTTGCCGGCTCGAGCTGGTTCATCAGGCCGGGCACGGTGTCCGGCCGTGCCGGGCCCGCCTTCTTTTCTGGCCCCCCCAGCTTGAGTTTCTGCTGGAGAACGTTGCTGATAGTCTCTGCCGCATCGGGCGAAAAGTTCTGCAATTGTGCGATGCGCTTCACCACGTCAATCTGCAACTCGCTCGGCAGTTTGGCAAGAATCGGCGAAGCGTGCTGCGGTTCCAGGTGCGCCAGCACCAGGGCGATCGTCTGCGCGTGCTCTTTTTCCAGGAGCGCCGCCAGTTGTTTGGGATCGGTGTTTCGCAACCAGTCAAGCTGGCCGGCGCCGCTGCGCTGCGTGTGTGTAACTTTCAGGGCAAGCTCTTTTCCGTTTTCCTCGCCGAATGCCTTTTTCAGCAACCGCGTGGCGTAGTCGGTCCCGCCCTGGATAACAAACCGGTGAGCAGTGGCCTGTTGCTGATATTCCTCGAGAACCTGCTGCGCCAGTTCCGGTGGGATGGCGTCGATAGACGCAACCTCAGCGGCGATCTGCTGAACATCGGATGAAGAAAGCTGGCGGCAGATGACGGCGGCGGCTTCTTCTCCCAGAACGGTGAGGAGAATCGCTGCTTTGCGGGCGCCGCTCAGAGCGGATTTGGCGCGTGCGGCACTCACTGTGTTCCCTCACGCAGCCAGGCCTGGACCAGGCGTCCGGTCACGGCGGGTTCGCTCTTGGCTTTTTCGGTAAGCTGTTTCTGCAGTCCCAGCGACTGCCGTTCCACATCGGACAAGGTCATTACTTCCGATGAACCGGGAATGCTGGCCGCCATTTCCGCTTTCAGCTGTGCCGCTGACTTGTCGGGCAGCTGGCTGAAGGCAGACAGGGCCTGCTTCTTGATGGGACGCAACAGAAGAACGTAAGTCAGCAGGAACAGGACGAAGATGACCGCGTATCGGATAAGCGATGACCAGTCATTCACCACCACGCGGATGCGGTCCACCTTACTGGGTGGAGCTGGGGTTTGCTGCGGCGACTGCTGGAATGAAAGGTTCTGAACCGCCAGCGTGTCGCCGCGCTTTTCGTCAAGCCCGATTGCCGCCGCGGCCAGGACTTCAATTTGCTTCAGCTCTTCAGGAGTGCGCTTGCGCCGGATCTCGGAGGCCTTGCCGTTGACCTGTTGAACATCCACCGCATCGTCAATCAGCAGCGCGGCCGAAATCCGGCGGATTCTTCCTACCGGCTGCAGAATGTGCCGGACCACTTTGTCCACAGCGTAAGTCGCATTCTGCGTCTTCGATGACTGCACTGTGTCGTCAACCTCATCCTCTTCCGACTTGGCCGGGGGCGTGGCGTTGGGAACGTTGCTGGCGGTTCCAGGGACTCCACCGGTAGTGTCTCCACCGGATGTTGTTTCCTCCGACGTTTGCATGGTCACTGCAACCGCGCTCTTGGGATCGTAAGTCTCCTGGTTTTCCTCGCTGCTGCTGGTGTCGTAGTCAACGTTCACGCTGGCGCGTATGCGCTGCGCTCCCACCACCGGTTCGAGCGTGCTGACCAGCCTGCGGGAGAGTTGGTCTTCCAATTCCGCATCGGACTGCGATCCTGAACGGTGCTGGGTAAAAGGTTGATTCGTGTCGGCATCGGTGATAACCACGTTTTGCGGACTCAGCTTGTCCACCGCGCCCGAAACCAGGCTGGCGATCGAGCGTTCAGTTTCCTGTGAAAGCTGTCCTGAATGCAGCCGTAGAATCACCGACGCCTTGGCTTCCCGCTCACGATCAAGAAAAACTGAATCAGTCGGCATCACCAGGTGCACGCGCACACTCTCGACATCGCGGAGGGTTTGGATGGTCCGCTCAAGCTCACCTTCCAGCGCACGCTGATAATTGACCTTCTCGTCAAACTCCGTCTGCCCCCAATTTAGTTTGTCAAAAAGTTCGAACCCCAGGCGTCCGCTGTGCGGCATTCCTTCGCTGGCAACTTCGAGCCGGCTGGAGTCGAGTTTGTCGCCAGGGACGCTGACCGTTTTGCCATCGGGACTGATTTCGTACGAGATGCTCTTCGCCGCCAGCCGGCTCGCCAGCGCCTGTGCGTCGGCGGGTTCCATGCCGGTCATGAGCGGCTTGTAGTCGGGGGTAATGATGAGATGTCCGAAGAAGAAGATCACTCCCACGACGACCGCGGCTCCGCCCAGCAACAGGATGAGCTGCTTAGTGTCGAAGGCCGCGACGGCGTTCTTTCCCTGGTTCGCGATCTGACTGAACGATGCCATGGTTTATTAGGCGCGCTAGAACTGCATGCGCGAGACTTCCTGATACGCGCTTACGATTTTGTTACGTACCTGCAACATCAACTGAAAGGCGATGTCCGCTTTTTCGACGGCGATCATGACGTTGTGCACATCGCTGCGGTCGCCTTTCAGTAAATCCGTGACCTGCTGGGCCGCGCTGCCGTGTAGTTCTTCCACCTGGTTGATGGCGGTCTTCAGGAGTGCGCCAAAATTGCCATCGCCCTCGTTAGCGCCCGAAGCAGGTGTGGACCCGAGCTGGTCGAGGTTCGGAAATGCCGGAAGATTTGAGATCAGGTTATTCATGGCGTCTCCTATTTAAGGATGTCCATCGCTCCCTGGATCATCTGCTTGGTGGCGCTGACCGCAGCGGCGTTGAGTTGATAGGCCCGCGCCGCGCCCATGAGATCGACCATTTCCTCGATAGGATTGATGGCGGGATACGCGACGTAGCCAGCCTTATCGGCATCGGGATGGCCGGGCTCATAGCGCATGACCGGAGGCGAAGGATCGTTTACCACCTTCGAAACATGCACGCCGGACCGTCCGGTAAGACGCCGGAAGCCCGCCAGTAAAAGTTGAAACGGTGAATTGCTGGCGCCGGAAAAAACCACTTGCTTGCGGCGATAAGGCCCGCCCGAAGGCGTGCGCGTGGTTTCCGCGTTTGCCATGTTGGCGGCCACGACTTCAGCTCGCTGGCGCTCCGCGCCCATGGCCGAGCCACTGATTTCAAGCGCTGAAAACATGCTCATGAGTCTTTCCCCTCGTTGATGGCTTGTACGATCCGGTGAAACTCGCTGCGAATAAACTGAATGCCGATGCGGAATTGCATCTGGGTCTCGGCCAGCAGAAGGCCTTCCCGGTCCATGCTCACGTCGTTGCCATCGGGACGCTGCAGCAGTCCCGCGACTTTGTGGGCGACCGGCCCTAGACTGGCCTGCTCCGGATTCCCCACGGCGCGGTCGAGTTCCGCTCGGAAATTAACGTCCCGCGTCCGGTATCCTGGCGTGTCAATGTTCGCCATGTTGTTGACCACCAGCGACTGGCGGTCGGATGTGACGTTCAGGAAGCGCTCCAGAAATTGAATGATCGGCATCGAGCTCATCAGGCGTACCTCCTCGGCGGCAGGCCGAATTCCCGGATCTTGTTGCGAATTGTCCGCAAGCTGATTCCCAGCATCTCGGCCGCGTGGGTCCGATTGCCGCCCGTGAGTTGCAGGGTCGTCTCCAGAAGCTGACGCTCGAGTTCGCGTATGGGGGTTCCCGCCTGTAACAGACTCTGATCGGGGAATGCCTTCAGGACAGGCGGTTTTGACAGCTCCGCCGCCAGGTGCTCCGGTCCAATGTTGCAATCGCTGTTCATGGTCACAACCCGCCGCATGAAATTGGATAGCTCGCGCGCGTTGCCCGGCCAGGCGTGACGTTTAAGGCCGGTCAAAAAGTCAGCATCCAGTTTTGGTGCGGGACGTCCCGCCTGTTGCGCAAACCTCGCCGCGAAGTACTCGCCCAGCACAGGAATATCCTCGAGCCGTTCACGCAGCGGCGGCAGTGTAAGCGGAATCACGTTGAGCCGGTAGTACAGATCGGCTCGAAACCGGCCGCGTTCCACCATTTCCTGAAGCGATACGTTTGTTGTGGCGATAATCCTGATGTTCACCGGAATGGTGCGCGTGTCCCCAAGCCGTTCAACTTCACGCTCCTGTAAAACTCGCAAGAGCTTCGGCTGCAACTCCAAAGGCATTTCGGCGATTTCATCGAGCAGTAGGGTTCCACCGTTGGCCAGCTCAAATTTTCCCGACTTAGCCACCGTGGCCCCGGTGAAGGCTCCACGCACATGGCCAAACAACTCGCTCTCGAGCAGTTGTTCGGGAACAGCCGCGCAATTGATCGCGACAAATTGTTTTTCTCGGCGGCGGCTGGCTTCGTGGATGAAGCGCGCGAGCAATTCTTTGCCCGTGCCGCTCTCGGCCTCCACCAGGATGTCGGCATCAGTTTGTGCCGCGAGCCGGGAGCGATCCAATGCACGCATCAGGGCCGGCGACCGGCCGATGATTTCTGTGCGGGTAGATTTGGCCACCTGACTGCTGCCGGAGTTCCGCATCACCCGCTCGACGGTCGATTGCAACTGCTCAAAAGAAAATGGTTTCGTCAGGTAATCGCAAGCGCCGTTCTGCATCGCCTGGACCGCCTGCGCCACCGTGCCGAAAGCGGTCAACACAATTACGGCCGTGGAAGCGTCCGCGGTTCGCACTCTGCGCATCAGTTCCAGGCCGTCCCCGTCGGGCATGCAAACGTCGGTCACCATCAGAGGGAAGGAAGTCTGTCCGCACTTGCGCTCCGCTTCGACCGCGCCGGCCGCGGTTTCCACCAGCCAGCCATCGCGCTCGAAAGTGGCCTTCAACGCCAGGCGCATGCCGGGCTCGTCATCGACCACTAACACCGACTTTGTCTGCGGATTCATAGGACGGGAAACTCCAGCGAAAATCTGGTGCCGTTGCAGGCGCGACTCTGCACCCGAATCGTGCTTCGGTGCTGCTCCATGATTCTCTTACAGATAGTGAGTCCAAGGCCTGGCCTTTGCTGGCTCCCGCTGAAGCCGGGACTAAACACTTTCGCGAGATCCTGCTCCGGGATTCCTTCTCCGCTGTCCGCGAAATCGACAATCGCGCGCTCGCCGTGCTGCCGAGCGGAAATCGTCAGGGAACCACCCGCCTGGGTATGGCGGAAGGCGTTGATCGCAAGATTCAGAATGACTTGCTGCAGGCCATTGGGATCGCCGTCGATTACGACGTTGTCGATCTCCATATTGACCTCGAGCTTGATTCCGGCCTGCTCGGCCAGTGGACGAATGAACGCGATCCCGTTCTGCAAGACAGTCCGCAGCTGCAGCCGAATGTGATTGGCTGACCCGTGGCCGTGGAACTGCAAAACATTGTTGACCGTCGCCGAGAGGGAACGGATGCCGGCCTGCAGATGCTCGACACAATACTTTTCTTCCTCGCCCACCGCGGCCTTGCGCTCGAGCACACTGGTCCACAGTTCCATGCTGCCCAGAGGATTGCGGATTTCGTGGGCCAGCACGGCCGCCATTTCTCCCAGGGCAAGCATGTTGCGGGATGTTTCGCGCTGCTGTTCAGCTTCCTTGCGTGCGGTTACGTCGCGCAGGATGAGAATGAATTGATCGGGACCAATGCCGCCGTCTGAAGACGGTGCGATGTGCAATGCGGTCCGGCGGATGGAAAGCCAGCGCGCGCCCTTTTCCGCATCGAGCGTGACTTCATGCTCGTCGTCGCGTGCGATTGCTGTCTTGAGCAGGGCCTGGATATGGACAGGGAATTGCTGTAACAGCGAGGCAGCATCGGCTGGCGTGCCGAGCAACCGGCCCGCTTCCGGATTCACAAGAACAATGCCGTCGTTGGCATCAAGAACAATTACGCCGCACGGCAAAGCGTCCAGAATGCGCTTGAGCGCGGTCCGAATATGTTTGTTCTCCGCCAGGCTCCGGGTGAGGGCGGCATTCCGTTCTTCGAGTTCGCGTCGCAGCCGCGCGACTTCACCCTGAAGCTGACTGTAGGAGGCTTCCATCCGGTCAGCCGTGGCCATGAAGGCCTTGAAGGCCTCGGCCAGCGGGCCTTTGACGGCGCCGGGCAGCGGATTCATTGGAGCGTGATGAGAAGTAGGCAACATCTGCCTACTGGCAATGCAACGCGGATGCCAAAAGGTTCTAATGTGGAAGAAGTGGTGACGGGGGTAACCTCAGGAACATTTTGTTCGGCCGCAGCTTCAAACGAGGATGCCACAAGCGCCAGTTCGCATCGCTTCGGGAAGGGCACGACTTTAGTCGTGCCACAAAGCCAGGGGAGCAGGCCGGCTTTAGCCGCTGCGGTCAGCTGTTCTTGCGTGCACTCTTTTTCTGAACGACAGGCTTCATGGAATATTGTCGGCGGAAAGAGCCGCCATCTTTGGGCGGACAGCTTTGCCGCGTCCCTCCACTCCCGCACTTGTTCGCTTTCTCATTTAGAGCAGCGACTTAAGGCCCGGAGCGGTGCTGATCGTGCCTGTGTTTGCGGGTGTGACAGCACCTTTGCTCTTGTCGTACTAAAGTTCTCCGACTTCTAGACGAAGAATGTGGTCATCGACGTATGCGACTTTCACTGGAAGCCCGGGCCTGATCGGTCCTCCATGAGACGCCGTATTGTTAAATCCCGCTGTCGGCTCAAAATCGGAATAGCAAAAGGTCACGTGTTGGACCGAAAAGCACTCCTGTTGGTGGCCGTCATAGGGCATGGGGCGAAAGTTTTCCACTTGACCCTCAACGACGGAATAGTGTCGGTTTCTGTACGCCTCGTGCAGTGCGAGGTATTCGCGCAGCTTCGTGCTGAATACAGTTAGAGTCCACAGGGAAGCAAACCCCACGAAGATGTATCCAGCCCTACGAAATCTCGTCCACATCTTCCGTTTACCTGTCCAGATAAGAATCAGGCCGACGATGAGGAAGGGGACCCCCGCCGCCGGGAACCACCAATCAAAGCCTTTCTGGCTTATGTCAAAGACAGTCTTATAGTGAATAACCATTCACACACCCACGAAAAGAATGTACGCATGGTTGCTGGAATGAGCAAATAGCGACCCGCGACCCCATTTTCGCTGCCCAACCCGGCTATTAAACATTGCCGCCGGAGACACGAGACGACTTCTTGCTGGATCGATCGTTGTGGCGTTGACTCGGCCGGCGTTCAGTGTCCAGGACGCTACCTGAATACGGTAGAAGGTCTTGAGGCCCAATGGCGTTGTTCTTTCTATCTTGCAAGCTTCCGAGCTCCAGCAGAGCAGATGTCGCGATAGCGCCGGCTAGACCACGATATGCTTTGCCAATACCTGGCGCTCGTCCTGCGCCAGGATGGTGGCGCGCTCGATTACGTTCCGCAATTCACGCACATTGCCCGGCCAACTGTGTTGCAGCAATTCGAATGTTGCCTCCGAACTCAGGGAGAGCCGGCGTGAACTGAATCGATCGAGAAAGCTCATCGCCAGGGTGGGCAAGTCTTCCATGCGGTCCTTGAGCAGTGGCAATTCAATCGGGAAGATCGCCAGCCGGTAATAAAGGTCCTCGCGGAATTGTTTTTCCTGGACTAATTTGCGCAGGTTCCCGTTGGTAGCCGCCACCACCCGCACGTCCACTTTGAAGCTGTCGGTGCTGCCCAGTCTTTGCACTTCGCCCTGCTCCAGGAATCGCAGCAGCTTGGACTGCAGGCCCAGAGGCAGGTCCCCGATCTCATCGAGGAAAAGGGTCCCGCCCTGCGCGGCGTGAATTCGTCCGATGCGTGATTGCACTGCGCCGGTAAATGCTCCCTTGGTATAGCCGAACAATTCGGCCTCGAGCAGAGCTTCGGGAATTGCGGCGCAGTTGATTACCACAAACGGGTTCGATCTGCGGGGACTGAGATTGTGAATGGCTTGGGCGACAAGGTCTTTTCCGGTTCCGCTTTGCCCCAGCACGAGGACGGTGGTGTCGCGCCGCGCCACCAGTTGCGTCATGTGATAAACCCGCTGCATCGACACCGAAGCGCCGATCATTCCGGGCAGAGGGCTGACTGCTTTGTTCAGGTGTTCATGGCTGATGATCTCCGGCGTGCCCGCGACCACTACGTTAGTTCCCAACATTCCGGCAAGTTCATCGCCGAGCGGGGCGCGAGATGAAGACGGCAGCGGCAATCCGGTCTGCCGATCGAGGGGAAGGATCTGCAGGTGGGGAAACTGTGTCCGCACCATCTTCTGAAACTCGTTCGGGTTGAGGTCCGGCAGGGAAGGGTCGAGCAGCAGGAGTTGAAAATCTTCGGCCTCGAGTTGGCCGAGCGCATGGGCGCCGCTGACCGCCTCCATCAGGTGCCAGCGCTCCGATTTTATCCGCGACATCAACTCACGGCGCAATTCGCCATTGGGGCTGACAATCAATACTCCGGATACTGCGTCACACACCGGCATGGGTACGATGCTCATAGGCTTCTGGGAACCATCCTCGCTTAATAAGGTGGCGGGCGCTCTGCCCGTCCCTGAGTTACGACGTCTTGAAAAAGCGGTGCGAACTGACGGACGACTGTGAACCGGAGAAGTCAGCCACCTTGCTCTTGTCGATAGCAGCGGCTTTGTTGGCGCGATTCACCGGAAAATCGGCAACGATCAGCAAGGGGCTGGTGCCCACTTTGAATTCGCCCCCAGAGCTAGTCACGATGGCGTCGGCCAGAGCGAGCGCCCTGTCCGCCGTGTCATCGGAAGATGGCCGGGTGCGAGAGGCCCCGCTGTTGCGG
Organism: Terriglobia bacterium; assembly: GCA_963801595.1. Taxonomy (GTDB): domain Bacteria; phylum Acidobacteriota; class Terriglobia; order Terriglobales; family Acidobacteriaceae; genus JAIQFF01. The sequence continues at coordinate 43,730 of CAWDFW010000002.1, read as the reverse complement.
CCGGGAGAATGCTTGATCCGCAATACGAGATGGTCTGCCGGCCCCTGGATTTCGATCTTCGCAAGATCTCCGGGCCGCGAGTAACCCTGCACCGCCTGCAGCACGTAGAAAAGCATTTGTCTCAACCGAGCGGGAGAAACACTTATCAAGGGCTCGTGTTCGGGACGGAAAAACAGAAGCCGGAGCTGAGCCGAGTGCAGTGTGCGCTGCAGGCCCGAGATGACCTCCTCCAGAACAACGCTGAGCAATACATCCCTCACATCCGCCGCGGGCTGTTGAAACCTGGCCAAGCGAGCGGCAAATTGCATGGACTCCACTGCGCTTCGCAACTGTCCCAGGATGTTCTCTGCAATCTCCTTATATTCCGTCTCGGTGGTGGGGCTCAGCAGGGCGATCTCCAGGGAAGCCTGGATGGTCGCCATGGGCTGCGCCATCTGGTGCATGCTGGCCGCGAGCATGCGTAAGAACTTCTCTTGAGAGGCAGAACTATAGGTAAAGGAGTGCATTGCTTTCCTCAGGTTCCTTAATTGTCCGAAATCACGTATCCCACGCCCCTCACGGTGCGAAGCAGCGGCGTGGAAAACTCGGGGCTGTCCATCTTGTCGCGTACATACTTGACGTACACATCGACCAGGTTGGTGGAGTTATCGAATGGCATGTTCCAGACGTGCTCCATAATCATGGCGCGGGTGACTGTCTGGCGAGCATTTCGCATCAGGTATTCGAGCAGGGCGAATTCCTTGCCTGAGAGGTTGATTCTTTTGCCCGCGCGTTCGACCCGATACTCCCGGTTGTCGAGAATCAGGTCTCCCACCTGCAGAGGGCTTCCGGGCAGGTATGGATTCCTGCGCAACAGCGCCCGCACCCTGGCGGTCAGCTCGGAGAACGAGAACGGCTTCAGCAGGCAATCGTCGGCGCCGCTGTCCAGCGAGAGAACGCGGTCCTCCACCTGGGTCCGGGCGGTCAGAACCAGGATGGGCAGTTGCGGCTGTTTAGGGCGGACATGGTTCAACACCGCCAGCCCATCCATTTTTGGCATATTCAAGTCCAGGATGAGGAGGTGATACTTGTCGCGGGTCACTGCTTCCGCCGCCAACTCTCCATCCTGAACTAGCTTCACGCTGTAGGATTCCGACTCCAGTTGCCGCCGGAGAAAAGTTCCCAGGGGCACATCATCTTCCGCTACCAATACTTGAGGGATTGAGTTGTTCTGACGCTGCAGTTCCATGTTCACAGGGCCCTTTCCTGAACGGTCGATCCGATTTCCAGCTGCACACGCTGGAGAAACCAACAGGAATCTTGCTGCCAGAGTCAGCAACCAGACTCCTGAAGAAAACCAACTGATGTACCGATATAAATTCCCGAAAGATTAAGGCATGCGAGAACTCTTGCGTTCGCAATGCCGTCCCAAGCAAATGCTCCCAGGACGAGAAGCATTTCCAGTTAATGCAATTGTCATGCCAACAGGTTATTGCTTAATTTTGTGCTAATTCGGGAGTTTGAAGCGTTTCAGCGGTGTAAGCTTTCCAGACAGCGTGTCTGATTCAAAGACAAGTCTGGCGAGGCAGATGCAAAAAAAGAGAGGATTTCTAACCGATATCCGATGGAAAACGATGAAAACCCGGTCTCCGTTCGGCCCTTCGGCTTTCGCGCTCCCCGGGTCCCGGCGAATTTCAGTTTCTCTCTGGAAGTGATTGCCACGGGAGAACGCTACGAAGCGGTGTGCACGGACATCAGCGAAGACGGGCTGGCTGCGGAACTGCTCCAGCCCCTGGCTCCTAAAACAACGGTCACAATAAGGATGCTGCTCCCGGGCGGCATTGCACCCCTGCACCTTCCGGGCAGCGTGGAATATAGCCAGGATGGCCACTGCGGCGTGAACTTCCTCGACTCGTCTTCAGAGGATCGAAGACAGATCCAACAATTTATCCAATCCATCGCTTAGACCAGGTAGTCGCCGGCAGCAGTCTTACTTATTTGTGTTGACTCTCCTGATTCTCTTGCGCCTTCGCGCCCGTTTCGGCATCCGAAGTGTGTACCGGCTCTTCGTCTTCGTCCTTGACGATGTATTGCACGATCAGGGAAATACGGCGGTTCGAGGGTTCCAGGGGGTTGCCGGGGACCCGCAGCCTTTGATCGGCGTAGCCTCTCACTTGCGAAACCTGGTCGGCGCGCAAGCCAGAGGCTTGCATGAGTCTGCGCGCGGCATTGGCGCGGTCGGAGGAGAGTTCCCAGTTGCTGTAATCCCGGTTCGAGGCATACGGTTTGGCATCGGTGTGACCCTCGATGGAGATGTGGTTGGGAAGCTTTCCCAGTTGTTCCGCCAGGGCCACCAGCAGCTCGCGGCCATCGTCATTCAACCCTGGTTTACCGCTCTCAAAAAAAGTGCCCGAGGACGACTCCAGCAGTTCTATACGCAATCCTTCCGACGTGATCGTCATCTCGATCTGGTTCTTGAGCTTGTCGAAATTGGTAACTTGCCGGACTGCTTTCTGAAGCTCCTCTTTCAGCTTGGGCATGTTGTCCTTGGTCAGGGTAAAGTTTTCACCTGAGCCAATCTGGTTGCTGCCCACTTTTTTGGAAGTCCCCGTGGGATCCTTGAAGTAGCCGCCCACCGCCACCTGTATCTGCTTGCTGCTGTTCATCAGCCAAAGCACGATGAACAGCGCCATCATGGCGGTCACGAAGTCGGCGTAGGCAACTTTCCAGGCTCCGCCGTGGTGGCCGCCGTGGCCGCCTTTTTTCTTGATGACAATGATGGGGCGTTTGGCTTCGTCCAGGCCAGGCATACGGCTATGCTCCCGCCTTGGCCGCTGCTGCCGCCGTCGAGTCGCTGGTACGGCATTTCTTTTCGACCTCTTTGAAACTTGGCCGCACGTGGCCCGGGACCGCGCGGCGCGCAACTTCGACCGCCATGATGGGAGGTGCTCCCTTCATGAATGAAGACATCAGAACGCGCAGCACATGATAGTAAGCGTGCTCATCCTCGGACAGCTTGGCCATGTTGGCAGAGACCGGGCCGACCAATCCATAGCAAAGAAGGATTCCCAGAAATGTGCCGACCAGCGCCGCGGCGACTTTGTGCCCAATTTCTTCCGGAGGCCCTCCCAGCGCTCCCATCGTGATCACCACGCCCAGCACCGCCGCGACAATGCCCAGCCCAGGAAGCGAGTCGGCCATGGTGCTCAACGCCTGCACCGGCTGAGTGGCATCGTGATGGTGAACATCCATGTCCAGCTCCATCATCTGGTCTAGATCGAAAGGTTCAACCCCGCCGCTCACCGCCATACGCATGGTGTCGCAGACAAAATCTCGAATGTGATGATCTTTGATAAAGGCGGGATACTTCGACAGGATCGGGCTCTTGGCCGGATCTTCGATGTCAGCTTCAAGCGCCACCAGACCGTCCTTGCGGGCCTTGTTCAGCAAGTCATACATCATCTTGAGCGTTTCCAGATATCTTTGCTGGTTGAACTTGCTGCCGCCAAAGACGGCTGCAAATCCACCTGCGATCTTTTTCAGAATATGCAGCGGATTGGCCACCAGCACGGTGCCGATCGCCGCCCCGCCAATGATGACCAGTTCGGCGGGCTGCATGAGCACCTTGAGATTGCCATGCTCCATCAGGTATCCGGCGGCGACGGCGCCGAAGACGACGAGAATTCCAATGATCGCAAACATGATGGCTCTCTTCTTTACTCCCAGTCCATGAGGATTTCGCAGGTGTGAGTTTCGCTTTCATCAGGCACCAACTCACGTTTTAGATAGCAGAACTCGCCGCGATACGCCAAGCTGACATGGCCCCGCCACAAGACATGGGTGGGCGCCAGGACTTCATCAATCATCCGGCGGTCGCGTTCGCTGTGATATTCGATGTACAACACTTTCACTTCGGGCAGGTACCGATTCAACGATCGAAGGATCGGCACTTCGCAACCCTCGGTATCAATTTTCAGTACATCGATCTTGTTGATGCCGTGCCCAGCAAAGAAGTCAGGCGCGCACACCAGGCGAATCTGCTCGCCCTCCCCACTGGTGCGTAGGCTGGAACGCAAGGACGATTCCACACTGTCGTTTTTGCCGTGAAACAAACGCAGCGTCTGCTCGCGGGAGTGAAGGCCAAACGGGAAGACCGTTACATTGCGCAATGGTTCCACATTTCGCTGCAGCAGGGAGAAGGGAGCGCTTCCGGGCTCGAAGGCATACACCTGAGCGTCCGGATAAGCTATCGCAAAGTAAACGGAAGCGGCGCCGACATTGGCTCCAATGTCCACAATCGTCTTAGCACCGGTCACAAACGGAATCGTGGGGTAGGTGGTTCCGGCGAAAATGCTGTTCGCCACCTGGAAAGACACCTCGGTCTTGAACAGGTTGAAAGGAAGAGCTCCCCGCGGCCCCTGAAGCGTGGCCTGGGCGATCTCGCGCGGATGGGATGTCTCCTGGCTCATTCTTTATTTAGCTTCCCGCTCCCTGCGCTGCTTGCAGGACCGGGCTCTTCACACTCATGTGGTTCAAGCCCAGCTCCCGGATCATGGTGTGGAGCATCGTCTCAAACAGGTAGAACCAGTGGATGGCCGGTACCGCTTGCTGGAAGAGGCGGAGCACCATGGAGGCGGTTTCCGGCTGGTCGGTCAGGAGTGGTTCAAAATCAACTGAATCCCATCGCTCGACGGCCTCGACGGCCTCCTCGACCTCACGGCGGTGTTCCTCTACATAAGCGAGAACGCGAATCGCATTTTCTTCATCCATCGCCGTCAACTTCACCGGCATGGCCCATTCCTTCATCACTCGCGGGTGCCGGCCAAACATGTAGAAGTAGTCCTCACCATACACCCGCGCGCGTCGTATCAAATTACGCGCCGGGTAGGGAAGGTGGTCATGAAAGGCATGAGCGTCGGGATGATAGAACACCCGGTACCCTCGCTCGAATAAGCGGATGCCGAGCTCGGTGTCTTCACTGAGTTTGTAGATCGAATCGAAAGAGCCGGCTTCCACCACCGCATCCCGCCGGATGCTGAGATTGCAGGTGATGAAGTGAGAGTAACCGTAGGGGCAAGCCTCCTCCATGCTCACCTGCGGAAACATGAAGGGCTCGACGCAGAAATACCGCGTGAGGGCCCGGTGCCGCGCCGCCGCGGGATATTCAAAGTTGCCCAGCACCGCCCATCGTTCCGGAGCATATTTCCGCTGCACCTGCAGGTGCTGCTTCAGCAGGTCGCGATCACAAATGGTGTCATCATTCATGAGCAGCAGGTACTCGCCGCTGGCGTGCGCCAGGCCGTTGCGCCTGGCTGCGCCCGTCCCGGAATTTCTCTGGCGCAGGTAGTGGAAGAGAAAGGGAGGCCGATATTGGGTCATCTGTTCCTGGGTTGCATCGGAAGACCCGTCGTCGATAACAATGACTTCGAAATGGGTGGAAGGAAGAGTCTGGGCCTCCAGCGCCGCCAGGCACCTTCTCAGAATATGCAACCGGTTGTAGGTGGGAACGATGACCGAAAACAGCGGCCCGCCTGATTGGCGGCGTTGGCTTGCGGCCACTGCCGGCGCATGCATGACCACGCGACGCCGGGCTTCGGCCCCGCAGCGCTCCGCCCTCTCCATGTCACCCAATTGCCGGTAACAACGCTTGAGCACAATGAAGACCTGGGAAAAAAAGTATCCCGCCCGCATCGATTCTGGCGACCGCCCGAAAATGTGCCGCAGCTGTTCGCGGGCTTTCTCCGGCTTACCTTCGCCAAGCAATTGTTCGGCGAGGCGCACATAGCACTCGAGTTGTCCCAGGAGCCTGTCTTCACCAGACCTTGCTTCCAAACGTTCGCGAAAGAGCGTTTCTATCAGCATTACAGAACAGGGCTCGCCGGCCGCAATCCTGGGGACCAGAGCGAGCACCCGCCGCCGGACGCTTGCCCAGCCCGCAGTCGTGAGCCAAGGCGGCGCCGCTTCAACCCGCAGGTCCCGCACCGTTTGGCGCAACCTGACCACATCGTCTTCCGAGGGGACGACCACCAGGTCAGCCCGCTCAAACACCTCGCATTGCCGGCTCGCCCAGTCCTGATCTCTTTCGAACTCAGCCAGCGGTGTTTCACCTCTGCTGCCGGGCGCATGGTGCAGGTCTTCGACGAAGACTACGATTCTGGTTGAGGGTGAATGCAGCCGCAGATCATCAACGTATTGTTCGCATACCGATATGCCGTGCCTGAAGCTTTGCATCAAAATGGCGACGTCGAATCGATCCTGTTCCAGCAATTCCCGCAAAGACCAGGATGGGCCGGGGTCACTGGCTGGAGATGCCGCGATCCACGTAGGGGCGGGTGCCCTCACCCGCCCAGCCGAGCGAAGCTCGGCCCGGTCTGCTTTGAAATCGCTCCTGGCTTCAGCCGAGCGAAGCTCGGCCGGACCGCCGAGGGCGGCTGTCCCCACGTGGATATCGTGGCCAAGACTCCGTCCCAGGCAGGGCAAGCGTTCACGGTCGTTTCCATAGGTGCGAATGCCAGCCTGGCGGAGTGCGGGCTCGCACGGCTCGCGGTTCCCGGCCTCGCGTGCGATAAAGCTCACCTCGTTGCTCTGTTCGCGCCACGCGCGAAGAATATCCAGCAAGCGCAGATCGCTTCCGTCGCTCAGGGCGCCAGGGAAAGTGTCGCTGATCACCAGGACGCGGAGAGCTCCGGCGGGGGTCGCGCCGCCGTGAGTGCAGGATGCGGCTGCCTGGGCCGCCAGCAAGTCACCAACAAGCTTCTGGTGCTGGGCAGGCAATGCCGGCAATGCTCGTCTCAACAAGGGAACCGCGCGCGCCGGGTCGCCTCGGCCGAGCAGCAACAATCCCAGGTTGGCCGCGGCATCGGTGTTCTGCGAATCCAGGTCCAGAGCTCGAGTAAATCCTCTTTCTGCCTGACTGATATTCCCCGAGCCCAGTTGCACCGCCGCCCAGTCATTCCACAGGTCGGATGTTTCCTTCACTGCCAGCAGCCCTTCCAGCAGACGCAACGCCTCCGCGGAGCGGCCTTCCTGGAAAGCAGCGATGGCATCGTCGTGCTGGCTCATGGGTCCCAGAAGACTCTGCAATTGTCTTGCCTCATTCGCCTTTAATCACCACAACCGTTTTCTCGCAGCTAACTCTCACTCACCATCGTGCGCAAAGTGCTCCAGGTGCGGATTGACGGTGCCAGCCGGTTAAAAGTCCGGTCAAATACCCAGGCGATCACCTTGGCGAAGAACTTGCTCTCAACTTCACTGGATGACTGCGCGGATTAGCGCTTGATGAGGACAGCCATGCCGACTGTCGGTCTCTCGATGATCGTAAAGAACGGGGCGCAGAGCCTGGGCCCTTGCCTCCAGGAGTGTGTCCGGAATTGTCAGCCAGATCGTGGTAGGCGACACCGGCTCGACCGACAACAGCGCCGATATTGCCCGCCAGTTTGGCGCCACCGTGGTTTCCGTTCCCTGGGAAAATCACTTCGCCAACGCCCGCAATGCCGCCCTCGCGCTCATGCAGACCGACTGGGTGCTGGTGCTCGATGCCGACGAGGAGTTGGACAGCGAAGCTCGGAATCAGATTCCGAAACTGCTGGCATCCAGCGCAGGCGGATATCTCGTTCCCATTCGCAATTACATCCCGACCGCCACCGGCCGGGGATGGGACCGGGTTGCTCATGCCGAATAAGAACCCGCACTCCCGCGCCCAACATGCGCCGGCATATTTCGTTCACGAGAATTGCCGGCTGTTTCGCCGCGATCCAGAGATCTATTTCGTTGGGCGGGTGCATGAACTGGTCGAACCCCGAATCCATGCCTGGGGCGGCGATTGTCCCTGGCGAAGTTCTGCATCCATCATTTTGGCCAGCTGGTGGAGGAAGAAGCGAGAAGGGCGAAAGCAGCAGCCTATCGGGACATGTTGCGTATGAAAGTTCGCGAACTGCCCGACGATCCCATGGCCTGGACCCAGCTCGGCCTTCAGGAATATGAGTGCTCCCGGGAACCATCGGAGCCGCTGCGCTGCTTCGAGCGTGCCCTGGCCCTGGAGCCGAGAACAACCCCCGCGGCCGTGTTCAAGGGAATGATCTATCTCGAGCTTGGCCAGTGCGACCAGGCTTTGGCCGCGTTAGATGCAGCGCACCCTGACCAGCACAGCCAGGCGCTCCGCGAGCACCTTCGCGGCGACGCGCTCCATAATCTCGGCCGGTTGCAGGAGGCGTGCACAGCCTACCGCGACGCCCTCAGATTTACCGGATACGACTGCGTTCTAAGCAGCAAATTGGGATACACCGAAGTTGGACTCGGCCGGCGCGAGCAGGGAATTGCCCGGCTCAGGGAGGCGGCGCAGAGAGCTCCGGAAAATATCGAAATCCGCCAGCGGCTCATGAAGGTCCTGGTAAGCCTCAACCACCTGGCGGACGCGGCCGAAGAGGCGGAGGAATTAGCCAGTCTTGAAGGCACGGCCAAGGCCTATCTTCGTGCTGCCAGTATTCGGGTGCATGCCAGGCAACTGCAGCGGGCGAGAGAAGTGCTGCACCGAGGAATCGCAAGTTTTCCCGATTCCAAAGATCTGTGCCGGGCCCTGGCTGAACTTGGAGATGAGACAGAAGCCGCGGTCAGTGACTGCCATGCTGGCCGCCCAACTGGTCCCGTTTGACTGAGTCTGTGCTGTCCCTGATCCGGCGGAGGTCAACCGATCAAGCGGATGCTCCTAACCGTCAATCAGGCGCCGCTTCCGTGCCTGGTCTGTTCGAGCAAATGATAGATGGTGGCCCGGGACACGCCCAGAATCTCGGCCGCCTGAGACTTGTTGCCGCCGACCCGGTCCAATACACGGCGGGTATGGCGTTTCTGCAATTCCTCCAGCGAGATCAGGCTTTCGTCCTGCCCGACAACAGATCCCGGCTGACCTCGTACCTCTTCCGGCAAATCGCTGACGTCAATCACGGGTCCGTCCACCATCATGCAGGCATTGCCGATGACGTTCTCCAGCTCCCGGATGTTGCCGGGCCACGAGTAATTCGCCAGGCGAGTCTGGGCCCGGCGCGTCATGCCGCTCAGAGGTTTCCTGTATTCCGCTGCGAATTTTTCCAGGAAGTGCCTTTCCAACAGGGGCAGGTCCTCTCGTCTCTCCGCCAATCCCGGTAACTTCACTTCGATCATGGCCAATCGATAAAACAAGTCCTTACGAAAAGTGCCTTCGTTCACCATGGATCGCAGGTCCCGGTTGGTGGCGGCGATGACCCGCACGTCCACGATTCTGGGGGCAGGCGACCCGACCCGCTGGATCTCATGATTCTGCAATACCCGCAGGAGCTTGCTCTGCGCCGTTAATGGCAGCTCGCCGATTTCGTCCAAAAACACAGTGCCATGATTGGCGTACTCAAACACACCCAGCTTGTCTTGTGTAGCGCCGGTAAAAGCACCCTTCACGTGCCCGAACAGTTCACTCTCCAAAAGGGATTCGACAATCGCCGAACAGTTGCAGACTACAAAAGGACTGGCCGAAGCCGGGCTGAGGCGGTGGAGGGCGCGCGCCACCAGCTCCTTTCCAGTGCCTGTAGCGCCCGTGACAAGAACAGTCCCGAAGTGTGGGGCCACTCTTCGAATCTTGGCGAACACATCCAGCATGATCGGACTGCGAGCGACAATTCCTTCAAACTGACAGGCGTGAACCAGTTCGTGGTCAAGACGGTAAGTCCTGCGCCTTTCCTCGGCCTCCCACAAGAGCTGAGAAATCCGGCGGCGAAGCTGGTCAGCGTTAATTGGCTTGCTGAAGTAGTCGCAGGCTCCCCGCTGAATCGCCTCAATGGCGGCTTCAGCGGAGTAGTGGGTAGTCATCAGGATCACTTCTGTGCCGGGATCGATGCCCAGAATGGACTCGAGAACTTCCAACCCGCGGGCCCCTGGCATCCGCAGATCCAGGAGAACGATTCGCGGCCGGGTTGCCTTCAGTACTTCAAGGCCTTCCGCCACGTCGCTGGCGGTGAGAATTTCCAGCCCGCTGTCGAAAAGGGCGTCTTTGATGAGATTGATGCCCTTTGGTTCGTCGTCAATCGCCAGAAGCTTGGGGATAACGTAGTGATCTTCCATCAACGAGTGCGCGCAAGGTGACTCTGTGAAGCCTAGCAAAATCCAACACTGAGAAAACGAATACTGAGAAAGCGTCGGAATTCCGACATCTTGCGTTGCGGAATTCGGACTGGTTCATTTGTTTCATCCCATGACTAAATCGATTCGCAACGTGGCGTGCTCCAGGCAGTGCTTCAACTGGAGGACGGGCGTCGCCGCCCGTCCCGCCGGGCGGGACGCCCGGCCTCCATGACTTGACGGCGTTCGCCGGTCCGGCAGCACCAATAGTCGCTGTCCTGTCGGATCACATTGAAGAATCCCAATCAATGTACCGATAAAGCCCCCGCGAAGTTCGAGCCACAGGGCATTTGAAGTTCGTCGGAGGCTGAAACGCATGAGCGCTAAATCGATACTTCTAATTGTGGTGTTGAGCGTCGTCGGTACAAAGGCATCTGCACAGAATGCCGTGTTGGCCACGAAAACTTCCGACTCCAGTTCTTCATTTCCCAGGATCGAGTGGCCGCGTCCGTTCATCTTTGGCGGCCTCGGCCTCAACGGCGGTGGCTATGCCCCGCTCTCGGGCAAGATCGGCGGGGGACTGAGGATTGACCAAAACCATTTGATCTGGTCGGCCAGCGCGGCCTATGACAATTCGCATAAGTCCAACGACAATACGATCGGCAACACCAACGGCCACCAGAGATCTCTGGATTCGTCGATCTACTACCGCTTCAGCAATGGCTGGTTTGCGGGCGGCGGCGCCAGTTGGAGCGAGCTATCGACGACCAATTACACCAAGCAGGGCTTTCATCCTTCGGTGGGCGGCGGCAAGGACTATTTTCACAAGGATTGTGCTGGCGAGGACTGTGCCATCCGATGGTCAATGCGCTTGCAAGTCGATTACAAACTGAAGGGCGCCGAACACGTCGATGCCAAGGGCTGCAGCGTGCCCAACGGACAATGTACCAACGATCTTCAGGGACCGATGGTGAGCTTCTTTCTGCCTTCGCCCGCCATGGCCGGACATTTGTACTGGAGGGAGACCGTGGGTGTGTACACCTTTCACGATACCGTGACCTCCACGGATCCGGCACTCACCGCACTGCAAAAGAGCCACAGGTCAACCACCGCATTCCTGGATTTCACGATGATGTACCGTTTCTAGCCGAACGGTGTGCCGATCATGACCAACCGAATCGAGACTTCGTTTGCAGAGGAACGTCCCCGCCTGACCACCAATCAGAAGGCGCTCAAAACCAACCTTGATCCGCTGCGTTACGGCACCTTCGCCGAAATCGGCGCCGGGCAGGAGGTGGCCCGCTGGTTTTTTAAAGTCGGTGCCGCGGCCGGAACCATCTCCAAGTCCATCTCGGCCTATGACATGGCCGTCAGCGACGCCATCTACGGGCTCTGCAAGCGCTACGTGTCGCGCGAGCGACTGCAGAGCATGCTTGACTATGAACACCGGTTGAACATGGAACGTCTGCGCTCGTCGCGCGGAAACAGCACCGCCTTCTTCGCCTTTGCCGACACCGTCGCAGCCCGCAACTTTCAGGGCAATAACGAGTGCCATGGCTGGATGGGGGTCAAGTTCCAGACCCACCCACGCGATGAGGACAGCCAGATCATCATCCACGTTCGCATGCTCGATCATGAGAACAGCCTGCAGCAGGAGGCTCTGGGGATCGTCGGGGTCAACCTGCTTTACGCCGCTTTCTTCCTGCACCACAAGCCCGACTGGATGCTGGAGTCGCTGCTCGACAACCTTACGACCGAACGCCTCGAGATTGACATGGTCGAGTTTTCCGGCATTGAATTCCGTCACGTTGACAATCGCGTGATGAGCCTCAAGCTGGTGCAACTCGGCCTGAGCGGGGCCGCTATCTTCGGGCCCAGCGATGAAGTTCTCCAGCCGTCGGAGGTGCTGCGCAAGAACGCCATCCTGGTGGAGCGAGGCAGCTTTCGTCCCGTGACCAAGGTCAATATGGACATGGTCCGGTGCGCGCAGGACCGATTCTCCAGCGAGCCCGAGGTCAAAGACAAGCGAGTGGTGCAGCTCATGGAAATCACCATGCGCAATCTGCTCGAAGCCGGGCAAATCGATCTCAGTGATTTTCTGGCGCGGGCTGACGCATTGGGTGCGGTCGGCAAGACCGTGCTGATTTCGGATTACTTTGAGTACTACCGCCTGGCAGCGTACCTGACGCGATACACCACGGGCCCGATCGCGGTGGCCATGGGAGTGGCAAACCTCCAGGACCTCTTCAACGAGAAGTACTACACCGGGCTTGAAGGCGGGATTCTGGAAGCCTTCGGAAGGCTTTTCACCAAGGACTTGCGGCTCTACGTCTATCCCCTGCGCGACCACGCCACCGGCCAGCTCAGGACCGTCGAGAACGTGGAAATCCCCGGAACGCAGCGCAATCTTTTCCGGCACCTGGTGGAACAAAACAGGATCAAGCAACTCGACAACTTCGATGAAAGCGTGCTGCATATCTTCTCTCGCGATGTACTGATGCGGATCCGGCAAAAAGATTTTGCGTGGGAAGGCATGGTGCCTCCGGAGGTGGCGGAGATGGTCAAGAAACGCCAGCTGTTTGGCTATCGCAATCCGGGCGCATCCGACGAGGCTGCATTCGTCGCCTCGAACCGGGGGTAACACAGCCATTCCGACAGTGAAGACTTTCCCTGTTCCATGGTTCCCGTTGGTCAGATCGCGAAAGCCGGTGGGTGCGTCTTTGCCAGGTTGATTGCAAGCAGGATACGAGCACAGGAGACTCGCAAGTGATTTCCTTGAAGAAGTATCTGGACATGGAAACCGACCCCAGCGACCTGGCCAATGCCCTCCTGGAGTCCTATCGCTCCGCCCTGCTGGCCATGGGAAAGAGCGGGGCCCAGGCCTGTCCGGCCGTCGGTTCAGATCTGCAACGAGGCCTTGATGGCCTGGAGAGACGCCTCGCTGCAGAAGTCACGATCGCCCAGGCGAAGACCACGGAGAAGCATGTCGCGGAGCACTTGCATCAATGGGGAGACCGTACTGCCGAATATTTCAAGACCAAAGCCAACGAAATCAAAGAGCTTCTCCTCGTGTTGGCCAGCACGGCGGAAAGTATGGGAGAGCGCGACCAACGCTATGCCAAACACTTCAGTGAGTTCACCACACAGTTGCAGGGCATTGCAGGCCTGGAAGACCTGGGGCAGGTGCGGGCCTCGCTGGTTCAGAGAGCAACCGAGCTGCGAGGTTATGTGGATCAGATGGCGCACGACAGTAAGAAGTCCGTTGCTCAATTGCGCGCCGAGGTCTCCAACTACGAAATCAGGCTCAAGACGGCGGAAAGCCTCGCGTTGCGGGATGCGCTCACCGGACTTCCCAATCGTCGCGCCGTCGAGGAGCGAATGGAATGGCGTATTCAGCATGAACAAGTGTTTTGTGTAGTGTTCCTGGACCTGAACCGGTTCAAGCAGGTCAACGACAAACACGGGCACCCGGCTGGTGACAGCCTGTTGAAGCAGTTCTCGGAAGAATTGCGATCAAATTCCCGCCCCAGCGATGTTGTCGGCCGCTGGGGCGGAGATGAGTTCATCATGATTCTCGATTGCGATCTTGCCGGGGCGAAAGCCCAGGTCGAGCGCATGCAGAAATGGGTGTTCGGGGAATACACAGTCGAGGCCGGCGCGGGGAAAACAACGGTCCTGATAGACGCGTCGGTTGGCGTAGTGCAGTGGCAGCCGGGAGAAACACCTGGCCAGGTCATCGAACACGCCGACGCCTGCATGTACAAAGACAAGGAATTGTCGCGCAAGAAAGCTTTCTAGAACCGCCAACCTGGCAACAATCACGTGGAGACAGCCGCCCCCGGCTGTCGGGTCGAGCGTAGCTCGACTGCTCAGCTCTACCCGAAAACATCGTCGAAGCGGGAAGTCACTCCTGACCCGCAGGAGGCGCATCCGTCTGGGCCAGCTTGTCTTTCGCCTGCACGTGTCCGACCACCACCAGATCGACTCTCCGGTTGGCTGCACGGCCCTGCGCCGTTTTATTGCTCTCGACGGGACGATATTGAGAATAGCCCGCGGCCGAGACCAGCATCGGATCGAATCCGTGCTGCTCGATTAACAGAGACACAACCGTAGTGGCGCGCGCGGTTGATAGCTCCCAGTTCGATTTGAAACGCGAGTTGTGAACTGGGACATTATCGGTATGACCCTCAACCCTGATCTCGAAGCCCCGGCCCCCAAGAATAGTGGCGATTCGAGTCAGCGTCTTATATCCGTTCTTTAGCAGCTCTGCCTGGCCGCTGTTGAAGAATCCAACCTCACGCAGGCTGACCACCAGGCCTTCAGGCGTGACCCGCATCTGTATTTCGTGCTGGCGGATCTCATCGCCGAGCGCGCTCTCGAGTTGATGGCGCAGTTCATCGACGTCGATCCCGAAGCCGGTCCCGCCGGGGCTCTTCTCGGAATTGCCGGCCACCTTCACCATCTTGAGAGGAGCGTCGGTGAGCTCGGGGTTCTGAATGCCGGGGCTTCCCGGTACACCCACCCCTTCGACCGCCGAGCCGGTGAATACCCCCAAAGTTTGAAACGCGCCCTTGATCGAGGCCGCCACCTGGGCGGCCTTCTTTTTGTCAGCCTGCGAAGAGGCGTAGAGCACCACGAAGAAGGCAAACAGAAGAGTGATGAAGTCGGCGTAGGAAACCAGCCAGCGTTCATGATTGGCGTGCGCCTTGTGCCTTCGTTTTCGGCTCACGCGCTCGCACCCATCGCTTTCTCTTTCTCTGCCGGCGCCTGCTGCTTGTGCTCTGGCAAGTACCCCATCAGCTTGGTTTCGAGCATGCGCGGATTCATGCCTTCGAGGATTGAGATGACGCCCTCCAGCTTCATCTCGCGCAGCACCTGCTCTTCGCGAAACTTGATTTTCAGTTTCCCCGCCCAGGGAAGACACAGAATATTGGCCAGGCCCACTCCGTAGATCGTGGCGACGAAGGCGACTGCAATGCCCTTGCCCACCTCAGCGATGTCCTCCAGATGCTGCATAACTTGAATCAGCCCAAGCACGGCGCCAATGATGCCGACCGTCGGAGCATAGCCCCCGGCCGCTTCGAAGACCTGCGACAGCCGTTCGCCGTGTTCTTCCTGGTTGTCGAGCTCCAGTTCCATCATCTTGCGCAATTCCTCGGGTTCGGCGCCGTCGATCGCCAGCATCAGGGCCTTCTTGAGGAACGGGTCCTTGATGGTGGCCAGCTGCGCATCGAGAGAAACGATGCCGTCCTTGCGGGCGCGGTTGGCATAGCCGACCAGTTCCTTGATCAGGGCATCGGGCGCCTGCGCCCGATCGAGGAAGACGTTGACCAGACCCTTGGCCGCGCCCAGCACCACCGAAAGCGGGAACTGGATCATCACCGCCCCGATGGTCCCGCCCAGCACGATCATGGCGGCCGTGGGCTGCAGGACCTGCGATATCTTGCCGCCCTCGATGATCAGCCCCGCGAGAATTCCGGCCAGAGCAAGAATGATTCCACCAATCGTGCTCTTATCCACGGCGGAAGGCCTCCGGGGATCGGGCAGGATGGGTTCCTGAAGGATTCAGGACCGCTGAATTCAGGTCGGAGCCGCTCCACGACGGTAGGCCGGCCAACACTGCACGCCGGAACTCCACGATCCGATGGATCACCTCATCGGAAGTCTCGCGCACGATGACCTTCTCCCCATTAATGAGGGTGATCACCGTGTCCGGCGCGTTCTCCACGAACTTGATCAGGTCCGAGTTCAGCGCAATGGGGTTGCTGTTCAGCCGCGTCAGTTGGATCACAACAGTGCCTTTCCGGCTCATGGCGTTCCGGCGCAAGCCTTTATCGGCACTCCGCAGGTGGATCATCAAGGGGATGCCCGCCACAACACACGTAGGGGCGGACGCCTCGTCCGCCCGGCGGAGCGAAGCTCCGCGATGTTCGTGGTACGCAAAAACCTGTCGAGCTGCGCTCGACCGGGCGGACGAGGGCGTCCGCCCCGACGCGGGTCGTGTAATCACGAGGCCAGTAACTGTTACCGGCGTCACTGCTACTAAGGTCACTGAGACTCGAATGATGGGCCGAAGTTGAATTGCCGATATACAGGCCCGCAGCAAATAGCACCACCTGATCGACCGAAGCGGTGATATGGGCAGTGGGTAAGGCCGCAGGGTTCGGTAACAGGCGAAAACTCAGCAAAGGAGCTTTGAAATGTCACTTAGCATTCTGAATAACGTTTCGTCCCTTGCGGCGCAGAACCAGTTGTCCATGACCCAAGCGTCGCTGCAGAAAACCCTCTTACAGCTGTCGTCTGGTTCCCGTCTGAACACGGGTGCGGACGACGCCGCCGGTCTGGCTATCGCC
This sequence comes from Terriglobia bacterium, assembly GCA_963801595.1. Lineage (GTDB taxonomy): Bacteria > Acidobacteriota > Terriglobia > Terriglobales > Acidobacteriaceae > JAIQFF01. The sequence goes on along the minus strand of CAWDFW010000002.1, from coordinate 27,315 downwards.
GACGGACTGCATGCCAACATCACGGCCCTCACTCAGTCAGCCCGCAACGCCAGCGATGGCGTGGGTTCGCTGCAGGTGGCGGACGGCGCGTTGGCCCAGGTCACAGCTCTTCTGAATCGCGCTGTGACTCTGGCTACTGAAGCTGCCACGGGCACGGTGAGCGATCCTCAGCGGGCCACGATCGATGCCGAGTTCACCGCCATCAAGGCTGAAATCGACCGCATCGGCAGCAGCACCAACTACAACGGTGGACAGGTATTCACTGCCACTGCAACCGCCATCTACCTCAGCGACGGCACCACCGGCGGATCCAGCTCCATCACTGTGACGACCGGCGCGCTCTCCAGCGCGGCGATCGGTTTCAGCGGAACTCCGACCGACATCAGCGGCGACGTTCTGACCAGCGCAACCGCTGCTCAGACGGCACTGGGTCACCTCACCACCGCAATCGCCGGTGTGGCTGCCGATCGTGGCGCCCTGGGAGCGGAAACCAACCGCTTGCAGAGCGCGTCCAGCGTTATCACCAACCAGGTGCAGAACCTGACCAACGCGGAAGATGGTATTCGGGCGGCTGACATTCCGTCAGCGGTTGCGAATATGTCGCGCTTGACCATTCTGCAGCAGACCGGTATGGCCGCACTGCAGCAATCCAACCAGATGCAGCAGTCGGTTCTGAAGCTGTTGCAATAACCCTCGCGCTACCCACCGGCGGGGCGCAACAAGCCCCGCCGGAGCGAGGTAACGGTGTTCCCCCATGCGTATTGACGGTTCCAGTCCGGTTCCTGCCGAGGGCCCCCGGTTCGAGGCACGGGAGGTCAAGCCGGTCCGTGTTCCGGCGGCACCGGCTCAAAGACCGCGTGGAGACCCAACCCAAGCCTGAGGTCAGTCCGACTAACGTGCTGGTTGAGATGCAGCCCGGAAATATTGTGGTTTACAAGTTTGTGGACGAGGCCAGCGGCCGGCTGATCCAGCAGATTCCCTCAGAACAGATGCTCAAGCTTTCCAAGGTTGTCGAAGCAACGACCAGCGAAACCGCAAAAGAGTAGAAAGAGAACCTGAGACATGGCGACCTCCGACATTTTGAATGCGCTGAGTTCCTCCGGCCTGGGCACCGGGCAGGGAATCGACGTAACCGCGACCGTCAACCAGCTCATCGCCAACCTGCGCGGGCCAGAGCAAGTCTGGCAGACCCAGCAGCAGATCCTGCAGGGACAAAGTTCCGCGCTCACGCAGTTGAACACAGAAGTGACAGCCCTCTCCAACGCCGTCGATACTCTCAACGATCCCGCAGGCGCTTTGAGCGCGCGCGCGGTCAGCTCATCGCAGCCGGCAATCGCAACCGCCACGGCGTCGAACTCTACGCCTGTAGGCAGCCACACCATCGTGGTGAACAACCTGGCCAGCAGCTCTTCGTACTACTCTTCCGCGGTAGCCAGCAGCACCACGGTTCTGGCGGCGGGCGCGTTCACCATTCAAGTGGGCAGCCAACCGGCGACCACGATCACGATTGACGACACCAACAACACTCTGGATGGACTGGCGGCGGCCATCACCAACGCGAACCTGGGCGTGACCGCAAGCGTGGTGAATGACTCCACCGGTGCCCGCCTGGCCATCGTGAGCAATGCTTCCGGCGCGGCCAGCGATTTGACCGTCAACAACGCGGGCAGCAGCCTGAGTTTCACCAAGGGAGCCACGGGCACGGATGCGTCGTTGACCGTGGACGGCGTCCCCCTCAGCAGTGCGGGCAACACTATCGCAAACAGCGTGGCTGGACTGACCCTGAACCTGGTTGGGGCAGCGCCCGGCACCCAGGTGCAGATCGCGGTCAGTCCCGACACCACGAAAGTTACCCAGGCGGTCAAGGATTTCGTCACCGCCTATAACACCATCATCCAGGACCTGAGCAGCCAGTTCACATACAACGCCTCGACCGGCAGCGCAGGAGCATTGGCCAGCGACTCCGGCGCCCGCATGGCACAGACCGATCTGCTTTCGGCGGTCACCTATGCGGGGACCGGGAACTCGTTCAACACCCTGGCCCAACTCGGCGTCTCGATGAACAACGACGGCACCCTCACGGTTGACGATGCCAAGCTGAGTTCGGCGGTGAACTCCGATTTTGCCGGGGTGCAGAATTTCTTTCATCCCGCTACCGGCACCGGCTTCGCTGCGTCGCTCATAGCTCTCCTCGACCCGCTCACCGATCCGACGCAGGGCGCATTCTCCATCGAGCTCAAGGGGATGAGCGATGGCGTGAAAAGTTTTCAGGACCAGATCGACAATTACGAGATCTACATTGCCACCGAGCAGACCCTGCTGACCCAGCAATACACGCAGGTGGACCTTGGCCCTGCGCCAGCTGCCCCTGCTGCAGCAGCAGATCAACTCTGAACTGAGCGTCACGCAATTCCAACTCCAACTCGAACTCAGAGCAAATGAAAGCTCACCCACCGGACCGAACTCGCATATCAAGAGGCAGCAGTGCGTAATGCCAGCGCCATCGAACTGGTCATTATTCTTTACGACGTTCTGGCGCGCGACCTTCACGAGTGCCATCGCGGCCATGGAGAGCTGGCAACATCGAAGGCCGCAGCGCGAAACTCAAGCACGCCTTCCTGGCGTTGCAACAGCTCGAGGGATCGCTCAACATGGACGAGGGCGGGGAGCTGGCGACGCAAATGTCCCGCTTCTACTCCATGCTGCGCAGCCAGATGATGAAGGCCCAGATCGAGCAGGATGAGGGGATTCTGCGGGAGCTCGTCCAGTTGCTGTTCAGCGTCCGCGAAGCCTGGGCAGAGTTGAACAGCCGCCTGGCGGCACCTCCGGAAGTGCCGGCGGCACAGTCTCGTCTCAAGTGCGAACTGGAAGGCGTAGTAATCCACGTGTGCACGGACACCCATTCGGCAGTGCTCGGGTCGGAAACTCCTTTCCCACATGCGCCATCCGAACGGCCTTCGACTTCGCTGCTGGATCTGGCCGTGAGCGCAGATGACCCTTGCCCCTGCGTTCGCTGCCGATGCGCGCCAGATCCCTCGGGTACTAGAAGTCCCTCAGGACGAGCGTCCGCTCGTAACGGCGGCAGGATTTCGCTGTCCCACACTCTCAAACTTCTACTTCAGGTAATCCAGCAGGCTCGTCGGCAGAATCTTGGCCGCCGCCGCCAACGCAGCGTCGTGCGCCGTGGTTGCCCGGGTCAAGTCCGTCGCTGCCTTGGTCAAGTCTGCACCCACCAGATTGTTGGCCTGCGATTTCAGCGTTACCTGTTCCTGCTGCAGAAAGGTCTGTGTGGAGGTCAGCTGGTTGACCGCGTTTCCGTAGAAGATCCGCTGGCCGGTCAGCGAATCGAAAGCGGTGCGAAGCTGGTTGGTCGCCGTCCCGGCAGCGGCAGGGGTGCCGCTTTGCAGAGCAGTGATCAATTGCTGCAACGAGCCGAAGACGTCCCCCGCGGAATTCTGGAACAACTGGTTGCCGGGCATGTTGGTTTGCAGATTCAGGCCATCCGCCACCTGGACTGTATTTGTCCCGCTATTGCCGTTGTAAGTCACGCCGGACGGACTGGCGGAATCCAGCGTGTACGGCGGAGCAGTGCTGGCCGTGCCTGCAAACAGATAGCTGCCGCCGACCGAAGTGTTGGCCAGTTGCACCAGCTGGCTCTGGATGCCCAGCAGATTCTGCACGATCTGTTGACGGTTCGCGTCCGACAGAGTTCCGGTGGATCCCTGCACGCCCAGCGTGATGGCTTGAGTGATCGCCGCCACCGCCGAGCCTATCGCTGTGTCCGCGGTCTGCAACTGGCTGGTCAGCGTGTCGATGTTCTGAAGGTACTGGTCGGCGCGGTTCGACTGGTCCTGGTTGCCCACCATCTGCGCGGCGGCCAGAGGGTCATCGGACGGCACGTTGACGCGCTTGCCGCTGGAGATCTGCTGCAGGGCGGTGTTTTCCTGGCTCTGGGTCTGCCAGATGGCGGCCAGCATGTCGCCGGACATATCGGGGTTTACGCGCATTAGGTCGTTACTCCCATACTCATCAGTGTCTGAAGCATTGAGTCCACCGTAGTCACCACGCGCGCTCCGGCTTCGTACGCTCGTTGGTACTTGATCATGTTGGTGGTCTCTTCATCGAGTGACACGCCGGAGACGGCCGAGCGTTGGTCGGTGAGCTGTTGCAGGCTAAGATTGCTGGCGGTAACCGCGGCCTTCGCATTGGCTCCCAGGTTGCCGACCTGCAGCACCAGGTTGGAATACAGGTCCATCGGGTTGGCGCCGGCAGGAAGCTGCTGATTGCGCAACGCGACGAGTTGCTCGAGATTGCCGTTGCTGCCCGCGGACCCGTCCGAGCTGGCGGCGATCAGACTGGGATCGGTGATGGCCACGCCAAAATTGGCTGCCGCGTCGGTCGTCGTAGGCAGCGGGTTGAAGAAATTCTGTCCGGCATTTCCCGATGCGTCAAACCCAGCCGCGTGCTGCGTATTGAAGCTGGTGGCGAACTGGCTGGCCAGGTTGTTCAGTTGCGAGAACAGCTGGGGGAGGACCTGATCGCGGATCTGCAACGTGCCGCCCAGTTGTCCGCCCTGAATCTGGCTGGTGATGTCCGCGCCCTGGGCGCTGTACACATGCTCCAGCACGCTGTTGTTGGCGTTCGCTTGCAGCGCATAACTCTGATTGGCCACCACCAGCGGAACGCCGTTCGCCGTGGTCAGGGTCAGCCCGTGTTCAGTCTGGGTAACGGAAATATTGACCAGGCCCGAAAGCTGGCGAATCAATTCGTCGCGCTGGTCCTGTACGGTGCCGGGGTCTTTTCCCAGGCCCTGCATCTGGGCGACCTGGCCATTGAGCGCGGCGATCTGGCTGGTCAGCCGGTTGATCTGATCGACGGTCTGCGGCACCGACTGGTCCAGTCCCGTCCCAATTGTGTTCAGCGCCGACACTGCCTGATGAAACGAATTGGCAAGATTGTTGGCCGAGGTCAGCACAGCCTGGCGGGCGTTGGCGTCGGTTGGGTTGGTTGAGAGCTGGCTCAGAGTGTTGAAGAAGGCGGACAGCGCTCCGCCCACGCCCTGGCTGGGATCGGAAAAAATGCCTTCCACCTGGCTCAGCGAATTGAACTGGGTCTCGGAGTTCCCCTGCTGCTGGGTTTCTTCATAGATTCTCAGTTGCAGCAGTTGATCGCGAACGCTCTGAAATTGTTCCAGCGTCACTCCGCCCCCGAAGGTGATGTTGTTCTCCTGGAACGTAGGAGCCTCGTTCAGTATGGCAACCTGGCGGCTGTATCCCGGAGTGTTCACATTGGCGATGTTATTGGTGGTGACGTTCAATGCTCCCTGGTTCGCCTCCAGGGCCTGGACTGCGATGTTCAGTGAAGTGTTCAGTCCGGGCATGAGATCAGACCTCGCACGACCAGCCGCTGGCGGTGGCCGTTTCCGACTCAGATGGAAAATGCTGCCGGTAGGTCTGGCAGAGGGCCGCGCGCAGCCGCGTGGTGCGCAGGGCTTTTTGCAGCAGCGAGGAATAGACCTTGGTCAGGTTCACCAGTTCCCTGAAAATCTGAAGGAGAGACCTTGACCGAACGCTGGTGGCCGGATGGCTCTCCGCGAAACCAGCTTTGTAATTTTTCGGCAAGACCATCCTGGGCGGCGGTGGAAGTTTCAAGCGCGGCCACGTCGTTCGACGCCAGCGCGGCAATCGCGCGCTGGAATTGAATACACAATTCCCGCATATCGGCCACACCGGCAGATGGGTCGTCCTGCTCCTGCTCGTCGATGCTGTCGATAGCCAAGAAAACTCACCTTATTATTATGGTCGCGAAGCCTCTAGCGCTGGTTCTGCTCCAGAATCGCGTGCGCAATCTTGTCCGCTTCAACTCTGTAGTCGCCGTTCTGGATGGACTGCCGCAGGGCTTCGACTTTGTCCTGCCGGACGGGCTGGCAGTATTCATGGCCTGGGCTTCGAGCGCGGAGACGCTCAGCGTGTCCGTGGACAGGCTGGCTTTGTCCTCGACGCTCGGGGCACTCGCAGCCTTGCTGCCGGCCTTCCGGGTCTTGTCGTCGCGTTCCAGTCCTTGAAACCGGATGTTAGTAAGGTCAATCCTCATCGGTGGTCTCCTGCGATACCGCGCAACATCTTTATCGGCAGTTCCAGAAAAAACTTTAGTCCAATGATCACTTTGTCACCTTTGGCGTAACCAACGGTTTGATCGAAATGGGAGCTGGCTTTAAGTCCTTTGTTTCCATCGCATTGACTGCCGCCTTGTGGGCCGCCTGCGCCTCCAGGTGCTTGGCAACCATGGCTGCTATCCCGAGCCCGCCATGGCCTCCGGTGAGGGCGCTGCCCACCGCCTGCATGGCAATGGCATGAAACTGGTCGCGTCCGGGATCGGCGTCAGGATCGTCATCCGATCCGGGAACCGAGGCGAAAGACTGCTCCGCCTGCTCCAGCCAGTGCGAAAGCAGCACCGCTTCAAACTCGCGGGCCGACTTCTGAATCTTGGCCGCATTGCCGGGATCCGTGTCCTTCAACTTTTCCAATTTGTCTGCCGCCTGCGTGCCGCGGAGATCCGAGAGGCTGACGGCGGGCGTGACCAGGCTGGTTGAACTCACAGGACCTCCAGTTCAGCTTGCAGTCCACCCGCCGCTTTGATGGCCTGGAGAATGCCTACGATATCGCGCGCCGTCGCGCCCATGGTTTGCAGTCCATTAATAAGGTCTTCGACGCTGGCGCCTTCTTCCAGCCGGATGGTCTTGGCCGTGGTCTCTTTCGCCTGCACATCCTGATCGGGCACGACCACGGTCTGGCCGCCCTTCGATAGCGCTTCAGGCTGCGACACCGAAAATTTGGTGGACACTTCCACGCTCAGGCTGCCGTGCAGCACCGATACCGCGGAGAGCTTCACGTCCCCGCCCATCACGATCGTGCCCGTGCGTTCATTGACCACCACTTTCGCCGGCGGATGGACGCTGATGGAAAGATTCTGAATTTGCGAAATCAAATCCGGGACCGACGAAATTCCCGAGCTGCTGATGTTCACGTTGATCTGCCGGCTGTCCACCGCGGTTGAAATCGGCTTGTTGAACTGGTGATTGATGACGCTCGAGATTTCACGCGCCGAGGTGAAGTCCGCGTCCCGGAGCACAAACGAAACCGTGCTGAGCCGATTCAGATCAACCGCCGTGTCCCGCTCCACCGTTCCGCCGTTCGGTATGCGTCCCACGGTCGGATGGTTGAGTTGCTTGCTATTACTCGATCCGCCCGCCGAATATCCTCCCAGCGTAAGTGGCCCCTGGGCCTCTGCATAAACCTGGCCATCTGGCCCGCGCAGGGGAGCCAGCAACAGCACTCCGCCTTCGAGGCTTTTGGCATCGCCGATGGAGGAAACCGTAACGTCCAGCGCCATGCCCGGCCGGGCAAATGGAGGAAGAGAAGCAGTCACGAACACAGCCGCAACATTTTTTACGATGACAGCGCTGGCAGGAATCTGCACGCCCATGCGCTGCATGACGTTGGCCAGCGTCTGAGTGGTGAACAGGGTCTGTTGCCGGTCTCCCGTGCCATTCAGTCCGACGACCAGGCTGTATCCCACCAGCGGATTGTCGCGCACTCCGGCGATGGTAGTGATGTCGCGCACCAGCACGGTCTGCGCCCCGGTCACGGCCCCTGAGAGCTGCGCCGTGATCAGCAGGCAAACCAGCCCCGCGAATTTTAGAAGACCGATAAACCATAAGAGTGCTCGAACCAGAGGATTAGGCGGGCGGGTCGCATCCGACACCACTCCCCTACCCTTCAGTTCCACTTCCAGATTTGAAAGTACCGTCGAAAGCGCGCTGTTGTCGGGCCGTATATCTCCCGGACGCAACACGCCACGCACCAGCATGGTCTCTTTCTGATTGTTGATCGCAACCAGGCGCTGGGCCTCCACCACCAGGTTCCCGTTCGGAAGGACGGCAATCACCTGTCCGGCGAGGTTCGTGTTCATGGTCGTGCTGGCGTCGGTCGAACCCGCACCTTTCAGCTTAGTGGACGATTGCGCGGTGAGCAGGTTGGACAATGCACTGGTGGGCTTGATGTAACCCGCCAATCCCGAAATTCCCGAAGTCGTATTGAAATCGCGCTGCGTGCCCACGTTCCCCGTGGCCTGCGCCGTGGTGCGCTGCACCACGACAATGGTCACCAGATCGTTCAAGCCGGCTGGCCTTGTAGTCCGCCTGCAAATTGGTCAGTGCGCCGTTCGCAGTCCAAAGGCTTCCCAGCGAGATGTCGGCGGGCGGAGACGAAGTCTGTTGCTGCATGCGTGCCACATAATCCGCGCGGGCCTTTTGCGGGTCGCTGGTGATCTTGACCTTGGAGAACACGCTGCCCGCTGAAATAAAGCTCGACAGAAGCAACGCCGCAGCGGCCACCCGCGCTGCACTATTTGTGAAAGTCGTTCGCATAGGATTGCATTACTCCGCGAGCGCCGATGTCACCACTCCGCGCCCCGTCACCCGCGCCACGTATCTTCTCTTTGTATCTTTGCTGATCACTCTCACCTCTTGGCCGCGTCCGCCGTTTTGCAGACACAACACCGGCAAAGTCATGTGGACGTACTCCCCGTCCAGCCGGAGGACCACGGTCCTGCCGCTGCGGACCAGAAGGTTTCCAGGCTGCTGCGCCGGTTGCTTGTCTCTCTGCCCCGGCCGCCGGGCTGACCCGCCTCTTATCGGTCCCCAATGCACCAGTACGTAAAAAGGAAGACAGGCACTGGGATGTTCACAACGCAGAAGCACCTTGTCGGACTCACCATCCAGCATGTCGATGCTGAGCACTTTCAGCGGCGGATCAGGTTCAGCCGCGGTCATGCCGGACAGTTCTTCCATCTGGTCCGGCAGGATTGAAATCCCGGACGAATGAAGAGCGCCCAGGATGCGTTCGCGGCTGATCGGCGTTCGTGGAGTGTCGTCAGCGCGAACCGATGCTCCCCGTCCCCGCCAGCAGCAGCACGGTGACCATCGCGAATGCTTTACCCAGTCTTGAAGGCATTTTGCTTTCGTTACCGCGTAAGGCTGTTCAGGTCCTGGAACATTTCGTCCGCGGCCTTTACCACCCGCGAGTTCGATTCGTAAGACCGCTGCGAGAGGATCATCTCCACGAATTCCTGCACCACGTCAACGTTCGATTGCTCGAGAAACCCTTGCTGCAGCGAGCCCAGTCCATCGGTCCCGCCCGGAGTACCCACAATCGGATCTCCCGACGCGAAGGTTGCCAGCATCAGGTTGTTGCCCACGCTGTTCAATCCGCCGGGGTTGGGAAACAACGCCAGCTGGATATTGCCCACTTGAGTGGCCTGGGTCTGGCCGGGCTGGGTGACCGAAACCGTACCGTCAGACCCGATGGTGACTGAAAGAGCGTCGGGCGGCAGTGTGATCGCAGGTTCCAGAGGATTTCCGTCCGCGGTCACAATGTTGCCCTGCGAATCCAGGTGGAACGTCCCAGAGCGCGTGTAGGCAATCTCGCCGTCCGGCATGCGCACCTGAAAGAATCCCTGGCCTTGAATCGCGAGATCCAGAGGATTGCCCGTCTGGTTGAAGTCTCCCTGAAGCTGCAGAACTTCCGAAGCGCCCGGCTTGGTCCCCAGACCAACCTGCAAACCGGCGGCGTTGGTCGTCTGCTGGGTGGAAGCGGAGCCCGGCATGAGCATGTTCTGGTACAGCAGGTCGGTGAATTGCACGCGCCGTCTGCGGAATCCCGCGGTGCTGGTGTTGGCCAGGTTGTTGGCGACGTTATCGAGATTCAGCTGCTGCGCGTTCATGCCGCTGGCGGCGGTGTACAGTGCACGGAACATAAAGCTCCTTTACGGGTTGACCCGCGGTAAATCTTCAGTTGCGATGCGATTGAATTCCGAGTGAAACATCCCGAGCGCCCGCTGCATCATCTCCGCGTAGCGTTGCACGGCGACCAGTTCGACCGCGCCTGCCACGGGATTTACGTTCGAACTTTCCAGCGAGCCCTGGGCGATCGTGGACTGTTTTGCCGGCGCCTCGCTCTTGGCTGGTGCGCTGTAGTAGGTCTTGCCGATGCTCTCGAGCGCCGTGCCCGGAGGAAATTCCACCAGCTTGATTTTTCCCGCGACCGCGCCGCTTACCGAAATCGTGCCATCCGCACTTACGGTGACCGGACCGCCCACGATGCGTATTGGACCCTGTTCGCCCATGACCAGGTCGCCCTGCGCGGTGGTCAACTGCCCCTTGGCCGAAACCTGGAAATTTCCGTTGCGGGTGAAAGCCAGGCCCGTGGCGGTCTTTACCTCAAAGAAACCCGGTCCCTGCACCGCGAAATCCAGATCGTTGCCGGTGTGCTCTAGATTTCCCTGGGTCAAGTCCATCTGGCTGCCGCCCGAGATTCCAAAATCGTTGACTGCCTGGTTGAGGCGCGAACCCGGATGCCCTGACGCCGCCGCGAGAAACGACCGAAAGATGTTCTGCTGCGCCCGATATCCCGGAGTGCTGGTGTTCGCGAGGTTGTTGGCCACCAGGTCAAGCGCCTGGCTCCGCGCCATCAACGCCGCACATGCCGCATAGAATCCGCTGTCCATAGAAGGTCTCGCAACCTATGAAGCACGGCGATGTCCATTGATTGAAAGGCGTCCTGGCTGGTAACTCGTTGAAAATTGGTTGAATGCCCGAGACTAGATGAGAGCTCGATGAGTATCCGAGAGTCGTGGTCGAAAAACGAAATACGCGTGGGGGCTGATTTCTAACCAGTCACTATTTTTCGCGCGCTCAGTTGGTCTTCAGCCAAAACCTGCTTTGCCGGATTGATTCGCGGAGCCGTTCGATGCCGATCTCTACGATGCACTGGTCAAGGCTGAGCTCGTCCGCATCCGGGGTGTTGGTATCGTGGGCAAGCTCGAGCACATGGACCCGCAAGCCGCTGTTCCGGCTGACGATATCCGCGACCGCGCTCAGGGTCACTACGCGTTCGCCCAGTAACAGTTCCAGGCGGAGCAGGTCGTCCGCGTTGACGGTGGCAAGTCCGGGGCTTTGTCTAGGGATCATTCCTTTGGCCAATCCATACATCGGCCAAAGCGGGTTTGAACTTTATGTCGGGTGCCCCCGGCTGCTGAAAAATGGGCAAAAATCTTTAACCGGCCGCGTCACGAAGTATCACGAGGGCTTTCGTCAAGGTTTCCTTCGTGCACCTTCGTGTCCTTGGTGGTCAACGATTTGGCGATCTGACCCACCGCCCTGTAGTTCCAAATGCCTGACTTTACCGGATCCCATCGACGGCTGCAGCGCCAGATTCGCAGGGGGAGGCCGGCCGTGCATTCCCAGCCTGGATACCCATCACTTTTTCGAATTCGGCCCTGGCGCCCCGGGCAGTCCAGGCGCCGATGCTGGCGATGTCACGTCCGGAACAAGCGCTTGCTTGACCGGGTCGGAGATTTCGTTGGCGTGCGCGAGCAGTTGACTGACCTGCCATAACTGAGTGTCCGTCAGTTTGGTCTTGAAGCCGGGCATTCCACTCAGGCGAATCCCGTTGGCTGTTTTCCAGTAACTCTCCCCGACCGGATCATCGGTTACGCCCTTGCCGCGAAACAACTGGGGTGGTTTGGGGAACATGATGGTCTCGTAGTCGGTGGGTGGCTGGCCGGGCAAACCGTGACACACAGCGCAATGCTGCTTGTACACCTCCGCGCCCGCCAGATAGTTCGCCTCGTCAGCGGCCACCGCAGGCTGCCCGATCGTCTGTTTCTGGATGTGTGCGTCCAGGGCCATATGCGCCAGCTTCCTCTCGAACGGCATGAGAGGGTCGGCGATGGCCACCGGCGCCATCCCTGCGGCAAAATAGTAGTAGCACCCGCCCACCAGAATTATTACGGCCAATACGAAACCGATCACCACGCCCTTCAGCATTTGTTCGCTCCTCGTCTTTCCTCGAAGCTCAGCCGACTAGATTCTATAATGCCTCACGCCGGATGCGTCTGCCCGGGAGCATAATAAGGGACGAGGCCGGCGCATCCCTGCCTTACCCGACAGATGAACCTCGCGAGCTACTCACTCAGAGGTCAAACATGCCAGCCGTTCATATCATTGGAGTACTATTGCTGACGAGTAAGCTGGCTTCATCCTACGCAGGCAATATTGAGGGTCGCGAGTCGGTAGTTTTTCCAATCATTCATGATTCACAGACTCCGGCCACTCCTGGGAGGCGGAGCCATGGCTTGTCGAAAGTTCAGCTCGAATCGGTCCCGCAGGATATTTCTCTTCCTGTATCTCACCATCTTCCTGGTTGCATCCGCTGGCGCACAAAAAGCCGCCAAGCCGAACCATCCCAAGTACGATCTCCAGACGGAGACAAAGATCAAGGGAACCATCGACGAAGTAAAGCTGCCACCCAAGGGCAGCGAGAAAGAGATCGTCCATTTGCTGGTGAAAAATGGGGCGGAAACGGTGGATGTCTATCTTTGTCCCAAAGCCTTCATGGACGATATGGGGATGGACTTCAGTAAGGGAGACGAGATCTCGCTCACCGGCTCGAAGATCAAGCAGGCGGATGGTGAACTCTTCCTCGCGCGGGAAGTAGTAAAAGGAAACAACACCTTCGCGCTCCGCGATGCCAAGGGAGATCCGGTCTGGAACTGACACTGGCGACGGGTCCATATGGAATTGAACCGAAGAGTGCCCCATCCATTTCGCGTCCTTTGCGAAATGGATGGGTGATGGGGACAATCGGTGCAACGGAGCGCGAATCCTGACGCGAAACAACCTCGGCTGGCGCTTTCGAGCCTGATCGGCGCGGGATAATCCAAAACAGTTAAGGTATGTCCGATCCTTCCGCGCGGACAACTAATCGCCACCTTCAACATTCCTATTTTGTAGTGAAGCAAGATAGGAGCACAAACTATGAATCCTCGGAAGTTGTTAGTTGTCGTTTTCTCCATCATTCTGGCCGGCATGGTCTTTCTACCTGCGGCCGCGGCCGACGAATGGAACCAGGCGACAAAAATGAATTTCAGCGAACCGGTTGAGATTCCCGGCAGTGGCATTGCCGGCGGGTACTTATTGGTTTGTCCTGGCAGACAGTCAGGGCGACCAGCAGATCGTGCAGATCTTCAATGCCGACCGAACGGAAATCTACGCCACCGAAGAAACCGTACCGACTGAGCGACTGCAGGCGACGACGGAGTGGAACTGAAGTTCGCGGAACGCCCCCACCAACTGCCGGAAGCTCTATTGAAGTGGTACTATCCCGGACGCTTGAGCGGGCAGGAATTCCTGTACCCGCCGAAAGCGGAAAAAGGTCTTATGCGTGATGCCAGGCAAGACGTTCTGGCTGCGCCCCTCAACTCAAGCGCGACGCTTCCCACGCCCGGCGCCTAGGGCATTTGTAGCGCCGGCGTCTCGCCGGCTGTCGGGCGGGCGTCTCGCCCGCCCAGCCGGCACGGCGGTGCTCTCGCCAGGTGATGACCCGCTCAGAACTCGAAGTAGCCTCCGGCAGCGGCGCGGCGAGGGATGCTCTCGGGTTCGCCGGAAGGCAGCAGACCTGCCACGCCTCGCAGGTTTTCCCAGGCCGCCTGGTTCAGTGCGGGGTCGGCGCCTACCAGGTCGCGGATCATGTTCCATGCCGCCAGGTTCAGCGCACCTTCGGGTGGCGGCCCCATGGCCAGGGAGACGGAGCACTGCGGGCAGAAACAGATGCGCTGCGCCGATGACTTTTGCCGCGGTCTGATGCCGACCGTTTGCGCGAACATATACACGGCGACAGATTTGTCTCCGACTTCGATCTCGCGATTGCAGCGCAGGCAAGACAGGTTTTCCAAAGCAATCCTTCCTGGTGGTCGAAAAGAAATACTGTCTCCCAGGCTGGTGAGGCGCAAGTAGGTAAAGAGATTCCTCTGTGATGAACCCTGGGGTGCTTTCGCTGGTGCAAGCACGGGTCTCCCCGGATCAGCTATCCTGTTTTCGATCTATCCGTGCAGATCCGCGCCAATCCGTGGCCCGCTTTTCCTACTCGGGGATGCCAACCACCAGGGTGCGTCGTTGCGGTAGTTCGCTGTCCGCGATCTCGGCGACAAAACGCAGGTCCGAACCGTACATCAGAAGCAGGTCGCGGGCGGCGTCGTTGAAGAAATAAACTACATCGCCTCCGAAGCGGTCCTTGAAGCGGCGCCGTTCATCGAGCGCGAACGGGCTTACCGAATACACCTTCAAATCTCTCGTTTCACCCAAGGCAGCGCTCAACCGGCGCTGGAATGCGAGCGCGCCCTGCCGCACTTGCGCCATGGTCAGCGCCACCACGTGATAAGCCATAAGAGAACTGAGAATGGCAGACGATGGGCCGGCTGTCCAGCGCGCACGGCCTGGTGGATTCTGCCCTGAACCAAGGTGTGCTCTAGCCAGAAGCGCAGCCGGTCGTGCACTCTGCTGTAATGGGTATTGACGGCAGGAACCAGGCTGGGCCGCGGCTCACCGTCGGCTGGTCGCAGGTGCAGACGTATCAGGTATCAGCCAAATTTTTCAGACTGGCGGAACTGCGCAAGCTTAAGCAGTGCGAACAGGTGGCTGCGGTTTGTTATCGGGTGCGCGCCGGTGTCATCGAATTCCTCCTGGTCCAGACCGGCAAGGGACGCTGGATTTTCCCCAAAGGCAGCGTCGAGCCCGGGCTCACTCACGCCCAGGCTGCCGCGCTCGAGGCCTTCGAAGAGGCCGGCGTGCATGGCCGCATCGAGGAAACCTGCTTCACTCGTTACCTTCGCCGCAAGCGGCCCAAAGCGCGGAATTCCGCGGCGAAATCCAGTCGGAAAGAGCTTCCTGTCAACGCTCATCTTTGCGAGGTCTTGCGGCTCGTCCCTCCCCAGGAGCCCAATCGAAATCCCAGCTGGTTTTCTGCCGAGAAAGCGAAGCGCCGTTTGCAGGAGGACCGCGCACCCGATTTTGGCACCGAACTCGCCGGCGTGGTCGATCGTGCCGTAGCTCGCATCCAGCGATTACGCAGCCGGAATGCAGGGTCGATCCATGGCCTGCAGAAAGTACAGTTCATCGATATTGACAGAGTCCAGGAGAAGGCCGGTCGAACCAGAGCTGTTCGAACTGGATGAGCCGCGCGGGCTCAGGAAAAGTAGTTGCGCATCAGTTCAGTCATCCATTGCGGCTGCCGCACTCGCGCCGGATCGGGCTCGAATTCGCGCACGTACGGTTTGATGTCCAGCACCGGCGTGCCCTCGATCGCGTCCAGCGCCCTGACCTTTAGCTTCAGCCCATCCACCTGGAGCAGCTCACAGATGGAAACGCCCAGTTTGTTGGGCCGGTGTTTCTTCCGTTGCGCGAAAATTCCAACCCGGGGCCAGTCCGGGTTGCCGCGGGGATGGCTGGCGCCGCTCACCACGCTGGCGTCAGCAACGCGGTCAAGATGAATGATCACCACCAGGTGGGAGAAATCGGTCAGGCCCAGGACGGACTCCGCCGTAAAACGTTCGCCGTCCAGTTCAATGACGGATATTACGTCTCCCCAGAAATCGTCTTCGGCTTCGATGCGTGGCGAGTGGACGCGGCCGATCGAGTCGAGCGTGACGGCAGCCATGACAACCTCCTACCTCGTACACAGTGCGGTTTTGCAGCCCAGGTCCGTTCTCAAAACGGGCCGGCTCCGGCCTCGAGGGCCAGGCCGGTCCCCATATCAGGCGTTACCATGTTACATTTACGGCAACGCATCCTGAAAGTGAACAGGTTCCACCACTCCTGCGGCGAGGTGTCGATGCTGCATTGGAACAGGCTCTGGTTTTTCGCTGGAGGAATTCATGCCCGATCGGAAAAAGCTTCAGCAGTCAGGGACCGATAGCGGCATTAACCCGGAATCGTTCGCGGTCCGGAGCGAGGCGGGACGGGTGCGAAACGTAATTCAGAAGCTGACGCCGCCAGACCGCATGGTCCTGGTGCTGCGCGACATGGAAGGGTTCTCCGACGAAGAGGTCGCCGCGATCACCGGGCTGCGTTCCGGCACCGTGCGCGTCCGTCTCCATCGCGCCCGGCTTCTTGTCCGAAAAGAATTGATGAAAGCGGTGAAGCCACGCGGCGGCAAGGCGGCAGCCGCTTCGCGCGCGTCGGCTCCCGCCCAACCCGCCCGCTGCAAAGCCATGTTCGCCGAACTCTCAGACTATCTCGACGGCAAGCTCGACGATTCGCTTCGCCAGGAACTGAAGCGGCACCTGAAAAGCTGCCAGCCCTGCCAGGCACTGCTGGCAAGTCTCAAGGCCACGGTCGAGCAATGCCGACGATCACCTGTAGAAGGCCTGAACCGCAAGCGAACAGCCAGACTGCACACCAAAGTCCTGGCAGATTACGAACGCCTGATCGCCAAGAGGCGCCGCCGTTAATCATTGGACTCCAGAGGGTGCCCAGTCCAAGCTCCGCTTGGGCGTGAGTTCGTGATCGGATACGCGGTCTCTGGGTGGGGCGCGGCAAAGTCGAGCCCCGGAAGGAAAGCGCCTCCCGAGGGCGTCCCACCCTCCGGAACTCGTCAGTCGTCCGTTTTCAGTCGATCCCGGATGTCGGTCGCGGGTCTTGACGACTGAGAACTGAGAACTGACAACTGACAACTGACGACCGACGACCGGATTTCACGCACTTTGCGCAAAGGGTAGCCAACGGGGATCATACGACAAGGGTGGGCCCAGCCCGACTAGTGGCCTGTCGCAGAGTAACCATTACTAGGCTGCTAGCATCAAAGCTGTCATGGCCACTGGCAGCGAAATCCTGTCTCACCCAGCAACAGCATTCCGACCTAAGCAGCATCGCCCAGTCTCGTTCTCTGCCCGCCGGATACGTGTTTCGCGCCAAGTTGATCCTGATGCTGGCCGAAGGCGCGTCCTTCAGCGCGATCAAGCGACAGCTCCAGACCACGGCGCCCACCATCATTCGCTGGAAGCAGCGCTTCCGGCAATCCGGACTCGAAGGACTGGACACCTATCATCCCGGCCAAAAACCCAGCGTGCTGACTCCCGCTCTGCGCGCCCGCATCCTGTCCGCCACGCGGAGAAAACCCAGCGACGGATCCACGCACTGGAGTTGCCGCAAACTGGCCTCCGCGCTGGGTGTCAGCAAAGACGCCGTGCATCGCGTTTGGCAAGAAGCCGGCCTGAAGCCCGCACCGCCTCGAACGCTACATGGCCAGCGACGATCCCGAGTTCGAAGCCAAAGCCGCCGACATCCTCGGCCTCTATCTGCACCCGCCCCAACACGCGGCCGTGTTCTGCGTCGATGAGAAGACCGCCATTCAAGCCTTGGATCGTCTCGATCCCGTCCTGCCGCTCTCGCCGGGACGCGCCGAACGTCACGGCTTCGAGTACTACCGGCACGGAACGCTCTCCTTGTATGCGGCGCTCAATACCGCCACCGGTCGCGTGCACGGCAAAACCGCTGCCCGCCATACCAGCCGTGAGTTCGTCGCCTTTTTGCAAGAGGTCGTATCCTTGTGCTCGCCTCGGCAACAGATTCACATCATCCTCGACAATCTCTCCGCGCACAAAACTCAGGCGGTCCGCGAGTTCCTCCAACAACATCCGCGAGTCCGGTTTCACTTCACGCCCACTTACTCCTCCTGGCTCAACCAGGTCGAGATCTGGTTCGCCAAGATCGAACGCGAGGTTATCGCCCGCGGCATTTTCACCTCGGTCTCCGATTTAGCTCGCAAACTCCGCCGCTATATCAACGCCTACTCCGCCAACGCTCGGCCGATCCAGTGGAAATACTCTGACCCCACCCGCCGCGTCCGCAGTAACGAACTCACTGCGACAGGCCACTAGTGCGACTCAGCGGTTGGGATAATCAGCTCCGCTGCACCCTCGATCACGATATGCGCGGGAAAGGAAACGTTACAGCGACTGTCGCTGAGATCAAGCATCACCTTATTGCCGTCGAGGAAAAATCTCCACGCGCAGGCGGGATCCGTAGCGGGCCCGGTTTGAAAAGGTGGCCCCAGCTGGATCGGCGCCCGCGCCTGTGAGGACGGCGCCAGCATCACTGCCTTGTCGATATGGGTGTCGCCCAGCATTTCAAAACTTAGCCACGCGAAAGCGATGCGCGAATCCGCGATCCAGATTGGGATCTGCGCATTGCGCGCATTTTGCAGGGTCGTATCGACGGTGTACGGCACAAAATGTGGACGCGTCTCAAGTTCTGCCACCAGCGTCTCCTGTTGTTTAAGGCGACGCTCTTGTTCAGAAACCTGATTTCGCAGTTCGCGAGTGACAAACCACGTAGCCGCCACAATGGCGGCGGTAACCAGTAAAAGCGCAGCGGCCGTTTTCATCGGTCCTCCGTCGGGGGAGTACGGTGGCGTCGCAAAACATAGCCGAAAGCCATCAGATAGCAATAGAGCGAAGGAGGTTGCCCGTGCCCTATCCCCAACACGCCTCGATGTAGGCGCGAGCGCCCCGCTCGTGCAGCAGCACCAAATAAGGCTGGGGAGAAAGACAGACGACCAAAGGCGAAGGTGCCCCTTCCATTTCGCGTTCTTGCGAAATGGGTGGGTGACGGGAATCATAGGGGACAAGGGTGGGCCAGCCCGCCACAGAGAAGTCCCACCCTTAAAAAAAGGGTGGGCCAGCCCGACCGCCCGCCGATCGCTTCCTCGCACTTCTCGGTTTATCTCCGACCGGTCTCACGGACGCTTAGCCGGCTGAAACATGCTACGATCTTGCCCGCGAGTGTCGCGGATGCCCTACCTTGGCCAGAAGTTTGGGCGCTATCGCATCGAAGAGGAAATCGGTGCCGGTGGCATGGGTGTCGTTTACCGGGCCTACGACGAAAAGCTCGATCGTGACGTTGCCATCAAGGTACTGATTGCCGGGGCGCTGAATGACGAGACGGCACGCAAGCGGTTTCGCAACGAAGCCCACATCCTTTCACGGCTGAATCACCCATCCATTCAGACCATTCACGACTACGAAACCTTCGAAGGGCACGATTTCCTGATTAGCGAACTGGTGCCCGGTGTATCGCTGGACGTGCGCCTGCGTTCAGGTGCGCTGCCGGAGAACGAGATAACCGGTCTCGGCTATCAATTGGCGCAGGGCCTGGCGGCAGCGCATTCGGCGGGTGTCTTGCACCGTGATCTGAAGCCTGCCAATCTGCGCGTCACCTCTGACGGCCGGCTCAAAATACTCGACTTTGGGTTGGCAAAACTCTCCCCCGAGGCGGTGTTGAACCTGAGCACGACACTGACCATTGCCGATGCGCCCACCGGAGTCGCCGGCACGCTGCCCTATATGTCACCCGAGCAGTTGCTGGGAGAGGAAGGCGATCAACGCAGCGACATTTATTCAACCGGAGTAACGTTGTTTGAGCTCGCGACCCAGCGCCTTCCCTTTACGGATTCATTAGTTCCGAAGCTGACCAACGCAATTCTGCATCAGCCGCCGCCCGCCCTAAGACCGTTAGTTCCGAAGCTCTCGCTGGAATTTGAACGCATTGTGCTGAAGTGCCTGGAAAAGAACCCGGAGCTTCGCTATCAGTCGGCTAAGGAACTGGCAACCGACCTGCGAAGACTTGACGGCACGTCAACCCCTGCAATGATCTCCGCAAGCGCAGCCGAGGACGCCGCGGCGGTGGCTCAAACCTGTGATCGCCGCTGCCGGGCTTGTCGCTTTGATTGCCGCAAGCTGGTTGCTGTGGCCGCGTTTCACCCGCAGCGAGAATACAGCGCCTGCATTGCGCTGGGAGCAACTCACCAACTTTAATGATGCAGCCGAAATTCCCGCTCTATCGCGCGACGGCAAGCTGGTAGCGTTCCTTCGCGGCCCCGGCAGTTTTGGAGTTTCTGCGAATGCAGGCCAGATTTGGTTAAGGTCTCTGCCGGATGGCGAAGCCTTTCCACTCACAAAGACCCCGTTACGGAAACAGACGGTCAGTTTTTCGCAGGACGGCGGCCGTCTGTTCTTCACCCAACTGGAAAGTCAGTTTGTCTGGAACACCTAC
Organism: Terriglobia bacterium; assembly: GCA_963801595.1. GTDB lineage: Bacteria > Acidobacteriota > Terriglobia > Terriglobales > Acidobacteriaceae > JAIQFF01. The sequence goes on along the minus strand of CAWDFW010000002.1, from coordinate 7,367 downwards.
GAGTTGCCCCTGTTGGGCGCACAGGAGCCGAAACTGTTCATGGCAAACGCCACTGGCCTGAGCTGGATTGACAGCGACCGTGTGCTGTTCTCGACGATCACTACGGGCATACACATGAAGCTCGTCGCCTCCAAATCCCAACCGGACCGAAGAGCAGGACACTTACGTTCCCGCCGACCATCTTGCAGGGAATGGTGCACCGATCCGCACTGTCGCCGGATGGGAAAAACGTTTTGCTGGCGGAGATGGATGCCGAATGGTGGAGACGATGCCGGGTGGTTCCGTTCGACGGCGCCTCGGCGGGGTGGCCAGTCGGACCCGAGGGTTCTTGCACCTGGGCCCAGTGGTCTCCCGACGGGAAATGGATGTACTTCACCGTGGATACTCGGACCGACGGTTTTCACGTCTGGCGCCAGCGTTTTCCTGACGGCACTCCTCAGCAGCTGACCCCCTCTGGCGCCAGCGAGGAAGAAGGCCTGGCGATGATGCCCGATGGCAAATCGTTCATCACCACTTCCGGCACCCAACAATCCGTGATCTGGCTTCACGACAAGACAGGTGAAAAGCAGATTACTTCTGAGGGTTACTCGTTCTTACCGACGATGTCACCGGATGGCAGGAAGGTTTACTACCTGCAGCGAACCAGGAATGCGCATTCCTACTTCAGCGGCGAACTATGGGTTTCCGACGTCGCGACCGGAGCCGCGGAGCGTCTCTTTCCGGGCCTGGTGCTTACTCATTTCTCCATATCACAGGATGGAAAGAAGGTCGTGTTCGCGACCGAGCGGGGTCAGGCCCGGTCGGGCATCTGGATCGGCTGGCTTGACCGCACACAGGCGCCGCGGCAACTTACATTCGGAGGCGAGAATCGTGCTTTTTTCGGAAGGCCGGGACAGATCTTGTATCAGGGCGCTCAAGTTCCACCGAAGATCATGCGGATCAGCGAAGATGGCAGTGCGCCTGACGTGGTCTCGGACCTCCCCATCATGCAGTTGCAAAGCGTGTCGCCCGACGCGCGCTGGGCTATCGTAGGCGTGACCCCGCCGCATGCGCACGGCGATACCAACTCGGTAATGATGGCTGTGCCGCTTATGGGTGGTGCACCCGCCACGGTATGTGGCAACTGCAGCGTCGGCTTCGGCACCGCACGCACGTCGGCACCCCTGCTCTCATGGAGTCTGGACGGGAAATGTGTGTACGTTTCTCTCCGCCAGTTTCCCTTCGGCTCACAAAAGACAGCCATGATCCCCATCGCACCCGGGACCGCGCCTCCCGACTTTACCAGGGGCTTCAGTAGCGAAGCGGACTTCGCGCGGATTCCCGGCTCCCATTTGATCAATCAAGTCGATGTACCTGCGGCCCTGTCCTCGAGCTACTTCGTCAGTACGCGGCACTCGGTCAAGGCCAACCTGTTTCGCATCTACCTCCTGCAATAAGGCGCGGTGTTCGTGGCCGGACCAAAGATGAACTCGCCAGAGTACCCCGCCCAAGCTCCGCTGTCCCGAGACTGGACACTCCGCTTAGAGCGGGTGTTTTGTGGTCGGATATGCAAATATCCGTGGGGTGGTCCACCCTCGTCGCGCATTTCGCGACAGAGTGGGCAGGCTGGCTCACCTTATCGCCGAAGCTTCTAAAACAGAGGGCTGCCCCACCCTTGCGCCTTTTGCAAGGGTGGGAGATGTTCATCCATCACAGCGCTTCCGCCGACGAAGATCTACCCTCCAAGAGTGACCAAGCGTCTCAAGCGATGCTACGGCGGCGGCTACCTGCATTTCATCACTTCGAGTTGTTATCACCGCCGTCCCGTGCTGGGAACCGCCGCCCGTCGAAGCCTGTTTCTCGAAACCCTCGAGCAGGTCCGCCGCCGCTACGGTCTTGTCGTAGTCGGATATGTCGTGATGCCGGAACACTTCCATCTGCTGATCAGCGAGCCGGAGAAGGGCACGCCATCGACCGTGATGCAGGTGCTGAAGCAGCGCTTCGCGCACCAACTTCTCCAGCGCTTGCAGACTCATGACGACCCGGCCCAGGGCGAACTCTGGGATGAAACGCTCGCCGAGGGACACGTGTGGCAGCGGCGATTCTATGATTTCGTAGTCTGGAGCTACGCGAAACGGCTGGAAAAACTCCGCTACATCCACCGCAACCCAGTAACGCGCGGATTGGTGTTGAAACCGGAGCAATGGCCATGGAGCAGTTTTCGACACTACGCTTATGACGAAACCGGTCCAGTTCTGGTAAATGAACAGGAGCCCTCGAAAATGAAGGTCCGAAGTCCACAGAGTATTGATGCTGCACCCAGCCCAATCCTCCCACCCTTGCGAAAGGCGCAAGGGTGGGGCAGCCCACCAAATAAAACCTAGGAACTTTCTAACGGCAAAGCTGCGAGGCCGCCCCTCCCAAAGAGGCTGCCCCATCCTTTTCGCGCACTTTGCGAAAAGGGTGGGTGACGGGAATCATTCGGACAAGGGTGGGCCAGCCCGCCATTCAACTACCTCCCAATCCGCGCCAACGCCCCCGCCGTCCCTTCCCCCCGCAACAAACCCCATGCCTCGCGATACCGTTCCCACCGCGCCGCCTTGCACTCAATGTCCGGATAGAACCGCAGGCACTTCGATCCCACAAAATCCTCCACCGGCAGAACGTACCACGCATCGCAAGGCGGAATGTGTACCACCAGCGCGTCAATCTCCCGCGCGCTGTACGCCCTCTTGCCTTTGCCATAGACACTATGAATGGGCTGAATCTCATACGCCCGTGAATGGATCACCAGCGTGCACTTCAGTTGCACTCGCCACAGACGCCTCCCCCACCCCAATATGAGGTCGTAGAGTTCGCTGTCTCCCCAGGGCTTCGCCACCATAAAGCCCATCGTCCTGGCTTTCAGCGCCAGCGCCGCCTCCGAAACTTCCCCAATGCGCTTCGAAGTCATGCGGCGCGTGAACCGATCGCCATCGTCCGCCAGGCCGGTCAGCCTCGCCAACACCTCGGCCGTCGCGGAAATTGATTTCGTCATAGTTGAATCAGGCATAGTGGGCAGAAAAAAAGCGCAGCCCAGAGCCGCGCCACACTTTACCTCTATCTATAGGATACCGAACCGCACACCCCAAATGGGACACGCCTCCCAACTTTCTTTCTCCCCGCGAATCCTATGTTTGCAGGAAATCCCCAACCCCAGCCCTCTTGACACCACAGCCGAGAAGCGGCGCCAGATTGCCGCCCCGGGGCAAAAGCGGGAAGGGCACGGCTGCAGCCGTGCCGCACAGAACTCAGGAAGGACGCGGCTTCAGCCGCTGAGGGAACTAGACTTTGGCAGACGACCACGTGGGGACGGACGTACCCTAGTTTTTACGGTCAACAGGCCCCCCGTCTCAGAAAAATTGGTGAACGTCCCGTCTGTCCCCGTATTTCCCCATGAAAACTTCAAGCCATAATCACAGTAATAGGGTGAGCCGGATCACAGACTCCCAACCGTGAAGGGCATATAAATCGCCGATAGCAGCCTTGCGGATACCGGGCAACGCTGCCATTTCCCAAGTCAAAGGAAGATTTCCAAATATGAGAGGTGCATCATGCGTTCACCAGATATGCAGGCCTTGCTCTAGCGGGAATGCTGCTCGCGGCCACCACGGGCATCGCCGTCATGGGGCAGGAGACAACTGAAAAAACCATTAAGAAGGTCCACGCACCGTACAGCCAACCCGATTCCGGGGCCCAGATGTGGAAGGATTACTGTGCGGCCTGTCACGGCGCGACCGGCGCCGGAGACGGCCCTGCAGCTGAAATCCTGAAATCACCCCCGCCGGACTTGTCGTCGTTAGCCAGGAACAACAATGGAAAGTTCCCGGCGGACCACTTTGCCGCCGTGTTGAGATTCGGCACCGGAGGCCATGCCCATGGCACTTCCGACATGCCAGTGTGGGGGACGTTGTTCCGTTCCCAGAACGAAAGCCTGGTCAATCTTCGCATCCACAATCTGTCTGAGTTTGTGGAGATCCCTGCAACAGAAGTAGGACCCTCAGGGTGCCCCGTCCCACAGCTCCGCTTGGGCGGGGCGGTTCCGCCGGATCAAGCTACCGGCACTCGATCTTCACGCGTCTGATGCGAAAAGATTAAACACAGGTCCCTCCACTTCGCAGATCATCGCTTTCGCGATGATCTCCTCTGGCCGGAACAACAGGGTTGGGAAGATCGACCGTCCCCACTCAAGCCAAAACCGGGCTTGAATGGGCCACCCGTCTGATGTCTTGCTGAGCTGAGATCAGCAGGAACAAGCAATACCGGACTCATCACCGACAAAAGAAAAAACACCCAAAGAGCGAAGCCGATCCGAGCCGAGGAAATAGTAGCCACCGAAGGCGACAGCCACATCCACGACCAGCTCTAGATATCGCTGCCACTTCATGACGAGGAGATTGTACAAGGCGGGCCGAGGCTGCCCCATCCTTTTCGCGCACTTTGCGAAAATGGTGGGTGACGGCTGACGGAGACCGTAGGCAGAAGGGTGGGTGACGGGGATCATAGGGTGGGCCAGCCCGCCCTGTCTAGTCTTCGTCAGGTACCTTGCGGAACGGATGTGGGATTGACTTGTCTGGGTCTTTCGCCGCATTTCGTAGATAGTCACTGATGCTCTTGCGTAGACGACTAGACCACTCGGGCTCGCGCACGTCATAGACGATGACCCTTAGATGTCTCAGATCGAATGGCACATCCTCTACCTGCGCAGCCGTAAAAACGACCGGCTTCCTTGCGGCGTGTGCCAATCCCAATTCGTAAAACACATTAGGGTTCTTCCCGGAGAGATCAGCGAGGAGTAACTTAGATTTCTCTATCTGTTCCCATATTTGTTCCACGACGCTCCCTGTCGTAAAGAGTTCGTCAGCGCGAATGGGCTCGAATCCTGCATCTTTTATAGCGGGACGTAAATCTCCGCATAATATCGATCAAACCACTCTCCGAACGGCATCATAACGAAGCAGGTGTCCAAAAATTCACGCACTCTCGGTTCCTTAGAGATGACGGGGCTTGGTATACGCTGAGGCGGAGTGGTTTGCTGGGCTACTTCGGTCTGACCTTGGACTTTTTCAGACGCGAGAGGGGCGGCGGAAAAGGCGCGAAGGAACTCGAGATTCTTAAGAAATACTGTAGCAAACTGCTGAACTCTATCACGGCTGATGTGAAAATCCCGCGTTAGAGTGTTCAGGAAGAACTCGTCTTCCGGAATCCGTTTTCCGCCGTAGAACTTCTCGACTTCCGCAAAGTCTTTGACAGATCGAAAGGCCTCCAACAATGCTTGGGACCTTTGCTGCGGGGAACTTGGTGCGACGATGTCTTGCCCGAGCTTGGTTAAATGTATTACTGCATGTGCTCCACTTCCCGTGACGAGACCATACTGATTCGCCGACCGCAGAATCTCCAGGAATCGCCAGTCGTTCGGATTGCCGAAATCCCACAGCCTTAGCCAACTCGACGGCAGGCATAGGGTTGCCGGCGCGTTTCTCTTCGATCGCTTTCGCAATCTCGATTGCGTCCTCAAGCGTGCTCTTAGGGAACGTCCAGGGTTTCCCCTTCGCTGTTGAATCACCTTTCGATTTCCGCTGCTTTCGGGATCCAGTTTTCTTTTTGCCCGTTTCATCAGGATGTTCTTCTAAAGCCATCGACTACTCCAAAGGAACGCCTCTTGGCGCATCTGTACGGAATTAATGCGTTTTCACCGGCATAGTAACACAGTGTCTAACATGCAGCGCGAGTGTCGTGAGTTGTCGGGTGGCGCCTGTTATCTCCATGTTTCCATTTGACTTTCGAGGAGGACTACGCGCCAATGACCAACGACTACCACAAACGTCCGCTTCGCGATTCCACTGCCAGAGCAGAAACCCGGGACGACAAATCGGGGACATCCATGATAAGTAAAAGTCAAGAGGAGACGGAGGTCTCCTGGCGCTTGGAAGAGTGGGCTCTCGAAGCGGGTGTAGAGCGGTTAAGTTAGCGAACGGCCAGCGATCGTTGAGCGCGGCCAAAGCAGCAGCTTGGCCAGACATCCATTTGCGGGAAACGGGCGCGAGCCCGGTCCACGAAGTATGAGTTAGGGTTGCCCGGCCGGCCTCGATACAGACGGTAAGGAGCATCGGGAGTCGAGACTCCTCTGCCCAGTCCCCAAGTTGGCGAGGAACGGCCGGTGGATCGCCGCTGCGTTCAAAGTTTTTCCTTCTTAGGCAGCTTTTGTTGTTGGCCGTTCCGACGGCGCACGCACTTGGAAAGCCTGGCCGCTTTTGTCGACGGCCAGCAGATAGCTGACGAGTTTGCGCGCCACGGCCAGAGTGGCGCGGTTGCGATGTCCGCGTTCCAATTCGCGGGCATGCAGCGCCGCCAGTTGCGGATTCCAGCGCGGGGCCAGCTTGGCGGCCTCGATCAGTGTGGTCTGAAGCCAGTGGTTGCGCTGTTTGGAAATCGGTCCGCGTTGCTGCTTGCCCGCCGAGGACTTCAGCGCGGCGGTCAGTCCGCAGTAACTCATGGCATCGGAGCCGGAGGGAAACGCTGCGGATCGCCGACCTCCAAGGCCCAGGTCAGAGCGGTCATTTCTCCGACCGCGGGAATCGTCATCAAGCGCTCCACTCGTTCCGCCAGTTCGGGAGCGGCGAGTAACTCGCGGACCAATCGCTTCTGCGTGCTCTCGAACATCTCCAGAGCGCCGCGGCTCAAACGCAGCAGATCGATCACCGATTCCGGCACTTCTTCGAGTTCTTCCAGCAGACGGGCGAAGTATTTCTTGCGGTGCAACTTCTCCTTCACGTAAAGCGCGCCGGTTTCCATCAGCAGTCCGGCCATCTTGTTCTTCATGCGTACCGCTTCGCTCACCACCAGGCTGCGATAGCGCAGCAGACGGCGCAGTTCGCGGATCCGCGGCGGGGCCACGTAGCAGGCCGGTAATAGATTGCAGCGCACCAGGTCGGCGATGGTGCGGGCGTCGATGGTATCGCTCTTCTTCTTGCCCGCACTGATGGCTTTCATCTTGGCGGGATGGGCCATCTCCAGTTGCTCGCCGTAGGGTGTCAGGGTGTCGTAGATCCAACCGCTGAACAGGGTCGCTTCCATCGCTCCCCGCCAGGGCTGCGGACGGGCCGAGGCCCATTGCCGCAAGACCTCGCGTTGCGCCAGCACGCTGCCTTCTTCCACAATCTCGCCCGCAGCGGTTTTGACGCAGAAACTGATGGTTTTCTTGTGTACGTCGAATCCGATATAGTGAAGTGCATTCATGGGGTTCTCCGGGTGAGCTTTCTGAGCCGGCGCTTTCCTCGCCGGTCTCAGCATCGTAGCCGCTCGGAGAACCCTTCTTCATTTCACTTATGCATTCATACAGACGGAAC
>CAWDFW010000001.1:0-65160 GCA_963801595.1 Terriglobia bacterium | reverse complement strand
GCGTGAACATGGTGAACGCGGCCGGGATGGCGGCTCCGAGAACGGCGGCCACGGGGGCGGCCAGTCCCATGCCCTGCGAGAGAGCGCGATAAAACAGAAGGAGAGCGACTCCGCCCAGCGCGCCCGCGGCGGCGGCCCAGAGCTGGTTCGAACGGGAAGGCAGATCGGGGCGCATGATCAGGGCGAGCGTGAGCATCAGGACGAAGCCGCCGGCGTGCGAGAGTGCGGTCACCAGGAAGGAATCGGAGCGCCGGGAAGCGTAGCCGCCGCTGAAGTCGCTGGTGCCCCAGCACAATGCCGCTGCCAGGCTGAAAACCACCGGCACGAGTTGTTCGACGGAGGCCAACCTAAATTTCTTTCTTGGCGATTTTTCGCCCGGAGGACGAGAGTAGCACGCGATAAGATGTCCCGTTCAGGTTCGGCCTGGGTTCGCTTCCATAAGATTGAAGTCAGCGTTCGCTTAAGGCGATGGAGCAGGAATGTCCGCAGCGTTAGTTCTGGGATTGGTCGGCGGTCTGCTGGTGGTCGCCTTTCTGGCCAACCGTGTCTTTGGGCTGACCCGAATCCCGGATGTGCTGGTGCTGATGATGCTGGGGGTTTTGCTCGGGCCAGTGCTGGGCCTGGTGCAACGCGGCACGCTGGCCCAGACCACCAATCTACTGGGGACGCTGGCCATCATTCTGGTGCTGTTCGAAGGCGGGCTCGAGCTCAATCTTCGCGACACCTTGAAACATTTTCCTGGCAGCCTCCTGCTGGCCACGCTGGCCTACATATTCAGCATGGTGCTGGTTGCGGCGACCGTAACCAACCGTCTGGGATTGTCGTGGAGCGACGGTCTGCTGGTCGGCGCCGTCCTCGGCTGCACCAGCAGCACGGTGGTGCTGCCGGTGTTGCAACAGCTGCATGCGGAGGAGCCGGTCCGGGTCACGCTGATGCTCGAAGCGGCCTGGGGAGATGTGCTGGCCGTGCTCACGGTAGGGCTGCTTCTGGGCATGCGCAGCCAGGGTGGGGCGGTCGCGCAGGGGCTGTTGCACGGACTGTGGAATCAGGTTGGGATCGCGCTGCTGTTTGCCGTCCCTGGGGGCGTTCTGTGGTCGCGCCTGTTACACGTACTCTCGGAGCAGCGTTTCTGGCAGGTACTCACTTTCTCTGTTGTTCTTGTCCTTTATGCCGGGATGGAAGCGCTTGGCGCCAACGGGTTGATCGCGGTGCTGGGCTTTGGCCTGACCCTCTCCAACTTTCCCGGCGTTGATCCCGGCCTGGGATTGACTCTGCCAGTTACCCAGATGGCCGTGTCGCAACACGCCTTGCTGACCTTTCACTCCGAACTTGCATTCCTGGTGCGCAGTTTCTTTTTTGTGCTGATCGGCGCGGTGGCGCAGCTCGGAATTTTTCGTGAGCATCCCCTGCTGATGGCGTGGACGCTGGGGTCTTTATTTTTGGCGCGCTGGCTGGCCATTCAATCCAGCCGCTGGGCCTGGCAAGGAATTGCAGCACACAGCCGGGAGCTGATCTTCTGGGTCATGCCCCGAGGACTGATCACGGTGGTCCTGGCCATCGCGGTGGCGCGGGAGCGGGGAAGCGGGCTGGCCTTCGTCCCGGGATTGGCCTTCGCAGTCATTTTGATGACCAACGTGCTGCTGATACTCGCCAGCTTCCGGGCGCGGCGGGCGTCGCCGGTCCCCGCCGCGGCTAACCCCGATCCACAGGCCGCTCTGGCGGCGCCGAATCTGCCCGCGGCCGCGGCGCAGTCCGGACATCGCCGGCGCTGGGTGCTGAATGCTGTGATGCTCCTCCTGCTGGCCGTGGGCGGGTTGGTGCTTTGGTACGTAAATCATTCAGACCGATTGCAGCCGAGTCGCGTGGTGCAATGGATCAAGGCGCACCTGCATCGCGGACAATAGATTTCGTGTGGCGCGGGCGCACTCGCCCGCGAGCGGCCAGGACAGCGGCAGAGGCGTATCCTGAGAAGCGGTTGAGATCTTCCATTCAGATGATCGCTGGGGGTGCCGAACGCCAGCCGCACCCGAGTTTCCAGATAGCGAGGACTAAAGTCAAAAGCCGCGGGCGAGGGCGCCCGCGCCACACGGGCATTAGGCCAAATTGACTTGCCGGCGGCGCGCAGCCTAACATGGCCGACCTACTGGAATTATGATCGGGAAAACCATCTCGCACTACCGCATCTCGCAGAAGCTGGGCGGCGGCGGCATGGGTGTGGTGTACGAGGCGGAGGATTTGCGCCTGGGGCGGCGGGTGGCCCTGAAATTCCTGCCCGACGAACTGGCGCGGGACCCGCAGGCGCTGGAGCGCTTCCGGCGCGAGGCGCGGGCCGCGTCCGCGCTCAATCATCCCAATATCTGCACCATCTACGACATCGGCGAGGATGAAAGCCGCCAGTACATCGTGATGGAGTATCTCGATGGCACGACGCTGAAATATCGCATCGAAGGCAAGCCCTTGTCGGTGGAGCAGTTGGTGGACTTCGGGGTGCAGATTGCCGATGCGCTGGATGTGGCGCACGCCGCCGGCATCGTCCATCGTGACCTGAAGCCGGCGAATTTATTTCTCACCAAGCGCGGGCAGGCCAAGATTCTGGATTTCGGTTTGGCCAAGGTGGCGGGCCCGCCCATGCCCGAACTGGAGCCGGTGGGCGCATCGTTCGCAACTGCGGCGGTGGATGCCGCGAACCTCACCAGCCCGGGCAGCACGGTGGGAACCGTGGCTTACATGTCTCCAGAGCAGGCGCGGGGCGAGGAACTCGACACCCGCACCGACCTATTTTCGTTTGGCGCTGTCTTGTATGAAATGTCCACTGGGCGCCAACCCTTCACCGGCAATACCTCCGCAGTGATCTTTGACGCCATCCTGAACCGGGCGCCCACGGCGCCGGTGCGTCTGAATCCCAATTTGCCGGCTGAACTGGAGCGCATCATCAATAAAGCCCTGGAGAAGGACCGCGACCTGCGCTACCAGGTGGCGTCGGAGATGCGCGGCGACTTGAAGCGGCTGAAGCGCGAGATTGATTCGGGCAGGAGTTCGTCGGTAAGCGTGTCAACTCCCACGGGTTCGTCGCCTTCGGGTCCGGTTGCCGCGGCGGCCCCGCCACCCTCGGCTCCGGCGGTGCAACCCGTGTCAGCGATCTCGGGACCGGCTTCGTCCGCTCCAGCCATTGCGCCTGCACCGGCAAACCGAAAGCAGTGGTATATCGCGGGGGCTGCATTGCTGGCGTTGGCAATCGGCATCGGCGGCTTTTTCTACACCCGCAGCGCCCGTGCTCTGACGGAAAAAGATTCCATCCTGCTCACCGATTTCGTGAACACCACCGGCGATGCCGTGTTCGACGGGACCCTGAAACAGGCATTGGCGGTGCAATTGGAGCAGTCGCCTTACCTGAACGTGTTTCCCCAGGAGCGGGTGCGGGACACGCTGAAATTTATGGGCCGTTCGCCGGATGAGCGGCTCACTCCCGACCTGGCGCGCGATGTCTGCCAGCGGGAGGGCATCAAGGCTGTCATGAATGGAGCGATCAGCAGCATCGGGACCCAGTACGTAGTGGATGTGAACGCGGTGAACTGCCAGACCGGGGACAGCCTGGCGCATGAGCAGGTGTCGGCGGACAAGAAGGAGCAAGTGTTGGGAGCGGTGGGCAAGGCGGCGTCGAGTTTGCGCGGCAAGCTGGGAGAGTCGCTGGCATCCGTGCAGAAATTCGATGCGCCGGTGGAGGAGGCCACGACCTCCTCGCTGGAAGCGCTCAAGGCATTCAGCCTGGGAGAGGCGGAGCGGGCGAAGGGAAGCGAGTTGGGCGCCATTCCCTTTTATAAGCGCGCGATCGAACTCGATCCCAACTTCGCGGTCGCCTATGCCCGCGTGGGCCAGTCCTATGCCAACAGCGGACAGAGTTGACCTGGCGATCCAAAACACCAGGCAGGCCTTCGAGCGCCGGGAGCGCACCAGCGAACCCGAGAAACTTTATATTTCGACGCACTACTACGACATTGTCACCGGGGAAGCGGACAAGTCGATCGAGGCCTATCAGTTGTGGAAGCGGACTTATCCCCGCGACTCCATCCCAACCAACAACCTGGCCTCCAGCTATGCCACCGTGGGCAAGTTTGATCAAGCCCTGGTGGAGGCCCAGGAAACCATGCGCCTCGCCCCCAATGAGGCCCTCAGCTACCAGAACGTAGGTGGGGACTACCTGGGGGTGAACCGCTTTGCCGAAGCCAAGGCGGTGCGGGAGAAACAGGTCGCGGCCAACCTCGCCGGGGTCCTCGACCATGCGGACTTATACGTGATCGCTTATTTTGAAGGCGACACGGCAGCCATGCAGCGCCAGGTGGACTGGGCCAAAGGCAAACCGGACGAATACGAGATGCTGCAGGTGGTCGCCGATGCACAGGCTTCGGCCGGCAAGCTGCGCCAGGCAAGAGAGACTTACAGCCAGGCAATTGAAGTGGCGCGCCGGGGAAAGGTCGATGAGATCGTCGCCCGGACTACGGTTCTGCACGCGTGGACGGAAGCACTGATGGGGAACACCGCCGAGGCCCGAAGCCAGGCCATGGCGGCAATGGCCGTGAGCCGCAACCGTCCGACGATGGTGTTATCGGGCATCGTGCTGGCTTTGGCGGGTGACGTTTCTGGAGCGACTGCGATCGCGGATGAACTGGGCAAGAACAATCCCACCCACACTTACATCAACAACATCTATCTGCCGATGATTCGAGCCGAGATCGAGATCAACCGCGGCAATCCAGCCAAGGCGATTGAATCGCTCAAGGTAGTGTCGCCCTACGAATTCGGCTGGGCCGCGCGGGCATGGCCCAATTACGTTCGTGGAACGGCTTACCTCAAGTCGCGGCAAGGGCCGGAAGCGGCAGCCGAGTTTCAGAAAATCATTGACCATCGTGGAATCTGCTTGACTGCGCCGGAGTGCTCACTGGCGCGCCTCCAGTTGGGCCGCGCCCGGGCCCTCTCCGGAGACAATGCCGGAGCCCGCGCCGCTTACCAGGATTTCCTGGCGCTGTGGAAAGATGCCGACCCGGATGTCCCCATCCTGAAAGAAGCCAAAGCCGAGTACGCCAAATTACAGCAGTGAGACCGCGTGGGGACAGCCGCCCCCGGCTGTCCAGTCGAGCGCAGCTCGACGATGATTCATCCCGCAGAGAAGAACTGCGGAGCTTCGCTCCGCCGGACAGCCGGGGCGGCTGTCCCCACGTGGTCCTACATGTCTTTGATGTGGGTCGCGATGTACCACTTGTTGCCGAAGGGGTCGATCACCCCGCCGCTGCGGTCGCCGTATGGATGATCTTGCGGCTCGGAGATGGACGTCGCTCCAGCGCTCATGGCCCGCTTATACAGCGCATCGCAGTCTTCCACGTAGAGATAGAACATCGTCGGCATGGGCTGGTAGGGACCATGGGCCTCGCCCATCTCCATGTGCGCGTTGCCGATTTTCAGGGTGACGTGGTGGATCACGCCATCGGGCGTCGCATACCGGCCAAGGTCCTCGGCTCCAAAGGAGCGCTTTAAGAAATTGATCACGGGTTCGGCGCGCAGCGGATGCAGGTAGGGTTGCAACGTGGGAGCTCCCTCCCACCTGTAATTCCCGGTCAGTCGAGTAGCGATATACCAGGAATTTCCGGCTGCGTCCTTCACCGCCGCGGAACGTTCTCCATAGAACTGGTCCTTAGGTTCGTCAATCGAAGTTGCTCCCGCTTCCAGCGCACGGGCGTAGGTGGCGTCGCAATCGGGCACGTAGATGTGGAACGCGCTGGGCATGGGTGTGCCGCGCCACTTCATGCCGGCGCCGCCTCCGCCCACCATCAGCATCGAATCGCCAATCTTCACTTCGCAGTGCAAGCCGCCTTCCGAACCTGGTCCGCTGCGGAAGGTTTCCTCTGCGCCGAAGGTTTTAGTCAGGAATTCGATCAGGGCGTCGGCGTCTTGCGCCACGAGGTAGGTGGTGAGAGTCGAGTAACCCTTGGGGACCGGATCAACTGCCGGCTTCTTCTTCACCGGCATCATCGCCCGGAAGCGCCGGTGCATTTCCTCGACCGACATCTCTTCCCTGACCGTAAACACGCTCCACGGGTAACCGAAGGGGTCAACGAGATTGGCATCGCGCCTTCCGTAGAACTGGTCGGCGATTGGGCGTTGCAGCTTCGCGCCGGCGGCAATGGCGCGCCCGGCGAAGGCGTCCACGTCGGGCACCTGGATAGTCATCGCGACCGGCGAATTGCCTGTCGTCTCCGGGCTGTAGCGTCCGCCCTCGGGCCACTCTTCCGCCAGCATGACGATGGAATCTCCAATCTTGATTTCGGCGTGGGCGATGCCTTTTCCAATCGCGAAGCGGAAAGTCTCTTTCGCTCCGAAAGCAATCTTGTAAAACTCGATCGCTTTCGCTACGTCCTTGAAAGTCATGCGGGGAGATGCGACGGTTCGAACCGAAGCAGCAGTTTCGGTCACGGTTGCCATGGATGATTTCCTTTGCAAATCGGATTTGAGTCTTGCTTTGAAATCTTCCCGCGGAAGCTGGCGCAGCTCGGCGGCCACATGCAAGAGCGGCAGCAACTCCGGGTCTCCGGTTGCGACGGTGACAACTCGCGTCGCCAGAAGCTGGTTCACGGCCTGGTCGAGTTGGTCGATCAGCTTGCGATTGGGCATTTTGTGCTTCGGCAGAGAGCGCTTAGGCATTGGCTCCCTCCATGCGGGCACGCAGGTTCTGCAGGGCGCGGAACTGCAGCTGCTTTACCGCGCCCTCGCTGCGTCCCAGGGCTTGCGCGATTTCACGAATGCTTTTCTCCTCGGCGAAGCGCAGTCCAATCACGCGGCGTTGATCTTTCGGAAGCTGGTCAACCAGCGCAAAGAGCCGCGCACACTGATCGGCTTCTTCCAGCTTCGGCCGTTTATCCAGGTCGGGCAGATCAGCAAGCTCCTGTCCGGTGATCTCTCTCGTCCCGCGTTTTGACCGGTCCACGATCATGTTGGCGGCAATGCTCAGCAGCCAGCCGGCAAAGGGCACGCCGCGCCATTCGAAAGTGTGAATGCTAGCCAGGGCCTTGTGGAAGACGTCTGAAGTCAGGTCCTGGGCGGCATCGCGATCGCCCACCCGTCGGGCGATGTAGGCATAGACCCGCGCGAAATTCAGTTCGTACAATTCTGCGAAGCGGCTGGGGTCCTTTTGGGCGGCTTCCACCAGCAGGCGGTCGTCTCCCGCCAAGCCGGACGCCTCCTTCCGGGGGCCTTTCGCTGGTCGCCTGAGGGCCATCGTGCCTCTAAACTATATAAACTTTCAGGGAGCAAAAAGGTTACGGGGAGATTATTTCTCAGTCTGACGGGACGAATGCAGAGGGCGCTATCTCAGGCCGAGCTGGCCATTGTGCTGTTGCATAATGCCGTAGCACTCGCAGGCCAGGGCTTCAAGTTTCTTGCGGTTGACAATGGTCACCGCACCCGGCGTGTAGCGGATGAGATTTTTCCGGCGTAAGGTGGCGGCGGCCAGGCTCACGCTGGATCGATTGGTACCGAGCATGGTGGCGAGAAAGTCGTGGGTGATGGGCAGCACCCCGGAATCTACCCGGTCTTGCGCCATCAGCAGCCAGCGCGCCAGGCGCTGCTCAATCTCGTGCAGCCGGTTGCAGGCGGCGGTTTGGGCGACTTGCATGCCCTGTACCACGGCAAAGCGGCTCAAGAGCAATTGAATATGCGGGGCCGATTCCAGGGTCGTTTGTAAAGCGTCCACCTCTACCCGGAATCCGTCTCCGCTGATCTGCACCACGGCTTGCAGCGGGCTCCGGCTCAGGCCCACGGCGGCCGGTATTCCGGCAAAGCCTTCGTTTCCTACCACGCCCGCTTCTGCGGTCTTGCCATCTTCCATGGCGACGACAAAAGATATCAGCCCTCGATTCGGGAAGTACACAAACTCGAGCTTTCGTCCCGCTTCATGAAGCACCAGATGGTCGGGCAGTTCGACATATTCGAGATGAGGGCGGAATAACCCGTATTCACTGTCAGAGATTGATAGGAGTATGACGTTGGCGACGGGTTTACCGGCGGCATTCGTTCGCTCGCCCGCCTGCACGATTTGTAGATTTTTGCTTTCCACAAACCATCCTCAAAGAGTTTCGGAGCATGGCCTGAATCCTTACGCCCCCTAAGGCGGGCAATCTGATTGCGAAGGACTGGTATGGGATGCTGGTTAATGGCCCAGGGCGTTGCCCTCATTTTCGACAAAATCAGGCTGTAGGTTGAGACTAGTCGGCTGGCTTCGGAGCTGGTGGGTGTTGTCTGACTCGCCGCTCCTTAGCTTCCAGCAACCGGTTGATTTCAGCTATGAGCGCCATTAGTTTTTCAGGATCTTGTTCCGATGCCGCTTGCTCACAGAGTTGCATCCATCGCTCTCGCTGTTCTTGCATTCGGTCTCTCCGGTAGGATGGATATCACATCCGGCCATCGTTGCAGTGTTCGATGTCAGACAACTGACATCCGCCCGTCCCAAGCCATGATGTTTTGTGCGGTCGCGTACACGACAGTCCAGCTCAAAGGCAATTCATGGACTTATTCGTGAGTATCCGAAAGCGCAGTGGCAAAACGCGTGGCGGAAAGACCTTTCCGGGGACTTGTGCTTCCCTCCGCGTGTTAAACTTTACCCACGAAAGCGTGAGCGAGAACCCAGGTTGATTGAACTAGCACCTTCGATTCTTTCGGCTGACTTCGCCCGTCTGGCGGAGCAGGTCCGCAGTGCCACCGAGGGCGGCGCCAGCGTCGTCCATGTGGACGTGATGGACGGCCATTTTGTGCCCAATATCACCATCGGGCCGCCGGTGGTGAAGTCGCTGCGCAAGGCGACGGAGTTGCCGCTCGATTGTCATCTGATGATCGAGAATCCGGACCAGTACATTCCGGATTTTGCGGCGGCCGGAGCCAGACTGGATTTCGGTGCACCAGGAAGCCTGCGTGCACCTGAACCGCACGCTGCAGCTGATTCGCGATCATCGGGTGCCGGGCGGGAGTGGTGATCAATCCGGCGACGCCGGTGGAGACCCTGACGCGAGGTGCTCGACATGGTGGATTTTGTGCTGGTCATGTCGGTGAATCCGGGCTTTGGGGGGCAGAAATTCCTTCCCGGAGCGGTGCATAAGATCCGTCGGTTAGCGGAGTTGCGCGCCAGCGCGGGCTTGAATTACCGCATTGAAGTGGATGGCGGGATCGCGCTGGATACGGTGGCGGAAGTGGTGCGGGCGGGGGCGGAAATTCTGGTGGCAGGCAACGCCGTGTTCGGCCAGGGTGATCCAAAGCACAATGCGGAGAAGTTGCTGAAGACGCGGGCCACCGCAGGCAACTCTCGAAAAGTGTAAGACCGGCCCTGCAAGGAGCCTGGACGGGCGAGCGCGCCCGTCGCTACACAACCTGTTCCGGGTTTCATCCTCGAGGTTCTTAATGTCACGTCGTATTCCGGTCATTCTTCTTTCTGGGCGTGCTGGCGGTTACGGTGGCCTGCACCAACAAGAAAGTTAACAATCCGCTGGCCAACGTGGGATCGAAGCAGCCCGACAAGGTGCTGTTCGACCGCGCCATGGAGGCCATGAAGCACAACCGCTTCGACGTGGCGCGCATCACGCTGCAGACGCTGATCAACACCTATCCGGACTCGGAGTACATTGCGCGCGCCAAGCTGGCGGTGGCCGACTCCTGGTACGCCGAGGGTGGAACGACGGCGCTGGCGCAGGCGGAGATCGAGTACAAGGACTTTGATACCTTCTTCCCCAACATGCCGGAAGCGGCCGAAGCGCAGCTGAAGATCGCCAACATCCACTACCAGCAGATGGAGAAGCCGGACCGCGACTTCACCCACGCCATGCGCGCGGAGGAGGAATACCGCCAGCTGATCATGCAGTGGCCCGACAGCAAGATGGTGCCGGAAGCCAAACAGAGTCTGCTGGAAGTGCAGGAAGTGCTGGCCGAGCGCGAGTTCCGGGTGGGGCGCTTCTACCTTCTGCGCGAGTCGTATCCCGCGTCCATGGCGCGGCTGCAGTCGCTGGTGGATAAGTATCCGCTGTACAGCCAGGCGGACGAAGCTCTGTATCTGCTTGGCCAAGCGTACGAAGGCGAGATCGCGATGCTGCGGTCGCGGCCGGGCAATGAGGTGTTCAAGGCGCCATGATCGAAGACTTTGCCAAGAAGGCGACCGACGCCTACTCGCGCATTCTGACGCGGTATCCGATGATGGATCGGGCCGTCGACGCCAAGGCGCGGCTGGAGGCCCTGCATCAGCCCATACCCCGGCCGACAAAAGCAGCGCTGGCGCAGAACAAGGCCGAAGAAGAAAGCCGCCGAGAAACCGGCATGGTCTCGAAGCTGATGGGAAACTTCCAGAAGCACCCCGACGTGGCGCAGGCTGCCCGAGTCGGCGAACCGACGCTGGTGGATCCGCAAGTGGTCAGCGCCACTTCAGTGGTGCAGGAAGTGACGCGGACCATGATGGGCGCGGCCGCAGGAGACAAGAACCGGTAGGAGTGGAACCGTAAACTAGGGCGCCGCCCGGCCCCACCAGCCCGCTCCGCGTTCCGACACCGCGACCGAGACTGCGGTGGCCCCGGCGGACAACCCCGCACCGGCCGCCGATCCCAATGAACTGATGCCCAACGTGGCCGCCGACCCCAACGAACTGAAGCCTAACGTGGAGAATGGCGCCCAGCGCGCTGGCCCCCGCCCAGGTCAACGAGATCGATCCGGACGAGCGGCAACCCGCGGCCGGCACCAAGCGCCACCGCCGCCGGAGGCTCGGCTTCCGCCGACGAAAAGACATTGAGGCAGCCATTTCCTCCAGCAAGCACAAGAAAAAGAAGGGCCTGCAGAAAATCATTCCGTTCTAGAGCGCGGTGGACAGGTGCTGGATTGCAGGGGTCAAGTCCAAGCAACTAAGGGCCGTTGCCCCCACTTGTCACTGACCAGTGGTAACCTGCTTACTCTCCTCTTGTCATTGACTTACGATCCGGCACCAATTAACTTCACGCTATCTCCCCCTCACCAAAGGAAATCCCTTGGCGCGAAGAATACTGCTTGCCGACGACAGCGTGACCGCCCAGAACATGGGCCGCCGCATCCTTACTGATGCCGGTTACGAAGTCGTCACCGTCAACAACGGCTCGGCGGCGCTCAAGAAGATTGCGGAAAACAAGCCCGACATTATCGTCCTCGATGTCTACATGCCCGGCTATGGCGGCCTGGAAGTTTGCCAGCGGGTCAAGGAAGCCGCGGAGACGTCGCGAATTCCGGTGTTGCTGACGGTCGGCAAACTGGAGCCCTTCCGGCCCGAAGAAGCGCGGCGCGTGGGCGCGGATGCTTTCATCGTCAAGCCCTTTGAAGCCACCGAACTTCTCACCGCCCTGACCAGGCTGGAAGACAAGATCGTGGCCGGGCCGCAGCCCCAGAAGTCGGGCCGCTTCGCCAAGGCCCTGGCGGCGGTCGAAGGCGCCGATTTCGGCGACAAGGAAACCGGATGGAAAAATCGCCTCACCATCCCCGGCCCGAACGCAAAAGCCAGGCCGGCGGAAGCAGAAGCGCCGCCGGAGGTGGTTGCCGGACCTTCCCGCGATTTCGCACGCAGTGAGAACGGGAAGCCCGCGGACCTGAAGCAGGAGTTTGAGCGTCCGATTCCAGGCGGCCTGCCCGCTGACATCACGCCCGAGGAAATCGCCGCCATCACTGCGGCGGCAGCGTCGTTTGACGGCAAGGCCGGGCACCCGACCGTCATTGCCGAGGGGTCGGCATTGGACTCTGCCGCGGCCATGCAGACAGCGTCCGCGGAGACTACCGCAGTCGAACCCGAGCCGCCGGCTGCGACCCTGGCTTCCGTGACAGAATTGGAACAGACACCTCCAGCGGAAGTCGCCGCCGAGCCCGCCACCCCGTCGGCGGTTGAAGCTGTTGCCGAAGCGGTTGCGAGCAACGAAGCTGCGAAGGCGGAAGATCTTCCTGCCGCAACCCAATTACCTGCGGCCGTGGCGGAAACTGATGCCACACCTCAAGCCGCGTCCGTGGCCCATGCCACTGAGAGTGAAAGACCCTCCAGCCGGGAAGCTGAGGTCATGGCTGCCATTGCATCTTTGGCGCCCTCCAATGGCCAGGGCAGCGAAAGCACGGTGCCGGCGTCAGGCGCGAACGGAACAGGTCAGGAAGTTGCTGTCGGCGCTGCTTCCGTGGCGGCTGCCGAAGCCACCATCACAGGACCGCGATGGATTGCGGAATCGGTCGCGGTGGCGGTGGAAGAATCCGCAGCCACACTGGATCAGGAAATGGAACGGGCGTCCGCGGCCAGCACGGCGGCCGAATCCGCCGCCAGCGATCTGGCCACTGCGGCAGCGTTTGAAGTTGCGACGGCTCCGGCGGTCGAAACGGCCGAACCGGCAATCGCAGAGGCAGTGAGCGTCACGGAGGCAGTGGCCGCCGCAGAACCGGTCCCGGCTCCAATGGCTGCCGAGACCAGCGGCGTCGAATCTTCGGCAGGTCAGGAAATCGTTCAAAGCAGTGCTCAAGAATCAGAGCCCACGGTGGCGAAGGAAGAATCCGCATACGCCGCCGCGGCGGCGGCAGGTTCCAGTTCGGAGCGCGTGCCTCAGGTGGAAGCTGTTTCGTCAACGACCGTTGCGCCAGAAATCTCAGAAACTGTGCCCGTCGCCAGCGTGGAAGTGGCGCCGCAACGCGAAGCCGAACTGGCAGCCGCCTGGCAGAACTGGAAGCAGATACGCGAATCGTTTGTCAGCACACCGGCTTCCGCACCCGCGGCGGAGGCTCCGGCCGCCGAAACCAGCGCTCCGCAAAGCGTCTCTCAGGAGGACGCAAGTGCGTCGGCCCCAGTTGCAGAACCGGCTGCAGATCCGGACCCAGAAACCGCCGAGGTTGAGGCGTCCACCCCTGAGGCGCCGGGAGAGTCCACCGCGATCGCCAGCATCGTCGATACCATGCTGGCCGAGTTGAGGCCCAAGCTGGTCGAAGAAATTGCCCGGAAGATGAGCTCGGAAAAGAAAGACAAAGAAAAAGAAAAAGAGAAAGACAAAAAGAAAAAGAAGTAATCCCGCCTTAGCTTCCGAGTCCAGGCCTGTAAGTCTGCTGTAGGACGTATCCGCCAACGGGTGTAGAATGCCGGGGGTTGGGGTCAACAGCCTCCCCTGCGCCAGTCGTTCCCCCTCTGGTGATCTTGGCGAGTCAATCAGGTTTGACCTCCTGCTGTCATGAAAAACTACAATCCTTTCTCTGCGATACCGCGCCGAAGCAGGCGTGGGAATGGCCGCTTTTTAATCTTGTCAGCTCTGTGCCTGTTGCTCGCGGCCAGTGCGGCGGCCCAGGTAGTCGGCGGACGCTTCAGCTATCCCGATCCCAATACTTCCAGCGTCCCCACCTACAACACTCACGGATCCGTTCTTCTGCTGACCGTGAGCCGCTCTCCCAAGGGTCATCTGGACCGCCAGGCAGTGGTCAGGCTGCTTAACCGGAATACGGGAATCATCGTCTGGCAAACTACAAATGATCGTGGCGAGGCCTCCTTCGGAGACCTGGAAGTTGGACCTTACGATCTCGAAGTAAGTGCGGTGGGATATCTTACGGCGCGCAAGAGCGTCAAGGTACAGGCTTCGCTCATTACGTATCACGAGGAGATGGCGCTCGAACGCGACCCCTCCAGCATTGACCTGGAGGCAACTAATGCCGCGCAATTGCCGAAGAAGGCCCGGAAAGCAATCCAGCGCGGCGTGGCGGCCCTTAAATCCGCGGATTACAAGGAAGCGGAGAAGCAACTGAAGACCGCGGTAAGTGCAGCCCCTGATAGTGTTGACGCCAATTTCCTCTCAGGCTATCTGGCTTTTGAGCAGAAGCGGTTCGATGCGGCCAAGGACTATCTGCACAAGGCCCTGGCTCTCGATCCCCACAACGTACAAGCCGCTCTTTTGCTGGGGCGGATCGGCCTGCAGCAGGGAGACTACAACGCGGCGAAAGCGGCCCTGGAACAGGCGGTCGCGATCGTTAGTAAGGAGTGGATGCCGCACTATCAGCTGGCCGAAACTTATGTGAAGCAACGCGAGTTCGAGAAGGCGAGAGAACAGGCCCAGTTAGCCATTGCCTGCAACCAGGTGGCAAGCACCCCGGCCCAGCTGGTGCTCGGCGAGGCGCTTGCCAATCTGGGGCGCAGCGACGAGGCGATTCAGGCCTTCAAAACCTTTCTGGAGAAAGATCCCGATAACCCGGTGGCGTCCCAGGTTCGCGAGTTCATTCCGCAACTCTCAAGGCTGGCTGCCGAGAGGGCTGCGGGTCAAAGCGTGCCGTCGGCGGGACCAGTTGTGGCTCCGGACTCGCAGCTGGCCAGCGCCGAACCGCAATTTGCCGTGAAGGACTGGCAACCGCCCAGCGTCGATGACTCCAAACCTCCGGTGGCTGCGGGAGTCGCCTGCCCCACCGAAATGGTAATCAGCCTGGCCGGAAAGCAGGTAAAGCAGCTGGCCGACGACGTGGCCCGATTTGCTGCTATCGAAGACCTGCTGCACGAACGGCTCGACACAGTCGGTTATCCCGTCACCCGGGAAACACGCAAATTCAACTACGTGGTTTCGATCACGGACACCCCGCCCAACGGTTTGGAGTTGAGCGAATATCGCAGCGAGCATTCGGGTCCGCCTGAGTTCCCGGACAATATTGCCAGCAGCGGGTTTATCTCGCTGGCGCTGGTTTTTCATCCTTCCATGCGTGACGAGTTTCAGATGACCTGCGAAGGCCTGGGAGATTGGCACGGCCAGACGACGTGGCTGGTTTATTTCCGGCAGCGCACCGATCGCCCCAACCGGCTTCACTCGTATGTGCTGAATGGCAAAGGGTACCCGGTCGGTTTGAAAGGGCGGGCCTGGATCAAGACCGATTCCTTTCAGATCGTTCGCATGGAATCGGACCTGGTCAGCCCGGCTCCCGCGATCCAGTTGGCCAGCGAGCATCAGATCGTCGAATACGGTCCCGTAATGTTCGCCAAGAAGAACGAGGAACTCTGGCTGCCCCAGAGCGCACAACTCTATTTTGAATTCCGCAAACGGCGATATTTCCGCCGCCACAGTTTCGATCACTTCATGCTGTTCTCGGTGGACGCGGCCGAAAAGCGCAACGAGCCCAAGGAGCCAGCGCAAGAGCCGGTACCGGTTCCCAACTGAGGCCGGAACAAAATTTGAGTATTACCTCCCCACGTGGTCTCAGCGAGGCAGAGGATCGGGCATCGTCGCCAGCGCGTATCCCATGACGGCCATGGCTGTAGCGTTTTCCCGCAGTTCATGGGGGACGATCTTGTCCAGCGTATCGGCTGCGGTGTGATGGTAGTTGAAGTAAGTTCGGCCGTCCTGCAACAGGCCGAAAGCGGGTACGCCCTGCTTGGCTAAGGGCTCGATGTCAGCCTCGGGACTGTCACTGCTCAGCACCACAAGATTTGCGCCGCAAGGTTGAAGAACATCCAGCACAGGTTGCAGCCGGGCCGCGGCCTCAGGGCTGATCTTGGCGCGGAATCCCATGGGATGAGACGCACCCAGGTCGCTTTCGATCGCAGCCACGTGGTTGCCGATCTCGGCGGCGTGGGCTTTGGCATAGGCCACATGGCCGCGTCCCAGGTTTTCTTCATCGATCCAGGCGATCACCCGCAGCGTCCTCCGGGGGCGAAGGTGTAGTTGCTGCATCAGATGTGCGGTTTCCATGGCGACGGCCACACCGGCCGCGTCGTCAATGGCACCGGTTCCCAGGTCCCAGGAATCGAGGTGGCCGGAAACGATCACCACCTGCTCCGGATGCTGGGAGCCTTTCAGGTCACCAACTACGTTGAATGTGCTGACTTCTTCCGCCGTCTGCGAGGTCAGGATAACGTGCATACGAACCTTGCCCTGGGCAGCCAGATGGGCAATCAGGTCAGCATCTTCGCTGGTCACCGCTCCGGCCGGAATGTTGGCTGCGCGGCTTCCCCCGGTGTGTGGCAAGCGATAGTCGGCGCCGCCTACTGACCTGACCAGCGCAGCGGCAGCCCCCAGCGCAGCTGCCTTTTGTGCCCCTAGCGCACGATAGGCCACTGCTTCGTCGTAAGCCTCGCCGGCATAGCCGCCGGCCGCCTTCTGCTTATCAAAGACAACGTTGAACAGAACGATCTTACCCGCTACGCTCTCACGGCCCAGACGATCCAGGTCGGCAAAACTATTGGCCACCACGACCTCCGCCGTAATTCCCCCCGGCGGCGTGGGACGATTTCCACCCAATGCCGTGAGCACAATCTTCTGTGCGGTTCCCGCTGCTTGTCCGGGATACTCCACCAGTTCGGCGGATTCCGCGCCCCGTATCCAATGGCGCGCCTGCACCGGCTCCAGATGGACCTCCAGTCCCAGCTTGCGCATTTCGCCGGCCACGTACTCGATTGCGGCCTGCGCCTGAGGGGATCCCACGGGACGAGGCCCAATATTCTCGGTGATATGGGCCACCTGCCGGTAAGCGTAGTCGTCGGTCAAAGCGGCGTCTCGAATCGCCGAGAGTTGCTCAATCAATTCCGGCGGCAGTGAAGTGGCAGCCGTCGCCTGGGGACGTTCGTAGTCCGAGCTAACTGGGACAGTTTGGTTCTGGGCGAGGAGAATGCCAGGGGCCAAGGCCAGCAATAGAAGAAGAAGGCTTGTTATTCTCATTTGAGGTAAAGACTACCTCAAATCCTGGGACTAATGCCCTGTGTGCTGGGAGTGAATGCGGGAACCATGAGCAAAATCGCGCGGCAGCAAAAAAATGGCCCCATTGCTGGGGCCACAATTAAAAGAGGCGAAGTGGAAGGTTGAGTCAGGAATGGCGAAGCGGAGAGCCGATCCGGCAGCCGGAAAGGCAACTAGAGAGATATCGCGAAAAACAGAGAGTGAAGGTCATTTGTCAGCGGCCTCTTTTGGTTACCCACCTAAGTGCATTTCCGCAACCAAAGCGGCGAAGTTCGGCACTCGTCTGCCGGAATTTCGGCAAACCGCTGCAAAATAACCACTTAGAAAGGATGGCACCGATCGGAAAAGAAAGTCACAGCTGGGCTTAGCCAAGGTTGGAATGCAGAATCCTGCACATTCGCTGCACTCTACAACCCTCGGCCGCGGATGTCAGACCTCGGCTGGAGGGCTCGAGGTCTGATGTCCGAAGTCCGAGGTCTGACGTCCGAGGTCCGCTCTTAAGAGTTCCCCGCCACCATGCGCAGCTTGCCGGGCAGGAAGTGATAAGGCGGCCAGGGTCCGCTGATCGCCAGTTCGCAGTTCTTCAACTGCTTGGCGGCGCTGCTGTAGCGGTTCTGATATTTTTCGATGGATTTGGAATCAATCAGGTGGGCAATATCAATCAACATTCCGTCGGAGTCCACTCGTTTACAGCTGATCTCTTCTTCGAGCGGATTGAACAACTTATGGACTTGTACCGAGAGCGCGCGGGCCTTGGTCCGCCGTTCGCGGTCCTGTGAGGCCTTTTCCCGCAGCTTGATCAGGTAGTCGCCGCCAACCGTGTCCGGCAGGACGATCTCGGCCATGGCTTCGCGCAGGGAGCCATCTTTGACCCTTAGCTTCAGGTGCATTTCGGCCTTGCCGCGCAACCGGGCCACGCTCTGGCCGAAGGTGCGGCGGTTGGAGCGGACAGCCTGGCGCAGTGCCTCATCCGAATCGAAAATCGTGCCAAAACGGAAAGGAAGCACGGTCCCGCTTCGGAAACAAACGCTCACGACGCGGGCGTGTTCGAGGACGTTTTTCTCCCCAAACTGCACGTTATCGCGCTCGTACTCGCTGACGACGATGTTGAATTCTCCGCTGGGATAGGCCAGAACTGCGGCTCCGTTGACGCCTTGAACCCCTTCCAGCAGGGAAGGACGACGAGAACGGGTGCCATTGGACAGGGTCTGCTGCTCAGTGATGCAATACGCGTACCACGCCATAGGGTCTCTCCGAACCTGTTGCGAGGCGAGCTAGGGTCACCCCACGCATACTATTGGGCCACTTTTTGAACCGTTGGAAGAAAGGGCGTACAGCGACGAGTTGAACGCTTACTGCTGCGTCCTATGTGCATCTTACCTTGGTGCGGGATAAAAATGCAACCATTTCGTTGCAGTGGGCATCTTCGGCCCGAACTGCTACGGGGACATCGACCCGGAACCACGTAGGGACAGATGTCCTCATCTGTTCAGTCGAGCGCAGCTCGACCGGTTTTTGTATTCCCTAAGGTCTCTAATTCCCTGAAAATAGCGGAGCTTCGCTCCGCCGGGCAGATGAGGACATCTGCCCTTACGCATGTCTGTGGGAATGGTAACCTTACAGCGTGTCCGATCAACCCAAAGCCGGCCGATCTGCTACCTCCGTCGTGTTTGCCCTCATTGCCGGGCTGCTCCTCGGGGCACTCTTGCTTGGCCTGATCGGATTTGTGCTGCTGTCGCGCAGTTCCGGACCGGCTTTGCTGGGCCGCTTCTGGTCGGCGGTGACCGGACGGACCCTGAGCATTGATGTCAGCCAGCCCACGGTGGTCGATCGCATCCAGCGGCTCCAGCGGCTGGAGACCGTGGTTTACACCATGGACAAAGTCGTGGGCGGAGCCAAGGAAAACCCCATCTTCCCTGATTTTCTGGCGGGAGACCGCCTGCTGCTCCTGGTGCACGGAGAGGTAGTTGCCGGCATTGACTTCTCCACCTTGAAACCAGGCGATGTCCAGGTGGAGGGCAGGCGCGTCCACCTGCATCTGCCGGCGGCCCAGGTATTCAGCACGCGGCTGGACAGCGCCAAGACTCGGGTGTATTCGCGGCAGACCGGTTTCCTGGTTCCCACCGATCCCGATCTTGAAACCCAGGTACGTCAGGAGGCGGAACGCCAACTACTGGCGGCCGCCCTCGCCGATGGCATCCTGAAGACGGCCCAGCAGAACGCGACTACTACTCTCACCAGCCTGCTGCAGGGCCTGGGCTTTGAGAAAATTGATCTGGACTGAATTGATCCGGAATAAAAAGCCCCACCCTCCGATTTGCAGAGAGCGGGGCCTGTGGTTTGTTCGCTTCAGTTAACGGTTCTGTTCCGTCTCAATCGCCAACTGGTCCTGTATTTCGCGGTTACCGGCGTAGGATTTTGCGATTCGCACCACCTTGTCGCGGTCCTCGGTGCTGGGAACCGATCCCGAAAGTTTCACCGTGCCGGCGGTCAAGATTACATCCACCTTGGTGCTGTTCAATCCCGGTTCTTCCTTCAGCTTTTCCTGGATCGCGTTTTGCGCTTCGGAAGAAGTCAGCATCCGTTCGTGCGGTTCAGACGCGGAAGCTGTCCCTTCCGTCCGGTGTTCCGAGGCGTCGGCCACTTCGGCCTGGTTGGCATACTTCCTGACTGCCGCCATGAACTGATGCGATCCTTCCGGCAGGGCCACCTCTCCTTTGAGAATCTGAGCGGCAGGAATCATCTTGCCGTAAAGGATGCGCGTGCCGTCCTTGTCCTGTTTAATGGAGGCACCGTTCACGGTGATGCCGGCGAAAGCTCCCCGCGCCCGCGAGTAGGTCAGGATCTCAGCCTTCATTTTCCAGTCGGTCTCCGCCGCGACATGGCGGCCGACCGGTCCCGCGGCGGCAGAAGCGTCGGCGCCGATCTTGAATTTGCTGGTCAGCATCTTGGCCATGCCCTGATCGTTCATGGCGAGCATCACCACATCAACCGCTTCGCCACCGATCTGAAGTCCCCAGCTGCCGCCGGTGACTGTGAAGGGAGCGGGGGCGCTCCATCCGGATTTGGTGCGGCAGGTGGCCAGGCCGCGTCCGTGACGTCCGCCGAAAATGAACCCAATCTTGACCATCGATGGGATCACAGCCACGCATTCGGCCGAGCCAAGAATCTCTTCCGGGATCCCCTTGTCAGGGGTTCCCATGATTTCATCCAACACAGCCGCCGAAGCGTCCAGGCGTTTTACCTGTTCGGAAGGCTCGTCTTCCGCCATGGCGAATGTGCTTAAGAACAATCCGATAGTTAATGCCAGTATTAATGATTTGCTGATCTTCATTTGAATCTCCTTCGCCTGATTGGGCGCAGTCATATGGGAACGTGCGGGAACAGCCTGTGCGCGGCGCCGCCGGTCGGGCGTCCGGCCAGGAACCTTGAAACTTCACAGCCGTTTGTTTTTTCTGTTCTCTTGAAGGCTACTTGGTTGGCGTGCGACCCGCCATCGGGGTCATCAAGTAGCGGAGGAAGTACTTCACTGTAGGGGCGAAACCGCCAACTTTTTTGGGACCAGTGCGCTTCAGCGGCGCTGCAGCTCAGGGCGTTTCATATCGAAGCGCTGGGTAGTGCGGGAATATTGCGTGCCGCCCATGCGTCCAATCAGGTCGAGCGAGTCCGGATCGAGGCGGCCTTCCTTCACCACGCTCTCCTCCAGGTGAACGCACACGATTTCGCCGATCACCAGGCTGCTGCTTGGCGCCTCTGTGCCGAAATCGATGATCCGGTTGAGTGTGCATTCAAAGCTGACCGGAGATTCCGCAACCTGCGGTGGCCGCACCATCTGAGAAGGCCGGGTGGTCAGCCTGGCCAGTGCGAATTCGTCCACCGAGGGGTCATACTCCCCGCTGGTCAGGTTCATGGCCTCGGCCACTGCGAAGGTGACCACGTTCACCACGAAGTCACCAGTCTCGCGAATATTCCGCAGCGTGTCCTTGGGAGCGGACTGGCCCTCCACCTGGCGCAGCGAGGGGCAGAAGCCCAGGAGCGGCGGCTTGGCTGAGAGCGCGTTAAAAAATGAAAAGGGAGCCAGGTTCAACTGTCCCTGGTTCAGCGTGGAAACCCATGCAATGGGGCGCGGACCAACTGCGGTGAGGAGAATGCGATAGAAATCACGATACGGAACTTCATCGGGCCGGACGTTCATACGTACAGTTTAAACGCTGACGGGAAGGCATTGCGTTCCGACGATCGAACGGCGGGACGGGCGGGACGCCCGTCCTCCATCCATCCGTTCGTTCGGAACAGATTTACTTTGAGGCGTGTAGTTCGTCCAGGGCCGCCAGCACTTCCTGGCTGTGCTTGTTAGGATCCACGCTGGTGTAGGCGCGCTCGATCTTGCCCTGCGGATCGATGATGAAAGTGTTGCGCGCGGCGATTTCGACCCCTTTGTAATTCATGGTGGAATCGTATTGTTTGACCACCTTGTGCTCGGTATCAGCCAGCAGCTTGAAGTTCAGGCCTTCCTTGGAACAGAACTCCTTATGAGAATCGGTGGTGTCCACGCTGACTCCGACCACCACCGCGTTGCGCTGCGAATACTGCGGCTGGTCACGTTGAAAGTTGTGGGCCTCGATGGTGCATCCCGGCGTCATGTCCTTCGGATAGAAGTAGAGCACCACCCACTTTCCGCGGAAATCTGACAGGCTCACCTGGGTGCCGTCCTGTGAAGGCAGAGTGAAGTCGGGAGCGGTCGTGCCCACCGCGGGCATGGCAGCGAACGCGGAGATCAGTCCAGCTCCAAGAACAACCGATACCAGCAAAACCATCCATAGACGCATAAGGACTCCTTGGAGACAACTAGGTTATCGCGGGACGGCAATCCCTGTCCACGCGGGGCTTGTCATTTTTCCTGCAAAAACTTTTAACTTATTTTTGCATCTCTATAATTGGTTAAGCCAACCCGCCCGGCCGCCCGGCAAGAGGGGAAAGATTATGAAACCCGACCACGACACTTCTTTGCGCCAGCACTTGCTGGAATTGCTCAAGGGCGGGAGCGCACACGCCCGTTTCGAAGACGCAATCGCAGGAATCCCCACCAAATTAAGGGGCATGAAGCCGGCAGGATTTCCGCATTCCCCGTGGATGCTGCTCGAGCACCTGCGCATCGCGCAACGGGACATCCTCGAATTCAGCCGCAATCGAAAGCATGTCTCGCCCGATTGGCCTAAGGGCTACTGGCCGCGCAGCGAAGCTGCGCCCAGCACGGCCGCGTGGAATGCCAGCATCAAGAAATTTCGCAAGGACCTCAAGGCCATGCAGGACCTGGTTGCCAATTCGAAAACTGACCTCTATGCGCGCATTCCCTGGGGAGACGGTCAGACCATCCTGCGCGAGGCCTTGCTGCTGGCCGACCACAATGCCTATCACGTGGCCCAGCTGGTGGACGTCCGGCGCCTGCTGGGAGTCTGGCCTGAGAAGTAAATCCCGCCCCCCGGATCAGGCGCAGTCTCGGGATCTGGGGTTCCGGGACTTCGGGTCGATCTTCGAAGCTCCATGTCTCGCGGGCGCTTCCGAAATACCGCTCTGACTCCGTTGCGCCAGCGCTCGTCAATACCCACCACCGTCCACTCAATCTCGGGCGAGATGTAGTGCAGCAAAGTGTCGGTAGCGGGATGCACGTGCAACGCCGGCGCCACCAGAAATAACAAGGGCTGCTCGCTCGACAATTCCCGCTGCGGAAAATATCCGAAGCGCTGAAACTCTCCCCGGGCATGGTGCCACGCCACCCGCGACCAGTAGTCCAGGCCCTGCAGGGGCAGGTGGATATCTTCGTCGGCTTTCAATTCGACCACCGCCAGCCTGCCGGCGTGCGTGGTGGTCAGCACATCGATCATGGCGCGGTCCGAAGCCGAGAACGCCGGCACCTGGGAATACAGGCAGGAGGCATCGAGGCGCTCGTCCACCTCGGACACATCCTGCACCACCAGGGATTCCAGCCAGCGCTCGGGATGCAACCGCCACAGCGCGTGATCTCGCGGACCCTCGGCATGGCGGACCTCTCCGACGCTATGCACCAGGCGCCGGAAGGCATCGGCGTTCTGCTCCACGAGCACTCTTTCGTCCGCGCCCACTCCAAATACGATCTCCGCCGTGGGGCACAGCGTTCCGGGTTGGTGCGCCAGACGTGCCCTGGCGAATTCCAGTCCATGGCAGCGGAAGGCCATCTCGGCGGGCGAGATTACCGCCATTTCGGATTCGGGCATCAGCTCCCGGACCCGATCGATGGCCGCAGCAAATCGCTCCCTGGCCTGGGCTTCGTCCGTCCAGTGCACCAGCCGGGTCCGCACATTGCCGCGGTCCGAAACCTCGATTTCCTTGAGCTGGTCTTCCCGGCCTTCCAGTTCGTATAGCTGCCACTTGGCGGCGTCAGGGTGTAGATGCGCCATACGCTCGCGGGTCAATGCAGAGGACTCCCGCAGGCAAGAACAGCTTCAGGCCCTCCACCATTACTTTTCCCGCCTGCGCCAGGCGGCAGGCATCGAGCCACAGGATTCCGAAGGTCAGAGCGGCATCGATCGAGGACTGGGTCTCCTGCGGATTGACGCCGAGAACCGCGAAGCCGGATTGTCCGCGGCGCAGCATCCCACGAGCGTAAATCGGGCCAAAGGATCGCTCCAGATCCGGAGAAGTCGTGAGAGGAGAGGCAACATAGGCGGGAAAGCGGCGCTCCAGGGTACGCTGCAGGCTGCGCTGGTAGGCCAGCCGTGCGGCGCGTTTCGCGGTAGGAGTGCGGCGGTCGCGTTGCCGGCAAATTTCCAGCTTGCTGGGACGCGTCTGCCCCAGCCGCTGCACCGCCAGCCGCAGCACTTCATGCTTGATTTCCACATCCAGCACTCGCCGCACCATGTTCCTCTCGTCCGACCACAGATGGAGCAGGCACTTGTTGCGCTCGCCGGAAATGGAATACCTGGCCTGAGCCAGGTCAAACATAGCGGCGCCGTCATCGAGCACGATGGCATCGCGCGCGCCGGCAAGAAAATCCTCAATGGTGCGAGCCAGGGCCTCGGGGGTCATGATTAGGATGCTTTCACCTTCCCGAATCCGTGTCTGTGACGTATGACCATCACCAGAGTCCACGTGGGAGTCCGCTCGGCGCGCGAATGGCTCACATCAGCCGCTCGGCCGCCTTAACCCATGTGGGATAATGAAAAGACTTCCGGGGAGTCTTTCCCGGTCCGAGGACATCTAATAACCGTGGACAAAAATCGGTTCTTTTTTCAGCATTACGGCCTCACCGAGCATGATCTGGAGCGCTATCTGGCGGCCGCCCTTTCGGCCGGAGGAGAATACGCCGACCTTTACTTCGAGTACCTCTCCTCCACATCGCTGATGGTGGACGAGTCCATGGTGAAGTCTGCGTCCCAGGGAATTTCCGCAGGTTGCGGGGTTCGGGTGGTGGTAGGCGAGCGTACCGGCTACGCTTACACCGACGATCTCTCGTCCGAGCGCATTCTGCACGCGGCGCGCACCGCGGCCCTGATCGCCAGCGGCCCTTCCAAGACTCCGGTGGTAGGCTTTCAGGAGAAACCGGCGCGCAGTCTTTATCCGGTGACGCTGCCATCGGTCGATGCCGAAATTACCGCCAAGGTTGAGCTGGTCATGCGCGGCGATGCATCGGCCCGTGCCTACGATCCGCGCATCAAGGAAGTTCGCGCCAGCTACTCCGACGAGTTGCGCAACATCCTGGTGGTGGGTTCCGACGGAACCTTCGCGGAAGATTCCCAGCCTCTGGCCCGCATGAACGTTTCCTGCATCGCCAAGACCGAAGGCAATTCCGCCCGCGGCAGCTCCGGCGGCGGCGGACGCGTCGCTCTCGACTTCTTCTTCGGCGAAAAAACTCCCGAATATTTCGCGAAAGAAGCAGCCCGCCAGGCCATCCTGCAACTGGACGCGCGTGAAGCTCCGGCCGGCGAGATGGAAGTGGTGCTCGGTCCGGGCTGGCCCGGAGTGCTGTTGCACGAGGCGGTCGGTCACGGGCTCGAAGCCGACTTCAATCGCAAGCAGACGTCCGCGTTCGCCGGCCTCATCGGGAAGCGCGTCGCCAGCGAAAAATGCACCGTGGTCGATAACGGCACCATGCCCTGGCGGCGCGGTTCGCTCAATGTGGACGACGAAGGCCAGCCCACTCAGAACACCGTCCTGATCGAAAAAGGAATTCTCAAGGGATACCTCAGCGACAAACTTTCCTCCCGTCTGATGGGCATGGCCGACACCGGCAACGGCCGCCGCGAAAGCTACGAACACATCCCCATGCCCCGCATGACCAACACCTACATGCTCGCCGGGCAGGACGACCCGGAAGACATCATCCGCTCGGTAAAGCATGGTGTGTACGCGGTAAATTTCGGCGGCGGCCAGGTGGACATCACCAGCGGGAAATTCGTCTTCTCCGCCTCCGAGGCCTATCTCATCGAAGACGGCCACGTCACTGCCCCCATCAAGGGCGCGACCCTGATCGGTAACGGCCCCGACGTGCTCACCCGCGTCTCCATGGTAGGTAACGACCTGAAACTGGATGAAGGCGTCGGCACCTGCGGCAAAGACGGGCAGGCTGTACCCGTGGGAGTCGGCATTCCCACCCTGAAAGTTGATCGCCTGACCGTCGGCGGAACCGCCAAGAAAGATCCCGGCGGGTTCATGCAGTAGAAATTATCTTTATGCCTCAAATCGAACTGATAACTAAGAACCAGGAACTGAAAACTGATCTTCGTGATCTCGCGCAGGACATCGTCCGCCGCGCCATGTCCGGAGGCGCGACCGCCGCCGAATGCGTAGTCCGCGAGGGCGACGAATTCTCCACGCTCGTACGCCTGGGCCAGGTGGAGACGCTGAAAGAGGCCGGCTCGCGTTCCATCGGCGTGCGCGTATTTCACGGCCAGCGTTCGGCCAGCACTTATTCCAGCGACTTCTCGCGCGACGCGCTCGACCGCATGTTGAAGTCCGCGCTGGAGCTGGCCAAGATCACCTCTGAAGATCCCTTCAGCGGCATTCCCGACGCTTCGCAACTGGGCTCGCTTGCCGGCGATCTCGATCTCTATTCCGCCGACGTGTACTCGCTGCCCGGCGAAGAGCGCATCAACTACGCCCGCCGCGCCGAGAAGGCCGCGCTCGACTACGACCCTCGCATCAAGAATTCCGAAGGCGGTTCGTTCGATGCCGCCACCGGCCACAAAGTCCTGGCCAACTCTCACGGATTCGTAGGCGAGTATCGCCGGTCTTATTGTTCGGTCGCGGCCGTGCCCATCGCGCAGTCGGAAAATGGCGGCATGCAGCGTGATTACTGGTTCTCGGTGGCGCGCAATCTGGGCCGGCTGGATTCTCCCGAAGAAGTAGGGAAGATCGCCGCCCAGCGTACCTTGAGGCGCCTGGGCGGGCGCAAGGTGAAGACGGCGAAGGTCCCCATCGTGCTCGATCCCATGGTAGCCACATCCATCCTGGGACATATTTTCGAAGGCATCAACGGAGACTCGGTTTATCGCGGCGCGTCCTTTCTGGCGGGCAAGCTGGGCGAAAAAATTGCCGGCGACCACGTCACCGTCATCGACGACGGCACCATGGTCGGAGGTTTCGGCACCGCGCCTTTCGATGGCGAAGGCATTCCGACCCGGCGCACGGTGGTCATCGAGAAGGGCGTGCTCAAGTCGTATCTGCTGAACACCTACACCGCAAAAAAACTCGGCCTTCAGACTACCGCCAACGCCTCCCGCGGACTGGCCGGCACCCCGGGCATCGGTCCGGGAAATTATTTTCTGCAACCGGGGACAAAGACCGCGAAAGAAATTATCGCCGACATTCCCGAGGGACTGTACGTCACCGAATTTCTCGGTCACGGCGCCAACCTGGTCACCGGCGACTATTCCCGCGGCGCCTCCGGTCTCTGGATCTCAGGCGGCGAGCTCACTTACCCGGTCGAAGAAATCACGGTGGCGGGCAATCTGAAAGAAATGTTCTTCAACATTTCGGAGATCGCCAGCGACCTGGAATTTCGCGGTGCCATGGCGAGCCCAACCATCCGCATCGACGGCCTGATCGTCGGCGGCGAGTGAGGCGATTTCAGATTGTAGATTCGAGATTTGATTGCACCCTCTGACGGGATCTGCAATCTGCAATCATCAATCTGAAATCATCAATCCAAAATCCCCAATCCCGAATTCCCGTACAATCTCCCCATGGGAACTCTGCTCCAGCCCACGCCCACGACCCCGGAAGAGAGCAGTTCCAACTGGCTTCCGATCGCCTTCGGCGTGGTGCTGGTGGTCGTCGTGGTAGTGATCGCTTCCCTGCTGTTGCGCACCGATTCCAAAATTGCGAATCCGCCCCCGGCCTACGCCGCCAACCTGAAGTTCTCCGACATGAAGATGAGCGCGGCCGAGAATTTTGTGGGGGCCACAGTCACCTATCTTGACGGCACGGTCACCAATAGCGGAGACAAGACCGTCAGTCATGCGGTAGTGAGCGTCAGTTTCAAGGATTCACTCGGCCAGGTGGTGCAGGCCGACGATGTTCCCCTGCGCATTTTGCAGACCAGCGGTCCCTACCCCGAGGCGGTGGATCTCCGCGTCGCGCCCCTGGCCCCGGCCCAGAGCAAGCCTTTTCGCCTCATCTTCGAACACGTCACCGCCGACTGGAACCATGAGTATCCGGAGCTGCGGGTGACGGAGGTGGCAGCGAAGTAATTTTCGGATGGAGGACGGGCGTCTCGCCCGTCTCGCCGGGCGGGGACGCCCGGCCTCCATTTCTTCTAGAATGTTCCTCATGCCCGAAGTCAAAATCCGGCTCACCGAGACGGTCAAGGCCGGAGGCTGCGCCTCCAAGCTGAGTCCTGCTCTTCTCGACCAGGTGCTGGGCAAACTGCCGCGCCAGCACGATCCTAACGTACTGGTGGGCTTCGATCACGCCGATGACGCGGGCGTGTACCGGATCGCCCCCGACACCGCATTGGTGCAGACCGTCGATTTTTTCACGCCCATGGTGGACGATCCCTACACTTTTGGCCAGATTGCCGCCACCAACGCCTTGAGCGACGTTTACGCCATGGGCGGCCGCCCCAGTCACCGCGCTGGCTCTGGTGTGCTTCCCAGCCCAAGGGCGACCTCGAAGTGCTGGAGCAAATCCTGGCCGGCGGCCTCTCGAAGATGATGGAGGCGAAGTGCACGGTGGTGGGCGGTCACAGCATCCGCGACGACGAAACCAAGTTCGGATATTCCGTGACCGGCCTCATCGATCCTGAACCGATATTCACCAATGGCGGCGCCCGCTCCGGCGACCGCTTGCTGTTTACCAAAGCGCTGGGCACGGGCGTCATCTGCACGGCAATCAAGAAGGGAACCGCCAAGCAATCCTGGATCGACGCCGCCACCCGCTCGATGACCACGCTGAACAAAACTGCCAGCGAGGTCATCACCGCGTTCTGCTCCACCACGAACCATGTGGGGACGGGTCTTCGACCGGTCCAGGCCGAGCGAAGCTCGGCAGCTTTAATCCAACGGCCAACGACCAACGACCAACGACCCGTCCATTCCCTGACCGACGTCACCGGCTTCGGTCTGATCGGCCACGCCCGCGAGATGGCCCTGGCCTCGAACGTCTCGCTGCGTTTCCACATCCATCAAATCCCTGTAATCGAAGGCGCGCTGGATTGCATTCGCGCCGGCGATCTTCCCGGCGGCCTGAAAAACAACCGCGATTTTGCCGAGTGCACGGTGGGTTACGACGAAACGATTCCTGAGGTATCTAAGAACAATCCTGTTTGATCCGCAAACCGCCGGAGGGCTGTTGATCGCAGTGGCCGCGGAGCATGCGCCCAACCTGCTCCGCGATCTCAACGCCGCGGGGGTGCCGGCAGTCGAAATCGGCGAAGTTCTGGAGCGAACCAAGCCGCTGATCGCGATCACAGCTTGAATTCTCTTGCGCTCCTTGGGGAACGCCATGAGGGAGAAGGGCACGACTGGAAGGGCATGTGGAAGGGCACGACTTTAGTCGTGCCGCAAAAGCGCCCGGCTGAGGCGGCTTTAGCCGCTGAGGTTTAGCTCGTCCAGCGTGAATGCACAGGGTACCGCAGCGGCTTGAGGCCGCGATCATTCCCCACAGAGGCTGCGTGAGTGAACTCGTGCCCATCCCAGGTTCACGCTGAAAGCAGGTCCCTCGACTTGTCCTCACCGCGCAAGCGCGGCTCGTCCGGCGCTCGGGATGACAGCTCGCAGCGCTTACCACTCCTCATCCCCAAAAAATAAAAGGCGGCCCGAGGCCGCCCTATGCTGAAGTCTGAGGTCCGACGTCTGACGCCCGCTCTACGCTGGTGCCGGCCGCTCGCCGCCCTTGGCCCGTCCCGGCTGCAGGTCAGGCTTGATCACCTGCTGCACGCCGTCGTCGGGTTTGACCGGAGGCACGATCTTGGGCAGTTCCTGGCCGTCGATGATCATCTTGATCTGGGCTGCGTCCAGCACTTCGCGTTCGATCAGCGCCAGCGCAATCCGGACCAGCACATCGCGGTTGGCATGGAGCAGGTCTTTGGCGGTGTCGTAACCGCGCTTGACCAGCTTCTGCACTTCCGCATCGATCTTGACCGCCGTGGCTTCGCTGTAGTCGCGATGCTGGGCGATCTCGCGGCCCAGGAAGATCTGCTCTTCCTTCTTGCCGAAGGTCAGCGGTCCGAGATCGCTCATGCCCCACTCGCAGACCATCTTGCGCGCCAGTTCGGTGGCGCGTTCAATGTCGTTGCCGGCGCCGGTGCTCATCGAATCCAGGAACATCTCTTCCGCCAGACGTCCGCCCATCAGGATGGCAATCGAGGTTTCGAGATAGTTCTTGTAGTAGTTGTGCCGGTCGTCGATCGGCAACTGCATGGTGACGCCGAGAGCCATTCCGCGAGGAATGATGGTCACTTTGTGCAACGGATCGGAATGAGGCAGCAGGGCCGCCACCAGCGCATGCCCGGCTTCGTGATAGGCGGTGTTCTTCTTCTCCTCATCCGAGAGCAGCATGGACTTGCGCTCCACGCCCATCAGGACTTTGTCCTTGGCCAGTTCGAAGTCGTACATCAGGACGGCTTTGCGGTTCTGCCGCGCCGCCGCCAGGGCCGCTTCGTTCACCATGTTGGCCAGGTCGGCGCCGGAGAAGCCCGGTGTGCCGCGGCCCAACACGAAGAGATCCACATCGTCGGCCAGAGGAATCTTGCGGGTATGCACGCGCAGAATCTCTTCGCGTCCGCGCACATCCGGACGGCTCACCACTACGCGGCGGTCGAAACGTCCGGGACGCAGCAGCGCCGGATCGAGCACGTCGGGCCGGTTGGTGGCGGCCATCAGAATGACGCCTTCGTTGGACTCGAAACCGTCCATCTCCACCAGCAACTGGTTCAGAGTCTGCTCGCGCTCGTCGTGACCGCCGCCCAGGCCGGCGCCGCGATGGCGTCCGACGGCGTCGATTTCGTCGATAAAGATGATGCAGGGAGCGTTCTTCTTGCCCTGCTCGAACAGGTCGCGAACGCGGCTGGCGCCCACGCCGACGAACATTTCGACGAAGTCCGAACCGGAGATGGAGAAAAACGGAACGTTGGCTTCGCCGGCGACCGCGCGTGCCAGCAGGGTCTTGCCCGTTCCCGGAGGTCCGACCAGCAGCACGCCTTTGGGAATGCGTCCGCCCAGCTTCTGGAACTTCTGCGCCTCGCGCAGGAATTCGATGATCTCTTTCAGTTCTTCCTTGGCTTCATCCACGCCGGCCACGTCCTTGAACGTGACCTTCTTCTGCTGCATGGAGAGCAGGCGGGCCCGGCTCTTGCCGAACGACAACGCCTTGTTGCCGCCGGTCTGCATCTGCCGGATCATGAAGAACCAGAGCGCCGCGAGCAGGATCAGCGGGGCCCACGTTCCCAGCAACTGAAGCGGCCAGCTGCCGCTGGTGATGTCCCGGACGTTCATGCTGACGCCCTTGTCGCGCAGCGTCTTGATCATGTCGGGATAGTTGGACGGGGCGGTGGTATGAAACGCGGAATTATCGTTGCTTGTACTTGCCGCGAACTTCCTGCCCGTTGATGGTGACCTCTTTCACGTTGCCCTGGTCCACGTCCGTCAGGAATTGCGAGAAGCTGACTTCCTTGTCCTTTTGGCCCGCGTTCCCGGCCTTCATCACCTGCCAGAGCAGGAAGGCCGAGAGCACGATCACCAACCAGAAAACCACTGTTTTAACTGTAGAATTCACCGAAGACTCCTGATAAACAACGCACGCCAACGCGAACCATGGCGCGCACATAATTAGATGCCCAGCCGCAGGTTTTGGATTGGACAAGTTGCCAGACCCATATTCTAACCGTTTCAGGGGAAAAAAGGTCGGCCTTCTGCCGATGACTTAAGTCATGGGCTCAGTTCAGCTTGCAGCGCCAACATAGGGCAAGTTCCGGTTGGTCTGCTCGGGCGAGCCTAAACCGTAACCCACCAGGAAAGCCTCATCCACCAGAAAGCCGAAATAATCGGGCTGTAACTGCACCCGGCGGGCCGACTGCCGGTCCAGCAGCGTGGCCAGTTTGACCGACGCCGCCCCCCGCGCTTTCAGGTCGCTCATCAGAAATTCGGTGGTGATCCCGGAATGCACCAGGCCCTCCACCACCAGCACATTCTGGCCGCGAATATCGGGTTCGTGGCTGAAGAAAATCTCCAGAACCCCACCCGAGCCATCTTCCTCGTGCAGCTGATATTTGGGCTTGATGAACTGGCAGATCACCGGAACGTCCAGCGCCCGCACCAGGTCGGCCATAAAGATGAAGCCGTTCTCCAGCAGGGCCAGCAGGTGGATGGACTGGCCGCGGTAGTCGTCGGAAATCTGCCGCCCCATCTCCCGCACCCGCTTCTGGATCTGCTCGGCGGGGATCACGGTGCGCGGCAGCCCCGGCCTTGCGAACTCATTCATGCTTGGGTCCTCCCCGACTGGCCAACTCGCGAATTACCAGGGCCCGCTGGGTGCCATCCGGCGGACGGAACCGCGCCGGCGTGGGAAAGCCACGCACCCACACGATCTCCTGCCCGCTCACCCCAACCGGCCAGAGCTTGCGCTCGCGGGCCGGTCAACTTCCTCTCCTGCAGCAGTTCCTTGATCTTCTTCGGGGCCTTGCTATGAGCCGGCCAGTAGCGGTCGCCCGCGCGCCAGTTGCGCACGGTCAACTCTTTTTGCAGCAATGCCGGATCAAGCATGTGGTCGGGATTATAACCCGAGCTTGCGCTCCCCGGACACCAGCGCTGCCTCAAACCGTGTCCCGGCTTCCGGAACCTCGAATCGCGCCCGGCACCGACAACCTGTACTCGTAATCCGAATTCGTAACCGCCGCCGGGCTGGCGGAATCGAATCGCAGTCCGCCTTGGTCCACGGAAACAAGCCAGCCTTCCGGCAACATGGCTGGACCTGGGCCCCCTGCGGATCCAGGTCCAGAATCTCTTCCACGTGTCGGAACTCGAGCCGCAAGCCCAGCGATTCTGCTGCCGCCCTCACCACCCGCCGCCGCAAGGCCAGAGGCAACGCCGCCAGTGCTGCCGGCTCGAGCGTCCGGCGCTCCGCTTGCCAGACTTCGGGCAGCACGCGGTCAACTTCTTTCTGCCAGTACTCTTCCTCGGAGCGCGCAATGTCGGCAGTCTCCGCCAGCGTTTCACGCACCGACGGATTCAGAGTGCGCTCCAGCCGGGGCACAATCCCGTGCCGCACCCGGTTGCGCGCGTGACGCAGATCACGGTTGCTCGAGTCCTCGCGCCAGTCCTGGCCGATTTCCTGCAAGATAGGCTTCCAGCAGCCTTCGCCGGGTCTGCAGCAACGGACGGACCACTGAGAACTGAGAACCGTTGAACTTGCAACTGGGGATAAATTCCAGCCAGTCCGCGGGTCCCGGCCCCGCGAACAATTCTAAGCAAAACCGTCTCAGCCTGATCGTCCAGAGTGTGCCCGGTAGCGATGCGGTTCAGCTTCTGCTCCTCGAACAGCTGCCGGAAATACCGGTAGCGAAGCTGGCGGGCGGCGGCCTCGGTGCTGAGGTGCTGCTTTCGAGCATGGGCCGCGACGTCGCCGCTGCCCGACGTGCAACTCCAGCTGGTGCCGGTGGGCAAGTTGCGCGACGAACTGCTGGTCAGCTTCGGCTTCGACTCCGCGCAGCTTGTGATTGAAGTGGACGACGGAGAGCACGATACCGAGTTCCGGCCGCAACTCCAGCATGACGCGCAGCAGTGCGACCGAATCGGCCCCGCCTGAGACCGCGACACCTACCCGGTCGCCGGCGTGCAGAAGATCCCGGCGGCGGATGTAGTCGAGAACGCGCTTGGACCACCTTTTCCATGGTTCCATAATCCTGATCATTCCATCATGCGGTTCAGCTCCGCATAGGGGATGGCGCCTTCCAGCGTGGCGTAGGTTCCCGCACTCTTGAGCTCTTCTGCCAGGCGGCGCAGCAGACCCAGCGTGGCCCGCATCGGGCCCGAACCCAGGCTGACCCGGGCCACGCCCAGCTTCTGCAACTCAGGCACGGAAGGAGTTCCCGGGCCGCGCCAGGATGTTGACCGGACACTGCAAGTCTTTCACCAGGCGCGCGATGGTTGCCGTGTCGCGCAGGCCGGGAACGAACACGCAGTCCGCTCCGGCATCGCGAAACGCCGCCAGCCGTCGAAGGGCTTCGTCATAACGCTTTTCCGGGACCCCGATCTCAAGCAGGTAAACGTCAGTGCGGGCGTTCAAAACGATCGGCAATTCCCGCACCGCCTTCACTCTTTCAACCTGCAGGGCGAGGTCCAGGAGCGGATGCTGCGGATCGCCGGTCGCATCCTCCAGATTCATTCCGACCGCGCCGGCAGCCAGGACGTCCTGCGCAGTGCGGGCGGCATCTTCGGGACGATCGCCGTATCCTGCCTCGACGTCGGCCGTAACCGGAACCTGGACCGCAGTTGCGATGCGGCGAACTGCTTCCAGCATCTCCTGCCGCGAAATGCGCTGTCCATCGGGATATCCCAGGCTGAAGGCGACGCCGGCGCTGGTGGTGGCGATCGCCCCGAAGCCCGCCTGCTGAATCACCCGCGCGCTGGCCACATCCCAGGCATTGGGCAGCAGCAGGATCTTCTGGCCGCGATGCATGGCCCGGAACGCTTCCGTCTTTCCCTGCACTGCAGCCATAACTGAGAACCGACAACTAAAAACTAGCCACTGCTCTTTTCCATCTTCTCCCGGTTCATCTTCTCCAAAAACTTTCCCACGCTCACCACGGCCCGGCCGACCGTGCCTCGTCCTATCTCCTGGGCATCATCCCGGGCGGTCACCCTCAGCGTATAAAACTTTCCGTCGAACGATTCGAGAACTCCTTCCGCCCGAATCTTTGCCCCGATTCCGCTGGCGGCGCGGTGCTCGACGTGGATTGCGGTCCCAACCGTGATTTCGTCGTCCTCGCAAAAGGGCTGCAGGGCCTGGAAGCAGGCAATCTCCATCAGCCGGATCATGTCCGGCGTGGAATACACGGGAGGAAGATTGGGGTTATGGGCTGCCAGGGTATGCTTCAATTCGACAGTTTGCTCGACTTCGCCACGCGCCCCGATGGGCATTGCTTTCGCCATAATTTAAGACGTCCTGTTTAAGCCGGAAGAGCCACTATAAGGGCGCCTCCACGCAGCCCGCAACTTGTTAGCGCCCGGCGGCCTGTCCGGCGGGCGTCTCGCCTCCACTGTAGGGAAGGCTGCCGGTCAATGATCCCGCGGGAACAGTGTGACGGACATCACAGCATCCCGCGCGACATTCACGTAAGGTGAGCCTGAAGCTGCTGGAGAGCGATTGCTTCCACCAGAGCGCATTCCCCGGATCGCCCTCGCGAAGTCTGCGTGCCGCGGCTGCTTCCTGTTTGCGGGACTCTCGGCCGCAGCCCAGGTTGGTCCGCCGGAAGTACTCAGGTTCTCTCCCCCCAGCGGTCCCGAAGGCACGCGGGTGGAAGTCAGCGGCAAGAATCTGACGGCGATTTCCGCGGTGCTGTTTGGTGCAACCGCGGCAGTCTTTCAACTCGTCTCCCCGGAGAAGGTGGTCGCGATTGTTCCCCACCAGGTCTTCAGTTCGAACATCGTGGTGGTCACGCCACAGGGGCGCGGCGCCAGCCCATCAGCGTTCGTGGTTACAAACGATCCACGAATTCCGGATGAAGTCAGTTACAAGGCTGGATATGTAAATCCGGTGCGCGCCCCTGCCAACTTCAGTTCAGCCCGGCTCTGGGGCATCGCGATTGCGGACACGCGGGTGCCGGGCCACGAATCGGCCCAGGTCGAGGTCGCGTGGACCAGGCTGACTTGCCGGATCGACGGCCGGGAGGTTGTCCTCAACGACGACTCCGGCCAGGTGCGCGGCGGTCTCTACCAGCGCCAGCCGTGGTTTGCCAGCGACGCCCACGATCCCATTCCGCTGGCTTACGATCCGCGGAATCACTCCGTGGTGCTGCGCCGTCGGCCAGCGCAGCGATCGGGTGTGGCATTTCTGGAGCCCGTCTGCGCGCGCCGCGCTGCCGGTCGGCAAACGCGACGGTTGTACCGTTCGGGCCCGGGTGATGATTTCTCCCGGAGCCTTGCTGCAGATGGGCATGGATTACTGGCGCTCTCCGACGATCCCGTACGGCTCCGGCGGCAATAATCACGAAGCCGGCGCCAGCCACTGGTATTTTCCCTCGCCCCAGTGGCAGGAAGCCACGTTCACAGATATCGGTGGTCCCCAGTTCTAGCCGGCATGGAGGCCGGCGTCCCGCCCTCAGTCAGTTCACTTGAGCAGACCTTGTTAGAATGAAGGCTACCGTGCCCTCCTTCACCGAACAATTCGATGTGGTCGTGGTCGGCGCCGGACACGCCGGCTGCGAAGCCGCCATGGCCGCGGCCCGCATGGGTCTGAAGACCGCCCTCTACACCCTCAACGTCGATCTCATCGCCCAGATGTCCTGCAACCCCGCCATCGGCGGCATTGCCAAGGGACACCTGGTCCGCGAAGTGGACGCCCTGGGCGGCATCATGGGTGAAATCACGGACGCGGTCGGCATCCAGTTCCGCCTGCTCAACACCTCCCGTGGTCCAGCCGTGTGGTCTCCTCGCGCCCAGTGCGACAAGCAGGCCTATCGCCTCAAGATGCGCGAGGTGCTGGAATCGCAGCCCAACCTGAAAATCAAGCAGGCAGAAGTTGCAGACCTAATCGTAGAGCAGTCGTTGGCCGTTGGCCGTTGGTCTTTGGCAAATTCCCCAACAGCGAACGGCGATCAGCGCAACAAACTGCTGAGAACCGGGAACTACCAACTGAAAACTGGTCTTCCGAATCCCAGGCCGGTAGCGCAACCGCGGCCAACGACCAACGACCAACGGCCAACGACGACGAGCGCAAGCGAGTCATCGGCGTCCGCCTCCGCGACGGCCGCACCGTCGGCGCCGCCGCTGTCATCATCACGACCGGCACGTTTCTCAATGGCCTGATCCACTGCGGCGAGCAGCAGTATCCCGCAGGACGCTCCGGCGAACCCGCCGCCGTGCTTTTGGGCGAGGCCCTCAAGCAACTTGGCCTGCGCGGTTGCCGGCTCAAGACCGGAACGCCCGCCGCGCCTCGACGGCCGCACCATCGACTGGTCGAAGTTTCAGGTGCAGCCCGGCGACGACGATCCCACCCCTTTCAGCTTTCGCACCCGGCGGGTCGCGCATCACGACTCACAAGTGCCCTGCTACATTGCCTGGACCACACCGGAGACGCACCGCATCATCCGCGAAAACGTTCACCGCTCTCCCGATGTACAGCGGGCAAATCCATTCCGTCGGGCCGCGCTACTGCCCCTCGATTGAAGACAAGATCGTCAAGTTTCCCGACAAGATCACGCACCAGCTCTTCCTCGAGCCTGAGGGCCTGAACACGCACGAGATCTACGTCAACGGCATGAGCACGTCGCTGCCGGTCGAAATCCAGATGGAGATCCTGAAGTCGATTCCCGGCCTCGACAGCGCGGACATGCTGCGCCCCGGCTACGCCATCGAATACGACGCCATCGACCCCACGGAACTGGAGCGCACGCTCGAGACCAAGAAAATCGCCGGCCTGTTCCTCGGCGGCCAGATCAACGGCACCAGCGGCTACGAAGAAGCCGCCTGCCAGGGCCTGATGGCGGGCATCAATGCGGCCTTGCAGGTGAAGAATGAGGCGCCGCTGATCCTCGATCGCACCGAGGCCTACACCGCGATCCTGATCGATGACCTGATCAGCAAGGGCACCAACGAGCCTTACCGCATGTTTACCTCGCGCGCCGAATTCCGCCTGCATCTGCGGATCGACAACGCCGACCGCCGCCTCACTCCCCACGGCCGCCGCGTGGGCCTGATATCCGATGCCGCCTGGTCTGATTTCCAGGCCAAGCAGCAACGCCACGAATCCATGAAGCAGTTGCTGGAGAAATCAAAGCTCACAGCCGGCAATGCTGGAGAAAATCACCACGAGACCACGTAGGGGCGGACGCCCTCGTCCGCCCAGCCGAGCAAAGCTCGGCCGAGGGCTAACGACCAACAGCCAGCGACCAACGACTGGACTTCTGCCATCGGCCAAAGCCTTGCCCAATTACTCAAGCGCCCCGAAATCACCATCGAGCGCCTGCTTCCGGTCCTCCGAGAACTCGCCCCAGAATTCTTCGAAGAAGAAATCCGTGAAAATCCGCGCGAATCCGTGGCCCGGCCTTTCTTCCGCGACCCGCAACGAACTCAAGTCGG
Source organism: Terriglobia bacterium (assembly GCA_963801595.1). GTDB lineage: Bacteria > Acidobacteriota > Terriglobia > Terriglobales > Acidobacteriaceae > JAIQFF01. The sequence continues at coordinate 27,686 of CAWDFW010000001.1, read as the reverse complement.
TCGAGACCGAAATCAAGTACGCCGGCTATCTTTTGCAGCAGCAGCGCGCCATCGAGCGCCTCAAGAAGGCCGAGCAGCACACCATTCCGCAATGGTTCGACTACGGTTCGGTCAGCGGCCTCTCCCGCGAGATACAGGAAACGCTGATCAAAGTCCGTCCCCGCACTCTGGGCCATGCGTCGCGTATTCCCGGCGTCACGCCGGCCGCGGTATCCCTGGTGCACGTGTTTATCGAAATCCAGTCCAAGCGGCGCGAACAGGCGGCGGTCATCTAAACCAGTCTTCCGACAGAAGGTCTCCTCCGTGTCCTCTGCGTCCTCTGTGGTTAAATGTTCGATTCAAGAATGACGACGGAAACCACAACCGCGGGCGTCAACTGCTATACCCGGATGGAGAGTCCAGTCGGGCCGTTGATGCTCGTCGCCGACGACACCGGCCTGCGGCGCATAGATTTTGTAAATGGAAGAAATCCAGTTCGATCCGATCCGCAGTGGCGTGAAAGTGCGGAATGCCTGGGCGAAACTATTCGTCAGCTGCGCGCCTACTTCGCCGGCGAACTGGAAGCCTTCGACCTGCCGCTCGCGCCTCAGGGCACGCCGTTTCAGCTCGCGGTATGGAAGCGTTTATGCGAAATTCCCTACGGGGAGACCATCTCCTACGGCGAACTGGCCCGACGGGTCGGCAATCCCAACGCCTCGCGCGCGGTTGGCCTGGCCAACGGCTCGAATCCGATTCCGATTGTGATTCCCTGCCATCGCGTCATCGGCAGCAATGGCAAACTCACCGGCTACGGCGGCGGATTGCCCATCAAGGAAAAACTGCTCGCCCTGGAACGGCGCCAGTTGCGCCTGCTCTAGAAGGGGTTCCTTCGTGCACCTTAGTGTCCTTAGTGGTTTGAGCTTTTGAGGCGAGCCATGAGTTACCGTAGAATTAGAATGACTTAGAGATAATCGCCAAACCCTGCATCCAATAAATTATGACAACTCCGTACACCGTGCTCGCTCTGGCCTTTCTGCTGGTGGCTTCCCTGGCTTCAGCCCAGACTGTCGATCCGGCCCTCCGGCCGCCCAAAGGGGCCCAGGTCGCCCTGGTGGTGTTTGAAGACCTGCAGTGCCCGGACTGCCGCCGCGCGGCTCCGCTTGGTGGAAGAGGCTGCCCGCACCTACAAGATTCCCGTGGTCCGCCACGACTTCCCGCTGCCCATGCACAACTGGTCGTACGATGCGGCCATCATTGCCCGCTATTTCGACAGCCAATCGAAAGAGCTGGGCAACGCGTTTCGCGACTACATCTTCCAGCACCAGCCGGAGATCACGCCGCCGACCCTGCGCGGTTTTGCGGAAAAGTTCGCCGCCGACCACAAAGTGGAACTGCCTTTCGTGGTCGATCCGCAAGGCAAGCTGGCAGCGGCCATCAACCAGGACAAGAACACCGGGCAGCGTGTCGGCATCAATCACACGCCAACAATTTATGTGGTCAGCAACAAGACGCAGGGCAAGCCCTTCGTCGAAGTCGTGGACCGCACCCAGCTTTTTCAGTTGATTGATGCGATGAAGAATGAGTAACGGAAAAATTCAGGGCCACGGATTCACGCGGATTTTCGCGGATCAAACCCCTAGAATTTAGATCCGTGAAAATCCGCGTTAATCCGTGGCCCTGAAGTTTTCTAACCCACCTGCCACACTGTATCCAGCACGGTTCCGTCCACCCATTTGACGATTGCCACGGGACGCTCGCCCAGCTTCGGCCGGACCGGCTTGCCGCCGCAGATGCGTTCCACTTCCGCCTTGATCTCCTGAATCGGCCGGATCGGCAGGCTTGAACCTTTCACCGCATCGAGCAAATCCTGGCGCCGCGGATTGATGGCAATCCCGCGCTCGGTCACCACCACATCAATCAATTCGCCGGGCCCGGTCAGCGTGGTCACTTCATCGACGATCACCGGAATACGATCGCGGAAGGATGGCACCGCCAGGATCGTGCATCCCGCCTCGAGACAATTCTGCCAGCCGCCGATGCCGTGCAGCAGCCTGCCATCGGAGTGCGTCACCACGTTGCCGTTGAAGTTCACATCCACTTCGGTCGCGCCCAGCACCACCGCGTCCACCATCGACGCGAACGATCCCTTGCCGTGATAGTTGTATGACGTAAACGGAGAAGTCGGCACGTGCCGGGGATCGCCGCCGATCGATTTCACCGCATCGAGATCGAAAGTCTGGCCATCGAGAATGTAATCGGTCAATCCCTCCTGCAGCATCTCCACCAGGTAGCGCGTCGATCCGCCGCGCACGAAGCGCGCCTTCACGCCATCTTCTTTCATCATGCGGCGCAGGTAGTCCACGAACGCCAGCGCGATGCCGCCTGCTCCCGCCTGGAAGGAAAATCCGTTGCGCATGATTCCCGCATCGCGCAGAAAGCGCGCCACGTACTCCGCCACCCGCAGCCGGTCGGGCGAGCGCGTGATCTGCGTCGTGCCCGAAACAATCTTCGCCGGATCGCCGATGGAATCGACTTCCACAACATAATCGACATTGTTGCCCTGAATCTGCCAGGGAATGCAGGGGAACGGGACCAGATTGTCGGTGACCACGATGACGTTGTCGGCGTAGATCGAATCGGCCAGCGCGAAGCCCAGCGATCCGCACGCCGACTTGCCATGCGAGCCGTCGGCGTTGCCGAAGGCGTCGGCGGTGGGCGCGGCGATCACCGCGATGTCGATGTGCACTTCGCCATCCTGAATGGCCTGCCAGCGCCCGCCGTGCGAGCGCAGAACGCCCAGCCCGCGCATCTTGCCCTGGGTGCAGTAGTCGCCCAGAGGTCCGTTCATCGAACCCTCGATGTGATGGATCACTCCCGACTGCATCAGCTCGATAGCGGATTTCTGCGATGGAAACGACGCGCTGGGAAACCAGAGCAGGTCTTTGACGCCGATTTTTGCCGCGGCCTCCAGCATCATGAGCGCGACCCGGTCGCCATCCCGCAGATGATGATGGTTCGAAATCACCATGCCGTCGCGCAGCCCGCACTTGCGCAACGCAGTCTCGAGATCAGGAACACGCTTGTCGCCGTTGTCGGGATAATCCTTGCTCGAACGCACCGGAGGTGCAGCCTTGCGTCCGCGCGGCTGGTACTTGGCCACGCCCAGGTAAGGAATCTGGGGCTTGCCATTGACCATGGTCGGAACCATGCGTCCCGCGGCGTTCTGCACCAGTTCGGCTCGCTCCGTCATTCCGCTCCCTTGAATCGTCGTTAACCACCGAGGACACGGAGCGACTCACCGACGGAATTCCTTCGAGCTGGTGACCTCCGTGTCCTCGGTGGTCAGAGCTCTCTGCAGACGCCGTCACTGCAGCCTTCCCCATTCGCTTCGCCAGTTCCACCAGTTTCTGTGCCCGCTGCACCACCGGCGGATCGATCATCTTCGATCCCAGGCTGACCACGCCCAACCCGCGCTGCTGTGCCTCATCGAAGGCCGCCACAATCTTCGACGCCTTTTCGATCTCGGCCGCGCGACGGCGCGAAGGCCTCATGAATCACCGGAATCTGTCCGGGATGAATGCAGCCCATGCCTTCGAACCCGAGCGCGCGCGAATTCTCCGCCCAGCGCCGCAATCCGTCCATGTCACCCACATCGCCAAAAACGGAGTCGATGGCCTGCACTCCCAGCGCCTTCGCCGCATTCACCAAACGCGACCGCGCGTACAGCGACTCGCGGCCTTCCGCTGTCTTGGCCACACCCAGGTCGGCGGTGTAATCTTCGAGCCCGATGGTCAGCGCCACCACATTCTTGCTGGCTTGTGCGATGGCCGACGCGTTCTCAATTCCCAGCGCGGACTCCAGAATCGGCATCAGCCAGATGGGACGCGTGATGCCGTAGCGTCCCTTGAGTTCCCCGATCATGCGGTCAGTTTCCGCGATCTGCTCGGGAAGCTCCGCCTTGGGCAGCAGCACCAGGTCCGGCGATTCAGGGACAATCTCCGCCAGGTCTTCCAGTCCCATGGGCAACTGATTGATGCGCACCATGCGCTCGCATTTGCCGAAATCCACTGCCCGCAGCGTGTTGCGGACAAGAATGCGCGCGGCATCCTTTTCCGCGTGATGGACCGAATCTTCCAGATCGAGAATGATGGCGTCGGGCCCGTGCAGCGCCGCGTTGATGAAGTACTTGGGCTCGGAACCGGGAAGATACAAACGCGACCGGCGCAAGCGATCGCGCGGCGACGGCTCCGGCAACGCAATCTTTTCCGGCGAAGCCTTGCGGCCCAGGCCCAGCCCGGCCCGGCGCGCCGCAGTCTCGATTCGCGCCGAAATTACGAACGGCAGTGCGCCCTCGTCGCGGATTTCGACCCGGGCATGCTTGATGCCAAGCACGTCGAACACCTGCCGGGCCTGCGCCAGAATGGCGTCGCCATAGTAGGGCGCGACCCGCGACTGCATCGTGATCTCGAGGCCGCCGCTGTCCCGCCCCTCGATGGCCACGTGCAGGTCGGAGCGCACGTCCTTGCCACAATGCCCGGCCTCTCCGGTACCCGCCGATTTTTCCGCGCGAATCCGTCATTAGATCGTGTCCACGTGGGGACAGCCGCCCTCGGCTGTCCAGTCGAGCAGCTCGCAGCGTTTTGCGCGGAGCAAAGCCGCCGAGCCCTGCTCGGCCGGTCAGCCGAAGGCGGCTGTCCCTACGTGGTCTGCCCTACTTCAGCTTCGCCAGAATCGCATCCCCCATCTGCACCGTGCTGGCCGCGCCCTGCCCAATCGATTTCGCGCCGCCAGGAATCCGCATCATGTCGTAAGTCCGCACTTTGCCCTCCTGCACCACCTCGGCAATCGCCTTGCGGATGCGGTCCGCTTTCGCGCCTTCGCCGATGTGATCAAGCATCATCGCCGCGGAAAGAATCATGGCAATCGGATTCACAATCGGAGGATTCAACTCGGCATACTTGGGCGCCGACCCGTGCGTCGGCTCAAATACCGCGACCTCGTCTCCGATATTGCCGGAAGCGGCAAAGCCCAGTCCGCCCACCAGTCCGGCGAACGCGTCGGACAAGATATCGCCAAACAGGTTCGACGCGACGATCACGTTGTACTCTTCCGGATTCTTGTTCAGCCACATCAACTGCGCATCAATATTGGTGGACCAGAGCGCGATTCCGGGATAGCCCTTGGCCACTTCCTTGGCCGTCTCTTCCATCATCCCCGAAGTCTCGCGCACCACGTTCGGCTTCTCGCAGATCGTCACGCCCTTGAAGCCGCGCTTCTTCGCATATTCAAACGCGGCGGTGACGATGCGCCGCGCCGCCGCCCGCGTGATGATGCGCACGCTCACCGCGAGATCAGGGCCGGGCACGCTGTTGAACGCCTTGAAGCGGGGATGCGTATTCAGCGCGGCGCGCACGTTTTCCGGAGGGTTCGTCCACTCCACGCCCACGTACATGCCCTCGGTTCCCTGGCGAAACACGGTGGTGTCAACCTTGGGCTCGTCGAACCCGCCATCGGTGCGCTTGCGAATGTAGTTCAGCGGGTTGCCGATGAATCCGATGCAGGGCCGCATGCAGATATCCAGATTGAACTTCTGCCGCATGGTGACGATCGGGCTGTAGTAAACCAGTCCCTTGCCGCGCAGCTCCGGCTTCAGCTCGGCCTGCGCTTCCTTGTTGGGCTTCGAAGTAATCGCTCCGAACAATCCGAGCTTGTGCTTCTTGAGCAGCTCAATGGTTCGATCCGGCAGCGCATTGCCTTCGTTGCACCAGATCTCCCAGCCGATATCGGCATGGATATATTCGGCGTCGAAGCCAACCGCTTTCAGAACCCGCAAAGCCTCAGGCAGAACCTGGTTTCCGATTCCGTCGCCCGGCATCGTCACTACCGTGTGTTTCGCCATCCGTCGAAATCTCTCTCCCTGTGAGATGATCACGTGGGGACAGTCGCCCTCGGCTGTCCAGCCGAGCGAAGGCTCGGCAATGTGGCGCCGGCGTCCCGCCGACTGTCCGGAGGGCGTCTCGCCACTCCGCAGATTCACCTCGCAGTCTGGCGGGCGAGAGTGCCCGCCCAGTGCCTAGAACCGTCTTACCCCAGCCCCAACCGCTTGGCCACCAGGTTCTCCACGCCCTGCGCGATCACCAGCGATTGCGGCACGCTGCCCAGCGCCGGAAACGCGAACTTCTCTCCGCGCCAGGTGATCAGCCCGGAAGTGAAATCGATATCAATCTCGTCCCCGGGAATGATCGTCTTTTCTTTGGCGCCGATCTCCTTGGCAAACTGCTCGCGCAGCCGCTTCACCAGTTCCGGAACTTCCACGCACAGGAACCCGTTGTTGTAGGCGTTGCGCAAATAGGTTTGCGAGAAACTGGCCGCAATCACCAGCGGAATTCCTTTCGCCTTCAGACAGGTGACCGCCTGCTCGCGGCTCGAACCCGGTGCCAAAATTGAAGCCGCTCACCACCACATCGCCGGCCCGGGTTCGCGCGGCGAACTGCGGATCGTAATTCTCCATCACCACTTTGGCCATGGTTTCCGGCGTGACGTCGTCGCGGTAAGTGTAGTCCTTCCCGTAAATCGCGTCGGTGTTGACGTTGTCTTGCGGCAAAAACACCAGCCGTCCCCGCACCCGCTCGGGAAAGCCGGGCAGAATCTCGACTTTCTCGGCGGCAGCGCCGGCTGGGAAATTCCTTGTAGTCGCGCGCCGGATTGCGGTCCGCCATCTTGGAGTGTCCACGGATGTAGCCGGCCACGGCGGAAGCGGCCACCACCTCCGGGCTGGCGAGATAGCATTTCGCATCGCGCGATCCCATGCGGCCTTTGAAATTGCGGTTGGTGGCGGAAATTCCCACTTCGCCCGGCTCCAGCAGGCCGACGCCCAGGCCGATGCACGGCCCGCAGCCCGCCGGCAACGGGTTCGCGCCGGCATCGAGCAAGGTCTGCCAGATGCCCCGCCGCTCCGCTTCTTCCTGCACCCACTTGCTGGCCGCGCCCAGATACAACTTCACTCCGGGGGCAACTTTTTTGCCTTGCAGCACGGTGGCCGCGGCGGCCAGGTCCTCAATTCGCGAATTCACGCAGGAGAGCAGATAGGCCTTCTGGATCGGGATCCTCTGTTTCTCGATCTCGGCCAGCGACGCCATGATCTGCACCGTGTCCGGTCCGGAAACGTGCGGACTCACTTGCGACAGGTCGAGCACGATGCGTGCGGCATAGACCGCATCGGGATCGGGCTGCGGCGGATTCTCCGACCAGTTGGCGATGTCGCGGTCGGTGAAGCGCTCGATGCCCATCGCCGCCAGTCGTTGCTTCACCGCTTGCAGATACTTGATGGTGACTTCATCCACCGGAAACCATCCCACCAGCGGTCCCCACTCAGTGGACATGTTGGAGATGGAAAAGCGGGCGTCCATGGAAAGGCTGGCCACGCCCGGCCCGCTGAATTCGACGGCCGAGTTCAACACTTCGTCGTGGTTATAAATTCCGCACAGCGTAATGATGACGTCTTTGCCGGTCGCGCCCGCGGGCAGCGCGCCTTCGAGCACCACCTGGATGGAGCGCGGAATCTGCCACCAGAAATCGCCGGTTGCCCACGCCGCGGCGGCGTCGGTGCGCACGATCGGCGTGCCGACCGCTCCCAGCGCGCCGTACATATTCGAATGCGAGTCCGAGGCCACCACGAAAGACCCGGGCACAACGTATCCCCGCTCCACCATGATCTGGTGTCCGATGCCCGAACCCGCCGGATAGAAATCCACGCCGTGATATTTCGCGAAGCCCTCGATGGCCTGGTACTTGTGCAGGTTCGAATCTTCCTTGTTCTGGATGTCGTGGTCGAGCGCAAAGACCAGCTGTCTGGGATTCTGGATCTTCTTCGCGCCGATGGTCTGGAACTTTTTCATCACAGCCGAGGTATTGTCATGCGTCATCACGCGGTGCGGGCGGATGGCCACGAAGTCCCCGGTGCGCAACGGCCGCTTCGGCCCCTCGGCAAGATGCGCCTGCGCGATTTTTTCAACGATGGTCTGACCCATAAAGCTCCCTTGCCCGGCCGAGCAACGCTCGGCGGTTTCTGACTACCTGTCATCCTGAGCGAAGCAGCATGTCTTCGCTTCGCGAAACATCTGACGGAGTCGAAGGATCAGCCTACCCGCTTCAACTCGGCTTTCTCGTCGCAAGTCCTGGCAGGTTCATTTCTTATGCTTCCGCGTCACTCCGCTTTTCTTCCGCACATCCGCCTTCATCAACGCCATCAGTTTGCTCACCGACCCGACTTTCTCCAGGTTCCAGATCGCGTCCTTGAGTTTCTTCTGTGCCCCTTCCGACAGTACACCATCCGCCAGCGCCGCGAACTTCTCCTCGACTTCCGCATCGGAGAGCGGGTTGCGCGGATCGCCCTTGGGATAATCCAGTTGCTTGGTAAATGTCCGCCCGTCGGTGGTGGTGAGGTTCACGATCACACGCTGCAAGGCAGGGAAGACTTTCTCGATCTCGGGATCGGCCACCACTTCGACCTTTTTCAGCTGCGCCCGGATCGTCGGGTCCATGATCTTCTTCATCTCGAACTGCACCGGCGTGACCTGCCGCTCGGCAATCGCCGCCGCAATCACATAGGGCAGCGAGTGGTCCGCCGTCTCCTTCGATTGCGGATCGTACTTGCTGGGATCGGAAAGAATATCCGCCGCCCGCGCCAGCGAACGTATCTGGACCTTCTCCACCTGGTCCGGCTTGCAGGTCGTTTGATTTGACGATATCGAGCACCGCGGAAATCGGCGTGTGGGTGAGCGCCTCGGTGGGGAATGCTTTCATGCCGCACTGCGTGATGCGCCACGACTCGCCCAGTCCATCGGTCAGCAGATTCAATTTCCATGCCGGGCCGAAGCAGTGGGTCAAGCCTTCCTTGCCGTCCACCACATGCTCAGGTCCGGTGTAGCCCTTCTCGGCCATAAGCGCGGCCAGCACGCCGCTCTGCGTCGCCATGGGATCGACGGTGTTCTTCATCATGGTCAGCTTGCCGGCGGTGACCGCGCCCAGCGTGGCATGACGGCTGGCCGAAATGCCAATGGCGTGCTGAATCTGCTCCCATCCGAGATGCAGGACGCGGCCCGCGACGATGGGCGAGACGAACGCCGTCAGCGTGGCGTGATGCCAGCCGCGTTCGCGAATGCCCGGGAAAGCCGCCTCGCAGAAGCGCATCTCGAATTCATGTCCCAGGACGAGCCCGACGATCAACTCCTTGCCATCGCTTTTCGCGCGCTCGCAGCCGGCCAGCGCCGCCGGAAAAATGTCCGAAGGATGCGACGGGTCCTGCTTCCAGTAAATGTCGTTGTAGTCCATGCAGCGGATCATCAGTCCATTGGCCAGCGAAGCCGAGACCGGGTCGATGCGTTTGCCGGTACCGATCACGGTCGCCGGACCGTTTCCGGCGATTTCGTCGAGCACCTCGAGCGCGATCTTCACGTCGTGCTGCTGATATCCGCCCAGCGCACAGCCCACGGAATCCAGCAGAAAGCGTTTGGCCTGGTACACCGCTTCCTGCGAGAGCTGCGGATAGGTCAGGCCGGCAGCCCAGCGCGACATTCCGGCGGTAATCGTTTCTTTGGCGGCAGCTGGTTTCGTAGCCAACGCGAAGTCTCCTATTTCAGTTTGATGTTTTTCGGGTTCTTGAAAGGCAGGAACGCCATGAAATCGGCGTGATGCACGATGTAGGCTTCAGTGGTGCGCTTCACCAGGTCGCCCTCCGCGGCGTGGGCCGCGATGATGTGGCAGACGGCGTCGGGCACGCCACATTCCAGCGCCAGCGCGACTCCGGTAAAAGGATGGCGCAACGCCTCGCCGCGCTCGCTCTGCCGGCTCTTGCCGTCCGCGCCCAGTTCGTATTCCAGCAATTTGCCCACATCGGCCAGAATGGCGCCCGCGATCACCGTGTCCATGTGAATGGGCAGGGCGCGTCCCATGAACTGCTGCATGGCTTCGGCGCTCTGGCGCGCGATGTGCACCACGCAACGCTTGTGCTCCATGAAGGTGATAGGGCAGTTGGGCACCAGCAGCGTGAAGGGAATCGTATTCAGGTCGTCGGGCTTCAGCGGGCTGCGCTCCAGCGCCTTCACCCAGGTTTCGGTGACCTGGCTGCGCAGCTTCTTGTCTTCGATCCATTGGATCTCCGGCCAAAGCCTGGCGACTGCCTCTTGCATTTCGTACGCCCTCCACAAAACCATTTAGCTTACCGTGACCAAGCGGCAGGAGTCGAGTGCAGGAGGGATCGCAGGTTAGAAATGTCCGAGAATCTGGTACGGGCATCCGTGCCCGCGTTGAGCACCAGCGACTCGTCCGTCAGTTCGCTGACCGTATCCAGCCTGGGTTGCACTTCTTTACCGCGTGGCGGCGGCAGCGCGCGGGCCCTCCCCTGCGATCATCGATTCTGCCGGCAGCAACTCCAGGCTGCATTTGGAATTGCTGCAGGAAACCTTGGCGCGCCGGATGAGCTTGACTGAAGAAACGTCTGGAAATTTTAAAGGGTAGTCCTTTTCTTGTAGTTGAGCGCGGGCCGCACCCAGAGTCGGGTCGCCGTCCAGAAAATCGGCGCGCTCGGGTCTTCTGGAGCTGTCGAAAACCAGGACGAAGTTGGCGGAGACCGTACCCGGTGCTATCGCAGGCAGAGAGACCGTGCGATCGCTGTGCAATTCCACCGCCGCTTGCGCAATTTCCTGCTCCGCCGCCGTGGTGCTCGCGGACAGCCTGACCACAGCCTGGCGGGAAGCCTGTTCTTCTGCCCCGCCCGCAGCCACCGCCAGGGCATACATGCGGCGTGCCTGGTCGCGCTGACCCTCCTTCTCGAGCAGGCGGGCCAAGCGGTTGCCCACGGTTCCGGATTGACTCAATATCCAGGAGGAGTTCAGGTACTGCATCGCTTCCATCATTTCACCCTGCAGAAACCTTGCCCATCCAATGCGGGCCCAAGCCAGCGCTACCAGGTTCATAGCGGAAAACGCCGACGGACCGAGGCGGTCGAACTCGCCCGCGTCGAACTCCTCTCCTATGTTATCGAGTGTCTGCCGTGCATCACGCTCGGTTTGGCTGGGGTTGATGTCATCGCGCAAAGAGGCAGCGTAGAGATCAGGGCCAGAAGTCAATGAGGCGACGCCGGTTACACTCTTCATCAGATCTTCAGCCTTTTTCGTATTTCCATTTTTCGCATACAGGCGAGCCAGTGCGATTTTTACTTCGGGATCATCCGGCGGGATAGACGCCGCGGTTTCCAATTCCGTCAGGGCCTCGCTCTCCTGCTGGGTTTGCAGGAGGAGCAAGCCCAGGCTCTTGTGGGCTGACTTGTCGCCGGGAGTGATCTCTGTCTGCTTGCGGTAAGCAGCAATGGCTTCCTCGAATTTCGCCTGTTGTTGCAACTCCGCAGCCAAGTCGCCATGGGCGCGTGCATGGAATGCGTCGGCATCGATCTGCTTGCGAAATGCATTGATGGCCTCATCGTGTCTGTGCAGCGCGGCATAGGCCAGCCCCAGGTCCTCCCAAGCGTCTTTCTGGCTGGAGTCTTTGTCCAGGGAGCGCTTGAGCAGGTCGGCGGCGGAGCCGAAGTCCTTTCGCTCCAGAGCAGCCTTCCCCGCCTTGCGGAGTTCGTCGGCGGTGCCACTCGCCTTTCCGGCCAAGGCCACAGCCGCTGCCGATGCCGGCGCGATGCTGCAATTCAGGACCTGCTGCTCACTGCTGCTGCTGACGTTGCGAAACGATTCGTAATCGGCACGCCGTGCCGGAGGCAACTCATTAACCTTCAGGACGAGGTGGCGCTCTGCATCCAGAACATTCTTGGTCAGAGTGTAGGACGAAGAGTATTCGCCGTAGTCGCGAGCCATGCGCACGGCGCCCGGCGCCGAGACGCTGTAGGTGGCTGGAAACTGAATGTGTGCCCGATAGGTCTGTTCAACCGATGGACCGACATCCAATGGCTGCGGGCCCTTACGGGGATTAAATTTGGGCAGGCCGGGTAGTGCCATCGGCGGAAGGACCCCGAAATTCGCTCCCGAGGTTGGGACAATGAAGAAGTTCTCTCTATGGAGATGAAAAGTCAGGTGCAGGGGTTTGGTGGTGTCCTCAAGAGAATCAACGTGAACCTCTGATACATCGCCTCCTGGGAAGCCCCATACCGCGGAGAAGAACTGCAGGACTCTCTGCCAGTCGGCGGGAGGGGCGCGGCGGAATGCCATTCGCAGGGGCAAGTCGCTGTCGCCTTGGGCGAGCAGGTCGAAAGTCGTGTCCAGAGCGCCGGTCTCGGAGAACTTGCCGTCGATCTTGATGGCCACGAGGTTTTTCACAGGGGAGTCAGCAGTGGTCTTCCGCAGTCCCGCATAGGCATCGTCGGAGGCCAGCAGAGATTGTTTGTTGCGGAGTTGGTACATGATCAATCCAAAGGGAGCAACCTCGGCGGTGGTGTCGAGCCAGGTGAGATCCTCGCCCTTTCCCAACCGGACTGCGGTGATCTCATGATCGAACTGCGCTGGCGAAGGAACATCTGGATCAAGCTTGCGTCCGCTGTTGATCAGGACGGGGTAGCTCGTAATATCGGCGGCGCGCAGCAGGGCTTGCAGCAGAGTGTGTTTGTCTTTGCAATCGCCGAAACCGTTTTGCAGGACCTCTGAGGCCGCGTGTGGTTGCAGCCGCCCCACGCCGAAGGAGAGACTGACGTAGCGGACACTGCCGGCGACGTAATCATATAGTCGGCGGGTCTTCTCCAGGGGTGTCACGGCACCGCGGGTCAGCTCGGCCGCCTTCTGCCTGATGCGATCATCCACCACCACACGGTCGCCTTGCAATTTAGCGTACCAGTGCGCCACCTGCACCCAGTCGGCAAAAGTCGAGATCTGTATGTCGGGCTGATCACCGCTGGTGTCGAAATCGTCTCCTCCGCGTTCGTGCTTGCGGTCAGGAACGACGTCGCGCAACGTCCAGACGTAGACCCGGCGGTCGCCGTTCTCATGGACTTCGTATTTACGGTCGGGACTCTTCAGCTTCACTTCCCGCGATTTGGGGAGATCAACTTCCAGCCGGTCTTCCCCGATGGCGACATGCCGTGGAAAGCTGTGCTCGTACCAGAACTCATTGGCGGCCAGAGGAGTGGTGACATGTATTACGGCGTGGTACTCGAGCACGTCACCCGGGTGCAGGTCGACAACCGAGACATGCCGTTGCCGGTAGTCGCTGTACATCGGAGCATCACGCAGAATCTCGGGCGCAAAATCCTGGGCATTAGCGGCTGGCGTGACCACAACCTGTCCGTCAGGCTTGCGCACGCGCACATAGTCCAAGTCCAAGCGCTCGGTGGCGGAGGAATATCCGAAGACCAGTTGTCCGAATTGCTGCATTCCGGCCTGGTTCTGCACGCGAATGACGGCCGTGGTGTCGCGCACTCCAGTACCGTCGCTCTCAAAGCGAACCAACTCCGAAATGCGTTCAAAGACGAAGGCCTCGCCAGTGGTGTCGGCCTTGGCGGTAGGCGACGTCGGGTTCTGACCACGCAGAAAACCACTCAGGAATATGCAAAACAGCAGGGTGCCTAGACGACGTGGCATGCAGGGGTTGTAATATGAGTTGCTTCGAAAATCAACATAACCTCCGAGCTTCCCCTTAGATCACCTTGATAATCAGTAGTTTGCAGTTGCGGGCACGCCTAATCTTGCTCGACTTGCCGGAATGGATCTGTCCCCGCGCATTGAGCCAGGGGGCAGACTGATTTAAGTGTTAGAGTGACGCTCACCGCCAGTGGAGTTGGGGTCTTGTTGCCCTTGAGGCTGCCGCAACCTGCAGCGTGAACTTGTAGCGGACTGTTCTGGTATTCCATCGTTGCCATCTAAGGCTCATATGAGACTGAGGATCACGGGAACGGCAATTTTGTGCCTGGCTCTGCTGGGATCATCCTCAGCCCAGCAGGGTGCGGCTACGGGCGAGCCCATCGTGTTCTCGGCCGCTCCCCTGCCCAAAGCGTTCCTGCGCCGGCCCTATCACTTCAAGCTGGAGGCGCAGGGCGGCATCACTCCTCTCACCTGGGAAGTGACCGCCGGGACTCCACCGACGGGAATCGAGCTGGCGCCGGACGGCACTTTGAGCGGCACGCCCACCGAAGTTGACAGCTTTCGATTCATCGTCACCGTCACCGATAGCGGTAAGCCTGCGGCGCAAAAGAAAAAAGAGTTCATCCTGCCCGCGGTGGCCCCGCTCGTGGTCGAGTGGAGCAGGAAGCCCAAGGTGACGGGCCACCGGCTGGAAGCCGCCATCCGCGTATCCAATCAGACCGGGGACGATTTTGATTTCACCGTGATCGCCCTCGCGGTCAACGAATATGGGCGCGCCACTGCGGTCGGCTATCAGCATTTCACCCTGAACAAAGATACCGACGAGTTTGAAATTCCGTTTGCGGAGAACCTGCCGCGGGGAGCCTACGATGTGCATGTGGATGCGGTCGGCGAAGTGGCTTCGACCAACTCTATCTTTCGCGCCCGGCTGGCGCCGGCTGAAAAGCTGCAGGTGGTACAAGGACCGTAACCCGCAAAAAAATAAGAGCCCCGAGGTGATGTTAAGCCCATTCGTCTCGGCCAGTAGCTCGCTTTAGACCCTCACCGACCTGCTCTCGCAGCTACCCTTGCGGGCTGCCGCGCGCGATCATGCTTGGGCTCCGGGCTTACCGCCAACCGGACAAACCTGCCTAACGCCTCGGGACTCTATCCTGCCTCCGACATATCTTCTTGTTCGCCTCGACCAGCGCTTTGCTATAGACCCTCGCCCGCCTTCCCTCCGTCATCTTGCGATGCAGAGAGTGACTTGGCTTGAGCCCCGGACGCCGCACCAACCGGGAAAACTTCAGAAGCTGTCAAAGAACGAGCTTATTTTTACTCCTTTAATTTTCAGAGTCAATAAAAAACCGGCGACGCTTTATCTGCTGGAAAATCAATCGAGTGCAGGCCGTCCACAGCCGCCTGCCGCGTTCCTGGTGCAAAGTCGAGAAATTACGGCCGTGTTTTCCGCAAGCAGCACTTGATTTTCGTTGGTGGAACCGCTGCAGCGGAAAAAACTGATACCGCCCTCGATTGTGAAAATCCTCGGAAAGCCCTGGCTGATAGCCGCTTTCGTCCGTGCGATAAATTTATCGCACCTCAACAACGGCCCGAGTACACTGCAAAACAACCGAGAACTATCATCTGGGAACTGACAACTGGGTCTTGACCGGCACCATGAGTGCTCCCAACGACTTTACCAACGCCGCAGCCGCCGCAAAGTTTCTGCTTTCACAGACCGTTCTGCGCCCGAAGATAGGACTGGTGCTGGGCTCTGGTCTGGGTGGTTTCGCCGACGAACTTGCCGACGCCACGAGCATTCCCTATGCCAACATTCCATTCTTTCCGCGCTCGACCGCCCTGGGTCACGCGGGACAGATGGTGATCGGAAACGCCGCCGGCGTGCCGGTGGCCGCAATGCAGGGACGCGTGCACTTGTACGAAGGCTATTCCGCCAGAGAAGTCGCTTTCCCCATGCGGGTGTTTGACTGCATGAACATTCGGGCTGTGGTTCTGACCAATGCAGCCGGCGGCATCAATCGGGAGTACCAGCAGGGCGCCCTGGTCGTGCTCACCGACCACATCAATCTGCAGGGACAGAATCCGCTGGCCGGCCCTAATGATGATCGCTTCGGCCCGCGCTTCCCGGATATGACCCAGGCCTACTGGAAGCCCTATCGCGACATCGCACTGCAGGTTTCGCAGAAGGCCGGCCAGACCCTCCATCAGGGTGTTTACGCTGCACTGCTGGGGCCAAATTATGAGACTCCCGCGGAGATCCGCTACCTGCGGACGATCGGCGCCGACCTGGTGGGGATGTCCACCGTGCTCGAAGTCATCGCCGCGCGCCACATGGGCATAAAAGTTCTGGCGATTTCCTGCGTGACCAACATGGCAGCAGGGATTCTCGACCAGGTCATCAGCCACAACGAAGTGCTCGAAACCGGCGAGCGGGTGAAAGCTGACTTCGTGGCGCTGCTGCGAGCGGTGCTGCCCGAAATGGAGAAAGACGTCGAGCAGTCGCCCACTCCTGTAGAGCAAGTGTGGCGCGGGCGCCCTCGCCCGCGGCTTTTCACGTGGAATACTATTTCTTCGCGCGCGGAAAGAAAATCGGGACCGGCGGCTGGATTGAGTATGCGGCGGCGAAGCTGCCCTGGTTTACCGCCAGCGCCAGGTGCCCCCGCGAATCGATATACAGAAGCGGCTTTTTCAAAGCCACGTCGCTGAAAGTCCTGACAAAAGGAATGTCGATTTCCGTCTTGTCCAGGGTGACATGTACATTCTGTCCGTGCCGGTAACCCAGCTGGCGAAAATCCTCGGCGCTGATGTTGGTCACAAGGTTGCCGTAGGGACCATCGGTGGCGATTACTTCGCCGCTCAGTCCATGCTCGTCGAGCCGGGACGCGACCAGATCGAGCCGGACCAGTTTGCTTTCCGGCAGTTCCGGCCCGACGCGCGTCCAGTCCTCGCCGTGGGCCAGGTGCGCGCCGACCGGCGAAAAAATGTCGCGCCCATGGAACGTGGACGACAAGGCGGCGCCGATCATCCAGTCGCGGTTCGTGATCTCGCGCACGGCGGCAATCCCGTCCCGGTCCTCGACCAGCGTCATCAGTCCATTGTCGGGCAGCACAAAATACTGCCCTCGCTTCGACTTCACCACCACCGCCTTGCGCGTGCTGCCCACCCCCGGGTCGATCACCACCACGAACACGGTGCCCGCGGGAAAGTAGGGAGTCGCACCGTAGAGGAAGCGGGCGCCGTCGAGTATCGAGAATGGCGTGACCTGGTGAGTCAGGTCCACGATGCGCAACTCGGGTGCAATGGAATACATCACGCCCTTGCACAAGGCCACGGAATCATCCACTACGCCGAAGTCGGTCATGAACACAACTGTTGGAGGCGCTTTCGGTGCCGCCTGCGCACAAGCGGGAGGCGCGCCGCTTAAGGCGAGCAACAACGCCACCGCGATCCAGACTATTTGCCGCCTGCAAGATTGGGGAGCGCGCATCAGCGGACTCTTTGGGACAGCGTAAGAGCCGCTCATTGTAAACGATCGTGAGCCGCCGCCAAAGTAATCGGCCGGGCGGGGGCAATTCGAACCATCCCTTTCCGGCGGCGTCATTCTGAGGGCTTCAGTCCCGAAGGATTTGGCGATGACGCTAGCTGGTAAAGAGATTTCAATCTGACCCTTTACCCACCGCCCCGGCGCGCTTTGACCTTCCCACCCGGCCCCGAGCGTCTATAATCTCCAGACTAAATATTTCACAGCGTCACAGGAGGTATGCATGTCCTCAGCCATTCCTGAAAAGTATCGTGATCTGTTCAGCAAACGGGCCTTCGCCAGTCTGGGAACGCTGATGCCCGACGGGCGTCCTCAGGTGACGCCGGTGTGGTGCGACCTGGAAGGCGACCTGGTCATTTTCAATTCCGCCAAGGGCCGCCAGAAGGATCGCAATGTGCGCCGCGACCCGCGCGTGGCGCTGGCCATCGTCGATCCGGACAATCCTTACCGCTATCTCGAAATCCGCGGCCGAGTGGTTGAAATCACCGAAGAGGGCGCCGATGCGCACATTGACAAAATGGCCAAGAAGTATCTGGGCGTGGACAAGTATCCCTACCGCCAACCGACCGAGACCCGCGTGATCTACAAGATCCAGCCGGAACACACCACCATGATGGGCTGAGAATGACGGGCTGAGGAATAAAGATGAATTGATATGCCGGCGGGACGCCGGCGCTACCCAAGGACCCTATGCCAATTGCAGCGACTGAAACCGCCGCCCTCGATCTCACCCGGGTGCGCTCACAATTTCCTTCGCTCTCGCAGACCGTGGCCGGCCAGCCGGCGGTTTTTCTCGATGGACCCGGCGGCACCCAGGTCCCGCAGCGGGTGATCGATGCCATCAGCGACTATTTGAAGAACTCGAACGCCAACACCTGCGGCGCCTACGCCACCAGCCGCCGCACCGACGCCGTGATTGCCGATGCCCGCGCCGCCATGGCGGATTTTTTTGGCTGCGACCAGGATGAGGTGGTCTTTGGCCCCAACATGACCACGTTGACCTTCGCTCTCAGCCGCTCCCTCGGCCGCGAACTCGGTCCGGGCGACGAAATTCTACTCACGCACCTCGATCACGACGCCAACGTCTCGCCCTGGCGGGCGCTGGAGGAGCGCGGCGTCACCATCCGATTCGTGGACGTTAACCAGGAAGACTGCACCCTCAACATGGCTGACCTGGCGCAAAAGCTCAACAGCCGGACCCGGGTCGTAGCAGTCGGTTATGCCTCGAATGCAGTGGGCACCATAAATGACGTAAAAGAGATTGTCCGCCTGGCCCATCAGAAAGGCGCACTGGCATACATTGACGCCGTTCACTACGCGCCCCACGGTCCGATTGATGTCCGCGCCCTGGATTGCGATTTCCTGGTGTGTTCAAGCTACAAGTTCTTTGGTCCGCACATGGGCATTCTCTATGGCAAGCGCGAGCACCTGCAGCGCCTGCAACCTTACAAAGTGCGCGCCAACACCAATGCCGTTCCCAACCGCTGGGAATGGGGCACGCTGAATCACGAATGCATCGCCGGGATCGCTGCCTGCGTTGAATATCTGGCTGATCTGGGACGCCAGGTGGAGCCTTCGGTGTCCACCCGCCGCGCCGCGCTGCTGGCTGCTTACGGCGCCATCCAGCAGCACGAACGCGGATTGGTGGAAACGCTGATTCGCGGATTGCTCGCTCTTCCAGGGCTGAAATTTTACGGCATCAGCGATGTCGCGAAGCTTGACCGCCGCTGTCCCACGGTCGCGGTGCGGATCGCGGGCCATACTCCACTGGAACTCGCCACCAGATTAGGCGAGCGCGGCATCTTTACCTGGGACGGCAACTACTACGCCCTGAATCTTACCGAGCGGCTCGATGTGGAAAAAGATGGCGGCTTCCTGCGCATAGGTCTGGCGCACTACAACACCGCCGCAGAAATCGAAAGGCTGTTGCAGGCGTTGAGGGAGATCGCTGACTAGCGGCGAACCAAGGCCCGGCATTCCTCCTCCGAGCCCTCCGTGGTTAAAGGGTTTTCCTCAGTGTCCTCAGTGTCCTCCGTGGTTAAAGGGTTTTCCTCAGTGTCCTCAGTGTCCTCCGTGGTTAAAAAGCTTTCCTCAGTGCCCCCCGCGTCCTCCGTGGGTTAATGCTTTTCCCGGTCGTCGCTCCGCAGTTCGATCACCTGATCACCCTTCGCGATCAACGCCAGGGCCGCCATCCCGATAAATAATCCGTGTTCGACCACGCCGGGCATCCCCTCCAGTTCGCGGGCCAATGCCGGCGGATCGGGAATCTCGCCAAAGTTACAGTCAAGAATGTGATTGCCTTCGTCGGTGATGAACTTATGACCCGACGAATCGGCGCGCACTTTGACCGCAGCCCCCAGCGCGGCAATCTTCTTCGCCACCAGGGCTTCGGCGAACTTGATCACTTCCACAGGGACGGGAAATTTGCCGAGCATCGGGACCTGCTTGCTGGAGTCGGCGATGACCACAAACTTGCGAGTCGCTGAAGCCACGATTTTCTCCCGCAGCAGTGCCCCGCCCCCACCCTTGATCAGGCTGAGTTGCGGATCCACTTCGTCCGCCCCGTCGATGGTGACGTCGATGTCCTGAACTTCATCCAGCGTGGTCAGCGGGATGGCCAGGCTGGCGGCCAGTTCCTGGGTATGAATCGAAGTGGGTATGCCGCGAATCTTCAGCCCGGCCTGTACTCGTTCGCCCAGAAAGCGCACCGCGAAGGCGGCGGTGGATCCCGTTCCCAGGCCGACGACATCGCCATCGCGCACGAAGCGCAGGCTGGCGCGCGCAGCGGCTTCCTTTTCCTGGTCATTCGCCATGCGAGACCGATACTTTACCGCGTTCTGCGTCACGGCACCAACTTGCCGGCAAATTCATAAACCACAAAGAGCACGAAGGTACACGAAGTAAAAAGAAAAGGGTTTCCTTCGTGTACCTTCGTGCCCTTTGTGGTTCATGCTTTGTGCTGGTCGGGTCCTGGGCCTGCTCGTTGTCCTTGTCCCAGCGCAGGCGGATGTATTTGTAAACCGGCTTCCAGTACGCGGCGACCAGGATTTCGAGCGCGCGTTGCCGTGCTTCCGGCTCCGCACTGCGGGCCGCCGCGATCAGCGACCATCGGGTCGCGGGAAAGCTGCCCTGGCCACGTAGATTGACTTCATCCGGCATGGAAGCGCAAGGGAGTGTACGACGCCAGGCTGCGGCGGACAAGACACGTCTCGATTCCAGTCTGCGGCTTGTGGAAAATTCCCAGCTGCAACTCGCGTTGATCCATTGCTCTGCAGCCTGACGCGATCCATATCGCCGCTCCAGCAGCGTCTGTTCGCGACTTCCCTCATCTCGCTGTGTCCGCGAAAATTTCTTTCCAGAGAATTTGAGATTTGCACCGAACTTGGGGATTGACCACTCCACCGATCGCGCGTAGATTCTTTTTCACCTTCACAGAAAATCCAGCCAGGGAAACTGCGCTTTGCCGACAACCAAATTCCAGAAATCTTCCCTCCCCCAAGGGTGGAATAACGTGAGGAAAGCAGAAGGCGAATGGCAAGTCTATCGCACGCGATTTTTGATCCGGGCCAGGCAGCTCACCGGTCCCCTGGAGTTCCGGGATGCGCTCGGACGTGAACATCGCGGGCAACGTGGCGACTATCTTGTGGAATCCTCCGACGGCACGCTGAGAATCGCGCCCCGGGAAATTTTTGAGGACGTTTACGTAACCATGGGTTCCGCCGTTGAAAAGCCCCTGCTGAACCGGCGAAATTTTCCCATTTCGGATCTGAAGCGCCGGAGCTCAAATCGACCCGAGATGATGGCGTGACCGGCACCCGAAGCTCTGGGCTGCGACTTGGCCAGGAAACCATTGCAAATGCGAGGTGGCACCGCTCCCAAGTGCTACCGAACTTTTGCCCGTGGCACTCCTGAAATTTGGCCTTGTGGAAAAACCCGGGCGAGGGGGCGGCATCCCACTTGCCAAGACTGAGATACAATATATGGGGATACCCTCTTGACAGCCCCAACATACGGGCGTACTGTTTGCATCCCATAAGGCTTTGGGCGCCGTCGGAATGAAGGCGCTGGTGAAGCTTGGCAAGAGCAAGAAAACAAAGGATCGATCGAGGTTGAGGTGACTTCGGGCGGTCCTGCCAAATAGAAGATGTAACCCGTTCTTGGGCGGGTTTGCTGGTGCGGTGGCCGTTCCCTCGTTGCTGCGTAATTGCAGTGGGCTGAACTCCTCCCGAGGGAGCGACGACAGTTGACAAGTCAGGCTGTGGAAAATGCCTCGAGAAGAGGGCTGGCAACCCCTTTCCTTCGCGGCTGAAATTGAGGATTGCAATGGAAGTTCTGGAGCGCATGGTCAGTGAGTCGTTTGCTCGCTACGGCGTCGAACCCGCATTCGACTATCGCCGCGTGCAGTGGTCCCGCGTGGTTTCGTTGTGCGGACAGTTTGAGCGTGGCGCTGATCTCCAGCAAGCCCGGCGTCTTCGCCCTGGGAGAAGAAATCGTCGCCCCGGCCAGCGGAGGCAAGCGCATGCTCGCCCTGTTCCAGATCTCCGAGACCGATGACCTGGGGATGGCCCTTGGCCGCCTGTTCCTGCCCGGCAGTCCGCAGCGCGAGCGTCTGCGGACTGGCCGCTGCTTTGCCCGCTATGCGGTCATCGAAGACGAAAGCCAGCGCCATGCCGCCTACACCGCATTGCAACGCTGGCTCTCCGAAACCGCCGAACTGGGAACAGAGAACTAGAAACTGACAACTGGTTTTTAAAGAGAACCAGGATTTGCGTGATACTGGAAATTAAAATCGTAGAAGAAAATACAGACTCCACAGGAAAGAAGAGAAAGCAATGGCAGAGGTAAAAGCAGGAGCCCCCACCGCCGAGACCTCCGTGGTTCCCAGTGCAACCCCGGTAAACACCGCCACCAGGAAGGCCCCAGGCCTCAGCTTCCGCCGCTTCTTTACCAAGACTGGCGTCTCTCCCTACGACGAAATCGAATGGGAGAAGCGCACCGCCCTGATCACGGACGCCAAGGGCAACGCCATCTTCGAACAGAAGGATGTCGAAGTCCCCAAGGACTGGTCGGTGACCGCCACCAATATCGTGGCCAGCAAGTATCTGCACGGCACGCTGGGCACGCCCGAGCGCGAGAGTGGAGTGCGCGCCCTGGTGACTCGCGTGGCCGAGACCATCCGCGACTGGGGTTTGTCGCAAGGCTATTTCAAGACGCCGGAAGACGGCGCCACTTTCCACGACGAGCTGTCGCACATCCTGCTGCGCCAGTACGCCGCCTTCAACTCGCCGGTGTGGTTCAACGTAGGATGCGACCGCATCGAGCCCGACTCCGACGCCCAGAACTGGCACTGGAACCCGGCCGCAGCAAGAGTCGAGTTCGGCGTCACCGGCTACAAGACGCCGCAGTGCTCGGCCTGCTTCATCAACTCGGTAAAGGACTCGCTCGATTCCATCCTCACTCTGGCCAAGACCGAAGGCATGCTCTTCAAGTGGGGATCGGGCACCGGCACCAATCTTTCCTCGCTGCGTTCTTCCACTGAAGGCCTCAGCGGCGGCGGCACCGCCAGCGGGCCGCTCAGCTTCATGAAGGGCTTTGACGCCTTCGCCGGCGTCATCAAGTCAGGCGGCAAGACCCGCCGCGCCGCCAAGATGGTCATCCTCAACATCGACCATCCCGATATCGTCGATTTCATCGAGTGCAAATCCAAAGAAGAAGCCAAGGCGCACGCCCTGATCGCTTCGGGATACGACGGGTCTTCTCCCGACTCGGATGCCTACTCGTCCATCTTCTTCCAGAACGCCAACAACTCCGTCCGCGTCACCGACGACTTCATGTACTCGGTCCTGCGCGACAACGGCTTCACCACCCGCGCCGTCAAGACGGACGCCCCATGCAGAACTTCAAAGCCAAAGACCTGCTTTACCGGATCTCCGACGCCACCTGGCGCTGCGGCGATCCCGGCATGCAGTACGACACCACGGTCAACCGCTGGCACACTTCGAAAAACACGGCCCGCATCAACGCCAGCAATCCGTGCTCGGAGTACATGTTCCTCGACGATTCCGCCTGCAACCTGGCCAGCCTGAACCTGCTGAAGTTCGCGCCCAACGGCACCTTCGACGTGGAAGCCTATCGCCACGCGGTCGATGTCCTCATCACCGCGCAGGAAATCCTGGTGGACAACGCCGGCTACCCGACGGAAATGATCGCGAAGAATTCGCACGACTACCGCCCGCTAGGCCTGGGCTATGCCAATCTCGGCGCGCTACTGATGGCCGCCGGCCTCCCCTACGACTCCGACGCCGGACGCGACTACGCCGCCTGCGTCACCGCAATCATGTGCGGCGAAGCCTACCTGCAATCCTCGCGCATCGCCGAATCCTGCCCAGCCGTTGGTGCCAGCCACCGAGCCGACACAAAGAGGCCTAGCCGAAACCAATCTAGGCGCCGACGTCGGCATGCCCATGTGGGACCGGGTCTCCGCCCGGTCAGGCGGAGCGCAGCTCCGCAGCCATGCCCGGAGGAGCCTGCCCCGGCTGGTACATCAACCGCGAGCCGTTCCTGGACGTAATCCGCATGCACCGTGCGTGCGTCAACAACATCAACAAAACCAACGTCCCAACGACGCTCTACGAATCCAGCAAAGCCACCTGGGACGAAGCCCTGGCCAGCGGCGAAAAACACGGCTACCGCAACTCCCAGGTAACAGTTCTCGCTCCAACAGGAACAATTGGTTTCATGATGGATTGCGATACTACTGGCATCGAGCCCGACCTGGCGTTGGTGAAGTACAAGAAGCTGGTGGGCGGGGGGATGATTAAGATTGTGAATAATACTGTGCCTACGGCTTTGTTTAAGCTGGGGTACGATCACGACGAAGCGGACAAGATTGTTTCCTACATTGACGCTACCGGGACCATCGAAGGGGCGCCGGATATTAAGGACGAGCATCTGGCGGTGTTTGACTGCTCGTTCAAGCCGGCCAAGGGGACGCGGTCGATCCATTACATGGGGCATCTGAAAATGATGGCGGCGGCGCAACCTTTTATTTCCGGCGCCATCTCTAAGACAGTGAACCTGCCGGAGAATGCCTCCGTGGAAGACATCATGGAGTGCTACATCCAGGCATGGAAACTGGGGTTGAAGGCTGTGGCCGTCTATCGTGATGGATGCAAGAAGTCGCAACCGCTGAGCGCGTCCGGCACCACGACTGCGCTGCGCAAGAAGGGCGATGCCGCCGCGGCTGCCGCGCAGCACGTCGAAGAAGACGATCTCAACGCTCCGCCGCGCGCCGTCCGCCACAAGCTGCAGGAGGAGCGCGCGTCCATCACCCACAAATTCAACGTGGGCGGACACGAGGGCTACATCACCGTCGGCCTCTATCCCGACGGCGAACCCGGCGAGCTCTTCATCACCATGGCCAAGGAAGGCTCCACGGTCAGCGGCCTGATGGACAGCTTCGCTCTGGCCGTCTCCATCGCGCTGCAACACGGCGTGCCCCTGAAACTGTTCTGCGAAAAGTTTGCCCACACCCGCTTCGAACCCAGCGGCTGGACCAACAATCCCGACATCGGCTTCGCCAAGTCGATCATGGACTACATCTTCCGCTGGCTGCAGTTGCGCTTCCTCACCGGCCAGCAGGGCATGCTGTTCGAAAACCTGAGACTGCGGACGCCGGGCGCCGGACCTCAGCCGTCAGCCGCAGACGATGTGAGCGGCTCGGCTGCTTCCGACCAGAGGTCCGAAGTCCGAGGTCCGACGCCGGGTTCCGTCCACGCCGCCGACGCTCTCGCCGGACTCATCGACCTGGGCGACGCCCCCACCTGCAGCTTCTGCGGATCCATCATGACGCGCAATGGAAGCTGCTACAGGTGCTCTAGTTGTGGATCGACTAGCGGATGCTCGTAAGGGAAAAGGGGGCGGCGGCTACTTGCTGCTGTCCGCCCCGGTTATTTTTAGTTCTTGTAGTTAAATTTGGATTTCGCGACCACTGACGTTAGATTAGCGACTGCCCTAGGTTCCAGCCGTACTCCCGCCAGCGTGTAGCAATCCCAACAAGTGAGGAATGCCATGGCGGTTGTACCTAGTTTTTCTTTGCCGCAAACATTTGCTACGGCTCTTGACGAATTGCTCATCCAGGTCTGCGAGGAACTTCAGCTTACCCCCGCCCGATACGATCTTGCGGTTTCAAGATACGACGCCCTGAATGAGCTGCTGGAGGGTGCGGGAAGTCCGTTTCGGTATTTTCAACCGGAGATCTATCCACAAGGTTCGATGGCTCTCGGCACGACGGTGATACCTACCGCGGGCCCTCACGACCTCGATTTCGTGCTCCAACTCTCACGGGATCACCGTGGCATTGATCCAATGGGATTGATTCGATCTTTGTACGAATTTCTGCGACAGAACGGAACCTATCGTCCGATGACGTCGCTGAAAAACCGTTGCGTACGTATCGAATACGCGGACGAGTTTTACATGGACGTGCTACCTGCATGCCTGAACCTTGCTGTTGGCGGAAGCTCCATAAAAGTTCCTGACCGCGCGGCGAAAGGATGGTGTGATAGCAACCCCCTCGGCTACATCGAGTGGTTTAAACAGAAGAGCAGACAGTTGCTGATCGATCGACTGCTCGAAAAGGCGGCGCCGATCCCACCGCAAGAAGCCGTCGCGGAGAAGGACACGCTCCAGCTCGTCGTGCAGCTGATCAAGCGATGGAGAGATCGATACTATACCGGCTATGACCCAAAGTTGGTTCCAATCTCAATCGTCCTGACCACTGTCTCGGCGCTCGCATATCGCGGGGAACAGTCAGTGAGCAGTGCGCTCACTTCGGTGTTGGGCGGCATCGTGAATCTCATCGAGGTCTCTCGCCGGGCTGGCGAAAAGCATTTGCGCCTGTTGAACCCATCCAACCTCGCTGAGGATCTGACAGAACGCTGGGATTCGAACTACGGCGCGTATGAAGCATTCGAGGCGGGCATACGCGATTTCCAACGTCGATGGTCGCAGCTGATGTCGCGAGGCGAGAACGTGAATGCCGAACTCGAGGAGCTATTCGGTGAGCAAGTCAAAACAGTTTTGAGAAAACGGGCGAAACAGCTCCAAGAATCGAGAGTGGCACGCAAGTTGGGTGTGACCAGTGCTGGCATTATCGCGTCGGTTGGCCCAGGGGTCACATTCGCGAGGCCGAACACTTTTTATGGGAAAGAGTAATTACCTTTCGCAAAGGCCGCTTACGCCTGTGCAGCAGGCGTATTTTCTGAAGCTGGCTTTTCCAGAGTTCCATGTGGTCACCGCGAGGAACGACCTTCGATGCTCCGGGATACTGCAACCATCACCGACCAGCGACAGATACACCGTCGGACTTGAGTATAAGGTTCCGACACGTCCGAGGGTTCAAGTGCTGCGACCACGCTTGCGGTTAGCGCCCGGGTGCACCAAGCTTCCACATGTATTCGAAGGGAACGATCTTTGCCTGCATCTGCGGACAGAGTGGCGGCCCGATCAAAGAATTTCTGAATTCATCGTGCCCTGGATCTCCTTTTGGTTGTTTTTTTATGAAATATGGCTCGCGACAGGCGAGTGGTTTGGTGAAGGCCACGAGCCAGCGAGCCCGAAAGAATGAGCCAATTCAAGATCCTTTCGATAGACGGCGGCGGTATCAAGGGTGTGTTCCCCGCGAGCTTTTTGGCGGAGATCGAAAACACATTAGGTTTGCAGTCGGTCGCGCAGTGCTTTGACCTCATAGCCGGTACTTCCGCAGGTGGGATCCTGGCCATCGGATTAGGCCTCGGGCTCAGCGCGCGGGAGATGGCGCGCTTCTTTGTCAAATTGGGTCCGGGCATCTTTCCGGGTGGCCAAGAGCCCACACTACGACTCCTGCTGGGCCTAGAAAGGTACGACCCTGGCCCGCTTCGCGCCGCGCTGGACGACGTGTTCGGCACTAAGACGCTGGGCGACTCCCGCGTGCGTTTGTTGATCCCGTCATTCGATGCGAACAAGTCCGACATTCACATCTTCAAGACTGCACACAGCAAGCGCTTGATGATGGACTACAAGGTGGGAGCCGTCGAGGTAGCCATGGCAACTGCAGCCGCCCCAACTTACTTTCCTGCGTATCATTCGGCGAACCACATTGCACTCGTCGACGGTGGCGTGTGGGCAAACAATCCCGTGAGCCTCGCCGTTGTAGAAGCGATAACCTTGCTGGGCCAGCCAGCGGAGGACGTCGACGTTTTAAGTCTCGGATGCACGGAGGAGGCTCTCGACCTCAAGCAGAAAGGACATAGTGGGGACTGTTTTGGCTCAGGCGCGGAATATTCGCTGCTATACGTGGACAGTCGCGATCAGCGCTCGGAATGGCACGCCACCTCACGGGAAGGGACAGGGGAATGGAGAAGGTGCTGAGGGTGGGACCCCCCCCGCCCCACAGGGCGCTTCCGTCTGGACGGTGCGAAGCAGATCGCTGCAACTCCAGGGTCTGGGCTACAGCGAGGCGAGGCAGGCGTTACCCTATGTGCGTGACCGGTTCTTTGCTGAGCAGTGCAAACCGTTTGAGCCCGCCTATCGATAGACCGGGCTGGGGCGGC